>NZ_BCXD01000070.1 GCF_001894925.1 Rhodococcus rhodnii NBRC 100604 | reverse complement strand
CGCCCTACGAAGACGCCAGTGTCGATCAGCTCAGCGGCCCCGGCGACCCGAACAAGCCGACCAACCAGGTCCAGCCCGAACGCGCGGAAAACGAGGCATGGGCGGCTGCCGCCGAACGTGCGAAGGACAACAACAGCCACAGGCGAAAGCTCGTCACCTGGACGATGTGGGCAGTATCCGTCTCGCTGCTGATCAACGCCGTCATCTTCTGCGTCTACATGGGGTCACAGTGGGGCCAGATCTCGGACGCGGTGATGATCGCGTGGATCACGGCCACTGTCGTCGAGGTGCTCGGTATCGCGTACATCATCACGTCAGACCTGTTCAAGGACGGCACACGCTCCCACTGAGTCGCCGCAGGCCCGCCACCCGTCCCGCGGCGGCATATTTCCTGGCATGTATTCACTACCGGAACGACGAATCGCCCCCACCCGCGAAGGGTGGGGGCGTTCTCGTGCGCGGCTCAGTAGCTGCGGAAGGTGAGCCAGACGCGGCCGTCGCCGCCATTGGCTCCTGGGCTTCCGGAGCCGAAGATGCCGCCGTTTCCGCCTGCGCCTGCGCCGCCGGGTGCTGTGCCGGGGGTGTTGCGGGTGGCGCCACCGATCCCGCCGGTGTAGGTGGTGCCGAGGTAGGTGTGGTCGCCTGGTGAGGCGCCGGCCTCGACGGCCTTGTCGAAGA
>NZ_BCXD01000069.1 GCF_001894925.1 Rhodococcus rhodnii NBRC 100604 | reverse complement strand
CAGGTCACCGTGACGGGAATCCTGTCGTCGGCAAGGTCGAGGACCAGCGGGAACATCATTTTGGGTTGACATGCTGGGACAGGTAGCCCACCGCCCGGCGCATCACCTCCGCTTCCTGCTCGAGGACCCTGATCCGTTTACGTGCCTCGCGCAGCTCGGCAGCCTCGCCGGTGTCCGCCGCCGCACCGCCGGGGCGGTCGGCGCTCTCCTCGCGGTCGGCCACCTTCATCCACCGCTGCAGACACGTCTCGGAGATCCCGAAGTCCTGCGCGATCTGGCGCAGCGGAGCGTCGCTGCGGCGGGCCACTGCGATCACATCGCGCCGGAACTCCTTCGGATACGGCTTGGGCATGGTGAACATCCATTCACTGCAAGAACCGAATCTCACAACCCAGATGTCAACCAAACTGGGGGCAGTCCCCAACAACACCATCTCGGCAGGCTTCGAGAAGGACCAGGTCGTGGGAATCTTGCTGGCTCTACGTGACGCTGGGGTGCCCCTGGACGCTGATGCGATGCAGGGATGGGTACTCGCCCACGGATGGTCGGGAAGGAACCCCGAACGGCTCGCACAGTACGTCCGCGACATCACCAGCGGAAAGCGACCGCGCACTCGCAGCGTCATTCGACCCGAGTACGTCGACATGCTGCGTGAGCGGGTCGCGCAAGGACCTGGCGACGGCCAGGGTCGAGCAACCGCAGTCGATCAGTGATTCCCTCAGCGACATCAGCTCCACGCCCGCTCTCTGTCGATCGCGTCGCGGACGTACACGGCCACCGAGACACCCCATTAGCAAGGTCTCGGCGGCTTACT
>NZ_BCXD01000068.1 GCF_001894925.1 Rhodococcus rhodnii NBRC 100604 | reverse complement strand
CGGATCCGGTCGGCCAGGGCACGCGGGATGCGGTACCGCAGGGCCGCGATGCCCGGTGCCGGCTCGACCGGATCGACTGCACTGACGTGGATACGCTGCGTCGCCGAGTGCGCGATCGCCTCACGCACCGTCTCGGGATCGAGCGGACCCACACCGGGCAGGAAGCCGACGCTCGGGATCGCCGCCGAACTACCGCCAGGGGCACTGGCACCGGCACCGGCACCGGCACCGGCACTGGCACCGAAACCGGCACCGAACGATCCGCTGCCGAATGCGCCGCCGATCGATCCGTCGCTCACGACGATCTGCACGAGCGGCCCGCGCTTGCCCGCTGCCGGAATGGCGGTCGCGCAGTCGTTGCGCCCACACCCACACGTGAGCCGCCCGCTTCCATCGGCGAGAGCGACGAGTGCATCGGCATGCCGTTGCGGCATGGAACGCTCGTCACCGGCGCAGACGTCGCCGATGGCCATCTCCTTCAGCCGGTTCCAGATCGTCGCCGCATCCAGTGACGGCAGCTCGCCCGAGAGGAACGCCATCCCGTCGTCGCACTGCTTGACCGAGATGTACCGCTGCTCCTTCGCCCGCGCAGAACGCTCCGCGAACCCGTCACGGTCGTAGCGCGCCACCAACCGCCGCAGCCGGTCTCCGAGCCGCCGTGGCGGTAACCCGTCGATCGGGCCCCGCGCGAACAGAGCCGCCTCCACGATCCGGGCCTTCTCGTCGGACAGATTCTGCAGCAGGTTGTGGATCGTGCGGACCTGCGCCAGATCCAACTCACCCACCGAGAACGCCGTATTCGTCAACGGCAGCCGGTTTTCGAGGTCCTCGCACAGCGTGATCGCGAACCACACGCGCCCCTCACTCATCCCCAGTGCGAGCGACACCTCGTTGGCTGCCGACTCGCCTGGAATCCCCACCGACCCGGACGCTTCCGCTGCCACTCGCGCCGCATGAAACGCCCCGATCGCACGAATCTGCCGATACTCCGCACACGCCAACGCACGTTTGGACTCGACCAGTCCCGCCACGGCTACCAGCCCGTTTCCCGAGCCGCCCCCACCCGAATCGAACATGAGTACGACACTACAACCACCCACCGACAC
>NZ_BCXD01000067.1 GCF_001894925.1 Rhodococcus rhodnii NBRC 100604 | reverse complement strand
CGGTCAGCCGGTGACGTCGGCCGCTGCTGCTGCGACGGCGGCGGCGACGGCGGGTGCGACGCGGGGGTCGAGCGGGCTGGGCACGATTTTGTCGGGGGCGAGTTCTGCTTCGACGACGGACACGATGGCGTGTGCGGCGGCGAGTTTCATGCGTTCGGTGATGCGGCGTGCGCCGGCGTCGAGGGCGCCGTTGAAGACGCCGGGGAACGCGAGGACGTTGTTGATCTGGTTGGGGAAGTCGCTGCGTCCGGTGGCGACGATCGCGGCGTGACGGCGAGCGATGTCGGGGTGGATCTCGGGGTCGGGGTTCGACAGGGCGAACACGATGGCGTCGTCGGCCATGGTCGCGACGAGGTTCTCGGGGACGGTTCCGGCGGATACGCCGATGAACACGTCGGCGCCGTGGAGGGCGTCGGCGAGGGTTCCGGCGCGCCCGGCGGGGTTGGTGCGGGCGGCGAGGTCGGTCTTGACGGGGGTGAGGTCGGTGCGTTCGCGTGAGACGATGCCGCGGGAGTCGAGGACGGTGACGTCGGTGATGCCGGCGGCGAGCAGGATGTTCGCGCATGCGATGCCGGCGGCGCCGGCTCCGGAGATCACGACGCGGGCGCCGGTGAGGTCGCGGCCTTGTACGCGGGCGGCGCCCATGAGGGCGGCGAGGACGACGATGGCGGTGCCGTGCTGGTCGTCGTGCATGACGGGGCAGTCGAGTGCGTCGGCGACGCGGCGTTCGATCTCGAAGCAGCGGGGCGCGGAGATGTCCTCGAGGTTGACGGCGCCGAAGCTCGGGCGCAGCCGCACGAGGGTCTCGACGATCTCGTCGGGGTTCTGGGTGTCGAGGACGAGCGGGATGGAGTCGAGTCCGGCGAACGCCTTGAACAGGGCGGACTTGCCTTCCATCACGGGCAGCGAGGCGCGGGGCCCGATGTCGCCGAGGCCGAGGACGGCGGACCCGTCGCTGACGACGACGACGAGCCGGTCGGTCCAGGTGTAGCGCTTGGCGAGGGTCTCGTCGGCGGCGATGGCGCGGGAGACCTGCGCGACGCCGGGGGTGTAGGCGATGGAGAGGTCGCGCTGGGTGTCGAGTGGTGCTGCGAGCTCGACGCGCAGCTTGCCCGCGACGTGGCCGGCGAAGATCTCCTCGTCGGTGATCGGTGCGGCAGCCGGTGCCGGCGCGGACGAACGATCGGTGGTGTCGGTAGCGGTGCTGGAC
>NZ_BCXD01000066.1 GCF_001894925.1 Rhodococcus rhodnii NBRC 100604 | reverse complement strand
GCAAAGTCCAGCTCCCAATGGAGGTAGCCCTGTGCATCGGCGATACCGGCGACGACCGTCAGCCACGGGAAACTGTCGAGCGTTTTCTCAATCGGCATGGCCTGCGCGAAGGTGCGGTCAGTGTCCTCCGCGACGTCGAGTTCCTGCCAGTTCATGTCACCGGCGAGGCTGGTCTGGCCGTACTTCTCGAACTTGCCGGCCTTCGGAGGCACACCCAGAATCGCTTCCAGACCAGCGACCCACTGATCCCAATCTGGCGGCTCGATCTCCGTCGTCAGCGGCCACGACCAGATCGCGCACCACGCGTCCATCGCGCGCCGGAGCCGGCGGTAGGCGCCGTTTTCGTCGTGGAGGACTTTCTCGATGTCCTCACGTGTCACGACAGCGTCGCTTTGCTCGTCGCGCTGCAACCCCCAGAGATCGACGCCGCGGTGGATCTGCGATTCGGCGATCGTCAATCGTCGCAGCGTGAAGTCCCACAGCATTTCCACCCGCTGCGCCAACCCCTGCAAACGCTTGATGATCGCCTTGCTCGGCGACTTGCGGATCTCGTTGCGCCACAGTCGCAACTCTTCGCGCTTCTGCGGCGCGTACGTCTTGGCCTCTGCTGTGTCGATCACCGCGCCCCAGCCGTCGGACGGCAGGAGGAAGTGGTGGATGTCGGCGCCGACCTCCTCGCCTAGCGGTACGTCCTTCGCAGGCGTCTTCAACCACTGTTTCTTCGCCAGCAGGCTCGGTGCATACACCGACCGCCGCGCACCGATCAGCGAATTGCCGCGGCGCAGATGCAGACCGAACCACGGGGCCTGCAGGCCGGCGACCATCGTGTCGAGCCACAGTGAGATCTCGGCCAGCTCGACGGCCGTCGAGTTGAGGTCCACCCCGTATACCTGGTGCAGCGCGATGTGCGCCTTCACCTTTTGCAGCTCGACCGGGTACTGGTCGGCGTCGATCAGCTCCCCGAGGTCCTCCTGCTGGCGTTTGAGGTATTCGGCCGCCAATTGTCGGACCGCCTCGATCGCGAACGCGCCCGACCCGAGAGCCGGCTCGCAGATCGACAGTTCCAGGATCTGCTCCGGCGTCGTCCGCACGTCGTCCTGATCCAGCAGCTCCTCGAGGGCCTGCGAGACAACGAACTTCGTCAGTACCTCGGGTGTGTAGTACGACGCCGACTGCTGGCGTTCGCGGCCGGCGAGCCGGAACACGAAGGTGCCCTTGTAGTGCTTCACCGGCTCTTCCTCGCCGGTGACAGGGTTAAC
>NZ_BCXD01000065.1 GCF_001894925.1 Rhodococcus rhodnii NBRC 100604 | reverse complement strand
CGTTGATCCGATCCTGAAGCTGCCCGGAGTGGATCAACGACCGCAAGATGTAGTGGTCGAGGTTCCGGAACCCGAGGGCGATGCCCCGTAAATGCTCGAGTCGGCCGTTGATCGCCTCGACCGGGCCGTTCGAGATCCCGACGTCGAAGTAGGCGAGGATCTCGGCGCGTCGTCGCCACAGGCTCCGCCCGAGTTGCGCCAACTCCTCCAACCCTGCGGGAAGTCCTGTTCGGATTCGTTTGAGGCACTTGAACATCGCCAGCTTCCCGGCACGCTTGTTGCTCTCGGCGTAGGCGGCAATCAGATCCTGATAGCACCACGCGGTCACCTCCACCGGCAGGTGCGCGTCGTCTCGGTCGAGCGCCGCCGCGAGCTTGTCCTTCTGCTTGTCGGTGAGCAGTTCGGTACGGGTGAGCAGCATCCTGCGGATCCCGTACAAGGGGTCACCGACCCGACCCCGATGCCCACGTGTGGTCTGCTGGATGCGTTGCCGACACAGCGTGAGCTTCTCCGCCGCGAGGTGCACGACATGGAACGGGTCCATCACCGCCCGCGCCGCCGGCAACGCCTCTTGGGTGGCGGTGCGGTAGCCGGCGAACCCATCCATTGCCACGACCTGCACCCGACTGCGGAAGTTGCTGTCCCGCTTGCCCAGCCAGTCGGCGAGTGCAGCCTTGCTGCGGCCGGCGACCATGTCCAGCAGGCGGGCGGGGCCGGTGCCGTCGATCACCGGGGTCAGGTCCACGATCACGGTCACGAAGTCCGGATCACCCTGACCACGCCGATGCTTCCACTTGTGCTCGTCCACCCCGAGGTAGCGGATCCCGTCGAGGTGCCCGGGGTGGTCGAAGACCACCTCGCGGGCCAACGACCCGGCGAGGGTGTTGACAGTATTCCAGCCGAGTCCGAGTGCTCTCGCGACGGCGGAGACGGACATCTTGTCGATCGCCAACCGCTGCAGGATCCAGCGGGAGCATCGCCGGGTGGTTGATGCTTTCGGGGCGGTGACTCGGTCGAGGGACTGCCGGAAGATCTGCGTCTCGCAGGCGTCGTCGGCGCAGGTGAAGCGGGGTACCCGGACCCGTAGTCGGGTGGGGTGCCCGACGACGGGCAGGTCCGTCAGGACCCGATCGACGTGGTCCCGCAACCGCCCGGGCTGCAGACATGTCGGGCAACGAGGATCCGATTCGACGGGCCGGCACTCGATGAGGGTCAGCTGGTCGGCGATCGCGGCGCCGGTGATGGTGAGCCCCAGCTCGACGGTTCGGCAGATGGTGTCGGCGACAAGGCACGTAGGCTCAGACATGGGTTCTGTGGAGTAGACGACAACGGTGTAGGAACCTTCATCGTCACACCTCAGGACCCGCCTACATCTTGTGCCTCACCCCATCAGCCTCGGCCGCCCGTGATGCACTCCCGATCGGGAAGAGCCC
>NZ_BCXD01000064.1 GCF_001894925.1 Rhodococcus rhodnii NBRC 100604 | reverse complement strand
GTAAGTGGGCCCGGATGGACGAGGAGCTGATCGCGACTCATCACGAGGGGATCATCGCGACGACGGGGTGTCCGTCGGGTGAGATTCAGACGCGGTTGCGGTTGGGTCACGAGCGGGAGGCGCTCGAGGCGGCGGCGAAGTGGCAGGAGATCTGGGGGAAGGACAACTTCTTTCTGGAGTTGATGGATCACGGTCTGTCGATCGAGCGGCGGGTGCGTGAGGGCCTGTTGAAGATCGGGCGGGAGTTGGGGATTCCGCCGTTGGCGACGAACGACTGCCATTACGTGACGAAGGAAGCGGCGAAGAACCACGAGGCGCTGCTGTGTATCCAGACCGGCAAGACGCTGTCGGATCCGACGCGGTTCAAGTTCGACGGTGACGGGTACTTCCTGAAGTCGCCGGCGGAGATGCGGGCGTTGTGGGACGACGAGGTGCCGGGGGCGTGTGACAACACGTTGCTGATCGCGGAGCGGGTGCAGTCGTACGAGGACGTGTGGGCGCATCGCGATCGGATGCCGGTGTTCCCGGTGCCGGAGGGGGAGACGCAGGCGACGTGGCTGCGTCGTGAGGTTCACAAGGGTTTGGAGTGGCGGTTCCCGTCGGGGGTGCCGCAGGAGTATCTCGATCGTGCGGAGTACGAGATCGGGGTGATCCTCGAGATGGGGTTCCCGGCGTACTTCCTGGTGGTCGGTGATCTGATCCGGCACGCGCGTGAGGTCGGGATCCGGGTGGGTCCGGGTCGCGGTAGTGCGGCGGGGTCGCTGGTGGCGTATGCGATGGGCATCACGAACATCGATCCGATTCCGCACGGTCTGCTGTTCGAGCGGTTCCTGAATCCGGAGCGCGTGTCGATGCCCGATATCGACATCGACTTCGACGATCGTCGTCGCGGCGAGATGATCACGTACGCGACGGACAAGTGGGGCAGCGACAAGGTCGCTCAGGTCATCACGTTCGGCACGATCAAGACGAAGGCTGCGATCAAGGACTCGGCGCGGGTGCAGTTCGGGCAGCCGGGGTTCGCGATCGCCGATCAGATCACGAAGGCGTTGCCGCCGCCGATCATGGCGAAGGACATCTCGGTGTCGGGGATCACCGATCCGAATCACGAGCGGTACAAGGAGGCCGCGGAGGTTCGGACGCTGATCGAGTCGAATCCGGACATCGCGAAGATCTACGACACGGCGAAGGGCCTCGAGGGCCTGATTCGCAATGCGGGTGTGCATGCGTGTGCGGTGATCATGTCGTCGGAGCCGCTCACCGATGCGATTCCGGTGTGGAAGCGGGCGCAGGACGGCGCGATCATCACGGGCTGGGATTATCCGTCGTGTGAGGCCATCGGCCTGTTGAAGATGGACTTCCTGGGGTTGCGCAACCTCACGGTCATCGGCGACGCGATCGACAACATCCGCTCCAATCGTGGTGTCGAGATCGACCTCGACACCCTCGGACTCGACGAC
>NZ_BCXD01000063.1 GCF_001894925.1 Rhodococcus rhodnii NBRC 100604 | reverse complement strand
AGTGAATCGCGGCACCCCGAATCGGTCACAGCACGGAACGACGACGACCGATCACCGAGTTCGGCTACTGGGCGGGCCCGGACGCCGGCGGTAGGCAACGCGGTTCGAGTAGGCCCTCGAGCGCCCGAAGCAGCCCCTGAGACCCGTCCACTCCCCATTGCGGATCGGCGGCCCATCTCGTGACGGAAGCTCCCTCGAGGACGATGTGCACCGGGCGTGGCCCCGGATGGCATCGAAACGCATCTCGGAGCGCGGTGACTTTCGCACGGGTGCAGTCGTCCTCGCGGAGCGTGATCGTCAGGGGTGCGTGAGCCGCGATATCTGCCACGACGACGTCACTCGCGACGACCGAGATTCGACCCTCTCGAACTCTGACAACCGCCGTCACGAGCAACACCGCGTCCTCGGCCACAATCTCGCGGACGTGACCGTACAGCGAAGAGAAGACGAGTACCTCGCTGGTGGCATCGAGGTCGGCGATCTCCACGATCGTCCAAGGCTGACCCTTCTTGTCGATCCGGCGGTCCACCGACGCCACGATGCCGCCGATCACCACCCTCTGCCCGTGCTGAACGTTGCCTTCGCGTACGGCCGCGATCGAGGTGTCCGTCAGCGACCGAAGCTCCGTCGCGATCGCGTCGAGCGGGTGGCCGGACACGTAGAGGCCGAGCATCTCGCGTTCGAGGGCGAGGCGGTGCTTGCTGTCCCATTCCTCGTCCGGGATCTTGACGTTGAACACGGCGGCGACGGATTCGTCGGCGTCGTCGCCACCGAAGAGGTCGAACTGGCCGATCGCCTCGGCCTTCTTGGTGCTCATCACCGAGTCGATCGCGTCGGCGTGGACGAGCATCAGACCCTTGCGAGGATGGCCGAGGGAGTCGAATCCACCTGCCTTGACGAGGGATTCGGTGACCTTCTTCGAGCACGCGACGGTGTCGATCTTCGCGAGATAGTCGGAGAAGTCGGTGTACTTCCCCTTCTCGGTGCGGGCCGCGATGATCGAGGACACGACGTTGGTGCCGACGTTGCGGACGGCACCGAGCCCGAAGCGGATGTCGGTGCCGACGGACGTGAAGTTGTGGTCGGACTCGTTGACGTCGGGCGGCAGGACCGTGATGCCGAGCTTGCGGCAGTCGGACAGGTAGACCGCGGCCTTGTCCTTGTCGTCGCCGACCGAGGTCAGCAGGCCCGCCATGTACTCGGCCGGATAGTTCGCCTTGAGATACGCCGTCCAGTACATGACCAGGCTGTAGCCCGCGGCGTGCGACTTGTTGTAGGCGTAGCCCGCGAACGGCAAGACAGCTTCCCAGAGCGCTGTGACCGCTCCATCCGTGTACCCGTTGCCGCGCATGCCATTGCGAAAGTTCTCGAACTCGGCGGCGAGAACCTCGGGCTTCTTCTTGCCCATCGCGCGACGCAGGAGATCGGCCTGCCCGAGCGAGTATCCGGCGACCTTCTGCGCGATCTGCATGATCTGCTCCTGATACACGATCAGCGCGTATGTCTCACCCAGGATGCCGCGTAGAGGCTCGTCCAGTTCCGGGTGAATGGGGGAGACCTTCTCTCGGCCGTTCTTCCGGTCGGCATACGACCGATGCGCTCCCACGCCCATCGGGCCCGGTCGATAGAGCGCGTTCGACGCGATGAGATCGTTGAACTCCGTCGGTGCCATACGAAGCAGGAGCTCGCGCATGCCTGCCGAATCGAGCTGGAAGACACCGAGATTGTCACCTCTGGCGAGCATCGCGTAGGTAGCTC
>NZ_BCXD01000062.1 GCF_001894925.1 Rhodococcus rhodnii NBRC 100604 | reverse complement strand
GTAAGAGGATGGGGGTGCGTGTCGTCGAGCGTCCCCTCGCGGGCGGCCGGCGAGGGAAGTACCTGCACCACGACCGCACGATCATCCTTCGGCCTGGAATGGCGCGATTCCGTGGGCGTTCAACATTTGCCCACGAGTTGGGGCACGCACACTACGGGCACGAGCCGGCGCATGACCAAGCCCTCCACGCCCGCCAGGAACGTCTTGCCGACGAATGGGCAGCCAAGACGCTCATCAACCCCGTCGACTACGCCCTGGCGGAGGTCATGTACGGCCCCCATGTCGGCGTTCTTGCCAACCACCTCGAAGTCACACCCAAGCTGGTCCGCGTGTGGAGATCGCTGGTGCTGCACGATGTTCCGGAAGCAATCTGAATGCAACCTCGACAGTGAGAGGAGCGCGACCTGTGCGTGATCGAGAACTCACCGACACGGAACTGGCCAACCTGATCGCCAGCGGTAAGGGCATCGCCTGCTCGTTCCAGAACGAGCCCGATGATCTGGACTCATGGGACGACGAGGTAGAGGCTCCCGACGCAGACGGACCGGAATGGGGTGCATGACTGATGGCCAGAGTGCGCGACCTCTGGATGCGTGAGGACACATCCGGTCGGAAGACGATCCGCACGGCCCGATATGGGCGCGGGAAGCGGTGGCTCGCGGCATGAGGTCGCGTGCGGACCAGAACTCACTGCCGTCGATGCGGGACTGCTTGATCGAGTCGAAGGGCGACTGCTCGCCGCCGCCGGCGAAGAGGGTGAGGTCGCTCATCGCGCACCGCCGGAGATGATCGCCGGGGTGACACCGGAACCGACCGGAACCCAGCCCCAGATCGGCGCGCCCGTCACGGGATCAGCACCGACGACGGTCCAGACGTTGTCCGGGCTCGGCATCGTGATGACGCCGCCCTGCACGACGACGTCGGACGGCTTGCCGCGGTACTCGGACGCCGGCGTGCTGCGCTCCCCCATGCTCGCGTCGTTGCTCGTGACGATCTCAGCAGGCGCCGGAGCGGCCGCGGCGGTGGTGGCACCCGCAGCGATCGCCGCACCAGCAGCGAGGCCGACGAGGATGACTCGGATACGATTCGTGGTGGACATTGCTTCTCCTTGGTTGTGGTGTTCGAGGCCCTGCACCTGTTTGCCCAGGTGTGGGGCCGTTTTCATGCCGGGACCTTGTTTGCAGCGCTGTGCACCTCACTTGAAACAGCAGACCCGACTTGAATCTCATGAGCCTCGAAGAGGTCCTCCCATGGGACGTCGAGTCGAGCCGCGAGCGCGATCGCGAAACCCTCGCTAATGCTCGTCATCTCGCCCCGCTCGATCAGCGAGATGGACTGCTGACTTCGGTTGACGAGGTACGCCAACTGGTCCTGGCTGTAGTGGCGCTGCTTGCGCCACCGGCGAATCTTCGCCGGGTCCTTGACCTTCATCCAGAATTCCTTCCGCCGTCTTGGTGGTCGGCTGCGCTTCATGATGCCCTCCTCTGGTCGGAATTACAAGTGCAGTACACATCGTTTGCTATCACTTGTCAACCTCACAAGCGCTGTACACATACGTGGTCTGCAATGATCGACGTCTAACTTGTTAAAAATCGGCCGCGTTGATCTGGCACAAGAGACCACCAGCGAGGGACTGTCATCGCCGTGAACGAGATCGAAACCCTGCAAGGGCTGATCCACCTAGCCCGCCGCGAACGCGGCACATCGATCCGGCAGCTCGCCCTCCAAGCGAAGGGTGCCGGCTTCAAGATTGTGGGAACGACGCTCAACGCCATCGAGAAGGGGACATACAAGTCGGAGCCCTCCGACGAAACTGTCCGCGCGATCGGATGGCTCGCAGGCGTGAGTGACGATGTCGCGTTCGCAGCAGCAGGCCGTCGCGTCCCTGGCCCCCCGTTCGCGGAGGAACTCCCGCCGGGCGTCGACGACCTGTCACCGAGAGAACGCAAGGCAGCGATCGAGATGCTCCGCACCTTGATTGCACAACGACAGGAGATCAACGATGGGAAGCGCACCGACGAAGACCCGGAACCGCGGCCGGAAGCGAGCGGCACGGTCGACAGCAGCCAGGGCAGCGGCGACCGCCCGCGGCGATCGCCCCCCATGAATGACGGCAAGGTCACAGCCTTACCTT
>NZ_BCXD01000061.1 GCF_001894925.1 Rhodococcus rhodnii NBRC 100604 | reverse complement strand
TATGTACGGCGGTGTCCTACTCTCCCACACCCTGTCGAGTGCAGTACCATCGGCGCTGGAGGGCTTAGCTTCCGGGTTCGGAATGGGACCGGGCGTTTCCCCTCCGCTATAGCCGCCGTAACTCTATGAAACACATACCCACACAGAGACCTGTGTGTGTTGTTTCAGATACCGCACAGTGGACGCGTAACACCTTTGTTGGTAAGTCCTCGGCCTATTAGTACCAGTCACCTCCACACATTACTGCGCTTCCAGTTCTGGCCTATCAACCCGGTGGTCTGCCGGGGGCCTTACCCCCTCGAGGGGGTGAGAAACCTCATCTTGGAACAGGCTTCCCGCTTAGATGCTTTCAGCGGTTATCCCTTCCGAACGTAGCCAACCAGCAATGCTCCTGGCGGAACAACTGGCACACCAGAGGTTCGTCCGTCCCGGTCCTCTCGTACTAGGGACAGCCTTCCTCAAGTTTCTGACGCGCGCGGCGGATAGAGACCGAACTGTCTCACGACGTTCTAAACCCAGCTCGCGTGCCGCTTTAATGGGCGAACAGCCCAACCCTTGGGACCTACTCCAGCCCCAGGATGCGACGAGCCGACATCGAGGTGCCAAACCATCCCGTCGATATGGACTCTTGGGGAAGATCAGCCTGTTATCCCCGGGGTACCTTTTATCCGTTGAGCGACACCGCTTCCACATGCCGGTGCCGGATCACTAGTCCCGACTTTCGTCCCTGCTCGACCCGTCAGTCTCACAGTCAAGCTCCCTTGTGCACTTGCACTCGACACCTGATTGCCAACCAGGCTGAGGGAACCTTTGGACGCCTCCGTTACATTTTGGGAGGCAACCGCCCCAGTTAAACTACCCACCAGGCACTGTCCCTGAACCAGATCATGGCCCGAGGTTAGACATCCAATACGACCAGAGTGGTATTTCAACAACGACTCCACGAACACTGGCGTGCCCGCTTCACAGTCTCCCACCTATCCTACACAAGTCGAACCGAACACCAATACCAAGCTGTAGTGAAGGTCCCGGGGTCTTTTCGTCCTGCCGCGCGTAACGAGCATCTTTACTCGTAATGCAATTTCGCCGAGTCTATGGTTGAGACAGCTGAGAAGTCGTTACGCCATTCGTGCAGGTCGGAACTTACCCGACAAGGAATTTCGCTACCTTAGGATGGTTATAGTTACCACCGCCGTTTACTGGGGCTTAAATTCTCAGCTTCGCCAACAAGTTGGCTAACCGGTCCTCTTAACCTTCCAGCACCGGGCAGGCGTCAGTCCGTATACATCGTCTTACGACTTCGCACGGACCTGTGTTTTTAGTAAACAGTCGCTTCTCACTGGTCTCTGCGGCCACCACCAGCTCGAGGCGTAAAGCCCGTCACCAGCCGTGGCCCCCCTTCTCCCGAAGTTACGGGGGCATTTTGCCGAGTTCCTTAACCATAGTTCTCTCGATCGCCTTGGTATTCTCTACCTGACCACCTGTGTCGGTTTGGGGTACGGGCCGTGTGAAAACTCACTAGAGGCTTTTCTCGACAGCATAGGATCACTGAATTCGCCTCGATCGGCTACGCATCACCTCTCAGGCTCCATGAGTGGCGGATTTGCCTACCACTCGCCCTACAGGCTTACACCAGTACAACCACTCACTGGCCCAGCTACCTTCCTGCGTCACCCCATCGCTTGGCTACTACCAGATCGGATCCCGTGCATCCACGGAAACAAAACCCGAAGGTTCCGTCACCGCTTCAGGACGGTTAGCATCACTGATTCACCATGGGCGCGTTCACACGGGTACGGGAATATCAACCCGTTGTCCATCGACTACGCCTGTCGGCCTCGCCTTAGGTCCCGACTCACCCTGGGCGGATTAACCTGGCCCAGGAACCCTTGGTCATTCGGCGGAAGAGTTTCTCACTCTTCTTTCGCTACTCATGCCTGCATTCTCACTCGCACAGCCTCCACAACTAGTTCACACTGCTGCTTCCCAGGCTGCACGACGCTCCCCTACCCACCCCAACCACTGCACACCACCCCGTAAGGCGATGCGAATGTATATGTTGGAGTGCCGCGGCTTCGGCGGTGTACTTGAGCCCCGCTACATTGTCGGCGCAGAATCACTTGACCAGTGAGCTATTACGCACTCTTTCAAGGGTGGCTGCTTCTAAGCCAACCTCCTGGTTGTCTCAGCGACTCCACATCCTTTTCCACTTAGTACACGCTTAGGGGCCTTAGCCGGCGATCTGGGCTGTTTCCCTCTCGACTACGAAGCTTATCCCCCGCAGTCTCACTGCCACGCTCTCACACCCTGGCATTCGGAGTTTGGCTGATTTCGGTAAGCTTGTGGGCCCCCTAGACCATCCAGTAGCTCTACCTCCAGAGTGAAACACGTGACGCTGCACCTAAATGCATTTCGGGGAGAACCAGCTATCACGGAGTTTGATTGGCCTTTCACCCCTACCCACAACTCATCCCCTCAGTTTTCAACCTAAGTGGGTTCGGGCCTCCACGACGTCTTACCGTCGCTTCACCCTGGCCATGGGTAGATCACTCCGCTTCGGGTCTAGAACATGCCACTACACGCGCCCTATTCGGACTCGCTTTCGCTACGACTCCCCCACACGGGTTAACCTCGCGACATGCCACTAACTCGCAGGCTCATTCTTCAAAAGGCACGCCATCACCCACCCACCGAAAGGCAGCACAGGCTCTGACGGATTGTAAGCGCACGGTTTCAGGTACTATTTCACTCCCCTCCCGGGGTACTTTTCACCTTTCCCTCACGGTACTAGTCCGCTATCGGTCACCAGGGAGTATTCAGGCTTATCGGGTGGTCCCGACAGATTCACACCAGATTTCACGGGCCCGGTGCTACTCGGGTATCACTCACAGAAGCCGGCACATTTTCGTCTACGGGGCTCTCACCCTCTACGACAGGCCATCCCAGACCACTTCGACTAACATACCGGTTTATCACTTCCGTCCACTTCAGCAGCAGCAGAACGAGTAACCCCACAACCCCACGAATGCAACGCCTGCCAGCTATCACACACCCATGGTTTAGCCTCATCCGCTTTCGCTCGCCACTACTCACGGAATCACATGTTGTTTTCTCTTCCTGTGGGTACTGAGATGTTTCACTTCCCCACGTTCCCTCCACATGCCCTATACATTCAGGCACGGGTAACACGACATCACTCGTGCTGGGTTTCCCCATTCGGACACCCTCGGATCACAGCTCGGTTGACAGCTCCCCGAGGCTTATCGCAGCCTCCCACGTCCTTCATCGGCTCCTGGTGCCAAGGCATCCACCGTACGCTCTTAAACACTTACTAACAAAGATGCTCGCGTCCACTGTGCAGTTCTCAAACAACACACAACCAAAGCCCACACCCGGAACCAGACCAACCACCCACACAGGGCGACCGCGGTATCACCGGAAAACTCCAGTCGTCGTCTCTCCAGAGATAAACACTCACGTGTTCTCTCAGGACCCAACAGTGCATCGATATACCACCCACCAGCCGGCACACAGGCCGACCGAACAGTGAATGAACCAGTCAGTGTTCCACCCATGAGCACCACCGGATTACATGTGAATCCGAAATGGCTCTGCCCTCACACACACCCCGACTCTTCGAGGCGGTATGGGGAGATGCTCCTTAGAAAGGAGGTGATCCAGCCGCACCTTCCGGTACGGCTACCTTGTTACGACTTCGTCCCAATCGCCGATCCCACCTTCGACGGCTCCCTCCCACAAGGGGTTGGGCCACCGGCTTCGGGTGTTACCGACTTTCATGACGTGACGGGCGGTGTGTACAAGGCCCGGGAACGTATTCACCGCAGCGTTGCTGATCTGCGATTACTAGCGACTCCGACTTCACGGGGTCGAGTTGCAGACCCCGATCCGAACTGAGACCGGCTTTAAGGGATTCGCTCCACCTCACGGTATCGCAGCCCTCTGTACCGGCCATTGTAGCATGTGTGAAGCCCTGGACATAAGGGGCATGATGACTTGACGTCATCCCCACCTTCCTCCGAGTTGACCCCGGCAGTCTCCTGCGAGTCCCCACCATTACGTGCTGGCAACACAGGACAAGGGTTGCGCTCGTTGCGGGACTTAACCCAACATCTCACGACACGAGCTGACGACAGCCATGCACCACCTGTACACCGACCACAAGGGAAACCCCATCTCTGAGGCGATCCGGTGTATGTCAAACCCAGGTAAGGTTCTTCGCGTTGCATCGAATTAATCCACATGCTCCGCCGCTTGTGCGGGCCCCCGTCAATTCCTTTGAGTTTTAGCCTTGCGGCCGTACTCCCCAGGCGGGGCGCTTAATGCGTTAGCTACGGCACGGATCCCGTGGAAGGAAACCCACACCTAGCGCCCACCGTTTACGGCGTGGACTACCAGGGTATCTAATCCTGTTCGCTACCCACGCTTTCGCTCCTCAGCGTCAGTTACTGCCCAGAGACCCGCCTTCGCCACCGGTGTTCCTCCTGATATCTGCGCATTTCACCGCTACACCAGGAATTCCAGTCTCCCCTGCAGTACTCAAGTCTGCCCGTATCGCCTGCACGCCCACAGTTGAGCTGTGGGATTTCACAGACGACGCGACAAACCGCCTACGAGCTCTTTACGCCCAGTAATTCCGGACAACGCTCGCACCCTACGTATTACCGCGGCTGCTGGCACGTAGTTGGCCGGTGCTTCTTCTATAGGTACCGTCACTTGCGCTTCGTCCCTACCGAAAGAGGTTTACAACCCGAAGGCCGTCATCCCTCACGCGGCGTCGCTGCATCAGGCTTGCGCCCATTGTGCAATATTCCCCACTGCTGCCTCCCGTAGGAGTCTGGGCCGTGTCTCAGTCCCAGTGTGGCCGATCACCCTCTCAGGTCGGCTACCCGTCGTCGCCTTGGTAGGCCATTACCCCACCAACAAGCTGATAGGCCGCGGGCCCATCCTGCACCGATAAATCTTTCCACCACCAGGCCATGCAACCAGTGGTCATATCCAGTATTAGACCCAGTTTCCCAGGCTTATCCCAGAGTGCAGGGCAGATCACCCACGTGTTACTCACCCGTTCGCCGCTCGTGTACCCCCGAAAGGGCCTTACCGCTCGACTTGCATGTGTTAAGCACGCCGCCAGCGTTCGTCCTGAGCCAGGATCAAACTCTCCGTTGAAGACTCAAAAACAACCCCACCCCCGAAGAGACAGGATCACTTTCAGAACAAAAAAGAGTCCAAATCACCAGCTTAAAAACTCAAACTAGCTTCAAACAATCACTGGCCCACCCCGGACGGGAACGAACGAGA
>NZ_BCXD01000060.1 GCF_001894925.1 Rhodococcus rhodnii NBRC 100604 | reverse complement strand
GATTAATGACCTGGTAGTAGGACTGAGGATTCGTGGGGAAGAGCGTGTCGAAGCGGCGCAGTGTCTGGATGTGAGCGTGGGCGAGATCCCAGACGTGTATGTAGTCGCGGATCCCGGAGCCATCTCGGGTGGGCCAGTCCACGCCGGTGATCTGGAACGTCTCGCCGAACTCGCGAGCCTCGATCATCTTCCCCAAAGCGTGGGTAGGGCGGCGTACTTGAAGTCCGGAGCGCATCTTGGGATCGGCGCCGACTGGATTGAAGTAGCGCAGGGAGACGATGCCGAGCGCGCCCGTGAAGCTGATGTCCCGCAACACGGTCTCGAACAGTGCTTTGGTGCGGGAGTAGGGGCTCAGCGGATCCAGCGGAGAGTTCTCGTCCACGGCGAAGTCCGAGCCGGCGGCGTAAATGGACGCGGAGGAGCTGAATATGAGCCGACGGCAGTCGTTCCTGACGAGGTGGCCGAGGAAAAGAATGCCCTTGGCGACGTTCTCGGTGTAGTACCGGAGCGGTTCCGCGACAGATTCGGGGACAACGATCAGGGCAGCGCAGTCGACAACCGCATAGATGTCGGGGTGCTGCGCAAAAATCTGATCGATGAGCGAGCCGTCGGCGATATCGCCCTCGTAGAAAGTGCGACCCGCGGTAAATTCACGTCGCCCCGTCACCAGGTTGTCGAGGATGATCGGCTCGATTCCCTCGTCGATACAGGCCGACGCGATGGTGCTTCCGATGAATCCGGCGCCGCCGGCGATAAGGATCTTCATGTGCTCTCCAAGTTTGAGGATATGACGGACGAACTTGTTTCTCGGTGGTGCGACTGAAACGTTATTGAAAAGATTTGAGGCTAATCATTGGAGTTGGTTAGGAAATACGGCTCGTACAAACACCACACCATCGTTGGTTGCCAGGTGTTGAGAATCTTGAGGTTCGGCATCTCACGCACTATGTCGACCGAGCCGATGCAACCGTCCGTGTGTCCGTCGTTCGCCCGCTGAGCGGCTATAGGTTTCGCGCTGACATAGTTCCGCGCGGCTTGCGGTGCGAATTTGCGCGCGAATACCTCGGTCGCAGGATGGAGGGCGATCGTTTCCATACTCTTCAGAGATCTTCCACGGGCGGTGTTCGATGCGACACACATGGGCTTCGTGAGGCTTTCCCACGTCGCGAGCAAACGCATGCGGTCGAGATTCCGGAAGTGAATGTCCACCCAACTGTCCACCAGTTTGTCGTCGTCTCGTTCCAAGAACCCCGCAGCCACGAGAACCAGTACTCCTTCGGCTAGTCCCAGATCCATTGCCTCGTTGAAGGAATCGGCCAGTAGGACTTTGCCAAACAAGCGGTCCGCTTCGGCGTGGGCGTCCGTACCGACGGGACCAAGCGTGGCGACGGTTGCCGTTCCCAGGTTGATCTCCTGCGGAAATCCGGCCAGCGGGTTGCGCATATTTCCCTCTGTCTGAGCGCCTTGCCGGCGGCCGACGACAGCGGACGAGTGACTTCGTGATGGGCCACGAGCACTCATGGCATCGTGTGTTCAGCGTGGAGGAGGCGCAGGGTCAGTGCTCTCGTCTCCTCGGTCCTGGCGAGGTCGGTCCGCCCGGTCTCGACTACATGGCGCGGGATTCCGGTCGCAGCAGTCCAGTCTTCGGGCAGCACATGTCCAGACGACGTCACATGTACGGCATGAAGTTGACCGGTCGAACCGACCGCGGGGTCGCCACGCCGGCATCGGAAGCCGCAAAAAGGTGGGCGAACCAGTCCAGATAGGTGCCCATCAGACCGCGGGCGACCTGCGCGACTGTGAGGGTCTTCCTCCGTGTCCGGGAATGGGCCATCGGCCTCCTCCTGCAGTGAGGCACTGATCGCAGAGAAAAGTTGGGCATCGATCCGTTCTATGAACGACTGCGGGGCACCGGAGAGTTCGGCGCCACTGAGAGGCGGAGGAAGCTCCACCCCCGGGGCGAAAGACGTTAGGACGTTGCGTATTTCACTTGTGATCGTTTGCTCCGTCGCGCGCTCGGCGTCGAAGAGCAGCAGGTGACGGGCCGAGGTCACGGTTGCCACGAGGTGCGCGAGAGATGCGCTCATGCAGTACCCAAGTACCCCGTGCACGCTTGCCTGCGCGTGACCTGATGCGGTCAGGGCTTGGATCGTATACGCCTCGGCGGTGAGGTCTCTGGGCAGTGGACGGACCAACAATTCCCGAACGTCGTATCCGGCCTCTTCCAGGCGCAGTTCGGACAGGCGTGCTTCAGGACGGTGGCCGGGATAGTCGAGAACGAGAATGACAGGGCGGACGCCGTGGGCGTCTGTTGGGGACTGAGGATAATCCGACATGGACTCTCTATCTCGCAGGTTCGTGGAAAGTGGATAGCGGCGCTACTGGACGGCTTGAGGGCGACGCATCCGGAGCAGGGTGGCAACATCAATGTCCGACGGGTTCTCCGCCACCAGAGCGACCATGTCGAGCAGGGTCTCCATGAATGCCTCCGCCCGCACGGCATACCACACCTCGCGCTCGTACTGGAAGTGCACGGCAGCATCGAGGTCTTGGTCAGCTTCACGGCGCATCTCGATGCGAATAGTGAGCCCCGCCCTCAGCGCCAGCTGCGCGTCTGCCGGGGACGTCACGTCCGCGCCGTGTAGAGGCAGAGGGTTTTCGTCTTCGCTGTCGATTGCCAGGTAAAGCCAGGGACGCCAGCGCTGCATGAGATCACGGTTGAACTGGAGGTGCTCCAACAACAGCGGTAGCGGAACGGCATTGGCGATACCTGCAGCAACGGACTGCTTAC
>NZ_BCXD01000059.1 GCF_001894925.1 Rhodococcus rhodnii NBRC 100604 | reverse complement strand
CGCGTGATCAAGCCCCAGAACCTGACGAACGTCCGCAGCGGCTAGCCGCCCGGCACGTCAAGGGCGGGTCGAAAGAGAAGCAACGCCGGCGCGCGGAGACAGCGCCAGAGGATCAGTCGCAGGGCGAAGGGCCGGAGGGCGGGGCGTGAGGGATCGAGACTCGATCGCAACATCCGGGGGCTGCACCTGGGATTGGTGGGATGGCGTCGAGGATGAGATGGACCGCCTCAACCACCCCCATGAAGACGAGGTGGCCATAACCCATCTGGACGTTCTAGTTGAACGGGCAGAGAGGAACGGGATCAGCGCGAGAGACTTAACGGCTCCAGAGGGTCTCAAACTCGGGCGACACACGCTCCCCTGGGTCGGCGCCCTGAAGTCATCCGGCATTCGCAACCGGCCCGGCGAGGGCTCGCGTGCATACCGCCTCTACTTCGCTGAGACTACGTTAAGCCACCGGTCGCTCCTGGCCGCCAAGCTGTCCTGGAAGTGCACCAGCTGGGCGGACGACAAGACCAAGAAGCACCAGACGCACGAGGTCAAGGATGCCGTCGGAATCACTGAGAGGTATTGCAGGGAGCAAGGATGCGACTGCCGCAGGATCGTGACATCACCGTGACCGCCCCGCTTGTCGCGCGCTGTTGCGCAACGTGCAACACTTGGGCACCGCAGTCAGGTGAACGAAGGGGTGAGGCAGATGAGTAGGCGTACCAACAGGCGAAGCACGCAGTCCTCTCGTCTTGCTGCACGCCTTTCAGCAAACGAGTTGGACTTCAAGGAAGATCTTCGCCGGGCACGGGAGGATGCAGATCTCTCCCAGCGCGCGGTAGCCGCGAAGCTCGGCGTCGCCCCCAGCACGATCTCACGACTCGAGCGATTGGATTCTGACCTCACGCTGTCGCAGATTCGCCACTACGCGTGGGCTGTGGGGGTTGACCTCACATTCTCGGTCGCGCCCGCTGGAGAGGCGGCATCGGAGAGCGGACAACTCGCCTCGCAGACGACGGGTGCACTACCCTCGTCGCCCGACGTGGCGGCGGGCGTCATGCATATCGCCTTCCGTTCTACGCCGGGGTCTCCTCGCAGTTACGCCGATGGCTTTTTCGATGGCTGGAAAGAGGCCGAGGCTTTCCATGAAGTCTCGGATGAAGAAGCTGAACAGTATTTGGCAGGCGTCTGATGATCAAGCGAGCAGCCCTAGAGGAACAGGCTCGTACTGCAAGAAGCCCGATCGCAGTTGCGCGGACGCGCCTGAAGTCCGCAGAGAGCGTTTCGGCGATTGTGTTTGAAACGAGCTCGAAGGCTCTGCATAGTCATGAAAACGAACCTGGCGTCGATGAAACGGCCGGGGCGACAGATATTCGCACAGAGGCGTCGTACGCTCTGAGTCCCGACGGGATCGCCGTCAGACTCGAATCGCAACTGACGAACAACGAGTGCTCTCTCATGATCGACAGCGCGTTGCATTACCGGATCGAAGTTGATCCAGATGATTGGGATTCGGTCGCGATCAACGCATTCCTCGCCTTGGCCGTTCCTGAGGTTTTCGCCTACCAACGGCCGCTTTTCGACCAGATGGCGCTACTCGTTGACGCTTCACGCCCAACTCCGTCGCTGTCCAGCTTTCGGCGAGCCGCCAAATCTGCGCGCGAGCAGCATGATTCGAGCGTCTCCGAGCAACCGTAGGCTACGGCGTCAGACCGATCTGTCAAAGTGCCCGATATGTCGCGTTACCACCCGTGGCGGATCCTCCGAGACCACTACCCCGACATGCACGTCATGTGCTCGCGAGAGCTCGACGGCGAGCAGGTCGGCGAGTGGAACGACGAGGGCCTCGAACTGTGCTCGACGCTCGACCAGGCCGAACGTCGCTGCACCATCACGCACGAGATCGTGCACCTCGAGCGCGGACCCGTCCCGCCCGATCCGTGGTTCGCGGCGAAAGAGGAGCGCGTCGTCGACTGCATCACGGCGCGACGGCTCATCAGTCTCGAATCGCTGATCGATGCGCTCGTGTGGCACCGTCAGCCGCTCACTCACGCGGCCGCCGACGACCTGTGGGTCGACATGCCGACACTGCAGAACCGTCTCGATCGGCTCACTGCGGGCGAGCGGCGGTACATCGAGGAGGAGCTGGCGCGTCGTCTCGGGTGATGCGTCATGCCCCTGAGGCAAGATCGGGCGCAGAAGAATGACCCCGCACCTGGGGGGGTAGGTGCGGGGTCATGTGAACGGACAGGCGCTAACCAGATCCACGCAGGAGCGTACACATGGTCACCGACAGAGGTGGGCGCCGGCAGTTGCCGCCGCAGATCAAGAAGGTCGAGCTCGCGAAGAAGGTTCGCGGAAAGCCGGTCGTCCGCTACCAGCTGACCGCCGACGTCGGCATCGACCCGGCCACGGGGAAGCGCAAGCAGTTGCGGCAGCGGTTCGCGACCGAGGCCGAGGCACGGGCGAAGCTCGCCGAGGTGCAGAACGGCGTGGCGACGGGCATGCATGTCTACGCCCGGAAGACGACCGTGACGCAGGCGCTCGACGGATGGCTCGCCGGGAAGCACTCACTGAAGCCGTCGACCGCTCACGGCTACCGGGTCGTGCTCGGCCCGGTGCACGAACAGCTGGGCGACCTGCCCGTGCAGAACCTCACGCGCAGCGACATCGACCAGCTGATTACGAAGCTCGTCAAAGGCGGCCTCCCCGGGCCGAAGCGGGAGAAGCGCAGACCGTGGACGCCGCGCACCGTGAACTACATGCTCACCGTGCTGTCTGCTGCGCTCGAGGATCAAGTGCGGCAGGGCGACCTCGTCCGGAACGTGGCGAAGCTGGTCGACCGCCTCCCGCAGGCGCGTCCCGAGTTCCAGACGTGGACCGGCGATGACGTCGAGCGGTTCCTGACAGCGACCGGGGACGACCAGTACGCGCACGCGTGGTTCCTCGCCCTGTGCGGGCTGCGCCGCGGCGAGATCTCCGGACTTCGGTGGGCCGACGTCGACCTCGACGAGAAGGTGCTGCGGGTCGTGGCGAACCGGGTGTCGTTCGCGACGACGATCGCAGAGGGCACCCCGAAGTCGCGGCGCTCGGCCCGGACGCTCCCGATGCCCGACGATCTCGTGCGGTCATTGAAGGCGGCGCGGAAACGGCAGGCCGCGGATCGGCTATTGCTCGGCGGCGCGTGGCAGGACACCGGGTACGTCGTCGTGGACCGCGAGGGGAACCCGCCGACGCCGAACACACTGACGTACTGGTGGGGCCGTTCCATCACGACGGCCGGGGTGCCGAAGATCCGACTGCACGATGCCCGCCACACGTGCGCGACGCTGATGCATCTTCGGGGCGTCCCGACGGCGGTGATCGCGGCGTGGATGGGGCACGCGAGCGCGGCATTCACGCTCGCGACGTACGCGCACAGTCAGGACCCGGCGATGCTCGAGGCCGCGAGTTCGGTCCCGGTTGTGACAACTCGTGACAAGAACGGCTCCGAGGCGGGTTCGTGACACCCCGGAAATCGCTCTGACCTGTGCCCCCAGTCGGGTTCGAACCGACACTGTGCGGATTTTAAGT
>NZ_BCXD01000058.1 GCF_001894925.1 Rhodococcus rhodnii NBRC 100604 | reverse complement strand
AGTGAGTGCCGCGGTGCCAGCGTGATTGACACCGGCTGCCTCGTCGATTTCCTCGGCGAGCTCACTCTCGGCTCTCGGCTTTCCGACGGTGTGTTCCTGGACGACGTTGAACACCTCACCGAACAGGCGGTCCTGCACGGAGTCGCGGAGCTTGTTCGAACTGCCGGGTACGAGACTGCCCGCACCGCCTTCGAGGGCTCCCTTGAAGGCGCCTTGGCCGGCTGCTTCGAACAGGTTCCCGAAGTCGACGTCGCTGCGCTTGCCATTGTTCATTTCCAGAACCTGCAGGGCACCTTCCCTCGCAACTGCATCCAAGATGCCCGAGCTGGCACCTTCGACAGCGCCCGCGACAACCCGCTTCAGCAACTCGGCTTGAAGCCAGCGCATGATCATCTGAACGACTGCGCGGGTCGCGGCTTGCGCGGCGATCGCCGCAGGACTGGCGAGGCCGGCAGACAGGAACATCCACGCTGCCAACCCAGCGAGCTGAGCCGCAAGAATGATCAGCGCCTGGATGATGCGGAGCTTTGCGTTACGTACGCCCTCTGCCGAACCGTCGGTGTCCACTGCGAGTTCGAAACTCAGCTGTGCAGCCGACTCCAGAGCGTCTTCGAGCCGGGCCCAACGCTCTTCGACAGCGGTGTCGACGGCCCCACCAAGTCCGGTTCGCGCGGCCTTGATCTGGGCCCGTGCATCATCGAGCATCTCGCTGAGAGCATTCGCGTTCGCTCGCCATGCTGCGGCAGCGCGCTCCATGGCTGTTTCGTCGGCCTCAGGCCATTCCTGTGATGCGCAGAACTCCGCGACGGGACGAAGGTAGCCCGGGATCTCGATGCCCATCAGAAGACGCCATTCAAGCTCGACCCGAAGCCCTCGTCCGTCTGCTCTGTCGTATCGGCGACGAAGCGCAGTTTGTAGGCAATTTCCTCGAAGAGAGCCGGCGCCGCTGCGGCATCGGTGGCGCACTTCTCGGCTCGGCCCACGTACATCTGAGTGAAGTTGTGACCGGTCTCGTCGTTGCCCCAGAACTCACCCTCTGCGGTGAGGGCACCCTCGAGGCTTCGCAATGCCGCCACCGCTCGATCCGCGATCGCATCGAACCGCGGCGCGACGGCGCGCAACTGTGCCGGGTCGATATACATCGGCTCGCTCATCGGCGCGGGTCTTCCATGAACGACGAGGACCGGCCCCAGCCGTCGTCTTCGTCGTCGTCCTGGGCGGGCCGGGGCGCCGGTCCCGGCGCTGCAGGCTCGGGCAGGTCGAGGCCTGTGAACAGGTCGTGCAGGCTCGGTGCACCGGGCACGAGGTCGGGCAGGTCGGGCATCTGCTCGTTCGCGGCCAGCACGGGCGCCATCGCCTCCTGTGCCTGCACACGGGCCGATGCGCTGGCGCGATGTGCTGCCTGCTTCATCGCCGCGCCCAGCAGTTCGGGCGTCGAGCGGCGCAGCGCCTCGGGTGCGACTACGACGTCGAGTACCGCACCGACCGCGTCCACCTGCACCTTGACCATGCGGTCGTCGGATTCACCCCACACGCGGAGCTGCGAGACGATTCGCTGCCCCTCTTCGAGATCTCGCTGCTGCTGTTCGAGCTTCGCGAGCATGTCCCCCACCTGCCGCTCGAGAACGTCGTTCTGAGCTCGCAGTTGTTCCGTCCGCTGATCGACCATCGATCTCCCCCTCCGATTGCGCCAGTGGACGATACCAAGCGAATCGGTGACGCGCCCCACCGTGACGTTCGCCCCCTCGTCGTGCTGGCGCGTGCCAGGTGGGCTACCGTTCGAGCGCCCTGTGAGCCTTCCGGAAGGAGTCGGTCTTTGAGCAAGCGTGCGCGTTCCGCGTGTGTGTCGGTGTTGTCGCTGGCAGCAGTGGCGGCTGTGGCCGCCGGGTGCAGCAACTCGGACGCCGAAACCGCCGATGCCCCCGCCACCGAGGCGACGGGTTCGCTCGCTGCGACGACCTCCGATCCGTGTGCGTTGATCGGGCCCGAGGAGCTGGCGATCTTCTCGTCGAAGCCCGAGGCCGAGCCTATGGCCGGCAGTGACAAGATCTCGACGAGCTGCGCGTGGGACGGCGACGGCGCGACCGTCGTCACGGTGACGCTGCAGAACAGCAAGACCGAAGCGAGCAAGTTCAAGCCCGAGACGAAGATCGACCTCGGCGGCATCGCAGCGTATGCGGATGCGTCGGTCGCAGATTTCTGCACCGTCTACGTCCCGGCACCGGACGAGGACAAGACGTTGATCTTCCTCGCGACGCCGGACGCGCCCACCGCCGAGGCCAACCCGGCCACCGAGGACGAAACCTGGTGCGACCGAGCAGAACCCGCGATCTCGAAGGCCGTCGCAGAACTCGGCTGGGCCTGACGCGTCGCGCCCCTCGCATCGCCTACCTCTAGGATGCGAGGGCACGGGGACGCATGACGAGGGGGACGCATGAGCGCGGAAGAACGCTATGTCAGCGATCTGGTGAGTTTCGGCGAACAGTTCGACCATCAGCAGCTGTTCGACGCCGTCCAGTCGATGGACGTGGCGGCCGTGTCAGCGCTGTCGGAGCGCTGGGCGAAGCTGGGTGCCGAGGCGGCAGCGAGTATCGAGGACTTAGCCCAGCGAGCGATCCGGCGCATCGGCGAGGGATGGCAGGGCAGCGCCGCGGATGCCGCTCTCGCGAACATCGAGTCCTACCGGCAGTCGGCGCCCGCACTCCAGGAGTCGGTGTCGTCGGTCGCGGCACCACTCGAGGTGGTGGCCTCGGCGGTGACCCGGCTGCGCGCCGAGATGCCCGAGGTCCAGCCGCTCGGCTGGTACGACAAGATCACGCCCTGGCAGTCGAACATGGACCGCGAGCATTACCGACGTCGTGACATCGCGTTCGATCTGATGCGTCGTCACTATCCGCCCGCAGTGCGTACCGTCGACGAGTCGATCCCGGTGTTCGACGAGTTGCGGTCGACGGTCCATCACCCCGAGGCCGGCGGGCCCGGCGGCGGACTGCCCGGCAGCGGGTCCGGAGGCGGCTTCGGCGGCGGTGGCAGCGGTGGCGGTGGCGGTGGCGGCATGGCTGCGGTCCCGCCCGGTTCCTTCGGCCCGGCCGACGCGGCTGCATTGGACGGCGCCTCCGCAGCGGACGCCATGGCCACAACGAGCGGCGGCGAGAACGGCGGGTCGGGGCTTCCCGGCGTCGGCGACGCCCCTGCCGCGACGACCGCGGCGTCGGCAGGCTCGTCTCTCGGCGTTGGAAGCGGTGCCGGTGCAGACGGCCTGCGCTCGTCCGTCGGTGGTGGCGGAGGGCTCGGCGGCGGCGCTGGGCTCGGCGGTCTCGGTGGCGGTGGTCATGCGGGTGGCGCGGTCGGTGGCGGGCTGGTCGGCGCCGGACCGACTCCCGCAGGACCGGGGGCAGGTGCGGCCGGGGCTGCCGGCGGTGCTCGTCCCGGCGTTGCCGGTGCGGGTGCTCGCGGAGCGATGATGGGCGGCGGAATGATGGGCGGCGCGGGTGCCGGTCGTGGCGGCGGCTCCGACGATGCGGAACACAAGACCCCCGGTTACCTGGTGACGGTGCAGAACGGGAACGAATTGATCGGCGGTATGCCACCGGTCAGCCCGCCGGTGATCGGATCATGATGCGCGAGTGTCAGATTCGGAGCGATCAGTTCGCCGCACTGTGGAGCGAGACGGGACTCGACGAGTCGCCCTATCCGCTCCACCTCGGTGTCTCGGCACCGACGCTCGACGAGCACGAGCGCCTCCAGCAGCAGATCCGCGCGCACTTCGCCGGTGAGGCGGGTGACGGTGTGCGTGATGTGATTCGCGTGCTCGCGACGCCGGAAGTGTTCGTCGAGGTGTCCGGGATCGACGCGTCCGGATCACGGATCAGGGTGCTCGGTGCGCGCAATCAGCAGTTCGGTGCCGTGGCAGTGCAGTTCCCGGGTGCGCGCGACGACCTCGGCGGCGAGATTCGATTGCGTCTCATCCCCGGTTCCGCGATGGGGACGGCGATCGCTGCCCTGCTTCCGCCGAACGCGCCGGGGACAAGGGTTTTCGCCCGCAACGACGAGCCCGAACCCGACTACTTCTCCGGTCGCATCCTGCAGGATGTGGCGGCTCCTGCGCGGGCATCGAGGTTCGAGGCGGCGGTGCGGGCAGGCTATGCCGGAGCGGGCACGATCCGCGTGGCAACGGGACCGCGGTACGCCGACTCCGAGGTCGCGTGGCTGCGGTGGTTCGACATCGCCGGCGACGGCAGGTATGTCATCACCTCACGTGACGAGAACGCCGCGAAATCCGCTCGCGGAGAACAGGTCGGGAAGTGGTGTGACCGGATGATGACCCAGGGCATCGAGACGTTCCGCGAGGCTCGTGTCGAGTCGGTTCGAGGAGGATGGGCATGAGTGATCCGGTGAACGATGACGCGCCACCTTTCACCGGTGGACCGGTCGATCAGGTCGTCGCTGCGATTGCCAGCGACAACCGACTCGAACTCGATCCGGAAATCATGCGGCAGTTCATCAACGACTGCGAAGACCACGCGATTGAGATGTCCGATTTCGCCGATAGTGCACGGCGCCGATTGCGGCCCGACAAGCTTGGCTTCGGTGAGGAGCACCTGTCGAACTCGGCCGATCTGTTGCGTAAC
>NZ_BCXD01000057.1 GCF_001894925.1 Rhodococcus rhodnii NBRC 100604 | reverse complement strand
TGCCGCCGTATCCCGCGATGCCGACACCGCCGGCTGCGGTGAGCGCGCTGCCGCCGGGCACGGTGATCGTGGATGCCGTTCCGGGGTTGCCGAGCTGCTCGCGGGCGGTGCCCGTTCCGCCGGCACCGACCGTGACGGTGAGCGACGTTGCGGACAGGGCCGCGAGATCGATGGTGTCCGATGACCAGGAGCCGGCTGTGCCGCCGCGTCCGGGCTGGCCGTTGGCGCCGTTGCCGCCGTGCCCTGCCGAGCCGCCGCCGATCGCGACGCGATCGACGAACCGCGCCCAGATCGGTACCGGCACCGTCACCACTCCCGGCGCGGTGTACGAGAGGGTCTCGGGGTCGCGGCGCCAGACCAGGGCGTCGCCGACGTACACGCTGTGCGCGAGGGCGTCGCCGACGTACACCGAGTGTGCGGGTGCGTCGCCGGTGTGGAGGCCGGGCATCACGCGGTCCGGATCGTGATGCGGTTCGCGGGAGCACCCGACGGCGCGCCCGCCTGCACGACGAGCGTGTATGCGCCGGAGACCTTCCCGTTGAGGGCGGTCTGGGTGGCGGTGCTGATCGGCTTCGCTGCATCGGACGTGTTGTTGACGCTGCCGAGGCCGACGTCGCTCTTGCTCAGCACGACGGTGCCGGTCTGGCCGTTGACCGACGAGACGGCGTCGTCGGGCGCGTTGAGGCGCACCCAGGACTCGAACACTGTGGGTGAGCCTTCGCCGAGCATGTATGTGCCCTTGTCGCTACCGCCGGTGACGACCGCGACGTCGCCCTCCTGGACGTCGAGGGCGAGCATCGCGGCGCGATTCGAGACCCGGAACGGCTTCGTGAGTGCGACAGCGGGGAGCTGACCGGTGGGGACCTTGCCGCCGACGAGGTCGGCTTTCGTGTTGACCCAATCCGAGAACGGGCCGGTGGACGCGAGCCGGTCCTGCGGGATCGCGCGCGGCGCGAGGTGCCGGGCCTCCACGGCCTGGTCACCGATCTTGTCGGCGGTGACCGCGCGGTCACGGATCTTCGCGGTCGTCACCGAGTTGTCGGACGGCTGCCCGATCGACTCACGCGCGTCGGCGGCCGACTGCTCGGCGGCGCCGGCCGCGACCTGAGCGGCCTCGGCGTGGTCGGCGGCGCTGGTGTTCGATTCGTGTGCGGCCGCGGCCTGCTCGGCCGCTGCGACGAGTGCGGGCACGACGACGGTGTCGCTGGTGCCGTCGCTCGCAGCGAACACGAGCGCGTTGCCGGCGATCGCCGCGTCGGTGTAGCCGCGGCCGGGATCGCCGGGCGGGCCCTGCACGACGAACCCGCGACCGGCCGGGGGCCAGCCGTGGACGGTCCACACGTAGCCGAGGCCGTCCGAGCGCACGATGTACACGTCGCCGACGTCCTGGCCGTCGGCCGGGAGGTCGGTGTGCTGGTCGACGATGCCGCGCACGGTGATGCCCTTGCCGTCTCGGCCGGCGAGCGGGATCAGCAGAGCACCGGCTGCGGCCTCGGCGCCGAGGACGAACCGGTGCTCGTCGGGGTCGAGGGTGATCGGCGCGTTCGCGGGCCCGGAGACGATGATCGCGGTCATCGCGGAGCCACCCGCCGCACGTTGCCGTGCATCCGCACCTTGTTGCGTTCGGTGACGGCGCCGGGCTCGTTGAACCGCAACCGGAACGCGGTGCCGTCCTCGATCGTGTCGGCGACCTCGGACTCGATCACGAGGGTCGCGGTGTCCCCGGCGATCGTGAACGGGTACTCGGTGTCCCCGAGGTGGAGCACCAGGGTGGCGCCGTCGGGGTAGTCGCCGTCGGCCCACCGGGCGGTGAGCTCGAAGTCGTCGAGATCGATCAGGTACAGCGGGACGAGCGGTAGATCCGCTCCGAGCTGGTCCATCGGGTCTCCCCTTTCACTGGGTCGGGTCGAGCTCGACGGGTACCGGCGGGTACGCGTCGAGCTCGTCGCGGCACGAGCAATGCCGAAGGTGGTGGACGTCCTGATGGTGGCTGCGTTCGCGCCACCGGTTGCGTGACTGCGTCATCCGGTCGTAGCGGTTCTCCATCGCGTCGGCGCGCGCCCACGCCTCACGTTCGCCGGCCTCGGCGCGGTCGAGGCTCTCGCGGGCTCGGTCGAGGTCGGCGCGGATCGCCGAGATCTGCCGCTCCTCGCGGGCGCGGGCACCGTTGCGGCGGGCCTTGATCGCGCCGAACGCTGCCTGCAGTGTCGTGCCGCCACCGAAGGCTGTGACGATCAGGGCGAGTTCGGTCGGCGACAGCCCGAAGATCATCATCAGTCCCCGTTCTCGAGGGGCACCCCCGCAAGCCGTCGGAGCTGGACATGGCGGGCGAGCAGGTGTAGCGCGTAGGCGGTGACGAGCGCGGTCTGCGTCAACCGGGTGATCTCTCCGCCCGCCGTGATCGCCCACAGCGCAACGAGATACATGGCGGCTCCCGCGACGACGAGCAGGATCGCCGGGTATTCGATCAGGTACCGCTCGGTCAGTGACGCGGCCGCGCAGGTGATTCCGCCGACGAGCAGCAGCAGACCCCAGATCATCGCGGTGATCGTGCCCAGGACCGCCGAGATGGTGTTCGGTGTCCAGTAGATCGAGGCGAACCCGGCGACCGCGACCGAGGCGTAGGCGCCGGTGCGCAGGGCGCGCTCGAGGTCGGCACGCAGCGCCTTGGGCAGGCTCACCAGCGCCGGCGGTGTCGGCCGGCGGCGTCGTCGCCGAACGGCACCTCGGGCCAGTCGCCGCTGATCTCGACGGCGCGGTGCTCGACGACGAGCGGGGTAGCCTCGCGCGACGCGGCGGGAGCGGTCGACGGCAGGCCCTTCACAGTCGGCGTGGCCTGTGGGCGGACCAGGAGCAGATTCAGGATCAGCGGCGCGAGGGTGAGCAGGACGCCCTGCTGCTCGGTCGTGAGGTCGAGACCGAATGCGACGAGTAGCGGCAGCGCGGTCTGCACGACGGCGACGAACGCCGCGATGGACACGGGCCGGACCGCAGCGGCGACGATCGCGCCGAGGACGGCGTTGACGAAGGCCTGGATCAGGCCCTGCGTCTCGGTCGACACATCCACGCCGAACGCGACGACGGCCGCGACGATCGCCATGACGAACGCCGACCAGAACGCCGGCTCGCGGCCGAGGATGAGCTTGGTGCTCGTGACTGCGGACATCAGTTCTCCTGAGTGAGTTGGGCATCGACGCCGGACGGATGCCAGCGGAGGATGCCGTGCTGGAAGGTCTGCTCACGCGTGCCGCCACCGGCATCACGTTCGTTGCTCGTGAGCCAGCCGAAGGCGCCGGTCTCGCGGCCGAGTTCGTGCCAGCGCTTCTCGATCGCACCGTGCACGAAGAATCCGGGCTGCCCGTAGCGGCGGTAGATGGTGCCGCCCTGGAAGCCTTGGATATCGCCGACACCCTCGATGACCGCGTGCCGCCGAACCGGGTAGCCGAGGGTGCCCTGCTCCCACGACTCGCCCGCCCACGTCTCGTAGATGTTCTTCGGCACGGCGATCGCCCGCGCGATCTTGTCGGGCCCGACGTTCACTGCGGGGTGCCAGTAGATCGATCCGCCCGTGAAATCGGCGTATCTGCCCACGCCGTCCTTGCATGGCCGCTCGCCGTCGAACAGACGCTCGCCGATCCACGCCGCAGCAGCCGCGGCCTCGCGATTGATCTCGTTCGTCGGGGGCGGAGGCGGGGCTGCGGGCTGACCGTAGATTCCGAGGTGGCCGCGGTTCAGCCGGTCGGCGAAGTTCGCGAGTCTGGCATCGCCCTCCCGGTAGCCGATCTGGTAGTGCATCTCGTCGGCCCGGCCCCAGTCGGCACCCCAGTAGATGGTGCCCTCGAACAGACGCAACCCTTCGCGGACCTTCGCGATCCGCGCTGCGGGCATCGTCCGCAACCCCCACGGGTATTTGGGGGCGTTGATGTCGACGGCAGTGCCGGACAGGTGATTCGAGTTCTTGACGTCGTTCGTCGCCGACCAGCCCCACACCGGCGACCCGGTAGGTTCGACATGGCGGTGATACCAGATCAGCCAGGCGTTGAGGATCGTTGCGGCGATGCCCGCGCGGATCGGCGCGGTGTTGCTGAACGGCACGGTGTTCGCGACGACGCAGCCGTCGCGGTCGACCATGCGCCAACCGTTCTCGCTGTAGGTGTGGTCGTAGATCGTGCGGAAGCTCATCGTTCCTCCGTATCGGTGATCGGTTGCTCGGGTAGCGCGGTGTCGGCGAGCGCCGTCGTGATGGCGTGGGCGGCGGCGGCGAGGTCGCCGTCCCAGTGGTCGAACCACTGCTGCGTCCACGCGAGGAGGTGCAGCGGCCATTCGGTGGGGTCGGGCTGGTCGGTGACGGTGCGCACGGTGCCGTCGACATCGAGGACGAGCCAGCCTCGGCCGGCGTCGTGGTGCGCGGTGAGATCGGACTCGGTGACGATGTAGCGGCCGTCGCGGATCATGACGGCACCTGCTCGAGGTGCAGCCCGTGCCACGGGATTCCGTTGGTGCTCATCGCGAGCTGCGCGAGCGGGTACGCGTTGGGCAGCGTGGCCTGTCCGGGTGCGCGGTAGTAGGTGCCGCGCACGAGCCGCGACGACGGGCGTGCGATGCCGGCCTGCTCGATCCACGCGAACTTCCGGGTCGACTGGACCAGGCCGGGGGCGTGCTGCAGGTGCATCGCGAACAGCAGCTGCCCGGGGACGATCTCGTTCGTGGCCGCGACGGCGAGTCCGGTGGTGACCTCGAACTCCTGCATGGTCGACGGCAGGGCGTTCCGGATGTTGCCGGAGTCCCAGACCTTCATCACCATCTGGTTGTCGGGGTCGTAGACACCGAGACCGAGGAAGAACGCGTCGATGTCGAAGACGCCGGACTCGCCGCCCGCGATGATCGACATCTTCGTCGGGACGCCGCGCCGGTCGGCGACGATCGGCGTGTAGTAGACGCT
>NZ_BCXD01000056.1 GCF_001894925.1 Rhodococcus rhodnii NBRC 100604 | reverse complement strand
GTCAGTTCGCCGACCACCGCGAGCAGCTGCGGATCCTCGACCGGCACACTCGACGTCGCGTAGGTGAACGTCCGCTTCCGCGAACGGAGCAGCGCCGCGGCGTCGGTGACGACCGACCGGAGGATTCCGGCGGCGATCGCATGGAGATGCAGCTGGAGCAGCGAGTGCCGCGGCCGTGACGCAGGGTCGTCGGAACGGCGCGGTAGAACGGCGTCGCGGCCGACCTCGACGCCCGTGAAGATCGTCGTTCCACTGCCGGTGTGCCGCTGCCCTATGCCGTCCCAGTCGTCGACGTGCTCGACACCGGGCGCATGGGCGGGCACGACGACCGAGAGGGGCTCGCCGTCGTCGGCACGCGCCGTCACCCGGATGTAGTCGGAATAGAGCGATCCGGTGCTGTAGAACTTCCGCCCGTCGACGACGACGCCGTCCTCGGTGTCCGCCGCGGTCGTGTCGTACCGCAGTCCCCCGACGTCGTGACGGCTCAGCTCGGACGCCGCACCGCCGAAGACGGCACCCGCCACGATTTCGGGGAGCCACCGGACCCGTGCGGGATCGTCGACCGGCAGCCGCAGCAGTTCCTCGACGAACGCGAAGTGCACACGCAGAATGTGCGGGACGTCCGGGTCCGCCTCGGCGAGCGAGACGACCGCGTCCAGCAGTTCCGTGACGGTCCAGCCGCCCCCGCCCAGCGACGCGGGAACGCGGGCCGCACCCAGCCGTGCGCGGCGGACGGAGTCGATCGCCGCGAACGGGCCCTCGCTGCCGCCGTCGTCGCGGCGGCGCCGCGCGTCCCACGCGATCTCGTCGATCAGTGCCTCGAACTCCCGCGAATCCGGACGGGGAATCGCGTCCGTATCCGTCGTCGGCGGTGAGGGATCCGCTACCGAGCTGCTCATGTGTGACCTTTCACTCGTCGATCGAGCGCACGCGGGCACGGGGCAGCCGACTACCGAAACAGGAGAGGGGGGCGAGGCGCCACCGGGCGTGCGATCGGACCCGAGTATTCGGGCCTCGGCGACGACGAGGAACCGTTGCACTCACCGGGATTCGTACTCGCGATGCGGAGTGAGGTGCCCGGGAAGCAGGGGAAGAACACGAAAGCCCCGTCGATTCTCGACGGGGCTTTCGTGTTGGTCTGTCTTGTGGCCAGGGCCGGGATCGAACCGGCGACCTTCCGCTTTTCAGGCGGACGCTCGTACCAACTGAGCTACCTGGCCGGACGGCACCCGAACCGAATGCCTAGCGCACAATCACCGAGAACCGGTGATTATTGCGACCCTGACGGGACTCGAACCCGCGACCTCCGCCGTGACAGGGCGGCGCGCTAACCAACTGCGCCACAGGGCCTTGCTCTAACCTCTTCAGTTTTCCGCTCGTGCGCTGCGAGACACTATCACGTCTCGCACACCCTCGAACGTACCCCCTACGGGATTCGAACCCGCGCTACCGCCTTGAAAGGGCGGCGTCCTAGGCCGCTAGACGAAGGGGGCCCGCCGGATCTCTCCGAACCAGTTTCTCAACGGCGTTCCGTTGGGAGCGAAACTAGAATAGGACACCCGCGAGTCGATTCCCAAATCGGCAGGTCAACCCACTATTCGGAGTGCCGGGCCGGGAAGAGTTCGTCAGCGCCCGGAGCAAGCTCGGAGGTGAGCTCACGCCACCCCCGCTCTTCGTGCGTGCGCAGCCACTCGGGTGTCGCCGACGCCCGCAGCACCAGTTCGAGCGATTCGACGAACCGTTCGGGGAGATCGATGTCACCGACGGTCATGTCCATGAGGAACCGCTGACCGGCCAGCGCCGCGGACAGGACACGCGTGAAGAGGTCGGGATCGACGTCGTCGACGAGGATGCCGGCGACGCGGGCGCGGATCGCGAGTTCGGACGCGGCACGGCCCCAGTGCTTCGATCCCAGCGACTGCACGTCCGAGTAGAACTCCGGCTCCACCATGAGCCGGAACTCGGCACGGACGATGACGCTGCGCTCGAACAGCGCGGCGAGATCGAGCACGAGCCCGTGCAGCAGCTCGAAGGGATCCGCGTCGGTACGGCGCAGCCATCGATCGGAGAGTTCGACGAAGGACGCCCCGCCCTCGTCGAGAACCGCCCGCGCGAGGTCTTCCTTCGACTCGAAGTGGAAGTACATCGCACCCTTGGTCGTCTTCGATCCCGCGAGAATCGCGCTGATCGACGCCGCCGCGTATCCACGCCTGGCGAACTCCTCCGCGGCGGACTCGATCAGCGCAGCACGCGTTCGCCGCGCTCGCTCCTGCCGGTGGGCTACTCGCTCCTGTCGGTGGGCCATAGGGCGGCCACCCTCTCTCGCCGCGGTCAGCGCCCGGCGCTCTCGTCGTCGAACGGTCGCCCCCGGACACCCAGTATTACCGAACAACGACGAGCGAGCCCCACATGACGGGACAGCAACTTCGCAGAAAACACACCGGGTGGTATCGTTTCGGCGTGCTCGGGCGCGCTACAGGGGGTGCGCGCCCGAGCCGAAATTCCTCGGCGGTGCCGCGTCTGCCGATCTCGTTCCCGGAACCCGGCCGCCCTGAAACGCGAACGTCCGCCCCGCATGTCGCGGAGCGGACGGCATCTCGGGTGCCCCCAGTAGGGCTCGAACCTACGACCTGCGGATTAAAAGGCCGCTTCGGCGCTGGGAGCGCCGAGGAGCGGGAAGTAGTCACAGGGCATGTGATCTGCACTTTTCCTCCTCGCTGACCGCCCCGGATGGTAGCGGGTGGTAGCGGCTGGTAATGCTACGTTGCTGCATTTCCTGCTGCACGCACCCCATACCCCACGGGGGTAGAGCCGTGTTGGTTGAGGACCGCGCGCACGCCGTCCCACTGCCCGGGCGCGAGGTGCGCATACCGCTCGGTGGTCTTGATCGACTTGTGCCCGAGGAGCGTCTTGACCTCGTAGAGCGAGACGCCGGCCCGCACGAGTCGCGACGCGTATGTGTGACGGAGGTCGTGTAGCCGTGCGCTCTTGATGATCTGTGGCTCGGTGCCAGCCGCGGCGGCCTGGGCCTTGAGCCGCGCGTTCGCGTTCCGGATTGCCGCGTTCCATCGACGGCGGAGGTTGTCGCCGTCCATCGGCCGCCCGGTGACGCCCGCGATTGCGCGATGGCCCTGCAGCACGAGTCCGGACTGCGCTCGGCTGCGCCGGTGGTACTCGACGGGCGCCGGCCGACCCGGTCCGCGAGCAGTGAGCTCGTCTCGAAGAGTTCGCACGAGCGCCGCCGAGAGCGGCACACCGCGGTTCTGGTAGTTCTTCGTCGGCTTGATGATCTGCCCGATGGGGTCCCACGATCGAGAGACGAATGCCGTCCGGTGCACGAGATCGACGGACTCGAAGTGCAAGGCAAGCGCCTCCCCCAGTCGCATGCCGGTGGTGTGGAGCAGCTGCACCGCGATACGGTCCGGGCCGTTCAGCTCGTGGGTGATCTCGGCAATCTCCCAATCGTCGATGACGCGGTCGACGTGCTCGCCATCGTCGGGCAGCACGACGCCTGCGCACGGCGACTCTGCGATGAGTCGGGCGCCGACGGCGGCCTTCATCGACGACGACAGCAGGTGGTAGCACTTCACGACGCTCGACGGCGAGAGCTCGGACTCGACCTCGAGGTCGGTCAGCCACGCCTGCACTGACTGGCGGGTGATGTCGCGGAGCTTCACGTCTTCCCATCGCGGCTCGACGTGTAGACGTAGCCGGCTTTCGTCCCGAAGCCGCGTCCCCCGCGCGACACCCCGCACGGCGAGCCATTCGGACTCCCAGTCGCCCCACGTGATGCGTTTCGCTCGGGCGTCGGTGGGCAGTGCCCGCTCGCGGTCCTCCTCGGCTACCGCCTTGCCGAGAGCCTGCTTCTTGCGCGGGAACGAACCTGCGGACCGGATCTTGCCGGCGGTGTCTCGGTAGAGGCCCTGGTACCTACCGGACGGTAACTGCCGCGTCCACGCCATCGTCGATTCCCCGCTCCTCGCCACTGTCCAGATAGTTGAAACGCCGACCACCGTCGGCGATGTATCCAATTGGATACTTGTGCATCTCGTTACGAACATTAGTTCGAAATTATTTCCAATCGGTAGAGACAGTGTCGGAATTGTGCCCTATTCTGTGGGGACCGCGGTCCGGGGACCTGCGGTTGCGTACAGGTGTTTCCAGCAGAAGGTCGTCAGCTCATGAGTCGTCTCGCCCTCCATCTCGACACGCCGTCATCGTGCCGGTCGACTCAGAGATGCCCTCGCCCCAGCACTGTCTCGGAGGAGGACTGGGGGGATTGCTGGGTGTTTCCGACCTCGGACTCAGAAACCTCATCGCCGACGGACTGTCGGCGACCGATGTGGTCATGCATGCTGCGTCGGCAGGATGCGATGTCGACATTCTGACGGGTGGGCTCAGCCTCGACCCCGGATCGCCTCTTCCAGAAGCTCGGCCGGCTTGACGCCGATCGCATCGGCAATCGCCACGAGTTGATCGACCGTCACCGCCCGCTCGCCGCGCTCGATCCGCCGGATGGTGCTGCGCGAGAACCCTGACCGATAGGCGATCTGGGTCTGCGTGATGGCATGTCGCCCGCGCTCAGTTCGAATGACCGCTGCCAGAGCTGCCCTGATCGAGTTCGTCATGCGCTACTCCCCGCGTTCCGCCTGCCGACGCAGCTGTATCTGCGCTTGTTGAAGTATGTCCGCAGGGTCGGCGTCCAGAGCCGCCGCGAGCTGGAACAGCTGATCCATCCGGACGACCCGTTCGCCCCGCTCTATCCGGAACACCGCCGACCGGCTGACTCCTGCGCGCTCGGCGAGTTCGTCGCGGGTCATGCCTCTGCGTGCCCGCGCAGCGCGGAGTTCTGCAGCAATCGCCGCTGTCACTCGCTCAGTCTCGTGTTCCATATGGGGCATATTAGCGTACAATCGGGACCATTGCGCAACATTGCAGGAAACTATCGTGCCCATTTGGGCTTGTGACTGATCCCAATGGAGATTATGGTCTCCGTATGGAACTGAGCAACCGCGGCATCGGAATCGCGGTCCGCGATCTGATCCGCTCGGCCGACCTGACTGCTGCACGGGTCGCTGACGACATAGGAGTCCCCCGCTCGACTTTTCACCGCTACCTCCACGGAGAGCGAGCCTTCCGCGCGGACCACCTCATCTACGTCGCCGAGCGTCTCGACATCACCGTCCGGGCACTCCTCGAGGAGGCGAGCACACGATGAGCAAATGCGACGACAGCCCGTGGATGACGGTGGCCGAAGCCGCCGCGTACATGCGCCGACACCCCAAGACAGTCCTGCGGATGCTCTACGACGGTGAACTCGCCGGCTATCAAGCCACCGAGCCGAACGGCCGGTGGCGCATCCACCGCGACGACGCCGACAACGCCCTCCGCGGGCACCGACCACCCCATCTCCGCT
>NZ_BCXD01000055.1 GCF_001894925.1 Rhodococcus rhodnii NBRC 100604 | reverse complement strand
CTGCGGAAATGCGGATTGAACTAGTTCATTTGGGGAACGATGACCTGATGACCGGGGATCGTGACCTACCCATGCTGACCATCGCCGAGGCGGTGGACGCGACGCAGACCAGTGAGAGCACGATCAAGCGCCGCCTGCGGTCGGGCGCGTTCCCGAACGCGGTCCGCACTGCCGACGGGAAGTGGATGATTCCCCTCGGTGACCTATCAGCGGCAGGGCTGAGACCAGGGAAAATGGCGAAACCTGACCCGGTGACCCCTTCAAATGACCGGGTCCGTGACCTGGCAGCTGAGAACGCCGAGCTCCGTCAGCGCCTGGCCGTGGCCGAAGCCCTGGCCAGCGAACGCAATCGGATCATCGACGTGCAGCAACAGATGCTCCGGATGCTCGAAGCCCGGCCGGTGTCGGCCCTGGAGCCCGCGGCGGTTCCAGTGGCGGGTCCGCCGCCGCCCGTCCCGGCCGCCGATGGTCGGGCAGCTACGGGCGCCCTGGCCCGGATACGTCGACGGCTTCTCGGCTAGGAGCTGACCGCGTACTTGCGTGCGTCGTGCAGGAGCTTTCCCACCGTTCCGGTGGAGATTCCCATCTCCTCGGCGATCTCGCGGTACTTCAGGCCCTGCTCGCGCAGCTCGACGGCCCGGCGACGGTTCTCGGCTGCCCGTGCGAGGAACTGGTCCCGCGGCTCGGCCATGATGCGCTGGATCGTGCGCGTGGAGGCCCCCATCTTCTCGGCCAGCTCGCGAGCTGTCTGCTTGCGGCGGATCGGTCGTTCAGCGCCCACGGTCTGCCTCCCACAATGCGTTCCGGTCGACCTTCGTCGCTCGTTTCCGGTTTGCCTCGCGCTTCTTCTCACTCATCTTGCGACCGCGTGCGGCTTGTATGGCGATGAATGTGGCCTCGTAGACAGCAGGGCCGTCGGCCCACATCCGGGACTTTGTAGTGATCCAGCGGGTAATGGAGGCCGCGACGGCGCGTAGCTCGCTTGCTGGCAGTGGATCGGGCCTGCCTGTGACCGGGTTCCTGAACGTGGCGTTGATCTGTGCGGCTTCCGCATAGATCGCGGCCCCGAGGCCGGTCGGGTCGCCCCAGTGGAAGCGGATTTCGCGGTAGGCCCAGGTGCGTGCGGTTTCGAACAGGGCGCAGTTTCGGCCGAGGCCGATCGGGTTCTCACGGCGCGATCGGGTTTGCCGCCAGCGCGTTGGCGGCATGTGGATGCCGAGTTCCGCCTCGAGCTCGGCGAGGGATCGCCGCTCGGTGTGCAGCCAATGGGTGTCCCAGTCACCGTGAGTCGGGTTCTTGGTCATCAGGCCCGAATAGCCCTTGTCCCCCTGGACGGCGCGCCGGAGGCCTTCGGTGACGGCGGCCGCATAGGCGAGCGGCTTACGACGGGCGTACTCGGTGCGGGTGAACGGCTCTGCCAGCGCCCACACAGCGTGTGCGTGCCCGTTACGGGGGTTCTCCACGATCGCGTTCGGCAGAGGATGATTCCCGGCCGCCGACAGCGCCCGCAGCGCGGCGTCCGGGTGGTCAACGTCCACGACGAGCAGGTTGCTCAATGCCTGCGGGTTCGACTCGATGTAGCGGCGATCCAGTGCGTCTGATCGCCGCATCCGGTAGACGCCGTCGAGGAAATCGTCGGTTGCCAGTGGCCACAGCGGTAGCCACAGCTGTTCCCAGGCGCCGCCTGTGTGCTCTTCCACCGCAACCATGGGGAACACACTCACACACAAGATCGATTTATTCCGGTACGACACGCCAGCCAAGTCAGATGTTTCGGTTTCTGGAGCGGTCCTCCAGACCTTTGAGATCCGCTCCAGAAACGTCCACAAATTATTGGGGTACGTCGAACCAAGCCTTATCAGGTATCCCGGGGTTCCGGGGGTGAACACCACCCTCCGACCGGTCCAGAATCCGTCGATCTCACCTATCCGCTCGAAGTCCTTGAGTCAGTGACAGGACCACTGCTGGGCTCCCAGCGCAGAAGGCAAGTGAAGGCAGACGACTGCGGGAGGTAAGTCGGGTACGGCATGAGGTCCTTCAGAAGCGGCGTCGACGCCAGGCCCACACGCACAATCCGCTTCCCACGAGGGACACCACCGGTAGCGCCCCCTGCAACCGGCGCAGTGTCACGAGGCGCCGGTACTGCTCGTTTGACAGGAACTGCAGGGTCGGTGAGCTCGCGCTGGGCGGATCCCACCAGTAGCTCCCCGTGCCGGTAACCGCTTGGGGCCAAGCGAAGACACCCACCGCGGCAGCGATGGCAATGCACGTGGATGGGAACACCACCCAGAACCAGGGAAATCCTGGTGCCGGCCCGAGACGATCCCGGCGCGGTAAGACCACACCGGCCACCATCGCCACGGCCCCCGACGCAACAAGCAATAACCACCCCATGAGCGGACGGTACAAGCGCCGACGCCGGGTGGCCGTTAGGTGCGCGCCAGCCCGTGACCGGACCGGCGAAGCGTGCCGCTGGGCGGCCCGCCGTGGCGCCCGTCCCGTGCCCGTTCTGACCGGTGGTCTCGGTCGCTCGTTCCTCGCGTCCTCACCTGCCGGTCAGCCCGTGACCGTGCCGTCCACCACCCGGTGCCTGGTCTGCGTCTCCCTCGGCTCGTTCCTCGCCTATCCTGGTGACCAGACACCGGAGCGAGCTATGCCCAGGGTTACGCAGTGACTTCGTCACTGCGTAACCCTGGGCGCTCGCCTCCCATTCGCTTCGCTCACAGGAGGGGGCCGTCGATGGCCGCTGACGCTGCATCTGACGACCGGCGGACCGAGGTCCGCGCCGCTGCTTCGCGGGCCGCTGACGCGGCCCCGGCGAAGCGCACCCGCACCGTGGCGGTGCGGCTGACCGATGGGGAGGAGGCCGCGTGGATCGACGCCGCGCTGGCCGATGGCCACCGGCAGCTCGGGGCGTGGGTGCGTGAGCGGGCGGTGGCCGGCTATCTCGGGAAGGTCCGCCCGAAGACCGGCAGTGGAATGTCGGCGGAGGCGGCCGCGGAGGTCGCCGCGATGCGGCAGCAGATGACGAAGGTGGGGAACAACCTGAACCAGATCGCGAGGGCGATCAACGCCGGGCAGGTGCCGTCGCAGATGGCCGAGTCCCTGCAGAAGGGGTGGCTGGAGAGGTGGGGGCAGGAGTTGGGGCGGATGGCGGATCGGCTCGACGCGCTCGACGACCAGGGCTGACGTGATCGCGAAGATCAGCACGGGCAGCGACCCGAAGGGGTTGGCGGCGTATCTGCACGGGCCGGGGAAGGCCACCCCGCACAGCTACCGCACCGAGGCGGGCCGGCTGATTGCCGGCGGGACGGTGATCGCGGGATCGGTGCAGGTCACCGCCAAAAACCCGACCCGGTGGGGGCGGGACTTCGAGCGGGCCGCCGCGACGAACGCGCGGGTGGGTAAGCCGGTGTGGCATTGCTCGCTGCGGTGCGCGCCCGGGGATCGGCGGCTGACCGATACCGAGTTCGCGGACATCGCGCAGACGGTCGCCGAGCGGATGGGCTTCGAGAGTCATCCGTGGGTGGCGGTGCGGCACGACGACGACCACATCCACCTGGCTGTCTCCCGGGTCGATTTTCAGGGCGTGACCTGGAAGAACAGCAACGACCGGTGGAAGGTCGTCGAGGTGATGCGCGAGGTCGAACGCGCGCACGGCCTGATCGAGGTGGCGAGCCCGGAGCGGGCCCGTGGCCGGCAAGCCAGCAGCGGCGAGCAACGCCGCGCGGTGCGGACCGGCAAGGTGGCGCAGCGGGACGGTCTGAGGGAAATTGTGACCGCCGCCCGCGACATCGCCGCAGGCCAGGGTGTGGGGGCGTTCGAAGTGGCGCTCGTACAGAACCCGATTACCCGAGTGCAGGTGCGGCGCAACGTCGCGAAGACGGGCCGGATGAATGGCTACAGCTTCAACCTGCCCGGCTACGTCGACGCCGCCGGGGAGCCGATCTGGTTGCCGGCCTCCAAACTCGACCGGGGTTTGTCCTGGTCACAGCTGGAAAAGACGCTGACCAGACCCCGCCCGGACCGCCTCGCCGGCGAGGAGACGGTGCCGCGGAAGCGGCTCGAGCGCGCCGCCGCGTGGGAGCAGCGCCGCCGCGAGGTCGGCGGCGAGCAGTTCGCAGCTGCCCGCTGGGAGCAGGCCCGCGCGAATGTTGGTGAGACGGCCGGGCGGATCCGCGCCGAACAGTCCGCGGACACGAAGTGGAAGCAGGTGAACGAGGCGTTGACCAGCCAAGACCGGGCCGAGGAGCAGGCTGCCGAGGCAGCGCGGGTCGCCTCCGCTGTCATGGGAGGCCACCCGACACCGCTACGGGACATGCTCGCCGCCCAGGAGCAGCGCCGGAAGCCGTGGACTCCGGAGCAGAAACGCCAGTACGCGACCGCAAAAGCCCAAGCAGAACGCGCCGCGAAGGCCAAGGACGCCGCGAAATGGACCGAGGTCGCCGGCGGCGGCTACCAGCGGGACGTGCGCGGGATGAACCTGCGACTGTGGGTGGCTGAGGACGGCGCCTGGTCGATCACCTCGAAGAAGGACCCCGACCGCCAGTACGCCGCAGGTCAGGCCGACACCGTCGCGCAGGCCCAAGCCGCGGCCACGGCCACAGCGAAAACGCAGGCCCAGGCGATGTGGAAGCAGGTCCCGGCCGACAAGCGCACCGAGTCAGCCACCAGAGCGGTCCGGCGCGTGATCGCGGATCTCACCCCCACCAAACCCGCCGAGGTCAAACCCCCGGCCCGCCGCCAGGGACCAACCATGCCGCAGTCGGCCCCGGGGTATCAGCCACCCGGCCGCGACCGAGGTCGAGAATCCGGAATGGGACTGTGAGCAGAGAGCGAGAAGGCTTTCGTGGAGCGTAGGGAACAGACGCAGGCCTGGCGAAGCATGTCCAAGAACACCATCGATCGCTAGAAGGTCGGTCGTGCCCAGGGTGCCCAGGATGCGTACATAACGCGCGAAAGGTGCATACCTCCCATAGCATCGGCGCGTATGGTAGGGAAAATGATCTTCAAACGTATTGCTGTGGTCGTGCTCGCTGGTGGGGCTTTGGTAGTGGGAGGCAGCCAGGTTGCTGGTGCTACCACGGTTTCAGCTCCACAGCCGAGTCCTTCAGCAGCGGTGGTGCCGACGGTTCTTCCACCAGTCACTTTCACCGCCGCTTCTGCGCACTGCGAGGCCCAGTACGCGTCGGATTCCCGGCGATGCCGTCTGATTCCACTTCCACAGGGCCGAGCGATCTGCTGGGCGGCAGCCGCTGCCCGTTACGCAGCGTGCCGCGCCGGAAACTAGGTAGAACGTGAGCATGGACGAGCTTCCCACCTTCATCGCCGACGACATCGTGATGGCCAGAACGTTCGACAGCCCTAACGGCCAGGTGGTGCTCGAGGTGAACACTCCGCGGCCGTTCGATGCTGCGGCCCCGGAGGGTGACTACTGCTGCACCTTCCGGATCAGCGGGAACATGGATGCCCCTTACGACGGATTCGGTGGCGGCGTCGACGCAGTGCAGGCGCTGCTACTCGCATTGGCCATGGCACACGAGGAACTTCGTCAAACTTCGCCAGAGTTGACGTTTCTAGGCGAGACGAACCTCGGTCTACCGGTCTTGAACATCAAGCCCGACAACGCGATCGAAGCCGTGGTCTCATTCCCCGCTCCCTGATGTGACGCACTTTCACCCCTGGCACTCATGTACCGAAGCTGGGACTGAGAAAGGGCTGCCGCGTCACCGCTTCGCGTTGACTTGCCACTGAACGGGGGCGTGTCCCGGTCAGGGCGGGGTGTGACCTGGGTTCATGACACCGCTAACACG
>NZ_BCXD01000054.1 GCF_001894925.1 Rhodococcus rhodnii NBRC 100604 | reverse complement strand
GTTAGTGCCGGCCCGGCAGGTCGACCTCGTCGGGTGTCTTGTCGTCGCGTAAGCCCTTCCAGCTCAAGTGCCGCAGGCTACCGCCGGTGTACTCGCGGAACTCCACGTCGCCGACTAGCCGCGGTTCCACCCAGTGCGCGCCGCGGGCATCGCGCGCGGGCGCCGCAGTTCGAGTGGGCTGGTGGGCTGCTCGATCTGGTTGAGCTGCTGCCGGAGAGCTCGGCGATCGGCAGTGGTGAATCCGGTTCCGACGTGGCCGATGTAGACCAGGCGGCGGGGCAGCGGGCGTGCGCCGCGGAGATCGAAGCGGCCAGCGGGGTTCGATTCGGGCGAGTTGGCTTTCTCCGAGACCAAGGAAGCCAGCAAGGCGTATGTCGATGCCCAGGCGGCTCGGCTCTCAAGCGCCACGAAATCGCTGCGGCCACGTTCCTCCGGGCTGCGCCGCGCACGCGCAGTTCTGATCTGTGCTGGTGAAATCATCGGCGGCTTCGCGGGCCGACTCGGGACCCCGATGCCGGTCGCCCCGACCATCTGCACATGTACCAGGGAGCGGGCTGGCCGATCAGTCAGTTTCCAGCAGTTGGGCCAGTTCTTGCTGGGTGATTCCCCATGTCCAGTCCCTCGACGGTCGCCGGGTGTGGGTCTGCCACCACGTTTCACACGATGAGGGCGCATCCAACTGCGGTGCAACCGCGTCGTGCATGGGCTGCCACACTTCAGGGTCGAGCGGCGCGTCGTCCATCGGCAGCGGCGACCCCACCTCAGACGCGTATGCCTTGACCGGCGTTTCGAACACCGTCCCGGTCACCACCACTTCGCGCTCGAACAGCTCTGGGTCGAGCGTCAAGACGCCCTCGTCGACGAGCGAACGAACCAGGTACAGAGTCAGATCCGTACATTCGACGATCCGCGTCACGATGCCGACGGCGGCCTTGTACCGCTCGCGGACTCCGAGACCCTTCGACTCAGCCTCCTTGTCGTCGGCGTGCACGACGTCGCCGTAGTACCACGCGTACATCAGATCCTGGTCGGATGCGACACCCTTGTCGGTTGAGATGAAGTACGCCTGTGCGGACTCGTCCCGGGTGGCGACGCCGGCCCACATTTTTCGCCAGTGCTCAATCGGCTCGAAGCATTCAGGGAACTGGCTGTCGGGCGCAAGCGCAGCGATCGAGTCGAGCACCTTCGTATAGTGCAGTTCCTCGCTGGGAAGCGTGAGCGGTCGAAGGCGAGCCGCCAACGATTCGAGCAGTTCCTCCTCGGGGAACTCCTCGCGAAGAAGGTAGGTCGTCTCGTTCGTTCGATGGTCGTGGGTGACCGTGACGTTCATTTCGACGGTCCGTGCCTTCTCCAACAGGTTGCGGTGCTCGCGCCACAGCGAGTGCGACGTGATGCGCCGGGCACGCAGTACAAATGCCCTGAGGCGCTGCTCGTCAGTGAACCGTGGGCGGGGCGGTTTAGCCATCCCCGGATGATAGGAAACTGCACTGTCGTCGACGTGCCAGCATGGAGAGCTGATCCGAATTCCGTAGGTTTCGGTATCTCGCGTCACCAGTGTCGTCGTGGGCACCGACGAGCAGTGAGCCGACCCCGTTGCGGGCGGTGCCGGTGCCGTCTACCCAGCCGATCACGTCACCTCGGTGTTGTTCCGGAGCGGCGTCTTGATCCAAGTCGGCGAGCGGCGGCCGGGCCGGTACGTCGAGTCGACGCGTTTGGCCACGACACCCTCGAGCCCGTGCTCGCGGGCCAGGTCGAGCATCTGCTGGCCGTCGACGTCGGTTCAGTGCGGCGGGACCTGCATCCGAGGGCCCGGCTCCACGAGGTCGGCGAGCGCGGCTCGGCGCTCGAGATACGGCAGTGAGGTCGTCGAGTCGCCTTCGACCTCGAGGACGTCGAAGGCGAAGAACGACACCGGAACCTCTGCCCGGAGCTGCGCGGCCGGCCGCTGCACATGCATGCGACATTGCAGCCGCCCGAACGATGGGCGGCCCTTCTCGTCAAGCGCGACGATGTCGCCGTCCACGACGGCGTTTCGGCCCCTGAGCGCGCCGAGGAGCGCTTCAGCGAGTTCGGGGAATGAAGTCCCGGTGACATCGTTGCCGTTCCGGCTGTACAGGCGGAACTGACGGCTCTGGATGACGGCGATTGCGTTGGCCGTCCCCACTTCCACTCGAACCCCCACCCGGGACTCGACGGGACCTCACCGAGGGTGCCAGCATCGGTGTGGGCGCCGCCTGTGGGGAGGTCATGTAATCGAGTGTGCGCTGCGTCGGCTGTGGTCATTCGGCGATGGGTGCACCGCTGCCAGCCTCGTACTTGGCTACGTAGCGTCGGACTTCTGCGGAGAGGTGGTTTCGGAGGATGTTTGCGACGTGATCGGATGCAGCGGAACGAGGTTGGCCGGGTAGGGTCACCGCGACCATCCGTGCGATGAGGGTTCCGGGGTCCGCCAGGAGACGCTGCAGCAACGTCGAGAAGCGGTCATCGTGCTCATGTCGGTCCGCCGCGATCGCGAGCTGGTTGGCGACATGGGCGCGCATCCAGGGGTTGCTGTCTCGGGACATGGCCCAGAGGGTGTCGAATGCTCCGTCGATGCCGCGTGCGGCGATGACGCGAATCGCGGCTTCGCGCTGTTCGCGGGTCGCGCCTTCCATCAGGTCCCACAGTTCGGTGTCGGAGATGACGTCTGGGTTGATGGCGGCGAGAGCGGCGCCCGCTGCCCCACGGACGTCTCGGCTGCCGATCATCGGCAATGTCCGAACAACGCCCGTGAGCATCAGACAGTGGAGCGGATCGACGAGGGTTGCGGCCACATCGTCCGGAATAGACCCGCCGAGGCGACGTAGACGCGTCAGCACATTCTCGAGGTGAGCTACCCACATCGGAGTGGGCGCGGTCAGGAATCGGCGAACAGGTTCCCATCGTGCCTGTTCCGGATGCCACACGTTGACCAAGACCAGGATGCTGGCGAAGTCGTAGGTGTAGATGGAGTGGCGGCCGTTCTGGAGGGCTGTGATCTGTTCGTCGATCCGCTTTTCGAGGTACGCGCAGAGCGCTTCAACAGTGTCGGTGTCGAGATCGGTTATGTCGCCGAATGCCGCGAGATCGTCGAGATTCCCCTCTCGGATGCCGGCGCGGAGCTGGTCGCGCCGGTCCGAGTCGTCTGTGACCACGATAGCTGTGACGGCTTGGCGAAGTTCGCTGTCGACATCGTCTCTGGCCGACAGCTCAGCGCGGTCGTCCTCAGACCACGCTGCTGGCGGAATACGTCGAAGTACCCTGGCCAAGTCATGCCCCAACCCCACATCCTCCTGGGAGGGCACAGCGAGTAGGTACGTGATCAGTTCGCGTGTTGCGTCGGCGGACAACGCCGGGACGAGAAAGCTCAACGTTTCGATGAGGGTGTGGTCGGGGGAGAAGGTGGGCTGGAATCGATTGATGAACCCATCGATGTCAACGAGATTCGACAGGATCCACCGACAGGCACGATCGGCGGTCGCGTTTTCAAGTACGTCGGCAGCAGCAGCGAGGAGAGCGAGGTCGGCGTGCAGGGAGGTACGAGTCGCGTCATCGAGATTCATGGTGGTAGCGGCGTCACGGACTGCGGCAGCGGGGCCTGAGTCGAGTAGTCGTTTGGCTGCCAGCTTGATCGTTTTGGTGTCTCCGGCGCGGCGCAGGACTGTGAGCGCTCCGGAGATCGTGTCCGTGCTCGATTCGGTAGAGGCGAAGGTGAGTATGTGCTTGGCGAGAAGGGCAGAGGAATGGCGCCAGGCTGAATGGTCGGCGGCCATGCCTGAGAGGAGGGTGGCTGCGCGCAACCGGTACCAGGTGTCGCCTTCGGTCTGGCCCGGGGTGGTGGCGTGATTCGCCCAGGTTCGGAAGTGTTCGTCGAAGTGATCCTGTAGTCCGGATGAGATCTCCTGGGTGCGCCACCATGCGGCGATCGTGTCGCGTCCGGAGATCACCTCTGATAGGTCGCTTCCCCAGCCGGTGGCGGTGAAGATGATGTCGGCGCCGGCCCCTGCGATCGCCATCGCTGTCGGATCGTTGGGTTCGAGGGTCCGGAGGCGTTGGACCGTGGCCGCGATGCTGCGTGCCTGGTCGAGGTTTCCGAGTTCGCTGAGGCATCGAGCCTTGTGGAGGAGTAGCCAATCGCGGTCGACTGGCGCGTACTTCTCAGTGTCGGTGAGCGCGCGCTCAATGGTCTCCAGCCCTGCTCGGGCGTCCTGGTCCTCCATGTGCATCACACAGCTGATCACGCTGGCTGCGGCGATTTCGTGAGGTGTGGGAGCCGTGTCAACCAGCTCTTGGAGCTCGTCGCTGTCCTGACCGTCAATGAGCACGCCGTACAGGGCTGCGTACAGGCGCCACTGCCACTCCGGAGAGGACTTGCACGATTCGAGATCAGGCACCGGGCTTTTGCTGCCGGGCAGTCCCGACGGCTGAAGGTCGTGGAGACGCATCTTGACGAGCAGCGCGATGGCTTCGTGAGCGCTCGCCTCCTCCACGGCCCGGTTGGGGTGGGGCGCGATGAGGCGGGGTGTCAGCAGGGCGTATCGCAGCCGGTCGGTGGATGTCACCCCGGCACCGCCGTTCCACGCGCTGCCTTCCCACCGTGATCCTGCCCGTGAGATGGCGACTTCCAGCAACTCGTCCGCGTGGTCTTCGTCCACTGTCGATTCTCGCGGGACGAGGATCTTCATTCCCACACCGGTGCTTTGCACTTTGTCGGGGGTGATGTGCACCCAGTAGGACGTCTCGGTGTTCTGTTCGTGGAGCACCAGGATGTGAGGCAGGTGGTAGTCGAGCCAGTACTTGATGTGTTCACCGCTGCTGTCTCGGAACCACCATCCGATCGGCTCCCCGTTCGCGTCGCGCTTCGGTTCGTCGAACCACGTCGGTCCGCTCTTGACTTGGGCGCCGACTGGGGCGCCGAGGTCGAGGAGGCCGTCGGCGCGTGCCTGTAGCAGTAGGTCGGTGCCGACTTCTCCGGGCGGGTTGTCTGCGACGTGCCAGCCGAGCTTGAAAAACTGATACCTCACTGCGGCTTCCCCGATGTTGCCGGTCTGGTCCGTCTTGCTCGCCCTCTTGGCCACGATTCCTGCCCTCTACTTATGCGCCCTGAGCAGGGCGTTCCACCCTGGTCGTGTTGAGACCACAGTAGAGAGTGACGCATCGGCCGTGGCCGTTGGCCAGGCGGTGTGAGGGGCGCACACCGGCCCGCATCTGGGCGTGTTTTCGGGACTGCCCCCAGTTTGGTTGACATCTGGGTTGTGAGATTCGGTTCTTGCAGTGAATGGATGTTCACCATGCCCAAGCCGTATCCGAAGGAGTTCCGGCGCGATGTGATCGCAGTGGCCCGCCGCAGCGACGCTCCGCTGCGCCAGATCGCGCAGGACTTCGGGATCTCCGAGACGTGTCTGCAGCGGTGGATGAAGGTGGCCGACCGCGAGGAGAGCGCCGACCGCCCCGGCGGTGCGGCGGCGGACACCGGCGAGGCTGCCGAGCTGCGCGAGGCACGTAAACGGATCAGGGTCCTCGAGCAGGAAGCGGAGGTGATGCGCCGGGCGGTGGGCTACCTGTCCCAGCATGTCAACCCAAAATGATGTTCCCGCTGGTCCTCGACCTTGCCGACGACAGGATTCCCGTCACGGTGACCTACCGGGTGCTCGGATTCTCGCGACAAGCGTTCTACAAGTGGCGCAGCAATCCTGTCTCGCAACGTGATTAGGACGACGCGCATCTCATCGACGCTGCCCGTACGATCCACGCCGACGACCCGGCGTTCGGGTACCGATTCATCGCGGACGAGCTGCCCGGCCACGGCATCGCCGCCGGCGAGAACCGCGTCGCACGGTTGTGCTCACAGGAGAAGATCTGGTCGGTCTTCAGCAAGAAACGGGGCCTGACCAGGAAGTCGGGGCCACCCGTGCACGACGACCTCGTCGACCGCAACTTCACCGCCGACGCCCCCGATCAGGTCTGGCTGACCGACATCACCGAGCACCGCACAGGTGAAGGCAAGCTGTACCTCTGCGCGATCAAGGACGTCTACTCCGGGTGGATCGTCGGCTACTCCATCGACACACGCATGAAGGCATCACTCGCAGTGGCCGCACTGACGCACGCTGTTGCCGCACGCACACCCACCGCAACGATCGTGCACTCCGACCAGGCAGCCAATTCAGGTCCAGAAGCTTCGTCCATGCACTGTCGCACAACAGTTTACGTGGATCGATGGGACGCGTCGGGGCATGCGGCGACAACGCCGCGATGGAATCGTTCTTCGCGCTCCTGCAACGCAACGTCCTCGACCGCCGATGCTGGCGAACCCGCCAGGAACTGCGCCTGGCGATCGTCACCTGGATCGAGACGACCTATCATCGCAAACGTCGCCAACGCAGACTCGGACGACTGACCCCATCGAGTTCGAAACGATCTATCAGGCCTCTACCGCAGTCTGACGACACCCACCCCTGCGTCAACCGAACCGGGGCAGTCCCTCGA
>NZ_BCXD01000053.1 GCF_001894925.1 Rhodococcus rhodnii NBRC 100604 | reverse complement strand
AGCTCGGGTCGTCCTCGCCGAACTCGGTCAGCAAGACGCGGCAGGAACGAGCCGGATGCCGAGTCGGCGAAGCCGAACCTCCATTGCGGGCACCGAGACGTCGAAGTAGCCGGCCATGCGGATCAGCGTGCAGCCCTCGTCTTCGAGTCGTCTCACCGCGTCCTCGGGCATCAGTAGGTTCGCGGCGAACTCGTTGGCATAGAACTCGTGGGCGTCGGTCTTCGACGTCCGTTTGTCGACGAACGCGAACCCTTCCCGCAGGTCTCCCAGCGTCTCGGTTCGCTCGACGAAGTGGCCGAGCTCGTGCGCGCACGTGAACCGTTTCCGAGGACGCGTCTCGGACTCCTCGACGAAGATCACCGGCTGAGTGCGAAGCCGGGAGATCACCATCCCGGACGTCCCGTCCTCGAGCGGTGCCTCGGAAGCGCGCACACCCATGTTCGCGGCGATCTCGAACGGATCGACAGGGAACTCTCGGCCTCGCCAGTGCGTAGCGAGCGTGTCCTCAGCGGCGCGACGGGCAGCCTCCTTGATCAGCATCGCCCGAACACCTCCCCTGCCGTGTCATCTCTTGCGCTGCATATGGCAAGAGAGTATCTAGCGCGACTCTAGCTGTCCCCGATACGCCTGACCATTTGGGCACCCCAAGCCGATCCCGGCGCCACATCATTCCCCGCGGAAACGTTCGATACCTCGTCAATGCAAGGAGACAACCGGTGACAACTCGGCACACATCGCATCGTCGCGTCGACGCCGCGAACCTGATCGTGCTCGTGGTTGCCGTCGCCTCCGGCATCTTCGCCTACATGCTCGTCACCTACGCGAGCATGAACGCACTGGTGATCGTCCCGGCGGTAGTGGTCGCGACCCTCAGTGTGCCGAACCTCATCAAGCGCGAAGCCCCGCGTGAGTGACGGCGCAGATCAGAGTCACTCATAGAGTCAAGGGAACCAACCGCATCCTGCGTGCGTCGAAACCTGCATGGACGAGGGGGAGCGGGACAACCGGTACGACTGGCTGCTGTGGGAGCTCGAGCTACTCGCGTGGCGCAAGGGCGGCAGGGAGGAGGGCGACGGCGAGTGATCGGGCCGAAAGTTGTCACGGAGTTGTCACAAGTCGCGCGTCGCTGGGGGTCATACTGGCTCACACCCGCTCGCTTCGGTGCAGGTCAGCGCGTTCCGGCTCGCCTCGGCTCGACACACTGGCGGACTTTCTGTCCGCTGCGTGCAGCGGCGAATTCGGGCGGCTGCTGCAGCTTCTCGATCCCGATGTGGAGTTGCGCGCGGAATCCGCGCTATCGAGGTCGTCGGCAGGCCCGGTGCGCTGACGAGCCTCGGCTTGGCGTCGGTGTGCTGAGGGGCCAGTTCGATTCCGTGGACTGCGGTTCACGTCATGACGCGGTACCGGAGAAGCGTGACGCCGTTGCCGAAGCGGCGTTCGTCGCGGAGTTCGAGTGCGGTGCGAGTCGTGGTCTGCAGTGCAGGTTTTCCGCCACCGATGATCCAGGGCCAGACGAACAGCTGACACTCGTCGACCAAGCCGGCTGTGAATGCCTGTGCGGCGAGCTCAGCGCCGCCGACCGTGAGATCGCCTGTGGCGGTCTCCTTCATCTCCTGTATCTCGGTCGGATCGAAGCGTTGCGCGATGCGGGTGTCGGCGGTCGAGACCGTGGTCAGCGTCGTCGAGTAAACGACCTTGCTCGCGGCTTGCCAAGCGGTCGCGAATTCGGCTGTGAGCGGCGACTGTTCGCCGAGCTCGGGGTTCGTCTCCCACGGGGCCATCGTCTCGTAGAGGCGTCGCCCGTACAGGAAAGTACCGACAGGTCGGGTCAGTTCGGTGTAGGCCGCGAAGACCTCGTCGTCGTGCGGATACAGGTTGAAGTCGCCGTGCTCGTCCTCGATGTATCCGTCGAGCGACATGTTCATCACGTAGATCAGCTCGGCCATGGCACTACCTTTCGGTGTTCGGTGACGGCTGGGCATCGACCAGGGCCGTGTGCAGTTTCGACAACGCTTGGTGCCACCCTTGCTGGGCGTTGCCGGTGATGTGGTGGGGGAGCCACTGCCGGATCTCGAGTCGGGTCCGCCCTACGGGTTCGTCGTGGAACTCGACGCGAACCCTCGTGTCGAACGACTCGACACCGCCCGGCAGCCGGCCGGTCACGTGCATGAGACCGTCGAGCAGTTCGCCGTCGATGACCTCGGTGAGGTCGACATGAACACGGACCTGAACCTCCGGATCCGCCGAGGAGACCTCGGTCCATCGCTGGTGGCCGCCGGTGCGCACGTCGAACTCGATGTCGTTGCGTGGCAGAGAGTTCCCCGATGGACCCCACCATGCTGCGAAGTGGGCCGGATCGGTGAATGCACGGTAGACGAGGCTCCGAGGTGCGTCGAACACTCGCGAGATGTCGATCTGTGGCGCGAGCGGCTGCATCATCAGGTCTCCTCGGTTGTGTGTTCCGTGGCCTGAACCTCGGCGAGGTGGGCGTCGAGTCGGTCGAGGGACGTGTCCCAGAACCTTCGGTAGCGGTCGATCCAGTCGGCGGCCTCACGCAGCGGAGCGGCTTCGAGGTGGCTGGCGCGCAGCTTGCCCGAGCGGGTCCGCGAGATGAGGGCCGCGTTCTCGAGCACCTTGAGATGCCGCGATACCGCTGGCATCGAGATGGACAGTGGCGCAGTCAGTTCCGTGACGGTGGAATCGCGCTCGGCCAAGTCGGCGAGAATCCTCCGACGGGTCGGGTCCGCGAGCGCCGAGAAGACTGCGCTGAGCTGATCGGTGGCGGCCACTCCCACCTCCTCATTACAATTAACCAACGAGTTAAATGTAATGCTGTGAGGTGACGCACGTCAAGGGTGTTGTGCCGGTCGAGGTCGGCAGCACCGGGCGGTTCGCCGTGCCCGGCCGAGTCAGCGGTTCGGGTTCGTCGCTGCCCCATCCAGCCACAACGTGTCGGTCGCGTCGGCGTGGGTGCTTCCGCTGCCGACGTGCTTGGCGTCGATCTGCGGTCCTTTGGTGATGACGTGGACGAGCGCCATCCCGTGCCCGCGTCCGAGGCCGTACTCCTCTTTCAGCCACTCCAGAATCGGCGTGGCCTTGGTGGTGTCGTCGAAGCCCCGCGCGCGAGCGAGTTCGACGAACTCGCGGGGCGTGAGGCCGGTCTTCGTCTCGATGTTGTCGAGGTAGCTCTGAAAGGACATCGGTGAAACCCCTGTCGGTTCGGGAACGAGTACGCGAAACCGTGTAGCGGTGTGCCGTGGGTGAATCCAGCTGATCACGTCGTGACAGTAGCGAGGTTCACCGGCACTCGGCGTCGATCTTGCTGGCTTCGTGTGCGTCGCCCCGGCTGTGGACCGAACGCGGCAGGCGGACGACCGATACCGGACGCCGTGGGCTGCGGTAGCCAGCGCTCGGTCGGAGTTCGTCTCGCGTCCTGCGGCCGGGTCCCCGGCTCCGCTCTGTCGTGTTCGGTCGCCGGCCGCCCCGGGACGGGCGGCGTGCCGGACGTGACGACGAGCGGATCGAGGCCGGGTATCGACCGAGGATCGGGGCGAACTGCGAATCCGACCTATCAGCCCGCCGATCGTGTGAAGGGGCGAACCGAGGCCGCCGACAGCAGGTAGGACGCACAGGCGACCACGAGCAGAATGGAAAGGGCACCGGTCAGCGTGGGAGTGGAAGCTATGACGGACCCCGCGACCGCCACGCCGAACAATGTGCCGAACTGCCTGGTCGCATTGAACGTGGACGACGCCACGTGAGAGTAGGCATTTCCTGCGGACTCCATCACTCCCACCGTCATAGCGGGGGCGGCGACGCCGAGTCCGGCATTGGCGATCATGAGCGAGACGGTGAGCCCCAGGAGGCCGATCCTCGGTCCCAGCAGCAGGACAGGGACGTAGGCGGCTGCGGCGACCACGAGACCGATGATCACCGGCCACCGCACGCCGACCTTCGCGACGACTCTCGCGAACGCGAGATTGGCCGCAACGAAGACGAGCATGATCGGCAGGAGCTGGAGACCGGCCCGTCCAGCAGAAAGCCCGTACTCCTCCTGGAGCAGCAGCCCAAGTGCATAGAGAATCCCGTACAGGCCGAAGTTGAGGCCGAAACCGACCGCGGTCATCGACGAGAAACCCTGTCGCCGAACGAGTTCCCGAGGCCAGATGGGGGCATTGGAGCTACGCTCCCGCGCCACGAACAACACTGCGAAGACCACTGCGGCGACTGCACTCGTCGTGACCGTCGCACCTGCCCAATCGTGAGAAGGCCCCCCGATCAGGAGAAGCGCTGCTGCTGTGACTGCGATGAGGAGAAGGACATGCTGGAGGTACTCGATCCGCTTCGCCGCCGTCGTAGGCGAATGGGAGACGACTCGTAGCGTTGCCACGAGGCCGACGACCCCCACGGGAACATTGAGGAAGAAGATGCTGCGCCAACCGAGCGACGAGACGAGAAGCCCGCCGACCACGGGCCCGACGCCTGATGCTGCTGCGCCCGCGGTCGACCACAGTGCCACCATTCGCGCGCGCTGTTCAGGGTCCCGAAACAGGCTCGTGAGCAGGACGAGTGACGCCGGAATGAACAGTGCTGCTGCGCAACCTTGAACGGCTCGCGCGCCGATGAGCACGGCACCGGTCGGTGCGAGGGCACACGCGACGGACGCGAGAACGAACAGCGTCAGGCCCGAGACGTAGAGGCGGCGTGCTCCGAATCGCGACGCCGCAGCACCCGCGAGAATCAGCAGTGATGCGAAGGTGAGTATGTACGCGTCGACAGCCCAGGTGAGGGATTCGACGGACAAGTCGAGCGATCGGCGCAGTTCGGGCCCTGCAACGTTGACGACGGTGAGATCCAACGCCGCGACAACGAATCCGGTGGATACGGCGGCGAGGATCGTCAGGGCACTACCGGTCGGCAGGGCGAGTCCGCTGGAGGCGGGGGACGAACATGGTGTGGTCACCGGCTTTCCTAACAATCAACTGGTTGAATCAACGTGTTGTAAGATTTGCGTGCGAGCGTTCGACTCGGCAACGAAACGGCCCGGAATGTGGTGAGGGCCGCAGGGTCGGGTGCCGTATCGTCCTTGTTGTCCCAATATTCGCAGGACCTCGAGGTGGTGGGCGTGGTCCGAAGGCGGGTGTGGTAAATAATTTGATATGTCGGAGATGGATTCGGAAGCTTTGGAGTTCGGGCTTTACCACCGAGAAATACTGAACTCCGCTTTGCGGGAATCGACCGCGCCGCTTGCGCGCCTGGGCTTGAATCCGGCGCTGATGAATGTGCTCAATGCCATTGCGGGTTGTCCGGGCGCGTCGGGGGCGCTGATCGCGGAAACCAACGACACGAGCCAACAGGCTGCGGCGCGCAGCCTCGCACACTTGATCTCCCGAGGCCTGGTTCGCCGAACGGTGGGGGAGCGGGCGACGTTCTCGCATCACCTCACGCCAGAGGGCGAAGCGAAGCTCTTCGCGGGCCTCACGATCGTTGCTCGGCAGAACCGCGACCTACTGAGCGTTCTGTCGGAACGCGAATTGGACGAGTACCTGCGGCTGACGCGGAAGCTGCACAGCGTGCGAGCACGAAGGTCCGTCGAAGAGGTGGCTCGGTTGACGTGGGCAGCCGACACCGACTCGGAGTCGGGCGGCCGGGAGTGACGTGGCGGCCGCCGCGCTGTTCATGCGGTGTCCGCAGCTCCGTCGAGGCGTGACGAACGATGCCCTAGTGTGTGAAACCATGGCCGACGAGCACTCCGACGACGACCTCCGTGTGGGCAATCCGGAGCGTGAGCGAGCGGTTGCCCTGCTCAACGACGCATTCGCGGCTGGATATCTCGATGTCACCGAGTTCGAGGAGCGGTCGGGGCGTGTTTACGCGGCACGCACGCGCGGCGATCTTCGTGAGTCCGTCGCCGATCTCCCCGCTGCTGGGCAGCTGTTTCCGGGAACCGCCTCCGTCGCTCCGACGCCCGCTGCCGCTCCGCCGCGGCAGGCCTCCTACGACGCCGACTGGGGGACGATCCGCCGCAAGGGCAGCTGGACCGTCGATCAGCGGATGCTGTTCACGGGCTCGATGTCGACGGTCGACCTCGACTTCACGGCGGCGGTGTTCCCCGCGTCGAGAATCGATGTGGAGTTGCACGTGTCGGTCGCGACCGTGAAGATCAAGATCGGCCCGGATCAGGAGATCCGCTTCGACGATCTGGTCAAGAGCGGATGGTCGACGATCAAGGACAAGTCCGGTCCGCCGACACGTCAGGGTGGACCCTTCGTCAATCTGCACGGCTCGGTGTCGGCGGCGTCGTCGGTCGTCATCAAGCGTTCGGGTTCGCGGTGAGAGCGTGAGCGGTGCACCGCGCGCGACCGGGAGGCTCGCAGTCGAGGGGGGCCAGCAGATCTACTGGGAGGAATGGGGCGAGCGAGACGGAGTACCGGCTCTCTTTCTCCACGGAGGCCCGGGGGGTGGGCTCGGGAACAGTCGATACAGGTTCGGCTTCGATCTCACACGAACTCGAGTCATCGGGTTCGATCAGCGGGGTTGTGGCCGTTCGTCACCCCACGCCTCCGACCTCACGACATCCTTGGCCCAGAACGACACCTCCGCGTTGGTCGGCGACATCGAGGCTCTACGGCGTCATCTCGGTGTCGACCGGTGGATCGTGGACGGAGTGTCGTGGGGTTCGACGCTCGCGCTCGCTTAC
>NZ_BCXD01000052.1 GCF_001894925.1 Rhodococcus rhodnii NBRC 100604 | reverse complement strand
AGTAAGCCGATTCGACGGTTCCCGATACGAACGCCACTCGCTTCGAGAGTGGGCCGGCACGTTCTCCCCCCAGACGTTCCGCAACACGATGGAGGAGGTCGTCGACGATGTACGACGATGACGGAAAGCCCCCACCGACCCATCGACGGGTCACGTCCACCTACCGCCCCACCGGGCTCGACCGTTCACTCTCCGGATCACTGACGGTGAACGTGTTCGGCCCGATTCACGGACTCGATCTCCGGACGGCCGCCGAACGGATGCGCCACCTCCGCTCCCTGCCGCGATCACGAACGACGCTGCGCCCGCACGACGATCGCTGGTACTTCGACGCGAGTGCCGATGCCCGAGGCGTCGTCTCGGTCCACGAGGAGACCTGGACGACACTCGACCAACTCGTCGACATCGCCCTCGACCATGCGGTCGCCGGCGGCGAACCGATCACCGTGCTCGTGAGCGGTGGGCATCTCGCGGTCGCGGTCGATCACGCCGTCGGCGACTCCGCGCTGGTTCTGCTGCTGTCCGGAATTCTCGGGGACGCACCGGACGGGCGCAGCCTCGGGGCGATGACCGCGACCGACCTCCCCGTCGCCCGGCTCCGCCGGGAATCGCTGAAGCTGCTGGCGCCCCGACATGTTCGTGCGGTCCTGCGGGTACGGGACAAGTACACGCCGAACACGACCGCCGACCCCGGACGACGAGCACCGGCCGGCTGGAGACACTCACGCGGAGTGACCCACGCACTGATGAGTCCTCGCACGGCCACCGCATTCCGGGCGTACGCGGAGCGGCAGTGGAACAGCCCTTCGCAGGCAGCCGTCTCCGTCGCACTGCTCTCGCGAGCGCTGCGCGACGCCGGGTTGCCGATGAACGACACCGTCCTGATGCCCGTAGACTGCCGGCGGTACCTCCCCGCCCGGTATCGAACGACGATGGGCAACGCAGCGGTGACCGTTCCGATCGGCGGCATCGACACCACCGATCCGCACGCCGTCGCGACGGCCATTCGCGAGGTCCTCGACAGCCGGTGGCCCCTCGCATCGTTCGCGACGACCGATATCCGGTCTCGGCTGCTCCCCCGCCGCGGCGCCTCCCCCGGACCCACCACCGACACGCACGTACCGGCGACGGTGACGCTCGCCTACTCCGACGTCGGGAAGCCGCGGGCACTGCTGGACGTGCCGTTCGGCGACCGGCCCGGTCTCGCCGCGTACACCGACCCCGCGGACGCGGGCGGCATCACCGTCTGCAGCGTGCGCGGCGTGTGGGGGACGTCGTTCGGAGCGTCGTACCACGCGGACATCGTCGACGGCTTCGCCGTCCGCGAGGCGCTCACCGCGGCGACGTCCCACCCCATCGACCTGTTCGAGTGACATGTCCACCCGCGCAATGCTGTTCGCATGCTGGATCGTCACGTTCGGGATGGTCGCTGCCACCGTCGCGTGTGCGCCGGCACCGGTCCCGGTGGACGAGCGCCGGCCCGACCCGGGCACGGTCGTGGGCTCACCACGCCGGCTCGCGTCCTATCCCGCGTTGTACACGAGTACCTCTCGGGCGGAACGCGTCGAGTACTCGTCGCGCGGCCCCGCGGGCGAACCCACCGTCGTGAGCGGTGCACTGCTCGTCCCACGGGGCGAGCCGCCTCCCGACGGCTGGCCGATCGTGTCGTACGCCCACGCCGGCGACGGCGGTGATCCGGCGTGCGCGCCGTCGCTGTCCCCGGATCTTCGCGGAGCGCTCGACGAGCTTCTCGGCCTCGTGTCACGCGGGTACGTCGTCGTCGCCACCGACTATCAGCGCTCCAGCGCGCGCGGACCGCACCCCTACCTCGACGTCGCGTCCTCGAGCGCCAACCTCGTCGACGCCGCCCGCGCGGCGGTCGCATCGGTCCCGGGTGCCTCGAATCGCTGGTTCGCGGTCGGCGTCTCCCAGGGCGGTCACGCGGCCTGGGCCGCCAACGAACGAGCCACCGACTCCGAGCTCCGCCTGCTCGGATCGGTCAGTCTGGCACCACAACTCGACATGACGGACGTCGCGACCGACGCCGCGCGAGGAAGCCTGAGCCCGGAACGCGTCGTGCTGTTCCCCACCCTGGTCGACGGAGCCTCGTCGACCGATCCCTCGGTGGTACCCGACAACCTCTATCGCGGAACACTGTCGAGGAGGACCGACGCCGCCGCGCCCTGCCTCGGGGACAGCGGGGCGGTCGGCACGGACGACGCGCGGGCGGTCCCCGCCGCGGACTACGCGCCGGCGACCGACGAGGACCGAGTTCGGCTCACCGCCGCACTCGACGCGCGACGGCTTCCCCGTTCCCCGGCGACCGCACCCGCCCTCGTCGCCTTCGGCGGGCGCGATTCGGTGACGTCACCCGAGCGAACCCGCGCGGCGGTACGAGCCGCGTGCGCGCGGGGAGACCGGGTGACCGTGCTCGAACGACCCGACGACGACCACAGGGTCGGCATCTCCCCCGAGGTGCTCGACTGGATCACCGCACTGCGCTCGGGTGCGACACCCCGGCCGACCTGCGGGCCCGAACCGACCTCCCCCACCTCGACCGGCCCGGAGTGAACGATGCCGCAACCACGACGCGCGAACGACGACCCCATGACGACCCCCTCGCTCGGGATCGTTCGCGTCCCGGTCCGGCGCACCGAACACCCCAGACGGACCCTCGCTCGACGGTTGTTCGCCGCCGACGCGGCATGCGTCCTGATCTCCTGCCTCGTCGGTGTCCACCTCCGCTTCGGCAACGAGCAGTGGACCGGCGCGCTCGGCGACGCGCGCATCGCCTACCCGGCCCTGGGGATCGCGATCGCCTCCGTCTGGATCGCGATCCTGCGCAGTCGGCGAGTGGCCGACCCGTGGATCATCGGGGCGGGCGTGTCGGAGTACCGGCGCCTGTTCGGGGCGGCCGGAATCCTCCTCGCCGTCGTCGCCGTCGTACAACTCGTCAGCGGTGTGACCATCGCCCGGGGCATGCTCCTCGTCTCCGTCACCGCCGGACTGCTCGGCTGCCTCGCCGCGCACCGGATCTCGGGACGCATCCTCCGGCGGCGATGGCGACACGGAACCGCACTCGCGCGCACCCTCCTCGTCGCCCCTCCCGGCCGGCGAGACGAGATCTGCCGGTCCGTGGACGCCGGCCCCCCGGTGGGCTACGCCGTCGTCGGAGCATTCGACGCGGGCGTCCTCACCGTGCCCTGCCACACCGGCCCCCACGACGGCCGCTGGACCCGCCTCGACCACGTCCGTTCCGTTCCGGACGCGGCCCGGGAACTCGACGCCGACATCGTGGTGCTCGCCGATGCCGCCGGACTCGAAGCCGGTGAGTTCCGCGATCTCACATGGGATCTCCACGAACACGGTGTCGAGCTGTCCGTCGAGCCGGCCGTCGTGGACGTCTCGCTCGGACGCATGGGACTCGACCAGATCGGCCGAATCTCGCTGCTCCGCATCGGCGACCCGACCTACACCGGGGCAGTGCGGGCGAGCAAGCGGGTGTTCGACATCGTGGTCGCCGGCGTCCTTCTCGTGACGCTGTCGCCGCTGCTTGCCGTCGTCGCCGGCCTGATCAAACTCCACGATCGAGGTCCCGTGATGTACCGCCCGTACCGGGTCGGAATGGGTGGCAACACGTTTCGCATGTGGAAGTTCCGCTCGATGGTTCCCGACGCCGAGAACATGCTCTCGCAGGTCCGGGTGGACCGCGGCCGGACCGACCGCGAGTTCTTCAAGGTGGCGGAGGACCCGCGCATCACGCGGATCGGCCGCATCCTCCGTCGCACCAGTGTCGACGAACTGCCCCAGCTGCTGAACGTGCTTCGCGGTGACATGAGCATCGTCGGGCCGCGTCCGATGGATCTGGGAGAAGGAGCGCGCTACCGCAACTTCGTCGAACGCCGCGTCCGCGTCCGCCCCGGGATCACCGGGCTGTGGCAGGTGTCCGGCCGGTCCGACACCGACGACGACGAGCGAGTCCGGCTCGACCTCGTCTACGTCGAGAACTGGTCTATGGCAGCCGATCTCGCGATCCTCGTCAAGACCGTCGGTACCGTCCTGCGCCGCGACGGTGCGTACTAGGCGCTTCGCGCTCGTGCGTGTTTTTCCGGTGTGGGGACCGGAAGGTCACGCACGAGCGGCGGAGCCGCCCAGGAAGTCGAGTATCGAGCGGCGGCGCAGCCGATAGGACTCCTGGAACTGCGCCGAGGGGTCACGCGGGTTCTCGATCTCGATGACGTCGGCAACCGTCGCCGGCCGCTGTGTCAGCAATACGACGCGGTCGGCGAGCAGCAGCGCCTCGTCGACGTCGTGGGTGACGAACAGGATCGTGAGCCTGCTGCGCTCCCACACCGAGATGAGCAGCTGCTGCATGTCCAGCCGCGTCTGCGCGTCGAGCGCACCGAACGGCTCGTCCATGAGGATCACGCGCGGCTCGCACGCGAGCGTCCGGGCCAGCTGCACGCGCTGACGCATACCGCCCGACAGATGCCCGGGCAGATGATCGAGGTAGTCGCCGAGCGCCACCTGCTCGAGATAGCGCGTCGCCTCCGACTTCAGCTCCTGCCCGCGCAGACCGCGAATCCGCAACGGGAACTCGACATTCTTGCGCGCCGTACGCCACGGGAAGAGCGCGTCCTCCTGGAACACCATCGCGCAGTGCGCCTCGTTGCCCGCGACCTCGCGGCCGTCGACCGTCGCTCGGCCACCCATCGGCTTCAGCAGCCCGGCGAGCGCACGCAGAATGGTCGACTTTCCGCAGCCCGACGGGCCGAGGAACACGACCACCTCGCCGGGCTCGATGTCGAGGGACACGTTCGCGGACAGCTTCCCGCCGTATCCGAGTTGCAGGTTCTCGAGCTTCACCGCACCGGTCGTCGTGGTCGTCGTCATGTCTCGCGCCTCCGTCGTCTCTCGTGCTTGCGTACTCATCGGCTCGCCCGCGGCAGCCAGTGGTTCACACGCCGTCCGATCATCTCGACCACCCACGCGGTGGCCAGCCCGAGCGCGCCGATCGACAACATGCCGACGACGACACCCGCGTAGTCGAGCAGCCCGTACGACTGCCACGTGTAGTAGCCGATACCGAACCGACCCGAGATCATCTCGGCCGACACCACACAGATCCACGCGACACCCATCGCGACCGACAGTCCCGCGAAGATCCCCGGCAACGCTCCCGGCAGCACGACGTGACGCAACACCGCCACCCAGCTCGCCCCCATCGTCCGCGCGGCGTCCTCCCACACCTTCGGCAGCGAATCCATCGCATGCACCGTGTTCACCAGAACAGGAAAGAACGCAGCGAAGAAGGTGATGAACACGATCCCCTGCTCGCTCGACGGGAACAGCAGAATGGTGAGCGGCACGAGCGCGATCGCCGGGATCGGCCGGACGATCTCGATGAAGGGCCGCAACATCATCCGCGCCGTCTCCGACCGCCCGATGAGCATGCCCAGCGCGATACCCGCGACCGCGGCGAGCCCGAAGCCGAACAGGATTCGCTGCAGGCTCGCGAACAGGTCGGCGTAGTAGCCGCCGGACGTCAGGCGCGCCGCGAAGCCGTCGATCACGTCGATGGGCGGCGGCATCCTGTCGAAGCGCAGCCACGCGACGACACCGTTCGTCGTCAACAGGTGCCACAGCAGGACGAATCCGCCGATCGGGATGAGCGGCAACAGGATCGTCCGCGCCGTCCGGGTGAATCTCGGTGACGGCCTTCGCCCGCGGAACCTGGCCGGGTCCAGCAGCGAGCCTCGCCCGCCGGTCTTCGGTTTCGGTGCCGTCACCGGTCGGCCTGTCGACAACGTGGCCATGGTCTCGTCCTCTCGATCGGTCGAAAACGTCTGTGCGGTGGTCTAGTTCGTGGGATGTGCTTCGGCGAGGGCGTCCTCGTACGAGACCGTCACCGTCGTCGCGTGCTCCGCGCGGTACTCGGCAGCGCCGGCAGCCGTCGCGAACGGGAGATAGCGGGACGACGGCGGAGCTGCGGGGTCGGCCACCCACGTCGCGTGATCCGCGAACAGCTTGGTGCCCGTCACGGCGTCCGGGACGTACGCGGCGCGAACGTGGCTCCCGCTGCTCGCGATTCGCGAGAGCAGGCAACTCGGTGTCGCCGCGACCACCGTCTCCGTCTCGCCGGCGAACCACACCTCCGACGCCGTGCCCGGATCGTCGACCGGAAGACCACACATCTCGTCGGTCCCGGTCAACGCGTTCGGAGTCGTCGTCTCGTCGCGACGTCGGTCGTAGTCGTCACCGAACGCGTCGCGCACGAAGCTCTCGTCGACGAAACCCTCGATGTCGAAGTCCTCTTCCACCGAGCCACGCTCCACGAGATAGCCCTTCGCGGCCTCGAGCGCGTCCACGAACTCGGGCGAGAGCGCCGGATCGAACGTCACCAGCCCGTTGGGGCCGTTGTAGAGGTAGACGACCTCCGGCTCGATCCCCGTGATCTCCGAGATCCGGATCGCCGACCCCAGCGGATCGTCGTGCAACCGCTGCGTCGTCGTCACCATCGCCGCGGTGAACGCCTCCATCACCTCGGGATGCTCCTCGGCGAACTCCTCCCGCGCGACGACGCCGTGGAAGGTCGGCACCTCGTTGTCGCCGCCGTCGTACAGCAGGCGCGCCTGATCGCGGAAGATCGTCAGCTGCGGCCACGGCACGAACTGCGCCATCGCATCCACCTGCCCGCCCTCGATCGCGGCAGCACCGATCGACGGATCCTGATTCACGATCCCGATGTCGTCGACGCTCATGCCGGCGCGCTCGAGCGCCGTCCGCAACATTCCGTCGCCGGCCGAACCGAGACTCGTCGACACCTGCGCGCCGCGCAGATCCTCGAGGGCCTGCGCATCGGACGCCGACGGCACCACGACCTGATTGAGCGAACCACGCAGGCTGTAGCCCGTCGCCGCGACGAACGCGGTCCGCGCGTCGTCGTACGGGCGCGTCTTGGAGCCGTTGGTCAGCAGCGGATAATCGCCCATCGACCCGATGTCGACGTGGGACGCGATCATCTGCGCCGTCAGCGGGGCACCCGAGGAGAAGTCCTGCCACACCACCCGGTAGGACGTACCGGTGCGTTCACCGATGCTGTCGAGCGCCTGCTCGAACTCGCCGAGATCACGCATGAGCGTTCCGGCGTTGATCGTGTTGATGGTCTTGGATTGGTAGCCGACGTTGACGACGACGGTGTCGTCGTCGAGCATCCCGCATCCGCCGAGCAGCGAGGACATCGCCGCTACGGCCGTGGTCGCCGCCACCGCAATGCGCACGCGGCCATGGATTCGATGAATATCGTCTTTCGGCACAGCACAAGACTCGGCAGCGAACATTACGTACCGAAGACTCGGAGTTGCGCCGCGGTTAACT
>NZ_BCXD01000051.1 GCF_001894925.1 Rhodococcus rhodnii NBRC 100604 | reverse complement strand
AAGGTAAGGCTGTGACCTTGCCGTCATTCATGGGGGGCGATCGCCGCGGGCGGTCGCCGCTGCCCTGGCTGCTGTCGACCGTGCCGCTCGCTTCCGGCCGCGGTTCCGGGACTTCCGTGCGTGCTGTTCCATGTGGTCCTCCATCCGTTGCTCGGGATGTGAGGTGAATGAACTGACGTGCCACCCGGGACAGCGTCTCTTTGGACTCGTCGTCCAGGACGCCGGCGCCGCCGATCGCGAGTGCGGTCGGGTCGTTGCCGGTGTAGACGGGAAGACCGAGCGTCCGGGCGGATGCCATGACGACTTCGGTGATGGTCACTCCAAGTCCTTGTGCCAGGCCTCGGATGGTGTCCGGGTCCGGGAAGTTCTTCTGCGGCTGGTTGGCGAGCTGGTGTAGTCGCTTCGCAGTCGGGGTGCCGCCGCACTCCTGCGAGACCTTCTCGTAGGAGCGGGTTCCCTTCCGGTCTGAGATCAGGCCGGCGAGGTTCTGTTCATCGCTCACGGCAACCACCATCGCGTGTCGCTGGATGCCTCCACCATTCACACCCGCCTTGCCTCACCCGGTCGGAGGCGTGGGCGCGCACTCGCCTACTGCTCACGCCCCACCCTCCGGCCCCTCATCCTGCGACTGATCCTCTGGCGCTGTCTCCGCGCGCCGGCGTTGCTTCTCTTTCGACCCGCCCTTGACGTGCCGGGCGGCTAGCCGCTGCGGACGTTCGTCAGGTTCTGGGGCTTGATCACGCGAAGGTAAGGCTGTGACCTTGCCGTCATTCATGGGGGGCGATCGCCGCGGGCGGTCGCCGCTGCCCTGGCTGCTGTCGACCGTGCCGCTCGCTTCCGGCCGCGGTTCCGGGACTTCTTCATTCGTTGCTCCTGATGGTTGGCGGGGAGCCATGACGCGCACGACCGCGAGCACCGCGTCGCGCTGCTCCTCGGTGAGCTGGTCCGCCCCCGGCGGGAGCATCGCCGCGAGGGCGGACTCCTGCCGGCGCACCGAGAATCCGATGCTGCGAGCCACGGCGAGGACGACCAGGGTCACGTCGACTTCGAGTGCGTCGGCGATGGCCTGGATCGTTGCGGGCTCCGGAAACTCCTTGATCCGGACGCCCGTGCCCAACTGCTGCCAGCGCTGTCGCGAGATAGCGCCTTCGACGCGATCTGCGAGCTGCTGGTACGACCAGCCGCGCTCGGCCTTCCGAGCGGCGATGAGGTCAGCGAGTGTGGGCACCGCCGAAGCATGCGGTGCGCGGTCTGAGCCGGGCAATTCGTCCTCCGAACAACCCTCCTACCGGTTCGATCCGGCGATCGGGCATGTTGCCGCCTACCAATTGACGGCGCTTACTTTGCCCTATCCCTGCTGGCTGCGGAAACCGCAACGCGGGAACGCTTGACAGTCGCCTACTGGTAGGCGCTACAGTGATGCTCGGTAGTTGACAGATAGGCGCCTACAACGCAGAATGGAGAAGCACGATGACGACCCCGTACCGACGATGGCCGAAAGGAACCTGGATGCGACTCAAGAGTCCGGGCATCCTGCGAGCATTCGTTGGCCCCGAGGACGACAAAAAGATGTCGGCGCGGAAGCTCGCTCGCTACGTCGACGTCCACCCCAGCTTCATCGACCACCTGCTCGCGGGGCGTCGGCGAAGCTGTGAACCGAAGACCGCCAATCGCATCTCGGAGGCGCTCGCAGTTCCGGTGGAGATCCTTTTCGATGTCCAGGTGTCAACTACCAAGCAGCAGAACAGCCCGCGGAGAGCAGTGCACGCCGCATGAAGACGGCCCTGCACCTGATCCACCAGGTGCAGGGCCTCGAACACCACAACCAAGGAGAAGCAATGTCCACCACGAATCGTATCCGAGTCCTGCTCGTCGGCCTCGCGGCTGGCGCCGCGATCGCTGCGGGTGCCACCACTGCCGCGGCCGCTCCGGCGCCTGCTGAGGTCGTCACCAGCAACAGCGCGAGCACGGGGGAGCGCGGCGCGCCGGCGTCCGAGTACCGCGGCAAGCCGTCCGACGTCGTCGTGCAGGGCGGCGTCATCACGATGCCGGCCCCGAGCAACTACTGGACCGTCGTCGGCGCCGATCCTGTGACGGGCGCGTCGATCTGGGGCTCGGTGCCGGTCGGTTCCGGTGTCACCGCGGCGATCATCTCCGGCGGTGCGAAGTGAGCACGCTCGAGCGCTTCCGCTATCAGGCTGCCGACGTCCGCGTCGTCGTCCTCGACGACGAGCCGTGGTTCGTCCTCGCCGATCTCGCTCGCGTTCTCGAGATCAAGGACGTGAGCCGCCTGGCGTCCCGACTGGACGATGGGGTGCGTCAGACACACCCCATCGTTGACAGCCTCGGACGCACCCAGAACCCGACGATCGTCTCCGAGCCCGGCATGTACGAGGTCGTGATCCGGTCGGACAAGCCGGAAGCCGCAGCGTTCCGCCGCTGGATCACCAGCGAGGTGCTGCCGTCGATCCCAGGTGCAGCCCCCGGATGTTGCGATCGAGTCTCGATCCCTCACGCCCCGCCCTCCGGCCCTTCGCCCTGCGACTGATCCTCTGGCGCTGTCTCCGCGCGCCGGCGTTGCTTCTCTCTCGAGCCCCCCTTGACGTGCCGGGCGGCTAGCCGCTGCGGACGTTCGTCAGGCTCTGGGGCTTGATCACGCGAAGGTAAGGCTGTGACCTTGCCGTCATTCATGGGGGGCGATCGCCGCGGGCGGTCGCCGCCGCTCGGGCTGCTGTCGACCGTGCCGCTCGCTTCCGGCCGCGGTTGCGTGACTTCTTCGGTGCTGCTGTCTGCTCGGTCTTGCCCACGGGTGATCGCCTCCGCCATCGCTCGAATGAGTTCGTCAACTGCGTTGCGCTCACGACGGCTGAGAAGGTTCGCCTCAGCGGGCGGTTCGTACGGACCGAGTGGAGCGGTCGCGTCCCATGCCGCCCGCTGGAGTTGAGCCAGCGGTGTCGAGAGCACCTCGGCGAGCCGTTCCAACGTCTGCGCCGACGGTCGTCCGTGCCGACCTGACCAGTAGGCAGCGATCGTCCCATAGGGAAGGCGGATGCCCTTCTCCTTGGCGATGTCTGCCGCTTGGCGGGCACTGACCGGCTGACTGTTCAGCAGATCGCTCAACTTGCTCACGGTTTCAGAAGCTCCCACATGCGGCGCCTGTTCGAATACCCGCAGTGTAACCGGGCTGGTTACAAATTCCCTGGATGTGATTTGTGGCAGGCAAGGTCACTGCCGGTTACAGGTGTTGCGCGTTGTAACTGCTATCGGTTACATTGTGGTTGTTGATTGACCAAGCGAGAAGCGGAAGGTTACATTGATTCGGCACGCACGAACCATCGACAGAGGGAGGCTCTGGGTGCGACTCATCAGCAAGCAAGCCTTCCGGCAGTACATGAAGTTCCGAGGCATGAGCAACGCAGATCTTGCGGAAGCCTCGGGATGTGCGGTCTCCACGATCGCCTTCCTTCGATCTACCGGAAAGAGCTCTCGTGACACGGTCGGGTCCGACGCGGCCCGGCGTATCGAGGAGGCGCTCAACGCGCCTCCGGGGTCACTTTTCTCGGCCACAGTGCTTGTCGCTTCGTCGTACAGCAAGCACGCGGTCGCATGAAGACGGCCCCACACCTGATCCACCAGGTGCAGGGCCTCGAACACCACAACGAAGGAGAAGCAATGTCCACCACGAATCGTATCCGAGTCCTGCTCTTCAGCCTCGCCGCTGGCGCCGCGATCGCTGCAGGTGCCACCACTGCCGCGGCCGCTCCGGCGCCCGCTGAGATCGTCACGAGCAACGACGCGAGCATGGGGGAGCGCAGCACGTCGGCGTCCGAGTACCGCGGCAAGCCGTCCGACGTTGTCGTGCAGGGCGGCGTCATCACGATGCCGAGCCCGGACAACTACTGGACCGTCGTCGGCGCCGATCCCGTGACGGGCGCGCCGATCTGGGGCTGGGTGCCGTTCGGCGCCGGCGTCACCCCGGCGATCATCTCCGGTGGTGCGCGATGAGCGACCTCACCCTCTTCGCAGGCGGCGCCGAGCAGTCTCCGTTCGACGCGATCAAGCAGTCCCGCATCGACGGCCGTGAGTTCTGGTCCGCACGCGACCTCCAGCCCTTCATGGGGTACAGCAAGTGGCAGGACTTCCAGAACGCCATCGAGCGCGCGAAGGCGGCGGCTGCGAATGCCGGGCACGACGCAGAGTCGATGTTTGTGCAGGTCAGCAAGCTTATGGACGCCGGTAACTTGGGTCCACAGGAGCGGATCGACTACGAACTGCCGCGGTTCGCGTGCTACCTCACCTTCCTGAACGGCGACCCGCGCAAGCCGGAGGTCGCGGCCGCGCAGTCGTACTTCGCGATCCGCACCCGCGAAGCCGAGGTGCGACCAGCGCTCGTAGGGGAGGAGCTCCTCGCCCACGCTGTCCTCGAGGCCGCCGGGACGATCAAGCGGATCGAGTCCGAGCGCGCGCTGCTTGAGGCGAAGGTCGAAGAGGATGCCCCGAAGGTCGAGTACCACGACACGTTCGTCGCGGGCAGTGACCTCCTCTCGGTCCGCACGGTCGCCTCGACTCTCGGCGTGGCCGAGTCGTGGCTGCGCGAGGAGCTGGTGCGCCGCAAGTGGATCTACGTTGAGAAGTCGTCGCGCTGGTCGATGAGTAAGCATCGCATCGTCCCGCAGGCCCGCTACTCGGAGTACTCCGACAAGAAGGCGTACTTCCAGCGTGTCGTGACGCACGACGCGCCGCGGTTCCGTGGCGAGGTCATGCACACGCTGAAGATCACCGCCGCGGGCGCGAACGCGATCGCTCGGATGGTTCCGCGGTGGCAGACCGGTGGTGCAGCATGACGCTCCCACCGCCGACCCGCCTGCTGAACGCCGTCGAAGCCGGAGCGCTGCTCGGTGTGCACGCGTCGACGGTCCGCGAGATGTGGCGCGACGGCGTGCTGCGGTTCGTCGCGGTCGGTCGCGGCCGCAAGGTCTCCGACGCCGAGATCGCGCGGTACATCGCCGAGCACGAGCAGTACGTGGACGGTGCGGCGTGAGGGCCCGCGTGATCGATTCCGGTGCCCCGTTCCTCGAGGTGATCGAGGCCGTGCCGGTCGCGTCGCCGTTCACGTGCACGTCGTGGCGCGTGACGTTCGCTGACGGTCGTTCTCGCACCGCCTGCCGCGACGACTTGTTCGTCGTCGCCACCCCGTGATCGCCCGGTGGCGGGGTGCGTCCCTTCCGCCCCGCCACTGGGCCTCCACTTCTTCGAGACAGGACTGTTGATGAGAGACAGCATGATCCGACCAGACCAGGAAGACATCACGTACACGGAGTTCGAGACCGCGGCCGACGAGGCGCTCGCGCTGGCCGCGGAGCCGCGGACGGTGTGGGATCGCATCGAGGACCAGTTCGTCAGCCTCGCGGTGTTCGTGTGGCTGATGGCGTTCGGTGCGCTGATGGGCGCCGCGATCTACTTCGCCGCGGCGGTGCACTCGTGAGCGCCGCCGTCGAGCCGGGCGATGCGCTGCGCGTCCTGCGGGCGCTGATGAGAACCCCGGAGGTCGCGAGCGACGCCGCCACCATCCAGGCGCTCTTCGTCGTGACGGACGCTGTGCAGCGGTGGGAAGAGAGCGACTACATCGATAAGCTCGAGCGGATCAAGAAGGATCTTCACGCCGCCGCCGTGCAGCTGCGCGACGCCGTCGCGTGGCTCGAGTCCCAGCGGGCGGTGGGCCAGTGAGGAGCATGGAGTCGCCGCTGGGCGCGATCGCGTCGGCCGACATCCCGGACACGCCGGTCGAGCTCGCGGACCGTGCCCGCCGCGTCGTGGCCGCGAATGCCGCTGACGCCGCCGACGCGCAGCAGCTGCTCGCGATGCTCGGGCTCATCGACCAGCCCGAGACCGCGGCGGCCGAGACAACCACGCCGCCCGCACGTGCGCCGCTCGCGTCGCACTGCCGGACCTGCGGGCGCTACCTCGTTCCGAAGTCGCAGAAGCCGCTCGCGGGGGAAGCGAGGCGCGGCCCGAACGGGCTGTGCGAACCCCACTACAAGGCCGAGTGGCGCGCCGCGAAGGCCACGTCATGAGCCCGGGCGACGCGATCTACGACGACACCGACTTGTGGCGGCTGCCCGAGGGCACCACGTTCCGGGAGGAAGGCCGCCGCGGCCGCACGTTCACCGCGGCCGTCTCGGCTCCGGTATCGCCTGGTGGCGGCACGTACCCCTCCCGGTCGTCGACGTCGAGCTGCCCGTGCACATCACCCACATCCCGACCACGAGCAAGGAGCCCGCGTGAGCACCATCGCCTTTCCTGACGGCGCGTACGCGCTCCGCGTCGAACCCGACCCATCCGGGCGTCTGCGTTTCGAGATCGACGGACGCACCGTGACCCTTTCCCGCGCGAACGCGGCCGCTCTCGGCCAGCTGATCGCCCACGAGTACGGAGGCCCGAAGTGAGCATCGAACAGATCGTCAAGGAACTGGCCGCCATCACCGCGGCCGAGAAGCTCGTTGCCGCAGCGAAGACGGCGAAGAAGGACGAGCTGCAGGCGCAGCTGACGCGCGGAACGGCGTACGCGTACGCGGCGGTCGGCGGCGAGCAGGTGGAGTTGGGGTACGCGACGGTGCCGAAGCCGTCGGTCCCGAAGCCTCGGGTGGAAATCGTCGATGAGGCGCGCGTGCTGCCGTGGGCGGTCGACGCGTTCGGCGATTCGGTGCTGACGACGCGACTGTCGGAGCAGGGCCGCAAGTCGGTGATCGAGGCAGCGCTGATCGCCCACGAGACCGGCGACGAACTCGACGGTGTGGCCGTGTCGGTGCCGGCCGCTACAGTCCCGACGCCGCGGTTCACTCCGGCGAAGAATGTCGTCGAGCTGGTGCAGGGCATGGTCGCTCGCGGCGAGATCAGCCTCGGTGACGTGCTGGCCCTGCCGCAGGCCGGTGAGCCAGCGTGAGCAGCCACGAGCAACTCAGAAAGCTCCGGGAGCCGTTCCCTGCCAGTGATATCGGCAGTCTGCCGAAGCCGACCCGCAAGGACGCACAGAAGGGCCAGTGCCGCGAGTGCGGCGGCTACCACGGTCTGCCCGCGATCCACCTCGACTACGTCGGCCACGCCGCACTGACCGCCCGGTTCCTCGACGTCGACCCCGAGTGGACGTGGGAGCCGGTCAGCCTGGATCAGAACGGACTGCCGCAGTTCGACAGCCGCGGTGGCCTGTGGATCCGGTTGACGATCTGCGGTGTCACGCGCCTCGGGTACGGCGACGCCGACGGAAAGACCGGCGGCAACGCGATCAAGGAAGCGATCGGCGACGCACTCCGCAACGCAGGGATGCGGTTCGGTGCGGCACTCGAGTTGTGGCACAAGGGCGATCTGTCCGAGAGCAAGGGCGCCGAGCCGTCCGAGGCAGACAAGGCGCGAGAGGCCCTGCTGGAGACCTTGAAGTTCAAGCAGATCCCGCCGGCCGATGCGAGCGAGAAGTTCGCTGCCGACGGTCATGGGGATCTCGGGTCGTCGGCCGATGTCGCTGCGATCAAGGCGCTCATCGCTCACTTCCGGGGTGCGGCATGACCGATCACAACCCGGTGGAGATCGAGTCGTCGATCCGCGAGTGCGCGAACCGTATCGCGAAGGGCGTCACTGTCTGCGCGAACGCGTACACACAGTTCCTCGCGGCGGACCGTTCGTACGATGCTGCGTTCGCCCGTGCCTATCTCACTGCGGCGGGCCCGGCGCACGAGAAGAAGTACGCGGCCGAACTCGACACCGCCGCCGAGCGCGAGACCCGCGACACGGCGGATGCGGCGTACCAGTACGCGAACCGTCAGGCGAGAGCGTTGGAGGCCGAGCTCCGCGCGTGGCAGTCGGTGGGCGCCTCGGTGCGGTCGATGTATCAGGTCGCCGGGCGGGGTGAGTACTGATGGCCCGCCGAGACGACTGCACCTGCTCGGGCCCCGCCGATGGCTGGCCGCAGCACGAGGCGATCTGCGCGACCCGAGGACTGCTGTCGGAGTGGCAGCTGGACCGCTGGGACGAGCTGCAGGACCAGATCGGGGGCCGTGAGTGAGTCGCCGCTCCACGGGATTCCCGCCTGCAGTGCAGGAACTCGTCCGGGCTCGGTCCGGCGGTGTATGTGAGCGCTGCGGCACTGGACCTGCGACACAGATGCATCACCGTCGGCCGCGGGGGATGGGCGGCACACGGCGTGCCTCCACGAACGCGGCGTCGGGATGCCTGCACCTGTGCGAGCCGTGCCATCGATTCATCGAGACAGCCGCTCGCGGTCTGTCCTACGACAACGGCTGGCTCGTTCGCCAGCACATCGAACCTTCTTCTGTCGCTGTCCGGTATCGGGGACGTCTGGTGTTCCTGACCGATGACGGCGACCTGACCTCAGGAACGGAGTCGGCATGACCCGCACTCTCGTCTCGATCGCCCTCGCCGCTGCGTTCGCGGCGGCGGGGGTGACGGTCGCCGTCGCGATCGTCCTCGAGCAGGCCATCGACCTCGCCACACCCACCAGAAGGATCCCGTGAGCGCCCGGTTCACTGCCCAGGGATTCTCCGATGACTACCAGTTCTTACT
>NZ_BCXD01000050.1 GCF_001894925.1 Rhodococcus rhodnii NBRC 100604 | reverse complement strand
GCCGGTCGCGTTGAACGTGTCCGCCTGCGGCCGCAGGTACTGCCGCTCGGTCGGGATGCGGTGCGAGTGCAGGGTGCTCGATCCGCCGCTGCCGGCCGATTCGCTGCCAGTGCTCGCCGCGGTGATCGGGACCCATTGCGAGCGGGGGAACGTCGTGAGGTCGTCGGAGTCCGCGGCCCACAGCGGCGTGACCTGGTCGGTCGCGGCGATCTCTGCGAGGTCGACGAGCAGCTCGTTCATCGCGGCCTGCTCGTCGCTGATCGCGATGAGGTCGTTCTCGTGGCGGTCGACGTCGCCGCGCAGTCGGGCAGCCCACTGGGCGAGGCCCGAGAGTGTCGACGAGACGCCCTGGGTGATCGCCGACGCGATCGAGGTGACCGCACCGATGATGATCCGGCCGGCGGGGTTCTTCATCATCGCGGCGACGAGGTCGGAGAGTTCCTCGGTGTCCCCGGCGCCGGTGCCGGGGATCTCCGGGTAGGCGTTGCCGGCGGGTGTCGTCATCGGCTCGCCTCCTCCTGCTCGGCGGCGTCGAGCTCGTCGAGCCGGGCCCGCAGCATCGCGCGCTGCTCGGCCGTCGCGTCGGCGAGATCGACCTGCGCGGGAGGCTCCTCGAGCGGGGTGTCCCACGGCACCCAGCGGCCGCGGTTGTGGGTGCCGAGCGGCCCGTCGTTGAGGGGCCGCTGATAGTGCACACGCGGCCCGACGGTGATGTCGACGAGCCAGACCCCGGACTGTGTCGGTGTGCCGGTGATCGCGCCCGCCTCGACCCGCAGCCCGGGTGGCAGCTCGGAGGCGTTGACCCGCACCGCGGTGCGGTCGGCGCCGTCGATGATGTGCTCGTACGGCTCGCCGACACGCGGATCGTCGTCGGTGAGGTTGATGCTGATCGTGAGGGTGTAGGAGTGCGGGTCCGGCAGGAACAGTTTCGCGCCGAGGTCGTCGAAGATGTGCTTGGCGAGCGTGTTGATCTGGGCGGCCTCGAACGCGATGCCGGCGGAGCCGTACGCGTCGGACGGCGGGTGCAGAAACACCCAGCCGAGCGGGTGCATGTCCGCGGGCCATTCGTGCGGGAACGCCGGGTGCGGGCCGGTCGCGGTCATGGGTGCCTCCTCAGACGAGCGATGTGTAGCGGACGATTTCGCCGCGCACCGTTTCCAGGTGACGCAGCGCGGTGGTGCCGGGCAGCTCGTCCTCGCGGGAGTCGCCGATGGTGATGTCCCACGACGGCGGGGTGTCGCGGTCCCAGTGCCGGCGGCGGCGCGCGATGTGCGAGAGCCAGATTCGGTTCGCGACCTCGACACCGACGCGCCACCCGAGCCGGTAGTCGCGGCCCATCACGTAGGGCTGCATGTCGATCACGCGGGCGGTGAACGCGGCGAACCCGCGCTTGCCGTGCAGCCCCACGCGGCCGGATTGCAGCCCGCCGAGCGTCCACGCGTCGCCTTGCGCGAACGTGTGGATATAGGCGTGAGAGCCCAAGGTGGACTTGCGAATCCAGTTCGTGAATCGTTGCCACGCGAGGATCTGGTCCTCGACGGCCTTGTCGAAGATGCCGATCGCGAGACCCGGTATACCGATCGCCAATCCGATGTAGCCGAGCGCGCTGTTGAGGAGCAGCTTGATCGAGTTGTTCACCCACTGCGGCGATTTGCCGCCGATGATGACGGTGTGTCCGGTGGCGTGGTGCAGCGTCATCTTCGACCCGACGATCCCCTGGTGCTGCGAGGCCCGCCAGATCACCGTCGGCGCGTTGACACCGTCGGGCGGAGGCGCCGAGTTCGGGTCGGCGATCGTGATCGTCTCGCTCGCCCCGTCGGCGCCGATCGCACGCACGACGTCGCGGACGATGTCCCCGACCGCCGACCCGGTCCCGGCGAGAAACGAGCGTTGCACGATGTGCAGCACGAGGATCGGGTGCGTGAGGATCAGATGCTCGGGGAACGGCTGCGGATCGCCCGGCAGCCAGCGCTGCGGCACGATCTGCAGGCTCGCGTCCTCGAGCGTCGCCTTCACGAGGTCCCACATGTTGTCCATGCGGGCCGAGAGGATCGTGTGCTCGGACTCGTCGCGGCCCTTCGGCGGGGCGACGATAACCTTCCACCGGGACGGGTCGATCTGCCGCCACACCAGCGGGGTCCACATGTCGAATCCCCAGATCAGCAGCGGCTGCTGCTCCGAGCCGAGGTTGCGCTGCAGATACGACGCGATCACGGCGCGCGAGCGGCCGGCCTGCACATCGGACTTCGGGATCTGCGCTTCCAGTGGAGCGGCGGTGTTCGGTTTCGCGAGCAGGTTCTTCACGTGCTCGAAGTCGTGCAGCCCGATGACGGTGACCCGGTCGATGCCGTCGTCGGCGTCGAACTCGACCTCGATGTCGAGGACCTTGTAGCCCATCCGGTCCTCGGGGCCCCCGACCTCGTTCTCGACGTAGAAGTGAATGTCCTCGTCGAGGCCGTTCTGGTAGATCAGCCAGTCGACGAGCGGGTGATCACCGAACAGCGTGAACCGGCCCTCGTCGGTGTCGTTGACCAGCTCCCCGAAATCGGCCGACTCCTCACCGGTCACGTCGGCGACGTATTCCCATTCCTTGTCGCACAGCACGATCCGGTCCCGCACGGTCTGCTCGACCTGCCGCTTGCGTGCCGCGCGCTGGACGTCGATGCCGCGCGAGATCGCGTCGAGAACACCCATCAGCTCACCCCCACGGCTTGATCCATTGATCGACGAGCTCGACACGCACCGTCGCCTCGGTCTGCACCTCGACGGTCAGCGTCCGCGAGCGGCGCATCCCCGCCGGCAGCGGCGAGCCGAACGTGATGCCGCGCATCACGTCCGGCCACAGCGGCAGCCCCGACGTCACGTCGAGAGTGCGCTGCTGCGGGTCGGTGAAGACTTTCCAGCCCTCGTGCAGCGGGTGCGGGATCTCGACGATCCGGTCGGTGAGACCGTCCTGGATCCGGATGATCCCGCCGCCGTCGCCGACGATCACCGGCCACATCGTCAGGTCGGTCGGGTTGCGCACCTTGAACGTCAGGACACCCGTTCCGGTCTGTTCCGGTGTGGTGCGGGTGCCGCCCTGCCATGCCGGGTTGCACGCGACGATCCGCATGTCGTGTTCGAGGTAGTTGTTCTGCTCGGGGTGGATCGTCCACGGATCGTCCGGGTATTCGAGCAGCTGCACATCGAGCCACCTGGCGCCGCGGTCGACCTCGAGACGCCCGGTCTCGAGGTGCGACCACGACTGCCACCACAGCGACTCGACGTCGTCGTGCTCGCGGCCCGTGCGGGCCTGCGTCGAGACGACCATCTCGACGACCCGCTCGTCCTCGACGACCTTGCGGGCCGTCGCGCCGCGCTGATTCGCCGACCGCGTCAGTACGAGCTTGCGCGGCGGCAGATACAGGCCCTTGACGTGATTCATGATCTCCGCGCCCTGCCGGCCCGCCCGCGGGCCGTAGAGATCCCAGACGATCCCGTTCGGCCCGCGGTACACGATGTCGTGTGTCATCAGCTCACCTGTTCCTCGACGTCGTCGCGCGTGTGCGCTGCCCACCACCGCGCTGGTGCTGCCGCATCCACCGCTCGAACATGCGGAACATCTCGGCGCTGTCGCCGCCCTGGAACGTCGGCGCATACGTGTCTCCACCGCCGCGCGGCGCCGGCATGTCGAGCCGGTCGAGCAGCGCCCCCGAATCGAGTGCGCGGGTGAGCCGCTCGAAGTTCGCCGTCGTGCGCGGTTCGAGGACCCGCTCGGGTTCGAGGATGTTCTTCGGCAAGAACCCGATCCCCGACGCTTCACCGCCCCGGTCGAAGGGGTTGCGCGCCAGCAGGTCCTGCATCCACGGCGCATCCGCCGCGGGCACCGCGCCGTACGCACCCGACAGCAGCCGGTCGAGCTCACCCGGTGCCTCGTGGCCGGGCGTGAACGGCAGCTGCCCCATCGCCTCGTCCGGGGTGATGTGCCGCGCCGGCGGCGTCATCGTCGGCACCGCACTGCCGTCGCCGCCGCCCGTGAGGTCGCGGTCGGTGAACCCGCCCGTGACCGACGTGTCCGGGCGGGTGAGCCGCGTCGGATCCGCGAGGACCGAGTCACCGAGGCCGAGCTCGTCGAGCAGCCCGTCGATCAGAATCCCGGTCAGGTCCTGCCCGATCTCCCGAACCGACTTGAGCCGCGGCTCATCCGCGCCGCCCGCGTCGAGGAGACGACGCCGCGTCTCGTCGAGCGAGTTGCGTGCGTCGTAGACCGCGAGGTCGGAGCGTTCCTTGTCCATCGGTGTCGATGCCGGATCCGAATGCGTGCGGTCACGGTCGAGCTGCGCGTCGATCAACGCGAGCTCGGCGCGGCGCAGCGACAGATCGTCGTCGCTCATCGACCCGCCGAGCTCCGGCGCCGGGGTGATCGCGAACGCCCCACCGCCGCCTGCCCGCTTCGCTTCGAGCTCACGCACCTTCAACTCCGCGCGCTGGATCCTCAGGTCGGCCTGCTGCCGGTCGGTGTCCGTCGTGCCCTCGCGGCCGGCAGCGGTGTCGCGTGCCTCGATGGCCTGCGCGACGGCCAGGCGCGCCTCCTGCAGATCGAGCTCGTCCTCGTCGGTCCACTGCGTGGCCGGCGAATACATCGACCCGCCCGCGAGGCCGCCGGCGAACAGTGCCGGCGGCAGATGGAAGTGATGCGTGAACTGACCGTCCGTCGCCCCGGCGCGCCCGCCGCCGATACCCGACGTTCCGTGCGCACCACCGGACTCGACCGGCATACCGGCGAGCGTCGCCGCCATGTGCTCCTGCGAGACACCGACATTGAACGGCGACTCGCTGCTCAGGCCGGGCACCAGGCCCGCACCGTCACCCGCGAGCAGGCTGTACGTGGTGTAGAGCCGTTTCGTGGTGCGGCCGAGACCCATCAGGATCTGCTGCACCCAGCCGACCAGACCCGAGCAGTCGAACCGATCCGGCCCCGTCCTGCCCCACAGGTACGTGTTGCCGTCGACGGAGCGCACAGCGGAGATCGCCTCGTCGACGATCGGCCCGCCCTGCGCCCGCCGCAACACACCCCGGCGTGCCATCCCGCGCAGCTCGTACATGCGGTCGTGGCCACCGACAGCATCGACCTCGGCCGCCGTCCACATGTGCTCGCCGTCCGACCCCCACATCGGGATCGAGTCCGACGTCGGACCACCCGGACCGTGCAGCGGACCACCCTGCGCGCGCTCCGCGATCGCCGGCCGCCCGAACCGCGGGTCATAGGTCGCCTCGGCCCACGCGTTGATCGCCTGCGGCGACCACGCGCCGTGCTGCTGCACCGACTGCTGGATCGTCACCTGGATCGTCTTCGACTGCAGCGAATCGAGAATCGCCTTCATCGACTGCCCGTCCGCGAGCGCCTGCGCGATCTCGAGGAACACCTCAGGTCTGGTGACCTTCCCGGACAGCTCGTTGAGCTGCTCGATGGTCAGAGACCGGGCACCCTCGAACTCGCTGGTGTCCAGATCCGCCCCGGGTAGCACCTCCTGCCGATCGAGCCACGCCATGAACGCTTCGACGTCGCCGGCCTTGAGGTCGAACTCGTCGATGTCGAGATCGATTCCGGCGTTGATGTTGAAGTTCAGCAGCTGATCCCGACGCAGAACCCACTCGTCGAACTTCCGCCGCGCCTCCTCATCGTCCAGATTCACGACGAGGTCGTCCTCGCCGTCCGCGCCCCTGATGATCTGCCACGAGATGCCGAGCTCGTCGAGCTTGCGCTGTGCATCCTCCGTGCCCTCGGCGTCGATCCGGACGACCTTGGGCTCGTCGGGGTCGAGGGTCTGGAGCGTGCCCCAGATCGTTGCGAGTTGGGCTTCGACCTCGCCCGCACCTTCGAGCTGGGTGGTGACCCGTACGACGGTCTCGTTCCAGCCGAGGCTCTCGATCGCGCGCTGCACCTCCGGGATCTCGACACCGAACGTCTCGGCGGTCTGCTCGATCTGCGTGCGCAGGTTCGCGAACACGTCATCGACGGCGATGCCGGCGCGCGCCATCGTGGTGGCGTTGCGGATCATCTCGTCGAGCTGGTCCGAGAGGGCCTGCCCGTTCTCGGTGACGGTGGAGACCTGCCCGTCGACGATCAGCTGGTCACTCGCACCACGAGCCTGATCGATCGGAGCAGCCTGCTGGATCTGGCGGTTCAGTGAGTTGTTCTCATCGACCGCAGCCTTCTCATCGGGCTCCACACCCGCAATGAGTCGCAGCGTGTCGTAGAGCGCGTCGGACTGCTTCTGCGCCGACGCCGCCTCATCGCCCATCACCGCGAACATCTCGGCGATCGACTGATAGCTCGGCGTCAGCTCCCGGGCCGCAGCCTCGGCACGAATCAGCTCATTGCGCTGCTGCGCCATCCACGTGCTCGTCCTCTGCCCCGCGAGCGTCGTCAGATCGAGACGACCAGTGAGAGAGGCGAACTCACTATCCGTGCCGCGGATACCCGCAGCGAGTTCCTCGTTGGTGATCTGCAGGTCTTCGAGGGTGCTGCGAATGTCCTCAGCTCGCTCGGCGGTGTCGAACCGGTCCCCGAGATCGTCCGCGTAGCTCGACGATCGGCCGAGCGACAGCCACCCAGCCGCTGCGGTCTGCCATCGCTCCCAACCCGGCCGCTGAGATGCGAGCTCGGACTGCAGGTCCACCGATTCACGGATCTTCTCGTTGAACGCTGCGATGCCCGCGTCGTCGAGCGAACCGCCGGTGTCGTTGAGTGCCTTACGCAGGTCGTACTGCGCCTGCATCAAACCCTCGGTCGAGTTCGTCAGCAGATCGTGCATCCGCCGCGACTTGCCCACTTCGGCATTGATCGCGGTATAGGCGCCGACGGTGCCCATGATCGCGAGTCCGACGCCGCCGCCGAGCGCGGCGTACGCGGTCCGTGCGCCGTTCGCGAGGTGGGTACCGAGCGCGCGTCCGGTGTTGGTGGCGGTCTCACCGAGGGTGAGGACGCCGGCGGTGAGGGTGCCGATGGGGCGGCCGGCGGCCGCGGCCCATGCCTGCGTGTTGCGGACCTCGGTGCCGAAGCCCCGGACACCGGCGATGCTCGCGGACGCGGCACCGTGGGTGGCGAGGATGGTCCGCTGGTAGGCGTTCAGCCCGGTCGTGGCGCCCGCGGTGCCGGCGGCCGCGGCGGCCTGGGTGGCGGTGAGCGACGCGATCGACGGGACGACGGCACTCATGATCGCGGGGATCGTCTTGAACGCGCCGTATGCGAGGACGAGCGCGGTGACTGCGCCTTGGTTGCGTTCCATGACGTCGGCGGTGAGCTCGAGTGCGGGCACGAGCGTCGCGTCGAGGATCGGGACGGCTGCCTCGAGGAGATTGAGTAGCAGCTGCCACGAGGTGACACCGGTCGATGCGGCGGCCTCGGCGAGCGAGCCCGCGATCTTCTGGCCGGCGGGCCACACGCGGTCCCACGTCTGCCCGAGCTCGTCGAACAGCGCCTCGATCCGTGCGATCGAGTCGACGACCATCGGCGACGCCGCGAACTCGTCGTAGAGCTCGCGTGTCGCGGCGGCCGCGTCGAGGGCGCGCGGGACCCACACGTTGAAGATCTGCGCGTCGAGGGAGTCGGCGAACTCGCCGATCGCGGGTGTCGCGTCGTCGATCACGCTCGTGATGCCGAGCAGCCCGCCCTGCAGGCGGTCGAAGGTCGGTTCGAGTCCGGCGGCGCCGGCGCGGCCGAGCGCGGCCATCGTGTTGGACCAGGCCGCGGAGAACGTGTTCGTCGACTTCGCGGCGCCACCGAGGTTGTTCTCGAGAGCACGAAAGTACGTCTCGGAGTCGACCTTTCCGTCCACCACCATCTTGCGGAGTTCCTCGGCGGTGACGCCGAGCTCGTCCTGCAGGTACTGGTAGATGGGGATTCCGCGGTCGGCGAGCATGTCGAGCTCGCCGGTGAACGCCCGCTGGTTGGTCTGGACCTTCCCGAAGATCGACCCCATCTCGGCGAGCTCGACACCGGCGATCGCCGACGAGTCCGCGACGAGCGACAAGTACTCGGTGAGGTCCTTGCCCGGCTGCACTCCGGCGGCGACGGCGGTCGCGGCGAGGGTCGCGGCGTCACCGAGACCGAACGCGGTGCCCCGCACGGAATCGAGGGCGGAGTCCATGATCTTCGCCGTCGAGACGCTGGTGTGCCCGAGGGAGGCGAGCTTGCCCTCGGCGTCGTCGATCGCCCGCAGCCGCGAGAAACCCTGCACCGCTGCGGTGCCGATGACACCGGCGACAGCAGCACCGGTGGCGGCGGCACTGGCTTTGAGGGTCGTGGCGATCGCGGACCCCATGCGCGAGCCCATCGTCGCGCCGTGACGGTCGACGTTCGTCGACGCGGCGCCGAGGGCCTTGTCGATCTCCTTCGAGATCGCACTGGCATCGGAAACGAGGCTGACGTATCCGGTCGCGAGCTCGATACCGGCCACCGCACACTCCTTTCGGGCAGCGCCCGGCCCCCGCACCCCCTGCGACAGCGCGGGGATGCGGGAGACGGGCGTTCAGAGGGTCAGATGACGTGCCGGTAGGTGGCGCCGTCGGCGATCCGTCGGATCGACGCGGCCGGCACACGATGGAAGGTCGCGAGGTCCTCGTGCGACGCCCCTGCCGCGAGCGCGGTACGGATCGCGCGGACCTCGCTGTGCGCCAACCGCCGCCGCGGCGCCGCGGGCGGCGACGGCGGGTCGGGTGGCGCGTGCGCGACGACAGCGCGAACCCCGCGCTGTGCTCGGCGGGCCGCCATGACGTCGTGAATGTCGTCGAGCGGGATCGACGCCGACGACGAGGGTTTCTCGTCGGCCGGCTTCGCGTCGTCGTCGCCGACGCCGGGGCGTGGCAGTGGTGTCGGGCGCGGGGCGTTCTTGTCGCCGCCGCGCTGCCAGTTCGCGCCCTGGAGCGTGTCGTAGATCCCGGCGAGCAGATGCTCGAGGAGCGTCCACTGCCACGTCTGCGGCTGCAGATGCCGGTCGAGCGCGCTGCCCTGGGGACGATGCCGCAGCAGGCATTTCAGATCCCACCAGGACAGCGCCCACGTGCCGAGATCGGCGAGGGTGCGGCCCGACGCGAGGAGATCGGCCTGGATGGCCTCCTTGGTCTCCCGATCGCTCAGGAGCTGGCGGAGGCCGAGGATTCCCCCACCGACACCTCGGACGCCTTGAGCCACGCCGAGTGCAGGCCATCGACGACGATCTCGCTCTTGCGGATCGGCTCACCGTCCTTGTCCTTGCGGCCGGTGTCGACGACGGTGCGCACACCCATCAGCTGGTCGCGCGAGAGCGTCGCGATCACCTTGCCGAGCTCGGGGTCGATCTTCGCGATGAGGTTGCGCACGAACGTGTACTCGCCCGAGCGCTTCACGAGCGGATCCTCGAGGTACTCCGCCGCCGCCGCAGGCAGGTACTGCATGAGCGGCAGCCGGTACATGACGTCGCCGAGCTGGAACTCGAAGTAGTTGCCGGGG
>NZ_BCXD01000049.1 GCF_001894925.1 Rhodococcus rhodnii NBRC 100604 | reverse complement strand
ACGGGCACTCCTGTCTGCGGCTCGCGTGGGCAGTCTGCCGCGCACGCGCGCGTCGATGACGGGCGGCGCGGAGCCACCCGAATTGCGAACCACCCGGGATCGGCGGGGTGGGAATCGCCCGGCGCACAGCGCTCGAGGCGAGAGACGAGATGGAGTGGAGCGGGTATGCCCTGCGTGGAGCCCGCGGATGTGCGGGTTCTCCGGATGCGACGTGCCATCCTCAGCGGCCGCGGGGCGGTGGCACCGGCGGCAGTCGAATCAGCTTAACGCATCCCTGCGCAGGGCCGAACCGAGTCGGGTGTCATCCCCACCACTGCGTCCACAGCAGTGCGGCGAGCACCACGAACACGACGAGCGAGCCGGGCAGTGCACGGATTCCGAACCGGCGGTCCGCCCACGACTGCGCGATCAGGGCGACGGCGGCGCCGGCGACGTGGGTCGCGAGCGAGACCGTGCCCGGGCCGGGAAAACCTTCGCGGCCACCGAGGACGGCGGCACCGACGACGACGAACGCGAGGACGACGACGCCCGCGGCGACCGCACCGCTCAGCGCCCGGACGGCCCGCACGAGGACACCGTCGCGGCGGCGCGGGGCACGCTGCTCCCGGTATCCGGCGTCGGCGTAGGGCGACTCGCGATAGGTCACCGGTGTCTCCCCTCGTGCGATCGCGACGCGCGCGTCGCGTGCGACCTCCCAGAGTAGCGACCGGCTCGGCCGCCCGGTCAGCCCGCCGAGTACTGGTCGATGAAGCCCATGACGGACGACGCGACGAGCTGCACGGCGATCGCTGCGAGCAGCAGGCCCGCGATCCGTGCGAGCAGCGTGATCCCGCCCTCGCCGAGGATCCGGATGAGGGTCGTCGCGAAGCGCAGCACGAGGAACAGCACGGTGTGGATCGCGAGGATCGCGGCCGCGATCGCGAGGTACGTCCCGCCGGTGTCGGCCTGGGCGACGGCGACGATGACGGCGGCGATCGCACCGGGTCCGGCCATCAGCGGTGTGCCGAGCGGCACGAGCGCGACGTTCACCTCGGCGTCGCCGTGCGGGTCGGTGCCGCCCGCCCCTCGCCCGCGCAGCAGATCGAGTGCGATGAGCAGGAGCAGCAGTCCACCCGCGCCCTGCAGCGCGGGGATCCCGATGTGCAGGTACGAGAGGATCGCCTGGCCGCCGACCGCGAAGACGGTGATGACGAGCAGCGAGACGGCGGGCGCCTGCCACGCCGCGCGATTGCGCGCCTCCTTCGTCTTGCGTCCGACGAGCGAGAGGTAGACCGGGATGACGCCCGGCGGATCCATGATGACGAACAGCGTCACGAAGGTCGCGAGAAAGACCGCGGTGTCGAAGCTCATGTCAGCCGAGCACCGGCCCCAGCACGTCGGTGCCGGTCGCGGCGTCGACGAGGCGCGCGTACTGCTCGGGTGCCGTCGTGAACGCGCCGAGCGGAATCGTCTTGTTGGAGCCGTGGTAGTCCGACGACCCCGTCACGACGAGGTCGAGTTCGTCCGCGAGCGCGTCCAGGACGGCGACGTCCGCGGCGGAGTGATCGGGATGGTGCACCTCGATTCCCCGCAGCCCGTCCGGGACGAGTTCGGCGATCTGCGCGAGGTCCATGAGCCGGCCGCGCGAGCGGGCGCGGGGATGCGCGACGACGGCGACACCCCCGGCGTCGGCGACCATCGCGACGGCGTCGGCGAGCGGTGTGTCGATCTTGTCGACGTAGAACTCGCTCGACGTCGAGAGCGGCCCACGGAACGCATCCGCGACGCTGTCGACGACTCCGGCGTCGATGAGCGCACGGGCGAGATGCGGGCGTCCGACGGACGGACCGGCCTCGGCGAGGATCCGGTCGGGGTCGATCGCCAGTCCCGCGGAACGCATCCGGGTCGCCATCGCCCGGATGCGGTCGACGCGCTCGGCCCGCAGCCGCTCGCGTTCGGCCGCGAAAGCCGGTGCGGCGGGATCGAACAGATACGCGAGGAGATGCACGGGGACGTCGAAACCGTCCTCGCCGCGCCCGGCGCACGACATCTCCATGCCCCGCACGAGGGTGAGCGAGTCGGGACGTGCCGCCGCCGCGGCCTCCCAGCCCGCCGTCGTGTCGTGATCGGTGATCGCGACGACGTCGAGACCCGCCTCGGCAGCCGCCGCGACGAGCCGCGCGGGCGAGTCGGTGCCGTCCGACTCGGACGAATGTGCGTGAAGATCGATCCGCATGCGCAACAGTGTGTCAGGTGCACCGTGTCCGGTGCACCGCACGAGCGAGCACGTCAAGGGAGGTTCACCGTGTCCGCAGCCGCCCGTCCCTCCGACGCGCACGACACGTACGTCGTCGACTGCGGCGTGTACGCCGACGGCGTCCGCCTTCCGGGAACGTTCACCTACCGCGAGGGACTCGACGAGGTCCGGCGCCGCGGCAACGGCTTCGTGTGGCTGGGTCTGCGCGACCCGGACCTCGCGACGATGACCGACGTCGCACGCGCCTTCGGGTTGCACGAGCTGATCATCGAGGACGCCGTCGAGGGGCGGCAGCGACCCAAGCTCGAACGGTACGGCGCGTTCTGGTTCATGGTGGTGAAGACCCTCGAGTACGTGCCGCACGAGTCGGTGACGTCGGCGACCGACATCGTGTCGAGCGGCGAGATCGAGGTCGCGATCGGCGAGAACTTCGTCGTCACGATCCGCCACGGCATGTCGGTGGCGCTGCCCGAGGTGCGGCGGAACCTCGAACAGCGGCCGGAACGTCTGGCGCTGGGGCCCTTCGGCGTCCTGCACGCGATCGCCGATCACGTCGTCGACACGTACCTCGACGTCGCACAGTCGGTGGCCGACGACGTCGATGCGCTCGAGGAGGCGGTGTTCGGGTCGAGCGAGGTGATCACGATGGAGCACGTCAACCTGCTCAATCGCGAGGTCGTGGAGATGCGGCGGGCGACGGCGCCGCTCGCGAATCCGCTGATCCGGCTGACCCGTTCGCCCGACAGCCCGGTGTCGAAGGAGATCCGCCGCTACTTCCGCGACGTCCTGGATCACCTGATCACGGTGACCGACCGGATCGCGGAGTTCGACGAGATCCTGTCGTCGCTCGTCGACGCCGTGGTCGCGAACATCCAGGTCCAGCAGAACGTGGACATGCGCAAGATCTCGGCGTGGGCGGCGATCGCCGCGGCGCCGACGCTGATCGCGGGGATCTACGGCATGAACTTCGACGACATGCCCGAACTGCACTGGGCCCTGGGGTATCCGCTGGCGATCGGGATCATGGCCGTCGTCGCGACGAGCCTGTTCCTCGCGTTCCGCCGCAACGGGTGGCTGTGACTCGCTCCCCCGCGAGATCAGAGCGAGGCGGCCGAGCGCGCCGGGTCACGGACGTCGATGTCCGCCTCCGTCCACGCGTCGCGCAACGCGGCCGCGCCCCGCAACCGCACCCACGCCGCCTCGGTACCCGTGATCGGCACTGCCGAGAAGAACCGGACCGGGTCCATCGGCTCGGCCAGCGCGAGATCGTCGATGCCGCTGCCCTCGCCGAGCAGGACTGCCGTGAACGGCGAACCCACCCACAGCGACTGACCCAGATCGATGAGGGCGTCGGGCACCAGGACGAGCCCCTCGACGGCGGGCGCCGCGGCGAGGATCGCGAGCGTCGTCTCGATCTTCGACTGCGGGCCGAACCCACCGCGCACCGCGAGGACGACCTCGGCGCGCGGGCCGCGAAGATCGTCGGCGACCATCTCGACCGGATCGCCCATCGGGCGCCGCGAGCAGCCGACCGTGGCGTAGCGGACGATTCCCTCGTCGTCGGGGCCGAACCGGAGGATCTCGAGCGGTTCGACACCGAGGAAGGTCACCGACGCGGTGCTCGGTTCGGGTCCTCCGATCTGCGCGGTCAGGTGCGCTCGGACGGCGGAAACGACGTTGTCGGAGCTGTCGGACACCCGCTCATCCAACCATCCTGCGAGTACGGTCGCATTCATGGTGTCGGTACTCGCCGTCGCCGACGAGCCCGTCGAGTGGCTCTGGAGCGATCGGGCGCGCACGCTCGGAGCCGACCTCGTGCTGGGTGCGGGCGATCTTCCGTTCGGCTATCTCGAGCATCTGTCGGAGGCGCTGAGCGCGCCGTGCGTGTTCGTCCCCGGCAACCACGACCGCGATCTCACCGGATACCGCACGGGGCGCGGCGGCGTGTACCGCGCGGGAATGCCGGTCACGTGGCCCGGTCCCGTGGGCGCCGTGGACGCCGACGCCCGCATCGTCCGGGAGAGCGGCCTGCAGATCGCGGGTCTCGGCGGGTCGATGCGGTATTCCGGCGGGCCGAATCAGTGGTCCGAGGCGCAGCAGTGCCGGCGCGCGATGCGGATGCTCGCGCGTGACGGGATCGCGCGTGGCCGTGCGCCCGTCGACATCCTGCTCACCCACAGTCCGCCGCGAGACGTCGGGGACGGCGACGATCCGGCGCATCGCGGCTTCGGCACACTCCGTGGCCTGGTCCGGTGGTTACGGCCGTCGGTGATGCTCCACGGCCACATCCATCCGTTCGGGCGGCCCGCTCCCGACGTCACGCTCGGGACGACACGCGTGATCAACACGGTGGGCTACACGCTGCTCACCGTCACGCCCGGGCAGGCACCGACGATCGTGAGGCGGCATCATGGCTCGTGACACCGGATTCCCGGCCGCGGACGCCGAGAACGACTTCTCGCGCGAACGGCGCCGAGCGCAGCTGTCGCGGCTCGTCGCGTGGCTGCGCCGCGAGCCCGACGACGTCGGCGACATCCTGCCGTTCGACGAGGTCGTCGCAGCACTCGGGCGCGTCGGCGAACGGCGACTCGGATTGCAGACGATCGACCTCGATTCGATCGTGGGCAGCGTCGACCGCCCGCGGGACTTCGACCGCAGATTCCGCCCGACGTCCCCGCGGATCAGGGAACGGTGGGAACGGCTCGCGACGGCGCAGCGCCGCGGCGAGTCGTTCCCGCCGATCCGCGTGTACCGCGTGGGATCGATGCACTTCGTGATCGACGGGCATCATCGCGTGTCCATCGCGCACGCGCGCGGCTTGCACACGATCGACGCCTACGTCACCGAGATCCTGACGCGGGTCTCGCCGGACGGGATCGAGACGCGGCGCGATCTGCTCACCAAGGATCACCGGCGCATGTTCCTGTCGCGGGTTCCGCTGCCCGACGCGCAGCGCGACGCGATCGAGGTGACCGACCCCTGGGACTACGCCGAGCTGAGCGAGGCGGTGGAGGCGTGGGGATTCCGGCTCATGCAGGACCGAGGCGAGTTCATGACACGGGACGAGATCGCGCGGCGCTGGTTCGGTGAGGAGTTCGTGCCGGTCGTCCGGATGCTGCGCGGCGCGAGGATGCTGCCGAGATTCACCGATGCCGAAGCGTACCTGTGGGTTTCGCGCGAGCGATATCGACTCGTGCGCACCCACCGCTGGAACGACGAGATCCTCTCGGCGCTCGCCGAACGCGCCCCGCGCTGAGGCACTCAGCCGTCGCGGCGACTGTGGCGCGGCGAGAATCCCGTCACGCGGTCGATCCACGCGGCCGGTGACTCCCGCGCGAACAGGCCACTCCCCGAGCCGATTCCGAGCACGAGCGTGAATACGATCAGCGTCACGGTCGCGCCGGCGTAGTCGGTGTGCAGCGCCGTCGCGCCGGCACCCATGAGCAACGCGAGAGCCAACGATTCGGACATCACCCGCGACGGCGCATGCCGGCGACGCGCGATCGTGGCGACGACGATCGCGCCGAGCGCCGCTACGGCGACCACACACCCCACGATGCGGTACCACTCGTGCTCCGCACGGACCCATCCGATCAGCTGCACGGCACACAGCGCCGCGTAGGCGCCGGGCACGAGGATGTTCCATTGGCGGTAGGTCATCTCGTGCGTCAGCGTAGTGGGGCTCCGCACTGCCGGCGAGAGTCGAACGTCCCGATCGTCGCGAAACCGAAATACACTGTGTGCGTGCATATTCGATGACACAGACGGTTCGGCGGAATCGCGTGCGTTCCGTGTGAGATCGCCCCTAGTGTGTAACGGTCCCGTCCCCCCGAACCATGGAGAAGTAGTGACGCAGAGCGATGGCGACACCAGGTCACCCGGGGGGGTTGTGGATGAGTGCGGACCACGCAAGGTTCACCGACATCTATGTTCGGTGCTACCCGCGCGTATTGGCGTTCGCGCGCCGACGGGCACCGGACTCGCTCGCCCGGGAGGCCACCGACGAGGCATTCCTCGTCGCATGGCGCCGACTCGACGAGGTGCCGATGGATCCTCTCCCCTGGCTCCTCACCACCGCACGGCACACCCTGTCGGAACTGCGCCGCCGCGGCGAACGTCACGACGCTCTCGTCGACGAGATCTCCCGTGCCCGCCGACTCGTCTCGGCGTCCGAACCCGGAGCGGACGACGCCGTCGTCGAACGCGTGACCGTACTCGACGCACTCGCCTCGTTGCGCGAACGCGACCGCGAAACCCTCATGCTGACGGTGTGGGACGGACTCACGCACCAGGAAGCCGCATCCGTATCCGGTTGCACCACAGCGACGTTCACAGTTCGTCACCACCGAGCGCGCCGTCGCCTCGCCGCAGCGCTCGCCCAGCGTGACGGCCGGCCACCGGACACCGCACTGCACCCGAACGAGAGAACACCCACGTGACAGACGACCGCGATCCCCTCACTCGCATGGCTGCACAACGCGACACCCTCGACACCGAACTCGCGCCCGTCGACGGCCTGCGCACCCTCCTCGGCCGACTCGACGACCCTGCATCCCCGCCCCACGCCACACGTCGGCCGCGCACCTCCGGATTCCTCGCGACCGCAGCGGTGGCGACGATCGCGCTCGTCGGCGGACTCGTCGCGCTCGGCACCATCGGTTTTGAGAACACGACGCGGTCGACCGCGGCCGTCGAGGCACCGTGGCGATCGCTTCCCTTCGACGAGGCCACCATGGAATCCGATGTGCTCGAGCACGCGGCAGCGCGCGCCGGCAAGCAGCCCGATACACGCGGTGAGGGCGGATACGACTACATCCACACCTCCGCGTGGCGCATGTCGACCGAGCAGACGATCGACGGCGTCGTTCTGTCCTGGGCGATGGAGGAGGTCGACCGCGAGGAGTGGCATGCCGCCGACGGTTCCGGCCGCATCGCCGAAACACGCGACGGGCTACCGAGCAGCGCGAACGGGCCGTACGGACCCGGCGAGCTCGACACCGCAGGATTCGACGACGCCCTGCCCACCGACCGACTCGAGCGGCAACTCCACGAGATGGGGCGCGGGCACGATGCCGCCTGGTGGTTCGACACGACCGCCGACATCTGGCGCGACCAGGTGGTGTCGCCGTCACTGCATTCGGCGATACTACGAATCCTCGCGCAGCAGAACGGAACAGCGGCGCTCGGCACGACCAAGGATCGGATCGGGCGGACCGGCATCGCCGTCGGCGCAGATTCCTCGGACGGAACGACCCGGCACATCCTCGTACTCGACCCCAGCACGGGCGACCTCCTCGCCGCCGAGACGATCGCATTGGCCGACGGCGTCGCACCCGCACCCGTCACTCCTCCCGTGACCGTCGGATACACGGTGTGGATCGACTCCGCCCGCGTCGACGACACGCGACGTCCATGACGCGGCCGAGAACTCGCACCGCGCTCGTCGTGCCGATCGTGGCGTGCGCGATTCTCACGGGTTGTGGCCGATGCGACTCCGGACAACACCGTCGTGGCTTCCGGGTACATCGCGTGACCCTCGATCGAGCCACCTGCCGGGGAACGGTGATCGCGCCATCGACAGGTCTTGGGCTATCCCCAACTGCAGAAATAGATCTTGTGTCGAACGGGCATTCGAACTAGATTTGTTGCATGGGGTCGGGGGATTCACACACAGCACACGGCGTAGACGCCGCGGGCGTCGAGCCGTGGCAGCTCGGTGACGCCGCACTGTCCGCCGCGGTGCTGGATGTGTCGCGGCAGATCCAGGTGTTGCAGGCCCGGCGCATCACGCTGATGGGCGAGGTCGCCGACCGGGGTCTCGCGACCGCAGCCGGCTACCGGGATGCCGGGGCGTGGCTCTCGGCCCACACGATGCTCGAAATCGGTGAGGCACGCGACGTCGCAGCATTGGGGACGAGCCTGCGGTCCGAAACCGAGATCGCTGCCGCCGTCGCCGAACAGCGCATCTCGCCGCGCCACGCGAGCATGCTGTGCGCATTCTTCGACACGCCGCCGTCGCTGCTCACCGCGCTCGCGGACACCGACCCGAACGAGCACGCGGCCGTGATCGCCGCATGCCGCGACGCGCTGCTCGCCGCGGCAGCACCGGGCCCGGAAACCGCAACGAAGTCGGTACGCACCGCGATCGAAACGCTGCGGACGCGCCTCGACATCGACACCGACGGGCCGACGACCCGTGAACGCGAGGACCTCAACACGCTCACCGTCTCGAACACACTCAACGGCAGGGTCGTGCTCCACGGCGACCTCGACGCCCTCTCGGGTGAGATCCTGTCGACCGCGCTCTCGAAACTGTCCGCACCGCGGCCAGCAGCGGACGGCACCCGCGATCCGCGCTCCGCCGGGCAACGCCGCGCGGACGGACTCATCGAGATCTGCCGACGCCACCTCGACGCCGGCGACAGTGGGCACGAAGCCGCCAAGAAACCCCACGTCACCGTCCTCATCCATCAGCGAGACCTGACAGCACAGCCGCACAACCACGACGAGCGGGTGAGCGTCTCCGTCACCGCACTACTCGACGGCATCGGTCTGCCGTGGATGCCGTGGGGCGGCACCCTCACACCCGAGACGGCGCGTGCGGTGGCCTGCGACGCGCACGTGACACCGATCGTGATCGACGACCACGGCGTCCCACTGAACATGGGCCGCACCACCCGCCTCGTCACCCCAGCACAACGCCGAGCACTCACCGTTCGCGACCGCGGCTGCGCCTTCCCGAACTGCACAGCACCCGTGAGCTGGTGCGAAGCACACCACATCACTCACTGGGCCGACGGCGGACCCACCGACCTCGACAACACAGTCCTGTTATGCGGCAAACACCACCGGCATGTTCACCACAGCACCTGGACGATCATCCCGACACCGAGAGGCAGACCACGCTTCGAACCTCCCGGCTTCGACCGGTCCGGCATCGGTCCGCCCGGGTCGGAACCACCGGGCCCACCACCGATCGTGGCCTGACCGGCGATCAGTGGTGTCACTCACGGCACCAGCACGATTTTCCCTGTGCCGTGGCCGTGATCGAGTTCGCGATGCGCCGCGACTGCGTCGTGGAGCGCGAATCGCCGCGCGGGCGGTAGGACGAGACGCCCCTGTCTCCACGCCGAGACGAGCGTCCGGAGCGTCTCACGGGATCTGTCCGCCGGAGTTCCTGCGAGGAAGTCGATTCCGAGCTCGAAGGCCGACGTGTCGGCGAGACTCGCTATCCGGCCGGTGGTGCCGCCACGAAGCTCGACCGCGTCCCCGAGCGCCCCGGTCGCGGACGCCGAGAGCACGGCGTCCACGCCGTGTGGCGCGAGTGCGCGGATCCGATCGAGCTGCCCGTCGCCGTACGTCGTGACGGCAGCGCCGAGGGCGCGCAGCCGCTCGTGGTTCGCCTCACCCGCGGTCGCGACAACCTTCGCCCCCGCGGCGATCGCGAGTTGCGTCGCGATGGTGCCGACGCCTCCCGCGGCGCCCAGGACGAGCAGCGTCTCGCCGCGCTGTAGGCCGAGGTGTGCGAGCGCCCGCAGCGCTGCCTCTCCCGCTACCGGAAGTGCGGCGGCGACCTTCGAGTCGAGTTCGTCGGGCTTACT
>NZ_BCXD01000048.1 GCF_001894925.1 Rhodococcus rhodnii NBRC 100604 | reverse complement strand
CGACTCCTTCCTGTCGGGGATCGCTGCCACCGAGCAGGTATCCCGTCGGATCCACGGAGATCACCTGGGCGCTGCCCGGCTCTCCCAACGGCGCGATGTCGCGAACCTCGTGGCCTCTGCGCCGCAGTTCGGCACGGGTGGCGCCGTCGACGGTCGCTTCGACTCGAATCTCGTGATCCATCCCCACGGTGTCGGCGTCCGAACCCGGAAACACCGTGAACCGAGGGGCCGACACCGCCTCCTGTGGGTCCAGTCCGTGGTCGAGAAGATGTGACAGCAGTTGCATGTTCCACTGCACCTGTCCGTCACCGCCGGGTGTGTTGCCGACGGCAGCCAGGTGTCCGGCGTCGTCGGTCACCACCCACGCGTTCAGAGTGTGCAACGGCTTTCGCCGTGGTTTCACCGCGTTGGGGTGGCCGTCGACGAGGTACGCGCCCCGGCCGAGCCTGTTGTTCAGCAGGATTCCGGTTCCCGGGACGGTGAACTTCGCTCCGAACGTGAATGCCAACGAATGTATGAAGCTGACCGAGCGCCCCTCGCCGTCGACGACGACGAGCGACGTGGTGTCGCCGGCGCCGACTGCGAAAGCCCGCCGATCTCTCGTGCGGTCGTTCATCATCATGCGCCGCTGTGCAATGGATTCCGTGTCGAGTGCTCGACGAGCGCCGTCGTTGTCCGAACCGCAGAAGGCGAGTCGGTCTTCGAACGAGAGCCGAGCGGCGATCGCCATGCGCTCGATCGCATCGGCGCTCAGCCACGGCATCGTCCCGAGTTCGGGGCCGCACAACCGAGCCTGCTGAAGGACCATCCACCCCGCTGACGGCACAGGTGTCTGATGGATCGTCATTCCGCCGTACCGGGTGGTGAGCGCCGATTCCGGAGAGACGACACCCGACGCTTCCCATTCGTCGCCGCTGAACGGCGCACCTCCGGCCACCAGTGCATCGACGCAGTGTTCGGCGAGCGGTCCGCGATAGAAAGACCGCGGGTCCGCCGCAAGCATGCGAATGGTGTTCCCGAGATCCGGCCGAGGATGCCGTGACCCCACCACGGGTGCCCGGCCGCCATCGGTGAACGCCGTTCGGAGACAGTTGTCGAGACACAGCGCATCCAGCGTGTCGCGTACGTCGTCGTGGGTCTTACGGGAGTGCGGGAGACCGCGATCGGCGATCCGAGCCGCGGGTTCCCACAGTTCGCGTAGGTCCCGAGTCGCTCCGTGGCTGTGCAGCAGAGCCAAGGCGGCAGGCGCACCGGGTACCGCGACCGCGAGCGGCCCGTCGAGCGGAACCGCCGACAGTCCACGTTCCGCGTAGAAGTCGGGCGTGCCGCCGTCGGGCCCGAAGCCGCTGCCGTTGACGGTCCAGACCGACCCGTCCGGCTCGGCGACGACCGCGAACGCATCCCCACCGATCCCGCACTGGCCGGGAAGGGCCAGCCAAGTCGTGGCCGCTGCGGCAAGCGCCGCGTCTACCGCGTTTCCTCCTGCGGCCAGCGTCTGCAGGCCGGCCACGGTGGCCAGTGGATGGCTGGTGGCCACCATTCCCTCGGTGGCCATGGTGGGAGGCCGGTGTCCGTACGCGGTCACGAGGTGGACCGCAGCTTCCGGCGCCTCGGGCCTTCGGGGGGCTCCGCGGGATCGATCCCCACGTAGATGTCGCCGTCGCGTTCTTCGCACGGGTAGGTCTTGATCGGCTCCGTCGCAGGTGGGCAGATCGGTTCCCCGGTCTCGAGATCGAAAGCGCTTCCATGACAGGAACACCCGATACCGTCCTGGACAAGTTTGCCGGACGACAGCAGGCAATCCAGATGCGAGCAGTAGTTGGACGTGGCGTAGGCCTTTCCGTCGAGCCGGGAGACGGCGACTTCGTACTCGTCGGCGTAGAACCGCCGAACGATCCCCTCGGGTACCTGGCCCGACCGCGCAACTCTCTTGTATTCCATGGCTTCTCCTGTCGTCGGGTGTCGGTCAGTCGTCGGGCGTGGTGAGGTAGACCGTTTTCTCCGACTGGTAGAACTGCATCATCGAGGGTCCGGCTTGTTCCTTGAACGTCTGTGTGCTCGAAGCCTTGTACCCCCCGAACGGAGCGTTCATGGCCATCCCCGTCGTCGGCTGATTGATCTTGACCAGGCCGGTGCGAGACTCCGCGGCGAATTCCATCGCACGCTGCAGATCCCGTGTGACGACTGCGGCACTCATACCGAACGCGGTCGCGTTGGCCAGTTCGATCGCCTGGACGTGATCGCGAGCGCGCTGCACGGCAAGGACAGGGCCGAAGATCTCCTCGCGCACGATGCGCATGTCCGGTGTGGTCTCGGTGAACACCGCGGGTCGAGCGAAATAGCCACCGCGACCGTCGAAGTCGGACGTCGCGGTGCGAAGGACGGCGCCTTCTGCGACGCCCGACGCGACGTACTCGTGGTACTTGCGGAGCTGGGCGGCGCTGGCCAGCGGCCCCATCGTCACGCCGGGGTCTCGGCCGTCTCCGACGACGATTCCCTCGATTCGAGTCAGAACGGCACTCACGAGGTCGTCGTGGATCTCGTCGACCACGATCAGCCGGCTGGTCCCCGTGCATGCCTGGCCGGAGAGCCCGAAGGCGCCTTTGACCACGGTGGCGGCCGCCATCTCGATGTCCGCGTCGCGCAACACGACGGTGGGGTTCTTGCCGCCCATCTCCAACTGCACACGGCGATGCGGTCCGACCTGCCGGTGGATCGCGTGGCCGACCCCGGTCGAGCCGGTGAAGGTCACCGCATCCACGCGATCGTCCGCGACCACCGCTGCGCCTGCGTCGCCACCGCCGTGCGATCGCGTCCTCGGGCAGCCCTCCGGCGAGAAGCGCCTCGACGAGCCGCTGCCCGAGCAGCGGCGTCACCTCGGACGGCTTGAACAGCACGGTGTTTCCGGCAGCCAGTGCGGGGCCGATCTTGCGTGAGGGGATGTTCAGGGGGAAGTTCCACGGCGTGATCGCGGCTACGCAACCGACGGGTTCACGGATCGTGTAGACTATGGTCCCGGGGGCGGACGGATACGTACTTCCTCCGGCGCGGACCGCCTCGGCCGCGTAGAAGCGGAGGTTCGACGGCGTGCGGCCGACCTCCACCGAGGCCTCGGCGCGCGTCTTTCCCTCCTCGCGGACCATCTCGTCGACGAGCTGTGCTGCACTCGATTCCAATTCCGCCGCCGCGGCTTCGAGGATGCGCGCCCGACGTTCGGGAGCGGTTGCCGCCCACTGCTGCGCGCCCTTCGTCAGTCCGTCGACGGCGGCATGGACGTCTGCCGCGCCGGACGCCGGAAAGCTGCCGACGACCTCATCGGGCTCCGCGGGGTTCACGCTGTCGAAGTACTCGCCGGACTCGGCGGGAATCCACCGTCCTGCAACGAAGTTCGCGCCCGAGACGTCCGTACGATCGGTCATGCCACGATTCCTTCCTCGACCAGTTCCCAGAGGTCGCAACTCTCGTCGGCCAGCGCCGTGGGCGAGAACGAGCGGCCCAGCAGCTCGCGTGCCGCCATGATGTCTTCGCCGCGATCGATCGCGAAGGCGGCCGTGACGACGCCCTCGCGCAGGTAGAACGCCGAGAAGGCGCGTTCCGCGACGTCTCCGCGAAACACCAGTTCGCCTGCGCCGACGTGATTTCCGGTGAACTGAAGATTGTGTTCGTACTGATCGGACCAGAACCACGGTGCGCTCGTATCGGGCCGAGGCTCGCCCATGATGGTCCGGGCGACGACGGCCCCTTGGCGATTCGCGGCGTCGACATGCTCCATTCGCAGATGTCGTCCCGCGGTGACGGAATAGCGGGATGCCACGTCGCCCACCGCATGGATGCCGGGTACGGACGTTCGCGCCATCTCGTCCACGACGATCCCGTTGTCGACCCGGACGCCTGCCGCAGCGGCCAGCTCGACGCTGGGTTCGATTCCGATACCGACGACGACCTCGTCGACGTCCAGGACCCGGCCGTCGGACAATCGGAGGCGCGCTCGGTGCTCGTCGACCTCGGCTGCTGCGAGGTGGACGCCGCAACGAAGATCGACTCCGTTCTCCCGATGAAGGTCGGCGCACATTCCCGCGATCCGCGTTCCCAGCCGGGCTCGCAGGACCTGTTGCTCGCATTCGACGACGGTGACCTCGACTCCACGTGCCCGCGCCGCGGCGGCGATCTCGAGTCCGATGAATCCGCCGCCGATCAGCGCGACACGGGTGGAGGTCGCAAGGCCGTCACGCAAGCGGGCAGCGTCGTCGACGGTCCGCAGGTAGTGGACGCGTGGAGTCCCCTTCGGCAGCATCGGCAACTCACGCGGGCGGGCTCCGGTCGCGATCACCACGGCGTCGGCGGACAGGGACGCTCCGCCCTCGACGATCAGCGTCCGGGAGGCGGTGTCAATCGAGCTCACTCGGGCCCCGTTACGGACGGTCACGTCGTTGTCCTCGACCCACTTCCGAGTGAGCAGCGGCAGGGACGTGTCGTCGAGTTCGCCTGTCAGGAACTCCTTCGACAGAGGTGGGCGTTGATAGGGGTCCCGAATCTCGTCGCCGAGCAGGGTCACCGTGCCGTCGAATCCGCGACGCCGCAGAGTCCGAGCGGTGGCAGCAGCCGCATGGCCGGCGCCGACGATCGCGACAGTGTCGATGCTCATGAAGTCGTCCTCCGTGGGGAGTCGTCGCTGGTCTTTCTCAGGTCCACGTAGACGGAGTCGTCGTGGATGCGAACCCGGAAGGTGGGCTGGCAGACGTCCTGATCCGGTTCGTAGCCGGTCTCCAGGTCGAACCGCCACTGATGGCCGGGGCAGATGACGCTGCCGTGCAGCAGTGTTCCCTTGGCCAGCGACCGGTCCTGGTGCACGCACACGTCGGCGAAGGCGTAGACGCGGTCGCCGGCCATGAAGAGCGCTATCGCTTCGTCCTCCACCTCGACACGGAGTTTGCGGCGTCGCGCGAGCTCTCGCGTCGTGGTGGCGAGAACCCAGTGAGCGGCGTCGGTGGCGACCGCGGGTGAATCGTCAGCCATGTGTCCCCTTCGTCAGGACGGGCCTGCCGTGGGAGCCGGCAGGCCGGCTCCCACGGCGATCCGTGGTGATCAGATCGTGGACAGTTCCAGGTCTTCGGCCACGTAGGTGTCGTAGAGACCCTTCGTGTACGAGAACCGCATTTCCGCACCCCAGCGCACCAACTGCAGGCAACGCTGCTGCAACTGCGTCGTGTCGGCACAGTCGAGGACGATCTGATAGCCGCGCTCACCGTGGACCACGTCAGACGTGATGTGAAGGTCGAAGAACTCGATCTCGTCCTCGGTGAAGCCGTACACCTCGCGCAGCGGAACGATCTGCTTCTTGTAGATGCTCGGCACCTGCGACTCGAGGCCGACGACGAGTGCTGCCGTGGCGACGACGAAGTGCTCGCGCTGCGACACCGCGTAGCACCACGACTGCAGGCCGCGGGTGATGGCGCTCATGTTGTCGGGGTTCTCGATGCGTTCCTTGGTCGTACCGCACGCCTCCCCGAACTTGATGAGGAGATCCGTGTGACGGATGTCGGCCAACTCCTCCTCGTACATGTTCTGCAGAGTGAAGTCCTTGGCGTCGGTGAAGTGGTCCGGAGTGTTGGTGTAGATGTTCGCCAGGTAGTCGGCGAACGGTCCGACGTAGTGGTAGTGGTTCTCGGCCCAGCGGGCGAAGTGGTCCTTCGTCAGCTTGCCCTCGGCCCAGGCCTTGCTGAACGACGCGTTCTTGGCTTCTCGTCCCTTGATCGCGTCCTCGAGCGCGGCTCGGAACTCGTCACGTCCCATGAGTGTCGTCATGGTCGATGTCCTTTCGACGGTGGGTTCGGTTCCGCATCGCGTGCGGTGGTGCTGGACTGGCGGTGCGCTCGTCGAAAAGCCCTCATGGAGAGACCGTTTCGACAATCGAGACGCTAGGAGGATCTGGAGGACGGTGCCACGGTCACTGTGTCCGACGATCCTGGTGAAACACGTCGAATGTGCACGTCTCAGCGACGCCGGCGGATGCCAGTGCGTCGAACTCGGCGAGCATCGCGGCGCCGACGGCCTTGTCCTGCTCGCCGTTGCCGCCGCTGATGCCGACGCCACCGACGACCTGCCCCTCGTGGACGAGCGGGAATCCGCCGACGAAGATCGCGAACTTGCCCGGCAGCATGTGGGAGATGCCGAAGGCCTCGTTGCCGGGAAGTGCGGGGCCGTTCGGCGGTTCGTTGAACAGGTGTGTCGCACGCTCGTGACCTGCGGCGGTGTAGGCCTTGGCCATGGCGATCTCGACCCCCGTGATCCTCGCGTGTGGAAGCCGATGCAGCGCAATGACGTTTCCGCTGTCGTCGCATACGCACAGGGTTTGCCGGACGCCGATCTCGGCGGCCTTCGCCGCGCCGGCGGCCAGGATCGGGAGCGCGTCGTCGAGGGTGATCCGCAGAATCCGATGCATGGTCGGTCCTCCTCCGATAGCGGTTCGAGTGGGAATCGCCGCGATTCGGTCGGCGGCGTGGTCCTCATGAAACGCGCTGTCCTGCTGTTACGGAGGTGTCAACATGACCTGAGAATCGCGGGTAGGTCGGTTATCCTGCACATGGTGGTGGACGGGTTGTCTTGGTATCCAGAACCGGATCGCCCCTCGAGTCTCGTTCCGAGCGCCCGGTGAAAGCAGGTCACGATGGAATCACACCCTCGGCTCACTCTCGGCGGCCTCCTGGACGAACCGCTCATGGACGGCGCGCGCATCGTGTCCGACGGGACCGATACACAGGCTCCGGTCACCTGGGCGCTGCCTCTCACCGAGGTGATGAACCGGTACGACGATCTGTCCGCCACGGTCGTGTACGCGCGTCCCGAATCACTCTCCGCGAAGACTGCTGGAATGAGTTCCCTTGCTGCTCGGGGTGCTTCGGCGATCATCGTCGACGGGTCCCTGCCCGACGCGGTGACCCGGGACCTGATACCCGCGGATCTCGTGGTCGTCGAGTTGAGCTTTCCGATCGGATTCGGCGCGTTGAATCGACTGCTGGCCGAGCGGACGCTGACACAGGAGGTGCACGTCATGCGCTACGCGACGCATGTGCACCAATCACTTGCAGGGCTGCTGCATCGCGGTGCGGGAATGTCGATGCTCCTGCGCGAGGTCGCGGCACTCTCGCACTCACCCGCCGTCGTGCTCGACCCACGCGGTGAGGTGGTCGCGCACCACGGAATCGACAAGCCGCTTCTCGAGGCTGTCGTCGTTCCCCTGCGCGACCGGCTCTCCGAACACGGCGACGTTCGGGGTGCCCAGGAGGCGTCCACCCTCGGCGTCGTGACGCCGGAGGGCGAACGCAGTTGCACGATCGCGCCGATCAGGCTCGGCAAGCACTTCGAGGGGTGGGTGATGATCCTGCACGGTTGCGATCGGCCAGGGGTTCACGATCTTGCACAGCACGAAGTCGTGGTGAGCCAGGCGACGGCGATCATCGGGTCGGAGATCCTGCGACAGCGCAGCGTCGAAGAGGCCGAGGAGCGGGCTCGCGGCGACTTCGTCCAGGCACTCATCCACGGGAGTTTCGGGTCCGAGTACAAGATGAGGGCCCGTGCCGAGTACAACGACATCGACCTCGACGCGACCTTCGCGGTGTTCGCCACGAGGACCTCCGCGGTGCGTGCCGACGCCACGGAGCCGCACGCCGACCGACGGTTGCTGCGGTTGGCCCGATACGCCGCAAGCGTTCTGCCGCACCGAGACGTTCGCTCGTACGTCACGGTGCTGGGGGACGTCCTCGTCGTGGTTCGCACCGTCAGAGCCGACACCGCCACCGAGATCGAGGCGGAGGTACGGCGATACGCGGAGGCGATGGCGAACGACCTGACCGTCCGCGGTCACTCCTCGTCGGCTGTCGCTTTCGGTGCGGCCGCGGCCGGTGCAGCCCGGATTCGCGAGAGCTACCGCGAAGCACGCGTGGCGCTCGACATCGCCGACCGCATGCACATGTCCGGTGCGATCGCGTATCGCGAACTCCGCTCGTTCGGTGTCCTGGAACAGATCGCCGAGAGCGAGCGCAGCCGGCAGTTCACGGCGGACGTGATCGGTCCGGTCCGGGGAACCGAACTCCACGCGATCCTTCTCGCCTACCTGGAACAGGGAGGCAACGTCAACGCTGCTGCACGCGAATTGAACATGCATCGAAACACGTTGCTCTCGAAGCTCAACCGGTTGTCGCGCGCGTGCAACTGTGATGTGCGCGAGCCCGAGAATCAGTTCACGCTGTGGCTGGCGCTGCGGCTGGACCTGCTCGACCGGCTCGGGACGTCGCTGGCGCGGGAGATGAGCTACCGCTGATACTCGAGGGCCGGCTGAGCGCGTGAGCGTTTCTCCGGGTCCGTGCCCACGAACGACGCGAGCAGTCCGAGTACCGCGACAGTGGCCGCAGCGGAGAACAGAATCGGGTAGTCCCAGTGGTGCAGCGCGACGGACACCCACGCGGCGCCCACCGCGGAGCCTCCGAATCTCATCAAGTTGAACAGCCCCAAGGCACTTCCCTGTTGCCCCGCGGCCGACCGCGTGGACCCCGTCGCCGCGGGTGTCTGGACCATCGCGACACCGACGCCGGCGAGCACGAGTGCGCCCGCGATCCATACGAGTCGGTCCGTGACGCCGCTGATGACCGCGAGCAGTACCTGCGCGAGGGCGATCGTGGTCAATCCCGCACGGAGGACCAGGCGTGGCCCGATCCGGTCGCTGAAATGCCCGACGACGGGTGCGAGCAGCGCCATCGTCACAGGGAGAGCGACGAGCAGAACCCCGGCCACCCCGGTGCTCGTCCCTCCGGTCACCAGAAACAGCGGCACGGCGAGCAGAGTCGCGCCCAGTGCGAACATCTGGGCGAAGCTCGCGACGGCGCTCCGCGCGAATCGTGGTTCGGCCACCGCACGCATGTCCACGAAGGGGACGCGAACCCTCGAACAGTGCACGATCGCATAGGTCAGGAGCACCACCGACGAGCAGAGAGCGGCCGGAGCCGTCCAGCCCGCGGTCGTTGCGGAGCCGAGCAGCGTGACGCCCAGGATGGCCGTCGCCGCACCCGCTGTCATGGTCGTTGCGCCGACAGCATCGAGCTTCACCATCAGCTTCGGAGACTGTGGGACGTAGCGCATGGTGAGGGCGAAACCGAGCAGTGCGACAGGAACGAGCGGGACGAAGACCCAGCGCCAGCCGACGGCATCGGCGAGTAGGCCGCCCGCCGAGGGCCCGACGGCCTGCCCGATTCCGTTCACACTCGCCCACGCTCCGACCGCTCGTGCTCGCCGACTCGGACCGAACAACCAGGCGATGAGGCCCATCACGGCGGGGGCGAAGGCCGCAGCCGCCAATCCTGCCAGGGCCCGCCAGGCCACCAGCACCTCCAGACTGGGCGCGGTTGCGGCGCCCACCGAGCACACGGCGGTGACCAGGAGCGCGCCGCAATAGATACGACGCCGCCCGAACCGGTCTCCCACGTAGCCCGCGAGCGGCATGGTCGCGGAGAAGGTGAGCAGGAACCCGACCACGACCAGGATTCCGCTGCCGAGCGGTGCGTCGAAGTCGGAGAGGATGTCGGAGAGCGGGACGTTGACGACGCCGTTGCTCACTGTTCCCACGAACGTACCGGTGAGTAGCGCCGCGAGCGCGGGAGGTGTGCCCGTGTCCTCCACGAGCACCACCGCCCGCTTCCGCCGTGCCGACGTCATCGCATCCCCTGTCCACGTTCGCCGCCGAGTTCTCGGAGCAGCCGACGGCTGCAGTCGCGATGTTTCCACCCCAGGCACGGAATTCGGGGGCTCCGTGGAGGGCAGTGTGCACAGCGCGGGTGGGCAGACATGTGCGAGATGTCCATCGCCGCGGCGAAGAGATGAGCTGTCGCCGCAGAACCCTGCCGACAACGTCGTCGTCATCCGGTGACTCCGCGGGTGACGGGCTCGGCGAAATGTCCGAGTCGGTTCACTGTGCACAACAAAAGTGGAACTGTGTGTGCATCATTCGGATTGACCGGTGGGATCGCCGGGCGGAGGGTCTTCACCACCACAGCCCGGTTCGTTCCCCTCCCGTTAACT
>NZ_BCXD01000047.1 GCF_001894925.1 Rhodococcus rhodnii NBRC 100604 | reverse complement strand
GTTAGGGCGCGGGCGAACTCGTCGACGACGGCATCGTCGTCGCCGGCCGGAACGAGTTCGCCGGTTCGTCCGGGAACGACGGTGTCGTTCGCGCCGCCGCCCTCGAGGGCGATCACCGGTGTGCCGCATGCCATCGCCTCGACGGGAACGATGCCGAAGTCCTCGATCCCCGGGACGAGTACGGCCCGAGCACTGCGATAGTGCGTGAGGAGCGTCTCGTAATCGACGGCTCCCAGAAAGGTCACGTCCGGTCCCGCGATCGCTCGGCACTGCTGCTCCATGCGGCCGCTGCCGACGACGATCAGGCGCACACCGGCTTTCGCCGCCGCCCGAATCGCGAGATCGGGCCGTTTGTACGGAACGAGGCGCCCTGCGAGCAGGAAGTGGTCACCCGTGGTGTCGTCGGGGCCGGGGGTGAAGGCGGCGATGTCGACCGGAGGGTGGACGACGGTCGCGTCGCGTCCCCACCAGCGTTCGACGCGCCGGGCGACGGCCGTCGAGTTCGCGACCACGCGGTCGACGTGGGGCAGGGCGCCGAGTTCGGTGCTGCGCGCGGTGCGCGCGAGCCATCCGAGCGCGGCGCGGCCCAGGAGGCCGTGCGATTCGACCCGCCGGAACCTCTCGTCCCAGGCCCAGCGCGCGGGAGTGTGGACGTACGCGACGACCGGGGTCGCGGCGGGTGCGGTTCGGGCCGCAGCGAGCGCGAACGCGTGGTGGCTGATGACGACCGCATCGACCGTCCCGAACTCCGTACGCGCGAACGTGCCCGGAAACAGCGGCAGCAGTGGTGCGTGCGAGCGAGAGCCGAGAACTCTCCGGTACGCGACGTCGAGGTTCGAGCTGTGCACCCTCGACGGCGCGGTCACACGTGCGGCCACTGCGGGATCCCGCAGGGCGACGTGCATCGTGTGTTCGGGCCAGGTCGCGGCGAGCTCGGCGGCGACCCGCTCCGACCCAGCGAACTCCGTCAACCGCTCGTGGACCAGTGCGACCCGGCAGTCGCCCGCATCCGGGCGGTCCGGTGCGTCGTCAGTGGACATGTTTCGGCCCTTCTGCGGGAGCCCTCTCGGACGCCGCGCCGCTCTCGCCCGCCGGTCGCGATCGCCATCGCCGCTCGACCAGGACGAGGATCTCGGCAGCGAGGATCGTCACGACGACGGCCGCGACGGAACCTTCTGCGATCGGGCGAGGTGACACCGGATCGGGGTCGGCGGAGACGCTCAGCGTCAGCAGCCGATCGGCGGGCGCGGCCTGCGCCGTCGCGAGTTGCTGTGCGAGCGAGTCGCGTTCGCTTCGGGCGAGCGGGATGCCGGGGTCGCCGGGTGGGAGCGCCCCGAGTTCTGCGTCGAGTACGGCCAGCGACGACCGCATCTGGGTGATCTCGGCCGCGTTCGCCTCGGAGTCGATGGCGAGCATGGTGTGGTCGAGGGCGTCGACGAAGGCGGCGGCGAGCGCACTCGCCTGTTCCGGGGACGGTCCGGTGGCGGCGAGTTCGAGGATCTCGGGAGAGCGTCCGGCTGCGCTCTCGATGCGATCGACGATGCCGTCGGTGGTCGTCTCCGCTCGTTCTGCGGCGCTGTCGCTGACTCGTGGGTCGCGCAGCAGAGCCTCGTACGGGGCGCGCAGGTGTTCGGTGTACGCATCGCCGTAGCCGCTGGCCCGATCGGCGGTGCGGACCTGGGCGACGGCGATCGCCTCGAACTCGTCGGCCACGAAGAACGCCCTCGCCGCGGCGAGGCCCGCGGCCGCGAGGAGTCCCAGCGCGAGAGCGACCGGCAGAACGCGGGCCACGGAACGAAAGTGGCCGGCCATGTCGAAGCCCGGGGCGGGGCCGTGGGTGGTGTCGTGGTCGGGTTCGGTCATCGTGTGGTCCCTCGATAGTGGGTGCGGGGAAAGATCATTCGTCGCTCGCTGTGTCGTGGACGAGGGCGTTGTAGAGCGCGGGGATGGTGCGGGTGCTGTCGTGGACCTCGGCGATGCGCTCGCGTGACGCGGCGGACAGCACGCGGCGCAGCGGCATGTCGCCGAGTGCGCGGTCGAGTGCGGACGCCAGGGCCGCCGGGTCGTTCGGCGGGACCAGCAGTCCGGTGCCGCCGAGGTAGCTGCGACTGCCACCGTGGTCGGTCGCGACGGTCGGCACACCGTGCGCCATCGCCTCGAGGACGGCGAGCGGCCCGGCCTCGGGGGCGATGCTCGCGGAGACCGCGACGTCCCACCGTGCGAGAGCGGTCGCGGCCGGCACGTGTCCGAGGAAGTGCACCCGATCGCGAAGGTCGGGGCGGCGAGCGCGTCGTCGCAGGTCGTCGGTGTATCCGCGGTCGGCGGGAAGGGCTCTTCCCGCGAACTCGACGTGCACGCCGGGTATGTCCGCCACCGCGTCGAGGAGGACGTGGTGTCCCTTCCACGGCGTCAGCAGCGCCAGCATCCCCACGACCGGGGGCCGTCCGAGCTCCACCGTGCGCGCCGGCACCGGCCAGGTGGTCCCGTTGACCGCGACCCGGCAGTCGATTCCCAGGGGCCGAAGGGGTGACGCCGTCTCGGCGGACACGGCCACGGCGCCGGAGAGCGCGCGCCGCGACAGGCGGAGAATCGCGCGCTGGGAGCGGCGGTGTGCGACGTCGTGGCCGAGATAGCCGAACGTCCGGCCGGACGATCTCAGCGCGGGAAGTGCGAGCAGGGAATTGGCGATGTGGCGATCGCCGTGCGTGCGGCCGATCACCCGTGCCGCACGTGCGCTGCGCATCGCGTACTCCGCCGCTGCGACGCCGCGCCGAAGGCCCTGCGCGCCGCCGAGTCCCAGCGACGGGATCGCGACGTGCCGGACGGCGCCGGGCAGCAACTCGGTCAGCGGTCCTCGTGGACACACGACGGTGACGACGTCGCCGCAGCGGTGGCCGTGGGCGACGAGATCGAGCAGCACCCGCTCTGCACCGGAGACGTCGGAGGTGTGGTGGACGAAGACGACCTCGGTCATGAGCGCGCCTCGCGGACGAGTGTCGTGAGCTCGCGCAGAACGCCCGTGAGCACTGCGGCGGCGACGAGCAGGGCGACGGAGATCACCGGGACGGCCGGCCACCAGACGTACCTCACGAGAACGGTTCCGAGGCCGACGACCGCGACCGTGATGCCCGCCAGGGTGGCGACGGCGCGGAGCGGGAACGACGAGCGGACCCCCGACGATCCGGCGACCACCGCCCAGACGAGCGCAGCGGTCAGCGCCGAGGACCCGACGGAGACGAGCGCGGCGCCGTCGTATCCCCACGACGGGACCACGACGATGTCGGCGCCGATGTTCAGGGTGAGGCCCACAGCAGCGATCCACGGATAGTCCCGATGACGGCCGGCGGCGGCCAGAACCGCGATGCCGACGAGTACGAGAGCTGTTCCGGTGGAGGCGAGCACGAGCAGTCTCGCGGCATCGGCTGCGACGCGGTACTCGCTCCCGTACAGCAGCGAGAGCACGGAATCGGCGACGGGGACGAACGCCGCGGCGGCGCACGCGCAGATGGTGGACAGTGCGACGACGCCCTGCCGCGATCTCGCGGCGAACTCTCGCGGTGCCGCCGGCCACGCCGCGACCAGGAGTGTCGTCAGCGGTGTCATGGCGGCGACGGTCACGAGGTCGAGTACGTCGGCGAACTTGTAGGCGACGGAGTACTCGCCGACGTCCTCGAACGTGCCACACGCTTCCACGACGAGCAGATCGGATTTGACCATCGCGAAGATCAGCCCGTATCCGATCGACATCGGGAGGGCCTCCCGCAGAAAGGTGAGCCACAGGGCGAGGTCGACAGTGCGTGGGAACCGCAGGCCGAGTCCGTTGTCGGACGTAGCCCCACGGTATTTCGCCGCGAGCACGACGATCTCCTTCAGCACGGCGGGGAGCACGAGCACCAGCAGGATCGGTGCGAACAACGCCGCCGCGACGATCGATGCCACCTGGACGATCTGGCCCGCGACGTCCACGGCAGCGACGTATCCCATCCGGTGCCGGCTCTGGTACAGCACGGAGAGCGCATGCGAGGGTGTGGCGAACACGACGACGAGACCCGCTGTCGCCGTGGCGAGGACGACCTCGCGCTGGGAGTCGAGCGCGATCACGTATCCGAGGGCGAGCAGGTACCCGACGACGCCGAGAAGGGCCCGAAGCATGACGAAACTCGTGGCCGTGGCACGCACCGTATGCGGGTCGTCGTCGATGAGACGGTGGAGAACCACACGCCCCACGCCGAGATCGGTGAACACGACGAGCAGGCCCAGCAGCCCGAAGACGAACGAGAACTGTCCCCATTCGGCCGGCGAGAGCGCGCGTACGACGACGACCGTCCCGATCCAGCCGAGCACGGCCACCACGAGCCGGGAGAGGACCGAGGCCGCGCCGGCGCGCGCCGCGGCAGCGCCGTCTCTCGCGACGACGTGAGCCTCCGTACGAGGCACGATTCTCGTTCTCACAGGCTCACTCCGGTGCGGCGATAGACCTCGACGGTGTGCTCGGCGGTGCGTGTCCAGGTGAGCGCACCGGCCGCCCGCATTCCGGCGGCGACGAGTTCGTCGCGCCGTCCCGAGTCGTGGACGATCGTGCGGAGCGTGGCGGCCCAGTCGTCGGGGTCGAGTCCGTCGACGAGCACGGCCCCGTCGAACACGACGTCGGGGAGCGCACCGACGGCGCTGGCGATCACTGCACCGCCGCAGGCCATGGCTTCGATCGGGGGCAGGCCGAATCCCTCGTAGTGGGAGGCGTAGGCCGTGACGGTCGCCGCACGATAGAGGGCGGGGAGGTCGGATCGTGGTACGTAGCCGAGCCCGTACGTGCCGGCCGGAGGCCGCCGCCCGCCGGCGCTTCCGGCGCCCGCGAGAACGAACGGAAGTCCCACCCTGCGGCACGCCTGTGCGACGACGCCCGGGGCTTTGCGCGGCTCGATCGCTCCCACGTGCAACACGAACTCGCTCGGCAGATCGTAGAGTTCGCGAACCCGTGCGATCTCGTCCTCGGACGGCGGCCGTGCCCAGGAGCCCGGCGCGAGGGGCGTGACAGTCGCGGTTCGCCCGGTGAGGCTCCGGATGCGTTCGGCCGTGAAGCGGGACACCGCGATGAGTGCGTCGGCTCGCCGTAGCGAATGGTGCAGCAGCGCGCGTTCGCCGGCGGCGCGGACCGCTCGCGACGCCCACGGAGTGTCGAAGACCGACAGGTCGTGGATCGTCGCGACCGTGACGGCGCCGAGCGAGGACAGCGGAAGGTCGACGTCGAGGCCGTGGAAGAGCGCGCCGGACACGGGGAGAGCGCCGGCGCCGGCGCGCAGGACGCCCTTGACGTCGGGCCGGATCACACCGTGCACGCCGGCGGGCAGTTCCGACCGGGCGGTCACGCGGACGGTGGCGCGCAGATCGGACTCGGGCAGGAGCGGAACCAGGGCGGTCAGGAGTTCGCGGCAGTACGTCTGGACGCCGCCTCCGCCCGGCGCGAGCGCCAGCGATCCGAACACGATCCGCGTTGCGCCTGTGCGCATCCGACAGCTCCCAACAGTAGCCAGAAGAAGAAGTCCAGGGGAAAGATCTCGAAGTAGGTCGACACGATGGAGGCGCCGATCGCGGCCACGATCGAGGCACCCACCCCACCCGCGAACGCCGCGTCGTCGCCGGTCGCCGTGCGGGCCGCGAGGTAGGCGGTCGCGAGTGCTCCACCGAGGAGCAGGACGACGAGCCACAGTCCGATCGGGCCGAGTTCGACGAGCACCTTCACGTAGTAGTTGTCGGGCTGATAAGCCGCGGCCGTGGTTCCGCCGTCCGATTCGCGGAGTGCGTCGGCGGCGGAGCCGGTGGCTCCGAGCCCTGCACCGAGGGGATGGACGGCGAGCGAGTCGACGATCCCCGACCAGCCCGAACGCCGTTCGTCGAGACTCGAGCCGGAGGTGAGGGCGTCGACGGCCGAGGCAGGCAGAAACGGCAGGGCGCACAGGACCGTCACGAGTCCTGCGCCGAGAAGTGCGAAAAGAGGCGGAAAGCGTGTCGCCGCAATCCATATCGCGCCGAGAACGAGTCCGAGTACCGCGGCCCGCACGACGGCGGTGGTCATTGCGAACGCCATGATCGGGGACATGACGAGGAACAGCGAGTTGCGCAGACGGCGGGGATCGCCGAGCGCGACCGCTCCCCCCACGAGGAGGGAGGTCGTCACGAAGAGTGCGAACGGAAACGGTTGCCCGAAGGTGCTGAACGTCCGAAAGAGACCGCCCGCGCTCCGCACCTGCTCGCCGTATTCGTAGCCCCAACCGACCATGCGGTCCGGTCCGAGCCGCTGCTGGACGAGTCCCAGAACAGAGACGGCCACGCCCGTGGCCATGAGGATCGACACGAGGACGTCGCGGTCCCGCGAATCGAAGGGTGCCCACCAGAGAAGGAGCGGAACGGCGACGAGGTAGAAGAACGTGATCTTGACGGCGACTATGCCGTCGGTCCCGTGTGCGACGAACGCCGATGCCGTTCCGATCAGGACGAAGGCCGCGGCGGCGGGCCACCACGGCGCGAACCCGGCGAGACCCCCGCGAGGGCATGGCGTTCGCGAATTGCGCAGCGCTGCAGAGGCAATCGCGGCAACGAGGAGCCCTTCCTTCCAGCCGTCGGCGAGGTCGGGCAACCGCATGATCGCGAGCAGGCCGTCGAAAGGCGTCACTGCCGCGACGACGAGGGCTCCGCGCTGCGGTCGTCGCCAGACGCTCCCGACAAGTAGTAACCAGACCGCAAACAGGATGACTGGGAGGAAAACGGGCATAAGGCATGTACATCGCTCAGTCGGGTTGGGATTCGGTCGATTTGTAGCGGCCTGTGGCTGCCGCAGTTCACTATCAGCAACTTTCCACGCATCTGCAACTCGAGAAAATGAGCGTCACCCGGAAGGGCGTTTGTGACCGCAGTCACCGAGGATCGATCGCCGTCGTCGAACCCGTTCTCGTCCGACGACGAATTCGACAGCGACGTAGTCTGTCCCAGCACTGCCGTCCGCAGCACGAACGCGAACCGAGAGGGATCCGTGTCGCACACTCCTCTGTCCCGACGACGATTTCTTCGGGTCGGCGCAGCGTCGACCGTGGCCGCCGGACTCGCCGCGACGACGTCGACTGCGTGTCGCGGCGCCGAGATCGGCCCGGTGACGACACCCGCGGACTCCGTCGTGTGGGGAGTGTCGACCGACGCGAACACCATCCGGAAGGACCGCGAGGCGTTGCGCGCCTGGTTCGACCGCGCGGCGGCGCTGCCGATCTCGTCGTGCCGGACCGTCGCGGACTGGTGGCTCATCGAGGACCGGCCCGGCGTCCGGGACTGGACGTCGCTGGACATGGTGGTCGACGAGTGTCGTGGACGCGGCTTGGCGATGACGGTCACGGTCGCGTACGCGCCGGAGTGGGCGCGTGATCCGGAGGATCGGGGGCCACGCAACACCGCGCCGGGGCGCGAGTACGTCACGGCGTGGGCGGAGTTCTGCCGTGCGGTGGCTCGGCGCGTGCCGGCGGATTCGACGATCGAGATCTGGAACGAGCCGAACCTGTCGGCCTATTGGGGTCCGGTGCAGAGTCCGGTCCGCTACGGCGAACTGCTGAAGGCGGCCCATCGGGCGGTGAAGGACGCGGCTCCCGGAATGCCCGTCGTGGCGGGGAGCCTCGGTCCGGCTGCCACCGTGGGTACGGCGTCGATGTCGCCGCCGGACTTCGCCGGCGCGCTCTACGACGCCGGGTTCCAGCCGTACTTCGACGCCCTGTCGGTTCACCCGTACACCGGTGCTCAGTTGCCGTCGGCGTCGGGCGCGGCGAGCGCGGTGCGTGCCGGGCTGTATCCGCTTCGCGACGTGATGGTGGCGGCGGGAGACGGGAGCAAGCCGATCCTGCTGACGGAGTTCGGCACCCCGACGGGTGGGTTCGACTCGGTGGGTGTCGCCGAGCAGTCCGCGCACCTTCTGGACGCGATGACGCTCTGGCGATTACTCCCGTTCGTGTCGGCCGCGTATCTCTACACGGTCGACGACCGGGACTCGCGGTCCGTCGACCGTGAAGGGCACTTCGGCGTGTACTTCAGCGACGGCACCCCGAAGCCGTCGCTCGCCGCGCTGCAGTAGGCGGCTCCGCCGCGCGTGCGCGACTTTCCGGTCCCCACACCGGAAAAACACGCACGAGCACTGTCGATATGGTGATGCTCACAGCTTGGCTGTAACCATCCGTGCCGCTGCTGCGGATTCATACTCTCGGTTCAGTGGAGAGCCCTCAATGTGCACCGATGGACCTCGGATCGTGGCTCCGCGCAAACTGTTTCGCTAATCGGCGAACGGGTCGGTGTGCAGCCGAACGGAACCGGGAATGACATCACATCACCTGTCGACGCGGCCCGGTGCGGGCGTGGCGGCAGGTGTGCCGCTCGCCCATCGGCGCGAGTGGCAGCCGGCCTACGCCCGCCGGCTGCTGATCACCGATGTCGTCGCCGTGGTCGTCGCCGTCGCGGTCGCCCACGGGGTGCGGTTCGGCACCGAGTCCGGTGTCGTGTCGTCGCGCGGGCCGGTCGAGGTCGGTTACTCCGCCGTGTCGATCGGGCTGGTGCTGGCGTGGCTCGCGGCATCGGCCATGCACCGCACCCGCTCGGCGCGGGTCGTCGGCGTCGGGCCCGAAGAGTACCGGCGGATCACCGTGGCGTCGCTCTGGTTGTTCGGGGCGATCGCGATCGTGTCGCTGCTGTTCCGGGTGGACTTCGCGCGGGCGTATCTGGCGGTCGCGCTGCCGCTGGGCCTGATCCTGTTGCTGCTCGGCCGATGGGGGTGGCGACGACGGATCGCGGCACGTCGTCGCGGCGGTGAGTTCCGGACGTCGGTGCTGGCCGTCGGATCGGAACGGGCGGTACGGGAGCTCGCGGCGACGTTCGAGGCGGGCACCGCGGACGGATACCGGGTGGTCGCCGCGTGTACACACGGGTTCACCGGCGCCCGCGGCGACCACATCACGATGGGCGACCGGCGGGTTCCGGTCCTCGGTGACGAGTCCGCTGCGGCCGAGGCGCTCGAGTTCTGCGGCGCCGACACCGTGGCCGTGACGGGCATCGAGCGGCTGGGCCGCTCCGGGCTGCGTGACCTCGTGTGGGCGCTGGAGCCGTTCGACGTCGACATCGTGGTGGCGCCTGGGATCGTGGACGTGGCGGGCCCCCGGCTCGCGATGCGTCCGGTGGCGGGGCTGCCGCTCATCCACGTCGAGAAGCCGCAGTACCGGGCGTCGCAGAGTTTCCAGAAGACGGCGTTCGACCTCGCGTTCGCGGCGCTCGCCCTGCTCGTCTCGGCGCCCGTCATGTTCGCGGCCGCGCTCGCGATCAAGCTCACCAGCCGTGGCCCGATCTTCTACACGGCGCCGCGAATCGGCATGGACGGCACTCCTTTTCCGATGGTCAAGTTCCGCACCATGGTGTGCGACGCGGACCGGCGACTCGACGACGTGCGCGGCGGCAGCGACGGCGCCGGCCCGCTGTTCAAGCTGCGGGACGACCCGCGCGTGACGACGGTGGGCCGCTTCCTGCGGCGTCACAGCATCGACGAGCTGCCGCAGTTCGTCAACGTGCTGCGGCGCGAGATGAGCGTCGTCGGTCCGCGCCCACCGTTGCCCCGTGAGGTCGAGTCCTACGACGGCGTCGTCCGTCGCCGGCTGCTGGTCAAGCCGGGGGTAACGGGATTGTGGCAGGTGTCGGGACGGTCGGATCTGTCGTGGGAGGAGTCGGTCCGCCTGGATCTGTCGTACGTCGACAACTGGTCGATGATCGGCGATCTCCTGCTCGTCGCCCGCACGATCCGGGCGCTCGTCCGTCCCGACGGAGCGTACTGACCATGGGCACAGCAGCACCCGTGACGACGGACGAGAAGCGGTGTACGACAGTGCCGTTCGTGCGCGGCGTCGCGGTGTCGAGCATCGTGACGTATCTCGGGATCGCGACGAGCCTGCTCAGTGCGCCGCTGCTCGCGCGCTCGCTCGGCGCGACCGGACGCGGTGAGCTCGCCGCGATCTTCGCGCCGCTGCAGTTGCTGTCGTGGACGTGTTTCCTCGGGATTCCACGCTTCGGCGCGGTCGTGCGCACCCGCGGCCGCGGCTATCCACGGCGGTCGTTCGTCGTCCTGACCGCGCTCGGAGTGGTTGCCGCCGTGGGCCTGTGGGCGGCGGCGCCGCTGCTGGCCGGTGGCGCGAGCACTGTCGAGTCCGGCATTCGGGCGCTCTGCTGGCTGCTGGTCTTCGGCGGCGTCGCCCAGTTGGGCGTCGAATCGCTGCAGGCGAGGGGGCGGGTCGTCGCCTGGAATGCGGTGAGGGGCATACCGTTGCTCCTTCCGTCGCTGTTGCAGATTCTGCTGTGGGGGTTCGGCGCGCTCACCCTGCCGGCGGCGATCGCGACGATGGCCCTCGGGCAGCTCGTCTGGACGGTCACGGGCGTCCTCGTCTGGGCGCGTGGCGCGATGCGTCGGCGCGCGGGCCGTATCGACTGGCGGTTCTCGCTCGGGTACTGGACGACGACAGCCCTCGACGGAGTGGGCGGCCGGATCGATCAGGTGGTGCTCGCCGCCTTCGCCACCGCCGCCGATCTGGGCCGGTACGTCGTCGCCGTCACGATTGCGAACGCAGCAGGCGCCGTCACACAGGCGTTGGGGCACACGACCTTCGCGGACCGGATTCGCGGGGCGGACACGCGGTTCGACGCGCGCGTGGCACGGATGGGCGTCGTGACGTCGGTCGTGACGGGCGCCGTGGTCGTGGCCGTGACCGCGGTGTCGGGGACGACGGTGCTCGGCGCGAGCTTCGACGGCCTGACGGTGATCGTCGCGATCCTCGTCGTCCATCAACTGCTGCACGACCAGTGGCAGTTCGCCGTCTACCGCGGCTCGGCGGACCTCGATGCGTCGCGGCTGATGGTGCCGTCGCTCGTGGGAGTCGTCGTGCTGTGCGGGTGCCTCGCCGTGCTCGGCGTGGCGGGCGCGGTCTCGGGGGCCGCCGTCGCGCTGGCGATGGTCGCGTTCGCGGCGACGCGCTACGGCGTGTGGTTACT
>NZ_BCXD01000046.1 GCF_001894925.1 Rhodococcus rhodnii NBRC 100604 | reverse complement strand
AAGGCTTCTCCTTCTTGACTGCGGTCGTGTCGCGGTCGGCAGGGGGGGCACGAGCCGATCCGGACGAGGACGAGAAACGGCCCGGCCGGTGGCGATCGTCGCCGAAAGAGACTCCGGCCGAACGTGAAAAGGAATGGGTGCACTCGCGGAGCTGTCGTCCGCACGAATCGGGAGGCGTGATCGCGGCGCCCGTGAATCGGGAGCGCTGATACGACAGCACACCGCGAGCGAACTTGTCCAGCCCTGGGCTTCTGCGGGGGTGTCGCGCGAGGGATCGCCGAGCGGGGCCTCCGGAAGCTACTCGTGGGTAGCAGCCGAGGGGCGGCCACTCGTTCGTGACGGCTCACGGGCGCAGAGTGTTTCGGCTTCGTTACGACGTCGTTCACCTGTTGCACTCCGGCGAGTTTCGGTGCATGCTGCGACTGCATCCAAAAATGTATGCAGTTTGGAGGTTGGAGCGTGAGCATGTCCCATGCGTCGACGGCTGTTCGGCCCCTGTCGGTGTCGGATCCCCGGCATGCCGAGGCGACCGACTTCTTCCACTACGAGGCCGAACTGCTCGACGATCTCGAGGAGCGCACATGGCTCCGCGAACTCGTGAGCAGGGACATCGTGTACCGCGTCCCGGTCCGGGAGACCGTCGAACGCGCTCGCGGCCGGGGCTTCGCGGAATCCAGCTTCCACCTCGACGAGACCTACGGATCGCTGGACTCGCGCGTGACCCGCGGCGAGACTCGGTACGCGTGGGCCGAGGACCCGCCGTCGCGCATCCTGCACTTCGTCACCAACATCCGAGTGCGGCCGTCCGACGACGAGGACCTTCTCGACGCGCGGAGCAACATCCTGATCTTCCGTACCCGGCAGGATCAGACCTCCGCGAAACTGCTCTCCGGCGAGCGTCACGACGTGCTGCGCCGCGAGGACGGGCGCTGGCGACTGCTGCGCCGCGTCGTACTGCTCGATCTCACCGTGATCGGCACCCACAACTTCTCCCTCTTCTTCTGAGCACCGCCTTTCTTCCCGCGCACCGTCCACCAGGAGGGCAGCCACATGAATCCCGCGACGAGTCAGCAGTCGCCACCGCACAGCCGTACGTCCACCGCGACGCCGAGTACGGCCGAACTGCCCCCGAGGGTGCGCGAATTGATCGATCGGATCGACTCGGGCCTGCCCGCGGGCAGGGTCCCCGCAGCGATTTTCGGCAATCCCGAGGTCTACAGCACCGAACTGCGCAAGATATTCGGCCGTGCCTGGGTGTACATGGGTCACGAGTCCGAGATCGAAGCGGCGGGCGATTACGTCGTTCGCAAGATCGGCGAGGACTCGTTCGTCGTGACGCGCAGCGAAAACGGCGACGTCAACGTGCTTTTCGACGCGTGTCGGCACCGCGGCGTGCAGATCTGCCGTGCCGATTCGGGCAACTCGTCGCACTTCCGGTGTCCGTACCACGGGTGGACGTACTCCTCGGACGGCTCGCTCGTCGGGGCGCCGCTGTGGAAGAACGCATTCGGCTCGATGGACAAGAAGCGCAACGGCTTGGCGAGGGCCGCACAGGTCGAGTCGTTCCACGGATTGATCTTCGCGACTCTCGACCCGACGGCGCCGCCACTGCGCGAATACCTCGGTGGGATGGCCTGGTACATGGATCTCGTCTTCGGCCTGGATCGTGACGGCGTCGAGGTTCTCGGCAAGCCACAACGATTCGTGGTGGACGCGAACTGGAAGTCGGGCTCGGACAGCTTCTCCGGCGACGACTACCATCTCGGCACCCTGCACAAGTCGGTGTGGAGCATCGGTGCTTTTCCGGTTCCGTTCAGCGAGAACATGATGGGCTACCACATCCAGGCGTCCCCGGGCCACTCGCTGTCCTTCTCGATGGCCGAGGACGCCGACGAGCCGGGACCGAACTTCTTCGGCTTCCCCGAGTCGCTCGCCGAGCACTTCGACAGTGTGAACATCACGCCGGAACAGCTCGAGGTGGCACGCCGATCCCGTGTCGTCGTCGGCAACGTCTCCCGAACTTCTCGATTCTCGCGCTCCCGATGACCGAGGACGGCGCGAACCATCCGCCCACCGGCATCCTGACGGTGCGGGTGTGGCAGCCGATCGGGCCGGGTCAGTTCGAGATCTGGAACTGGTTCCTGGGCTACAAGAACATGACCCCCGAGCAGAAGGATCGCGCGTATCGCGCTGCGCTCGGGACGTTCTCGCTCAGCGGGTCGTTCGAGATGGACGACACCGAACCCTGGCTCACGGTGGCGCGCACCGGATCGTCCGTCGCGGGAGAGCTTCTCGACTTCGAGCTCAACTACGAGATGGGCATGCCCGGGATCGGGATGGCGACGCCCGTCTCCGACTGGCCCGGGCGGGCAAGGTGTTCTGGACGCGGTACGAGGAAGGCGTGCAGCGCAACCTGTATCGCTTCTACGTCGAGATGATGCGGGCGCAGCCCGGCGAGTGGCCGGAGTTCGAGTTTTGAGCGCGGACAGCGGAGTCCGCGAACGCTACGCGGCCGGCGGACTCATGGGAAGACTGACGTTCGGGTCACGACCCGCGGTCGTGGTCGTGGACCTGCAGTACGGCTTCACGCGGCAGACCTACGGCCCGGGCTTCGATCTCGACGACGTGGTCGAGTCGACAGCGACGCTGCTCGCCGCGGCGCGTGAACGCGGAGTCCCGGTCTGGTTCACCACCATCGCCTTCCCTGAGGACGGCAGCGGCGTCGGCGGCACCTGGCTGACCAAGATGCCCGCGATGACGGGATTGCTCGAGGGACACCACAGCACCTTGATCGACGAGCGGCTCGACGTCGGTGAGGGCGACCCACTCGTCGTCAAGCAGACGGCGTCCGCCTTCGCTCACACCGATCTCGCCCGGCAGCTTGCCGCGGCCGGCGTCGACACCGTTCTCGTGGTGGGTGCGACGACATCGGGATGCGTGCGCGCGACCGTCGTGGACGCGTGTGCTCACGACCTCCCGGCCTTCGTGGTCCGCGACTGCGTCGGCGATCGCGAAGCCGGCCCGCACGATGGTGCGCTGCTCGACATCGACGCGAAATACGGCGACGTCGTCTCGCTCGAGCGGGCTCTCGAACTCCTCAGGGGGCTGTCATGACGGCCGTTCACCCCGACGACCTGCTGGCACGTGACGTGGCCGGGCGCTCCGCGCTGTACCGAGCTCCCGACCCGAGCCTCGCAGCTCGCGTCGTCGCCTCGACTCCACCGCGGCTGGTCGTTCCGGGCGCCGAGAGCCCGGAGTGGGGCCTCGGCGACGAGCGCCGGCTCGGCTTCTTCGGTGACAGGCCCGCTGCTCCCGACGTTCTCGCCGAACTCGAACGCTCCGGCCTGCGCGGCCGCGGCGGCGCCGGATTCCCGGCCTTTCGCAAGTGGACGACGGTGGGTGGCGCGGACTCGGACACCGTCGTCGTCGCCAACGGACACGAGGGCGAACCCGCGTCCGGCAAGGACCGCTGGCTCCTGACCCGTCGTCCCCACCTCGTGCTGGACGGCCTGCTGCTCGCGGCCCACACCATCGGCGCGAGCGAGGCGATCGTGTACCTGTCCGACGAGGGCATCCGTGCCGTCGTCGACCGCGCGATCGCGGAGTGCCGCGACGCCGGGCTCGTTCCCGACGGCCTCGTCCTCCGGACCCACGTCGCCGAACACACCTACGTCGCCGGAGAGGAATCGGCGGTGTGCCGCTCGATCGACGGCGATCCCGCGAAGCCGACCAGCAAGCCCCCGCGCCCCTACGAGGCGGGGGTGCACGGCCTTCCCACCCTGGTGAGCAACGTCGAGACGCTCGCCCACGCTGCGTGGATCATGGTGCACGGCGCCACGGAGTTCGCATCGGTGGGAACCGAGAGTTCCAAGGGCACAGCACTGTTCACGCTCACCGGCGACGTCGCGTCGCCTGGCGTGTACGAGATGGCACTCGGCCGTCCGATCGCCGATCTCGTCGCGGCGGGCGGCGGCCGGGAGATCACCGGTCTCATGGTCGGTGGCTGGTTCGGCGGCATTCTCGAGGCCGACCACTTCGCGGTGTGCTGCTGCTACGACGCGCTGCGCGGCATCGGCAGCGGGCTGGGCTGCGCCGCCGTCACCGTACTCGGCCGCGACGACGACCTGCTGGCCGTCGCTGCGGAGCTCGGCGAGTGGTTCCGCACCGAATCGGCGATGCAGTGCGGGGTCTGCGTGAGCTCGACCGGCGCCATCGCACGCTCGCTCCGCAAGGTCGTGCGCGGCGACGACGACCCGGTGCACCGAACCAACCTGTTGCGGTGGGGAACTCAGATCACCGGGCGCGGCGCCTGCGGATTCGTCGACGGCGCCGCGACACTCGCCCTGTCGGTGGGGGCAGAACTGGAACGCCGTGCCCCGAAGGACCCGGCGGTCCCGAGAGAGGGGTCACGATGAGAGTCGCGGTCGACGCCACGAAATGCGACGGATACGGGACATGTTTCGAGATGTGTCCCAGCGTGTTCCGGTCCGACGAGTGGGGCTACGCCTCCACCGTCGGCGACGGCACCGTCCCACCCGACCAGGCGGCGGTCGCCCGTCGCGCGATCTCGCTCTGCGCAGAGCAGGCGATCCGCGAGCTCTGACCGCTCGCCCACCCGCATCACGATTCCACCCGATATCCCCGGAGAAGACTCATGTATCTCGGACTCGAAAAGGGCGTCGCCTTCGTCACCGCAGCCTCACGCGGCATCGGAAGGGCGGTCGCCGAACGGCTCGCGATGGAGGGAATGACCGTCGTCGCGGCGTCGCGTTCCGTCGGCTCAACGCCCGAGGATCTCGGGGACGGCCGGATCGTGCCGTTCGAGGTCGATCTCGCCGACAGCGAAGCGACCGCCGCGCTCGTCGACTCGGTCGTGGAGCTGCACGGCAGCCTCGACGTCGCCGTACTCAACACTCCCGGCCCGAAGATCAAGCCCGTCCTCGACATGACGTGGGCGGACTGGCAGGCCGCGCACGATCAGTTGCTGCGTCCCGTCGTGCAACTCGGCACGAGCGCCGCCCGCGCGATGCGAGCACAACAGGCCGGCGCGATCGTGCTGCTGTCCTCGACGTGGGTACGCCAGCCTGCCCCCGGGGGCGTGCTCTCGTCGTCGTACCGCGCCGCGGCGTCGGCGTTCGTCAAGACGCTCGCCACCGAGCTCGCCCCCGACGGCGTCCGGGTCAATCAGGTGATGCCCGGCGCCACGGGGACGGATCGGATGCAGGGGATCGTCGAGATGAAGGCGACCACCAACGGCTCGACCGTCGACGAGGAGATCGCGAAGGTCGTGCGTGACATTCCGCTCGGCCAATGGGCGGAGGCGACCGAGATCGCCGACGCCGTCGCGTTCCTCGTGTCGTCGCGCGCGTCGTTCGTCACGGGGACGTCGCTGTCGATCGACGGGGGCGCCGTCCGCGGCGCGCACTGACGCCGGCGCCCGCACCGGACCACATCACACGCACAATCGAAGGAGCACCACAATGCCTCGTACTCTCACCGAGAACTTCGTCGAACAGTTCCGGCTCTGCAAGGTCACCGGGAACGAAACCGTCGGCATCATCGCCGAACTCGGTCAGAAGGACGAGTACGTCGCCGCGGCCGTCGCCGCGGCGCGTCAACTCGGCGCGGGTGCGCTCGTGCTCCATGCGTCGAGCCTGTCGAACCCGAATCTGCCGCCCTACCAGGCCGACGGCCGCGAAGTGGCGCCGCTACTCGCCGCGGCGGGCGAATGCGACTTCGTCGTCGACGTCACGGTGGGAGGTCTGATCCACTCGGACGTCCGTACCCGGATCACGGGCAACGGCAAGCGCATGCTCTTCGTGGCCGAACCGAACGACGTGCTCGAGCGACTCGCCGGTGACGCCACGTTGCGATCCGAGGTGGAGGCAGGCGGCGACAAGCTGCGTTCCGGCTCGACCCTCCACGTCACCAACGCCGCGGGAATGGATCTCACTGCGGACATCTCGGGCACGGACCTCCCGATCACGCATCAGTGGGGCTACGTCGACGAGCCGGGCCGGTGGGATCACTGGCCGTCGGGCTTCGTCGCGTGCTTCCCGAACGATCGCACCGCAGAGGGACGCATCGTGCTGCAGCCGGGCGACGCGCTCATTCCGTGGCAGCGCTACGTCCAGGACACGGTGACGATCGAGGTCGAGAAGGGCTTCATCACGTCCATCTCGGGCAAGGGAACCGACGCCCACGTGCTCGAGGACTACTTCGCGGCATGGAACGACGGCGAGGTGTTCGCGCTGAGCCACATGGGCTGGGGCCTGCTCGAGCGGGCGCGCTGGTCGGCCTTCGACGTGTACGACGCGCGCAGCCTCTACGGACAGGAACTGCGGTCGACAGCAGGCAATTTCATGTGGTCGACCGGATCGAACCGCTTCGCGGACCGAGAGACCCCGGCACATCTGGACGTCCCGATGCGCGGCTGCACCGTCGAGATCGACGGAGTCGCCGTCGTCCGCGACGGCAAGCTCGTCTCGCAGTGACCCCACTCGCTCGACAGGAGAGGTGAACCATGGACAAGAGCGCGATCGAGAACGCGATTCTCGCGATGGCGCGTGACGGCGAACTGCTCGCCGCCGTCAAGCAGGACCCCGCCCGAGCGCCCGAACTGCTCGGCGTCGACAGGGAGTGGGCCGAGACGATTCTGGCCGGCAACCGCGATCGGCTCCGGGCGATCGGCTTGAACGACGGGCTGACGATCCTGGTGAGCCGCTGGTTCAACGACGATCTGGGCGACGGGGCGAGCGCCGGAAAGTTCGTCGTCGACGACTCGCTTCCGCTGCCGACCCCGGATGTGCCGGCCAATCTCGTCTTCGCCGGCGGATGCTCGCACGTGCCGGACCTGTTGGCACGTCCCGAGATCGACCCGGAGGACGCCGTCGGACGGCTGCTCGCGGGCTACGAGCGGCTCGCTCGTGACATCGCCGCGGCGGACCCCGACGTGATCCTCGTGTCGGCCGACTGCCACTTCCAGAGCTTCGACACCGGGCACTTCGTGCTCGGCGTGGGCGAAGGACACCGGGGATCGATGGAGTTCTTCAAGCGCCCCGATCTCGACCTGGAACTGACGGGGCATCCGGAGTTCGCGCGCGCACTCGCCGACGCGGCGCGGGCCGTGGGACAGGAAGTCGAGGAGGCGCCGAAGGTCGAGCTCGATCACGGCCTGATCGTTCCGTTGCGGCTCGTGCTGCCGCGTCCCGACCTTCCGGTCGTTCCCGTCATCACCCAGCCGGCGCGATCGTTCTCACCGTTCAATGCCCGACTGTTCGGTGAATCGATGCGCACGGCGATCGAGGAGTCGGGGCTGCGCGTCGCGTTCCTCGCGACGGGCGGACTGTCGCACTGGCTCGACCCCGGGCATTTCGGTGGTGTCGACACCGAATACGACACGTACCTACTCGAACTCATGCGTACCGGCCGCGGCCTCGACATGTGCTCGCTCGAACCGTTCCCGCTGCTCGAGCACGGCCAGTACGAGATCATGAACTGGATGATCATGCTGGGTGCCGCAGGACCCGCGGTGCACGGCTCGGTGTACGCGTACGAGCCGATGGAAGCGTCCGGCGGCGGATGGACCGTCGTGAACATGGATCTCGACGAGGCTCGGGCACGCTCCGGTCGGCAGGTCGTCGGGGCGGGCAGCTCATGACGTCCCGCACCCTGCGCATCGGACTGACCCAGTGGCACGCGACGACGGACGTCGAGGCCAACGTCGCGACCGCCGTGCGCTGCATCGAACGTGCGGCGGAAGGCGGCGCCGCCGTCGTGGCGCTACCCGAGAACGGTCTGATGCTCGGCACCAACTCCGAGATGCGCGCGGCGGCGAGCGGGGTGGACGGCGACCCGGTTCGGTCGCTCCGTGACGCCGCACGACGGTTCGGCGTCGTGGTGGTCCTCGGCGGAATGAAGAACACGACCGACGACGGAGTATTCAACTCGGCGTTGGTGATCGACGCCTCGGGTGAGATCGCGGGCCGCTACGACAAGCTTCATCTGTTCGACGCGAACATCGGCGGCCAGTCGTTCGAGGCGTCGTCGGTCGAGAAGCCCGGCTCGGAACTCGTCGTCGTGGATGTCGACGGCGTGCGGCTGGGCTTGACGATCTGCTACGACGTACGGTTTCCCGAGGTCGCGCGGGCTCTCGCGGTCGCGGGAGCAGAGGTGATCCTCGTTCCGGCGGCGTTCGTGTACGCGACCGGAGAAGCGCACTGGCACACACTGTTGCGCGCCCGCGCGATCGAGAATCTCGCGTACGTCGTCGCTCCCGCGACGGTGCGTTCGGCCGACCCCGAGTACACCGACGGCTTCACGACCTACGGGCATGCGCTCGCCGTCGGGCCGTGGGGGAGCGTGCTCGCCGATCTCGGCGACGCGACCGAAGCCGTCGAGGTTCTCGAACTCGACATGGCGGAGGTCGAGGCGGCGCGTGCGAAGCTGCCCGTCCTCGGGGGACGTCGCGACCCGAGCGTCTACGCGTCGCAGCCGCGGGTGCTGTCGGTGGCGAGCAGCCGGTCCGTGGCCGGGGGCAGCGCGAAGGAAGGAGCAGCGTGATGACGGATCCGGCCGACCGCGACGGGCTTCCGGCAGGAGTCGTGCAGGCGGAGCCGTGGAACGGCATCGGCAACGAGTTCACCGGCGTGCGATTCCGGAAGGTGTTCACCCGCAACGGTGAACGCCTCCAGATCGACGTTCCCCGCTCGGGTTCCTCGATCCTTCTGGACCCGATGGCGCTCGAGGTCGTCGCCGACCAGAAGCCCGAGTTCTTCACGCACCTCATCGCCACCCGGCTCGGGGCTGTGGAGGACTGAGGCCGTGTACGTCGACGCGACGACCGCCGGGCAGGGCGAGAAGTCACGACGAGGCGACGCCGTCGACCGGATCCATCACGTGATCCGGGAGCGGATCGTCTCGGGAGAGATCAGGCCGGGCGTCGCGCTCTCGCAGGTGCGTCTCGCCACCGAACTTCAGGTGTCCCGGACGCCGCTGCGTGAGGCGCTACGCCGGCTCGAAGCGGAGAATCTCGTGGTCAATCAGGCGAACCGCGGCGTCGTCGTCGCACCCGTCGCGCTCGGCGACGTCGAGGACTCGTACGCGATCCGTACCCTCGTGGAACCGTCGCTGCTGACGGCGACGCTGGAGACGATCTCGCAGGACGACATCACGGCGATGTCGACCGCCCTGATGCGGATGAAGGAAGCCGCGGTGACCCCGCGAGACTTTCAGCTCGCGCACTGGGATTTCCATCGGATCATTCTCGACCGGTTTCCGCCCGGCATCCGGTCGATGATCGAATCGCACCTCACCATCATCGACCGTTATCAACGCATGTACTTCCAGAAACCGGCTGCCGCAGAAGATCTCACGAGCGTCGACGAGATACTGCTCGACGCCGTGCGTTGCGGCGACGCCGCGCTCGCGCAACGGTTGCTCGAGTTCCATCTGCTCGACACCGCGCTGGGGGTCATCACCGCCGCGGAACCGACACACCGATTCGGCTCGCTTCCGATCGCCCTCGCCGGTGTGGGTATCCACCTCGGTTCCGGGGACGAACTCGAACCCCGGCATCTCGAGAACGCGCTCCCGCTGGGGATCCGCTGGTCTCGGGGGTCGGGGCCCGACCCGGCGGTGTTGCCGGCGCTCCGCACGACCAACTTGTGCACGGACGCCCCGTGCACGACGCGACACTCTCCGAAGGACTGACACCATGACCAGCACTCATCGCATCGGGATGATCGTTCCGAGTTCGAACACCACGATGGAGACCGAGATTCCGGCGATGCTGAACGCCCGCGCGGAGATCCGGCCGGAGCGCTTCACATTCCACTCCTCGCGGATGCGGATGCAGCACGTGACGCCCGAACAGCTCGCGGCGATGGATGCGGATTCGCTGCGGTGCGCGGCGGAACTCGCGGATGCCCGCGTCGACGTCATGGCCTATGCGTGCCTCGTCGCGATCATGTCGCAGGGCCGCGGATACCACTGCGAATCCGAGACGAAGCTCGCGGGCATCGCGGAACGGGAAGCGGGATCGGCGATCCCCGTGCTGTCGTCGGCCGGGGCGCTCACCGAGGCGCTCGCGCATCTCGGTGCGAAGAAGCTCGCCGTCGTCACCCCGTACATGAAGCCGCTGACCGCCACCGTCTGCGACTACATCGAACACGAGGGCTTCGACGTCGTGGACTCGCTGTCGCTCGAGGTTGCCGACAACCTCGAGGTGGGGCGTCTCGATCCTCGGAACCTGCTCGATCACGTCGAGAAGGTCGACACATCCGATGCCGACGCGCTCGTCCTCAGTGCGTGCGTGCAGATGCCGTCGCTGCCGGTGCTCGACGAGATCCAGAGCCGCTTCGAGATTCCCGTCGTGACGGCTGCGGCGGCGACGACGTGGCGGATCCTGAACCGGCTCGGACTCGATCCCGTCGTGCCGCGAGCGGGCGCACTGCTCGCCGGCTGACGGCCCTGTCTCACTGCTTCGGTGGGTACACCAGATGCAGGTTGGAGGTGATCGTCCGTGGCAGGACCGGATCGGAATCGAGCCAGTAGACGGGCGCGGGGCGCACGATGTGCCCCTCTGCGTCGTGCTCGATCACGATGCCGCGTCCGCGCATCGCCACGAGCAGCGAATCGAAACGGTGATCGGGGTCGGCGTCGAGCACGAGCCCCAGCGCTGCGTCCACGAGATGGAACTCGAGGATCCGGCGCGCCGACGCCGACGCGTGCTCCCGAAATGCCGTGAGCAGCGCGTCGTCGAGCTCGATGAAGTCGTCCGGGGTGCGCTGATGCGAGAGATAGACGCTCTGGTGCCGGTGGATGCGGGTGTGCATCGTCTCGGTGAGAGCACGGAACGAGCCGGGGTAGCGCTCGAGCGCGACTTGGTGGAACTGCTGATGGGCCTTCTGAAAGCGGCGGCTGTGATTGCGGTGACGCCGCATCTGTTCGAGTGCCTTGGCCATCGCCGCGAAGTCGGCGTCGGTCAGGTGGTCGATGACGGCCGCGACGGTGGGCGGCTCGACGAGCAGGCGCAGTGCGTAGCTCTCCTCCGTCTCGGAGTTGACGATGGGCGCGACGTGCATCCCGCGATTCGCCTCGGCGACGAGCAGTCCGTCGGCCTCGAGGCGTTGCAGGGCCTCGCGCAGCGGGGTACGACTGACCTCGAACTCTGCCGCGAGCTGTTCCTGCGACATCCGCTGTCCGGGCTGGTAGACGCCGTCGATGATGCGTTCGCGCAGCGCCTGATGGACCGCGTCGACGGTCGTCCCGGCCCGGGTGCGCCGTGTCGGTGCGCTCATGTCGTCCCCCTCGGCCCCGCGACGGGGCACTCCGATGTGCATACAGTTCTCGAACAGTACGCGCTCGGCGCGGTTCGGGGTGGGAACTGTGGCACGAGCGACGCGACCGGGTTCCGGTGCGACGGCCCGGCGTCACGTGTGGCGGCATGTCGCGAAGTGGAAACCGGACTGTTACCTACGGCTATTCCCAACGGGCCCTTGAAGAGTCAAACTGTATCCAGTTCTGCACACAAGGTACGTCCAACCGAAGGCGTCGAGCCTTCCTGTTGATGGAGGTGTGGCGATGCCGACATTGCCCACGCAGAAAACCCAGGTCGACGAGGACTTCAACGCCTCGGCGGTTCCTCTCACTGCGCGGCTGGGCCGATGGCAGGTCACCATGTCGTTCTGGTCGCTGCTGTCGGCGATGGTGTGGCTCTTCTACGGAGCCCTCGCCGCGAGCCTGTTCGGCACCATGAACGCGATCATCGCGATCGCCGCTTCCGCCGTGGTGTTCTCGCTCGTCAACATCGTCATGGCCAGGCTCTCGCTGCGGCACGGAGTCAACTCGACATTGTTGACGCGCAACATCTTCGGACGCTGGGGCTCGCTGCTCACCGCGGTGCTCCTCGCGGCGACCGTCCTCTACTACGCGGTGTTCGAATCCAGCACGCTCGCACTCGCGTTCGCCGAGTACTTCGGTGCCGGCGACATCCGGATCTGGTACGCCGTCGTGGTCGTCGCGATGCTTCCGCTCATGCTCGGGAGCGTCCAGTCGTGGATGGCGAAGCTCAACGGCTACCTGCTTCCCTTCTACTTCATCGGTCTCGTCGCGACGCTCGTCGCCGCGAGCGTGAAGTTCGGCGGCGACTCGGCGTGGCTGTCGTTCGAAGGCGTCGTTCCGGCCGAGGGGCGCACGCTGCCCGGCTGGGTGCTCGGATTCATCCTGTACATGGGCATCTACATCACGATGCCCACGACCGCGGACTTCGCGCGATTCGGTCGTCGTGAGGACGAGCGGTTCCACGAGGTCGTGACTTTCGGCTGGGTCTTCTACCTGCTGCTGTTCGTGGTCAACGGGGTCGCCGGTATCTACCTCGTCCAGACGGTGCTCCCGAACGAGCCTGCCTCCGAACACGGCGTGGTGCAGGCGGTCCTGATGAGCCTCGGCCTGTTCGGACTGCTGTTCATCGTGATCTCGCAGACCCGCGTCAACAGCGTCAACTACTACGTGGCGAGCACCAATCTCGAACGAATCCTCCACTCGCTCAGCTCCGTTCGACTTCCTCGGGTCGTGTGGGTCGGCGCCGTTGCCGTCCTGGTCTTCCTGCTGATGCTCACCGACGTCTTCAGCTACCTGCAGACGGCGTTGAACTGGCAGGGTGTACTCGTGATCGGCTGGGTCGGAGTGGTTCTCACTCACTTCGGGCTGAC
>NZ_BCXD01000045.1 GCF_001894925.1 Rhodococcus rhodnii NBRC 100604 | reverse complement strand
GTTAGCCGCGATCGAGGCGGACTGCAGGACCGCTGCAGGTCATGCCTGCGCGCGCGGCGGATCCGAGATCGACATTTGATGGCCGCGTGGCGGGCGGCGAACAGAGACCGGATCACGGCGTACAACCGCGTCTACGAACCTCGAATGCGGGAGCAGGTCAAGAAGCGGCAGTCCATTGTCCGCTCTCGGACCGTCCCTTTCACTATCGAACAGCTGCAGAGCAGGATCTCCTACTTCGGTGGTCGGTGCTGGATCTGTGGCGACGCCGCGGAGCATATCGACCACGTGAAGCCGATCAAGGCTGGCGGGTGGCACATGCTCTCCAATCTTCGGCCCGCATGCGCGCTCTGCAATCGACGCAAGAGTTCGCTCTGGCCGATCAAAGATTCTGACCTGGAGCTGATCCGGGCCAGATAGAACGGGAGGAGGTGCCACGTGAACGCACCGGTCCCGTTCGCGCCGGGTGCGCTGCGCGAGTTCCTCATCGGCAACCCGGATTTCACGGTGCTCGTCGACGCCGCGAACGTGACGACGCGGGAGCTCCCGGACCCGTTGCGGTCGCCGTGCGTCACGATCCGTGTCCCCGGGAACGTCGGCGTGGACCCGATGCTGCGGCGCCCGATGCTCGTGATCAACGCGTGGGTGCCGCCGGTGAAGATCACGAAGTCCCCTCTCGACCCGGACGAGGAAGCATGGAACATCGCAGCCTTGGCCGGCCAACTGATCGGGCGGGCCCGCAACGTCCGTTTCCGTGAGTCGGTGTGGTCGGGGGAGTGGAAGACCGGCCCGGTCGTCCCCGACCCGGACGTGAAGCGCGGCGTCGACAGTCCGCTGTACCGGGCGTTCATCGCCGTCGAGTTGAAGCTGCGGGAGAAGCCCGCACGATAGCCACCCTCGGTGGCTTCCCTGAACGCTCCACCGCCCGGTGCCCTGGTAGGCACGCCGGGCGGTGGAGCTCCCCATGAATGCTCACACCCGTGAGCCCACCCAGGAGGTATCCCCGTGAGCACTCACGCGAATCCCGAGAAGGCGTTCGTCTGGCTGGACGGTGACGTCTACCGTGCACCCGCCGGCACCGCAATCCCCACCGACCCGTTCGCGAACGCGCCCGTCACCGGCAGCACGCCCGGCGTGACGTGGGACCCGTTCGGCGGCATCGAGGCCGGTTTCGAGCTGAACCCGACGCAGGACCTCACCCCGCTGCCCGTGTGGAACCGACGCTCGGCGACCTACAAGCTCGTCAAGGGTGTCCGCGAGGACCGGTTCAAGTTCCGTGCCGTCGACTACTCCGTGGCGACAGCGCTCACCGCGCTGCAGGGCGGCACGATCACCGAGGTCGGCACCGCACCGAACCAGTACTTCCAGTGGGAGCCGGGCGACGACGAAGAGTTCGCGCTGCTCCTGCTGCTCCGCGACGAGGACGACACGTCCGGGTTCTTCTGCAAGCGAGTCACCCTCGCGACGCCGCCGCCCCGCGTGTTCGGTGGCGAAACCCTCGACGGGTTCGAGTTCGAGGTCCTCTGCCTCGACAAGGTCGTCCCCGTCACCAGCTGGAATCCCCTCGAAGCCTGATCGGAGAGCCTCCTGATGCCTACCAACCCGAAGAAGACGGCCCCCCGCGCGGCTCGACCGAAGACGGTCGAGCCCGCGGAGGACCGCTTCGACCTCCTCGCCGAACTCGCCACCGACGAGCAGGAACCCGAACTCGTCACCCTCCTCGGCGTCGACGCCGACATCCGCCGCTCGTACACCGGCGAGGAAGCAGTGACCTTCCTCGCCCTGGTGGAGCGGAAAGACTTCCCGGCCGCTCTAGACCTCATCGCCGGCGCCGCCGGGCCCGCCCTGTGGGAGAAGATCGGGGCGATGGCGTCCGCGCACGCCGCGAAGGTCCTCAACCGCCTCTTCGTCATGTCCACCCTCACAGAGGGGGAACTCCTCGCGCCTTTGCCTACCTCTTTCGCGGGGATGGCTGGGGCGCGGCCGTCGCCGGGTTCCGGCGCTACTACCAGCTGAACCTCCGCGACGCGCTCCACGAAATGCCGTGGCGCGACGTCGCGCATCTTCTCGAGCAGGCCGCGGAGTGGCGTGCCCAGGAGATCCGGGACTCGGAGAACGTCGCGATGCTCGTCGACCGCGACGACTTCTACCTCAACAGCGAGTACAGCTCGTGGATCACCGACCCGGACGACCCCGACGTGAAGGCGGCGCAGGCACGCCGCAAGAAGTCCAAGGTCAAGCCGCCTCCGGCGCCGCTGCTGCGGCCGGTCGCGCAACGAGAACCGATACGCATGGTCGAACTCGTGAAGCGGTACCACGCGGAGCTCGAGAAGCACGCGATCCCGGAGAAGCCGAAGGACGTCAAGGTCACGTCGGCTCGTGAACTCGCCCGCCTCATGGGATGGGGCGCATAGCAACCTGATCGGAGGTGGGCGGTGGCCGGCGGCAGGATTGACATCGAGGTCGCACCTGACGTGCGGGGCTTCGACACGAGGCTCGAGTCCGGGCTGCGAGGTGCGGTTGGCACGGCGGGGAAGATCGGTGCCGCTCTCGGTGTGTCGGTGGGCGCCGGTATGGCGTTCCAGAAGGTCATCGCGATCGGCAACGACTTCACGGCGACGATGAACGAGATGCAGGCCGTGTCGTCGGCGACCGCGGCGCAGATGCAGGCCGTCTCCGACCGTGCGCGGGCGCTCGGCAACGACATCAGCCTGCCGGGGACATCGGCGTCCGATGCTGCCGCGGCGATGACGGAGCTCGCGAAGGGCGGGTTCACTGTCGAGCAGTCGATGGCTGCCGCGAAGGGCACTCTGCAGTTGGCGGCGGCCGCCCAGATCGATGCGGCGTCGGCCGCGACGATCCAGTCGCAGGCGCTGCAGTCGTTCGGCCTGAACGCGGACTATGCGGCGAAGACGGCGGACATCCTCGCGAACGCGGCGAACGCGTCGTCGGCGGAGATCGGTGGCATCGCGCAGGGCCTTCAGCAGTCGGGCACCGTCGCGAACCAGTTCGGCCTGTCGATCGAGGACACGTCGGCGGCGCTCGCGATGTTCGCCAACGCCGGCATCCAGGGTTCGGATGCGGGCACGCTGCTGAAGGCGGCGCTGCTCTCGCTCACCGATCAGGGCAACCCGGCGCAGGGCGCGATCGAACAGCTCGGCCTGACCGTGTACGACACGGAAGGGAAGTTCGTCGGCCTGTCGGCGCTGTTCGGGCAGCTGCAGGAAGCGTCGGCGAACATGACGCCGGAGATGTATCAGGCCGCGACCGCAACGCTTTTCGGGTCGGACGCGATGCGTCTGGCAGGTATCGCTGCCGAGCAGGGGCAGACCGGGTTCGATTCGATGGTCGGCGCCATCAACCGGCAGGGTTCGGCGGCCGAGGTCGCGGCAGCGAAGACCAAGGGTCTGCCCGGTGCGATGGAGTCGGTCGTGAACTCGGCCGAGGAACTCGCGCTCGGCCTGTACGACTTGATCGACGGCCCGATGGAGTCGTTCGCGCGTGGCGCCGCTGACAAGCTCAGTGGCGCTACGGATGGGATCGTGTCCGGGTTCAAGACGGCCGCCGATGCTGCGGCCGCTGTCGGTGGGTTCTTCATGGACCTGCCGGGGCCGGTGCAGGCGCTGACGGCGTCGCTGCTGGCGCTGCGCATCACCGGTCTGAACGGGACGGTCAACGCGCTCGGTGGAGGTCTCACGTCGGCGGCCCGGTCGGGGAGCGCCGCGATGCGGTCGTTCGGCGCCGAGGTGCGGTTGACCCGCGAGTACGCGGCAGCAGCGGATCGCCCGGTCGGTGTGTTGCGTGGGTCGATGCTGACGCTCGCCGACAGTGCCGGTGGTGCGCGCGGCGCACTGTCGGGGCTCCGTTCGGCGGGTAGCGCCGTCGTCAGTGCCCTCGGCGGCGCCTGGACGTTGGGTCTCGCGGCGGCCGCGGTCGCGGTCGGGTCGTGGGCGACGAACGTGCAGCAAGCGAAGGCACACGCCGAGGCGTACGACGCTGCCCTGCAGAAGATCCGGTCGACGCAGTCGGCACTCGGCGACATCTTCTCGCTGAACCAGGGCGCGTACGACGAGCAGGCGATCGCGAACATCGCCGAGCAGGTCAACCTTGTGTCGACGGCGTTCGGTGAGGCCGCCGCGAACGACGCAAAGTGGAACAACGTGATGACGGACGTCATCGGCGACATCGTGATGCCGTGGCGTGGCGCGAGCGACGACATCTCGAAGTCGATGGACGAGATCGCGCTCGCGAACCGCCAGGCGCAGGAGGCGATCGAGAAGACCGGGCTCACGTCGGAGCAGATCGCGCAGAAGACGGGCGCCGACGACGAGACGTGGGCGCAGTTCGAGCGGAAGCTGCGCGCCTCGGGTGAGGGCGGAGACTTCGCTGCGGAGAAGCTGAGCGAGATCCGTGGCCAGGTGCAGGACCTCAACGAGGTCGCGAAGAACGCGACGCCAGGGTTCTTCTCGCTGAACGAGGCGGTGAAGACTCTCGCGGACGAGTCGGCGTCGGCGTCGGATCAGGTGAACGCGATGAAGGTCGCGCTCGACATCCTCGCCGGCAAGCCCGTTGCCCTGTCGGATGCGTTGCAGCAGTACCACGCGCAGGTCCGGGAGACCGCGGCCGCGACCCAGGAGGCGTGGGACGCGTCGCAGGGGTGGGCGCTCGAGCTCCGCAACGAGGACGGCTCGGTCAACACCGCGACAGCGAACGGTGACCGGCTCAAGCAGGCTCTCGACGGGATCCGGGACTCGACGATCAACGCTGCTGTCGCGGGCGCGGACATGGCGCCGATCTGGGCGTCGAACGAGGAGCAGTTCGCGCAGCTCGCCGAGGCGACCGGGCTCAGTATCGATCAGATCCGGCAGATGGCGATCGAGGCCGGTCTGGTCCCGGATCGGATCACGATGCTCGCGTCCCTCGAAGGGGTGGAGACTGTCGAGGGCCAGTTGGCGGTCATCGGGTCGATGCTGCAGACGACGGGGCAGCCCGTCGACATCCCGATCGATGCACTCACAGATGCCGCACTCCTTGAGCTCGAGCAGGTTGGGGTCGAGGTCGACAAGGTAGACGGGAAGCCGGGGATCGTCCGGTTGTCGGCGCCGAACGAGGAAGTCCTGAAGCAGATTCAGGCGGTCATCGACAAGAACATCCCTGGCAAGGATGCGACGGTCACGTTCCGCTCCCAGGGTGATCCTGCAGCGCGCGCAGCGTACTTCGGGGCCGCGAACATCCAGGGCCCCATGCCGATCGGCGGGAACGAAGCGGGCGGGCGGCTACCCGGGTACGCGGCGGGCGGCCGCATGCCGGCGCGGTCGGCGACCGACGACATCTTCGCCGTCCTGCCCAACGGCACCCCGATCGCCAAGGTCAACGGCAAAGAGTGGGTCATCAACGCGGACGCCTCCCAGGAGTACGACCGTGAGCTCGCGATGATCAACGCCGGCATCTTCCCGAAGCTGCCCGGCTTCGAGACGGGTGGTCGTCTCGCGGTCGACCGCACCGAGCAGCAGCTGCGGGCACAGTCGGGGAAGCCGTACCAGTACGGCGGCGTCGGGAACCCGTCGTTCGACTGCTCAGGTCTGGTGTCGTTCGCGTACGCCCTCCTCACGGGGAAGGACCCGGGGCAGCGGTGGTTCACCACCGAGAGCGACTTCGCTGCGCTCGGGTTCCTGCCCGGTCTCGGTGGCCCGGACGATCTGTCGATCGGTGTGCACAACGGCGGCGGCGGCCAGTACTCGCACATGGCGGGCACTCTGGCCGGTGTCCCGTTCGAGTCCGGAAGCAACGGTGTCATCTACGGTGCCGGTGCTGCGGGCGCGGACGATGCACAGTTCGAGAACCGCTACCACCTGCCGGGTGGCGCGTTCAACCCGCCGTTCGTGGGCGGCTCCTCGGGCTACGGGGGTGCTGCAGCATCGTCGTGGACGGAGAAGGACGAACTCGACCTGAAGGCCGCGCAGGCAGCGCTGCTGAAGGCGACGGAGGACCTGTCGAAGACGCAGGCAGGGTTCGACGAGGGCAAGAAGACGCCCGGCGACCTCGAGCAGTCGAAGGTGCGGCTGCAGCAGGCCGAGCTGAAGGTTCGGGAACTCGAGCAGCGGAAGGGCTCCCCGTCGTCGGGCGGCCCGGCGCCGGACGCTCCGGGGCTCTCGGCCCGCTACTCCGACGCCGACCTCGAGCAGCGTGATCTCGAGCGTGCGGTGATCCGTGCTCGGGAACGCCGCAACGAGGTGTATGCGGATCCGGACAGCACCCCGACCGACCGGCAGGAAGCGGACGACAACCTGCAGAAGGCCGAGGACACCCTCGCGAAGGGTGGACGCGGCGAGAAGGAGTCGGTGTCCGCGAACATCGCGGACCGGTTCGGTGACGCGGTCGGGTCCGCGGTGTCCGGTCAGATCGAGGATGCCCTCGGCATCGTCGGGCTCGACGGGCAGCTCGGTGCGGTGGGTGCGTCACTGAAGCTGGCGACGGAACTGCAGCAGCAGCAGGCCGATCTCGCGAAGCAGGGTGCCCCCTCGTTCACACGGGACGAACTGGCGAAGCAGGGGCCTGTCACGCCGGGAACGCAGGACTGGATCGAGGAACTGCTGAAGACGCTGCAGGTGCCGATGGTGTTGCGCGACACCGGTGGACCGCTGCCGCATGGTGTCGCTGGGCTGAACCTGTCCGGTGAGGAGGAGTGGGTCCTCACCGGTGCGCAGCGGCGGCAGCACGACCGCGATCTCGCGGAACTCGCCGCACTGCGGGCATCGCGTGGCGGCGTCGACATGGCCGCGCTCACCTCGCAGATGTCGGGCGGCGACTTCTCGATCCACGTCAACAATCCGGTGGTCAACGACGGGAAGAAGTTCTTCCGGGAGATGAACGCGATCCAGTCGAGGCAGATGATGCGGTTCAACGGGAGGCCACGCACATGACCCGTCGCGGCACGATCATCAACATTCACGGCTGCGACGGGTCGTTCTGGCCGATGGGCCCGGACGACGACGGTGACGTGTTCATCCCGGAGGATCAGGTCAAGGGCCTGTTCGATGCGCCCGTCCGCACGGATTGGGATTCGCAGGCGCAGCAGGACGGCGGCACCTTCCATCGCGAGGTGAACGAGTGGCGGGACCTGTCGTTCGGGTTCCACGTCAAAGGGCATCGGCATCGTCCGTTCGACGACGTGTACTCGGAGTTCCGGAACGCGTTCGACTACAAGCCCGACCGGTGGGACCACGATGCTCGGCTCGCGTGCATCGAGGTCATCTCACAGCGGTCGGGTGCCCGCCGGCTCGACGTGCAGCTGCACGAGGCGCCGGACTTCGACCCCGGTGTCGACCCGGCGTCGATCGACTACGGCAACCCGATCCTGCCGCTGCGGGCCGGGCAGCCGTACTGGTACGAGCCGGACGTCGTCACCTCGTGGGAAACGACCGACGCCTCGGGGTCGGGGACGATCGTCGTGTCGAACCCGACCGATGTGCCGATGCGGCAGAAGTGGATCCTGACCCGAGGCACGTGGACGCTACCGGACGTGTCGTGGGCGGGTCCCCGCGGCGCACGTGCCCCCGGCGTCGACAAGCTCACCGGACGCGACGACTCGACCCGCAAGATCCTGATGCCGCCGCTCGGCGCTGTCGAGGGCGGCGCGGTCGTCGACCTGGACCTGACCAGAAACCTGATGGTCCGGGACGCGCACGACACGAACCTCCTCGCCAGGATGCCTGTGCCCGGCCGCTACTTCACGTGGCTGATCCCGCCGTGGACGCCGGAAACCGAACTCCCCGTGTCCGTCACGGGAGCACCAGCTGGCGGGGCCCGGTGCCAACTGGTGCAGCCGCGGCGGTGGCGGAAGCCGATCGGAGGTGAGCAGTGAGCATCGACTTCGACCTCACCCTCGAAGAGCAGTGCGAGGCGATCTGGGAAGCGACCAGGCAGGCGTGGCAGCGCGAGCAGAACCTCCGTCAGGTCCCTCCGCTCATGCGCCTGTGGGACGGTGACATGCGGCTGCAGCACGTCGTCGCCTGCGAGTACGGCGTCGACGCGACGCTCGTCGACGGCGACACCGGCCCGATCCAGGTCGACCTGCCGTTCGATCACCCGGTCGGGCAGTGGATGTGGGACACGTGGGGCCGCATCGAACGCGGTGAGAAGCAGAACGTCATCGTCACCATCGACTACACCGGGGCACGCATCGACGGGCTCCTCGCGGACGTCACTCTCGCCCCGAACGATCAGGGCGCCCAGGTCCTCACGTGCACGTTCACGTCGTCGTACGAGCTCCTGAAGAGCTACCACGTGTGGTCGAACCCGGTCCTGCCGGCGGCCGCACAGCTCCCGCGAACGTTCATCCTCGCCGGGCCCGTCCCGTGGGTCCTCGGCACCACCCTGCATCTGCAGTTGCTGCGCGAGAACTTGTCGCTGTGGGCGATCCCCGACGACCCGCTCGACCCGTCGACATGGTTCAACCTGGACCAGTCGCAGTGGTCGATCGTCGTGAAGCCGCTGTCGTTCATGCAGTCGATGGCCTCGGGCGCCCTGTGGGGGATCGCGTCGTCACGGTGGAAGAACTGGCACGACATGGCGGCGCCGATGATGCGGGACGCCGAGATCACGCCCGTCCTCCGCCGCCACCTCGCGGGAGACCCGCCGCCGTGGCCGGGCGCGAACCTCAAGCACGGCGCCCTCGTCGTGTCGTTCGAGGACAAGTCCGGCTCGTACACGGGGACATCGAACGGCGGCACCATCTTCGATGGTCTCGCCCGCACGTTCGCGGAACTCACCGAGGACCTTCTCGATTCGACGGCAGCGATCGTCACCGACCAGAGCATCCCCGCCGAGTACTACCAGCCCGGGAACCGGCTCACCCGCAAGGAACTCCCGTTCGCGGTGTGGTTGTGCGACGAGCAGGGCCGCGGCCCAAACTTCCGCGTGAAGCAGACGATGGGCCGGTACGTGCAGCTGCTGACGGGCGGCCACTCCGCGCCGGGAGTGAACGAACTGATCTCCGCCGGCATCCAGGCGCTCGGCGACATCCTCGGAAACCTCGCCCAGATCGGGTCGATCGGCGGCTCCGTCGACACGGTACTGCGACCGTTCTACGAGGACACGCTGCTGGCGTGGATCGCGGTGAAGATCCTCTCCCGCGCTCAGACACACGGCTGGGTCAGGTTGTTCGAGTACTTCCAGCAGTCGTCCGGACGCGCCTACACGTTGAACTCGATCATGGTGCTCCGTCAGGCGGCGTGGGCTACCAGGCGGTTCGAGACGTTCGAGATGGACGTCACCGATGGTGCACCGTTCCTCATCGGCGACCAGGGGCAAGGGCACGTGTTCCTCGGTGACCGTGGAGGTCTCGGCCGAATCCCCGGCGATCCGACTGGCCGCATCTTCATCCGCCGCATGTCGAAGCTGAACCTCTCGTGGGACCGGCAGAAGCCGTGGGGATGGACGCCGACGTTCGGTGACGAACGCGGCCTACAGGACCCGGTCGAGCAACTGACCGGGATGCTCGAGGTCGCGTTCGGGGCCGTCCATGATCTAGGAGTGCTGTGACACAGATTCAGGGACTCGACGGATTCGACGAGTGGGAGCCGTGGCAGGGGCAGGGTATCCCGACCCGGGAGAACTGCGACCTCGAGAACCCGCGACAGATGTTCCTGTGGATGTTCACGGCACTGCCCGGCGTGATGGGTGCACCGCTGATCACCGTGCCGGAGATGTGGGAGATGATCTCGTTCCGCATGTGGCAGTGCGGCGCCCGTCTCGCCGCTGATCCGGTCGTGAAGTACGCGGCGACCCGCGACAACATCCTGAACCGGTGGACGGCCGCGGGGAAGTGGATCGACGTCGACGAGCCCGAGCCGCCGCGCCGGTCCGTCGCCGATTCCCTCGACAAGCTGTCGCACGCCGACAGGATCGCGATCCGCACCGTCCTCGACGAGAAACTCGGTCTCCCACCGGTCGAAGAGACGCGGCTGCGTGTTTCGGACCTCGCCGAACGCCTCCGCATCGAACCGGATCGCGCGGTCGAGGTGTGTCGGGAGTTCGGGATCGAAACGTCACGTGACGGATTCGTCGACCACGACATCGCCGACCGCATCGCTAACCACCTCGGACTCTAGGAGCACACGATGTCGACTCGATTCCTTCCCGTCGCCCGCGGCTTCTACGTGACGAGCGGCTTCGGAGCCCGGTGGGGAACCACGCACTGGGGCACCGACTTCGGGCGCGACGGCGGCAGCGGCGGACACCCCGTGTTCGCGGCGCAGGGCGGCACGGTCGTGATGGTCGGTCCGGCGTCGGGGTTCGGTCAGTGGGTCGTCGTGGATCACCCAACGGCGGACGGCTCGGGGACGACGGTGTACGGGCACGTCATCCCGGAGGTGCGGCTGGGTCAGCGTGTCGAGGCGGGGCAGCGGATCGCGCGGATCAACCCGGACTCGAACACGAATGGCGGTGTCGCGCCGCACCTGCATTTCGAGGTGCACCGCTCGGTGTGGTCGCAGCCGGGACCGAATCGCCTCGATCCGCAGCCGTGGCTGGCCGGCGCACGCTGGCCGGGGGAAGCGCCGCGGCCGACGACACCAGTCGCAGCCCCGGTGGACGAAGACGCGGACGAGGCGTGGCTGCCGATCCTCGAACAACTCACCGGACCGAGGGAGGCGTGATGGACGCGGAAATCTGGAAGCCCGTTCTGGGATACGAGGGCCTGTATGAAGTGTCGAGCATCGGCAGGGTGCGGACAGTGGAGCGTGTCGTCAGAGGAGGCAGGACGCCGACCTCCTCGCGCACGGTCCCTGCGAAGGTTCGGAAGGTGTCGGCCCATGTGAACGGAGGGCACCTCTGGCTGAAGCTGCACCGCAATGGAGTTCGCACGCCGAGATTCGTGCATCGCCTCGTGCTCGAAGCGTTCGTTGGCGAGCAGCCGGAGGGGCGAAACGAGGTTCGTCATCTCGACGGGAATCCGGCCAACAACCGGGTCGAGAACCTCGCGTACGGCACACATGCCGAGAACGTGGCAGACATGCTCGAACACGGCACGCACCGGAACTCAAGGAAGTCGGAGTGCAAGTGGGGGCACCCATTCGACGGGATGAACACCTACATCCGTCCCGATGGCAACCGTGATTGCAGAGCTTGCGCGAAGGCCCGGAAAGACGGAAGTAGGGCAGCGTGATGGACGCACAGACACTTCGCGCAGCGATGCAGGAGACCTACGTATCGCAGGGCACCCTCGAGGCGTACCTCCCGCACTTCGAGGAGGCGATGCGGGCGGCCGAAATCACGACGCCGCGGCGCGCGGCCGCGTGGTGCAGCCAGATTGGACACGAGTCCGCGGGGCTGCGCTACATGGCCGAGATCCAGACGAACGGACCGGGCTGGACGTGGGACCGAATCCGTTATCGCGGTCGCGGGCCCATCCAACTCACCTGGTCGTCGAACTACCGGCGGTTCGGGCAGTGGTGCCGCGACCGCGGGTACGCAAGCGACTCGGAGCTTTTCGTCAACCAGCCCGAACTCGTCGAGCAGCCGCGGTGGGGGTTCCTCGCCGCGAGCTGGTACTGGCTCAACGGCGGCCCGCGGCCGGGCGAGATCAACGCGTTCGCGGACCAGGGCAACCTCTTGAACGTCTCCCGGTGCGTGAACGGCTGGGTGACCACACCGAATGGGATGCCTGACCGGCAGGCCCGCTACGACCGGTGCCTCGCGATCGGCGCGGCACTACTCCCCGACACGAACCAGGAGACAGACCTGATGGGTGAAATCGCGAACCAGGTGAAGGACCAACTGACCGGCCCCGCCGGCAAGGGATGGCCGATCCTCGGCCGCGCCGCCGAGACAGACGGCTCCCGCGACCGGTACGCCGTCGAAGCGATCGCCGCGATCCTCGTGCAGCTCGGCGGACCGACACGCGATGGACTCAGCTTCCAGGGCTGGGACCAGCTCGGCGACGGTCCCGACTCCGAGGCCCCGCGCCGCACGCTCGTCGACGCCATCGCGCACACGATCCGGCAGAACGAGCAGATCCTCGCCCAGCAGGCCGAGATCCTCGCACTCCTGAAGGAGAAGAAGGCATGACCATTCTCGGATACACGCCCGGACAGGTCGCGAAGGCGCTCGTCGCCGCGCTCACATCGGTCGTCGCACTGTGCACGCTCGCAGTCGCGACGTTCACGGACGGCCCGCTCGTGCAGGTCGGCGCGTACGCGACGGCCGCGCTGCTCGTGCTGAACCCGATCCTCGTGTACGCGAAGGCCGCAGCACCGATCCTGGTCGGCGGCGACGGGGACGGCCGTCACTCCGTGGCCGAGTGACGATCCCTTCGCCGGCCACCCTCTCGGATATGGGGGTGGTCGGCCTCGTCGTGCTCATCTTCTTCCTCCTGCTGCTCGCGCTGAAGAACGAGTGGGTCGTGTTCGGGCCCGCACACCGCACGATCGTGCGGCTCCTCGAGCAGGCCCGCGATCATTCGCAGGCACGGGAAGCGGAGGACGCGAAGACGATCCAGTCACTCACGCAGACCGTCGCGAGGTTCACCGTCACCGGTGAGGCGTCGGTGCACGGCATCGAGACGATCAACCAGCTCGCCGACAAGGACCGCCAGGGGTCGTCGTGAGGTGGCCGTGGACGAAGCAGGTGGAGCGGGCCGAGCGGATCAACGAGGAAGCGCGGGCGGGGATCGCCCGTGCCCGTGCCCGGGCGCGTGAGGCGGAACGTCTCGACGCTCACGCCGCGGAACTGACTCGACGGTTGCGTGACGAGATCGAGGAGAACGGGTGGACGAGGAAGCTCGAGGAAGCGTGGGGAGGTCGGCATGACGGTTGATCGGGTCGTCCCGGATGTGATGCTGCTGCTGCTCGCGGTGGCCGCGACCGTGTTCGCGCTCCTCTACCTGTGTCGTAGCCCGTTCTGGCGCAACAGGATCGGGAAGATCTACGGCGCGAAGACGGGGATCATGGCGTTCGTCCTCCTGCAGAACACGCTCGCGGTGTGGTGGTCGCAGGAGTATCCCGGACGGCACGTGATCCGACTGATCATCTACACGCTCGGATTCCTCGCGTTCATCCCGATGATCGTGTCGCTGTGGCGGATGCAGCAGGAGGACCGGCGGCGCGACGAGACCGACGAGGTTGACCGGTGACGGCGCCGGATGGCGGGTTCCCGGACGGTGCGTTGAACGCGCTCGACGGGCTCGCCGCGAACCTCGCGAAGGACGAAGAGGACTGGAAGCAGCAGTACCGGGCGCCGTTCCAGTCGAAGTTCGAGGGCTCGTTCTGGTCGCGGTTCGTGACGCACGTCCTCGCCGGGTTCACCGGCGGTATCGCGCAGGTGATCACGAACATCGTCGGCGCGATCACGCAGGGAACGGCGACCACGATCATCGGACTAGCCGAGTACATGCTCGGGCTCAAGGGGCAGGTGGAGGACACGACGACGGTGGTCGAGGGAGCGCTCCAGGACATCTCGGACATCACTGAGAATATGGTCACGGAGGTCACGACGCCGATCTTCGATTCCCTGCACGGCAACGACATTCCGAGCTTCCCGAGAGTGCTGCTGCAGCCGGTGCCGACGTCTTCGACCGCGAGCGAGTACCTCGGTGGCCACACGCACGGTATCGCGAATCCAGGAACCTCGTCCTCGACACAGAGCGAGCAGCTCGGCAGCCACTCCCACAGAATCACCACCGAGATGCCGACGTACCTACCGGGCAATCAGGTGCTCGACCTGACGTTCATTCGCGTCGACCGGAAGATGACGATCGACCGAGTGAAGATGATCACCGGCCACGCGTCCGGATGGTTCTCGACCCTCGACTACTGGTACATCGGTCTCTACGTCGTGGACCCGACCAACAACAACCAGCTCGACCTCGTATGGGCGTCCGGCGATCTGAAGAACACCCTGTCGTCGCAGGCGATGGAGTACAGCTTCGCATCAACCGCGACCGAGGAACTCTTGCCCGGCCACCTCGTCGCGGTAGCTCAGCTGCAGCGGCCGGGCATACTGTCCGCGTGCCGCCGGATAGCCGCCGTCCCACAGGTCGGCATCGGGCAGTCGGGCGGCGAGTTCCCCCTCGCGCAGTGCGCGTACATCACCGGCCAGTCTTCGATGCCAGCGTCGATTTCGGAGTCGTCGATCCAGTACAACTACACGATGATCCCGTGGGTCGCCGTGTCGAAATCGTGAGAGGTCGAGTGCATGACCGATATCCGCAGGCCCACGCCGACCGGCAACTTGAACCTGCCGACTGTGGGCGATTTCACCGTCTCGTATGAGTTCTCGGATGGCAGCGACTTCCCGTCCGCCGCGGAGCTGTACTTCTTGATCGGGCGTGCAAGCGGACCGCAGACGCGTTGGGACTTCACAATCAACGGTGGCGTCGCGACGCTCAAGATCGAATCCGAGGCTGTCGCCCAAGTGAAACCGCAGACTCCGTTCTGGCTCATGCTCGGCGACCTGAGCACGTCACCGAGCACTGAGCTCGAGATCCTCACAGGA
>NZ_BCXD01000044.1 GCF_001894925.1 Rhodococcus rhodnii NBRC 100604 | reverse complement strand
AGTGAGTGCGACGGCATTCGTCACCGAGGCGGCCGTCGCGCGCGCTGCGCAGGCGGTGGGCGCCGCGATCGACGCCGCCGCCGACCGTGGCGCCGTGGACGTGCGCCTCGAGAACGCGGCAGCACTCGCAGCGGCCAAGGTGAAGGTGGCCGTCGAGGAGCCCGCGCTGCGGGCCGCGGCTCAGCTGTTCGAGGTCGGCGGTGCGTCGGCGACGCGTGCCGGCAACGCGCACGACCGGCACTGGCGGAATCTGCGAACGCTGTTCTCGCACAATCCGACTCTCTACAAGTCCCGTGCGCTCGGGGAGGTCGCGGTCAACGGCACCGACCTGCCCGAGAGCGGGTTCTTCTGACGGTGAGCGAGCGCATGCGCACTCGGCGCGGTGCCGTGGCGGCATCGGCGTTCGCCGTCGCCGCGACCCTCGTCGCCTCGTGCGGTGTCGCGGGCGGCGCGCCTGCCGACGACCGCGGTCCGGCGTCGGGCGATCCTGCCACCCTCGTCTACGGCCATCAGCAGGAACCGCCGTGCGTCTACGGCGGCTGGGTCGAGCAGGCGTACCTGTCCTACCAGGTCATCGACAACCTCGTTGCTCTCGACGACGACGGCACCGTCGTGCCGTGGCTCGCGGACTCCTGGTCGGTCGACGACGCCGGGACCACCTGGACGCTGCAGTTGCGGGAGGGGCCGACCTTCAGCGACGGGACTCCGGTGGATGCCGAGGCCGTCGCCTACAACGTCGAGTACTGGCTCGGCGGAGGAAACAGCACCGCTTTCGCGTGGATCGGCGAGTACGTCGCGTCGGCGCAGGCGCAGGACGACCGCACGGTGACGGTGCACCTGCACCGGCCGTATCCGCGGTTCGTGGAGAACCTCAGCCAGCCCTACTTCGGAATCCAGTCGCGCCATGCGCTCGAAACCCGCACCGCGCAGGAGAACTGCTCGGCACCCATCGGGTCGGGGCCGTTCACAGTGACGGAATGGAACCGTGGGCTGAACATCGTCCTCGATCGGCGCGGCGACTACGACTGGCCGCCTGCGAATGCCGAGCACTCCGGGCCCGCGCGTCTCGAGCGCATCGACTGGCGATTCGTCACCGACCCGACGACTCGAACCGCAGCGTTACGGTCGGGCGAAGTCGACGCGATCTACGACGTCCAGGCGTTCGAGTGGGACAACCTCGACAGCGAGGGATACGAGCTGCAGAAATACGTCACGGGCGGGCGACCGCAGCAGATCTCGTTCAACACCGTCCGCGGCCCGTTCACCGACGAGCGGGTCCGAAAGGCGTTCGCGTACAGCCTCGATCGGCAGTCCGTGGTCGAGTCGGTCGGCATGGGCGTGATCCCCTACGAGGGCAACGGCCCGATGAGCGAGGCTACGCCCGCCTACAGCACCGAAGCCGCCGAGCGGTACTCGCAGGACCTCGGCCGGGCGGCGGCGCTGCTCGACGAGGCCGGGTGGGTGCTCGGCGACGACGGCGTGCGCACGAAGGACGGCCGGCCGCTCGACATCGTGTTCCCGTACGCGATCAATCGCACGATCAATCAGGACGGTTCCGCCATCGTGCAGGCGCTGCAGACGCAGGCCGAAGCGGTCGGCTTCCGGGTCGAGCTGATCCCGTACCCGCCGAGCGAAGCGGCCTCCGGCGTGTGGTCGAAACCCGACACCTACGACCTCACGATCGGGTACTGGACGGCCCTCGGCCCGGGGATCCTCCACGTGAACTGGCGTCAGAACCTCGAAGAGACACCGAATCCGGCGAACTCCGCGTTCTACAACGACCCGGAACTCGAAGCGATCATCCTCGCTGCCAACTCCGAGCCCGATGTCGAGCGGCAGTCGGAGTTGTACCGGCAGGCACAGGTGTACATCGCGGACAGGGCGCTGTCGATCGGCGTGTACGCGAGGCTCAGCACGCTCGCGATCGCCCCGAGCCTGGCCGGTGTCCGGCAGGAGAGATCACAGGGAGGACCGGTCTTCTATGACGCTCACTTCGATTGAGCCACAGTCTGTTCCGAGTCCGGAAGAGTTCGGCGACCGACGCGGGGTACGCGTACTGTCGCGACTGTTCTCGCGGGTGGGCGCGGCGGTCCTCGTCGCATGGGGCGCCGTCACCGCGGCGTTCCTCGCGCAGGTCGCGGCACCCGGCGACCGCGCGACGGCGATCATCAATCTCCGTACCGGGCAGGTGCAGGAACGTACTCCGGAGGAGATCGCACCGATCGCGGCGGAGTACGGCTTCGATCGGCCCGTCGTCCAGCAGTACCTCGGGTACCTCGGCGGACTGCTACGCGGCGATCTCGGCACGTCGTATCAGCAGCACCGGCCCGTGTGGGACATCATCGGCGAGCAGGTGACCGCGACGCTCGTACTCACCGTGACGGCGCTCGTGGCGGCCTGGCTGATCATGCTCGTGTGGGTCGTGGCCACGGCGGGCCGTACGCGCCGGGTACGCGGCCTCGGTGACGGGGTCGACACCGTGCTCGCGAGCCTGCCCCAGTACTGGATCGGTGTCGTGCTGATGCTGGTCTTCGCGCTCGGGCTGGGCTGGCTTCCGGTCGTCGGCGGCGGCCCGGTGACCGGACTGATCCTGCCGGCGCTCACGCTGGCTCTCCCGCTCGCCGGGTTCCTGGGGCAGGCGACGAGAACGGAGTTCGAGCGGACGCTCGAGCAACCGTTCGTGCTGTCCGCCCGCGTTCGGGGTATGGGCGACACCGCTATTCGGGTGCGGCACGTGCTCCGCCACGCGGCCCTCGCGCCGCTGACCCTGACCGGATGGGCGCTCGGCGCGACGATCTCGGGTGCCGTGATCGCCGAATCGCTGTTCACGCGACAGGGCCTCGGGCGCACTCTCGTGTCCGCCGTCGAGGCGCGCGATCTGCCCGTCGTGACGGGGATCGTCGTGCTCATCGCGCTGGTGTACGTGGTGGTCAACCTGGTCGTCGACGCCCTTTATCCGCTCATCGACCCGAGGTTGGCATCATGACCGCGTCTCTCACCGAATCGGTCGTCGCGCCGGGGACCGGCAGCGCCCCGAACCCGGGCGAGAGCCGACACCGGCGCGTGACCGCGGGAAACGTCGCCACGGGGATCGGTGTGGCGCTCGTCGCGACAGCACTGCTCGCGCCGTCGGTGCTGGCGCCGCGGGACCCGTCGGCGGTCGACCTGGACCACACGCTCGCGCCGCCGTCGCTGCACAACTGGTTCGGCACCGACGAGATCGGCCGCGACCTGTACACCCGTGTGGTGCACGGCGCGCGCGACTCGCTCGCCATCGGCGCGGGCGCCGCGGCCGTCGCCTTCCTGCTCGCGCTCGTCCTCGCCTCGGCCGCAGCGCTCGCTCCCGGCCCCGTCGCACGGGCGACCGACCGCGTGATCGACGTGCTGTTCGCCTTCCCCACGTTGCTGCTGGCACTGCTCACCGTCAGTGTGCTCGGACCGTCGACGTCGACCCTCGTCGTGGCGGTCGGGGTGGGTTGCGCGCCCGGATACGCGCGCATGATCCGTGCCCAGATGCTGCGCGCGCGTGGATCGGGGTACGTCGAAGCGGCGACGGCGCTCGGGCACTCGCGCAGTGCCGTCGTGCGTCGCCATATCGTGCCGAACTCGTTGCGCCCCTTGGTGGCTGTCTTCGCGCTGTCGATCGGGCAGTGCATCGTGTGGGCGTCGAGCCTCGCCTTCCTCGGGCTGGGAGTGGCGCCGCCCTCGCCGGAATGGGGCGCTCTGCTCGATGCGGGTCGCAGTTATCTCACCCGTGCGCCGTGGCTCGTCGTGATCCCCGGCCTGTTCATCGTCGCTCTCGCCCTCGTCACGACGGCGGTCGGGAGATCCCTGCAACACCGACTCGAACGAGGAGAGTGATCTCGATGTCGTTGCCCACACTCGACACCGCCAGGCTCGACACCCGAAGGCACAGCGCCGTCACGTCCGATGCCACGACGGCCGCGCCTGCGGTGCTCACCGCGAGGAATCTGCGCGCCGGATTCCATCGCGGCGGTCGCTACCGCGAGATCGTGCACGGCGTCTCGTTCACCCTCCGCGCCGACCGCTGCGTCGCGATCGTCGGCGAGTCGGGGTCCGGGAAAAGCGTCACCGCACGCACCCTCGTCGGACTGACCGGCCTGCACAGCGAAGTCTCGGCGGAGTCGCTGACCCTCGGCGACACGGATCTGCGCGGCCTCTCGGGGCGGCAGTGGCGGCGCGTGCGCGGCCGGCGAATCGGGTTCGTCCTGCAGGACGCGCTCGTGTCGCTCGATCCGGTGCGGCCGGTGGGGCGTGAGATCGACGAGGCGCTGCGCGTGCACGGCCGCGGCGGGCGCGCCGAGCGGCGCGAGCGGGTGCTCGACCTGCTCGGCCGGGCCGGCATCCCCGATCCCGAGGTCAGGGCCCGGCAACGACCCGGGGAGCTCTCGGGTGGTCTGCGCCAACGTGCACTGATCGCCTCCGCGCTCGCACTCGATCCCGAGGTCGTGATCGCCGACGAACCCACGACGGCGCTCGACGTCACGGTGCAGGCGCAGGTGCTCGACCTGCTCGAGGACGTCAAGGCGGAGGGGCGCTCGATCCTCCTCATCAGCCACGATCTGTCGGTCGTCGCGCACCTCGCCGACGAGGTGCTGGTGATGCAGGGCGGCCACGTCGTCGAACAGGGACCGGCAGCAGACGTGCTGAACGCGCCGCAGCACCCGTACACCCAGGCGCTGGTTCGCGCTGTTCCCGGTCTCGAGACGAGAGGGAGCCGGCTCTCGCTCGACCGGGGCGGCCCGCGTCCGGCGCCGCGTGAGCGCGTCGTCCCCGGCGAGCCGGTGCTCGAGGTGACCGGGATCGCGAAGATCTTCCGCGGCCCGGACGGCGCCGCACGTCGCGCCGTGGACGGCGTCGGGTTCACCCTGGCACGTGGCGAAACCCTCGGTGTCGTGGGCGAATCCGGTTCGGGGAAGTCGACGACGGCGCGGATCGCCCTCGCGCTCGAGGATCCCGACGAAGGCTCGGTGCGGCTCCTGGGAGAACCGTGGTCGGCCGTACCGGAACGCCGCCGCCGGGCCACGCGCAGCCGCATCACCGCCGTGTATCAGGATCCGCTCGGGTCGTTCGATCCGCGCTGGACCGTCGAGCGGATCCTCACCGATGCCATCCGTACCGACGAACGTGCGCGGCCTCGCGCAGCGCGCGACCGAGTCCGTTCGCTGCTCGACCAGGTCGGACTGTCGGAATCGGTGCGAGAACGCCACCCGCTGACGATGTCCGGCGGGCAGCGGCAGCGCGTCGCGATCGCGCGTGCGCTGGCCCCGAGGCCCGACATCGTGGTGCTCGACGAGGCCGTGTCGGCGCTCGACGTCTCGGTGCAGGCACAGATCCTCGACCTGCTGTCCGATCTCCAAGCCGAGTTCGGACTGAGCTACCTGTTCATCTCGCACGACCTCGGCGTCATCGGGCACATCAGTGATCGGGTCGTCGTCATGAAGAACGGCCGCATCGTGGAGGAGGGCTCTCCCGAGCAGTTGTTCACCGAACCGGACCACCCCTACACCAGAGGGCTCGTGAGTTCGCTTCGCTCCCTCGGTGTTCGGCGCTCCACGGGGGCGCGCACCGGCAACGGAAAGGCAGACCAGTGACCCAGAACCAGCCGCTCCTGTTCAACGCGTTCCTCATGAACACTCCGTCGCACATCCAGCACGGCCAGTGGCGGCACCCCGACGCCCGCCAGACGGAGTTCGACAACCTCGACCTCTGGGTCGACCTGGCCCGCACCCTCGAGGAGGGACTGTTCGACGCGATGTTCTTCGCGGACGTCTCGGGGCTGTACGGTCCCGCGGACGGCCGGTACGTCGACAACGTCCACGAGGGGTTGCAGATCCCGAGCAACGATCCGACGGTGCTGCTCGGGGCGCTCGCCGCCGTGACGGACCGCATCGGGCTCGCCACGACGTCGAACGTGATGCAGAACCCGCCGTTCAACTTCGCGCGACAGATCTCGACACTCGATCACCTCTCGCGTGGGCGCATCGCGTGGAACATCGTGACGTCGACGCAGGAGAACGCGGCCCGCAACTTCGGCCTGGACGCGCTCGTCGAGCACGACGAGCGCTACGAGTGGGCGGAGGAGTACGTCGACGTCGCCTACAAGCTGTGGGAGGGATCGTGGGACGACGACGCCCTCCTCGTCGACCGCTCGGGCGGGCGGTTCGCCGACCCGGACAAGATCCACAAGATCCGGCACCGCGGCGCGCGCTACAGCGTCGAGGGGCCGCATCTGCCGTCGCCGAGCCCGCAGCGAACCCCGCTGCTCTTCCAGGCCGGTGGGTCCCCGCGCGGCATCGCGTTCGCGGCGCGGCACGCGGAAGCGGTGTTCATCGCGACTCCCTCGCCCGAGGTCGCACGTACGCACATCGAGGGGGCGCGGGCCCAGGCGGTCGCGAACGGGCGACATCCCGACGACATCAAGTTCTTCCAAGGGCTGAGCATCGTGGCGGGGCGGACGGAGGCCGAGGCACAACGCCGGTACGACGACCTGCTCCAGTACGCCTCCGTCGTCGGATTCCAGACGCATGCGGCGCTCGGCATCCTCCCGGACGGCACGCGACTGCCCGAGGACACGCCACTGCGCGAGATCCCCAACAACGGCGGCCGAGGCCACGTCGAGTGGCTGCTGCAGGAGATCAAGGACCGCGAGCCGGTGCTCGGTGATCTGGTGCGCCGCAGGCTGATCGGGCAGGCCGTCGTGGGCACTCCCGACCGGATCGCCGACGAACTGGAGCGGTGGCGCGGCGCCGGTGTGGACGGCGTGAACCTCGTGAACTGGCGGCTGCCCGGGAGCTACGAGGAGTTCAACGAACTCGTGCTGCCGGAGCTTCAGCGGCGGGGCCTCGCCAAGACGTCGTACGGCGACGCGCGCACACTGCGCGGGCGCATCTTCGGCAGCGACAGGCTGCCCGACCGGCATCCCGCGGCCGCGTACCGGGGCGCGTTCTCGGAAGCGTCCCGGTACGCGGCGAGCGTGGTCCCGTGAGCGGGCTCGGGCTCAGCCGCGGTTGGCCTCGCTCGCCGATCGCGCGAGATCCGAGAGGAGCGGGGGGACGTCCATCTTCGGGACGACGGCGGTGATGTAGGCCATCGCGTCGGTGTGGGCGGCGGACTCGGCGAGGGCGTCGGCGAGTTCGCCGACGGTGCGGACGGTCCGTGAGATGTGGCCCTCCACGCCGAGGGTGTCGGGGACGTTCTCCCACTTCCACCGCACGATGTCGTTGTAGCGGGCGTTCTCGCCGTGGATCGCGCGCTCGACGGTGTAGCCGTCGTTGTCCACCACGACGACGACGGGCGCGAGTCCCTCGCGGGAGAAGGTGCCGAGTTCCTGGATCGTGAGCTGGGCGGCGCCGTCGCCGATGAGCAGGACCGGGCGGCGGTCGCGATCGGACAGACCCGCGCCCAGTGCGGCGGGCAGCGTGTAGCCGATCGACGCCCACAGCGGCTGCCCGATGAAGGTCACGCCGCTCGGCAGCCGGTGACCGGCCATGCCGTAGAACGACGTGCCCTGATCGGCGAGGACGATGTTGCCGGGAGTCAGCGCGCCCGCGAGCATGTTCCACAGCGTCTGCTGGTCGAGCGGACGGTCGGGATCGCCGGCGTCGGTGGCCGGGCTCGGCGGTCCCGCCGGCGACGCGGCAGCGGGTGTGCGGGTGCCGCGCTCCTCGACGATGCGCGCGAGGGTCTCGAGCGCGGTGTGCATGTCGAGCGGCGCGTAGACCGTTCCCGCGACGGTGCTCTGATGCGGACCGACGTCGATGACGCGTGCCTGGTCGAGTTTCTGGCTGAAGAATCCGCTCACCATGTCGGTGAACTGGACGCCGGCGGTGACCAGGACGGGGGCGTCCTCGACGGCGGCGCGCACCGACGGCTCGCTCGCGGCCCCGGCGTAGATGCCGAGGTAGTCGGGCGAACTCTCGTCGAGCAGGCTCTTGCCCCACACGAGCGTCGCGAACGGGACGGTGTCGGCGCTCAGCAACGCCTGCAGTTGCGGGACGGCATCGAGCCGGTGGACGAGGAGGTCGGCGAGGACCGTCACCTGCTCGTCGGCGACGAGGTCGCGTGCCGCGCGCTCGAACAGCGCGAGCGCACCCGGGCTCGTGCCGCCGCCGTAGCGGACCAGCGGTGCCGTGGGCGGATCGGCGGGGAACCGCGCGACGTCCGTCGCGAGCAGCAGGTAGCCGGGCAGCTTCTGCTCCCGGACCTCCGAGAGCACGCGATCGATCTCGCGTGTCGCGGTGGCCGGCGTGAGGTTGGCCTGTGCGCACGTGATCTCGCGGCTCATCCGCAGGAACCGCTCGAAGTCGCCGTCGCCGAGGGTGTGGTGCACTGCGCGACGCGCGACCTGGGCGTCGGTCGAGGGCGCGCCGACGACGTGCACGACGGGGACGTGCTCGGCGTAGCTGCCGGCGATCGCGTTGGCGGCGGACAGTTCACCGACACCGAACGTCGTCACGAGGGCGGCCATCCCGCGCAGCCGGCCGTAGCCGTCCGCGGCGTAGCCGGCGTTGAGTTCGTTCGCGTTGCCGACCCAGCGCACCGTGGCGTGGTCCTCGACGTGATCGAGGAACTCGAGGTTGAAGTCGCCGGGAACACCGAAGATCTCGGTCACGCCCAGCTCGGCGAGACGGTCGAGGAGGTAGTCGCCGACCGTGTAGGAGGAAGCGGGTGTGCTCATGACCCCGAAACTACGGGCACACGGTGCCGGTGTGCAGAAGATGCGCGGGGCGTCTCACCACATCGGCGGCTTGTCGTCGTCCTCGTGCTCGCGCCGCTGCGCCGCGCGCACCTGCCCGCGGAACCGCATCGCGAAGACGATCCAGCCGATCACGGCGACGAGCACGAAGCTCACCAGCCGGTACACGACGATCGCCGAGAGCGCCTGCGCTCCGGTCATTCCTGCCGCGGTGAGCGTGGGAACGAGGACGGCGTCCATGACGCCGAGCCCGGCGGGGAGCAGCGGGATCGCCGACTTCGCGGCGTTGCTCGCGGCGTACGCGACGGCGAGACCGGCCAGGCTCGGTGCCCCGCCGATCGCGTAGCACGCGAAGGCCAGGCACGCGGCGTCCGCGATCCAGTTGAGCAGGGACCAGCCGAGCGAGCGGGCGCCGTCCGCACGCGACATCCGTACCGCGCCGATCTGCTCGACGATCCGATGCCAGCGATCGACGCCGTGATCGGCGGCGAGTTTGCGGACGCGGTTGACCATGCGGATCGCCGTGACACCGACGCCTTCGAGCGCACCCGGCCGAGACGCCGCGTACTGCGCGAGGACGACGAACGCGAACATCGCGGCGGCGGAGAACAGCAGCGAGAACGGGTTCTTCGCGGCGCCGACGAGCAGCGTCCCGCCGATGCCGATGACGGCGAGCCCGATGGCCTGGAGCGCACCGGCCATGACGAGTTGCCAGCTCGCGACGACGGGCGACGCGCCCCACCGCCGCGTCGCCTGATACGTGAAGGTCGCGGCGATGAGCGGGCCGCCGGGCAGCGTGACGCTGATCGAGTTCGCGGCGAACGCGACCGACAGCGACTGCCGTTGCCGGACGATCACATCGGCGACGCCCAGCAGTGTGCGCTGGACGCTCGCGAAGCTCGTCATCGACACGACGGACGCGACGATCGCCGCTGCGAGCCAGCCCCACCGGATGTCGCCGAGCGTCATGACGCTCTCGGACAGCTCCGGCCAGATGAGGACGATCTCGACGGTGAGGACGACGACGAGGACCGCTCCGATGCCCCAGCGCAGCGCACGGCGACGTGAGGATCGTGCGGCGGGGGAGGGCGGGTCGTCGGTCATCGGGACTCATTGAATCAACAGAGTCGCCGACCGGCGGGTATTTCGGTGCCGTCAGGCCCGTCGCACGACGGTCACGGGGCACTGCGCGTGGTGGAGAACGTTCTGGCTGGTCGAGCCGAGGACCGCCGACAGCAGGGTGCCGCGGCCGTGGCTGCCGACGACGACGAGCCCCGCGCCGTCGGCGTGGTCGAGCAGCGTGCGCGCCGGGTTTCCCTCCGTCGAGACCTCGGTGACCCGCACGTCGGGGTGATCGGCGGAGAGTCCCGAGAGCGACTGGGAGAGCAGTGCGGCCTCTTCGTCGCGGACCTCGTCCCAGTCGACGAACATGCCGGTGCCCCACGCTCCCACCGAGCCCGCACCCGTCCACGCGTGGACCGCCGTCAGCGGCGCCCCGAACCGGTCGGCGTAGTCGAACGCGTAGCGCACGGCGCGGTCGCTCGTCTCGCTGCCGTCGACACCGACGACGACGGGCTTGGTCGACGGGCCGGTCGTGTCCTCGCCCGCCCACACCGTCACGGGGCATGTCGCGCGCCCGACGACGTGCAGCGCCGTCGTTCCGACGAGCCGCGATTGGACGGCGCCGACGCCGGTGCGGCCCAGCACGATCATCCGCGCGTTCGCCGCGGACTCGACCAGGTGGAGCGCCGCCGGCCCGGGACCGTGGGACGTCTCGATACGCAGGTCGGGGTGCCGGGCGGCGACGGCCTCGCCCGCGGCGCGGAGGATCTCGTTCGCGTCCTCGGTGAGCTCCGCGAGGAAGTCGGCCTCGGCGAGGATCGCCGCGGGCGTGTAGAGCGGGATGTCGCGCGGAAGTGCGTAGGTGAGCAGGAGCGTCGCGTCCCACGCGTCGGCGAGCGAGGCCGCCCACTGCGCCGCCGAGACGGACGTGTCCGAGCCGTCGAGTCCGGCGACGACGAGATCCTGCCGCCGGCGTTCCGAGTGCGCGCTCATCGTTCGGGGTGTCCTTCCGTCGTGCGATCCGGGGTCGAGAGTGAGGTCACGTGTGGAGTCGCCGTGCGGCGCGCCGGGCCGTGCGCCACGCGGGCGCGATGCCCGCGGTCACCGCGTCGCGTCGTGCGATCTGATGTGCATAGAGTGCGCCGAGCGCGAAGCCCGTCGGGCACGAATGCGTGTGGCCCGGTTGTTCGCTCATCGCGGCGAGGTGCTCGGCCGCGACGACGGCGTCCTGGTATTCGCCCAGATCGTCCTGCAGGTCCCGGAATCTGCCCCGGCCCGAGCGGCCACCCGCGAGCGGCGTCGTCGCTTCGAGGGCGTAGCGCAGCTTCTTCGCCGATTTGCGGGCGCGGTGCACTCGTTCGGGGTGCGGATCGGGGTGTTTCGTCGCGCGGCCGACGTGCCGGTCGACCTTGTCGGTGAGCTGCACGACGCTCGACCGCACCTTCCCGGTGCGCCGGGGCCCGGTCGTCGCGGCAGCGGTGAGCGCGTCGAGCCGCCGGCGAAGGTCGAGGTAGCCGTCGTCGTCGAGGGTCGAGCGGGTGAGTCCGGCCGCGGCGTCCGCGAGCGCGGAGAAGTGCTCGTCGATGCACGCGAGCGCGGCGGTGCGGTGGGCGTCGGCGCGGGGGTCGTCGGGCCACGCTGCTCCCGAGTTCGCGACGGCGCTCAGCCTTGCCCACTGGACCTCGACGTCGCGTGCGTGCGACAGCCGTCGACCCAGCTCGCGCAGTTCGTCGATCAGCGGCGGAACCTCCGTGAGGTCGAGCGCGGATCCGAAGGTCTGGAGCGCACTGCGGATGCGTCGCGCCGCGACCCGCATCGCGTGCACGGACCCGGTGGAGTCGATACGCAGCGACAGATCGGCGATCGCCATCGCGGCGAGTTGTTCGCGCAGGTACGCCACGACGGCGCCGCGACCGGAGTCGTCCTCGGCGTCGGGCAGGGAGGTGTCGACGGCGCGCCCCAGCGCGTGGGGGAGTGCCGCGCGGACGAACCCCGCGTGGTCCAGCGCGTGTGCGATCCGGGCGGGCACGCGGGCGTCGGGAGCGGGGATCACGACCTCGACCGCGATGCACCGGCGCAGCCGACGTGCCTCGGCGACCGACAGCGGCGGATGTGCCGACGCCACGGTGTCGACGATGATCTCGAGTCCGCCGGCCGCCGCGTCGTCGGGGTCGTCGTCCAGCCGGTGGCGCGATCGCATCGTCGTGAATCGCGCGACCGGGACGAGGGGCGCGTCGAGGGTGATGCCGCGCAGCAGCTCGACCACATGATTCGGCACGACGTAGGCGTCGGCCGGATCGGCCCCGGGATCGTCCTCGACGGTCAGCCGCGTCGTTCCGTCGCCGCCGGGCAGCGCCAGCGTCCATCGGCCGCCGTTCGCGTCGTCGTGCCGCGACAGCGTGATCCCGTGCGCGAGCCCGCGGCGGTCGGTGGTGTCGTAGCACCGGAAACTCTGCGGTGCGCTCGCGGTGCGCGTGCTCGCGAGTTCGGTCGGCCACACGGCGCCGGGCCCGGCGTCCCACGCCTGCCCGGTTGCCCACGACCCCGCGCTCATGCCGTCCATCCTGCCCAGTGGCGAGCGCACGTGGGTGCCGTTCGCCGCGATCGTGTCACGCACGTCGCCACCGAACGCGGAAAGGGCCGCCGAGGATCACCGAACGGTCTCGAATCGGGGGCCGAAAACCCCACTCCCGATTACCACTTCATGTATCGCCACGTGCGCGCCAGTGCGTCCGGGGTGGCGTTCGGCCAGGTGACGGGGACGACGCGGGCCGGTGCGCGAGACAGGGCCGCAGCGGGCCCGGGTGACGGACGTAACGATTCCATTCGTGTTCGGGATGACGAGAGCACAGGACGTATACGGTGTTGTCCGCGGATCCCGTCACGTGCGTCCCACTGATCACACGCGTTGCCGATCGGAACAGGACGACCCCGCGGTGGTCGCGGACCGCCGACCGCGGACCTTCAGGAGGCCAGAGTCATGCGAGTACCTGCCCGTTCACCGCGCCGTCGTCGCCTGCGGTTGATGATCCAGCTGTTCGCCGCCCTGCTCGTGGCACCGTTGGCGCTCTCGGTCGCCGGGCCGGCTCCGGCCGCCCAGGCCGACCCGTATCAGCGCTTCCACGAGGACTTCGTCCCCGCGCCCGGCGGCATCGGGCAGATCAAGGTGCGTATCTGGCTCGCGAACAACGGCAGCAATCGTGCCGTCTACCTGCTCGACGGCTTGCGCGCGACGTGGGACGTGAGCGGCTGGGAGCACGAGACGAACGCCGCCTGGCTCGCCGATCACGGCGTCAACGTGATCATGCCGGTCGGTGGCGAGTCGAGCTTCTACGCCGACTGGTACGCGCCGTCGAACTTCAACGCACAGCCGTTCACCTACAAGTGGGAGTCGTTCCTCACGCAGAACCTGCCCGATCACCTGGCGGGCCGGTACGGCATCTCGCGCAACAACAACGCGGTGGTCGGCCTGTCGATGGGTGGCAACGCGGCGCTGATCCTGGCGGCGTACCACCGCAACCAGTTCGCCTTCGCCGGTTCGCTGTCGGGGTACCTGAACCTGTCGGCGCCGGGGATGCCCGAAGCGATTCGCGTGGCGATGATCGACGCGGGCCGCTACAACTCCGACGCGATGTGGGGCCCGCCGTGGGATCCCGCGTGGCGACGCCACGATCCGTTCGTCGCCGCACCGCAGCTGCGGGGCCTCCCGATGTGGATCTCCGCGGGCAGCGGCCTGCCGGGCGCGTACGACCAGCCGGTGGCGCCGATCGACTACTACAACACCGCGAACGCGATGGGACTCGAAGCGCTCGCGCTGACCCAGAACCGCGCGTTCCAGGTGCGGCTCGCGACGCTCGGCATCGGTGCGCACTTCGACTTCCCCGCGCAGGGCACCCACAAGTGGGGCTACTGGCAGGACCAGTTGTGGGCGATGCTCCCCATGCTCAAGGGCTCGATCGGGGCCTGAGGCCCGGGCCGGGCGCCGGCGGTCGCCCGGCGCCCGGCCCGCCGCTCCCGTCTTCCGTAGGGTGGCGGCATGACGCGCTGGAGCGAGCACGACATCCCCGACCAGACCGGCCGCACCTTCGTGGTGACGGGAGCGAACAGCGGATTGGGTGCCGTCGCGGCACGCGCGCTCGGCAGCCGCGGTGCGCGTGTCGTTCTCGCGGTGCGCGACACCGCGAAGGGTGACGCCGTCGCCGCCGAGATCGGACCGAACGCAGAGGTCCGGCACCTCGACCTCGCCGATCTCGCGTCGATCGAGCGGTTCGCCGACGCGACGGGCCCGGTCGACGTCCTGATCAACAACGCGGGCGTCATGGCGGTGCCGCTGCGGCGCACCGCCGACGGCTTCGAGATGCAGTTCGGCACCAACCATCTCGGTCACTTCGCGCTCACGGGCCGCTTGCTCGATCGGATCTCCGACCGTGTCGTCACGATGTCGAGCGCGCTGCACGGATCGGGACGATGAATCTCGGCGACCCGAACTACGAGAACCGCCGGTACAGCGCATGGCTCGCGTACGGGCAGAGCAAACTCGCGAACCTGCTGTTCGCGTACGAGTTGCAGCGACGTCTCGCGGCGTCGGGATCGCAGGTGCGGTCGCTCGCCGCGCACCCGGGCTACGCGTCGACGAACCTTCAGAGCCACACCGAGTCGGTGATGGACAAGGTCATGGCCGTCGCGAACTCGACGGTGGCGCAGTCGGCGGAGATGGGTGCGCTGCCCGAGCTGTATGCGGCGACGTCGCCGAACGCCTTCGCGGGCGCGTACATCGGGCCGGGCGGCCCGTTCGGCGTTCGCGGCTACCCGCAGGTCGTGTCGTCGAACCGCAAATCGCACGACGAGGACGTCGCGGCGCGGCTGTGGGAACTCTCGGAGCGCCTCACCGGGGTGCGCTACCTGTCCTGATCTCCGGAGTCACGGGGTCACGGGCCCTTCGTCGTCGGCGCCGCCCTCGCCGGACCAGTCGGATTCGCCGGACCCGGTCCCGGGATCGGATTCGACGTCGTCCTTCGCGCCGGCGGGGCTGGTGCCGACCTATTCGGTGTCGGGTTCGGGCGCATCCTCGCGGTCGGGTGACGTGTTCTCGGACACGAGAACTCCTTTCGTCGCGTTCGCCCACCATCGCACGTCGGCGAGGCCGCGTGGGTCGCCGGCGGGGGCGGACTCGACGTGAGGCCACTTATCGTAGTGGAACTACGAAAACGTAGTATGACTATGATTGCAGCATGGTCTGGGACGCTCCGAAAGATCGGCGGCGACGCCGCACGCGCACGGCGGTGCTCGACGCCGCACACCGCCTGTTCACGGTGAACGGTTTCCGCGCGACCTCGGTCGAGTCGCTCGCCGAGGCGGCCGATGTCGCGCTGAGTTCGATCTACGCGAACTTCCCCGGTGGCAAGGCAGACGTGTATCTCGCGCTGGCGGTCCGGCTCGCGGACGAGCACGCCGCGACGATGACCGGCGCGCTCGCGCGGCCGGGGGTGGGTGCCGCCGCCGCGTTCGACGCCTACGTGCAGTTCCATCGCGACGAGCCGGGAGCGTTCCGGTTGCTCGGGCTCACCGACGTCTCGGACGCCGACTCCGATCTCGTCGCCGAGGCGCGGACCAGGATCGGTGAGACCCTGCGCGGCGTCGCGGCCACGGCGGCGGCCGCGATCGGCGGGCCGGACGCGCAGCGCCGCGTACTGCTGGTCTGGGCGATGGTGAACGGCATCCTCGCGCTGCGCGAGCGGGGGCTCGTCGATGCGGTCACGGCCGACGCGTTGCTGGGTGACGCTCGCGCGAGCGTGGCGTCGTGACGCGGGGCGAGCTGGGTGCGGCGGCGCGGTGGGCGGTCGCGGCGAGTGCCCTTGCCGGGCAGTCCCGGGCGATGCGCGATCTCGTGCGGTGGCCCGCACGGCCTCGTGCCGCGGCAGAGTTGCCGTCGCCGCCCGACACGGCGCTCGTGCGAGCGGCGCGCGATCACGCCCGAATGCTGTTGAGCCCGGCCGTCTTCGAGCACAGCGAGCGATGCTGGCACTGGGCGAGCGCGTTCGCGCGGATCGACGCCCGGCATCCGGACGCCGAGCCGCTCTATCTCGCCTGCCTGCTGCACGACGTCGCGCTCGGGGCGCCGGCGTCGCCGCGTGCCGGGTGCTTCGCGGCGCTCGGCGGGCAGGGCGCGGCGGAGTTCCTGAAGGCGAACGACGGTGGGGCGTGGGCGTACGTCGTCGCGACCGCGATCGCGCGCCACATGGATCCCCGCACTCCCGAGGTGAGCGACGAGGCGGCGCTGCTGCACGACGCCGCGCATCTCGACGTCGCGGGGCGGCGTTTCGCGGAGGTGCCGGGGGAGGTCGTCGGGGCCGTGCTCGCGGCGCATCCCCGTACGGGGTTCGCGCGGGAGTTCACGTGTCTGCTGCGGGGCGAGGCGCGGGTGCGGCCACGCTCGACGGCGGCCGTCCTGTGGCGGTGCGGAACGAGATTGCCGATCGCCCGAAATCCGCTGGACCGGATGCCATCATGACCATCTATGGCCGAGGTGCCCCGTGATCGCAGCTTCGATCGCTACCTGACCTTCCTCGACGCGATCGTCGCGATCGCGATCACCTTGCTCGTGCTGCCGCTGGTCGACCTCGCGACCGAGCACGACGGAACCGCGGTGGAGTTGCTGACCGGCCGTCTCGGTGAGCTGGGTGCGTTCGCGTTGAGCTTCGTGGTCCTGTTCCGGTTCTGGTGGGGGCAGCGCAACGTCGTCCGTTACGTCGTCGTCGACGATCCGTTCGTGAACGATGCTCTGTTCGTGTGGGTGGCAGCGATGGTGGTCCTGCCGTTTCCGTCGGCGCTCATCGCGACGAACGGCGACGACGCCCTCACCCGTGGCCTCTACATCGGCACGATGCTCGTCGGTGCGACGGCGCTCACCGCCGCGTCGTGGGCGACGGGGCGCGATCCGGCGATCACCGGCGGCGCGACACCGCCGGATCTCGGCAACTCGGTGACCTTCACTCTGATCCTCGCGGTGGCTCTCGTGCTCACGCTCGCGTTCCCCGCGACGTCGTACTACCCGTTGCTGTTGCTACTGCTGTCGAGGTGGGTCCGCAACGGCGTCGGGGTTCTGACGTCGCGTTTCGCCCGGAGCGAATGACGGAATGACGACCGTGCGCAGTGCCGTTGACCTGCACGTGCTATCAATGGCGTGCGACCGGGAATTGATCGCACCACAGGCACGTTAGTTGAGTCAGACCTACTCAACTTCTAGGAGGCTTCGGAATGCCAGCATTCTTCGGGCCCGAGGGCCCCGGCCGGATCGACATCAGCCGGCTGATGAGCCGCGCGACGCAGGACCTCATGGCCGAGGCGGCGCGTTTCGCCGCAGGCCGTGGCGACTCGGAACTCGATGCGCTGCACGTTCTCCACGTCATGGCGGAGCAGGATCCCACGCGGAACCTGATGCAGCGTGCGGGCGCGCAGCCCACCGCGGTCACCGCGGCGGTCGAGGCGCGGCTCCCACAGACCGGCCCGACGGCCGGTTCCCCCGCTCCCGCGCTCAGCAGCGTCCTCAAGGGCGCGCTGCTCGAAGCGCACCAGCTCGCACGGGCACTCGGCTCGACCTACTTCGAGCCCGAGCACCTGTTCGTCGCATTCGCGGCGGACGAAGGACACACGGTGGGGCGGCTGCTGCGCGAGCAGGGGCTCACCGCCGAGACCCTGCAGACCGCGGTCCAGGGCGGCACCGCCGAGGAGGCGGAGGCCGACAGCGACACCCCGACGCTCGACAAGTACGGCGTCGACCTCACCGAACGTGCTCGGTCGGGCGAGATCGACCCGGTGATCGGGCGTGCGCTCGAGATCGAGCAGACCGTCGAGATCCTGTCGCGCCGCACCAAGAACAACCCCGTCCTCATCGGTGAAGCGGGTGTCGGCAAGACCGCGATCGTCGAGGGGCTCGCACAGCGCATCGTCGACGAGGACGTTCCCGAGCGGCTCGTGGGCAAGCGCCTCGTGCAGCTCGAGATGTCCGCGATGGTGTCCGGCACGCGCTACCGCGGTGACTTCGAGGAGCGGCTCACCAAGCTCGTCGACGAGATCACCGCGCACAAGGACGAGCTGATCGTGTTCATCGACGAGATGCACACGATCGCGGGTGCCGGTGCGGGTGCCGACGGCGCGATGGACGCGGGCAACATCCTCAAGCCCAAGCTCGCGCGCGGCGACCTGCACATCGTGGGCGCCACGACGCTCGACGAGTACCGCAAGCACATCGAGAAGGACTCGGCGCTCGAACGGCGGTTCCAGCCCGTCACGGTGGACGAGCCGTCGACCGAGGACGCGATCGCGATCCTCGCGGGACTCAAGGACCGCTACGAGGAGCATCACGGCGTGCACTACACGACCGATGCGATCGTCGCGGCCGTGGATCTCTCGGCCCGCTACATCGGTGACCGGTTCCTGCCCGACAAGGCGATCGACCTCATCGACCAGGCCGGCGCGCGGCTCTCGCTGCGGTCGCCCAAGGTCGACGGGGAGGCCATGAAGGCACGTCTCGCTCAGCTCGAGTCCGACAAGGAGGCCGCCGTGGCCGCCGAGGACTATGAGACGGCGTCGACGGTGCGTGACCAGATCACCAAGCTGGCGGCCCGGATCGACGGCAAGCCGGACACGTCCGGCGACGACGTGCCCGAGGTGACGTCGGAGATGATCGCCGAGGTCGTCTCGCGGGCGACGGGCGTTCCCGCGAGCCAGATGACGCAGGAGGAGAAGGATCGCCTGCGCCGGCTCGAGGAGGAACTGCACCGCCGCGTCATCGGCCAGGACGACGCCGTGCGGGCGATCGCCCGTGCCGTGCGCCGGTCGCGGACCGGCATGAGCGATCCGGATCGCCCCGTGGGCAGCTTCCTGTTCCTCGGCCCGACCGGCGTCGGCAAGACGGAGCTCGCGAAGGCTCTCGCCGCGGCGCTGTTCGGCGACGAGAACAAGATGGTGCGGTTCGACATGAGCGAGTTCGGCGAGCGGCACACCGTGTCGCGGCTCGTCGGTGCACCTCCCGGCTACGTCGGCTACGACGAGGCGGGGCAGCTCACCGAGCAGGTGCGGCGCAATCCGTACTCGGTGATCCTGCTCGACGAGATCGAGAAGGCGCACCCGGACGTGTTCAACACGCTCCTGCAGGTGCTCGACGACGGACGGCTGACCGACGGTCAGGGCCGAACGGTGGACTTCAAGAACACCGTGCTGATCATGACCAGCAACCTCGGCTCGGACATCATCTCGAGCAAGGGCGGCGCGATCGGGTTCGCGACCGGCGACGAGGACGCGGCCGAGAAGCCGCTCCGCGACCGCGTCATGGCTCGCCTGCGCGAGTCGATGCGGCCGGAGTTCCTCAACCGGATCGACGAGATCGTGATGTTCCGCAAGCTGGGCGGCGATCAGCTGCACCGGATCACCGACCTCATGCTCGAGGACAGCCGGAAGCGGCTGGGTGACAAGGGCATCGAGATCACGTTCTCCGATGCCGCGGTCGACTGGATCGCCGAGCACGGGCACCAGCCCGAGTTCGGTGCGCGGCCGCTGCGTCGCTCGATCCAGCGGGTCGTGGACGACCGGATCGCGGACATGCTGCTCGACGACCTCATCGTCGAAGGCGGCAAGGTCTCGGTCGACGTCACCGGCGACGACCTCGATCTGCAGATCGCGTAACT
>NZ_BCXD01000043.1 GCF_001894925.1 Rhodococcus rhodnii NBRC 100604 | reverse complement strand
ACGTCGGCGCCGGAAGCGGGAACAACGAAGACAGACATGGGGACCAGGGCCTTTCGGTCGAACGGGAAACGGGGATGGTTGGGCCGGGGCGTAGCCCGCCCGGCGAGGGCGGCCCCGGTCCCACGGTGACGCTCACCGGGCGGGAACAAGACGCAGCCGGCGCTCAGTGGTGTGCGCCGGCCGCGGGGTCAGACACCGTCGGGATCGGGTGCCGCGTCGGGATCGGTGTCGAGCTCCCCGCCGCCCGAACCCGCGCCGCCCGTAGGCGGCTCGGGTTCAGGATCGGCAGGGGCGTCGAGGCCCGCGGGCGTCTCCGGAGGCTCGTGCAGCTCGATGGTGAAGTGGCCGTCGGTCTCGAACACCTCGATGGTGATCTGGTACGAGATCGTGTCGGTGTGCACCTTGGTGACATCACCGACCGTGGTGATCTGGCCGCGTTCGATGACGTCGCGGTGCAGCAGGCCCTCGTCGTCGATCGTGTCGATCACGAACATCGACACAGGCAGCTGCGTCTTCGTGTGCGTGACCTTGATCGGGTAGCCGTTCGCGTCGACCTCGACGTTGTCGTCGCCGACGACGGTGCGCAGCGTCTCGGCGTTCTTCGACTCGAGCAGCGTGACCTGGTAGGTCTGCGTGTAGTCGTTCTGCAGGTTCTTGACGGTCACCCCGCCGAGTGCCTTCTTCTTCTGGGTGTCGCGCGAGGTGGACTGCACGATGCCGGAGTCACCGACGTAACCGTGGTCCTTGCACGCGGCAGGCAACGCGACGACCGAATCCTCGGGAACATCGGTACCGAGCGGGGCGCGATAGAACACGCCCTTGCCGCCGGGCCGCTGTGTCGCGGTTGCGATGAGAGACTGATCAGCCATGACTCATGGCTCCCTTCAAAGAGGTTGAAACACGGTGAGTGAGAGGGAGACCCGAGAAAGATACGTCCGGACGAGGACGCGTCGAATGGCCGCGCCGGTGCTCCGGAGCGGTAGAAGAACGAAACGGGAGGTCAGCGGATGGCGATACCGAGGGTGCCGGTGACCTGCCACCGGGACTGATCGGGCACGTCCGGGTCCGGATAGTCGTGGCAGGACACCTGCGTGAAGCCCGTGAGCCGGGTCCCGTCGACCGACTCCCACTGATTGGCGACCAGCAGGCCGACGACGTCGCACGCGAGCGACTCCGCGCTGCCCTCGGCCCAGCACTCGAACAGCAGGAACGGCCGATCGGTCTTGACGGTGTCCATGACGCCGCCGAGCCGCGAGACCCGCACGAACGTCGACGGCCGCTGCTTCGGGACCTTCGTGACGACACGGATCGGATCGAGCAGCCCGCCGAGCAGGCTCACCGCGAGCCTGACGGCCGGCACCGGCCGCCGGATCTCACCCGCGCGCAGCATCGATCGCCCTCAGCAGCCGCTGCTGCTTCACCTCGGCGCGACGAGCACGCCACGAGACCGCAGCGACCGACGTGCGCCACCGGCCCTGCGGCCGCGCTGCGCCCTGCCGCGAGCTCGTCTCGTAGCCGGCGGCCGCGCCACCGACCGCCTCGAACACGCGGCGCGCACGAGCTTCGAGGTCGGCCCGCACACCCGGTGCCCGCCGAAGCTCCTGGTAGCCGCGAATGTGGTGCACCACCTTGATCGGCATCAGCCCTCCACTCGTCGCAGGTTGACCGTCACCAGGCCCGGCTGGAACCACGGATTGTTGTTCGGGTCCTCGGGCTCGCCGACGACGTCGTAGACACGCCCCTCGAGGATCAGCCGGTCGTGCTCGCCGATCCGATCCTCCTTGCGGGCGTAGAGCTTCACCGCGATCACGATCCGCTCGTGCCCGACGAGGACCGGTTCGGTCGACTTCGCCGGCTCCCACCCGAACACGCGGATCGGCGACCACGGCGCCCACGCTTCGACGTCGTTGCCGTAGTCGTCGCGCCCCGACTCCCCGAGGTAGCGGGCCAGGCTCGCGGGGAGCACGCACGGGAACGCTGCTGTCACGGCGACCTCCGCGGGAGCGTGTCGATCGAGAACGCGGTGCCCGCACGCGCGCCCTTGCACAGCCGCTGCAGGTCGACGATCTCCGACGGCCAGAACACGCGTTTGCGTTCGGTGCGGTTGTCCACGGTCTGCTGGATCGAGCCGGCCGAGAGCTGGGTGATCGCGCCGGTGCCGGCGTCGGCCCACCGCAGGATCGCGCCGCGGATGATCGCCTTCGCCTGATCCGGATACGCGAAGTCCTCGTCGTAGATGCAGGGAGCGACCCACGGCGCCGACGCGAGCGCCATTGCGTCGACGATCATCTCGCGCGCCTTGCGCTCGTCGAGCAGGTCGTTGAACGCCGTCAGATCTGCGGGTTCGATCTTCACCGGTGCCACGGGCCGCTCCCTCCGATCACTGCTCGGCCGCGGCGATCGCCGCGAGCACGTCCGCCTTCTTGCGGGACTGACCGAGCCCGATGCCGGCCTCGTCCGCGTACGCGACGAGCGCGGCCACGGTCCACTCGTCCGACGGCGTCCCCTCGGGCACCGACGTCGCGGCCGCGGCGTCGGTGTCCGCCTGGGCCTCGTCGGCGGCGAGCGCCGGCGCGGGTTCGCGAGTCGGGGCGGGCACGTCCGGAGCATCGTGGATCTCGATGCCGTCGATCCGCGCGATCAGCTCGAGCGTGCGGGGATCGTCGATCTCGACCGGCCCACCGTCGACGAACGCCACACCGAGATCGGCGACGACGAGGTGCTTGTAGCGGGTCGAGTAGACCGCGGCCATCAGGCCAGGCCCGTCAGCTTGGCGTGCTTGAGCTCGTTGCCGTACTTGAGCCCGATCTCGCCGTACATCTGCGCCTTCTCCGACGCACCGGTCTTCGCGAGCGGCTCGACGAAGAAGTGACCCTTGCCGGGGATGTTGAGGAACCGCGGCGCGCACTCCTCGAGGGAGACGACCGCGATCTGATCGGCCGGCATGTACCGGTCGAGCATGATGTTGCAGCGACCGAAGTCGGTCTCGATCGTCTGCAGGTTCACGCCGCCGACGTTGCGGGTCTCCTCGCGGTAGTTCTTGTCCGTGATGAACGCCTTCGACAGCGCGCGCTTCTGCTTCGCGCCGGTGATGATCGTCCGCGTCTCGGACTCCTGGATGCCGCCGTTCTCCCACGCGAGCTGCATCAGGTCGAGGACGATGTCGGCCGTCAGCGCCGCCGGTTCGGCGTTGGTGACGACGTTCGTCTCGATCGCCTGCAGGATGCCGCGCGTGCGGCGCGCCGTCGAGTTGCTCGTCGGCAGGTTGTAGGTGCCGGTGATGAACGACGCCTCGACGTCGCGGGCGACCTGCTTGATCGACTGCTCGATCTGCCAGGTCAGCTCGTCGTGGACGGGCTGCGCGCCGGACTGCATCGGGTTCGAGCCCGACAGCTGCCGGGTCGCGCCCTGCTTCGTGTAGGAGACCGAGACGGCTTCCTGGTGGATCTCGAGGACGTTGTGACCGGAGCTGCGGACACGGTTCTCGGCGGTCGGAGCGTCCGCGCCTTCCGTGCGCTGCCGCTCGTCGTCGGCGTCACGCAGGTCGAAATCCGACCACGTGAAGATCGTCGAGCCGGTGGCCTCGCCGCCGGTCAGTCCGCCGATCGCGGACAGGAACGGCGTGTCCTCGGGAGACAGTCCGAACAGTTCGCCCACGTAGTTCGGCAGGCCGTAGGTCGTACCCATCCCAGTGATTCCGGGCATGACGGGTCCTTTCAGGTCGTGCCCGGACCACGACGGGCCGGGCAGGGGTTACTTGCTCTGTGATGTCTGCGCGAGCTGCTGCGACTTGAGGGACATCACCGTGCGGTGATCGCCCTTCGCGGTCGCGGCCGCGATCTGCGCTTCGAGAGTCGGCGGGTCGGACGGGGTCCGTTCCGCGCCCGGCACATTCAGGCCCAGACCCGACGGCGTCGCGCCGTATCCGGGATTGCGGGCCACCGCGCCCTTGATCGCCTCGGTCACCTTCTCGGTGAAGTCGGACGCCGCGGGGTCGAGCTGCACGAGCTCGTCCATGAACGACCGCGAGTCGGTCAGCGCCGCCGCGTTCGCTTCGAGCCCGCCCGCGAGCTTGTAGACGGCGAGCTCGCGTTCGGTCGCCGTGCGGCGGCCGCGTTCACTCGTCAGGTCCGTTGCGAGCTGCGACGGATCGGGCGGGCTCTCGCCGCCGTCGCCGTTCACGCTGGCGAGCAGCTCGTCCCACTTCTGCGCCTTGTCGAAGTTCTCCTTGCTGCGCGTCTCCCACCGCCGCGAGTTGTCGAGCGCTTCGCGGACCTTCTGCGGGTCCTCACCCTCGAACATCGACGCCCAGTCGCCGCCGGCGGGCGGGTCCGTCTGCGGCGCCGGGGGCGTCGGGGGTGCGGGGTCCGGTGCGGGCGGGTTCGGGTGCACCTCGGGATCGCGGCGCGGATGCTGCCGTGCGGCAGACATGCCGGGCCGACCGATCGCCGTCGGAACACTCCGGACGAGCCGGACCGGAATGGTGGTGTTGCGCATGATGAATCACTCCCGTGCGGGATAGGTCAGCGCCGTGCGGCGCTGAGGGAACCAGGGACCGGACACACGCGGTGTCCGGGCATGAGAAAGGGCCCCGGAGCGATGCTCACGGGGCCCTTACGGGGTGCAGTGGTGACAGGCGGGTCTACGCGGGGTCGAACTCGACCTTGTCCAGCCAGCCGAACACGCGCCGACGTTGGCGAGTCTCGACCTCGTCGTCGGCGTTCCACGGCGGCAGCGTGAAGAACTTCTCGACGAGGCCCTTCACTTCGGCCGGTATCGCGACGCCCTTGATCGCCACCTCGGAGATCGCCACCGCGATCGCCTCGGACGGATCCTCGAGCTCGATGATGTCCTGCAGCTCTTCGCGAAACCCCACGCGCGCCGTGTGCAGGGGCGCGACGAGATCGGCGATCGCCGCAGCGATTCGCTCGTCTTCGTCTGGTACGTACCCGGCCATGGCGTCAGCTTACCTCGATCGGCGTTCCAGTCACGGCCTGTAGAGGCGCTCGAGATCCAGTGGCACCGGGACACGTTCGCCGGTGGCGGGATCGTTGCGGACGACGCCGCGGCCGCCGACCGGGTAGGCGTGGACGAACACCGTGCGCCCGTTCTCCTCGTAGCTACGGACGGTGATCATCACGTCGTCGATGACCCGGCGCCGGATCGTGGAGTCGCCGCTGGCGATCACGCTGTGATGCTCCTCGATCGTGGCCTCCACGGCCGCGATGATCCGGTCGTCGTCCCAGTCCTGCGGGAACTCGGTCTTGTTCGGTCGGCCTGTCCCGAAGCGGTGACCGCCCTTCGTCGGCTTGTCAGGTTCGCCGTCGAGGATGTGGCGGCGCGCCTGCTCGTCGATGACGAAGAACGGCGCACCGGTCTCGGCCCTGCTCCGCAGCGGAGGCAGATCCTCGGGGCCCGGCACCGCGAGGCCCTGCCCGCCCGTGGGCGGCGGCGTCGGAGGCTTCCGTCCACCGGTCCCGGCCCGCGCCGCCGGCGCGCTCGCTGCGCGGCGCCGCGCACGCTCCGAGGCGTCCATGTGAGCGGCAACGGCGTTCGGGTCGATCGCGCCGTGCTCACCGGTCTTCGCGGTCTCACGCGTCGCTGCGCGGTAGTCCTGCTCCCACTGCTCGACGTACGGCGGCGGCTCGTAGGAGTGGCCGGGGCGGACCTCGACGGCCATGCACCGGCAGTTGTCGTGGAACCGCTCACCGAGCGGACGTGAACCACGAGACCGGACACCGCCGGCCATGACCCGCCCGCGCGGGCCCCTCACGTCGCCCCTCGCGCGTGCACGCCGCTCAGCGGGGGTCATTGCCTGCCCGCGTCCGACGACGCTCGTCGCGGCGGCCTCGGACGCGTAGACCGCGCCGCGCGTGGCGAGCATGCGGCAGAACCCGCACGCATTCGCCGACGCATGCCGCGCCCACGTCGATCCCCGCTCACGCGAGACGTTCTCGGTGATCGTGTCGCGGGCAGCGCCGAAGATCGCGCGCTCGGTGAACCCGGCCATCAGCGACAGCGCGGCGTCACCGCTCGAGTACAGCGCCCACGCCGTCGATGCCGAGAGCTGCTCGGCCGGTGCGAGCGCCGCCGGCGACGCCGTGAACGACAGCTCCGGCGCCGAGTCCTCGTACCAGGTCGCGGCGTGATCGGCTGCCGTCGCCATCGACGGGACGATCAGCTCCGGAACGTTGTCGATCATCACCTGCCGGAACTGCGGCGAGGACAGATCGAGGCCGCTCGCATCACGCCACAGGTCGACGATGTCGGCGACGGCGAGACGGTTCAGGTCGTCGAGGAACTCGCGGCGCTCGGTCAGCGAGACGGGCATCGGCGACACCACCTCACCTGTCCTGCAGTGCCTCCGGGACGTCGGCCGCCGGCTCACGCTGGTCGGCCAGGTCCTGCACGGTCGGGTCGGCCGCGCGTTCGGCGGCGAGCTCGCGCAGACGCTCACGCGTGGTCGACGTCGCGCGGGTGCGGCGCTGCTCGGCCATCGCGCGGGCGACCATCGTCTCGTCGAGACCGGCGAGCTCGAGGCCGACCTCGGTCTCGGCGAGCCACGGGAACGTCTCGACGTACTGTCGGCCGGCGATCGCCATCGACTGCTGCGACATCGTCGCCGGGTTGCGCCACTTCGCGCGGAGCTTGCGCCACTCGGGGCGCGGCTCGGTGCGGCGCTCGGCGAGCTGCAGCGCGGTGGTTGCGATCCGGCGCCAGCCGACGCCGAACACGCGGTTGCAGTAGTCCGCCTCGATCAGCAGGTCTTCCTTCGCGGCGTGGATCGCTTCGGCCGACGACGGATTGTCCTGCACGACACCGAGAGAGCCGACCGGGATGCTCGTCTCGCCGGAGAACATCGTCGCGTAGGTGCGCAGCTGGTCGGAGTGCGGCTGCGGCGACGATGACGCGAACGTGCCGACCTGCGGGACGTTTCCCTGGTCGTCTCGGCCGATCGCCCAGATGCGGCCCATGATGGCCTGCCACTGCGATTTCAGCTCACCGGTCGCGGGGTCGACGAACGCCGACTCGTCCGCACCCATCGCCCACCGCTGCGGCGAGGAGAAGAACTCCGCATGGACCTCCATGCGCACCGCAGTCCGCAGCGCCGAGTCGGTGATCGACATCACCGGCCGCGAGATCCGCGACGTCCCGAACGGGCGCTTGAGATGTGGACCGTGCACGAGGACCTCGACCGGGACGCGGCCGAGCCGGTGCCGGCGCCGCTCGATCCGCCAGCCGAGCGTGTACCGCTCGATGTGGATCACCCGATCGGGGGTGTACATCAGCAGCAGCGACGGGCGGCCCGCATCGTCGACGTCGACGATCGCGAGGAACGCCTTGAGCTGCCGGCGGCGCGTGTCCCACAGGCCGGTGCCGTCGAGCGCCGAGCGCGGCGAGATGACGACGTCGGGCTCGCCGGATTGCGTGTCGCCCTCGACCACGGTCACGAACGCACAGGAGTGCGTGTACGCCGAGGTGTGAACCTGCGGCACTTCGATCTCCATGTTGTTCGCGTCCCAGATCTCATCGATCCCGATGTCCTCGGACGTCGTGCCCGGGATGACGAACCCGTCCATCTTGTTGCGCCGCGCGAGGCCGTCGACGGCCTTGGCCGGCCACCCGAGGACGGTGCCGATGTTGACCAGGTCCGGCGGGATCGCGATCCCGAGGTCCTTGAACGCGTTCTTCGCGTCGAAGTACTGCTGCCGAATCCGGTTGCGCGGCAGCTTCGCGAAGTACTGACGCAGCAGCTCGTCGAACAGGTTCTGCTCGTCGTGATCGAAACCCGCGACGTCGGTGGGCATATCGATCACTGCTGCCGTCGTGCCGGCCTGACCGCGAATCGGGATCGACGCGTGCATGACACCGCCTTTCCTGGTTCCGGGTCAGGGCAGCACCAGCACCTTGCTCGACGAGCTGCTGGCGGAGATCCCCGCGTTGAGTGCGATCCGCCGGCCCATCCGCGCGCCGACCATCGTGACCGCGTAGTCCACGCGTTTACGCGAGGACCGGTTGACCTTGCCGAGCGTCACGCCCCACTTGTTCGGGCGCCGGCGCGCGTTGTAGACGTGCCGCAGCAGCGTCGGGTCGCCGTCGTGGGTGAACACCGGCTCGTCCGGGCGCGTCATCGTCTCGACGTCACCGTCGATGTCGAGGGCGGTCTGCATCGCCGTCTGCGTGAACAACCGGTTGCGGTTCACCGCGCCCTGCTGCGACAGCCTCATATCGAACAGCACCGAATGCCCTTGAGCCCCTGGGGTTGCCCACAGGCGCAGTTCGCGGCGGTAGTCGCGGTGGATGCCGTCGATCGTCGGCATCCAGTACAGCGTCTCGGTGTCGTCGTCCTCGGCCGGCGACGGATCGATCCCGAACCACACCACCCGGTACCGCTCGAGTGCCTCACGCGCGGCGGCGCCGACCTCCTCGCGCGGTGCGAGCCAGCCCTCCGGCGCCCCGCGCGGCGGCTGCCAGCAGCCGAGCGACATGACATGCCCGTCCGAGAGCCTGCAGGCCGACAGGGCCGTCGCGTCACCGGATTTCGAGCAATCCAGGAACATCGCGATCTTCTCGCCGTCCTCGACGGTGAGGTTGCGGATCATCGACGCGAAGTTGCCCGGATCGATCCACGCGTCCTCCGCGGTCGCCAATCCGTTCATGTAGAAGCGGATGGTGTCCGACGGCGCGGTGCGTTCGTCCTGCGCCTCGTCGCGCAGCCGCTCGAGGTCCGCCCACGGCGCATCGGAGTACGCCGCGCGCAGCCCGGCCATCGCCTGCTCGTCGTCGAAGATGTTCAGCCCCGGCGGCGCCTCACGCGAGTCGTACAGGATGTCTCGCTTGCGGCCCTCGGTCGAGATCTGCGACTGCCACGCCAGGTATGACAGCTCGGCGACGGACTCCATGCCCTGGTGGTGTGCGTTGGTGAACTCGAGCAGCCGCGCACCGATCTCCTTCGGCGACTTGCCGATGTTGCGGCGTGCCACGGCAGCGATCGCGTGCCCGCCGTTCGAGGCGAGCATGTGGTGCGACTCGTTGAGGAACAGCGCCGTCGGCGGGTCACCCTCGGTCGATTTCAGCGACGCCTTGAGCAGCTCGATCTTCGAGCCGGACCCGGTCATCATCCGCGTGATGCCGGTGTCGAGCGCGTATGCGGCCTTCATCCGCTTCGAGACCATCGCCGTCGAGACGGCGAGGACCTTCTTCGCCTGGTCCTGGCTGTTGGCGCCGATCTGCACGAGCGAGATGCGATGCCGGCGCGCGATCACCCGATCGCCGTCGATGTCGTACAGATGCACGGGCCCGCACAGCTCGCACATCGAGAGCGAGGCCGCGAACGGGTCCTTGCCGGTGCCCTTCGCGCCGCGCTTGACGCCCGAGCGGTACAGCCACCGCCCCGACACGGGGTCGAACGCGTACCACATGTGCAGGAACCGCTTCTGCCCCACGGTGAACCGCCACGGCGCACCGGTGAGCGGGTGCAGCAGCCACTTCTCGGCCCACCGGATCAGACCCGGGCCGAGCGAGAGCGGCAGCAGCTCGAGCCGCTCAGGGTGCCCCCAGGGCAGCGTCGGGTCGCCAGGCCACGGCAGCGTCAGCCACGCGCCATGATCGGCCTCGTCCGGGCCGACGTAGTAGCCCGGCGGCATGTCCTCCGCACCGACGAACTCATCCGTAGTCCTGCTGGAAGCGTCCAATGTCGATGACCTCCGCGCCCTCGTCCTCGGCGGGACCGTCCGCAGCGCGCACCAGCTCGACACGCGCACGACGACGCGCGGTCTCGGTGGTCATCAGGTCGGCCATCATCTTCCAGATCTGGTCCATGCTCGCGGCGCGTAGCGGCTTTCCCTCGTCCTCGGCGGCCTTGATGACCTTCGAGGCGTAGAACGCCGTCAGACGCGCCGCCTGCCAGTCGGACGCCTCGTAGAATTTCGATTGGCCGGACTGCTTGAGCGAGCGGAACCACGCCTTGATCACCGGATGCCACGACCGATCCTCGGCCGGCGGCTTCACCCGAGCGCCGGCCGCAACCTTCTTCGTCGCGACACCGGCCTCGTCCGTCTTGTTCCGCCGTGTCACCGCGTCCGAGCGCTTCGGGGCCGGACCTCGCGAACCCACCGTCCGCTCCTACGCGATGCGGCAGCGCGCGTCGGCGAGCCACGAGTCGGACGGGATGCGGATGCGCCGGCGGCGAGCGGCGACCTCGTCGCCACGAACGACGAAATCGCCGCGGTCGTCGAGGACGACGACGTCGCCCTTGAGATAGCGCTCGCTGATCTGCTCGACGGACTCGTCGAGCACGAACCCGCGGCGCTTCCCGTTGTAGCGGGGCACCACGAACCGGGCGACCTCGTCGTACTCCGGCGTGCCGCGCACGATCTCGGGATACCTGCGTGCCATCGGGGCCTCCTCGCGGGTGAGTTGGTTCCGTCCGCAGCGCGCGCGTCGACGTCCGCCGGGCACCCCGCAGAGAGTCGGTCAGGGTGCCGGCATGCGCGGGCTTCGATTCCGTTCTCCGTGCTCGGATCGGGCGCGGCGGTGACGTTGACGGACGGAAGAGTGGTTCGCGCCGCTTCCCCACGGCGCGAAGTCTGTCGAGTTGTGCACGATCCGGCACGCGCGCAGTCGACCGCGCGAGCACGGCCGGAACGCGTTCACGAATACTGCTGCGGTGCAATGCCTCTCGCGAGAGGGCGTCTCAGTTGCTCTGTGACGGCCCGTCCTGGCGGGCACCGAAAAACCCTCGACGCGGCCGAAAACGCGCGAGCGAGCGACTGCGGGAGCGACCCCGAAAACACGTCCTGACCTGCGAGAAAAACCCTAAAACCCGTACACAACGGCGTGCCCTATGCCCTCAGTGGCCGCCTGTGGCGGGGGGAGGGGGTGGTGCCCCCGCCGGCCCTCCGGCCGGGCGCGCCCGGCGCGACGGGTGGACCGGGCGCGGCCGGCGCGGGCTGCGTGCGGCACGCCCGCGGGCTGCTTCGGCCTCGGTCTTCGCGCGGTGGCACCGCCGGCAGAGCGTCTGCCCGTTCGCGAGGTCGAACTCGGCGCCGCCCTCGGCGATCGGGATCACGTGGTCGGCTTCGACGTCGGCCGGCTTCGCGGTGGCCGAGCCCTGGAAGCCGCAGCGCCGGCACCGCCATCGGTCGCGGGCCTTGACCTGCCTCGCCCATCGGCGGTGCTCGGTCGTGCCGGTTCGGCTCGGTCCACCCGATCGGAACGCCATCGTCGGCACCTCCATCGGTACGGCGACGGTGGGCTCGATCGGCCCTGGAACCACGAAGGCCGACGTGCTGTGAAGTCACGTCGGCCAGTGGCAGAACTTTAACGCGTCAGACTCGGGACTGTCCAACCGGCGGTGATTGTGCACGTCGACGGCGTGTCGCGGCGAGGTGATCGAGGACGTCGCCGACGCGGTAGCGGGTGCGGCCGTCGGTCCCGGTGCGCCGCTCGATGTAGCCGCGGTGCGCCCACTGGTAGACCGTCGCCGCGGTCACCCCGACCAGGTCGGCGGCCTCGCCCGCCGTCACGAGGTCGTCCTCGTCGACGGTCATCGTCTGCGGCACCGTCCAGGACTGCCCGAAGTCGGCGGCCTCGGCGTCGAGGGCCCGGCACGCCGCGGGGTCGCGCTCGGCCAGAGCAGCGCGGTAGGCGAGCGCCAGGCGCCGCGCGATGTCGAGCTGGCTGTCGCCGGGGAACGGCCACGGACGGGTCATCGGGTCGCCGCCTTCCCCGCGGCCGCCGCGCCGATCACGGTCAGTTGCCGGTAGCCGTCGAGCGTCCACTCACCGCGGCATGCGGTGCAGTCGACACGGTCGGTGCCGATGTCGCGGCCGAGGCAGCGCCGCTCGCAGCGCGGGCACGGCAGCGGCATCCGCTCCCGCTGCACCGTCAGACCCGCCGCCGTGCGGCCGCGGCGGTGCAGGTCGACGAGCGCGAGCGAGAGCATCGGTCCGTCGACCTCGAACCCGGTGCGCCGGCCGTCGCGGCCGAACGTCACCACCCACGAGGCCGGCAGTGTCACGAGCTCGTCGAGATGCTCTTCGAGGACCTCGATCCGGGCGGGCAGAGTCCGCGCCGACGCCGGGTCCTCGTCGAGTGCGTCGAGCACGAGCTCGGCGCACTCACGTACCCGACGTTCGATCTCCTCGGTCATCGCTTCGGCGTGCACGTTGATCGGGATCGGCGGGGCCGGTGACGGCGTGCGGATCTCGGCGCTGATCCGGGAGGTCTCGCGGATCATCCGCAGCAGACCGAGGTGCACGTGCCACAGGCCGGCGACCGCGGCCGCGACGTCGGAGTGATCGAGCGCGCAGAGCGTCGAGCCGGGGCCGGCCTCGGCGGGCAGCCATCCGTCGATCGTGGTGTGCGGGCCATAGCGGGCGAGTCGGCACGACCCGCCTGCCGCACACAGTCGCCGCGTCATGCCGCGCGCCCGGCGATGCGGGGTGCGGCCCGGTCCATCCAGTCGAGGATCTCGGGCGGCGTCCGGTCGATGTCGACGAGCGCGGCGAGCGAGATGACCACGGCGATGAGGTCGCGGCGGTCGAGGTCGCGGGTGAGCTGCGCGATGTCGGCGACGGATCCTTCGCCGTGCACGACAGCGGTGATCTGCAGCGCCCGCTGATCGAGCCGGTCGAGATCAGGGTTGGTGAGCTCATCCATCAGTGATTCCCCTGCTGTGGGTTCTGGGTTCTGGGTTCGGGATCGGCGACGACGACGTCCACGGGAACGCCTCGAGGACGGGGAGGACTGAGACGCGGACCCTCGGTTGGGGACGGGGTTGGGTTCGGAACCCGACCCGACCCGACCCGACCCGTCCCGACCAGTCGAGACGGATTCCGTACCCTCGCGTTCTGCTGGTTCCGCTGGAATTCCGCTGGAGTTCCGCTGGTCGCTCGTTTCGGCTGGTCGACCGGTGTTTCGTGCGTGCTCCGGCTGGTTGCCGGGTCGCGGGTGCGCGGGTGCGTGCACCGACTGGCTGTCGGTTCGCGGTGCAGGTGAGGCAGGTCGAGCCGCCGGGGCGGTGTCCAGGTCCTCGGTGTCGTTCCCCGACGGGCTGTCGGGTCGATCGTCTGCGGGCGCGGTGGGTCGGTCGGTCATTCCGGGAGCGAGATCACCGGGCAGGAGCCTGCGGCGGGGCTTCGGCGGGACGGGGAGCCCGTTGCGTTTGCGCCAGTCGCAGCCTTCGAGCCACTCGATCGTGTGCAGCGAGTAGTACGGGGCTTCGGGGACACCCTGCAGCGTCTCGATGCCGCGGGGACGGGAGCCGTCCTTGCGGGACGAGTTGCAGGACACGCACGCAACGACGTACGTGTCGACGGTCGCGGCCTGGCCTGCAATGAGGTGGTCGTAGGTGCCGGAGCGCGCGGATTTGCGCGCTTTCCAGTCCACGATCCGACCGCACCAGCGGCATGCGTCACCGTCGCGATACCGCACGGGGACGACCAACGCATAGTTGGAGTTGTCCTTGCGGCGCTGCTGTTCCCACTCGATCTCCTCGCGCAGCCGGATATGCACGAACTCGTGGTCGTCGTCGACCAGCTTGTACGCGCGGCGGGCGTCGTCGAGCGTGACTTCGGTGAGGAAGCCAGCGAAGAGTGAGACGGCGAGGAGGGCGTCCACACGAGACTGACCAGCGATCAGAACCGCTGTACCACGGGTAATCACATAGTCGGTCTTGTGTGCGCCGGCCTGCGAGGCGCATCGGCTGATGAAGCCCATCACCTCGTTGACGAGTCGCTCGTCGCAGTCTTCGTGCTCGAGGACGTTGAGCACGATCGGGTGGTTCGCTGCGGTGTCTCCCCACCGAATCCACGTCACTGCACACCACCAGCCAGAGCCGTGCTCGGGTGCAGTGTCGTCGTCATCGTCGGGTGTCCTTCTCGTGTCGCGTCGTCGAATGAAGAAAGGCCCGGGACAGTGGTGGGCCACGCCCGGAAACACCCGGGGTCACCGGACGCGCCTACTCGATCGCCGCGTACGGCCGCGGCGCGTGCGCGTCGGGTCGTTCGCCCACATCGGCGGTTCGGTGCTCGGCTGCGGGACCGCCGGCAGCTCCGGCGGATCCTGCGGGCGTGCGGCGGCGGCGAGGGAGGCTGCGAACCGGGACAGGGCCGACGTGGCTCTCCGCGCGGCGCCTCGGAAACCTGTGGCGTCTCGGAGACGTGCGAGGTGCGCCGCATACGAGCTGTAGCTCGGGTCCTCGGTGACGAATTCGACCTCTCCGCCCCGCTCGACGACGTCGACAACGACCGCCTCGCGAAGGCGACCACCGATCTCGATGACGATCCGGTCGCCGGCCACCAGGCGTCCCATCGGGACGAAGGTGCCGCGGCGATTGGGATTCAAGGGCAGGGCTTCGCCGACTCGGGCGGTGTGCAGCTCCGCCGCCCCCTCGATCATGTCGTCGCCGCCGAGTACATAGCGGGCGGGCGGAGTGCCCGTGCCGATCGACAACCACTCCTGATAGATGCCAACGACTCCGCGGAGGTAGGCGTCGAGGTCGACGACGGGCCACCGATGCGGCTCACGCTGCGTGGGGGCTGGCATTGGGCCGATGAAGTCCGATCCGGGGCAGAGGACGGCACTGTCATCCTCGGCGTGCCGATATTCGGCGTCCATCACGCCGGACCGCCGCATCTCCTCCATCCGCGCGGTGATCGCGAGACCGTGCCAATCGCGCCCGCAGTGCCCGCATTTCGGGTACTGCTGGTCGCCGAAGTCGAAGCCGGTGCGTGGTTCGCCGGCATCGAGCTGTTCATCGATGAGCGCGCCGATCTGGTCCACGATGTCCGTCATCGCCCCTCCTCCCAGAGGCCCTTCTCGCGCCTCAGCTCGATGACCGATTCCCAGGTTTCGACTGCGTCGCGCCAGACCGCACGATCCTCGTCGGTGGTTGCTGCCGCGAGAGCGTCCTGCGCCACTCGTAGGCGGGCCTCGAGCTGCTCCTGAGTCTTCATGCCGGCACCGCGTCGTACGTCGCGGCGAAGATGTCGGGCTTGCACGGATAGAACTCTCCGGCGACGCCTCGGATCACCCAGTCGCCGAGATCGACCCAGTGCAGACCTTCGAGAGTCGAGATGATCATGCGGCCGTCGCGAGGGTCGAGGCTGACACCGCTGGCCGGGCACGCCTTGCGCCCTTCGATGACGGCGAGCGGCTCGAACGACCCGGCGGTGTTGCTCTCGACCCACAGGTAGACCGCGTGTGATGCAGGCGGATCGGCGTCCTCGGGCATCTGCATCGCTTCGATGACGACGGGGCGCTTCCGGAACTCGCGGGGCTCGGTCATGGTCATGGTGTGTCCTCCTGGTGGCAGTGGGTGCCGCACACGGGCGGCGGGACGAGGGTGCGTTCGCAGACCCAGCAGTAGCGGGGTTCGGGCGGCGGCGGGTCGAAGAGCATGGGCTCGGGCGTCAAGCGCGGCGCGGCTCGCTGCGCGTTGGAGCTGCACGAGCCTGCTGTTGGCATCGCTGCATGGGGTGCAACGGCATTCGTAGGTTTTGTAGCCGTGGATGGTGCCGTGGTCGGCCTGGGGGTGGACCATCTTCCCGTCGATCTCGACGCGTTCGGCGCGGCGGAGCTGACGGCGAGTGAAGCTCGCCTGCGCCCGGCTGTCGGGTGGTGTGCCGCCGACGAGCTCGGCGGCGCGGCGCCGCTGCGAGGGGACGGCGAAGTCGAGTCCCGCTCGCACGGCCCACTTTTCGCCGCGTTCGATGGCGTCGGTGAGGCATTCGCGG
>NZ_BCXD01000042.1 GCF_001894925.1 Rhodococcus rhodnii NBRC 100604 | reverse complement strand
GCGAGGTAGAGGTAGGGGCCGCAGAGGATGGCGGCGGTGAGGATCAGTGCGATGCTCATTCGCGTGTCCGGGAGTGAGCAAAGGAATTGAGATAGACCGCGATCTTCCGGGTGTGCGTGAGGCGGCCGCCCGGGACGGTGCGGGTGGCGTACGAGATGTGGTCGGGGCCGACGTAGCGGCCGATCGCGTCGGCGGCGGCCTTGAAGCGGGCCCTAACCTCGGCGGGGTTGCGCCAGTTGATGACGATCTCCTGCAGCTGCTGCGCGGCGAGGATGCCCCGTGCGGCGGTCGCCCAGCCGACGAGGTTGGTGAGGGTGAGGTCGGCGGTGAGGTCGGCAACACGACGCAGCGGCGAGTGCCGCTCGAGGTATGGGATCGGGTCTGCCGGGTCGTAGAACCACAGCACGGGGAACAGGTGGTTCGGGATGCCGCGGTTTCCCGCGATCCCGAACTTGTCCTCACCGGGCGGCGAGACGTAGTCGGGTTGGCGTGGGTCGGCGAGCAGGCACACGCACGAGATCCGGTCGAGGAGCCGCGAGTTGGTGGCGTGGAGCTCGGCGACGACGTCTCCGATGCCGGCGGCACCGCCGGAGTATCCGACGAGAGCGACCGACCGCGGGTGCGGTGCAGTCTCGAGGGTGTGGAGGATGCTGCCGCGCAGGATCTGCAGCGACTGATTGAACGACTGCCCGAAGAACCTCGGGGCGGGCCCGTATTCGGCGGGCCACCGCAGCTCCCGAACCTCGGTGACATCGCGGTCGAGGTATCGGGTGACGTCAGAGAGCATGCCGTGTGCGGCGTTGTCGCCGATACCGACAGCGACCGCGACGATCGTCCTGACGGTCATTCGCCACCTCGGTTCGACTTGATGATCTCGACGTCGCCGTCGGCGAAGAACGTGACGGTGACGCGGGAGATGGACGTGAAGTCGTCGGTGTCGACCTGGATCGACGGTCCTGGTTCTTCGGCGATGAGCCACGGGAACTCGGTGCCGTCGACGAGCAGCTTCCGCTCGTTCCAGTCGAGGGTGACTCCGGATGCGACGCGGGGCTTCTTCGGTTCGTCGCTGCTGGCGGAGGCCGGGGCACTCCAGCCCGCCGCGAGGAGCTGCTCGGCGACGCGGGTCAGGTCGTAGGTGCCGGCGAGGGTCGTCTCGGTGAGATCCGCGTCGTCGACGTGGGAATCCTGGTCGTAGAACGTGTCGGCGAGGGCCCGCGCGAGTTGCGCGGCGGTGGTGGTGGTCATGCGGCGTCGTCCTGAGTGTTGTCGTGGTCGAATCGGTTGGTCCAGGCGTGTCGCCATTCGCGGAGCCGCCGGTCGGTGTCTTCGTCGACGGTCACGGGCATCAGCAGGCCGAGGAAGCTCTCGCCGCAGCGGATGAGGAGTCCTCGGCCGGCCTTGGTGGACTCGACGACGAGGGCCTCGCGGTAGCAGCTGGACGCGGCCTTGAAGCGCGCGAGGAAGCTGCCGCCGACGGCGAGGTCCTCGATGAGGACCGGGACTGCACGGTGGTGGCGCGCGAACATCGCTTCGAGGTTCGGGAACGACTCGTCGGCGGGCAGGCGCGGCAGTTTGAGGGCGCGGCCGTCGATCATGCCGGAGCTGTCGGTCACCGTGACGTGCTTGTCGTCGGCGTCGATACGCAGCAGGTACTGCGGTTCGTCGCCCCTGTCCTTCGGGGCCTTGAAGATGGAGAGGATCTTCTGGACGTCGTCGACGGCGAGGTCGATGACGTCGATCCACGCGAGGTCAGTTTCTTCGCGGTCGGTGTCGAGGTGTGCGAACACGGAGACGATGGCGAGGCCGGCGGTGAACCGGTCGGTGGTGGTGATGGTGACGTTCTCGCGGCCGATGTCGAGGCGGACGCGGCACATCGCCGGCAGTTCGCCGTCGGTGCACGCGTGGACGACGGTGGAGACGAGTCCTGCGCGCAGGTCGTTGGTGGAGACGAGGATCGAGGTCACTGCGGGTGGTCTCCTTTCGTGATCGGGAGCTCGTACTGGCCGGCGGTCGCGGTGTGCGGGCCGGCGGCGGCGGGCGGGTCGACCCACCGGTGGCTCTGGACGCGGCGCTCGTCCGGCAGGGACTGCCACCAGGCGTCGGCGGCGTCGGGGTTCACGACCGGTACCGGCGGCGCCGGCGTGGGAGGTCGAGTTCGATGTGCGCGGGCTTCGGGTTGCGCGGCCGGTGCGCGTTGCAGGTGGCGCGGTGCAGGGTCCACAGCTTCTCGCCGTCGGCGAGCGCGGCCGCGAGCTCGTCGCCCGTGAGGGGCGCGCCGTACACGGTGGTGCGCCCGTCGGGGGTGTCGACGAACCGTTTCCGGATGGTGCCGTGGGCGTGGTCCGGGGTTGCGTCGAGCGCGAGCCACGCGTCGCGGGCCATCGACCGCGCCCACGAGATCGGCTCGCTGCAGTGCCTGCACCGCGCTGCGGTCATCGGCCCGCGGTGGTGGCGTCGGTGACGATCCGCTTCGCGATCGCGACGATCGCGGCTGCGAAATCGACGGCCTGCGCGGTCGAGAGCGTGTCGATGGTGCGGACCGCGACACGGTCGTCGTGGGTGCGTCGCACGATCGCGGTCTCGTCGCGGGCGCACCACTCGTCCGCGACATGCGGCAGTCGCACGATCGCGTGATCGGGGCCGAGGATCTCGGCGAGGACTGCGACGTCGCGGTCGGTGACCTCGTCCGGGGTTTCCGGCAGTCGCACGATCGCGTGGCCGGGACCGAGGACGTTGGAGAGGATTTCGAGTTCGCGGTCGGTGAACGGGCCTGTCGCGTCGGGTGCGACAGGTGTCGCGGCGGGTGCGGCATCGGGGTTGACCTGCGGGTTCATGCTGCCTCCTGGTCGGGTGTCGCGTACAGGCTCAGGCACCTGTCACACGTGTCGCGGGGTGTGTCGGACAGGTGGATGAACTCGGCGAGACAGATGACGCACGTCGCGAAGATGTCGCGGCCCGCGCGCACGGCGTGCGCGATCGCGTCGGCCTCACGCCGCACTGCCGCAGCCGCGATCGCGACTGTCGGGGCGGTCACCGCACACCCCGCTCGGGTATCGCGAAGCTGAGCCCGGACGGCACGAACGGCGCGTGCGGATCGGTCGCGACGTAGAAGCGGCGCACGAAGTCGTCGTCGCGGTGCTCGTCGGTCATGAGGACGCTCGTGCCGTCACGGCTCGCCCGCTCGAACTCGCGGATGTCGACCTCACGCCACAACGCCGGATCCGGGCGGTAGGCGGACGGCGGGTCCGCCGGCGTCGGGACGGTGGAGATCTGCTCGCCATCGAGGTCGGCGACTACGGCGGCGGTGAGTCGATCCCGGAGGTCGCGTGCGGCGTCGTGCGTCAGCACGATGACAGCAGTCGGGGACACGAGCGCGACCGTCCCGCCTTCGTGATCGACGATGATGCGGACCTCGTCGCCGTCGGTGCCGTGCGCGGCCTGCAGCCACGATGTCGCCGACATCAGATCAGTCCGCTCGCGAGGAGCACGAACCCGAGGAATCCGGCCGTCGCGACGACCGTGACCACGATCGCGATCCGCACGAACCGGCGGTACTGCCGCTCGTCGGTGGCGAGGTCCAGCGCGTCCTGCGCGGCGTCGTCCTGGGTGTGGGTGATGTCGGACTCGCGGACGAGCTCCCAACCATCAGCGGTCTTCACACGCACATACCGGTCATCCATGAGATGCCCTCTCGGGTTGTCGAAGCGGGGGTGGGGACGAACAACAGGCGATCGAAACGAGGAGAAGGTGGTGGTGGTGCGCGGTGCCGGCGGAAGTCATGTCCATCCGCCGGCACCGCGGCACGCGTGGGGCGCTGCACCGACGGCGAGAGTCGGGCGCTGCTCCCGACCCGCGCGGGAAGCGCGCGGGCGTCAGGCGG
>NZ_BCXD01000041.1 GCF_001894925.1 Rhodococcus rhodnii NBRC 100604 | reverse complement strand
AGTAAGCCTGTTGAACGAGTCGACAGGGAGGACTTCAGCACAACCTCGGCATTGCTTCTGCCCATCGCGGATCGGGGTCGCTGTAGACCCGTAGTTCTTGTGGAGCTTGCAATGCCGAGATCTCCCGGACCTTGGCAGCTCACATGCCTGGTGAGCGCAGGCGGACGCATGCTCGGTGCACAGTTGCTGAGAGCCCCGAAGCGGGTTTGAGCACCCACCCACTGCACACGATCGAGGGAGCTCATAGCTCCCATGCCGCCGAACTCGCAGGTAGTGCGCGTTGCAAAGCCCTCCGCGACTGACTAGTCGTTCACAGTCAGGCGCTACACACGTATCCTTGGACATGTCGAACCTCTCATCCAGGTTTGGCCACATCCCCGGGAGTGCTCCAACACTCGCCGGGGCCTTCAGTTTATCTGCGGGAACGCGGTTTCCAGCCGGAGTACTTGCCCCGACTTCGCGCTGCGTCTGTCACCGCAGCATGGGCAGGCGTGGTGCTCGTCCCATACTCTTTGAAGATCGCTTCCTCGTCGTCGTCGACGAGGAACACCCGGTCGCCATCGACACGAACATCGATCCCGTCCCGGTAGTCGCCGTCGAGCACCGGCGCCATCGCCCGGGCCTCGCTCGCCGCTTCCTCAGCGATCTTCACCCGATCATCGGTGGAGATCCGGCGAGCCTCCCGCACAGCGGCTTCACGAAAGACACGGATCCGTGCAGCCACCGGTCACTTCTTGTCCGGTTCGGTCTTCACGTCGACCGTCTTCACCGCGGGTGCCTTCTTCTGCGACTTCACGTGCTTCTGGTGCGCCTTCGAGTCGCGGGCGGCCCACACCTTCTTGCCGCCGACCTCGAACTCGACGATGTCGCTGGATCGTTCCTTGCTCATGGTTCCTCCTGGAAATCGGATGCGGCGCGCACGATCGCCGCGATGTACGCGGGCCTCCGTGACCCACGGGCAGGGCGGCGGACACGCGGCGTGCCGACGACCTGGAACACGCGCCCATCGGGACCGCGGAACGTGTCCCGGCGCTTCGGAAACGGATCGAGACCGGGATCGAGAAGCAGGTCGTACACGGACGTCTCGTGACCCTCGAGGAACTCGCTGTTGCCGGCGTCCACGGACGACGCGGACAGCTGCCGCTGCTGCAGCAACCCCGACCACGGCACCTCCCGATCGGGACCGGGCCGCGAGTTCCCGGTCGCCGGGTCCACCGCCGGATCACCCTCGACGAGCAGCACCCACTGCTCCGTGAGGCGGCGGGTCACAGCCCACCGCCGGGGCGAATGGTGAACGCTCCCCCGCTGATCCCGGCGGACGGCGCGAGCGCCGACAGCTCGTCGTCGGTGAACGCGATCAGATCGCCGGGAGCGTCCGCATACGTCGTCGTGACTTCGGGGTATGCCTCACTGCGGACCCGGAGCCCGACACGCATCACGTCCAGGCCACGGCAGATTGCCGACACCAACGTGCCTCTCACGAGGACCTGGTCGAGGCCCCCCGCGGAGAGACGTGCATCGAGCGACGGCAGCAGCGCCCGGAGTTTCACCTGAGCGAACTCGATGAGCGAATCGGCCTGCAACGCGTCGGGCCCTTCCAGGGTTTCCCCCAGTCGGGCCTCGACGTCGCTGCGGTCAACCAGCGTCGGCAGCGGTGTCGTCACCCTTGCCCCTGCGGGTCGTGGCCTTCTTCACGCGCTGGTACCCGTGATTCTCGAAGAGGGCGACCACGGATTCGTCGACCGTGATCACCCCGCCCGAGAGCGGGTCCTTCAGGTCGATGTCAGCCATCACGCCCCCGAGACGCCGGTGAGGCGAACGAACCGGTTCACGTCGCGGACGATGAACCCGAACTCGACCTCGACGCGGACAGCGAACATGTTCCGCTGCCACAGGTTGATGTTGTCGCTGCCCTTGGTGACCGTGGCCTGATCGGTGATGTCGATCTTGATGCCCTCGACGGTGCCCCAGCGTGCCGATGCCCAGTCGCCGGCGAAGCCGAGCGTCTCCTTGGTGCCGGCGCCGCCCGCGGCCTTGTACACGGCCTGGTTCTTGTACACCGAGCGGCCGAGCAGCGAACCGATCGCGCCGTCCGTCTGCGGGTTCATCGTGAACAGCGGACGGTTGTCGCCGTCGAGCTCGCCCAGGACCTTGATCTCGCCCTGCGCGGACAGCGCCCACGAGGTGATGTCGGACTTGCCGACTGTCGCGACCGACGAGAGCGCACCGAGCAGACCCGAGTACACGGAGCCCGCGGTGTTGATGCTGGCCTGCGGCGCGGCCGCGAGGGTGTCGAAGTTCGACCCCGGTGCGGGACCGAACAGGACTGCGGTGTCGAACAGCTTCGCGAGCGCGCCCGGCAGCCGCGTCTGCAGCGCGTTGAACAGCGCCGCCTTGTCTCGCCGGAACTCGTCCGAGAACAGTTCGATGATCGCGGCCTTGTAGGGCGTCATCGACTTCTGGCCGAACGTGGATTCGCCGACCGGCTTCGCAGCCGTTTCCGCGACCCACTCGGCGACGGGGTCACCGGTGATCGTCTGGATCGTGATGCCCGATCCGGGGAGGGTCACCTTCGGGACGAGCCGCTGGATCACGGACTCGTTCTGCGTGTCCTGCCAGATTTCGTTGGACACCTCGGGCGGGAGGATCACTCCGGAGGTCGTGCGATTGTGGTTGATCCCAGCCATCGGGATTCCTTCCCGGCCGGATGTCCGGCCTTGTCAGAGGAGGTTGTCGATCGCCGAAGCGAACCTGTCTGCGGTGGTTGCGGTGGACTTCCCGCGCGCTCCCTGGGAGCGGTCGGGTTTCGGTCGCCCGGTGCCGCTTTGCGCGGCCAGGTACGGCTTCCGGCGCACCAGGTCGGTGATCGCTTCTGCGATCTCGTCCTGGTCGACGTCGCCGTCCTCTCCGACCTCGAACTGGTCGAGGTCGATGAAGCTGAGTGCGTCCGCGGGATCGGAGAGCTTGCCTGCCGCTGCTGCGCGGATCTCGGCGCGGACGATGCGACTATTCGCCTTCGCCAACGCTGCGGCGTCGGCCGCACGTTGCCGCGAGGCATCGTCGTCGTCGCCGTCCTTCGATTCCAGGTCGGCGACGCGGGCCTCGAGCTGTTGGCGGCGGGTCCGCTCGCTCTTCCACTTCGACTTCATCGACTCGAGAGCGCGCTTGCCCTTGTCTCCGAGTTCGTCGGCGCCGTCGTCGTCCGGGGCGAGTTCGCTGTCGGTGTCCGCGTCGCTGTCGACGTCGGTGTCGTGAGCGTCGTCCTGTTCGCCGAAGATGTCGTCGCCGGTGTCGGTGCTGTCGCTGGTGTTCGCAGCGTCGGTCATGTTCTCTCCTTGCGAGAGGTTGGCCCGTTCCCGTTGCGGGAGGGGTGGTCTCAGTCGAGGTAGCCGTACAGCCGGAGCATCCTCAGCGCGTCGGCGCGGTCGTCGGCGATCCGGTAGATCGTCTCGGGCATCAACCTTGGTGCCCGCCACGACCGGTACCGCTCACCTGTGGCACGGAGCTCGCCCTGCCGTTGCACGTACCCGGCCTCGGACATCGCCCGGTAGGCGCGGCCCCTGCGTGTGACGCCCTCGAGCGTGATGTCGAGTTGGCGGCCGAAGACTTGCGCCGTCTGTGTCCCGCGGTTCGCGTTCACGACCTGGCCGAGGTCTGCGCCGTCTCGGATCGCCTGCGAGCCAGCGACACCGAACGTCGATTCCTGTGCGGCCTGCGGCAGTGACTCGAAGTAGCGTCGCGGCTCGACCCGCAGGTCATCCGACATCGACTCGCGGGCCGGGATATGTCGGCAGTCGCAGCCGGGGTGACGACGGAATCCACGGTTCCACCGGTAGTACTTCCCCGCGAGAACCACGCACCGCGAGCATGACGGCGGGTTCAGCATCCGCACGTACCCGACGCCCGGGCGTGCTGCGATCCCGACCGATTCGGCGGCACGTCCGGTGTCGGACAGCAGCGTCGACACCGCGGTGTTCAACCATCGCCCACCGGCATCAACTGCCTGCGCACGGGACTGACCGGCCGCGACCGCATTCTTCGCGGCGACCCGGGCACCGACGAGCAGCGAATCCACGGGGCGACCGTCACCAGCAACCCCGACGAGCGCGGACGTCTGAACGGCACCTTCTGGAACGGCGTCGATGTTCGTGGCACCCAGCACAGCCGGCACGTAGTCGACAGCGGCTCGTGCAGCTTCTTCCTGCGCCTGCAGCACCGCGATCAGCATCGGCCCCGCGATCCGGAACCACGTCTCATCGAGGTCGCCCTGCTGCATTCGCCGCCACAACCGGCGCACCAGAGCCAACGTCGATGCCGTGAGACGTTGCTGATCGGACCAGTAGCTACTCGCCTCGGCCGGCAGCAGCGGTCACGTCCTGGAACGTGCGGGTGATCCGCTCGAGCTGCGGGTCCGACGCGTCACGCTCCCGCATCGCGAGCGCCCGCTTGATCTTCTCCGGCCCCCACCCAAGTTCCTCGTACGCCATCTCCGCTGGCAGTAGCGGGCGGCCGCGGTCGTCGGCCGCCTGGTAGAGCTTCACGATCGCGTCGGCCTGCTGTGCGCGTGTCGGCGTCGCCGGGTCGTTCCACAGTGTCTCGACGAGGTTCACTTCGGGATCCCACACTCCGTCGCGGATCCGCATGACGAGCTTCGTCATGTCGGCGGTCGGGTCACCGAAGTTCTCACCGCACAACTCGGCGCGCTTCACGAGCCGCGCTTCACGGGACCGGATCGCGTCAGCGGACGCCGCGTCGTCGGCCGCGAGACCGAAGTAGGACGCAGGCAGCCCCGACACGCCGGAAGCCATCCGCGCGTACAGGTTCATCATCCGCTCGAAGTTGTCCATGCTCGACGAATCGAACTGGAAGTGCTTCGCCTGCGGGTTCGTGATCGCCCACACGGCCCCGAAGTACGCCTCCCACACCGGCAGCGGCTGCCCCTCTGCGTCCATGAAGTCGCCCTTCGAGGCGCCGATGACACCACGCTGCGGAACAGCGTGCGTCTCCTGCGCGAGCTGCGCGTTCGTGATGTTGCGGGCAGCCGCATCGACGATTGGAATCAGCGGCGCCATCTCCGACACGCCCTGCGTCGTGCGGTGCGTCGGGATCGTCAACCGGCGACGGTGGAACACAGGCACGACGGGAACCATGCCGAGCCCGTGTTCGTCGCTGTCGGTGATCTCCCAGCCGCCACCATCCGACGTCAGCCAGATCGTCTCGTCCCGCAGGTACAGGGTCGCTGCCGTCGCCCTGCCGTTCACGACGTCGTACAGGCGGAGCGCGGCACGAACCTTGCCGGTCCGGTGATCGCGCTCGGTGATCACCTCACGCGGCGACTCCACCGTCACGCGCGGCGTCCGAGGATCGTCCTCGTTCTCACCGACGCAGTAGTAGGAGCGGCCGTACACGAGGGCGTCGAGGAACCCGAGCCGCGACTGCGCGGGCAGGTTGTTCGCCCGGAACACACGCCACAGCTCGTCGTCGCCGGACTCGGCACCGGGCAGCTTGAAGCCCTTGATCGAGATCCGCTCGTGCAGGGCGTCGACCGCGATCAGATTCCAGTTCACGACGACCGTGAACCGCTGCAGTTCGGGCGGGATCGCCAACCCGAGCTGCTCGAGACGCTGCAGCCCGTCGTAGTAGCGGTCCGCGAGATCGAACCCGGGCTGCGCCTGCGACAGTTCCTGCTCGAGGCGGTTGAAGACGGCCTCTTCCTCGGAGGACAGTTGCGCCACAGTGCCTCCTATCGGAACACGATCACGTGGGACTCGGTCTCGGACGGCCACCCCGCTTCGCGGGCATCAGCAGCAGCTTCGTGCGCGACGATCGATGCCTGCGCGGCGTCGATCTTCTGGTGATCGGCCGGCTTGCCGAGCACGAACTTCTGTCCTGGCTTCGCGACCTTCCGGGCATTCGCGATGTGCACCGCGGTGATCGGGCAGCCGTCGTGAGTGATCCGCCCGGTCACGAGATCTGTCTCGAACCGGCGGATCGCCGGGTACATGCGGCTGATCTTGTCGTTCGGCCACTCCGACACGACGTCCTCGCCGTACCGCAGTGACCAATCGCCGATCTCCGAGTACCAGCCGGACGGGTCAGCGTAGAACCGGGACACCCGCCACCGGGTGAACAACTCGTCGACCGCGGCATGAACCTCGCCACGCGGGATCTCTCCACCCCACTCCGCGGGGTTCCAGATCATCGGGCGGGCATCAGGCCCGTACCGGGGCGTGAACTGGAACCCGTCCCGGGTCTCCGCCCGCAGCGCCGTCCAGTCGTTGTTCTCCGATCCGTCGAACCCGACCGCGATCTGCGTCCCGTCCGCTGGGTTAGGAAGCCACAGCGCCGGCATAGTGCGCCTCCCACAAGCCCTCTCGTAGCCACGCACCCAGCCCGTGCACGATCCGGTTCCCGAAGAACCGCTCTGCCTGCGACGGATCCCGCTCGAGGATCTCCATCGCCTCCGCCTCGATCGAATCGAGGTCGATGTGACCGCCACGCTCACGGAGACTGTCGCCGTACGCGAACCGGTGAATCCGGCGTCGCTCCCGCTTGTCCGTGTACGACAGCGTCTTCGGTGCCATCGGGAAGTCCTTGAAGATGTCCGTCGCCCGCGACTCGAACGTGTTCTGCGCAACCGAGTTCTCGGACGGATCCCACGGGTTCGTCGTCTCGATCGACCGGCCACCCATACCCGCGAGGCCGCGACGCTGCGTGTCCGCGACCTTCTGCATGTGGTTCGACGTCAGCCAGATGCCCGTCTCGTCCTGCAACGCGAACGTGATCGGGTTGCCCAGCCTCGATGTCGCCGATGATGTCACGACGTCGATGCGCCCATTCCCCGCGAGGCGAATGAACTCCTCACCGACACGCATCAGCTCACCCAGCGGGCCACGCCGGATCATCTCCTGCAGCGGCCGATACACGTTGTCGGTCTGCTCCTCCGACGTCGCCGTCAGCTGAATCAGCGGCGTCGGATACGGCATCCCCATCGGGTCACCCGGCTCGTACTCGAACACGAACCCGCAGCCACATCCGAAGTCCCGGCAGTCGTAGACTTCGCCGCCGCGCGCCCACCCCGCGAAAGTCGACACCCCAGCGCCCTCGTTCGCGATGATCGCCGCAGTCAGCGGGCCCTTCCCCCACTTCTGCGGCCGCACCAGCTGCGAACGCCGGTTGTAGAACGCCGGCGCCAGCACCGGGTCGCGCGGGTCCCACTTCGCATCCGACTTCACCCGGTAGTGGTTGCACAGGAACCGCAGCTGGTCGTTGTACAGCCGGAACGGCTGACCGGCCTTGAACCCGTCCGGGATGATGCAGTGCGCCTCGATCCAGTCGCCGACGAGGAACCCGAGCGTCGGGAAGTCGATGGGGGCGTGTTCAGTCTCCGCCACCGGCCACGACCTTCAACCGGTCCCGCGACGACGACCGCTTCGGTGCAGCAGCCGCCCTCTTCTCGTCCCGCTTGTCCGCGACCTGATCCTCGGCGACCTTCCACCGGTTCCGCAGCATCGCAGCAGGATTCAGGCCGAGCCGATCCGACCACTGCCGCGCCTCCGACAGGGCCTTCACGTTGCCGTTCTCGCCCAGCACAAGAAGCCGCACGTAGACCGCGACGTCATGCGACCAGCCGAACCGCTCCCACTGGACCGACTGCGGCGTCCGCCACGCCTGCCGCCACACGACCGCTTCCCGCTTCCGCAGCCGCGTCTGCAGCCCCGGATGCTCCTCGTCGTCCATGACGATCGGCGAGAGCGGGTTCTTCGGCGTCGCGCCCTTGCGTCCTTCGGCCGGCAGCGTCGTCCACCCGTCCTTGTCGGACGGCCGATCCCGGCGCAGCGCCATCGGATCCGGGACCGGACCCGAGTTCGTTCGAGCTCCTCCACGAGGCATACCGATCACATCCCTCTGCAGCGTTGCGCCGCGTCCGGAGCGGTCGGCGTTGCGCCGACCGGGAAGTTGGTTGAACCTGACGCACCTGCGAGCGCCCTCACCCGGGGGGGCGGGGCGTCGGTCGGTTTGAGGTCCCCCGGTGGGGGTATGGCGACCGGTCGGCCCTCCGTGGGTGCCGCGGGAACTGTTTCCGCTGGTCAGGCGAGTAGGAGGAGCTGTTCCCCGCCTCCGCGGTGGCTCTTGCGGGCGTTGCAGAGGAAGTGCGCGGCTCTGCAGTTCGCGGGTTCGTGTGTTCCGCCTGCTGCGAGGGGAATCACATGGTCGATGGTCGGTGCCTTCGGGTGTGGTGCCTGCGCGTTGCGGTTGATCGGCTTGCGACAGAGGTGGCATCGCCATCCGTCTCGTTCGTAGACGCTGCGGGGTGAGACGTTGGCGACGAAGGCTGAGCGTTGCAGGGCTCGGCGCCGTAGCTTGCCAGCGCGCTTACCATCGCGGCGTCGGGCCTCTGTGCATTCGTCTGAGCATGTGCTGATCGTGTACCGCGTTGCGAATGTGCGGCCGCAGTGTGCGCAGTCGGTGATGAAGACGCGGCAGCTGCGTGGTGCTCGGGTGCATGTGGGGCACAGGGTCGTCTTGTCTGTGCGTGCGACGAACGGGGCTCGGCAGAGGTCGCAGTCGCGGATCCAGACGCGGCGACTTCGGCTTGGCTCGGTGTCCGTCTTCCGTCCGATGGTGTCGTAGCGGGCGAGGTTGACGCATCGTCGGCTGCAGTGCTTGGCCTGCGGCTTGCGTGTGCGGAATGGTGTTCCGCATCGTGCGCAGTTCTTGTCGTAGTGGGTTCCGTGCAGTGTTCCGTCGGGGCGTCTGCTCACCCTGTCTCCTCATGTGTGCGAGAACCCCCGACGCATGAGGTACGTCGGGGGTTCTCTTGCCCGCGGTGATCAGCCGTGGGGTGTCTTCAGTTGTGGGCTTTGCGTCCGTTGCAGGATCGGCAGAGGACAGTGAGTGGTCCTCGTGGGTCGCCGCCTCGTGCGACGGGAACGATGTGGTCGGCGGTGAGGTCGGTTGCGTGGTGGGCGGGGACGCCGTAGCCGGGGCACCAGCCGCCATGGCGTGCTCGGTGCGCGTTGACTGCGGTTGCTCGACGCTGTCGTTCTGCCCAGTCGCGCGTGCTCTTGGTGGGCGTGGTCGCGTGTCGGTGCCGGTTCTCGTCGCGTCGATGCTCGAGGCATTGTGTTTCGGGTTGCATGCGGGGGCAGCCGGGTGTGGAGCAGACGCGGTTGCGTGCGCGTGGCATCAGATGCGGCCGCGGCGGTGCGCGAGTTGGTCGAGTCTGATGTCGAGGATGCGTTGGCATCCGTCGATGGCGCGGCGGTCGGATCGTGCGCGTGCGGTGCGCAGATCGGCGAGCGCCTGCTCGATGAGGTCTTCGAGGCTGGGCATCGCGACCTCCTCAGTGGGCTTGCGCGTTGGTTCCCGGCGCACAGCCATCGGCGTGCAGCACGTGGCCCAGTCGCGCCCCTGGGTGTTGGGGTCAGCGCCCGGGCATCATGAGTTGCCGGAGTTCGCGCTGTCGGCGTTCCTCGGTTTCGATGGCACGCCACGATTGGTAGCGGCGTTCGGCGCGGGCTCCGCGTTCGGCGTGTGCAGTGATGTCACGTTCGCGGTGGCGGCGTTGTTCGTTGCGGCGGATGGCGTTTCGTTCGCCGATGGTGCGTGGCATTGCGGGCCCGGTCCATCCGGTGTCGGCGATCTTCTGTGCCTTGCAGATGAGGGAGATACAGGCGGGTTCGGTTGCGCCGTGGAAGATGTTGAGTCGCTCGTCTGGGCTGTTGGGGTGCCAGTAGACGGTTTTGCCTGGGCGGGAGGCGTCGTCGTCGCGTCGGAAGTCGAGCGCGTTGAGGGTGTCGATGACGCGTTTCACGTGGCCTTTCATCGGCGCGCCTTCTTCCGTGTCGAGTATTCGGCCTTGGCTACATCGATGAGGCGGTAGAGCTTTCGTCCCCGCTCGTCGGCGCCGGAAGGTGAGAGCTTGCCCTCGCGGGCCCACTTGGTGATGGTGCACAGGGCGACGCCGCAGAGGGTGGCGGCTTCGGTGGCGGTGATCTGTGAGTCGATGCCTTCGGGTGCGAGGACTGCGTTCATGGCCACCTCTTTCGCGCAACACGAAGACCCCCGAGCCCTTAGCGGGTTCGGGGGTCTTCGTGGACGGTGTGGATACACGTGTGTCAGTGCGTGTCACTGTACCAGTACAGCTGAAGTGGTGTCGCCCCCGTCGTCGACCAGCGTGTCGAGAACGATCCTCGCGTACCGCTGGTAGTCGGTGTCGGGGATGTGCCAGCCGCACGCTCCGCATTCGATGGCGTCGCGGTTCGGTGACTGCGACCGGGTGAGCGTTCGGAGTTCGCACGATGGGCACGGAGTGGGCAGTGCTGTGCGCGGGATGGTGTGTCCGAGGCGGGAGCGGATCTTGCGGTGCAGGTCGCTGAGTTCGGTGACGGTGTCGGTGGCCCAGTCGGTGGCGGAGAGAAGGTGGATTCGAGGTTCGAGGTAGCGCCATGCAGCGCGGACTCGGATGCGGTCGGTGACCGTGGGGTGCGGCGGCGGAGTTTCGCCGAGGTGATCGGCGAGCGCGTCGTGGATTTCGTTGAGTGTGTCGGCGATTGAGCGGGCGGTATCGGATGCCCATTCTGCGGGGTGTCCGTACGTGTGTCGGGTGGCGCGGTGATCGGTGCCGGCGGGCGCAGTCGGGGTCGGGAGGTTGCGGGCGAGGTTGACCCAGTCGAGGACGAGCCAGCCGAGGAGCCGGTGTAGGTGGCGTTGACAGGGGTCGCACATGCCGAGTTCGGTGAGGGCGGGGTTGCCGTGGTCGCGGTCGCAACGCGGGTGGCGGCATGGTCGAACGGTCATGGGAGCTCCTGGGCTGGGTGTGTTCCGGTGAGGAGTGCGACGAGGTCGGCGACGGTCATGGTGACCCACTGGTCGAGTGGGTCGCCGTTGCCGTGGCGCTTGTGGATGACGATGCCGACGAGGGCGTCGTCGTTTTGCGCACGATCCAGGCGTAGACGGCTGCGGCCCTCGTCCGCCGGGCGTGGTTGTCGATCGACGGGTCGGTTCCCTCGTAGCGATATGGCATCTGCATGACTTCCACTGCGACGGCGCGCTTCTGGAATTTGCGGGGCTCGGTCATGGCTGGTTCTCCTGGTGGCAGTGGGTGCCGCACACGGGCGGCGGGACGAGGATGCGTGAGCACACCCAGCACGGCTTGGGTTCGGGCGGCGGGTCGAACAGGGACGGCGCGGTCACAGGTGGTCCCTCGGTCGCTGTCGCCGCTCGTAGTCGAAGAACGCCTGCGGATCGGCCTTGAGGAGCGCGAGCGCCGCCTCATCTCGCACCGGCTTCACGACCTCGCGGACCTCGGCGTGTTCGCGCTGCCGTACTTCCGCGATCCGAACCGGACCGTCGAGCAGGCGTCCACAGTCCCAGCATTCGAGGCGTCTCCCACCGGGGGTGTGGTTGATCTCGTCGCCGTAGATGCCGCGTACCCGCAGGTGTGGGCAGTGGCGGCGTCGGGACCGTTCCCGCAGCCACCTCACGGCGTCTCGCTCGGGTCGTGGATCACGGTCACGGGGAGGATGACGATGTAACCGCCCCCAACTCCCTCCCAACCATCTTCCCACCGTTCGAGCACTTCGTCCTCGGCGTCACGGATCACGGCTTCGACTGGGAGTGCGTCGAGTTGCTCGCGTTTCGTGATGACGCGGGCCGGGGGCCTCCAACCAGCGGCGAGGATTGTGTCGGCGATCTCGGCGTAGTCGCCGCCGTCGAGCGCTTCGATCAGGTCGGCTAGGTCGTCTCGGGCGCTCATGCCTTCACCTTTTCGGCGTGGTTGGCTGCCGCGCACAGGGCAGCAGCGAGAGTGCGGAGCTCGTCGGGGGTGTCGTCGGTGGACGAGGAGAGCTCCGCGTAGATGTCGCCGTCGTCGTAGACGTAGACGGTGATGGTGTCCAGGGCTGCCTCGAAGCCGACGTAGCCGTCCACGCCGTTCGCGGCGTCGACCCGCAAACTGGGTTCGGGGAGTTCGAGGATCGCGTACCGGGCGAGCAGCACGGACGCGACGGCCACCAGGTCGAAGGTGTCGGAGATGGTCGTCTCGGTGAGATTCGCGTCATCGACGGAGGAGTCCTGGTCGTAGAACGCGTCGGCGATGAGCCGGGCGAGCGCCTCGGGCGTGATGGTCATGCGGTGAGTCCTTCCGTGGCTGGCGTGTCGTTCGCGGGGCTGTGTGGCCCGTGGGCGGACGAAACGGTGGTGTCTGGTGTGACGGGGTGGGTGGCGGGGTTCTGGTCGTCGTGGATGCGGATGCGGTGGACCGCGACCGTGCACCGCTCCCCCGGCCTCGCGAGCTCGGCGTACTCGAACGGGTTGCGGCGGATCGCGGTGACGACCCACCACTTCCCGTCGTGGAACGTGGTTTTCACTTCGCGACCCCCAGCTCCGGATCCGGCGAGGCCCACTCGGTTCCGGGGTCCCACCGCTTCACGGGGTCGTCCACGAGGTGGACGGGGCGATGGAGGCCGAATCCGAACTCGCCGCCGATGAGGTCCTTCGGGTCCTGCTCGGGGCTCGGGGCCGGGGTGTCGGTGCGGATCTCGAGGATCTCGCGTCCGAAGATCGAGACGGTGAGGGTCACTGGGGCTCCTGGGGCGTGTAGGCGCCGGCCATGCGTGCGAGGCACGGCGTGTGGCGGGCGCGGGTGTTTCCGAGGCTGTCGGTGTACGTGCAGTGCTCGAACTCGGCGGCGTGGCAGTGAGGGCACTCGTGGTCCCAGGACTGCGCGTAGGCGCGGGTCACTCCCCGACTGCCTTCCCGGTGGACTTGCGGATGAACTGTCGGACGTTGCCGTTTTCTCCGGAGTCCCTCGCGAGATTCGCCTGATCTGAACTCAACTGAACTGAACTACACTGGGGCGGAGTCGCTCCGGAGTTCCTCGCGAGATTCTCCGGAGTTTCTCCCGAGTCACGTTTCTCCTGGCGAGCGGCCTTTTCGGCGCGCCGCCACCGGTCCGTCGCCGTGTCGTCGTCCTTCCACCAGATCGACCACTCCAACGGGTGATGATCCGGGCACGGAGGCAGCTTCGACGGCGTCGGATGAGAGATCTTCTGGTGCTCGTCCCACGCGATCACATGCAGGAAACGACCCCCGCCGATCTCGTACCGGCACAGCTGCCCACCATCGACGAGAGCGTCGAGATGACCGGCCACATCATCGATCGACGCGTCCCGGCGGCGCGTCATCCACGCCTCCGCCCAGATCTCCGCCGGGTCGTCCTCGAGGCGGCCCCGATCGTCGCCGTAGCACCAGAACGCCTCGAACGTCCGCTCGGCCGCGAGAGACAACTCGGCGAGCGGCTTCGACTTGAAGAACCGTGGGTGCAGCATCCGCTTACGAGGCATGCCGCACCCCCTCTGGTGGGAGATCCATCAGGCAGCACCTCGCACTGGTCGGAGTGGTCGATCCATCCACGCGAGGAGTTCGGACATCGGCCGGTCGGGGTCGACCATCGCCGCGCAGGAGATCGCGAGCCCGACGAGCTCATGCCACGTCATGCCGCGCACGAGCTTCTCCACGTCGGGCGCCGACCCTTCGCCGTGAACGATCCCGACGAGCTCGAGAGCCGCCTTGTCGACCGAATCGACCATCCGGTTCGTCACCTGCCCACTCATGCTGCACCGCCTGCCGCGATCTCCTGGCGCTGCCTCCGCATCACCGCGCGCTGCTTCGACGACGTGCCACCCCAGATGCCGTGCTCCTGGTTGGTGAGCGCGTACTCGAGGCACTCGCCGCGCACCGGGCATCCCATACAGACGCGGCGAGCCGCAGCCGACGACTCCCCCGGGTTCGGGTGGAACGCATCCGGGAACACCTCCCGGCACACACCCCGGTCCATCCACTTCTCGTGGTTGAGGAGATCGAACAGGCTCATGCGGTCACCGCCAGGACGCGTCGTGCTGCCTCGTGGAGGTACGGCAGGCCGGTCCCGGGCCACACGCGCGCCCCGTAGAGGACGTGCTCGTGCGGGTAGCGGGCGAGGTGCTCGACGGCAATCCGGTAACGCTGCACGATCTTCGGGAGCTCCCAGATCCGCAGGCGCGTGACTTCCTGCCACCGGTTCGTGGCGAGCCGATCCCGAATGTCGCGGCCCCATGTGATGGGGTCGACGAGTGAGAACGCCGACGACTGGTCAGCGACTGTGCGGAGCGCCTCGGAGGTGCAGCAGCAGATCGGGTCTCGCGGATCCGACACCCAGATCACGGGGAACGGCGCGCCGGGGATCGGGCGGTTGCCGGCGACGCCGTGCCCCGGCAGCCCGTCGCCGCTCGGGCGGCGCGGATCGGCGACGAGGACGACGGCGGCGATCCGATCGACGAGGGTGGAGCGCTCGCGGACGAGCCGCGCCACCGTGTCACCGATCCCCGCCGCGCCCGCCGAGTAGCCCATGAGTACGACCGGGACGCGAGAGACGACGAGCTTGAGTTCGATGCTCGAATCGAGAACACGGAGGGACTGATCGAACGACACGCCCCGCGGACCGGGCACGGGGCCGTACGACTGCGGCGACTCGAGGCGGACGACGTCATACTTCGCGCGGTCGAGATGCCGAGTGATGCCCGACAGCATTCCGCCGAGCGAGTCGTCTCCGATGCCGCCAGCACACGCGACAGTGATCCGGGCGGTCACGGGATCCTCCTCGTGGGTGTGGCGAGGTCGATGGCCTGCTCGAGGACGATCGCGACGGCGACCGTCACCCCCGCCGCCGCAAACGCAGCGGCGAGGGCAATCGAGACGAGAGTGCGGGTCATGCCGACTCGCCGTTCTCGATGAAGTCGACGATCGCGGCGACCTCGGCGGAGGTGAGTTCACTCGCGGCGGCGAGGTCGCGGCCGACGCGCGCGGAGAGGAACGCCTTCCGTTCGTCACGCTCGATCCCGGCGGCGTCGAGCGCCTTCGTCAGGCCGCCGAGCTCGGCGCGCGAGGCGGTCTCCGGCGGCGCGGGTTCGGTGACGGGCTCGGCCTTGTCGATGCCGAGGGCGGCCGCGACGCCCGCGGTGCCACGCTTCGGTCGATCGACGCGCTCGGCGGTCGCGCGGACCGGCTGCTGCTGGTCTTGGTCGACCTCGTCGATGAGTCCGAGCAGTGCGCCGGGCGCGAGAAGGTCCGCCAGTTCGGACTGGCACTTCGCACGCAGCATCTGCTGAGGGTTGGTCGCATATTTCGAGTTGGTGACGTACTTGGCCTTGGTGGCGCGCTCGATCGTCCACGTGACGGTCTGCACCTGGTCGTCGCCGGGCTTCGTACCTGCCCAGGTGACGGACGTGTCGGACGCTTCGACCTCGTACATGTCGGCGCCGCGGGATAGGGCGACCGCGTACTTGGCGCGGGCATACATGCCGACCTTCCCGTGGATGACGAAGAGCGCTTCGAGGGACGAGTCGGGGTCGAATCCGAGCATCGCGCCGCGGAGGATGGCGACCGTCGCGTCCTTCGGCTTGCCGCGGAAGATGTCCGGGCACATGCCGGTCGAGGTGATGAACTCGGCGTAATCCCACGCCTCGGCCTTCGCGAGGGCGTGCTCGCGCAGCTTCGCATAACCGGTGGAGCGGGCGTGTTCGTCCCGGGTTGGCACGATCTCGGCGTGGCCGGTGTGCAGTTCAATCTCGTTGGTCATACGTTGCTCGCCTTCTGTCGTCGCGCCCGCGCTGCGCGCTTTCGGTTGTAGGTGCAGGTCTTGCAGATGCGGCCACCACCTGGCCGCTTGTTCATGTAGGTGTTCTCGGGCGTGAACGGATGGCCGTGCACGCAGTGGGTCTTCCGGGCGCTAACGTGGACGCCATGTCGGACCTGGTCATGCAAGTTGTCGGACCTGGTTCCCCAGTAGAGGTTTGAGACGTTGTTGTTGATCGGGTCCCCATCTCGGTGGCAGCACTCATGGCCAGCAGGGGCGGCGCCGATGAATGCGATCGCAACGAGTCGGTGGACAAACGTGGACTGACCTGTGCCGCCCCGCATGAGGCGAACCGTCTGGTGTCCGTACGGCGTCACGCCCGGAGAGAGAACCCTCCCTCTCCACTGCTGAGTCGACCCGTTCTTCAGGACGATCAGTCGATCGAGGCTGCGGACGCGCCCTGTGTCACTTACCTGGTAGCTGCCCTCGTATCCGAGGATGTCGCGCCATTCCTCGGTCATGCTGCTGGCTCCTGGATGAGTTCGGGGGTGGTCTTGGCGGCGTAGAGGGCGATGCTGTTGCCGCGGGTGGGGCGCCTGGATGCGATGCGGTGGCCGTGGGAGGTGGCGTGCTGGGTGTTGCCCATGCGGTCGAGGACGCGGGACTTGAGGCCCCGCACGTGCGCTTCGAGGTCGCGGAGTTCGGCCGTTGCTGCGAGGTAGTCGACGGCGAGGGTCAGGTCGATCTCGGTTTCGGTGTCCGCGTCGATGTCCGGGTGCAGGGCGCGCACGGTCTCGTAGGTCGCGATCGTGTCGTCGAGTAGGGGCGGGGTGCCGTCGATGAGCGACTGATGCCATGCGGCGGCGCGTTGGACGATCACGTCGGCGATCGGCGCGTCGTACTCGACGTGGTAGATGCGCGGCATCCCGTACTGCGGCCACAGGACGAGGTCGGCGCGATCGTGCCAGCCGGTGATGTACTGCTGCCAGATGACCTGCGCCGCATAGTCGGCGGGGACTTCGCCGGTGCCGTCGTCGCCCCACTCCTCGAGGGAGCGGGCCGTCTTGATCTCGACGACACGACGGGCCCGCCCGCGGGTGGCCTGACGGTCGATGGTCGCGGCGTTCGCGAACGGCAGGTCGTCACGCGTGAACTGCCGCTCCCCCGGCGACAGCCGCCACCCGGGGTTCTTCGACTTCCAGTAGTGGGCGGCCGCGAGTTCGACGGCGTGGCCGTAGTCGAACAGGTCACGCTTCTCGTCCGAGATCTCGCGCCGGTAGTTGCCGGCCATCTCGTGCCACAGCGAGAACTGCGACTGGAAGCGGGAGACGCCGAGGATGGCGGGGATCTTCGATGCTGTGATCGTCCGGGCCCATTCGGGGCTGCCGGGGGCGAGGCTCACGCTCACGCGGGCTCCTTGCTGGTGGTGGGGATGTGGGTGATGTGCACGGGCAGCTCGACGTCGCGGACCGGGAGGGGGACGTGCCGCCACCAGGCTTTGCCGGTGCCGGGGCGCATGGAGGTGAACGTGCGGCCACGGTCGCCTTCTTCGCGGAATGTGGTGCCCTCGGGGAGTCGCCACAGGTCGACCGCGTCGTAGATCGCGTCGCCCGGCTTCATGCGCTGGCCTTCGCGGCGCGCCACTCGGCCTTGTAGTGGGTTTCGCACAGCCCGTTCGGGCCGCGCCGCGCCTCCCCTGCGAGCGGCTTCTGCGACTTCGGGACGAGGTAGCGCCCGCAGGTTCGGCAGTGCGACGCGAGCGGCGCACGTGCGGGCGGCGTGGTTGTCTCGGCCGCCGCCGTCTCGGGCTGGTCGATGAGGCCGAGCATCGCGAGCAACTCCCGCGCGTCCGCGGCGTCGTGCGAGTTTGCGGCCACGACGCGGCGGGCACGGTCCGCGAGCTCGGCCGGAGTGTCCGGGATGTCGGCCGACGCGATCGCGCCCAGCGGCGACTCCATGCTCCTCACTGGCCCACCGCCCGCTGGGACTCGAGCCACGCGACGGCGTCGCGCAGCTGCACGGCGGAGTCGTGAAGATCCTTCTTGCTCCGCTCGAGCTTCTCGATGTAGTCGCTCTCTTCCCACCGCTGCACGGCGTCCGTCACGACGAAGAGCGCCTGGATGGTGGCGGCGTCGCGCGCGATCTCTGGGGTTCTCATCAGCGCCCGCAGGACGCGCAGCGCGTCGCCCGGCTCGACGGCGGCGCTCACGAGTGCACCGCCGCGGCGAAGTAGATCGCGGCGCCCATCAGCGCACCGAACGCGGCGAGCCACAACCACACGGCGAGGCTGACGAACTGGTCCTCGATGCGATCCCACACCGTCCGCGGCTCCGCGACCAACGCGACCGCCTCGTCCGCCGACCGCTCGAACTCCGTGTAGGTGATGTCCTGCTCTGGTCGGATCATGCTGTCTCTCATCAACAGTCCTAACTCTCGAGCCCGAGGGCTGCCTTGAGCCCGCGAGTGGGGACGACGTACCGGCCACCTGCTCGAATGACAGGAACGGGAAACAGGTCGCGGCGCGCGAGCGAGTACGCCTGCGACTGCGAGATTCCGAGTGCCCGCGCTGCGGTTTGAATGTCGGTTGCGACGCCGAGGGCGTCAAGTTCTTCGGGGGTCATTGGCAGTTCTCCAATCGGAAGGAAGAGCAAGATGGAGGCCCAGTGGCGGGGCGGAGGGGACGCACCCCGCCACCGGGCGATCAAGGGGCCGCGACGACATCGAGGTCCTCACCGGCACACAGATGCCAGCCGCCGCCGCGGAACGTCACGCGCCACAGCCCGCCGTCGATCCAGTCCGTGAGATGCATCGGCTCCGCCTCGATCACCTCGAGGAACGGGGCGTGGCAATCGATTACGCAGGCCCTCACGCCGCACCGTCCACGTACTGCTCGTGCTCGGCGATGTACCGCGCGATCTCGGCGTCGGAGACCTTGCGGCCGCGACCGACCGCGACGAACCGCAGCACGCCGTCGCGCCACATCTCGCGGACCGTCGACGCGTGCACACCGAGCAGCGCTCCGGCTTCGACGGCGTTCAGCAGGCGGGTCGGCGGTGGGAGCGTCATGCTGCACCACCGGTCTGCCACCGCGGAACCATCCGAGCGATCGCGTTCGCGCCCGCAGCGGTGATCTTCAGCGTGTGCATGACCTCGCCACGGAACCGCGGCGCGTCGTGCGTCTCGACACGCTGGAAGTACGCCTTCTTGTCGGAGTACTCCGAGTAGCGGGCCTGCGGGACGATCCGCTGCTTCCTGCTCGACCACCGCGACGACTTCTCGACGTAGATCCACTTGCGGCGCACCAGCTCCTCACGCAGCCACGACTCGGCCACGCCGACAGTCGAGGCGACCGTGCGGACCGAGAGGAGGTCACTGCCCGCGACGAACGTGTCGTGGTACTCGACCTTCGGGGCATCCTCTTCGACCTTCGCCTCGAGCATCGCGCGCTCGGACTCGATCCGCTTGATCGCCCCGGCGGCCTCGAGGACAGCGTGGGCGAGGAGCTCCTCCCCCGCGAGCGCTGGTCGAACCTCGGCTTCACGGGTGCGGATCGCGAAGTACGACTGCGCGGCCGCGACCTCCGGCTTGCGCGGATCGCCGTTCATCGCGACGAGGTAGCAGGCGAAGCGAGAGAGCTCGAAGTCCGCCTTGTAGAGAAATCCGCCCTGCGGACGCTCGACCTTCTTACTGGCGTCAGTAACGTGGCTGGTCAGAGCCATTCCCTGATTGCTGAGCGTTGCGACGACACGCTCGACCGTCGCCTCGAAGTTCTGCCACTTGTCGTAGCCGAGGATCGGCATGAGGTCGCGTGCGGACCAGAATTCGAGGCCGTCAGGACGGACCTGCCGGATCGCGTCGAATGGTGATTCCCCTGCGCTGGGGCTGTTGGGTAAGGTCAGTTCCGACATTCAGATCTCCTTTCGATGGATTGGTGTCACGGCCGTCAGCTGCTGGAATCAGCTGGCGGCCTTCTTCATTGAGCGGGTCATACCGCTTCGGTGTAGTAGTGGTTCTCGATGTATCTGTCGATGTCGTTGGCATCGATTCGGACTTGGCCGCGAACTTTGACGTGGGGTATCTCGCCAGATCGGTACATGCGGCCGACTGTTCGCTCTGAGACGGCGAGCTTCTCGGCGGCCTGGGGAACCGTGAGCAAGGACTTGGGTTTCACCTCAGCTCCTTCGTCGGGCTCGGGAATGGGCCACCCCCGTATGTCGGGGATGTTGGACCTGGCGGCATCGGTCGGCGCGTTGCCTCCGCAGTGTCGAATGGGGCTGCGGGTCTTCATCTTTAACCGTTGTCAGACGTATAAGCGTCGCGCTCGCCAGGTCGAAAATGTTCGCTGTGGACTTGTCAGAGGGCGTGCGCTACCCACCTACGGGGGAGCGCAGGTAGCTGGTTGGAGTTGCGATGGACTACGCGGCCTGGGTTACTCGGCAAATGAAGTCGAGTCGGTCACGGCCAGTGATTGCGGCAATCGCGAGTGCCGTTGCGTAAGAAGGCGTTCCGCCCCGTCGAAGTTCGTCGACCTCGGCGGACGTGCATCGAATAGCGGTCCCGAGCGCTTCATCTGAAGAGAAGCGGTGATCCGACTTCAACCGGTCGATAAGTCCGGGCTCGAGAGCCGCCTTGAAGCTGATGGTCATGTTCACCCCTTTCGGATCCCCTCGTCATCAACTGAGAACAGAATGCATCAGGTGTAGACGAATGTCAACAATGTGATTCGCGATGAGGCCTCGTGCCCATGGGGATGCGGGTTGACGTGCATCGATATGTGATGACACGATGCATCACATGGACCACAGGGAATGGCTTGACGACATCATCGGCGCCGACAGCTATCGCGCCGCGGCGTCGAAGGTGGGCGTGGATCAAAGCACGCTGTCTCGTCAGCTGACCCGGAAAGGGGAGCTGAGCGCGGAGAATGTCATCGCCATCGCGCGCGCATACGGTAGGCGCGCTGGCGATGAGCTTGTTTCAACCGGATATCTAGTCCCTGGCGACATAGAGGGCGTAGGTGTTGAGGGCGCTCTTCAGCGCGCGACAAACAAGCAGCTACTGGAAGAGATAGATCGCCGAATGACTGCAGGGTTCGGCGACGTATTCCACGAGCCAATTGGGTCAGTAGACCCAAGCCGACCGGACCTGCACCTACGTTCCGTCCCATCCGAAGACGACCCTGACGCCTACCTCGATGATCTGGAGGGCGTTGCACACGACCCCGAGGACGATCCTGCCGATCCGGACGATAGCGACGATCACGGCTGGATCCCGTAGAAGGGGGAATGCGGTGGACAGACTGCATCTGATCGCTAACT
>NZ_BCXD01000040.1 GCF_001894925.1 Rhodococcus rhodnii NBRC 100604 | reverse complement strand
CACTTGCTGATCGTTTCAGAATGACTTTCGTAGTCGCCTCAAACAGATGATGCTGCACGCGAGTTCGAGCAGGCCTTGGTGAAGGTTCGCATGTACCTCGGAACGTGTTCGCAGACGCTTGAATTGGTGGAGCCAGGCGAAGGTTCGCTCGACGACCCAGCGAACTTTCCCGAGACCCGAACCGTGTGCGACACCGCGGCGAGCGATCATCGGAGTGATGCCCTTTCCGCGGAGCAGGTTCCGGTACTTGTCGTAGTCGTATCCTCGGTCGGCGAACAGCCTACGAGGCCTGTTCCTGGGCCTACCGCGACGGCCACGGATGCGGGGGATCGCCTCGACCAGCGGCATCAGTTGGGTGACGTCGTGTCGGTTTCCGCCGGTCAGCGACACTGCCAGGGGTGTTCCGTGTCGGTCGACGATCACATGGTGTTTGCTGCCGGTGCGGGCGCGGTCGACCGGGGACGGACCGGTGTGATCCCCCCTTTGAGGGCTCGCACGTGCGAGCCGTCGATGGCGACGTCGTTCATCTCGAGCAGGTCGGCGGCCCGCAGCTCCGCGAGGAGCGTTTCGTGCAGCCGCGCCCACACCCCGGCCTCGGTCCATTCCCGCAGCCTGCGCCAGCAGGTCACGCCACTGCATCCGATCTTCTCGGCGGGGACGTCACGCCAGGCGACATTGGTGCGCAAAACGAACATGATGCCGGCCAACGCGACTCGGTCGTCGACCGGCTTGCGCCCCGGGTGTCGGTAGCGGCGAGCAGATCTGGGCGGGAGCAGGGGTGCTACCCGCTCCCACAGATCGTCAGGAACAAGATCAACAGGCACCGGCAACACGGTGCCCGAAACCCGCGCAGGGCACCATCTGCCACGCCGAACTCATTCTGAAACGATCAGTTAACCTGAATCCCCCGATCCTGTGGGATACGTGAAGGGTATTCGTTCGGAACTTGTTGCTGTTCAGATGATTTGAGTGCATCTGAGTCTGCCTGTGGCTTCACCTGGCCGGTGATAGCCATTCTCGGCTGGTCGGCGCTACGGAAGCGGCCGGGGATGCGTGACTCCCGAGCGACTGGTGCCGGGTTTGGGCTAGGCGACGCTTCCGGCGAGGATCACTTCGATGCCTGCGCGAAACCGTTGGTCGCGGTTGTCGCCGAGGACGGTGATGGCGTCGGAGGCACCGTCCGGTTCGGCTCGTTCGTGGCCGGGAGGCATCTGGATGAGACTGTCCCATTCGCCGTTGGCGACCAGGCCGACGTATGCCTGTTCCTCAGTGACGAATCCGACGGTGAAGTTGCGTAGCACGTATGCGAGGTTCCCTGCGTCGGATGGAAGGGCGATCGCGTGTGGTAGTTCGCGCAGCGTTGCGCCGAGCGCGGCCGTCGCGGCGAACGGCTGGACAACAGACGCGGGGCGAGCGGCGCACGACGATGCAAGCGCAATCGCCGCGGCCGCCGGCGGCGGCGACGAAAGGGGTTGACGAACAACGGGGATTCATCGCATCAGGACAGGTTTGCTAGATAACCAGTATTATCTAGCAAACGTGTCCTGATACGACGATGATGCTCGCGATGGACTGCGCCGACAGAGCTGTCTGGTCGAAGGACGTGTGCCCGGCTCCCGGCACCCACTCGGTCAGGCCGTCGAGGTCGTCGAGTTCGATGTGGTCGCGGCCCGCGAGTGGATAGCCACTCGACGAGCAGATGCAGAGCGTCGAGGTAGGCGGGTGCCGCAGTGACATGCTCCGGCAATGGATGGGCACTCCAGTGTTTGCGGGCGAAGGCGACGTCCACCCGACCATCGATCACTGCGTCCCGTGATGTCTTCGACGATCTCGACTGCGAACCGACAGCGCCAGTACAAGCAGCGCACGGCGGATCGGACTGGCTATCGGGAACAAGGGCGAGCGCAAGCGCGGCGAACGCCTCAGTAGAGGGCTACAGGCAGGGTCAGGCGAAATATGACGGAGGAGACGATGCAGATGGTGACCGTGAAGGGTGACGGGTCGATAGGACCCGTCCCGAATCCCGACGGCGCTGCGAGGTGGCTGACGGAGCGGCTCGAGATGCTGTGTCGACTCACAGGCCAGAACGGCACACCCGATGCTTGGATCGTTCCCGTCGATACCAGCGGCCATGAGTGCGTGTGCCCGGCCGTCTACGACAGCAGTACCGACACCATTCGGATCCACTACACCCCAACCGAAGACGACATCTTCGACGTCGCCGCCGTCGATGGCATGCTCCTGCACGCACTCGGTCACCGTCACCGGCGTGCCCGTACACGCGCCTGCCGCTGGTTCGGATGGGCCCTGGCCGTAGCCGGTATCGCCGTCGCATCTGCCACGGCACTTCGGGAGGACGTTCCACCACCCCTGCTCGCCGCGCTGGCGGCGCTGACCGGGCTGGGGCTGTTGCACATCGGCCTGCTCGTCCGGTTCCACTGGACGGCGGAAGCGTCGGCTGATGACTATGCCCTCGACCACGGCGGACCGCGCCCGATCCTGACCTTCCTACGGCGCATGGTCGACGACCCTGTCTCCGAATCCGCACTACCTCTCGCCAGACCAGGCCGGCGAATCTCCCGCATCCAGACCCAACTGTGGGCCGGCTCCACACTGAACACCGTCGAACCAAGCCTCCCCCCCGATCGCTGCCCCTCCCTCCACACCGCACAGCCTGTGATCAGCCGAGGAACCCTGACACTTTGCGGAGTGCTGGACCTCTGTGTGCTCGCGCTTGTTGCCGAGGCTCCCCTCTACGGCTACGAACTACGTGACCGGCTCGCCGATCGAGGCATCAGCATCTCGAACGGCACCACCTATGCCCTCCTCGCGCGGATGAAAAGTGCCGGCCACGTAACCCAGGATTAACCCACTGACGGCAGCCGCCGCTTCTACGTGTCCATCACCGACGTAGGGCGAGCCGAACTCCGTGCCGGTGCCGAGCAATGGGTTGACCTCCACCGCGCCATCAGCGCTGTCCTGACTACGAACTGAGTCTGGCCACCGCGAGCGATCGGCGTGGGCAGTGGCCGAGATCATGGAATACCGGCTGTTAGGTTTGCCGAGTGAGATATTTAGGGCAAACACGAAGCGGCCGGACGTCAGTGGAGTTCTTTCTCGGCAGCCGTGCAGCTGCTCCTGTCGCCGCGGTTGCCTTGGCCATATCGGCTGTCCTGACCATCGTTCTTCTCGTAGGAAATGACTTCATCGACCTGCGCGTTTACCGGGTGGGTGCACAAGTGCTGCTGGACGGCGGCGATATCTACGGGGCGTTGCCCCCGGTGGTCGGTGACTTCCGGCTGCCGTTCACGTACCCGCCGATCGCGGCGATGCTGTTCGCCCCGCTGACGGTGATTCCGTTCGGCCTCGGCAAGCTCGTCTTCACCTTGGTATCCGTTGTAGCGCTGGCGGTCACACTGCGGGTGGTTCTCGATCGCGTGTGGCCGCAACTGGGCCCTCGAGCCGCGTGGAGCGCCACGGTCATCGCCGTCGCTCTGGCACTCCAGCTCGAACCGGTTCGCGAGACCATCAGCTTCGGCCAGATCAACATGGTCCTGATGGCTTTGGTGGCAGTTGACATGCTGACGAATGACCCGAGATGGCCGCGTGGATTGCTGATCGGGCTCGCCGCGGCGATCAAGCTGACCCCCATCGGCTTCCTGCTGTTGTTCCTGGTCAAGCGTGACTGGCGGACCAGTGCTCACATCGTCGGTGCGGCGCTCGGATTCACCGCGCTGGCCCTCGTCGTAATGCCTCAGGAATCCGCGAAATACTGGTCGCAGACCCTCCCGGACACGGGCCGAATCGGACCCGCCTACTTCGCCAACAACGAGTCCTTCAAGGCCGTCATCTCGCGATTCGGGCCGCCAGAGCACATCGGGTCGGTGTTGTGGTTGGTCGCTGTTGCGGTGATGCTGGCGGTCGCGGCGATTGCCATCTGGCGAGCGCTGGCCCATGACGATCTTGTGCTGGCAGCGCTAGCGAACGCGACGGCGATCCTGCTGGCCTCGCCGGTGTCGTGGTCGCACCACTGGGTGTGGGCGGCGCCGGCGCTGCTGGTGCTCACACTCGGGGCGCTACGGGCACCCAGTACGTGGAATGTATTCGCCGCCAACGGAATCGGGGCACTGTTCCTGATCGGACCGCAACACCTGCTGCCGACAGCCGAAGATCGCGAGCTCGACTGGGCATTGTGGCAGCACGGACTCGGCACCCTCTACGTGACGGCCGGGTTCGGGTTCCTGTTGTGGCTCGCCTTCGGGGCCTCTCGGAGCAAGTCGACAACCGGTGAGCTGAACCGCGGAAACAGGTGGCCATCCGAGCCACCGGCTGATGCCTCCACCGCGACCTCGAGCCAGCACACCTGAAACATGCCCACTATCGATGGCCACGAGCGATGACTGTGTGGAGGTCGACCGCGGTTCGGTAGACGAAGCCCGGCCGGGTCAGCCGAGAGTAGGGGCACCTGCACGATTGAGAGTTGAACCACAATCGCTACGAGCCGCGTCGCCGCTGGCTAGGGTCAGTTGCGCGGTGCCCGGGCGCACCCCCGACTGTGCCCGGGCCCGCATCCTCGGTGGTCTATCCCCACCGGTCTACCCGGCGAGTAGCGGCTACGATCTGTGTGCACTGCGATATGGGCCGCTCCAGGCTGACAGTTGGTCACTGTCGAGTACCGGCGGTACCTCGCGGAGCACCAGCCGGCTCATGACCGGAGCCGGCGCCCAAATGGGCTCGGTTCACCTATCCCTCCGCCGGCCGAATCCCAGCCGCACAAGCTGATGTTGGCTCCCGCCGAGCGTGCAGGGACCGCAACGGCCGCCGCCACCAACTGAGTGCGCCCGCGGGGACGATCCATACCTTGCCGTGCAGGGTAGTTCTCGCTGCGGTTCGGCCTGTGTGACAGCACTTCTCGGTGCTGGCGCGTCTCGGGTAGAGTGTCGTGAGCGGAGGGGATCTGACGCGGTCGGTTTGGTCGCCGATCGTGGATTCCCCGCCTGGGGCGTGGCAGCGACCAACTTCTGACAGAGTTCCGCTGCCGCGCCCCTTTCTCGTTCCTGCGCCGGGTAGGGGGCCTGTGTGGCGTACAGCGTCAGTCCGGACGCCCCGAGCGTCGCCTTCGATCCGGAGGCCGGCGTGTCCGGGGCGCCGACGGTCAAGCCCGGCGGGTACAGCACCCCGGAAGCGGTCGAGGACCGGGCCGAAGAGCGGTCCTCGGCGCGGGTTCTCGACGAGATGGTCGAACTCGCTGACCTGACCCGCGCGCGGAAGGACCTCGAGCGCGCCTTCCCGCGCGCGATGGTCGCAGGTGTCACGGTGCGCAAACGCCGAGCCCTGCCGGAGCCGGACGCGATCCGGACCCCGCCATCGGCGCGCCAGCGCAAGGCCCGGTCGAAGGCGAAACACACAGCGCAGGACCAGTTGCCAGCGATCGGGTACAAGGCGCTGAACACGGTGATCAGCACCCCTCAGACGTGGGAAGACACCGGTGCGGCTTTGTCGGAGGCCCGCGGTGACGCCCAACGCCTCGACGACAAGACCCGGGTCCAGGTCCAGCGGATCGACCGCGCGATCCAGACTGCGGAGAAGGTTCCTTCCCGCAGCTCTGCCGGTAGATCGGTGGCCGATGCCGATACCGCGTGCGGGAGACGGGCCGCGCAGTAGACGACGTGGCCGCGGTCGTTGACCGCTACCGTCGACCAGACGGGGCGATCGGCCGGCACATGATCGTCCAGCTACGCGACGTGACCACGACGAACGAAGAGAGCTGATGGGCTACACCGACGCCAAGGGCCGACCCGAACTCGTCGTGCACCCCGACATCATCGGCAGCCGCGCCGTCTACCGGCCCGCAGAGACCGTCGAACGTGAACCGGCGCCGGAGTCACCGTGCCAACCGTCCCGCCGCGAACAGATCGAGAAGATGACCGCGCAGCGCCGCGCACAGCGAAAAGCTGGAGACTCCACCCAGGGGGGGGTGACGCCTCCGGCTCATCCAGTGCATCTTCAGTTAGCGAGAGCCTAGTCGCGGGTTTGTCGGGCCGATCGGCCAGCGTCAGCGAGGCACCCAACCGAGGTCTTGGAGTGCGGTAGCGGCGAGGAAGAATCCGGCGACGCCGATGATCCACAACGTCGTGCTCCGGGCGTTGCGGGTCAGCCAGACGTCGAGCCGCTTCAGCGGCACCTCGACGGCGGAGCAGGCCACGAGCCGGCCCGCGGTGAGCAGCAACGCAGGCGCGACCATCACCAGGCAGTACCCTGCCAGTCCCAGAAGCGCGGTTGACCAGCCGGGAGTCTGGTCCGCGATGATCCCGGTTGCGACGAGGTATGGCAGCATCGAGGCGACCTCCAGGAGAACCGCGGCGACCGCGAGGCCGGCCAAGGCGGATGCCGCACTGTCGCTCATCGCGCGTTCACGCCAGCGGCTCAACCGCCCCGACTGTTGCGCGCGCTCGGCCGCGCGGGCACGAGCGGCTTTCGTGTCGAGGGCGAAGCTGGCCGCCAACAGCGCGGCGCCAGCGACGAGCCGCGCGGTGGTCGCGGTCGTGGTGTCCAGCAGTCCGGCGGCGCCGTCGATCACAAAGCGGCCGCCGGCCATGAGCGCAATCCCGATTCCGTAGTAGACCGCCGCGACGGTGCCGAGGTAGATCAGGATGCGGTGCGGCCGAACCCGCCCCGGCGTCATCAGCAGCCAGACCGGCACGAGGAGCGTGCCGAAACTCAGAGAGTCGGTGAGCGCCAGCACCGCGAGGGCTCCCGCTGCCTCGGCCGAGATCACCTCGCCGCCCCGTCTGCCGTCGTGTCGTGGTCGCGCATGACGCCCCCTTAGTACAGTCGTACCAAACCTGTTGTTGGCACGATCGTACTAGGAGGACCCGTGGCGGCTGTCTCCCCGCGCGAGGAACGCAAAGCCCGGCTGGCCGAGGCCGTCTGGCGGATCATCGCCGAGCGCGGCATCACCGCGGTGTCGGTGCGGACGGTCGCCGCCGAGGCAGGAATGGCGGTCGGGTCGCTGCGCAACCTCTTCTCGACCCAGACCGGGCTGCTGGAGTTCTCCGCCGAGCTCATGGTCGAGCGCGCTGCCGCGCGAGTCACCGCGATTACCCCGAGTACCGACGCGGTCGCGTATGCGCTGGCCGCGATCTGTGAGCTCATGCCCCTGACGCCGGAGACGCGCCGCGAGTTCGAGATCAACATCGCCCTCATCGCCGAGACCCCCGCGCACCCAGGCCTCGCCCGGATCCGCGATCACGCCCACACACAGCTCCTGGACCTGTTCACCCGTATTGCCGCCATGCTCCGAGGCGAAACAGCAGCACCGTCCCCGGCAAGCCGCACGAACGGCCGGCGACTGCTCGCACTCGCCGACGGACTGGGGTTACACCTGCTCCATCAGCGCGCAAGCGATGACATCGGCTGGGCAGTCGATATCGTCCGCGATGAACTCCACCGGATCAAGAGCGCCGCTATCGGCGACTGACTTCCACTCAGGCTCATATCGCGAGAGCGTCTCGAGGGTTCGGTCGAGATCCTCGCAGGACGACATGACGCTGGTCGCTTCGGCGCTGATCGCTCCAAGATCTCCACCTTGCCGGGGAAGTGGACATAGAAGGTCGCCCGACTGCAGCCGACTTCGCTGGCGATTTCGTCGCCCGTCACAACCGCGGGACTCGAACTGATTCCGGGCAGAGGCCAAGATCGACGCGAACCGATGCATATCTCGGGACTGCTGCGCGAGCGCGTGGGGCTTCTCCAGCACCATCACTTCCGAACGACGGCATGTAGGCCTTCAGGCGATCGCTCAGTGCTGGCGACGGATTCACTGCGCCCGGGCCGCAGACCGGATATATCGGGATTCGGAACCCACGACGATCTCACCAACCCTTGACCGCAGTTCCATCCCACAGCGGATCGGACAACAGTTCCGGGTCCGGACCGACGAAGGCACCTGCGGCGTCGGCATCGCCTGTCAGAGTGAAGTGCAGCCACGCGGTGAGATACCCGCGGAACCCACCCCCGTCGGCGGGCCAGTTGTGTCCCACTCCCCGCAGACGGCCGCTGGCCGCCGGACCCGGAGTGACCGCGTGATACGCCGCCTGCGGTATCGCCGTCGAGACCGGATCGTCGGCCCCCGCCAGATAGAACACCGGACCGGTCAGCTGGGCGACATCGATCACGTCGACCGGCCGTGTGACCCACCAGGGATCGGGCAGATCGAGTACGGCGGTGGACGTGATGAGTCCGTGGGAGTCGGCGCTGGCGTTGACGGCTCCACCGGCACCTTGCGAATGTCCGACCGCAGCGACGTGGTCGACGTCGATGCGATCGTGAAAGACGCTCTCCAGGTTGTGGTTCTGTGCCAGAACATAGCGTGCTGCCGACAGGATCTCGGTCCCGTCCCCGGTGACGCTGCTGTCGGCGACCACCACGACGAAGCCCCAGGAAGCCAGGTGGCGCAGCAACTCCTCGTATTGCTCGAACGTCGCGTAGCTGCCGTTGCCGAAGGTGACCACCGGAAGACGGTCGGTGCTGGTGGCGATGTCGGAGGGATGGAACAGCTGGTATCCGGGCACCGACACCGATGTCACGTCGTGAATGCCCCGGACAGCGTAGCGCTCGCTGATGGACCGTTCTGGCGGAGCGAACGGGACGGACGGCGCCGCGGGAACCGATGCGAGTGCGGGCGCCGAGAGTCCGGACGCCAACACCGGCATCGCGATCATCGCGGAGAGAAGCACTTTCCGGGCGCGTCGGTGGACGGGGAGCAGCGGGAGTCGTGGCGTCACGAGCTGACCCTACTCAGGCGAAGGCGTGGGAGAGAGGCAGTGCTGGCCAGAATTGAAATTGGTCACCTGACCATACCTTCTATTCGCGGGGTCACAGCTTCCGACCTGCAGTTGCTGGGCAATGCCGCCACCATCGTCGGCGGCGCCGCGGGAATTCTCGGCGGGATCGGTGCCGCTCTCGGGCTCGCCGCGTTCTTCGGAGCCGGCGGTACAGCCAGCTGAGTCGGCGTCGCCGCCACTTCTGTGCGGCGAAACGCAGTCCCGACGTGAGACCCGGGCCGGCCACCAGTCGGCCCGGGTCTCACGTCGTTCTTCGGCATCCGTCGAGAGTTGCGCTGACTACTGGTAGCCTCCCGTGGTGCACGGGGTCACCTGTGACAACTACACATCGCACACACGGGGGCTCGCACCAGCGGGCTGAGAGGACGGCTAGGGCCGTCGACCGTCGAACCTGTCCGGGTAATGCCGGCGTAGGGAGCACTTCATGAGCACAGCTGGATCGAATCCTGCCTCTGTCACCGTCGGACCGATCGCGGGGAGCACCAAGGAGTACATCGAGTTCGGTGACGGCATCGGCGTGCCGGTGCGGCGCGTCCACCTCACCGACGGCGAGCACCTCGATCTCTACGACACCTCGGGGCCGTACACCGACCCGGAGGCCGACATCGACCTTCGAGCCGGACTTCCCCGTCTTCGCGAATCGTGGTCGGCCGACCGGTGGGACGGCACGCAGCTCGACGCTGCCAGGGCCGGGATCATCACTGCCGAGATGCGGTACTGCGCTCTCCGCGAGGGCGTGGCGGCCGAGGTTGTTCGCGAGGAGGTCGCCGCCGGACGGGCGGTGATCCCGGCCAACCACCGCCACCTTGAGCTCGAACCGATGATCATCGGCAAGGCGTTCGCGGTGAAGGTCAACGCGAACATCGGCAACAGTGCCGTCACCTCGTCCATCGACGAAGAGGTCGAGAAAATGGTGTGGGCCACCCGCTGGGGCGCCGACACCATCATGGACCTGTCCACCGGCAAGAACATCCACGACACCCGCGAGTGGATTCTGCGCAACTCCCCGGTCCCGGTCGGAACGGTGCCGATCTACCAGGCCCTGGAAAAGGTCAACGGCGACCCGACCGCATTGACGTGGGAGATCTACCGGGACACCGTGATCGAACAGTGCGAGCAGGGGGTGGACTACATGACCGTCCACGCCGGTGTCCTGCTGCGCTACGTGCCATTGACGGCCCAACGCGTCACCGGGATCGTCTCGCGAGGCGGCTCCATCATGGCCGCCTGGTGTCTCGCCCACCATCGCGAGTCGTTCCTCTACACGCACTTCGAGGAGCTGTGCGAGATCCTCCGCCGCTACGACGTCACGTTCTCGCTCGGGGACGGGTTGCGACCGGGATCGATCGCGGACGCGAACGACGAGGCCCAGTTCGCCGAACTTCGCACTCTCGGCGAGCTGACCCGGATCGCGAAATCGCATGGGGTGCAGGTGATGATCGAGGGCCCTGGCCATGTGCCGATGCACAAGATCGTCGAGAACGTGCGCCTCGAGGAGGAGCTGTGCGAGGAGGCCCCGTTTTACACGCTCGGCCCCCTCGCCACCGACATCGCGCCGGCCTACGACCACATCACCTCGGCGATCGGCGCGGCGATGATCGCGCAGGCGGGCACCGCGATGCTCTGTTACGTCACCCCGAAGGAACACCTGGGCCTGCCGAACCGCGACGACGTCAAGACCGGCGTCATCACCTACAAGATCGCCGCCCACGCCGCGGACCTCGCGAAACAGCATCCGCGCGCGCAGGAACGTGACGACGCGCTGTCTCGGGCGCGGTTCGACTTCCGGTGGCACGACCAGTTCGCACTGTCCCTCGACCCGGACACCGCGAGAGAGTTCCACGACGAGACCCTGCCCGCAGAGCCAGCGAAGTCGGCCCACTTCTGCTCGATGTGCGGCCCGAAGTTCTGCTCCATGCGGATCTCCGCCGATGTCCGCCAGTACGCCGCCGAGCACGGCCTCGACTCCGCGGAAGCAATCGAGGCAGGGATGGCCGGCAAGGCAGCCGAGTTCACCGAAGCCAGATCACGGGTGTACCTGCCGCTGGACTCGCTGACCCGGACGGCCGATCGATAGAAGCCCCGCCCGCCGGCGATGACGAGCGGTGGGGGTCGCGCGACCCCCACCGCTCGCCCGGTTCCGCTCGGGCTCGTCGTCGATGTGGCCAGTTCACCACCCAGGGCAGAGGAGCAGGTTTTTGGCGTCTACCAGGAGCTTTCGGAAACGCGCCGTCCGGAGATCGATGAGGTGAGTGTTCGGTGGCGCTGTTCCAATTTTTTGTCTGTCGGTTCGAAATCGAGGGGGATGGATGTTCGACAACGTTGAATCCGGGGACGTCGCAGCGAGATTCACCGATCGTCTGTGGCTCGAGATCGAGGAGACTCGCCGGTCGATCGAGGATCTGGAGTTTCTGCGCCAACTGGGGTAGGGGACGTTGCCGCTCGATGCGTTCTTCACGTTCATCGAGCAGGACATCCTGTATCTCGAGAGTGAGGCGAAGGCGTTGGGGATCATGGCGGCGAGATCACCCGATGCTGAGACGGCCGCCTTCTGGGCGCGGTGCGCCGTCGCAGCCGCCGATGCCGGATTGAAGTTGCACAAGGATCTGCCGGACGAGGCGTGGGCGCTCGAGCGTGAGTTGTCGCGAACGCACAGTCCGACGTGTCTGGGTTACGCGTCGTACCTGATGGCGGTTGCTGCGACGGAGCCGTACTCGGTTGCTGCTGCGGCCGTGTTGCCGTGCCGGTGGATCTACCAAGAGGTCGGCCGGGCTCTCGCCGAGCGCACCACCGTGACACTCGCGTCGGGCCGGCCGCACCTCTACGCGGACTGGGCGTTGCGTTACGAAGACGAGGAGTTCCACGCCGAGGTCGCGCAGGCGAGGAGCCTGGTCGACGTGGCCGCAATGGAGGCGTCCGAGGTCGAGCGCGCGGCAATGGCCCACGCCTTCTCGACCTCGATGCGATACGAGTTGCTGTTCTGGGATACCGCGCTCTATCCGCAGGCATGGGTGCCCAGCTCCGAGCGGGCGCTGTCGAGGTAGGACGCAGAAGGCGGGCCGTACACGGTCGCACGACTGGTCACTGCCAGTACGGAGCGGGAGTGTGCGTTCCCACGATTTCGCTCAGGTTCGGGTTCGGATCAATTACGACATTGCCGGTCACGCACGACATCGGCATCCAGGGGAGGAATCATGACAGCCGTTGGCGAACAGGCCATGCCGGAAGTGCAGCGGATCGCGGCACATTCCAACGACGAGTGGACACCGCTGCGCGAGGTCGTCGTCGGGAGGGCGGACGACCTCTCGGCCTTTCACTTCGACTCATCGTTCAGCACGTTCTACTGGGACAGCCTCAATCACTATCTGCGCGCCAAAGCTTTTCATCGCCTCCCCGACGGAACGCACGACCGGCCGATTGTCCCGATTGACCGCTGGATCGTCGAGGAATTGAACGAGGACATCGAGGGGCTGGCCACCACACTGACCTCGCTCGGTGTCACAGTTCATCGCCCGTCCCGCAGCGTCGGAGCGTCCGCGTTCTCCACGCCGTACTGGGAGACGATCCAGTCCTCGCCGTTGAATGTGCGCGATCAGGCAATCGTCCTCGGTGACACCATCATCGAAACAGCGCCGCACGTCCGGTCCTGGCTGTTCGAGAACGACTACCTCAAGCCTGTCTTCTACCGCTACTTCGAGGCGGGCTCACGATGGCTGTCGATGCCGCGCCCGTCGTTGGCCGCGGAGAGCGTGGACCGCAGCTACTACTCACTGAGCGGCACCGAACGTGCCGCCCTGTCCGACCCCGATATGCCCGCGATCGATGGGCTGGCGTTCGAGATGATCTTCGACGGGGCCCAGTGCATCCGGTTGGGCCGCGACGTCCTGGTCAATGTCGCGAACCGGAACCACGAACTCGGATTGTGCTGGCTGGACCGCACCGTAGAGGGCGTCCGATTCCATCGTCTCGATGCTCTCACCGACAGCCACATGGACAGCATGGCGTTGCCGCTTCGCCCCGGCCTCTGGCTGACCCGCAGCCGTCAGATCGTCGACCAGTTCCCCGAACCGTTTCGCAGTTGGGACGTGCTCATCCCACCGCCGATGGACGAAGGCGCCTTCCCGAGTTACGAGCGCACCAACGTCAACCTCGCGATCTCGAGCACCTACATCGACATGAACGTCCTGTCGGTCGACGAGACCACCGTGATCGTCAACTCCCTGTACCTGGAGCTGGTCCGCACGCTCGAACACGCCGGATTCACCGTCGTCCCGGTCCGGCATCGCCACCGCCGACTGTTCGGCGGTGGGTTTCACTGCTTCACCCTCGACACTGTGCGCGAGGGAACTCGGATCAGCTACGCCTAACACAGCTACACACTCGGCAGGACCCCCGCCCCACAACAGAATCGAGGATTAACTGTGTCCGAACCAGCAGTCGGGGTCACACCCCCACGCGTGTTGACCGTCGCCGGAACCGACTCCGGTGGAGGCGCCGGCATCGCCGCGGATCTACGGGCCTTGACCGCATGCGGTGTACACGGCGCTCTCGCCGTCACGGCTGTCACCGTGCAGAACTCCCGAGGAGTCACCGGAATCCACGAGATTCCTCACGCGGTCGTCACCGCGCAGATCAATGCTGTCGTCAGCGACATCGGCGCGAACGTCGTCAAGACCGGCATGCTCGGATCCGCCGCACTCATCGAGGCGCTGACCGGCACGTTCGACCAGCTGAACATCGGCTCGGCTGGTATCCCGCTGGTCGTCGACCCGGTGGCAGCATCCATGCATGGCAGCCAGCTCGTCGACGATTCCGCTCTCACCGCGATCCGATCGCGCCTCTTTCCTCGGGCCACGCTGATCACTCCCAACCTCGACGAAGTCCGTCTGCTCATCGGGCACGGCGTCCACAGCCGCGCCGAGCAGTACGACGCCGCGAAGGCGCTCCACGATCTCGGCTCCCGATACGTCCTGGTCAAGGGCGGGCACCTGGCCGAGGACATCGACGAATGTGTCGATCTTCTCTACGACGGCACCGACTTCATCGAGTACCCCGGCCCCCGTTTTGCCACCGACAACACACACGGCAGCGGCGAGAACCTCGGAGCCGCCATCTCCGCGGGCATCGCTCGCGGCATGACTGTGCCCGACGCCGTCGCACACGGGAAGAGGTACATCGTCGAAGCGGTGCGGCACTCCTACCCACTCGGGGCGGGGCACGGCCCCGTGTCGCCGCTCTGGGCAGTCGACCCCTGGTGGCAGCAATAGCTCTCGCACGCAAGGCGCCGGAGCACGATTCATTCGAACTGCTGTTCTAGACTGCTGAGAGGGGGATCGTGCGAAGGGAGGTCCGCCGTGCCGGAGTCGACAGCGGCGACGATCGAGCGCCTACGTCAGCGCATGGCCGAGATCCCGGCGCGATCCGCCGGACCCACTATAGGCCCTCCCTTGCCGCCCTGACCAGCGCCGATACCCGTCAGGGCACCGACGAGGCCGAACCTCAGGCGCCTAGGCGCGCGGAGCCGTCGCCGATCGCGGACCTGCTCCCGCACTGAGACCCGCGGATCAGCCTCCGCGTGGACGGGGTCGCGTCCCTGCGCGCGGGCCTGATCGCGTCGGTGACCGGCGCAGGCGGTTGGGCGGCCGTCGTCGGATCCCAGAGCCTGGGGCTGCTCACCGCTGAGATGGGTGCTGATTTGAGCCGGTGCGCCGTGATCGAAGATCCCGGGCCCGACCCCGTGTCCGTCGCGTTCTCTCGGGTTTCCCGGTCTGTGGCGTGATGTTGCGGGGGCATGCTCTGGGGATCGGTCGGGTTCGGTTCTCGGGGGTGTAGCTCTGTGGCTTGGTGTTGATCAACCGAGTGCATGGAGGAATGTTGCGGGCGTTTCGGGTTCGGATGCCGTCAGGTATCGGGTATTGGACGGTTGTTGACGATGGGTACGAGGTTGAGCAGGTCGCGGACCGGTTCCTGCGGGAGCTGAGGTTCGGGCGTGATCGTGCCGAATCGACAACGAAGTCCTACGCAGAATCGGTGGCCTTGTTCCTGCGGTGGTGTCAGCGAACCCATCGCGAATGGCAGACCGCCGCAGTCGATCTGGCGTCGTTCATCATCTGGCTGAAGTGCACGCGAGCCGACGGTGGCCGGGTAGTTGCGGGACCGGGAGTGGAGCCGGTGAGAAGCCCATCGCGGATAAACAAGATCCTCGTTGCCACCCGTGGATTTCTGTCGTTCGCGGTGACTGTGAAGGAAGCACCGCAGGCGGTCATGACGCAGCTCTATGAGTTGGCGGACTCTCGGGATCTGCCCCTGGCTGCGCAGGGAGAGGATGCGACGCTGAGGTACCGGTTGCGGGCGCGGCACAGCTTGCACGAGCCGGAGACCGCCGTGGACCGGGCCACCGACGAGGAGATCGTCTCGTTGTTCCAGGCGTGTCTGTCGGCGAGGGACCGGCTGATCGTGCTGTTACTCGCGCGAGCGGGACTGCGGCGCGGCGAGTTGGTCGGTCTGCGCCGCAGCGACCTGCATTTGTTGCCGGTGAATTCGGTGCACAAGTGCGCGGTCCCGGGTGCCCACGTCCATGTGGTGCGGCGAGAAAATCCCAATGGTGCCCAGGCGAAGTCACGCTTCTCGCGGGCGGTGCCGCTGGACTTCCTGGTGGTGCGCGCGATCGATCTGTATCTGCTCGACCGTGCCGAACAAGCAAGGGCGGCCGATTGTGACTTCTTGTTGGTCAACTTGTTTCGGGAGCCCGTGGGGGCACCGATGTCCACGGGCGCGATCAACGAGCTGTTCGAGCGGCTCTGCCGGCGGGCGAAACTGAGTCGATCGATCACTCCACATCAGGCGCGGCACGGTTTCGCAAGCAACCTGGCAGATTCCGGGGCGTCCCTCGACGAGATCCAGGAACTGCTCGGGCATGCGAGCCCGTCATCGTCGGAGCCGTACCTGCATCCGTCACCGGATCGAGTGCGGTCGGCAGTGGAGCGGGTGTCCTCGCCCCGCGAGCTGGTGGAGGGCCTGTGGTGAGCGTCTGGTCACGCCAGTCGCCGACACGTGGCGGTGACGCGGCGGTCGCTGGCGAGTTGTGGGCGTTGATCGCGCCGGACTTCCTGACGCTGCTGAGTTGGTCGGCGCACGAGCGGGTGGTCCAGTTCCCCGCGGATCATCCTCTGCTCGGGTGGAGCTCGTGTGTCGTGGCCAGCTGCGACTTCAAAGCACACACGTCGAATGGTTTGTGCGCGGCATGCATGAAGCGCTGGAAGGACCACGGGGAGCCACCCATCGACGAGTTCATGGACGAGGACCGGCCGACGGTGCGAGTGGGATACGGGCTGTGCATCGTGTCGCCGTGTCAGCGGCCGTGGAGGTCTCGCGGGACCGCACTCTGCGCATCTCACCACCACCGACGCACCCGGGTACTGAAGGTGTCGATGGAGGAGTTCCTGGCGCATCCAGACGTGTTCGGCCTGGCGTCGTTCGGGCCCTGCGCCGTGGCGGCGTGTACCCGCGATCGAGAATCCAGCAGTGGACCGTACTGCATCAATCACCAGCTGCGGTGGGTCAAGATCCAGCGTCAGCCAGAGTCCGTACGGCGTAGTTCGCACGACATCGACGAGCAGTGGTTCCGACGGACCAACGCAGCCATCCCGGTAGGGACCGAGTGCAGCCTGCGGGGCCTACCCGACCGGGTGGCCGCGGAGTTGCTGTACGGGCTTTCCCGGCGAACCGCGAACGGTGTGAAAACCCGCGCAGACCAGTTCCGTCCACTCGTCGCCCACCTGCTCGAACACCAACTGTCCTCAGTGGAGGAGGTGGTACTGACCGACCTCCGACAGGGCGTGAAGATCGTGTGCTCGAACGTCCTCACCGAGGTGCGGCGCGTTCGGCTCACCCCGGAATCCGAACGCGCCAAAGACGAGTGGGACGTCAGCGTCTTCGGATACAACGGCACCCTCCGATTCCAGACGATCTCGCAGCCGTGGTTACGCGAAGCCACGAAGACGTGGGCATACAACGAACTGCCGCGCCGCCACGCGAAGACCACCAAGCAACTGGTGCAAGGCGAGGTCAACGTCGTCGGGATGCTCTCCGAAAGCTTGCGTCTACAACGCCCCGGCGACCGCGGCGATGATCCGAGACTGCTCTCACGCAGCGACATCGCCGGCTTCCTGAACCGACTGATGTTCCTGCATGCCGGCGGAACGATGTCGGACTATGCCCGCATGACCACGGTGCAGACCCTTCGGCGAGTCCTCGCCAGGATGCGGAGTTTGGGTCTGACCGCGCCGGGTCAGCCGTTGCACGGCCTGCCCGATGACTTCACCCTCGCACCTGAGGACGTGCCACCACCGGGAGAGCGCGATACCCAGCATCGGGATGTGCCGGTCGAGGTAATGCGCCACATCTGCGCACGCCTGGACGACCTGGAGAAAGCCAACACCCGAGAGATCCGGGTGGCCGTCGAACTGCTCATCGACACCGGCCGCCGACCCGACGAGATCTGCCAGTTGGGTCTCGACTGCCTGGATCGAGACGAACAGGGCAAGCCGGTCCTGGTGTACACCAACTTCAAAGCCAACAGACTCGGCCGGCGCCTGCCGATCACCGAGGCCACGGCCGCGGTGATCACCGCACAACAGGACCGCGTTCGTGACCGCTTCCCGAACGAGCCCGCCGGCAAAGTGATACTCCTGCCCGCGCCCACCCGCAACCCCCACGGGCACCGACCGATCTCCGACGACTCGGTGAGCTGGCAGCATCGCAAATGGATACTCTCCCCGACATCACCATCCCCGTGACCGTGGAAGTCGAGGGCACCCTCGTCACCGAGGAGCGGCCCTTCGACAAGTCGAAGATCTTCCTCTACGCCTACCGGCACACCTACGCGCAACGTCACGCCGATGCCGGCGTACCGGTGGACGTACTGCGACAACTGATGGACCACCGGCTCATGGAGACGACGCAGGCCTACTACAGGGTTGGCGAGGAACGGCGCCGTGACGCGGTCGAACGGGTCACCACGATGCAGTTCGACCGGCACGGCAACAAGATCTGGCGCGAGACGAAAGCGCTGCTCGACGCCGAACACGTGCGCCGGGCCGTCGGCGAAGTCGCCGTCCCGTACGGCGCGTGCAGCGAGCCCAGCAACATCGCCGCCGGCGGCCAGGACTGCCCGGTCCGCTTCCGCTGCGTCGGCTGCTCGCACTTCTCGACCGATGTGTCCTACCTACCGGACCTCGAGGCATACCTCGCCGACCTGCTGCGCAGCCGCGAACGACTCCGCAGCACACACATCGCGGACGAGTGGGCCACGGCAGAGGCCATGCCATCGGACGACGAGATAACCCGCATTCGCAGCCTGATCTCCCGGATCCAAACCGATGTCGACGACCTACCAGCAGCAGAACGGAGACGAATCGACGAGTCCATCGCAGTCGTCCGACGCGCACGCAGCCAGGTTGTCGGCCTCGGAACACCACGAATCCGCCAGCAAGTTCCTGATATCCGACCGGACAGGGGTGCGTGACGAAATGGCAAATCCGATGATCGACGGCCGCCGCGCCGACACCGAGCGGCGGCGACAACGAGTCGTCAAGGCACTCAACACATCCAGCGCGAACGGGACCGAGATCAGTGTCTCCGCGATCGCCCGCGCCGCCGGCGTCGATCGCACCTTCCTGTACCGGCACAAGGACCTGCTCGCCCAGATCCACACGGCACAGCTCGTGCCGCCTGAGACCGCGGGGAACCCGGCGCCGACGACACGAGAATCCCTACGAGCGGACCTCGCCAACGCTCAGCAGCACATCGCGCGGTTGTCCACACACAACAGGCAGCTGCAGCTCAGACTGTCCGCAGTGCTCGGCGAACAGGTCTGGCGTGAATCCGGGCTCGGTGCTCCACCGGACATCGACCACCTGCAGCAACGCATTGCCCTGCTCGAACAAAGCGTCATGGAATTGACCAGTCAACTCGACGAACGAGATCAAGAACTCGACGCGGCACGCGCGGCGAACCGCGAACTCTTCGCGAACACGAACAGGCAGCTCAACCCACGCTGATGACAGGGGCGGCTGTCATGTGCAGTACGTCGGATCGGGCACCAACCGCAGCGCGTCCGTCAAGCCCAGAGCCGTTCACGCCGGTCCCATGAGTGTGGTGCGGGTCAACTGGTGAAGCGTTGGCCCGCACCGCTCCGGGAGCCGTGCCGGTCAAGAATCCGCTCACGCATCCTTCCATCGTGAGGAGCGATCCTCACAGATCAGATGTCAACCAAAACCAGGGGCAGTCCCATCGCCATGGACGCGGATCTGCAAAATCTAGCGCGAACCCATGAGATAGAAACGTGCAAACGAAGACCCGCGCCCAGGTCCGCCCTCATGATTCTCAGTAGAGGCGAATCTGATTGTACTGCATGGACACTGGATACCGACAGCCGATTCCCGGATCGCAAAACCTGCGACACGACAGCCAAGGTCGGATAGCGGGCTGCCTGCGCTTGGTGATCGCCGGGATACTACCGAGGGTCGGACGCTCGTGAAGTCATCCTTGACAACCTCGAAATTCGATTCCGGTTGATTACAGCAATCCCTCCACATGACCATCCGTGTGAAAGTAGACATATGAATCCTGCCCACCAACAACTTCCCTACTCCGTCCGATTCGACTGGGGACTCACCGGGGCTTCCGCCATCGATGTCGATGCCGATGTCGCGGTTGTCGTCGACGTGCTGTCCTTCAGCACCACGTTGTCGGTTGCCGTGGACCGGGGAATTGAGGTGTTCCCCTACCGTTGGAGGGACGACGGTGCGGCTCAGCACGCCGCCTGAACAGGCGACTCGAACCGGCCTCGACCTGGGCGATCGCCCGTTGACCATCCCACTTCATCTCCCATGCTCAGCCCTCACCCTCCGGAAGCTGACCGAGCGTGGCCAGCATCGGGGACGGCACCGTCGACGGTGTGGGCATGTACCGAGTGTGGGGTAGATGCGGTGACGACGGGTCAGAACGCGATCGCAGCCGGACCGGGAGTGACCAATCGGGCGGCCGCGTGGGCGCACTACCTGCGTAGCCCGCATATCCCGCGTATGCTGGTCAGGGAAGTAGGAGGTGGCGCAGTGGCGACAGGACGGTCAGATTCGGAAGTGAATGCGTCGAGCGCGAGTGGCACGCCCGAGTACCTGATATTCGTGCTCAGCGACTCGGCAGTCCCGGACCGGATCGCGACTGGTTTCGAGATGTTTCACCAAGCGACCCCTCTGACGTTGTCGTGGGTAACCGAGATGGCCGAGGCGACCCGCTCGGCATGGCGTGCTACCGAGTTGGCCGCGCCAGCCCGGCTCATGGTCGGGCACAAGCGGCTTTACTCCCCGTTAGCTGCTCACTCCCCGCTCGCCCGCCCAGTCGATTACTTGAGCGCGGCTGGCGACTCCTCGCTCCCTTCGTCAGGGGCAATGGGCCCTGGACTCGCTGGCCCGTGGCATTCCTACCTCCCCACCTCTTCGGATCTGCCCGCCGGCGACGACGGTTGGGGTCCGGCCGTCTCGGATGAGGAAGCCACGGAGCTCGAGCAGGCGAACATTCAGCTTCAGGTCGAGCAGCGCCGAGAGCAGTTGAAAGTCTCGTTCACGCGGGCGCAGGCGGCCGACATGCTCGGTGTCTCCGCGCAAACGGTGTCGGAGTGGGTCGCACAACATCGCCTCGTCGGACTGAAGGACGGGCGTGAGTGGCGATTCCCTGCATGGCAGTTCACCCCGGACGACGCGGAACCGGTGCTTCCCGACCTGCGTCGACTCGTAGACGCGTTCCCAGGCGGGGTCGTGAGCCTGTCTCGCTGGATGAACAGGCCGAACGACAACTTCGACGGCCGGACCCCCGCGCAGGAGATGGTTCGCGACAGTGACCACGTCTTCGCCATCGTCGAAACACTGGCTGCCGCCTAATGTCCAAGCCCCTCGAGGCGCCTGGCAGGCCGCTGCCAGACGCCGACCACCGATGGCTGTGGACCCCGGCCGATGGTGCCGCTGAACCGTGGTATCGGATCTACCACCGGGGCCCACACACCCCCGACGGGGTGACCTTCCGGGCGCACGGCCCGCTCGCCCGGTTCGATCACCACACCCCGCCCTTCGGGGAACCTGCGATGGACCCAGACGGGCGGTCGGTGATCTACCTCGGGGTGGATCTCGCGACGGCGGCCTGTGAAGTATTCGGCGAGGCCGGTGTCGCGCCGTTGTGCTCGAACTGGCGGGTTGCCCGGGTACGTCCAGTGCGGGAGATCGACACCTACGATCTGGATGAGCCGGGCGCCGCGATGGCGATCGGTGCCCTACCTGCGCTGGCCACCGGCCATGAGGACCGCGACCTGACCCAACAGTGGGCCCGCGCGATCTACGAGGACCAGCCCGCTGCGACGAAGGTCGAGGGAATCCACTATCGGTCCGCCTACCGCGGCGGCCGCTCTCTTGCGCTGTGGAATTGCTCGGGCGACGTCGAAGTGGCCACCAATCTGCACGGGCAACCGCTGGACCTTCCGCTCCATCGCAACCCCGGCAGAGGGCTGCTGCTGAAAGCTCTCCGGGGAACCAATATTCCCGTCACACCGGTGCCGGATGCGGACTGCGTCAAATGCCGCGGCGCTGCGTAACT
>NZ_BCXD01000039.1 GCF_001894925.1 Rhodococcus rhodnii NBRC 100604 | reverse complement strand
GTTAGGGACCGGGGCCGAGGTCAAGAAGCAGATCGGCAACGCCGTCCCGGTCGGTGTCGCCCGCTGGCTCGGTGAACGCGTCACCGCTGCCCTCGCCGAATCGGAAGGAGCAGCGGCATGAGCCTGTTCGAGATCTTCAATCAGGCACCGTGGATGGAGCACGGCGTGTGCGCGCAGACCGATCCCGAGGCGTTCTTCCCCGAGCCGGGGGAGACGGGGATCGGCGCGAAGCGCGTCTGCCTCGGCTGCCCCGTCCGCACCGAGTGCCTCGACCACGCACTCGCGAACGATGAGCGGTTCGGCATCTGGGGTGGACTCACCGCGCTGCAGCGGCGCCGGATCCAGCGGTCCACGGTCGGTGGTGCGGCATGAGCGATATCGCCCCACCAACCACGCGGTGCCCCGTCTGCGTCCGGCCGATCCGCAACAGCATCACGTCGCGCGGCCGTATCGCTGGCAGGCACCGCACACCGACCGGTCAGGGATGCCCGATGTCCGGGCGGCTGCTGCCCGATGACATCGACGAATGGTTCGGGGGTGCTGCCTGATGGCCCTCCCGTGGGTCCGTTTGGACACGCAATTCGCGTCGAATCCGAAGATCCTGGACCTGATTTCACGCAGAAAGCACCGTGCGATCGTCGTGTGGATGGCGTCGCTCGGCTACGCGGGCGCCCACGAAACGGACGGATTCGTTCCTGCAGCGGCACTTCCGTTCCTCCATGGAGGTCGTTCCGACGCCACCGATCTGGTCATGGCGAGGCTCTGGCACGCCGTCGAAGGTGGGTACGCGATCAACGACTGGGACGAATACCAGTGGACCAGCGACGCACACCAAGACCGCAGGCAGAAGGCCGAATCGGCCTCCAAGAAGGCCAACTGTGTCCGGTGGCATGGGAAGGAGTGCGGATGCTGGAAACGCGCCGCCTGACCGCATCCGATTCGGACTCCGGATCGGACTCCGAATCGGAGATCCCATTGCGGACTCCCGCGACGGACTCCCACGCACGCACGCACGGACTTACGCAGATGGTTCTTACGTTGAGAGGGAATCTTTCGTTGCGTAACGCGCGCAGGGGGGGGCAGCAAGATTCGCCGTCAATGGTGGGTGGACCGGCGCGCTTCGCGCAGCCGTGAGGGCCGCCCGATGAACCCGTACGACTACGCCGGCCGCCACGACTGCCCGCACTGCGGTGCGGCCGTGGGGGCCAGGTGTACCACCGAGGACGGCTTCGAGCGCGCGATCCCGTGCGTCGATCGAGTGAAACTCGTCGACCGCTGGCCGTCACTCCCGGACCCTCCCGCCTCGCTTCCTCGCCGTCTCCGGCACATCGAACGCTTCGGCACGCCAGACCCCGCCGAACCCAGACACCAGGAGCCCCAGTGAAAACCACCTTCCACGACGGCAAGAGGTGGGTCGTCACCGCGATCCGCAAGCACCCGTTCGAGTACGCCGAGCTCGCGAGGCCGGGGGAGCGGTGCACGGTCGCGGTCCACCGCATCCGCATCCACGACGACCAGAACCCCGCCACCCACCCCGTCACACCAGACACCACCGTTTCGTCCGCCCACGGGCCACACAGCCCCGCGAACGACACGCCAGCCACGGAAGGACTCACCGCATGACCATCACGCCCGAGGCGCTCGCCCGGCTCATCGCCGACGCGTTCTACGACCAGGACTCCTCCGTCGATGACGCGAATCTCACCGAGACGACCATCTCCGACACCTTCGACCTGGTGGCCGTCGCGTCCGCGCTGCTCGCCCGCCACGCCGTCCTCGAACTCCCCGAACCCGACTCACGGTTCGACGGCGATGAGGATACGAACGCCTACGTCGACTTCCACGCGGTCCTGGACACCATCACCGTCTACGACGACGGCGACATCGAAGCGGTCCTCTCCCATCGCTACGGCGACACCCCCGCTGACCTCCGCATCCTCGCTGCTGCCCTGTGCGCGGCAGCCAACCGCGCCGAGAAGGTGAAGGCATGAGCCACGATGAGTTCGTCGGCATCCTCAGCTCGATGGGCGACCCCAACCGCCCCGTGATGTCCAAGCCGCCCCGAGTGGCCGCGTCCCGCGACTTCATCCGCGAAGTCCGCGACGAACTCGCCCTCACCGACGAACATGCCGAACGCGCCGCCGACTGGATCGCGAACAAGCTCGAACGGTACGCCGCCTACTTCGCCCGCCCCGTCATGAGCCTGGACGGCCTCGGCCCGCAATGCTCCCTCTGTGAGGCCCCGTGGCCACTGTGCGGACACCATCACCTCTCCGGATGGGACGACACCGACGAGGACGGAGACGACGCATGAGCCCCCGAGAAGAGTTGGCGAAAGCGATCCACAGGGGGATGTGCGTGCAGAGCTGGCAGGACTGCGTCGATGAGGAGCGGACATGCTTCCGCGGCGCCGACGCCGCCCTCGCAGCGGGCTGGCGTCCCCCGGCCCGCGTCATCACCACACGCGAGCAGCTCGACGCGCTGCCCGTCTACAGTGAGATCGTTCCGTTCGGATATCGACCGTCGCAGATGCTCCTCGTGAAGCGGCGCGACGGAGCATTCCTTGCACTGACTCCGAGCCGGCCAAAGAACGGCGGGGTGTGCCTGCCCGTGCACGTCGGACTCCCCGCGACCGTCCTCCACGACCCGAGCGAGACGTCGTGACCGCGCCGAAGCGCATCCAGCGCAAACGAACCCGCGGCTGGCGCATGCCCGAGAACACCGTCTACGTCGGACGGCCGACGAAGTGGCGGAACCCCTTCGCCGTCGACGACGGCTTCGTGTATCGGATCGGCGCCCTCACCACGATGGCGAGAGGCCGTGCCGAGGCGGTCCTGCTCTACAAGCGGGGGTTGGCCGCCGACCATTACCAGCTCCGCTACGAGGGCGGCGATTGGCGGACGAACGTCATTCCCACGTCGGTCGACGACATTCGCCGCGAGCTGGCGGGCCGTGATCTCGCCTGCTGGTGTCCGCTCGACGCCCCGTGCCACGCCGACGTCCTACTCGAACTCGCAGCGATGGAGGATATCTGATGCCCCCAGCACTCGAACTGACTGGCCGCACTTTCGGCCGTCTGGTGGCAGTTGAACGCTCACACAAGGACGCCACCGGAGCATGGATGTGGCTGTGCCGCTGCGGCTGCGCCCGGTACGTCCACGTTCGTGGAGCCACCCTGACGGCTGGACGAGCATCGGCGTGCAGCAGTTGCGCCGCCTCTATGCGGGCCAGGACTCACGGAGAAACGGGTAGCCCGCTCTACCAGCGTTGGCGGGCGATGCTCGACCGCTGCGAGAACAGCCACCATCGAGCCTGGCGGGACTATGGCGGACGCGGAATCGCGGTGTGCCCACGGTGGCGCTCGTACGAGTTGTTCGCCGCCGACATGGGGTCGACATTCCGGCCCGATCTTGAGCTGGACCGAATCGACACCGACGGCGACTACGAACCACGAAACTGTCGCTGGATCAGTCATGCAGCCCAGCAGTCGAATAAGCGAAACAACCACGTCATCGAGTGGCGCGGACATGTCAAGACCGTAACCCAATGGGGTTCAACCCTCGGCATCCCCAGCAACACCCTCGTCCACAGGCTGCGACGTGGATGGTCTGTCGACCGAGCGTTGACGACAGGGGCCAGTAGGGATGTCCTCCTCGAACTCGCGAACGAGGCGGCGTCGTGAGGTGGCTGCGGCGTCGGCGTCCGGCCCCGCTCGGCCCGGACTGCCCGCACTCGCGGCTCCACCACATCCCCGCCGATGGACGTCGGCGACCGCCGCTGCTCTGCCTCGACTGCGGGAGACGGATCACCGGCCCCGTATCGCTCGCCGCGTCCCGCAGACACGAATGGCAGCCTGGCACAGGGTCGGTGGAGGGATGACCGCCCCGTCCCTGTTCGATCCGCCGCCCGAACCCCAGCCGTGCTGGGTGTGCCTGCGCATCCTCGTCCCGCCGCCCGTGTGCGGCACCCACTGCCACCAGGAGAAACCAGCCGTGACCGAGACCACCCACCCCTCGATCTACGATCCCAAGCCCGGCGTGCCCTACGGCACCTGCATGGTCTGCGACGCCCTCTTCGCGGACCGAGCCGCGGTCAACGCGCACCATGACGCGACCAGGCCGGTAGCCAATCCCAGCGAGGGCTTCGTCAACCTCGGGCGCAGCCACACCGTCCGCATCACCAACCCCACCCGCCCAGAACGCATCAGGAGCATGGTCGAAGAAGTCCTCGAAGAAGCATTGCGCCAGTACGGGGACATCGACGTTGGCTGCCAGACCATCGAATCCAACGCCGACGTGGCCGAGTACGTCATCGACGACCTCGAACGCAGCCTCGACCGCCGCGAACTCACCCGCGACGAAGCTATGACCGCACTCGCCGCGCTCCACGCGGACGACGTCATCGAGGCATGGGAGGGCGACGAATGACCACCACACCCCGTGTTGCCCTCAATGAGGACGCCAGTTGCCGACACGGCCACACCCGCCGTGCCCGCGCCCGCCGATCCAGCAGGAGAGTCCAGTGACCCGCACCCGAGCATCCGCCCGCGCCGCCGGCACACGCTTCGAGCGCCAGATCGCCGACGCCCTCCTCGCCGACGCGTTCTACGACGCGGAGTCCTCCGTCGATGACGCGGACCTCACCGAGACGTGCCTCGATGGCTGGTTCGACCTGACCCGCGTCGCCGAGACGCTGCTCGCCCGGTTCGCCGTCCTCGAACTCCCCGAACCCAGCAGCCGTGTCGAGTCGACACTCGTGAACTACTGCGGCTACACCAACTTCGATGCAGCCCTGGACACCATCACCGTCCACGACGACGGCGACCTCTACGCGGACCTCTCCGCACGCCCCGACGCCGACCCCGCCGACCTCCGCCGCGCACTCGAAGGAGACCCACAGTGAAGACCCAGGAGCAGCTCGAGGCCCGGCTGCGGGTGGCGCAGGACGCTCTCGCAGCAGCAACCACCGACGAGGACCGCGCGACCTGGCGTGACGTGATCGAAACCTGGGAATCGGTCATCGAGCTCCGGCGCAAGACTGGTCTCTGGGAGGAGGGGCGATGACGGACATCGTGGATCAGATCGACGCGCTCATCGACGAGCAGCTCGACGCCGGCGAACCACGCACCGGCTTCGACTTCGGCGACCCACAGTTCCCGAAATGCCCCCACTGCACGCGGGATTGGCACGGTCTCGCGATCACCCGGCGCATGGAGGAGATGCGGTGGCGCGGCGAGGTGGACCCCGACTATCGGTACACGGAGGACGAGTCCGAGATCCTCTGCCCCGGATCGGACTTCATCGGACCGTGGGCGACAGCCGAGCAGCTCGAACGGATCCGTCGTGGCATCGCCAGCGGATTCCTCGGCTCACTAGACGGATTGCCGTGGAGGTCGTACGCCCTCGACGTGTATCTACAGGCCCGCGATGAAGAACGCCTTCGCCGGATGGGGTCATTCTTCTATTCGGAAGCGTTCGCCGACGGCGGCATCATCGAGGGGGCGGCCGAGCTGCACACCGCCCGAGTCGGCGAAGCCCTGCCCGTGAATCCCGATCGCCGCGGCACCTTCGTCTCGATGGGACGCCTGGTGCCTGGCGACCGGATCGCCATCGAGATCGCTGGTCGCCGACGCGAGGCGGTCGTTGTCGACGTCGTCGAGCGGGGCGGAGAGGTCGAATTCGTCACCCAGGACCCGAACTACAGCTTCCATGCGGCGCGCCTCGCACGTCTCCGAGACGCCGCACGTCTCCGGGACTCCGCGCGGAGAGCCACGTCGACCCTGTCCCGGTTCGCAGCCTCCCTCGGCGACGACGCCACGCCGGACGCGCCGGAGCTGCCGGAGTTCCCGCGGCCGAGCACGCCGCCGCCGATGTGGGCGAACGACCCGACGCGAACTCGCCGCGGCCGCACGCGGCGATCGAGCGGGAGGGGACGGTGAACGGGAATCTGGTCGAAGTGATGGTCGGGATATCCCTCGGTATCGCAGCGAACGCGGCGCTTATCGCGACGATCGTGAAGGAGGGGCCGAGGCAGCGCTGGCGCACCCAGCACGTGTCGACGGGATCCTCGGCACACCCCGCTCGACATCTCGCATCCGACCGCTTCGAGGCGTGGACGCACTGCCCGTCGTGCGGCGCCTACGCCGCGCACCTCATGCGCGAGCCGCGCCGAGCAACCGCAGCCGACATCGAAGCATGGAGACGACGCCGCCACGAGTTCTACGAATCGGCCACCGGCGCCGACTGGGAGCAGGTCGAGATCCGATCGTTCGGCGGCGGACTCATCCGAACCACCAGTGGGCCACCGGTATTCCGAGAGCCGCGACCCATCGACGAGGGCGACTACGAAACCATCCGCATCTGCGAATGCGGCGAGGAATGGGGACAACGATGACCCGCACCCGAGCATCCGCCCGCGCCGCCGGCACACGTTTCGAGCGGCAGATCGCCGACGCCCTCGCCCAGGCGCTCGACGACGACCGCATCGACCGGCGCGTCAAGACCGGCGCGAAGGACCGCGGCGACGTTGCAGGAGTCAGAGCTCACGGGCAGCGCGTCGTCATCGAGACGAAGAACTGCGCACGCCTCGACCTGCCCGCCTGGACCCGCGAAGCCCACCTCGAAGCGGGCAACGACGACGCCCTCGTCGGCATCGTCATCCACAAGCGCCACGGCAACGGCGACCCACTCGACCAGTGGGTCACCATGACCGTCGCCGACCTCGTCGCACTGCTGACCGGGCAGCCATTGGAGGACCGACCATGAACGACGAGTGCCTGTACCTCACGATCGCGGACCGCAACCAGCTCGTCGCGACCCTGCGGGAGATCCCCGACCTGGCAGCCGACCTCGCCGCCGCGATAGCCCTGCCCGGCTACCCGCGCCGGTACTCGCTCGAGCCGCGCGTGCGGGGGAGTGGCGAGACCCCAGTGCCGTTCCCCGCCGAAGCGCAGGACGCCGCCGACGTCCTCACGAACGAGCTATGGGGCTGGATCAGGCTCGTCCTCGAGCAGCGCCGCATGGACTACGACGGCGCCACATCCCTCGAAGGACTCGCGCGCTGGCTGCAGCGCAACATCATCGCCCTGTCGATGACCGAGGGCTCGGGCGACGCACCCCGCATGATCGAGGCCGCCGTCAAGCTCGCACGGCGCGCATGCCGAACGCCGCGCGCTCGGACGTACGGCGGCACCGTGCGCGAGGCGGAGTCGTTCGAGCTGAACGCCAAGGCCATCGAGCGCATGCGGTGCGAGCTCGGCGACGAGTACGCCGGCCTGACGACTCGGCGCATCCGCACGCTGCGGGACCGCGGCCTGCTCACTCCCGTCCGGACCGTGCCCACCACAGACGGACCGCTCGACGTCTTCCGCCTCGGTGACGTGCTCAGCGCGCACCGCTCACACCCGACACGCAGGCGCACCGCATGACACTGCACGCTTAAGCCACCGCCAACTGCTATGCTTCGCATGAACACCGATGGCCTCCAGGGAATCCGATCCCTCGGAGGCCATCGGCGTCTGAGCACCCAGGGGCGCGACTGGGGCACGTGCTGCACGCCACGCCAAACAGGGCTGTGCGCCGGGAACCAACGCGCGACACCACCCCACATCTGAGGAGGTCCCGGCATGCCCAGCCTCGAAGACCTCATCGTGCAGGCGCTCGCCGATCTCAGGGCAGCGCGTGAAGCGGGCAACGAAACGCGCGTCGCCACCGCCGAAGCGATCCTCGACAGCAGGCTCGCGCGAGTCGGCCGCTGACATGTCGGCTGCACGCAACACGACAACACGCGATCGTCATCGGGCGTACTTGGCCCGAGGTCGACCACCATGCGGCATCTGCGGGCAGGACATCGACTACGGCCTGCCGCACCTCGACCCGGACGCCTACGTCGTCGACCACATCGTCCCGCTGAGCAAAGGCGGCCCCGACGAGGTGTCCAACAAGCAGGCCGCTCACCGGTCCTGCAACCGCGCCAAGTCAGACAAGCTCGATGACGATCGCGCGACCGTCCGACGGTTCGTCACCGACCGCGACTGGTGGAGCTGAAGGCCGACGCCGAGGACTCCCATCCGGCGACTCGATGGACACCCAGGGGGAGGTACCCCTCGCGGCCCGCGAGCCGCCCCTCACGGCATAGGCGAATGCCCCCTCACTTCATTTCCACAGGAGGTGCCACATGGCTGCACGTCAGCTGCGAGCAGTTCCCGCGGATGCGAAGCCGCCCGCGAAGCGCGCACCGCGCAGGAAGACCGTCTCGCAGGCGGCCGCCGGCGGCGACCGACGCGAATTGCTGATCGCGCTGCGCACGCGCGTCGCGAAGGCTGTCGAGAACGCGGAGACGCCAGCGCGCGACCTCGCGTCACTGACACGGCGACTGCAGGACATCGCGAAGGAGATCGACGCGATCGACCTCGCGAAATCGGAAGAGCATTCGGCGGTGGCGAATACCGATGACGAGATCTGGGATCCAGAGGCTGTCTGACGTCGCCCGCCATGTGATCCAGCCCGAGGGGATCGTGTCGACGGAATGGCCGTCGGTGCGCGACACGTGCTCGCGCCTCGGGTGGGGATTCGATGCATGGCAGGACGGCGCAGGCAGGCTGATCTTGGCGAAGCGCGGCGACGGACTGTATGCCGCCGATCAGATCCTCGTCTCGATTCCGCGGCAGGTCGGCAAGACGTACCTGTTCGCGGCGATCGTGTTCGCCCTCTGCCTGCTTCACCCGAACCTGACGGTCATCTGGACCGCACACCGAGTGAAGACGGCGAAGGAGACGTTCAACTCGATGTCGGGAATGGCGACGCAACCGAAGGTCGCCGCGCATATCGGGCAGATCATTCGCGCACGCGGCGACGAGGCGATCCTCTTCGGCAACGGCTCGCGGATCCTGTTCGGCGCCCGCGAGTCCGGCTTCGGCCGCGGCTTCACGGACGTCGACGTCCTCGTGTTCGATGAGGCCCAGATCCTCGGCGAGTCGGCGATGGAGGACATGGTCGCGGCGCAGAACGTCGCCGCGAACCCGCTGACGATCCTCACTGGCACGCCGCCGCGGCCTCGTGACCCCGGCGAGGTATTCACGAACGCGCGGCAGGAAGCGCTCGATGGCGACTCGGACGAGGTGCTGTACATCGAACTGTCGGCCGACCGTGGAGCCGATCCGCTCGACCGTGATCAGTGGCGCAAAGCGAACCCGTCGTTTCCGCACCGCACGTCGGAGCGCGCGATGCTGCGAATGAAGAAGAACCTGTCGGAGTCCTCGTTCGTACGTGAGGCGCTGGGCGTGTGGGATGAGGTGTCGGTGCACCGCGCGGTGATCCGCGCGACGGACTGGGCGGCGCTCTCGGACATCGGCCCAGAGTCTGATGTGCGGCCAGATGCACTGTCGATCGACATGTCGCACGCGCGCGAGATCTCGGTGTGTGCGTGCTGGGTCGAGGGCGAGCGCGCTCACGTCGAAGAGGTCTGGGCCGGAATCGATGTCGCGGCCGCGGTCGACTGGGTCGCGTCCCGCGTGCGACGCCGGACGCCGGTCGCGATCGACGCGGCCTCGCCCGCGTCGTCGATGGTCCCGGCGCTGCGGTCACGGCGTGTGACCGTGAACCAGACGACGGCGGGAGATATGGCGAAGGCGTGTGGCCTGGTCGTCGATCGCTCAGCCGCGCAGACCGTGACGCACGGCGGGCAACAGTCGGTGAACGACGCGCTCGAGGGTGCCCGTAAGCGGCCGATCCGCGACGCGGGCGGCTGGGGCTGGGACCGCCGGGACGAGTCGGTCAGCATCGCGCCGATCGTGTCGTGGTCGCTGGCGCTGTTCATGGGAACGGTGTCGACGAAGCAGGCGCGACCAGTCCGAGCCGCGGCGCCACGAGCGCAGAACTCACGAAGAAGCAGTCGAGGCAGAAGGGCGGTGCTGTTGCAGTGATGGAACGCGTGACCCTGCCGAATCTCACCGACGACGAGAACGATCTCCTGAACCACCTGTTCGACCAACTCGCCGCGAAGCGGTCCCGAAACCTGCTCCGCGCCGCCTACTACGACGGCAAGCGCGCGATCCAGCAAGTGGGCAGCGTCATCCCGCCGCAGTACTACCGCCTCGGACTGGTGCTCGGTTGGTCGGCGAAGTCCGTAGACATCCTCGGCCGCCGCTGCAACCTCGACGGCCTCGTGTGGCCTGACGGCGACCTCGAATCACTGGGCGCGTCGCAGGTGTGGGACGACAACTACTTCGGCGCCGAGTCGTCGTCGGCGATCATCTCGTCACTGCTGCACGGCGTCTCGTTCCTCGTGAACACCGAGGGTGGCGAGGATGAGCCGCCGTCGCTGATTCATGCGAAGGACGCACTCAGCGCGACCGGCGACTGGAACCCGCGGACCCGCCGCATGGACAACCTGCTGTCAGTGAACAGCCGCGACGATTCCGGCATTACCAGCCTCACGCTGTACCTCGACGGCGAGACGATCACCGCCGAGCGTGACGGCGGTAGCCGCTGGAAGGTGGACCGTAGCGAGCATCCGTGGGGAGTGCCAGCTGAGCCGCTGGTGTACAAGCCGAGGGTGGGGCGCCCGTTCGGTTCGTCTCGGATCTCACGCACGGTGATGGGGCTGCATGACCAGGCGCTTCGCACAACGATCCGCATGGAAGGGCACGCGGATGTGTTCTCGTTCCCGGAGATGTGGATGCTGGGCGCGGACGAGTCGATCTTCGTCAGCGAGGACGGATCACCGAAGCCGTCGTGGCAGGTGATGCTCGGCCGCATCAAGGGCATCCCCGACGACGAAGACGCCGAGAACCCGCGCGCGGACGTGAAGCAGTTCGCCGCCGCCTCGCCTCAGCCGCACATCGACATGCTCAAGCAGCACGCGCAGCTGTTCTCGGGCGAGACGTCGATCCCGCTGACTTCGCTCGGTGTCTCGGATATGTCCAACCCGACGAGCGCTGACTCGTACGTTGCCTCACGCGAGGATTTGATCGCCGAGGCTGAGGGGGCGACCGACGACTGGTCGCCGTCATTCCGTCGCGCGTTGATCCGCGCACTCGCGATCGCGAACGGCGAGCGGGGCATCCCCGACGAGTGGCGCTCCATCGATACGAAGTGGCGCAGCCCCGTCTACCTGTCCCGCGCGGCGCAGGCCGACGCGGGGGCGAAGCAGCTCGCGACTGTGCCGTGGCTCGCCGAGACGGCGGTCGGGCTCGAGCTGCTGGGTCTCGACGAGCAGCAGGTGAAGCGGGCGATGGCCGAGAAGCGTCGAGCCGGAGTGCAATCCCTGCTGGACCGGATCCCCGGACGCGCGACTGAGGCGCCCTCGACCGAGGCGCAGTAGTGGCGACGCTCGCGCAGCAGCGGGAGATTCTGGCCGAGCTACAGCGCCTCGGCGCAGTCGATCTGGCGGTGCTGTGGCGACAAGCCGAGGCCTTCGACGACTTCCGCGGCTTCATGATGGACGCCTTCCCGGAGCTGGCCGCTCAGTACGGGATCGGCGCCGCCGAACTCGCGGCCGTCTGGTACGAGGATGCCGCGCCAGGCCTCGACTACATCGCCCAGCCCGCCACACTCCCGCCGGGCGAGAAGTGGTCCCAGTCGACGCAGTGGGCACTGAACACCTCGAGCGGCGCCGCCGCGCTCGAGAAGCTCGCCGGAACCCTGCAGCGTGGGATCTGGGACATGGCGCGGCAGACGACGATCGATAACGCTGCGAGTGAGCCGGGCGCAACGTGGGCGCGCCACGCCTCGGCCAACGCGTGCGAGTTCTGCCGACTCATGGCCACCCGCGGCGCCGTGTACTCATCCGAGGCTGCCGCGACGCGCGTCGTCGGCCGAGGTAGGGAGATGACCGTCGCCGACCGTCGCGCCCGCGCTCGAGGACAGACGCGAGTGAACGGGCGGACCGCCCGAGGCGGAATCCGCGCTCGCGGAGGCCAGAGCCTTGGCGACAAGTACCACGACCACTGCCACTGCATCGCAGTTCCCGTGCGGCCCGGCGGCTCCTACCAGCCGCCCGCCTACGTCGAGCAGTGGCGGGACGAGTACCGCGCTGCGACACGCGCAACCCGCGGCGAAGGCGCGATCGACGTCAAGGCAGTTCTCGCCGAGATGCGCAAGAACACCCCCTGATCTTCCCGACCGCAACGGCCGGGATCGACCCGAAACGGGAGTACACCGCATGTCCGAACAGACCGCCGAGGTAGCCGCAACGGAGACCGAGGGAACCGAGCAGCAGACCGAGCAGAAGCAGGAGCTGAAGCCGACCGAAACGGTCGACTTCTGGAAGGGCAAGGCCCGCGAGCAGGAGAAGCGCGCCAAGGACAACGCCGCCGCAGCGAAGCGTCTCACTGAGATCGAGGAGTCGCAGAAGTCGGAAGCCGAGAAGGCCGCCGACCGCATCGCCAAGGCCGAAGCTGAAGTCGCCTCCGTCCCCGCGAAGGTCTCCGAGTCCCTGCGCGCCCACTTCGTCGAATACCACGGCATCGACGCCGAGGACGCCGAACTGTTCCTCACCGCCACCGAGCCGGAACTGCTCCTCAAGCAGGTCACCCGGCTACTCGGCCAGTCGGGCAAGCGCACCAAGCAACTCCATGTGCCCAAGGAGGGCACGAATCCGAAGGGCTCCGACGACGACCCGCGGCGGGAATTCCTGCGCGGCCTCGGACTCGGCGGCCACTGATCCGAAAGGAGGGCAGCCACGTGGCTGTCTACACTTCCGACCTCGCCGGCTTCCTGCCGGACCAGACCCTCAACGGGATGATCGAGAAGACCAAGACCGCGGGCACCATCCCCGCACTGTCGGCCGCGGATCCAATGAAGTTCGGCAACGTCGCCGTCGTCACGTTCGACGACGACCCGGCTGCCGAGTTCGTCGAAGAAGGTGGCGCGAAGTCCAGCGAGGACATCAAGCCGGCCCGCGCCGTCGCCGCGCCGCACAAGGCCGTCGTCACCTACCGGACCTCGGACGAGTTCATGTGGGCCAACGAGGACTACCAACTCGGCATCCTCGACAAGTTCTCAGAGAAGGCGTCGCGCGCCCTCGGTCGCGCCCTCGACCTCGGCGCCTACTTCCGGATCAACCCGAAGACCGGCGCCACGATCTCGTCCTGGACGAACTACCTCAACGCCACCACGCTGCGCACCGAGGTCGACTCGGCGGGGCCGGAACTCGAACTCGAGGAAACCGTCGGCCTGCTCGTGAACTCGGGCGTCGCTCCGACCGGCGTCGCACTGACCGGCGGCTACGCGTGGTCGTTCTCGACCGAGCGTTACGCCGACGGCCGCAAGAAGTTCCCCGAACTCGGCCTCGGCATCGACGTGACGTCGCTCGGCGGCCTCCGCGCCTCCGTGTCGAGCACAGTGCAGGGCAAGGCGCGCGACGGCGACACAACGGACAACAACGTCCGCGCCATCGTCGGCGACTTCAACGGCGGCATCCGCTGGGGCGTGCAGAAGCAGATCCCGTTCCAGGTCATCCCCTACGGCGACCCCGACAACACGGGCCGAGACCTCAAGGGCCACAACGAGGTCGCTCTCCGCATGGAGATCGTCTACGCCTGGTACGTCTTCATCGACCGGTTCGCGGTCATCGAGAACGCGGCGGCCTGACATGGCACGCCTGCGGAGCAAGCGCACGGGCGTGATCGTGAACGTGCCGGACGACAAGGTGGCCCTCCTGGCTCACCGCTACGAGGCGGTGGCCGTCGCCACCCGTCGTCGACCGCCGAAGCCCAAGCCGGCCGAGCCGCTGCCCGTCGACGACGACTGAGGAGGGACCGCCGTGCCTGCTGTGTCCATCACCGTCGACGACCTTCGCGTCTTCGCGCCAGGCATTGACGAAGCCAAAGCGCAGGCGATGATCGAGGACGCCCTCGGCACCGCGGCACTGCTCGCACCCTGCCTCTTCGAGGACGAGTTCGAGCATCCGGCAGCGGCGAAGGCGATCCTGCGCGCAGCGATCCTGCGATGGGACGAGGCTGGCACCGGCGCGGTGACGCAGATGTCGGCGGGCCCGTTTCAGAGGACCGTCGACACCTCGTCGCCGCGCCGCCGGCTGTTCTGGCCTTCAGAGATCGACGACCTCACGAAGATGTGCCGGACGAGCGGTAGTGGCGCGTTCACTGTGGACACGGTGCCGACCGGCCCCGCCATCGTCCACGCGGATATCTGCTCACTGCGGTTCGGGGCGGCGTACTGCTCGTGCGGCGCCGCCCTGACTCGAGGCGGTGCACTGTGGGAGCAGTGACGAGCTGGTTCGAGCGTGAGGTCGAGGCGACCCTGCACCGCCGGGTCGTAGGGGAGCAGCGCGACGACCGCGGCCGAGCGGTCACGTCGTTCGTCGACGAGCGCATCCGCGTGTGGGCGTACTACCTCGCCGAGATTGCGGTGGATCTCGGCGGGCACGTGGGCCGCGTCCGGTTCGACGGGACGATCTACCCGGCCACCTCGACCGGGGTCCGCGTGCGCGACGAGATCACCGTGCCGCAAGGCCGGTTCCGCGTCGAGCACATCACCGACTGGGACAACAACCCGTTGTGGCGGCCGGGCCTGGCCGACGCGAAGCTCCGGAAGGTGGACGGCTGATGACGCAGTGCGCGCAACAGCTCCTCGTGCGGCATGCCGGCGGCGAGCAGCTCTTCGACACGACGACGTTCACCGTCGACGACAAGTCGGCGGTGCTGCTCGTCTTCTCGGATCCGGGCCGCAAACTGTGCATCGCGGCGTTCAACCGCGAGTTCTGGATCGCGGCCGAGTTCGTCGAGCGCGAGGAGGTCGACGATGGCTAGAGCACGGATCGACTGGCGGCAAGACGCGCTCTACGACGTCCGCAGCTCCGGGCCGACTCGATCGTGGGTCGACGGGACGGCATCGCGCATGGCGGCCGCTGCGGGCCCCGGCTTCGAGTGGAGCTCGCAGCAGGGCCGCCGAAACCCGCAAGGCCGCTGGCGCGCGATCGTCTACCCGGCCTCGTCTTCGGCGCGTCGTCGCAGCGCGCGCGACAACGTCCTCGTCCGCGTCATGGGCAGCGTGCGGGCATGAGCGCGCCGCTGTTCGTGCCGAAGTCGGCGACGAAGGTCGCGATCGCTCTCGTCCGCGACGGCCTCCCGGGCGGGCATCACGACGTCCTCGTGACGGACGCCGTGCCCGACGAGAGGCCGTCGCGGCTCGTGCGGCTGTCCCGCATCGCGGGCGGCGGCTTCACCGCGCACGGCGCCACTGACACGGCACGGTTTCTCGTCGAGGTCTGGGGCGACGATGTCGACGCCACTGAGGATCTCGCGAACGTCGTCCGTGCGGTGCTTCGAGCGTCCCGCAGCCGGTGGGCCGGCGGTGCTTTCGTGCGGAAGTGGAACGAGGACACCGGTCCGTACCCCTTCCCCGACGAGTCCGGCCAGGAGCGCTGGCAGATGACCGGCGAACTGCTGATCAAGGTCGGCTGAACTACTGCACCACAAACCCTTTCGCGGCCCGACGCAATCATGCCTGAAAGGGGCATCCCCTCATGGTCAACGTCAACAACAGCTTCGTTGCCAACCCGCCCATCGACGGCGGAGTCCTGTTCTCCGCGGCGCTGGGCACCACGCTCCCCACCGACGCCGTCGCGGAACTCGACGAGGACTTCAAGGCCAACGACCACGGCGCCGTCGGCGAGAACGGCATCGCCGTCAACCGCACGCGCACCACGCAGAAGATCCGCCGCTTCGGCGGCAAGGTCTTCCGCACCGTGCAGACCGAATCCGACGAGTCGATCGTCATCACCCTCCTCGAGGACGACAACGAGGTGGTCCTCGAGACGATCAACGGAGCCGACAACGTCGTCGTCGAAGCTCCGGACGAGGACGGCCTCAAGAAGACGATCTACCACACGTCGACTCCTCTGCCGATCAAGTCGTGGGTCGTCGAGTGCGTCGACGGCCAGAAGTGGAAGCGCTACGTCATCGAGCAGGGCCAGGTCACCGAGGTCGCCGAGGTCGTCGACGTCCACACGAACGTCACGCAGTACCAGGTGACGATCGAAACCTACGAGGCCACGGCCGGCGCGAAGGGTCAGAACGTCGTCGAGTACCGCGTCGACAAGTCGAAGGCGATCGGCGCCGGAACCCCTTAGTCGCCGTGCCGGGCCCGGCCACCTATCCGAGCACGGCGCTCTACCCAGGAGGTAACTGATGGCGTACGAGCCCAAGGTCTGGGCCGACGGGGAGTCGGGTGACACCCCGATCACCGCCGACGAGCTGAATCGGATCGAGCAGGGAATCGCCTCGGCGAGCGCCCCGGTCGATTACGACGACCTCGTCAATCGGCCGAGCATCCCCGCGGTGCCCGCGAAGCTGTCCGCCGCGGATGCGCGCGCGGGCAGCTCGACGGCGCAGCGAACGATCGATGCGGCGACGCTCAAGGTCGCGATCGAGGAGCACGCCCCCGGCGCGCTCGCCGCACTCGAAGCGCGCGTCGCATCACTCGAAGCCGCCTCGGGCGGCTGAGAACTCACCCGGCAGGGGTATTCCACCCCACTGCGTCGGGCCCGCTCCTGCCGGGTGGGCCTCGCGGCCCGACGCATTCCCTCCAACCTCCGAAAGGCCCGACGCAATGGCTTTCAGGATCACCCCCGCCTTCGAGGCGGACACCATCGACATCGAAATCCCGCTTCCGGGCGGCAAGTCGATCACGCTCGAGCTGCCGCAGCTCGGCTTCGTCGACCCCAAGATCGCACGCGCGGTCGACGACTGGCAGACCGCACGCTTCCAGGAAGTGCAGAAGACGCGCGACGACCTGAACAAGAAGCGCCAGCCGATCATCGAGTCCGACCCCGCGGTCACGTACCCCTCGCCGCTCGACCTCATGGACCGCATGCTCGAGCATCTCGACGCCGACGCGGCCGTCGTCGTGGCGGGACTGTCCTTCCGTGAGCGCGAGCAGATCTGGAAGCACTGGAACGACGAATCGAAGGTGGACGCGGCAAAATCTTCGGCCTCCTCCGACTCCTCGACCGACGAGGAGTAGAGGGGGCGATCCGCTCCGATCTACTCGCCGCCGGTCGATCGCTCGACGAACTCGGCAGGACGCTCTCCTGGGCCGACCTCGCCGCGTTCGTCGAGCACCTCCCCGGCGACTCGGCGCTGCGCCGTCTCGACGACCCGTACTCGAAGTACCTCTCGCCGAGTGTCGAAGTCGAACTGCTCATGTCGCTGTCCGACAAGCTCGACGAGCAGATCGCCCTCCTGCGCCTCGAAATGCAGCGGCAGAACGTGCCGAGCGAGGCGCTCGCGAAGCTCACGCCGAAGTCGCTCATCGAGCGAATCAAGGCCCGTCGCGACGGGCCCAGCACCTCTCGGAGGACCAAGACGGCGGCCGAGGTTCGCGCAGACGTCGCCCGAGGGCGGTCAGGCGAGGCGCGGCCGCCGCGCGAGAAGCGCCCGCAATCCACCCAGGCCGCCGCGATCCGTGAGCGCGTGAAGCGGATCCGCGCCGTCGCCTGACCCACCACCGAGCACCCCGTCCGCCGGCGCGCGGACGGGGACCTCGGCGTACCCACAGGAGGTTCGCAGTGACCGAACTCGGCGTCGGATACCTCTCGATCGTCGCGGACACCTCGAAGCTCCCCGGCCAGGTGCAGAAGGCACTCGACGGCGGGCAGGCTCAGGCCGACAAGGCCGGCCAGGGTATGGGCTCGAAGCTCGCCACCGGTCTCGGGAAGACGCTCAAGGTCGGCGTCGTCGGTGCGGGGGCGGCCGCTGCGGGCGTCCTCGCGACGTCGATCACGAAGGGCCTCGGCCGACTCAACGCGATCGAGCAGGCAGAGGCGAAGCTCTCCGGCCTGGGCAACTCGACGCAGAATGTCGGCAAGATCATGGACAACGCCCTCACCTCGGTGAGGGGCACAGCCTTCGGTCTCGGTGACGCTGCCACCGTCGCAGCATCGGCTGTGGCCGCGGGCGTCAAGCCCGGGCGCGAGCTCGAGCGCACACTGAAGCTCACGGGCGACGCCGCGACGATCGCGGGCGTCGGCATGAACGAGATGGGCGCGATCTTCAACAAGGTCGCCGCCTCGAACAAGATCCAGGGCGACGTCATCGCCCAGCTCAACGACGCCGGGATCCCGATCGTCCAGCTGCTCGGGCAGGAGCTCGGCAAGACGGCCGAGGAGACGCTCAAGCTCGCATCCGAGGGCTCGATCAACTTCGAGACCTTCCAGCGCGCAATGGAAACCGGTCTCGGTGGCTCCGCCCTCGAAGCGGGCAACACCGCGAGCGGCGCGTTCGACAACCTCAACGCCGCGCTCGGCAGGTTCGGTGCGACCCTCGCTGGTCCGATCTTCGATCGCGCCCCCGCAGCGTTCGGGAAGCTGACCGACGCCGTCGACGACCTCGACGCGCGGATGAAGCCCGTCATGGAGCAGTTCGGCGCAGACCTCACATCCCGCTACATCCCCGCGCTGCAGGAGTTCGGCCGCGCGGGCGTCGAGGCCTTCGAGCAGTTCCGCAGCTCGGAGATCGCGCAGTCGTCGCTCAACCGACTGACGGGCATCTTCGAGCAGCTGCAGGGTTCGGCGCGCGACGTCGCCCCTGCAGTCGGCACGATCGCCTCGTCGCTCGCTCGCGCGAGCGCATCGCTCGGCGTCTCGACGTGGCAGATCTTCCTCACGACTCTCGAAGCGTCCGCCACGATCCTCGATGGCACGGTCGTCCCGGCGCTACAGCTCGTCGCAGGCCTGATGGAGAGTCAGCAGGGCCTCGTGACGGCCGGTGTCGCCGCATGGCTGGGATTCAAGACGATCCCCGGCGTGCTCGATCGCGTGAAGTCCACGCTGATTCCCGTCGTCGGCACAGCGAAGACGGCCGCTCTCGGGTTTCGTGACATCGTCACAGCGACAGGCGGCATCGCATCCGCAGGCGACCGCGGGACGATCTCGCTCGGACGATTCGGCTCCACGGTGTCCGCGATCGGCATGCACGTGCCGATCGTGCATCGGATGCAGGACTCGTTCGTCACGGCCGCGACCGGAGCTGATCGGTTCGGTCACGCACTCGGCGCCGTCGCCGCGGCAGGCACGGGCATCCGCGCAGGCCTCAGTGGCATCGTGTCGATGCTCGGCGGCCCGTGGATGATCGCTCTCGCTGGCGTGACCGCGGCGACCGTCGGTGTTGTCACCGAGTGGGGCAAGGCGGGCAAGCAGGCGGAGACGCTAACCGGCCTCAGCCGCGACCTCGCGCGCGGACAGGGCGAGCTCGCCGACGCCTTCGCACTCTCTGGCGGTGCGGTCGACGACGGCGTCCTCGACGCCGCTGCCGCGAAGCTCGAGACGCTGAGCAGTGCGCAGCAGGAGATCATCGACAACGGCGCGGGCTGGAAGCCGATCGCGATGTTCACCGCCGGCATCAAGGACATGGCGGGATGGTTCACCGGGCAGGCGCAGGCCGGAACGGATGCGTGGCGCGTCCAGGTCGCCAACACCGAAGCGGCCGAGCGGCTTCAAGACCAGTTCACCTCACTCGGCCTGACGACCGAGGACCTCAACCTCAAGGTCGTCGGCTCGACGTCGTCGTGGAATGCCTTCCAAGGCCAGCTGCGCGCAGCGGGCAGCGTCGAGCTCGCCGACGCCCTACAGGGGCAGCGAGACGAGTTCCTGCGCCTGCAGGAGTCGATGGAGCGCGTCGGACCCGCGAGCCTGGCCGTCACGAGCGGCATTCAGGAGATCGCCGAATCCGCCGGCGACGGCGACAAGCGGCTCAGCGGGCTGCGTCGCGCACTCGAGGGCCTTGGCATCCTCGAAACGGATGCTCAAGCGGCACTTTTCGAGACAGCAGAAACAGTTCGGAACATCACCGAAGCCGCGGCGCAGGGCGTCGACCCGGTCAATGGACTTGGTGAAGCGCTCATCGGGCTGGATGGGAACCTCGATCACGGAGTCGTTAACGCGGCATCGCTCCGTGAGAGCTTGATGCAGTTGGGTGAAGCCTTCTTCGTGTCGCGGAACGCCGGCAACGACAGTGCGACGGCGTATGGACAGATTAGGCCGGCTCTCGAGCAGCTAGCGGAGACGTACCAACTGCCCATCGAGAAGCTCGAGGAACTCACGCGACAGTGGGGTCTCGCTCCTCGCGAATTGGACCTGTCGATATCCGTCGCAGGCGGCGATGAAGCCTGGCGTGCGGTGACGGATCTTCAGCTGAGACTCGAGCAGTTGCCCGATGACGGCACACCGAAGACGGTCTCGATGTACGTCGAGGACGAGCAGGCGCGGCAGGCGATCGCGAACCTCGGATTCGACGTCCAGCAGATCGGCGACAACCCGGCGACCGTCGAGGTGACCGCGAACAACACGCTCGCACTGATCGCGATGGATCAGGTGCGCGGGGCTGTTGCGGGCCTCGACATCTCGATCGCGAATCCGAAGATCGGCGCCGACACGACGTTCTTCCGTCTCGAGGATCAGAACGTCCGCAACATGCTGGCGGGCATCGACATGACGTCCGTCGCCCCCGAGGTCGGCGCGGTCATCGACGGATTCCTCAGCGGCCGCGACATCACGCTCGCCGAGCTGTCGCAGATCGACCTGTCGACGGCAGAGCCGGACGTGCGGCTGCTCATCGAGCAGGCGCTGTCTCAGTCTCGCGTCGTCAACGAGGCGATCGACCATACTGCGCGAGAGCGCACAGCGACGATCACCGTCCGCGACCAGTGGGACCCGGCGGCCCGCGCGGCGCATTTCGGCAGCGCCGACATCCAGGGCCCGTTCGCGACGGGTGGCCGCCTCTCGAAGACGGGGCCCGGTAGTGACCGAACGGACGGCATCCTCGGCGTCGCGTCGTCGGGAATGCCGATCGCTCGCGTGGATGCGGGTGAGTGGATCATCAACGGCCGCAGCTCGGATCGATACGACCGCGAGCTCGCGGCGATCAATGCGGGCACGTTCCCGAAGCTGCCGGGCTACGAGAGCGGCGGTGTCGTCGGCGCGGGCGATCTACTCGACTTCGTGAGCGGCCGCACTGGTGGCTCGTACCCGCTGACCGGCGCCCGCTATGTGTGGGGCGGCGTGAACTGGGGCGACTGCTCTGGTGCCATGTCGGCGATCGCGCGGTTCGCGGTGGGGCTTGCGCCGTTCGCGGGCCGCTTCGCCACAGGCAACCAGGCCGGCGCGCTCGCGGCGATGGGCTTCTCGCGCGGCCGCGGCGGTCCGGGCGATCTACGGTTCGGCTGGTACAACGGCGGCCCGTACGGCGGCCACACCGCCGGGACGCTGCCGGATGGCACGAACGTCGAGATGGGCGGCCAGTACGGCGGCGGCATGGTCGGCGGTTCGACGGGCTCGGACAGCTCGGAGTTCACCGATCATGCGTTCCTGCGGATCGGGGACCTGTTCGACTGGTCCGATCCGGGCGGTCACCCGTCGGGCGGCCGCGGCAGGCTGACCAAGGACGGCCAGCCGATGACCGGCACCGCGTACGACACCGGGGCGACTCGTGTCGGCGGGAGCGGCGGGCTTTCGGGCTCGCCCTCCGGCGCGAGTGGGTCGTCGTCCTCGGGGCCGCGCTCGTGGTCGGAGATCGCGGGCGACGTCGCCGCGACGGCCGCGTCGGGGTACCTCTCGGATGCGCTGAAGGTGTTCGGGATTCCCGACGAGCTGCCGCCCGCGATGACTGCGTGGCAGATGCTCGAGGAGGCGAAGGCCGAGCAGAACGCGGCGCTGATCGAGCCGTCGGCGGACGAGCGGGCAGAGGGCGCGCAGGTGCGCCCAGCGGACCCGCCGGACCCGCCTGCACCGGTCATCCTCGCCGACACTCCGGTCGTCTACGACCCGAGCAAGGGCGCGGCGCAGTGGGAGCCCGTCATCACCGAGGGGCTCTCGCGCGTCGGGCTGTCGCTGGCGAACCTCGGTCGCACGATCGAGCAGACCGACATCGAGTCGTCGGGCAACCCTGGCGCTGTCGGGCCGGACTCGACGGACGGCAACCCGCGAGGACTGCTGCAGGTCAAGCCGCGCACGTTCAGCGCGTTTCGCGACCCCGAGCTCGTCGATGACGTGTTCAATCCGCTCGCGAACATCGTTGCCGCGCTGCGTTACACGGTCGATCGCTACAAGGGGCCGGAGAGCATTTGGCCGACGAAGGCCGGCTACTACACGGGCGGCCCGGTGGGCGGCCCGCGCGGTGTCGATCAAGTTCCGGCGTGGCTGACGGCGGGCGAGTTCGTCGTGAACGCCGCCTCAGCAGCGGCGGGCGGCAATCCCGCAGTGCTCGCGGCGATCAACTCGGGCGCCGAGTTCGCGGCTGCTGGCGTGGCCACGGCGACCGCAGCGCGCGGGGACGTCGGGAGCGCGTTCGACATGGGCGCGCACGAGCGGTGCGTGCACTACCACTTCCACGTCGCCGACGTCGACGAGGCGGTGGGACGTATGAGGACCGAGGAGATCGTGCGCGCGAAGACGCATGAGGGAGCGGGGTTCTGATGGGTGAAGTCGTGCAGCTCGCCGTCGAGGGTGCCGACGGGTCGCACTGGATCATCCACGGCCCCGGCTGCGAGGCCGGTGGTGTCGTCCTCGACGAGGACCCGGAGAACCTGTGGGAGACGCCGACGTCGACGATCTGGACGTCGGGCGCCTACCAGGAGGGCGGCACCTTCGGCGGCGAGCGGCACAACATGCAGGACCCGATCCTGCCCGTGCACATCTCGGCGACGCGGGACTCGGACTGGCTGTCGGTGTATTCGCGGTGGCGGCGCGCGTTCAGGTTCGACCGGAAGACGTACCTCGTCGGGACGTCGCGGTCGGGCGTGCGCCGTCTCGCGGTGCAGCTGCTCGAGACGCCGCCGTTCAAGCCGACGATCGACCCGGGCGTCAACGGCTACGCGCCGATGGTCATGCGGCTGCGCGCGGGCTGGCCGTTCTGGGTCGAGGAGCCCGTCGTCGATGTGTTCCAGTCGAAGCCGGGCGAACTCGCGGGCACGGTGATGGTGTCGAATCCGACGAACCATCCGTGCTACCTGCAGTGGGTCGTCGTCAACGCGGCCGCTGGCGGGCGGGTGACGCTGCCCGATTTCTCGTGGCAGGACGACCCGGAGCACGAGGACTACGAGTGGCGCGACCGCGTCATCACGACGCCGACGCTGTCGGCGGGCGAGCAGCTCACGATCGACTCGTACCCCGACGAGGAGACGTGGCGCTCGAACATCAACCCGATGTTCTACGGCCGCACCGCCGGCGTCGAGTTCGAGTTCGCGATCCCGGCGCACACCGAGCCGATCGACGTTCCGGTCTCGGCCACCGCGGCGGGCACCGTGATTCAGGTTCGCCAGCCGCGCAATTGGCGCACGCTTCTGGGAGGTGACTGATGCCGATCGCCGCAGACCCGACGAATCCGCTCCTGCACGACCGGGAGCTGATGGACCGCCTCGAGCGGATCTGGGACGACGACCAGAAGGCGAAGGAACACCGCCGCCGCCGTCGCCGCAAGCGCGGACTCGCGCGCCTGTGGGACGGCGACATGAACTACCGCGGCCGCGTCACCGCCGAGCTGTCCGGCTCGGTGCGCTGGGTCATGAACAACACCGGCACCGCGACACTGCAGCTGCCGGTCGACCACTACCTCACGAAGTGGGCGGTCAACCCGTGGGGCCGCACGAAGCAGAACGTGCACTTCACGTTCGACAAGGACGGCGCGCGGTGGGGCGGCCGCTGCGCGGGCGACTCGGCCGTGAAGATCGTCAAGACCGACGACGGGAAGCGGTACGTCGAGCTGACGTTCCTCGACGACTACGAGGACATCAAGAGCGTCCTCGTCTGGTCGAATCCGTTCCTGCCCGCGATCCTGCAGTTCCCGCGCTCGTTCGTGCTCGCGGGCCCGTCCCGCTACATGCTCAAGCTCGCACTGTTCCTCAATGTCATGCGCCTCGAGGGCAACTGGTGGGCACTGCCGGACGATCCGCTCGACCCGCAGCAGTGGCTCGCGGGTCTGGATATGTCGCAGTGGAACATCGTCGTGAAGCCGCACAAGTTCCTCGAGGACAGCTCGCCGTGGACGATCCTGTCGAGCAGGTTCAAGTACTGGCACGACATGGCCGCGCCGACGTTGGACGACGCGCAGCTGATGGTCACCACCCGGCGATACCTGCCGGGTGACCCTCCGCCGTGGCCGGGGGCGAACCTGCGGTACGGCACGATCGTCGTCGACATCGTCGACAAGTCGGGCTACTGGGACGAGACGTCCACGGGCGGCACGATCTGGGACGGACTGAAGCGCACCGTCGTCGAGTTCGCCGACAACTTCATCGACGAGATCGTCAACACGGTCGCCGAGCCCATCGACCCGTACCGAAACATCGTCGGGCGCTGGCTCGGCACCTACCCGCGCCAGCCGTACGCCGTCTATCGCGACGGGAAGATCACGGGCGTCGAAGCGTCCGAATGGTCGTTCACGCCCGCCGGTCCCGTCCAGATGGTCGGTGGCGGGCACAGTGCCTACGGCATTAACGAGGGCATCTCGGCGGGTATCCAGACCGCCGGAAACATCGCGGGCGGCTTCGTCTACTTCCCGACGGCCGGAACGATCGCGGACACCTTCCTCGCCCCGATCTACACCGATACCGTCGCGGCGTTCTGGTCGATCAAGTCGCCCGTGCGGACGCTGCGTTCGGGCTGGTCGCACTCGCACGAGCGCTGGGTCGAAGGGATGGACCGCGCGTACACGCTGTCCTCGCTGATCAAGATGCGCGAGGGCTTCTTCAACACGCGCCCACGCCACACGCACAAGCTCACCCTCGGCGACGGCCGCCCGTACTTCATCGGCGACAACGGCCAGGGGCACTGGTTCCTCGGCGACCGCATCGGCTCGACGATCCGCGACTTCCCGATCCGCGGGCAGGTCTTCGTCGAGCAGGTCTCCGAAGTCGAGTACTCGTGGGACCGAGAGCACGCCGAATGGAAGGGCACCGTGGGCGACCCACGCGCGAACGAACCGACGGGAGAGAAGAACATGCGCCTGATCCGCACCGCGGTAGCGGCCGTCCACAATCTGGGGCTGATCTGATGATCCCCATTCAGGCCACCTCCAACCCGGACGACCCGCAAGAGCACGCACTGTGGGCGCTCGTCGGCATCAAGTCGACGGGCGTGCCCATGCTCACCGCCGAGGCCGCACTGCGCGAACTCTCGGAGCAGCTCTGGCACGCCGGATTCCGGCATCACCCCGAGCTACAGACACGCAAGGTCGCGACACCGCCCGGCGCCGACGGCGTGCACTGGCTCGCGCTCGGCGCGGTGCACTGGGTCGACATCGACGAACCGGAGCCGGAAGCCTCGCCCGTCTCGACGAGTCCGGGCGTCGACCTCGCGAGCATGTCCGCCGAGCAGAAGATCGCGCTCGCCGACCAGCTGCGCGCCGAGGGCGTCATCCGCGCCCCCGAACCGCAGATCATCGACGACGTCGCAACCGTGGGGAGGCTCGATGACCGCACCGAACCATGACACCCCGGACCGCGCGTACGTCGGCACCGTAGGAAACCCGCAGCACGTCGCAGGTATCCAGTCGTGGGACGAGGCATCGATTCGAGCCGCCCAGCGCGGCCCGATCGTCAGCGCCTACACCGGCGCACGGAACAACCTGCTGTCGAACCTTTTCGGCGGATTCGCCGGCGGTGTCGCGCAGGTGATCACGAACATCGTCGGCGCGATCACACAGGGCGGCGCGACCACGATCATCGGCCTCGCCGAGTACATGCTCGGGCTCGAGAGGCAGGTCGAGGACACGACGACCGCGGTGGAGGGGGCACTCCAAGACATCTCGGACATCACCGAGAATATGGTTACGGAGGTCACGACGCCGATCTTCGATTCCCTGCACGGCAACGACATTCCGAGCTTTCCGAGAGTGCTGCTACAGCCGGTGCCGACGTCTTCAACCGCGAGCGGGAACCTTGGTGGGCACACGCACGGTATCGCGAATCCAGGAACCTCGTCCTCTACGCAGAGTGCGCAACTCGGCAGTCACTCGCACAGAATCAACACCGAGATGCCGACGTACCTACCGGGCAATCAGGTGCTCGACCTGACGTTCATTCGCGTCGACCGGAAGATGACGATCGACCGAGTCAAGATGATCACCGGCCGCGCGTCCGGATGGTTCTCGACCCTCGACTACTGGTACATCGGCCTCTACGTCGTGGACCCGACCAACAACAACCAGCTCGACCTCGTATGGGCGTCCGGCGATCTGAAGAACACCCTGTCGTCGCAGGCGATGGAGTACAGCTTCGCATCGACTGCGACCGAGGAACTCTTGCCCGGCCACCTCGTCGCGGTCGCCCAGCTACAGCGGCCGGGCGCACTGTCCGCGTGCCGCCGGATTGCCGCCGTCCCTCAGGTCGGCATCGGGCAATCGGGCGGCGAGTTCCCCCTCGCGCAGGCTGCGTACGTCACCGGACAGACTTCATTGCCGACCGCAATCCCATCTGGATCTATTCAGTACAACTACACGATGATCCCCTGGGTTGCAGTGTCTTCGTCCTGAACAGGAAGCCCAGGAACGACTTTGGATGCAAGGAGCATAGTGATGGCTGACCCGATATGGCTGACGCCCGTCCTGCGCGACGCGGGCCTGACCGTGAACGAACTGCACGGCGCATACAACCGGGGGCACGGCGACTTCGGCACGATCTGGGGCGTCCTCGCGCACCACACCGGATCGAATCCGCCGTCGAACAACCCGAACTACATCGCGAACCACCCCAGCTTGGGCCTGGCCTCCCAGCTTCACCTCTCTCGTTCCGGTGTGTTCACGCTGTGCGGTGTCGGCATCGCGTGGCACGCCGGCGCCGGATCCTGGCCCGGCATCCCGACGAACAACGGCAACCAGGTCCTCATCGGCATCGAGGCCGAGAACAACGGTCGCGAAGGCTGGTCGGACGCCCAGTACGGCGCGTACGTGAAGGGTGTCGCCGCGATCCTCAAGCGCCTCGGGCGTGGACAGGACCGGGTCATCGGGCACAAGGAGTACGGCGCGATCCAGGGCAAGTGGGACCCGGGCGGCATGGACATGAACCTGTTCCGCATCCGCGTCGGTGAAGCCATGCGTGGCCGTCCGGCCGTGATCATCAACATGATCGACGAGGCGGCGGGCCGCAACCCGTGGGTCGGGGACCGACGCTCGGAACGCGAGATCGTGGTCGGCGGCGACGGCAAGGGTCGGATGGTCCCGTTCGCCAACGCGCACATCTACTTCCACCCGAGCGTGGGCGCGTTCCCGGTACCGCACGCGGACCCAGCGCTCGGCCCCGAGAAGTCCGGGTTGTTCGAGGCGTGGGCGTCGTACAACTACGAGCGCGGCCCGCTCGGCTACCCGGTGCGCGAGTTCACGCGCCTCGAGAAGCGCGACGGACGCTCGACCGCGGGTGCCGTGCAGGCATTCCAGGGTGGTGTCCTCTACCGCCGCGATGGTGACGCGAGGGGTTGGTTCGTCACCGGCGTCATCGGCGAGCGCTGGGCGGCCGAAGGCTACGAGAAGGGGCCGCTCGGCTACCCAGTCTCGAACGAATACAAGCGTCCCGACGGCGGCGTTGTCCAGGACTTCGAGCACGGCTCCATGTACTGGGACCCGTCCGGGGCAGTCAAGATCCTCACGGAAGGTGAATGATCCATGAGCAACTACTTTTTCGACCTGTCCGAGCGTGCCGTCAAGACCGCTGCGCAGGCCGCGATCGGCGTCCTCGGCGCCGGTGCCGTCGGCGTCCTCGACGTCGACTGGGCGAACGTCGGCTCGGTCGCCGGCCTCGCCGCCGTCGTGTCGATCCTAACGTCCGTCGCGTCGTCCGGATTCGGACGCGGCACACCGTCACTCGTCGACAACGTCGGCGACCACACGATCGACTGACGTGCAGCTCCTCACGCCGTCTGTGTGGGAAGGAATCAGCACGGTCACAGTCGTGATCGTGCTGTTCCTTCTCCACGCGGTGGCGATGATCCGCGGGTGGATCATCTTCGGCCCCGCGCACCGGGAGATCGTGAAGGCGAAGAACGACGCGATCACCCACCTGCAGGGGCGGTCACTCGAGGACCAGTCGATCATCGCGCAGCAGGCGGCCACGATCGCCGAGCAGAAGGTCGCAGGCGAAGTGTCTGCGCACATTCTCGACGCGATCCGTGAGGCGACGCAGAGGCAGCAGTCATGAGGTGGCCGTGGTCGAAGGACGTGACCGCCGCACGTCGACAAGCAGAGATCGCGGCGGAAGTGCACGCGCACTCAGTGAAGCTGCGGATCGAGTCGGAGTGCGAACGGCGGGAAGCGAAGCAGGTCGCCACGAACTGGCGGCGGGAACTCGAACGGAACGGGTGGACTGAAATGTTGATCGAGGCTTGGGGCGGCGGGGGCGGACGATGAGGGACCTCGCGAACATCGCCCTCCTCGTGCTCGCGGTCATGGTCGCGGCGTTCACGATCCGCTACGCAATCTGGTCGCCGTGGTGGACGAACCGGATCGGAAGGATCTACCTCGCGAAGTCGGTGGTGCTGTCGTTCGTGCTCACGCAGGCAGCATTCGCGTCGATCGTTGCGGCCGACTACCTCGGCCGTCAGCAGATCAGGTTCTCGATCTATCTCCTCGGCGTCCTGATCTACGTGCCGATGCTGTGGTCGCTCATCCGTGAGCAGCGCGCCGACCGCGCGGCACTCAAATTGCGCGGCAGCGACCCAGGAGGGGATACGTGAGGTCGCCAAGTGATTCCACGCCGTCGCCCATCGGGCGTGCGGTCCGACAAATCGGAGGCGCATAGTGGTTGACATCCGCAGGCCGACACCGATGGGAAACCTCAACCTTCCCACGGTCGGCGACTTCACCATCTCTTACGAATTCGCCGACGGCAGCATGTTCCCCGACGGCGCAGAGCTCTACATCCTCATTGGTCGAGCCGGAGGGATCCAGACACGATGGGACTTCGTCATCGACTCGGCGACCGCTTCACTGAAGGTCGAATCCGAGGAAGTTCTCTCGATCAAGCCAGAGGAGCCCTTCTGGTTGATGTTGGGGGACAGCACGTCGACCCCGACAACCGAGCTGGAGATCCTCACTGGT
>NZ_BCXD01000038.1 GCF_001894925.1 Rhodococcus rhodnii NBRC 100604 | reverse complement strand
ATCACCTTCCGCAGCTACTGATCCCGCATCACGACGAAGCGCCCCCACCCACGGGTGGGGGCGCTTTCGGCATTCTGTCGACCGATGCCGTTGGCGGTTCGCCTCGAATGAATCGGACATTCTCCGCATGGCTAAGATCCGCCCATGTCAGACAGCCGCGAGATCCTCGATTCAGTCACCCTCCGATTCGACGGGAGACCGGAGTCGGCTTCGGCACTGCACGAGCTGCGAGCAGCCGACGTCGCGCAAGTGCTGCAAGGACTGGCCGGCATCGTCGGCGACTTCGACAAGGCGGGCGTGTTCCACGAAGACGGACCCGCCGATTCGCAAGTGCTGGTTCGGCCCGCGCAGGAGGGCTCGTTCATCATCGAAGCGATACGGGTGGCGAGCGACAACTGGGAAACGATTGCGGCCGTGACCGGCGTGCCGACGATCGCCAAGATCATCGAGTGGTCGACGCGGGCGATGCGCGCCGAAGTGAAGGACTTCGAGCACCTGCAGAACGGAAATGTGAAGATCGTTTGGCAAGACGGAACCACTCAGGAGGTTCAGAGGAACGTCTGGAACGAGCTGAACAAGCGCAAGCGTCGGCGCAAGAAGCAGCTGCGGGAGATCATGACGCCGCTCAGCGATGACCGCGTCGAGACGCTCGATGTCACTGGCAGTCAGCCGGCGGCTGACGACGATCCGAAACAGGCCACGCCCGAACCCTTGGTTCTGCGACGAGCGGACTACGACAGCGTGGCACCGTCGGACGACATCGAGAACGAGGAGGACGACTTCCCCGTCCTGGCTACGATGCAGGCCATCGACTTCGATGACCCGACGAAGTGGCGGGTCAAAGCCGCAGGCAGGCCGCGGAAGGTGAAGGTCACCGACAAGGACTTCCTCCGGCAAGTGGCAGAGGGCCTCGCGATCAGCAACACAGACATCTTCCAGTTGACGATCCACGAGGATAAGGTCGTGAAGAACGGCCGAACAAGCACGAAATGGACTGTTCTCAAAGTCGAGAGGCACAGGAGGACGGCAGGTGACGACGACATATAGGCAGAACTCGCGTCGTCGACTCGACGTCGCCAACCTGATCGTGCTGGTGGTCGCCGTCGCATCCGGCATATTCGCCTACGTGCTCGTCACCTACGCGAGCATGAACGCACTGGTGATCGTCCCGGCAGTAGTGGTCGCGACCCTCAGCGTGCCCAAACTCATCAAGCGCGAGGCTCCCCGCGAGTAAGTGGCAATATGCCAGGAAATATGCCGACGCGGGGCTGTCTGCGGTCGGCAGGGCTCAGTGGTAGCGATTCTTGCGGGGCCGGGTGTCCGGGTTCGCGACCCGACCGGCCTCGTGCAAGCGGGCCATGACGAGGGTCCGCGAGCAGCCGAGCAACTGCGCTGTCTCCGTCCACGAATGCCCCTGGTCGATCAGGGTGCACACGTCGTCGACGCTGATCGGCCGCTTCTGTGGCCCGCGCCGAACCGGCGGGCTCACCCCGGCGAGTGCCTTCCGGACGGTCTTGTCGCTCACGCGGGCTGCGCGTGCGATCTCCCGGAACGTGGCGCCTGCCGCCCGCCACGCCTGCCAGCGGGCGACGGTCGCGGCGTCAATCACGGTCGGCGTACCAGGCACGCTGCACGGCGTCGAAGATCTCCTGCGGGCTGCGGCCGTAGCGGGCGATCGGCGCTGTGTCGGGGTTCGCGTAGACCTGGTGTGTGAGTCCCCAGGTGAGGCCGTGCGGGAGGTCGAGCCGCCAGATCGTCGCGGGCAAGCCGAGCCCCAGGATGTGCCACGAGTCCTCCGTGGACTTCTCGAGAGTGAGGCGGACGGGCCGCTCGTCGAGCTCGCGGACGTTGGCGCGCATCGCCTCCTGCCCAGCAGGGGAGAGCCAGTGCGGGCCGTGCTTGGGCCGCTGGGAGGCGCGCCGGCGGTTGCGGCGTGCACCGACCGCGGCACGCAGGTCGCGCTCGTCGAACAGTCCGTTCTCGTCGGCGCGGACACCGAGTACGGCGCCGGCCTTGTCGATCGTGACGTGGTGCACGCCGGTGATCTTCCACGCTTCGAGCGAGGTGACCTTGCGGTTAGAGTTGGTCATGATCAGAACCCCTGTTTCTGGTCGTTGCCCCGTCTGGTGTGTCCGCACCGGGCGGGGCGTTTCTGTGTTCCCGACAACAAACTACCCCAATGAAGAGCTGACGTCTAGGGAACCGCACGGTCGCCGCGTGCGTCGATACCGGCATGGACGATGACGGATGGGACCCACGACTCGACTGGGTGCTGTGGGAGGTCGAGCTGCTCGCGTGGCGGGAGACGGGCGGGGACGGCGCCGAGTGAGCTTCCCTCTCGCCCGGTGCCGTCCCGACGTCCACGCTAGCAGTCGATCGAACGAATGTGCGAACATCGGTGGGTGAGGCACACCGAACCCGCACCGACACACTGCGGCAACGGGCACCCGCTCGGCGCGCGCCGCGTCATCGTCGGCTGGCTGCCCTGTGCCTGCACCGCCGTCACCAACGGCGGCCACCGCACCCACACCTGCCGCACCTGCGGGAATGTCACCCATACACCGGCGTGTACCGGCGATCGGATGCGTCAGCCGAGTACGCTGATGCTGCGGAATCACGATGGGTAGGTGGGTCGCACCCCTGACTACGCGATTTCACGAAGCAGGCCCCCGGCGAGCGCCGGGGGCCTGCTGTTCGTCGATGTCGTGATCGAGATGCCGCCGTTGCCGCGCGCCTCCTGACTCCTGCAGTCGGCTATTTGTCGTCGGTGATCCGCCAGATCGCATCTCCCTTGCCTGTCTCCGGGTCATAGCGCATGTCGCAGCCGAAGTTCGTTCGCACCAGCGCACCGAAGGAGTTCTGAGAATCGACCCACGAAGAGACAGTGTGCGTAAAGGTCAGTCGCTCCGTCATGTCCTCGTTCCAGATCTCCCTCGTCTTCTCGGTGAGTTCCATCTCGCCGAATTGAGCCGACCCGGGCGACGTGAGCTGGTCGAGGATCCAGTCGCGGCACGCTTCGCGCATCGCTTCGTGTTCAGCTTCTGTGTCGTCGGCTGATGCGGTGCCGCACGCAGTTATGAGGAGTGCGGCGAGGACGCTGATCGCGGCTGCTGCGCGTATCTGATTCACGCGGTTTGTCTATCAGACGTCGCACCGACCGGCGCAGCAGACAGCGCGACCTTGTCGCACCGCGACTCCTGGTGCGCCTTCCACCACCGGCCGACGTTCTTGTCGGAGGTATCGCATGCGCGCGCGATCGCTCGGAATGAGAGCGCGGGGTTCGCGGTCTTCATCGCGATGACGCGCTGTCGCGTCTCTTCGGTCGCGGCTGTCGCACCGTTCGTGACCTGCGCGTTCGGGATCGAGGTGAGCTTCGGTGTCGCGGGTGCGACGCCGGGGATCGGGACGGTGTCGCACTCGTCCTCCGGCTTCGCCGCCGCGACATCGGGTGTCGCAGGCGAGATGTCGGTCGCGGCATGCGCTACCGCGGCAGGTGGTGTCGCGCGGCGCGACGTCGCGGGCTCGGTGCGTGTGGGTGCGACATCGGTGGTTCCGGTGTCGCGGCGTGCTTGGTCGTGCATCTTGACCGCGAGGTGCGGTGCGACGAGCAGGCACAGCGGCGGGACGACGTAGACGGCAGCTGTCGCGGCGGGCGGGAGCGGCCCGGGCGGGAGCATGCCGGCGGTGATCGCGGCGATGACGGACACCGAGGTGCCGGCGCCGAGCATCACCCACGCGTAGCGTCGCGCGGACGGCGTGGTGAGGGTGAGGACGCCGCGGGTCGCGACGATCGCGAGGCCGTCGACGGCGAGCGGCCACAGGTGCGCGGTGACGGTGCCGTAGCCCGCACGCTCGGCCAGCTCGGCGAGCTTCGCGTAGCTGAGGATGAATCCGATCGCGGCGATCGCGTAGGGCGCGGCTACGTCGAGCCGTCGGCCGAAGCGAGCGCCGCCGGACGGCGCGGCGCTCATTTCGCATCTCCCGCCGGCGGGTTCGGGCTGACGCCGACCCTCATGAAGCTGTGGGCGCCGTGGTCGGCGTTCGCGAAGACGTGCGCGTTCGCCAGCTCGATGATCATCGCGTTCAGCGCGGCCCAGATCTCGGGCTGATCCTCGTATCGGTCGCGGTAGTCGGTCGCGATCTTGAAGGCGTCGTACGTGAAGCGTTCGGTCATGTCGGGTGTCCTGTCAGGAGGCGCGGCGCGCGAGGTTCGGGCGGCAGGTCGGGCAGGCGATATCGGCGTCGACGTTGAGCCAGCCGTGGTCGCAGTCGGTGCACACGGGGAGGGGAGTGGTCTTGCGTGGCGCGGGCATCGACAGCCACGCGGGGATCCATGCCTGCGCGAATCGCGCGGGGTCGTCGGGGCGGTGCAGCGCGCGGGCTTCGGCGGTGAGCCGTGCGGTGCCGTGTTCGGCGACGAGCCCGGCGATCACGTCGCGGTCGGCCGTCGAGACGCGGTCGAATCGTGCTCGAAGTCCGGCGGCGCGGCAGGCGTGCTCGAGGTCGGCGAGGATCTGTCGGTTCGTGTCCGCGAGCTCGCGGCTGCTGCCGCCGTCCCGGGCGGGCTCGGGTGCCGCGGTCACGCGCGGTGCAGCGGTTGAATCTTCTTGAAGATGTTCTTCTTGAAAGATGTTCTTCTTAGTACCCAGATTAGCCACCGGTGGCTGATCCACCGGTGGGTTGTCCACCGGTCGAAAACCACCCTCATGGGTGTGACCTGCGGGTTCATCCACGGGTCGATGTTCGACCGGTGGCTCGGGCTGCGGAGACTCGGCGGGTGGCTCCTGGATGATGTACGCCGATCCGGTGCGGCGCCCGCGCTCGTCGCGGGTCCACTCGAGGCGGAGGTATCCGGCGTCGCGGAGCTCGCGGAGTGCCGTCTTGATCGCTGCCTCGCCCTCGGTGCCGGACGCGGACAGCGATGCGACGGAGGTGCGCCAGCCGGGCCGGTGCGACATGAGCTCGATGAGCAGGCCGCGTGCGCGGCGGGAGAGGCGACGATCGCGAATCCAGGCGTTCGGCACGATCGTGAAGTGATCGGTCGGCAGGTTGTAGCCCCGCACGACGTCGGTATGCTGACTCAATGTTCGACTCCTTGTCAGTCGGACACTGGCGCGTCGCGAGCTGGAACTCGCGGCGCGCCCCTTTTTCTGTTGCGGTCCGGCCATGTTGACACGCCGTCCACAGTGATGTCTAGTTGTGACGTGGAATCACGAAGTGATGCGGCGTCGAGGGCCGGAGGGCGGGTGCCCGAGTGGGACATGTCGGACCGTTTCCGGAAGTCGCTGAAGGCCGCCGGCATGACGTCCACCGAGATGGCCGAGTACCTCGGCATCGCGCGCGAGACCGTCGGGCGGTACATGTCCGGACGAGCCAATCCACCCCTTGTCACGCAACGACTCTGGGCTCATCGAACCGGTGTCCCCCTCGAATGGCTGCAGACAGGGGAGGAGCCGGCGGGCGAGCAGTAGAACGGCCCGCGGGCGAGTCTTCCCCACGCCCACGAGCCGCCCACCCACTGCAGGTGCAGCTCCCAAACATGCGGCCAATAAGGCAGGTTTAGCTACCTCTATCGAACGATGAACGGGTTCATGCTCTTCTTCGTCATGCGGGCGATGGGGGAGCTGCTGCTGTCGAACCTCGCCTACAAGTCCTTCGCCGACGTCGCCGCCGATCTCCTGGGGCCGTGGGCAGGGTTCTTCACCGGATGGACGTATTGGTTCTGCTGGATCGTCACCGGCATCGCGGACATCGTCGCGATCTCCGGATACGTCGACTACTGGTGGCCGAATCTGCCGCTGTGGATCCCGGCACTCGTCGCGATCGTCGTGCTGCTGTGCCTCAACCTGCCGACGGTGAAGGCGTTCGGCGAGACCGAGTTCTGGTTCGCGCTGATCAAGATCATCGCGATCCTCGCGCTCGTCGTCGTGGGCCTCGTGATGATCTTCTCGTCGTTCGAGGCGCCCGACGGCGCCCGGGCGAGCTTCGCCAATCTGTGGAACGACGGCGGCCTCTTCCCGACGGGTGTGATGGGCTTCGTCGCGGGATTCCAGATCGCCGTGTTCGCGTTCGTCGGCATCGAACTCGTCGGGACGACGGCGGCGGAGGCGCGCGATCCCGAACGCACGCTGCCGCACGCGATCAACTCGATTCCGATCCGCATCCTGCTCTTCTACGTCCTCGCGCTCGTCGTCATCGTCTCGGTGACGCCGTGGCGCGAGATCAGCCCCGATCACAGCCCGTTCGTCGCGATGTTCTCGCTCGCGGGGCTCGGGATCGCGGCGTCCGTCGTCAACTTCGTCGTGCTGACGTCGGCGGCGTCGTCCGCGAACTCGGGCATCTACTCGACATCGCGGATGATCTACGGGCTCGCGCAGGAAGGCGACGCGCCGGCGCCGCTCGCGACACTGAACGCGCGGCGGGTGCCGGCGAACGCGCTGTTCTTCTCGTGCACGTTCCTGCTCGCGTCACTCGTGCTGCTCTTCTCGGGCGAGTCGATCATCGAAGCGTTCACCGTCGTCACGACGATCTCGTCGGTCCTGTTCATGTTCGTGTGGACGATCATCCTGTGCAGCTACATGGCGTATCGGCGCCGGCGCCCGGAGCTGCACGCAGCCTCGCGCTTCCGAATGCCCGGCGGGATCGTCATGTGCTGGGTCGTGCTCGCGTTCTTCGGCTTCGTGTTGTGGGCGCTGACGCAGCAGGCCGACACGCTGCGCGCACTGCTGGTCACGCCGGTGTGGTTCGTCGTGCTCGCGATCGCCTGGTTCGTCGTGCGCCGCCGCCGGGGCCATCTCGCGCGATGGCAGGAGTTCCGCGACGAACTCGACCAGCGGTGAAAGGTCATGATTCGGTAACGGTGGCGGACCCGTATATGGGTTTGTTGCATTCTCGTCCGGACAACTGAGGGCTGCTCCACCGGACCGGCCGCAAGTCGACTGATAGGTAGCAACGTGGGTTCACATCGCCGTTCCGGTGACGCGCCGAGCATCGAGATCGATCCGACCGCTCCACGAGGACGGCACCGTCACGAACCCGCAGGTGGCGGAGCCGTGCGCGCCGCGACGCTGGCCGCGGCGACCGGCGCGATGGTCGCGGGCGTCGCGCAGCTCGGTGCCGGAACGGCTGCCGCGGACACCCCCGCACCGCACGCCCTCCCCGTCGACATCGCGAGTGTCATCCCGCCGGAGACCGTGCCCCAGGGCCTCGTCCCGGCCGGCTTCCAGATCCCCGATCTCGGACCGCAGTACGCCGAGATCGGCAACCAGATCCAGCAGTGGGTCGACTCCGTCAACCCCATCTCGCCGCGCGCGGTTCAGCCCGTCTCCGGCACTCTCACCTCGGACTTCGGCCCGCGTTGGGGTGCTCACCACGGCGGCATCGACATCGCCGCCCCCGTCGGCACGCCCGTTCTGGCCGCCGAGGACGGCGTCGTGCTCGACGCCGGTCCCGCCCAGGGCTACGGCCAGTGGGTCCGGCTCCAGCACTCCGACGGCTCCGTCACCGTCTACGGCCACGTCGAGGACTACTACGTGACGCCGGGCGAGCACGTGAGCGGCGGACAGCAGATCGCGACCGTCGGCAACCGTGGCTTCTCGACGGGCCCGCACCTGCACTTCGAGGCGCACGACGCCAGCGGTGCCAAGTCCGACCCGACCGCGTGGCTGCAGTCTCGCGGCGTGGTGGCGGACTGGAACAGCAACGCCTCGCGCGCCTGACGCTCGGTCAGGACTCGTCGAGTTCGAGTTCCTCGTCGTCGCGGAACACGAGCGGGCCGTCGTCGAGCGCGACCGCCCATCGCTTCGTGACGGCCCAGTCGCGTCCGTACTCGTCGTCCGACAGCCGCCCTGCGTCGTCGAACTCGTCGACGATCGCGCCCGACGTGACGGGGCGATCGTCCGGCGCGACGTCGCGGTCGACGGAATGCCGGGTACGGACCCGGGTGCCCACCGCGAATCGCGTGCCCGGCCGGCCGTCGCTGCTGGTCTCGTTCATCTCCAAGCCCCCTGCGGTGGATGGTCCGACAGTGCGATACTGCGTCGACCTGCACGTTAACGCGTGAGCCCGGCTTCCGGGGCCGAAACGCTATGCTGAAATTCGCCGGCGAGAATCATCGGACCCGACGACGGATCGACAGGGAGACCGGGTGGGTGCGGAGGTGAGTTCGCGCGACTACACGCGCGAGGATCGTCGGGTGTTCCGGCGCAAGTTGCACGAGTGTTCGGACGCGCTCGGACGCATGGTGCACGACGCCGTGTTCGCCGACGATCGCACGCCGCCGCGGCCACTGCTGGGCATGGAGATCGAGTTCGGGCTCGTGCGTTCCGACATGCAGCCCGCGTTGGCGAGCGCCGACGTCCTCACGGCCATCGACGAGGCCGCCGTCTTCCAGACCGAACTCGGCCGGTTCAACATCGAGATGAACGCCCCACCCGAGCCGCTCTCGGGAGAGGGGACGTTCGAGCTCGAACGGAACCTGCGCGCGTCGCTCCACATCGCCGACGCCCGCATCCACGACCACGACGCCGAACTCGTCACCATCGGGATGCTGCCGACGCTCGGGCTCGAGCACTTCACGCCACGGTCGATCACGGACAACCCGCGCTACCGGCAGCTCAACGATCAGATCGTCGCGGCGCGGGGCGAGGACATCGAGCTCGCGATCGACGGCGTCCCGCTGCAGGGCAGCCCGACCGAACGGCTCCGTGTCGATTGCGATTCGGTCGTCCCCGAGGCCGCGTGCACGTCGTTGCAGCTCCATCTCCGCATCGCGCCCGAGCACTTCGCGCGGCACTGGAACGCCGCGCAGGCGATCGCGGGCGTGCAGGTCGCGATCGGCGCGAACTCACCGTTCCTCGCGGGCAGGGCGTTGTGGCACGAGTCGCGGTTGCCGGTGTTCGAGCAGGCGACCGACACGAGACCGCCGGAACTCGCGAATCAGGGCGTGCGCCCGCGAGTGTGGTTCGGGGAACGCTGGATCGACTCCGTGACGGAACTGTTCGACGAGAACGCCCGGTGGTTCCCGGCCCTGCTGCCCGAGATCACCGACGAGGATCCTGCGGCCGTGCTGGGCGCCGGCGGAACTCCGGCGCTCGGCGAGCTGGCGATGCACAACGGCACGGTCTACCGCTGGAACCGGCCGGTGTACGACGTCGTCGACGGAGTCCCGCACCTGCGCATCGAGAATCGCGTGCTGCCGTCGGGGCCGACGGTGATCGACATGATGGCGAACGCCGTCTTCTTCTACGGCCTGCAGCGCGGACTCGTCGAGAGCGAGACGCCGATCGAGGAACGGACGAGTTTCGACGCGGCGTCCGAGAACCTGCGTACCGCAGCGATGTTCGGCATGGACGCCCGCCTGTACTGGCCGGGTTCCGGTCGCGTGGGTGCCGACGAACTCGTCCTCCGAACGTTGCTGCCGATCGCCGATGCGGGGCTCGCCTCGCTCGGGCTCACAGCACGGGCCCGCGATCGCTATCTCGCGGTGATCGAGGGTCGATGCGTCACTCGGCGCACCGGTGCCGCATGGCAGCGCGAGCAGGTCGCACAGCGGGAGCGCGCGGGTGAGTCACGCGACGTCGCACTCGCGAACATGTTGCGCGACTACGTGTCCGCGATGCACGACGGATCTCCCGTCCACACGTGGTGACGCGCGCTCCCGCGTCGTGACGACCGCCCGGACGCTTCCGGCCGGGCGGCTGCGGCCTAGACCGTGAGGACGGCCTCGACGTCGGCGACCAGCTCGGGGCTGTGGGACACGTTGTCCGCCACGAGATCTGCGATGGTGACGTCGTCGAGCGAGGTGAGCATCGCCTCCTGGGCGGCGCGCACCGCGCTCACGAACCGCAGCGTCCCCTCGGTGCACTTGTCGAGGCTCGGGTGCGGGACGAGGTCGCCCTCGCCCTCGAGCTGGCGCACGAGCCAGCCCAGACGTGCCGAACGGCCGAACGGCGTGATGCTCAGGCCGCCTCGGCGGCCACGGCGCGCATCGACCGCGCCGAGCTCGGCGAGCCGCGTGATCACCTTGGCGACGTGAGCATAAGACGCATCCAGTTGCTCGGAAATGACTCGTGTATTGGCTCGGTCGTCGGACTCGTGTGAAGCCAGCCGGATCAACACGCGAACGCCCAACGCGGTGAAGTGAGTGAACTGCATAGACCGCACGGTACAAGCCGCATTTCGCATTGCGGAACGCAATGTGATCCATGTTGCCAACATTTAGCTGAAATCGTATGCGAAACATCGAACTTTGTGCGAGATCGCTAGGGCCGCAAGTCCTTCGTCCACGCGACGCAGGCCCCGGGTCGTGGAGTTCTCGGACCGCAGCCGCGGCCTGGCGAACGAGACTAAAGTGGGGTCATGACGAACTCGGACGATCGACGCAGCAGTTCGAAGAGTGGCGGTTCGGACCGGCCTGTGACCGGCATCGTGGTCGGCGCGGACGGATCGGAGACATCCGCAGCGGCCGTCTCGTTCGCGGCGGACATGGCCCGCTCCCGAGACATGTCGCTCCACATCGTGCACGCCCTGGACTTCGCTCCCTACGGCTTCGGCGGACCTTACATGGACGCCGGCGGCGTCTACGAGTGGGTCGAGGAGGGCGGCAAGACGATCCTCGCGGACGCGGCGAAGCTCGCCCGCTCGATCGCCCCCGACGTCGAGGTGACGACGGACCTCTCCATCGGGAGCGGCGCGCAGTGGCTCGTGGACCTGTCGGAGACCGCCCGGTACATCGTCCTGGGCGCCTCGGACTCCGGCGCCGCGGCGACGGCCCTGCTGCTCGGCAACACGGCCGTGAACGTCACCTCTCACGCACACTGCCCCGTCGTCGTGGTCCGTGGTGACGAGCGCGAGTCGGGGCCGGTCGTCGTCGGCGTCGACGGCAGCGATCTCAGCGACGCCGCCGTCGCGGCAGCGTTCGCCGAGGCGTCCTTCCGTGGCGCGACACTCCTCGTCGTGCACGTGTGGAGCGATCTGGGCCCCGGACTGCTCGAAGATCCCCGCGCCTCCGAACTCGTGCCCGACGACCTCGAGCAGGAGGAGACGGCGGTGCTCGCCCAGGCGCTCGCGGGCTACCAGGAGCAGTACCCCGACGTCACCGTCGAGCGGCGCTTCTACGTCGACAATCCGCGTGCACGCCTCGAGGAGCTCTCCGGCGAGGCGCAGCTGATCGTCGTCGGCAGCCGCGGCCGCGGCGGCTTCCGCGGGATGCTCCTGGGTTCGACGAGCAACACGCTGGTCGGCAAGTCGGAGTGCCCGGTCATGGTGGTGCGTCCGGCGCGTGACTGATCTCGGCGCGTGGGCGATGTTCCGTCGGGGGGGCATCGCCCACGTACTGTGCCGGATGAAGAGCAGTTTGACCCCGGACGTCAGGAGTGTCGTGCGCATCGGAATGGGCCTGAACTACAGCGGTGGCTTCGCGGAGACGGTCGAGGAGGTCGCCGACCTCGAGCGAGCGGGCCTCGACATCGCCTTCGTCCCGGAGGCCTACTCGTTCGACGCGGTCAGTCAGCTGGGCTTCCTCGCGGCCAAGACCTCCCGGATCCAGCTGGCGTCCGGCATCTTCCAGATCTACACCCGCACACCGAGCCTGACGGCCATGACGGCCGCAGGCCTCGACTACGTGTCGGACGGACGCTTCGTCATGGGAATCGGTGCGTCGGGCCCGCAGGTCATCGAGGGTTTCCATGGCGTCAAGTACGACGCCCCGATCGGGCGCACACGCGAGGTCGTCGAGATCTGCCGGCAGGTGTGGCGCCGCGAGAAGGTCGTCCACGACGGCAAGTACTACCAGATCCCGCTTCCCGCGGACCGCGGCACGGTCCTCGGCAAGCCGCTCAAGCTCATCAATCATCCGGTGCGCGAGCGTATCCCGATCGTCATCGCCTCGCTCGGCCCGAAGAACGTCGCGATGACCGCCGAGATCGCCGAGGGCTGGGAGCCGATCTTCTACTACCCCGAGAAGGCGGCCTCGGTGTGGGGCGAGTCGCTCGCGGCAGGCAAGGCGAAGCGCGACCCGTCGCTCGGCGAACTCGACGTCTACGCGTCGCCCGCCGTCGCGATCGGTGACGACGTCGACCACATGCTCGACTGGGTGCGGCCCACCATCGCGCTCTACGTCGGCGGCATGGGTGCACGTGGCAAGAACTTCTACAACGACCTCGCCGTGCGCTACGGATTCGAGAAGGAAGCCAAGGAGATCCAGGATCTCTACCTCGACGGCAAGAAGGTCGAGGCCGCGGCGGCCATCCCCGACGAACTCGTCCGCGCCGTCAACCTGATCGGTCCCGAAGGCTATGTGCGGGAACGGCTCGCGGCATTCGCCGAGTCGGGGGTCACGGCACTCAACATCACGCCGCTCGCGTCGGACGCCGCGGGCAGAGTGAAGCTCGTCGAGAAGCTCCGCACGCTCGTCTGACCCACGCGAACCACGAGATCGACACCGAAGCCAGGAGGGGCAATGCCCGGAACACAACCGATCACCGTGGGCGTCGACGGATCGGAATCGGCCTCGACGGCCGTCGTGTGGGCCGCGCGTACCGCGGCCGCACTCGAAGTGCCGTTGCGGATCGTCACCGTCGTACACGTTCCGGCGTTCTACTACACCGAACCCTTCGTGGCGCAGAGCTTCCGCGAGGAACTCGAATCCACCGCGAACTCCAGGCTCGAGAGCGCCGCCGTCCTTGCGCGCCAGTCCGTCGACTCGGACCTCGAGGTCACGACGGAGCGGCACGAGGGCAAGATCGTCGAGGTGCTCGGCGAGCTGTCGAAGCAGTCGCACCTCGTCGCCGTCGGCCCGCGCGGACACGGTGAGTTCACCGCGATGCTCGTGGGATCGGTGACGGCCGCACTCGCGTCGCACGCGTCGTGCCCGGTCGCCGTCGTCCGCGGCCGCACGCTCGACGGCGCACCGCCGGCCGTCGGCCCCGTCGTCGTCGGTGTCGACGGCTCGGAGCACAGCACGGCGGCCGTCGAGGTGGCGTTCGAGCACGCGTCGGCCCTCGGTGCGCCGCTCGTCGCAGTCAACGTGTGGAGCGACGTCAGCGTGCAGCCGTCGCTCGGCTCCTCGCCCGAGGATCCGCTGTGGAGCAGCATCCAGACGGGCGAGGAGGTTGTGCTGTCGGAGCGCCTCGCGGGCTTCACCGACCGCTACCCGGACGTCCCCGTCGAGCGTGTCGTCGCCCGCGACCGTCCGGTGCGAGTCCTGAGCGAATACGCCGAGGCCGCACAGCTCATCGTCGTCGGCAGCCGCGGCCGGGGTGGGTTCAAGGGAATGCTGCTCGGATCCACGAGCAACGCCCTGCTCCACACCGCCGACTGCCCGGTGCTCATCGTGCGCCCCAGCTGATCCTGTGTGAAAGACGCCACACGATCGCTCTTCTGCCGGTAGCGTCCCCGGAAATTCGGACTGCTACCGGCAGGAGAGACCATGCGAACACCGAGAACGATGCTCACGCGCGCCGCGATCGCACTGGGTGCCACAGGAGCACTCGTCGCGGCGGGAGCCGGCACGAGCGCGGCGCAGACGGAGGGGCCGCCGCCCGTCGAGATCCGCGTCACGGCCGACACCGACGCGGTGAACTACGAGATCACCAACGTGCCGCGAGTGGTGTTGGGGCCGTTCAACTCGCCGGGAATCTGTTCGAGCACCCTCATCGACGTCGTGAAGGCCGCGCCGGTCGTGGGGCCGTCCGTCGTGGACGTCATCCTCGGCAATCCGGTCGACTATCTCGCGATCATCGCGCAACTGGGCGAGGCCGGCGCGGTCGTCGACACGAATCCGGTGGAGCGTGCGAACAGCAGCACCAACACCGTCACCAGCGATTTCTCGCCGGTCGACCGCGGGCTGTACGCCGCCGCGACGATCTGCAACCTCGACACCGACACGTTCGCGGTGGGCGCCGCGCTCGTCGTCGGCGAGCTGTGGCCGCCCGGAATCTCCACCGGTTCGGTCGACGACGCGATCGGCGGCGGTGGCGAGGAGGGCTGACCTCCCCGCGCCGCACGTCAGCCGAAGTTCTCGATCCCTGCCCGGCGCAGGCGCGTCCATTCGTCCGCAGGATGAACCCCGCGCCGCACGGCGTCGTTCTCGACGAGCTGGCCGAGCAGCATCGACGTGAGATACGCGAGGTCGTCGCATCGCCGCGTGGCGGCACGCGCCTGCATCCAGGCCGTACCGTCGCCGCGGCGAGCGGCCTCCGCCATCGTCAGCGCGTGCACGAACAACTCGTCGAGTTTCGGGTCGTCGTCGACGTCGGGGCCGTCCAGCTCGGGCGCCTCGCGTGTCACGACGCAGCGCTCCGTGCGGCCTCGCGGGCGAGCGCCCGTGCCCGCGATTCCTCGAATCTCGCCGACTGCGAGGTGAGGTCGTCGAGGAAGACCGCGAGCTCGTCGCGGTACTTCTCGCCCTCCGGTCCGAAATCGGTGCGGCCGAAGATGTCCCACTTGCGCAACACGGGCTGCACCACGTCGGCGAGGTGCTGCGGCAGGTCGTAGATGCCGCCCTTCGCGATGAGGACCGCGTTGCGGCGGAAGTTCGCCATCCCCGCACCGGGCATCTGGAAGTTCGTGAGCACCTTGTGGATCGAGGCGATCGCCTGATCCGGTGCGACGTCGAGCGCCGCGGCGGTGATGTTGCGATAGAACATCATGTGCAGGTTCTCGTCGGCCGCGACACGCGCGAGCATCCGGTCGGCGATCGGATCACCGCAGGCCTTGCCGGTGTTGCGGTGCGAGACGCGGGTCGCGAGTTCCTGGAAGGTGACGTACGAGACGGTGTCGAGCATTCCCTGCTCGCCCGGATCGAAGCCCGTCGTCATGTGGTCCATGCGGGCCCGTTCGAGTGCGACGGGATCGACGCCCCGCGTCACGACGAGGTAGTCGCGCATCACCACGGAGTGCTTGTTCTCCTCCGCGGTCCAGCGCCCGACCCACGTGCCCCAGGCGCCGTCGCGCGAGAAGTGCTCGGCGATCTCGCGGTGATAGGACGGCAGGTTGTCCTCGGTGAGCAGGTTCGTGATCATCGCGGCCTTGGCCGTGTCCGAGAGCGCCGACTGCGACGGATCCCAGTCCTCGCCGCCGAGCATCGCGAAGTTGCGGCCGTCGTCCCACGGAACGTAGTCGTGGGGGTGCCATTCCTTCGCCATCGACAGATGACGGTTCACTTCTCCTTCCGCCACCTCCTCGAGTTCGTGGAGGAGTTCGCGGTCGGTCAGCACACGCTGTTGTCGGGTCACTCGTACGCTCCGTCGATTCGATTGTCGGACAGGGTCTTCACGCTTCGTTCGCGGGTGTCGCCGCCCCGGTAGCCGACCCGCATGATGAGCTGCGGGGGGAGCGTCGGTGTGCAGGTCCTCGCCGAGCGCGTGCGAGGTCTCACCGACTCGGAGCGGGTATGTGAGGACGGAGGCGCACAGCCGCGCGTCGACGGCCGTCAGCCACGCACGCTCGACGGCACGTCCGAGATGGACGAGGGCGCGCGTGTCGTCGGGGGCGGCGAAGACGAGCACGGTGTCGTCGGCGATCGCCTCGGAGAGCCGCACCGTGTCGGGAACCGCCTGGGTGATCAGGGCACTGTCGCGGTCGACGATCTCCGCGTCGCCGCCGGGCAGCCAGTGCGAGCGCCACGGGAAGAGTTCCCGCCGGCCCACGACGCTCGCGGTACGGGCGGAGTCGACGAGGCGCGCCGCGACGGGTTCCGCGTCGTCGCGCGTCAGCACCCGCACCTCGACGTCGTCGTCGTGCGCGGCGAGCGCGATGTCGGCGACGAGGGCGTCCGGCACGCGGATGTCGGCGAACGGGTCGCGATGGCTCGATCGCCGCGAGATGGCCGAGTACCGGCGCAGGTCGGTGTTGGAGGGGTGTGTCGACGGGCCCGTCGCGACGACGGCGAGGGGAGCGTCCTCGTCGTGGTCACCGGCGACCGTCGTCACGACGGTGCGGCCCAGCGCCCGGACGGCCACCTCGAGGTTCGTCACCGCGGCGCCGCACGAGATGAGGACGTCCGCGCGCGCCGTCGCAGCGGGCGCCGACCGTTCGTACAGTTCGATGCGGCGATCGGCGAGCCGCAGATCCCACGGTTGCGAGTCGAACACGGACGGTGCACCGGCGAGGGCGGTCGCCACGACGTCGGTGTCGCTGAACGTCCACACGCTCGTCTCCTCGCAGTCGGGTGCACGGCGGTGACACCGTGAGTTCGACAATGCGAGTCTGCGAGGCGAAGTTCCAGGGGGAGAAGGTCCCCTTCTCGGTGATAGAGGTCCCGTGCTCGCCTCCCGTGCCGAGGAGTACCGTTACCAGCAGTTTCTCCGTCAGGACACGGGGAACGGCGTGTCGAAGGGAAGAGACCTATGGCCACCCGGGTGTTTCTGGTGGACGACCACGAGATCGTCAGGCGCGGGCTCGCCGACCTGCTCGGCAGCGTGCCCGAGTTCGAGGTCGTGGGCGAAGCGGCGTCCGTGGGAGAGGCGCTCGTCCGGATTCCTCAGGCCGACGTGGACGTCGCCGTCCTCGACGTGCGGCTGCCCGACGGCAACGGCGTCGAACTGTGCCGCGACCTGCGTGCCGACGACCCCGATCTGCGCTGCCTCATGCTCACGTCGTACAGCGACGACGAGGCGCTGCTCGACGCGATCATGGCAGGGGCGTCGGGCTTCGTGCTCAAGCAGATCCTGGGAACCGATCTCGTGTCGGCGGTGCGCACGATCGGTGGCGGCGGGTCGCTCCTCGACAGCCGCACGACCGCCGCGCTCATGAATCGCATCCGGTCGTCGCGCACGACCGACCCGCTCGCCGAACTGTCCGACCAGGAGCGCGCGGTCTTCGATCTCATCGGTGAGGGGCTGACGAACCGCGAGATCGCGGAGCGACTGTTCCTGGCGGAGAAGACCATCAAGAACTACGTGTCCCGGCTGCTCTCCAAGCTCGGCATGCAGCGCCGCACGCAGGCCGCCGTCCTCGCGGCGGAACTGCGCAACCAGAAGCAGTGAGCTAGAGCGGCACCGTCCACGTGATCACGGTGCCCGTCGGGGTCGACTCGATCACGACGTGACCGCCGCACTGTTCGGCGCGGCGCTCGACGTTGTCGAGACCGCTGCGGCGCGTCGTGTCGCCCATCCCGATGCCGTCGTCGGACACCGTGACGGTGAAGGACTCGGTGTCGGCCGTCGCCGTGATGTCGATACTGGTCGCCTGCGCGTGACGCAGTGCGTTGCTGAGGGATTCGCGCAGCACGGCTTCGGCATGGCCGTGTACGCGTGGGTGCACGAGTGTGTCGATCGCACCCGAGAACCGGACGTTGGGGGCGAACGGCGAGAGTCCCGTGAGGTCGCCGATGACGTCGAGCAGCCGGCGGCGCAGGCTCGTCGCCGACACCTCGCTGCTCGTCTGCAGATCGAAGATGGTCGTGCGGATCTCACGCACGGTGCGATCGAGCTGCTCGATGGCACCCGCGACGACCTCGGCGACCCGCTCGGGCACGTCGTCGACGCTCGTCGTGCTCTGCAGGCTCATTCCGGTCGCGAAGAGCCGCTGGATCACGTTGTCGTGCAGGTCGCGTGCGATGCGGTCGCGATCGGCGAGAACCGACAGGAGTCGCTGGGCGCGTTGCTGTTCGGCGAACTCGAGGGCGACGGCGGCGAGATCCGCTGCGGATTCGAGCCGATCGAGTGTCGCGGCGTCCCACGCACCGCTGTCCCTCGAGGTGACGACGAGTGCACCGGCGACGCCCGCCGTCGTCGTGAGCGGCAGGACGGCGGCGCGCGCGGCGCGGGGCGCGAGTCCTGCGAGCACACTCGGATCCGGCAGGGTCAGCGATGCGCGCGTGCGGGTGACCTCGACGAACGGTGGTGCCGTCCAGGGCGGTAGGCAGGCTTCGTCCGGCGGTGCGTCGTCGTGTGCGGAGGCGACGAGTTCGGTCTCGTCTCCGTGCGGGACGAGGATGAAGACGTCGTCGGCGGCGGCGAGCATCCGGACCTGCCGGACCAGTGCGTCGAGCGTCTCGCGCAACGGGCCCCCGGTGAGCAGCCGGCCCGTGACGGCCGACGTCGAGGTGAGCCAGCGCTCACGATCGCGGGACTCCTCGAACAGTCGCGCGTTCTCGATCGCGAGGCCCGCAGCGTTCGCGAGCACCGCGAGCATCGACTCGTCGACCTCCGTGAACGTCCGGCCACCGTGCTTCTCGGTGAGATAGATGCTGCCGAAGACGTGCTCGCGCATCATGATCGGCATGCCGAGGAACGAGTGCATCGGGGGATGGTTCGGGGGGAACCCGATCGACGCGGGATGGTCGCCGAGATTCTCGAGCCGCAGCGGCTTCGGATGCGGATGCCGGATCAGCAACCCGAGGATGCCGCGCCCCTCGGGCAGGTGCCCCATGATCGAGCGCTGCTCGGGATCGATGCCCTCGTACACGAACTCGGAGAGACCGCCGTCCGGGCTGCGCACCCCGAGCGCACCGTAGCGGCAGTCCAGCAGCGTCGTCGCAGACTGCACGATGCGCTGCAGCGTCGAATCGAGTTCGAGCCCGGAGCCGACGATCAGGACGGATTCGAGCAGGCGGCGAAGCCGATCGCCGTCCTCGGGAAGGGCGTCGAGGCTCGGGCGGACGTTGCGCAGCATGGAACGGTCTCCGGTCGAGGTGGTGTGCCGCAGACGATGCGGCCACACCACGAGCATAGGCGTGCCTGCGGGCGCAGGCCTTCGCCGTAACACTGCCTCACGATGTGGCGATCATCTCCCCGATCGTATCGGGTAATGATCACTACCTACGTAGGAGAACAGAATATGAAGGCACGCACGTTCGTTCGACGCGCGATGGCGGGCACACTGGCGACGATCGCCGCTGCGGCGGTGTTCGCGGGGACCGCGACAGCGGCCCCGGCCACGGTCGACATCGACGAAGCGGTGGCGCAGTTGCGCGTCGCCGCACAGGGGGACACGGACGCGACGGCGGCCATCTCGCGGCTCGCGGACGCACCGCGCACCGACCTCGGCGACGCCTCCGGCACGCTGTCCGACATCGGCAAGGTACTGCCGCCGACGACCGTTCCGGTCCAGCTCTTCCCCGTCCCGGCCTACTCGGACACCGGCCAGGGCGGCCCCGTCCTCGGACAGCTCTACGGCACCGGACTCGCGACGAACACCAACGGCGAGTTCCGGTTCGGGTTCTTCGGTGGACCGGGCATGATCTCCCGCAACCAGGAGGGCGTGGGCCTGAGCGTCGTCTATCTCAACCTCAGCAACGGCACGAGCGGGGATCCTGCCGGTGAACGAGCGCGAGAAGGTCGTCCCGACCGTCATCTCGTCCGCGCCGATCCCGGGCGCAGCGCCCGGCGACACGCTCGTCGCCGCGATCTACGGCAACCTCCGCCACGACCTTCCCGGCGAGGAGACCGTCGTCAGCACGATCTGGTGGCCGTCGCTGGGCATCGTCCGCTCCTGACGGGTCTGCCGGTCACACTGCCGCTGCCGGTCCCACCGCGCGGCAGGTCACATGGCCACGGTGAGCAGGAACGCCGTGTCCTCGAGGGCCTGCACGCTGTGCCGCGTGGCCGGCAGCACGATCAGATCACCCGGCGAGCCCTTCCAGACGTCGTCGCCGGCGACGAGCTCGAGAGTCCCGTCGAGGACGATGAGAGTCGCCTCGCCGGGGCTGTCGTGCTCCGACAGCTGCTCGCCCGCCGACAGCGCGATGACCGTCTGACGCAGACTCCGGCGATGGCCGCCGAAGACCGTGGACGCGCTGCGTCCGCTCGTCGACGAGCGAGCCAGTTTCGACTGCTGGCGGGCGAGCGCGGTCAGCGACAACTTGTCCATGGTCCGTGAGTATGGACGAAACGGGCACGCGGCCCGGCGGGATTCGCCGAACTCGGTCGGGTTCCGTACGTAGCTCAGTCCCGTGTGTAGCGGACCCAGCGGTAGGGCGTGCCGTTCTTCTCGGAGTGCTGCCAGCCACTGTCGGTACCGACGGAGAACGAGTCGTCGATCGCCGGAGCGTGGCAGTCGCCGTCGACGTCGAGGTCGATGTGCGTCACGACGAGCTCGGTCGCGAAGGGCATCGCCGCGGAGTAGATGCGGCCACCGCCGACGATGCACGCGTCGTCACCGCACAGGGCGAGCGCCTCCTCGATCGAGGCGACCGTCTCGGCACCCTCGATCGACTCCGGATGCGACGTGACGACGATGTTGCGCCGTCCCGGCAGGGGGCGGACCTTCGGCGGCAGCGACTCCCACGTACGCCTGCCCATGACGACGGTGCGGCCCGTCGTCGAGCGCTTGAAGTGCGCCATGTCCTCGGGCACGTGCCAGGGGATCGCGTTGTCGTCGCCGATGACGCCGCCGTTCGCCTGCGCCCAGACCAGCGAGACCGTACCGGGCACGCTCACACGGCCACCGGAGCCTTGATCGCAGGGTGATGCCGGTAATCCGTCACCGCGACGTCCTCGTACGTGTAGTCGGAGATCGAGTCGGCCCGGCGCAGCTCGAGGGTCGGGTACGGATAGGGCTCGCGGGTGAGCTGCTCGCGCACCTGCTCGACGTGGTTGTCGTAGATGTGGCAGTCGCCGCCGGTCCACACGAAATCGCCGACCTCGAGGCCCGCCTGCTGCGCGACCATGTGCGTGAGCAGCGCGTACGACGCGATGTTGAACGGCACGCCGAGAAACAGGTCGGCGCTGCGCTGATACAGCTGGCACGAGAGCCTGCCGTCCGCGACGTGGAACTGGAAGAAGGCGTGGCACGGCGCGAGCGCCATGTCCGGGATCTCGGCGACGTTCCACGCCGACACGATCATGCGGCGCGAGTCGGGATCCGTCCGCAGCGTCTCGATGACCTGCGCGATCTGGTCGATGTGCTCGCCGGACGGCGTCGGCCAGCTGCGCCACTGCACGCCGTAGATCGGGCCCAGCTCGCCGTTCGGGCCGGCCCACTCGTCCCAGATCGTGACGCCGTGCTCCTGCAGCCACGTCGCGTTCGACTCGCCGCGCAGGAACCACAGTAGTTCGTACACGATCGACTTGAGATGGACCTTCTTCGTCGTGACGAGCGGGAAGCCCTGGGTGAGGTCGAAACGCATCTGGTGACCGAACACGCTGCGAGTGCCCGTGCCGGTGCGGTCGGCTTTCGGCGTGCCGGTCTCGAGCACCAGCTTCAGCAGGTCCTCGTACGGCGTGGGGACGGGGCGAGCGTCGGCAGTCACGCCACGGATTCTAGACGCCGCCCACTCGCATGCCGATCAGCTCGCGATCGCTGTCACGTGGACCGACTGCGCACAGGCCGATCGGGGCGCCGGTGGCCGCTCGACGTCGAACCGATCCCGCTACGGACGGAGCCGGGACGCGTAGCCTGGCGGCATGCCCGAACTGCCCGAGGTCGAGGCGCTCGCGGAGTTTCTGCGTGGCCATGCGCTGGGGGCGGTGATCGGGCGTGTCGACGTCGCCGCGATGAGCGTGCTCAAGACGTTCGACCCTCCCGTCACCGCGTTGCAGGGACGCGACGTCACCGGCGTCGAGCGATACGGCAAGTACCTCGCGATCGACGCGGGTGGGCTGTGGCTCGTCGTCCACCTCGCGAAGGCCGGCTGGCTGCGGTGGAGCGACACCCCGTCGCAGACGCCGCCGCGCCCCGGGAAGGGACCGCTCGCGATCCGCGTCCACCTCTTCACGACGGACGCCGAGACTCCCGCCTTCGACCTCACCGAGGCCGGAACGAAGAAGCGCCTCGCGGTGTGGGTCGTCGACGACCCCGCGAGCGTTCCCGGCATCGCCCGCCTCGGACCCGACGCGCTCACCGTCACCGAGCCCGAGTTCGCGCGGATCGTGCGGTCGGTGTCGTCGCGGATCAAGACCGCGCTCACCGATCAGTCGCTCGTCGCGGGGATCGGCAACGCGTACTCCGACGAGATCCTGCACACCGCGCGCATCTCGCCGTTCGCGACCGCGAAGAACCTCACCGACGAGCAGGTGGCCGCCCTCTACGACGCGATGCGCTCGGAACTCGTCGACGCCGTCGAACGGTCCGTCGGCCAGGACGCCGCGCGCCTCAAGGGCGAGAAGCGTTCGGGCATGGAGGTCCACGGCCGCGCGGGGCAGACGTGCCCCGTCTGCGGCGACACCGTCCGCGAGGTCGCGTACGCCGAGCGCTCGTTCCAGTACTGCCCGACATGTCAGACCGGAGGAAAGATCCTCGCGGACCGGAGGATGTCGCGACTGCTCAAGTGATCGCGGCACGAGCGAACGGAGGGGCGAATGACGTCCGCAGCACAGGGAAACGCAGCAGACGGACACGCGGCGGAGACCTTCCGCGGGAAGACCGCCGTCATCACGGGCGCCGCCAACGGCATCGGTGAAGGCTTCGCGCGGCACGCGGGCTCGCTGGGCATGAACGTCGTGCTCGCCGATCTCGACGGGGACCGCGCGAGCGCCGTCGCCGACGACATCGCGCGCGCATCGGGGGTCCGGACTCTCGCGATCGCGACCGACGTCGCCGACGAATCCTCGGTCGAAGCGCTGGCCGAACGCGCGTGGGCCGAGTTCGGCGGCGTCGACATGCTTCTCAACAACGCCGGCCTCATGGCGATGGGCTACTCGTGGGAGATTCCGGCCGTGAAGTGGGATGCGATGCTGCGCGTCAACGTCGCCGGTCAGGCGAATGCGATCCGTGCTTTCGTTCCGCGCATGCTCGACCGGGGGACGCAAGCGTGGGTCGTCGGAGTGTCGTCCGTCGGCGGCATGTTGCCGAGCCCGCTCATGTCTCCCTACAGCGCAACGAAGTTCGCCGTCCTGGCACTCACGGAGTCGCTGCGCTACGAGATGGACATGAAGGGTGCGCCGATCCAGGTGTCCGTCGTGACGCCCGGCTCCGTCAAGAGCGAGATCTTCCGCGTCGCTGCCCGCGACGAGGGATCCTCGCCGGAGGTCGCGGCGTTCAACCAGTCGCTCCAGAGGCAGGCCGACTAACAGGGACTCACCGCCGTCGAGCACGCTCGGCGTGTGTTCGACATGGTCGCAGACGGCCGGTACTGGGTGATCCCGCAGCCGGAGCAGCTCGATCCCGCGTTGCAGCCGCGCACCGACATGATCCTGTCGCGCACGAATCCGCAACTCGGCTTCGAGATCTGAGACGTTCGGGTGGCGCGCGCTACGGTCGAGGGAAAACCGGAACGGAAGGCGCGCGATGATCGAACTGAAGAGCTCCGGCGAGATTGCGAAGATGCACGTGACAGGGCGGTTCGTGGCGTCGGTCCTGACCGAACTCGGCGAGATGGCCAAGGTCGGGGTCAACGTCCTCGATCTCGAGGAGCGAGCGCGCGAGATGATTCGCGACCGCGGTGCGCAGTCGTGCTACTGGGACTATGCGCCGTCGTTCGGTGAGGGCCCCTTCCGCAACGTGATCTGCCTGTCGGTGAACGACGCCGTCCTGCACGGTCTCCCGCACGATCACGTCCTGACGGACGGCGACGTCGTCACCATGGACTTCGCGGTGTCGATCGACGGGTGGGTCGCCGACAGCGCCCGCACCGTCATCGTCGGGACGCCGCGGGCCGAGGACGAGCGCCTGGTGCGTTCGACGGAGGAAGCGCTCGCCGCGGGGATCGCCGCGGCGCGGCCGGGGAACCGGCTCGGCGACGTGTCCGCTGCGATCGGTGACGTCGCGCGCGCGTACGGCTATCCCGTCAACACGCAGTTCGGCGGGCACGGGCTGGGCCGGACGATGCACGAGGACCCGCACATCCCCAACGACGGCCGGGCGGGCCGCGGCATCGTGCTGCGGCGAGGCCTCACCATCGCGATCGAGCCGTGGTGGGCTGCGACGACGGCCGACATCGTCTACGACCAAGACGGCTGGACGATCCGTTCCGGCGACGGTTCGATGACGGCGCACTCCGAACACACCATCGCCGTCACCGACGGTGAGCCGCTGGTGCTCACCGACCGGGAGGCGTGACTCGCTGCATCGCGTGACGGGGCGCGGCCTCACGCTCCTGCTGCCCAGAAGGTGGGTGAGTCGGGTTCGGTGTCGTAGACCTGCCCGTCGGGCATCGTCCAGCGCAGCAGCCCGTCGCCGAGTTGCTGTACGGCCATGCGGCCCTGGGTTTTCCAGCGGTGGTGGCGTCTGCAGAGGCAGGCGAGGTTCGCTTCCTCGGTCCTGCCTCCCTGGCCGGGGTTGGCGTGGTCGAACGGGATCGTGTGGTCGATGTCGCACGACGGCGCCGGGACCGGGCAGTGCGGGAAGCGGCACACCCCGTCACGTGCGCGGATCCGGTCGGCCAGGGCACGCGGGATGCGGTACCGCAGGGCCGCGATGTCCGGTGCCGGCTCGACTGGATCGACTGCACTGACGTGGATGCGCTGCGTCGCGGAGTACGCGATCGCCTCACGCACGGTCTCGGGATCGAGCGGACCCACACCGGGCAGGAATCCAGCAGTCATGCCCCCAGCACTCACCGAGCCGTCGCTCACGACGATCTGCACCAACGGGCCACGCTTGCCCGCAGCCGGGACAGCGGCCGCGCAGTCGTCACGCCCGCACCCGCACGTGAGCCGCCCACTCCCGTCCGCCAGAGCGACGAGTGCATCCGCGTGCCGCTGGCTCATGGATCTTTCGTCGCCGGCACACACGTCGCCGATGGCCATTTCCTTGAGCCGGTTCCAGATCGTCGCGGCATCCAGTGACGGCAGCTCGCCCGAGAGGAACGCCATCCCGTCGTCGCACTGCTTGACCGAGATGTACCGCTCCTCCTTCGCCCGCGCCGAACGTTCCGCGAATCCGTCACGGTCGTACCGCGCCACCAAACGACGGAGCCGCCCGCTCAAGCGTGCAGGCGGTAGCCGGTCGATCGGCCCGCGAGCGAACAACGCGGCTTCCACGATCCGGGCCTTCTCGTCGGAGAGGTTCTGCAGCAGGTTGTGGATCGTGCGGACCTGCGCCAGATCCAGCTCACCCGACGCAAAAGCCTCGTCGGTCAACGGCAACCGGGTATCGAGGTCCTCGCACAGCGTGATCGCGAACCACACCCGGCCCTCGCTCATCCCCAGTGCGAGCGACACCTCGTTCGCCGCCGACTCCCCCGGCATCGACACGCTTGCCGATTGCTCCGCCGCCACGCGTGCTGCATGAAACGCCCCGATCGCACGGATCTGCCGATACTCCGCCCGCGCCAACGCACGTTTGGACTCGACCAGTCCCGCTACGTCTACCAGCTCGTTTCCCGAGCCGCCCCCACCCGAATCGAACATACGAGCGACCCTACCCGAAGGGTCCGACACGTTTCTCGGAGAACGTCGACGCGCGTCGGTACGGTGATGCGATGACGCGGCGCGCGGTGTTCGACCCCACCGACCGAGTGGCGTTCGCGCAGCGCAACGAGAGATTCGACTGGAACCTGTTGCAGAACGGTGTCGTTTTCCGTTACGAGCGCCGGTTCCACCTCGTCCGGGCGGGGGAGCGGCTCGCGGATCTCGGGTACGTGGTGCACTCGCTGGACGCTGAGGCCTGGGCGTCCTCGGGCGACGTGCACGATGCGCTCGCCGCAGCGCTGTCGTCCCCGGAGTGGTACGGCCGCACTCTCGATGCGCTGAACGACCTTCTGCGGGACGTCGCCGCATTCGACCGAGGCAGTGACGCGAGTTCGACGGGAACCGTCCTCAGCATCGCGGGATTCGATTCGGTCGTCGGATTCGATCGCCGGCTCGCAGTGGGCCTTCTCGATGTATGGGCTGCGCAGTCGAGGCTTGCGGCGCTCTTCGGGCATCCGATGCTCTGTCTCGTGCAGACCGAGCACGACGATCTGGGGCCCGTCGGCGGACATTCGGTATCGAGGGGACCCGAGTGGGACGTCGAGCCGGATCCGCCTGCACCGTTCGACGAGGACGACATCGTGGAGTGCGCGTTCAGGTTGTTCGTGCCGGAGTCCGAGGCGCAGGCGTTCCGGGCCGCGCTCGGCCCGGTGCTCGGCCAGGTCTTCGGCTCCGGCGCGCGTTGGCAGATCCTCGATCCCGAACGCGCGTCGCAGCACCCGACCGAGTTCGTGCCGAAGTCTCGCCCCACTCTGCCGGCGCCGGATGCGAGCCTGTGGATCATCACGGTGGGCGTTCGCGGTAGCGGCGATCGGACCGAACTCACGGACCGGCTGGCCGTGGCGGCAGGAGGTCTGGCGGGCGTACGGTTCGACGTGCTCACCGAGTGTCTTCATCCGGGAGCGGCGCGCAGTGCCGGCCCGGTGACGGAACGCTTCGGCGAGCTGCTCGGCTGACCCCGAGACGCGAACCACCCGAGAACGCCGCCACGCGCGCTGGTCGACGGGCACACTGCGCCATAGCGCGGCGCGTGTGTGGGCAGCAGAGAAGAGGTGCAGGTGGACGTCACGATCATCGGTACGGTCGCGATCATCGGTACGGTCGCGATCATCGTCATCGTCGCGGTGACGTCGCTCGCGCCGCGGGTAGGGGTCTCGGCACCGCTGCTGCTGGTGCTGGCGGGAGTTGCGATCGGGTTTCTCCCGATGGTTCCCGAGGTGGCGATCGACCCCGAATGGATCCTCGGCGGCCTGCTGCCACCTCTGCTCTATTCGTCCGCGGTCAACATGCCGGCGATGGACTTCCGCCGCGACTTCCGGACGATCTCGGCGTTCTCGGTGATCCTCGTCGTCGTCTCCGCTCTCGTCGTGGGTTACTCGATTCATCTGCTCGTCCCCGACGTCGGACTCGCGACGGGGATCGCGCTCGGTGCGATCGTGAGTCCCACCGACGGAGTCGCCACCGCGATCGTGCGACGGTCGGGGGTGTCGCCGCGTGTCGTGACGGTGCTCGAAGGTGAGAGCCTCCTCAACGACGCATCGGCGCTGGTGCTGCTGCGGTCGGCTATCGCGGCGACGGCAGGGGCCGTCTCACTCTGGGGTGTCGCCGGCGACTTCGTCTACGCCGTGATCGTCGCTGCGCTGATCGGTGTCGTCGTCGGAAAGATCAACCTCGCGATCCGCCGCCGGCTGCACCAGGTGACGGGCAGCGTCGCGGTGTCGTTCGTCGTCCCGTTCGCGGCGTTCCTGCCTGCCGAGCATCTCGGTGCGTCGGGGCTCGTCGCGGCTGTGGCCGCCGGACTCGTCACCGGTCACGACGCGCCCCGCCTTCTCGGTGCCGAAGACAGACTCAACGAGCAGGTCGTGTGGCGGACGGTCGAGATGCTCCTCGAGAGTGCCGTCTTCCTCATCATGGGGGTCGAGCTGTACGGCCTCGTCGAGGAGGTTCGGGACGAGCACGGAAGCCTCTGGCTGGCACTCGGACTGGGGATGCTCACGGCGCTTCTCGTCATCCTGGTGCGTGCCGTGTTCGTCGCAGTCTCGCTGTGGCTCCTCGCCCGCCGCGCGCGCCGCGGGCCCGTCGTGCGCGAGAAGCTCGAGGAGTTGCGCGACGGCATCGACCGCGGCGCGTTCCGCACACCGGAGCACATCGACGACGAGCGTGTGCACCATCGCTATGCGGAGCGGCTCCGAAGGGCGAGATATCGTGCTAGTAAGCGAATCTCGGACATCGACTACCTGACCGACCAGGCCTTCGGGCCACGCGAGGGAGTCGTTCTGTTGTGGGCGGGAATGCGTGGTGCCGTGACGCTCGCGGCCGCCCAGTCGCTTCCGGCGGACACACCACAACGGTCGGTGCTGATTCTCGTCGCGTTCGTCGTGGCAGGCGGGACGCTCATGGTGCAGGGCGGCACGCTCGGCTGGCTCGTCCGGCGGCTCGGGCTCGACGGGGCGCGTGCGGCGTCCGCAGACGAAGCGGAGGAGTTGCGCGCGCACCTCGCGGAAGTGGCAAGGACCCGCCTCGCGGACCCCTCGCTGCGTCGTCCCGACGGACACGAGTATTCGCGGGAGAGCATCGACCACGCACTGATCCGGCTTCGAGCGAACCGTGACGACGTCCCGGAGTCGGGAAGTGCCGCCGAGATCACCGAGCAACGACAATTGTTCGCCGAGATCATCCGGATGGAGCGCGACGAGTTGCTGCGGCTCCGCGATCTCGGCTCCTTCAGTTCGCAGTCGCTCGCCCGGTCGTTGCGGGTGCTCGACTCGATCCAGATCGGGATCCAGCTGCGGCAGGCGGAGGAGTGAGTCAGCGCAGGTGTTCGTAGCCGAGCCACGCCAGGCGTTTCGCCTCGTCGAGCCCGATCTCGACGCGCGGCTGCCGGTCGATGACATAGGTCGCCGGATCGGCGAGTTCGTAACGCGGCCAGCTGTTCTCGGGCTCTCCGTCACGGGCGAACGCGAGCCAGTGGCCCTGGACGACCTCCGTCACACGAGTGAGTGCGTCTCGCGCCCCGCCGGCGGTGAACACGCGGGTCCACCACGGGTGATGACCGAAGACCGCGTACAACTCGAGGGTGTGCGTCGCCGACAGCCCAGCGGCGTGCAGGAGCGCGGGCGCGTAGTCGTAGCGGTAGACGTAGGTGGGGGAGTGCGCGGCATGTCCTCGTGCGCACCGGATGGCCGGTTCCCAGAACGTGACGTCACCGCCGAGATCCGCTGCGGCGTGCCGGTGCGGATATCCCGGATACGCGCCGACGACCCGATCGAACAGGTCCGCGTCGAACCGCGAGAACAGGTGGGTGATGCGCTCGGGGCTCGTCGGAAGGATATCGAGAAACCGTGGGAACACCCGCCCCTCATGGGAATTGGTGCCTACGAGGAACGGAACCGGGTGGCTGCGGCCCGCCTCGAAGGCTTCGAGCGCGGGAGACGGAAGCAGATCGCCGTCGACGGTCGGCGCGTACGGGCGAACTCCCGGCTCGGCGGTGAGCGACCGGGCGGTCAGCTCGGAACCAGCCGCGACGAGTTCCTCCGGTGGCGCGGCCGCGAGCCAGGTCGCCGGATCGTCGGTCGCGCCGATCTCGACGAATTCCCGAGCCCAGCGCGCGGCGCGCTCGGGCAGATAGGTCGACGCCGCGGGCGGGCTCTGCGCGATCGCGCGCGTGAACAGCCCTCGCGCGCGGGGAACCGTCATGAGTGTCGTGACGGCGTTCGCGCCCGCACTCTCGCCGAACAGCGTCACGTTCGCCGGGTCGCCGCCGAAGGCTGCGATGTTGCGCTGCACCCATTCGAGCGCCGCGATCTGATCGCGCAGACCGAGATTCGACTCGAATGTGCGGTCGGGCGTCGAGAACTGCGAGAAGTCGAGGTAGCCGAGCGCGCCCAGCCGGTACCCGACGGACACGTACACGACGTCGCCGCGCTTCACCAGACCCGTGCCGTGGTACATCGCGTTCGACGACGCGCCTGATTCGTATGCGCCGCCGTGGATGTAGACCATGACGGGGCGCAGTTCGCCGGACGGCGCGACCGGGGCGACGACGTCGAGGTGCAGGCAGTCCTCGCTGCCGCCTCCGCGAGGCTGCGCGGGCCGGGCCGCGAAGCGATGTGCGGGCCGTACGCCCTGCCACGGCGTGACGGGGTGCGGTGCGCGGAAACGGAGTTCGCCGGCTGGAGGTGCCGCGTACGGGACGCCGCGCCACGTCCGTAGCCCGCCGATCCTGCGGCCCGAGACGACGCCGCCGTCGACGGCGATCTGCAGCGAACTCACAGACTCTGCCCTCGGTATCCGTCGTAGCCCTCCCACGCGATGCGCTTCTCGCGCTCGGGATCGTCGACGACGCGCGAGATCTCGTCGAAGACCATCGTCGCGCGGCGCGACTCGTCGTACTGCGGCCACGACGCGAGCGGGGCGCCCGACGTCGCGAAGGTCGTCCACTGCCGCTGCATCACGTCAGCATCTTCTTGCCGATCGGATCCCCGCTGCCTGAGCCGCACACGACAGGAGCGCTGCTCGGGCGGCTGAAGCTTGTCCTGGCGGACGACGAAACACAGCGAGCCGCTATCCGAGTGTGGCCGGCAGCCAACGAGCCGGCCCCTGCCCTTGTCCGCAGCCTGCACCGCCGCGGGTTCGGTGACCTGCTCGCTGACTACCGCGACTGAGGAGGCCGCAGGTTGTCCGCCCTAGTGTCGCCATCTCGTGTCATCCGGCCCAGTGTCATCCGTTTCGTGGATCGTGCAAATCGGAGATTCTGCCTACTGCCCGTACGGTCCGGCTTCCTGAATCTCGGCGAGTAGTCCTGAGACTGCATCCCGCATGGCTTGAGGTTTCCGGAGGTAGTCCCAAGCCTTGTCGCATGTGCGACGACCTCGTCATCGGCGAGCGTGTCGATCCACTGGGCGATGGTGTCGGGTGGCAAGCCGCGCGCCGCGGTGAGTATCTCGAGCAGACCCCCTCGGGCTACGGCCGCTCCAAATCGAGTGCGGTTGCGCGGCCGCGGGGATGGTTCCGACTCGCGGAAGCTCGGCGCGTATGTCCTCGTACCTGTGGTGATATCCAACTGGGGCGGCAGTTCGGGGACATCTCTTGTCCCCGTGATCAGGATGGGTGTGGCTGTCGTGCGGATCCACTGTTCGAGGTAACCGAGTTCGTGCATGATGATCGGCCAAGACTCGGTGTGCGGCCTTTGGATCGAGACCATAGGCCAGATGTCCAGCGGGATACGCAGGTCCCAGGGTCCGGATGCGATTACATCGCCGGGACTGATCGGTAGGCCGCCAGTCACGCGATCGGCCATCGACCTCAGTGGGATCGCGACCTCTAGATCGGGATGTTCGACGGTCGGTACAACAGCGCCAGCCTGGTCATTGCGACGGCTGGGGCGCGGTGTGTAGCCACGTTCGTATGTTCAGCGAGCACACGGGCTGGGTGTTCGTCCGGATCTCGGCGTTGGAACGGCTGCAGTCGACGAATCTGAGACACGAGTTCCGATTCACTCCCGAGGGGCTTCAACTCACGCCGGCGACGGTGCCTTACT
>NZ_BCXD01000037.1 GCF_001894925.1 Rhodococcus rhodnii NBRC 100604 | reverse complement strand
GTAAGGCTTTCCCGGAGTGGCGGGACACCGCGCCGGCCGACCGCGCAGCGGTCCTGCATCGCATTCACGATCTGATCGTGGAGCGTGCCGACGAGTTCGCCCGCGTCGAGAGCGCGGACCAGGGTGGCCTGCTGACGTATTACCGCGGTGAACGTGGAATCGTGCGGTCCGCCTCGAACTTCCGCGTCTTCGCGGACATGTTGCTCGAACGGTCGGAACCCGAGTTCTCCGGACCGGGCTATCGCGCGAGCGCGAGCATCGCGGGCGCGGGGCCCGTCGTCCTGGTCAATCCGTGGAACGGCCCGCTGCTGCTCGAGTCGTGGAAGGTCGCTCCGGCTCTCGCCTGCGGAAACAGTGTGGTGCTCAAGCCTTCCGAGTGGACGCCGTTGACGGCCTCGATGCTCGCCGACGTCGCGGCGGAGGCAGGGCTTCCGGACGGCGTCCTCAACGTCGTACAGGGCTTCGGCGACGAGGTGGGTGCGGCGCTCGTCGGCGATGCACGAGCGCGGCGCATCAGCTTCACCGGTTCGGTACCGACCGCGCGGGCGATCGCCGCCGCGGCGGCACCGAATCTCACCCCGTGCTCGTTCGAACTCGGTGGCAAGTCGCCGCTGCTGGTGTTCGAGGACGCCGATCTCGAGGTCGCCGTGACGACTGCCAAGCGGCAGTTCTCCAACGCGGGCCAGGTGTGTCTCATCGGCAGCCGGCTGCTCGTCGCGGAATCGGTGTTCGACCGCTTCGTCGAGCGCTTCGCAGCGGAGATGGCGGAATTCACCGTGGGTGACCCGCGGGACGAGACGACCGACATGGGTCCGCTCATCCATCACGAACAGTTCGCGCGCGTCGACGGCTTCGTGCAGCGCGCGCGTCGCGACGGAGCGCGCGCGGTGTTCGGGGGAGGTCCGCTCCGTGACGACGGCAGCCTCTACTACCGTCCGACGCTGCTCGCCGACATGGAACCGGATGCCGAGATCGTCACCGAGGAGGTGTTCGGCCCCGTCCTGACCGTGCAGCCGTTCGTATCCGAGGAACAGGCCATCGCGATGGCCAACTCGACCCGGTATGGACTGACGGCAACGGTGCTCACCGGGGACACCGCACGAGCCGAGCGGGTCGCAGCTCGGCTCGACGCGGGCACGGTGTGGGTGAACTGCTTCTGGGTCCGCGATCTGCGTGCCCCGTTCGGCGGGACGGGCGACTCCGGTGTGGGCCGGGAGGGCGGCGAGTGGAGTTTCGACTTCTACTCGGAGGTCAAGAACACGGTCACGGCGTCGTGAGCGACACGACCGGTGCGGATCGTCTGGTCGCGGCCGCAGCCGCGCACGGGGTGGGGCTGTGCCTCGCCAATCCGGGTACGACCGAGATGGGTCTCGTCGCGGCCCTCGACCGGTCGGATGCGATGCGGAGCTGTCTCGTCCTGTTCGAAGGTGTCGCGACGGGCGCGGCGGATGGCTACGCGCGTCTGACGGGTACACCGGCGATGACGTTGCTCCATCTCGGCCCTGGGCTCGCGTACGGGTTGCCGAACATGCACAACGCGCACCGCGCGCGCAGTCCGATGCTCGTGGTGGTCGGTGACCACACCACCGGTCATCTGCGCCTCGACGCACCGCTCACCACCGATGTCGAAGGTCTCGCCCGGCCGATGTCCGGCTGGGTGGGGCGAACGAGTTCACCGGGCGCAGTGGATCTCGCGGTGGCCGACGCGTGGGGGGCCGCGACCGATCGGCGCGACGTCGCCACGCTCGTCGTTCCCGCCGACCACCAGACCGATACTGCGGTCCCGCTGTCGGCCGACGCGATCGCGCGGTACGGCAGTCGCCGGCCCCGCGCGCGTCCGGTACCGGACGGCGCGGTGGTCGATGCCGTCGCCGCCCGGCTGGCACAACCGGATTCGCGACCGCTGTTTCTTCTCGGTGCGGATGCTCTGGACGTGTCGGCGCGCGTCGTCGTCGAGCGGTTGTGCAACCGAACCGGGGGCACGGCGTTCACGGGGACGACGATGGCCCGTATCGCGCGCGGCGGCGATGTTCCCGAGTTCGGCAGGCTGCCCTACTTCCCGGAGGACGCCGCGGCTGCACTGGTGGCGGCGACGCCGCTGGTGCTCGTCGGGGCACGTCCGCCCGTCGCGTTCTTCGGTTACGCCGGACGACCGGGCGAGTTGGCCGAGGGACTCGAGTGCCTCACGCTCGCAACCGAGGACGAAGCATCTCTCGTCGCGCTCGAGGCGCTGGACGAGGCGCTCGCTCACATTCGGCCTCGCGTCGCCCGGCGTCCAGTGGCCGCGCCGGTGGTCCCCGAGTACAGCGACGGGCAATCCCTCGACGGCTGGAGTGTTGGGGCGGTGGTGGCCGAGACCATGCCCCACGACGCGATCGTGTCGCTCGAGGGCAGCACGGTGGGACACGGCTTCTTCACCGCGTCGGCAGGAGGCGCACGGCACGACGTCCTCACCAACACGGGTGGGGCGATCGGCCAGGGGTTGCCCGTCGCGCTCGGCGCCGCGCTCGCGGCGCCCCGACGCCGTGTCGTGGCAGTGCAGTCCGACGGCAGTGCTCAGTACACACTGCAGACGCTGTGGACGATGGCACGTGAAAGCACCGACGTCACCGTCGTCCTCGTCTCGAATCGGCGGTACGGCATCCTCGAGACGGAGCTGAAGCGTCTCGGCCACGCCCCAGGACACGTCGCCGAGAGGATGACGAGCCTGACGGGCCCGGCACTCGACTGGCAGGCGACGGCCCGCGGATACGGAGTTCCGGCCGTGCGCGCGGGCACCGTACGAGAGCTTCGGGAAGCGCTGACTCGTGCCCACTGCGAACCCGGCCCGACGCTCGTCGAGGCGGTGGTGGTCTGACGGCGCGAGGCGCCGGAGGACCGCGGACCTCCGACATCGGTGTCCCGCTGGAGTGAAACGTCGTGGCCCCGGCGTCGGGCGATTCCTAGCCTCGGATCATCCGACCACGCCTACGGAGGACACCGTGACGACCCAGCTCGATCGCGTCGAGACCCGAGACATCGACGCCGGAACCAACCCCACTCGCTTCGCCCGCGGCTGGCACTGCCTCGGCCTCGCCGCATCCTTCCGCGACGGTAGGCCCCACCAGATCGACGTCTTCGGGACGTCGCTGGTGGTCTTCGCCGACACCGCGGGTGCTCTGCACGTGCTCGACGCCTTCTGCCGGCACATGGGCGGCAATCTCGCGCACGGCGAGATCAAGGGCGATGCGATCGCATGCCCGTTCCACGACTGGCGATGGAGTGGCAACGGTCGTTGCGAGGCGATTCCGTACGCGCGCCGCACACCGAAGCTCGCTCGCACGAAGTCGTGGCTCACGATGGAGCGCAACGGGCTTCTCTTCGTGTGGAACTGCCCGCAGGGCTCGACCCCGCCCGCGAACGTGACCGTCCCCGAGATCGACGGGTACGAGGACGGGCAGTGGAGCGACTGGACGTGGACGACGATCCGGGTCGACGGATCGCACTGCCGCGAGATCGTGGACAACGTCGTCGACATGGCGCACTTCTTCTACGTGCACTACCAGATGCCCGAGTTCTTCAAGAACGTCTTCGAGGGGCACGTCGCGGCGCAGTACATGCGCTCCTACGGCCGTGACGACATCAAGACGGGGGTCCAGATGGATCTTCCCGAGGCGCAGACCGTCTCGGACGCCCTGTACTACGGACCGTCCTTCATGCTCGACACGATCCAGACGGTCGCCGAGGGGACGACGATCGAGTCGAAGCTCGTGAACTGTCACTACCCGGTGACGTCGGATTCGTTCGTGCTCCAGTTCGGCACGATCGTGAAGAAGGTCGACGTGATGTCGGACGAACAGGCCCGCGAGATGGCGACCCTGTTCACCGACGGTCTCGAGGAGCAGTTCCACCAGGACATCGAGATCTGGAAACACAAGTCGCGCATCGAGAATCCGCTGCTCACCGAGGAGGACGGCCCCGTCTATCAGCTGCGGCGCTGGTACAGCCAGTTCTACGTCGACCTCGACGACGTCACGCCCGACATGACCGCACGCTACGAGTTCGAGGTCGACACGACACGGGCCCTCGAGTCGTGGCATCGGGAGGTCGACGAGAACATCGCCGCCGCACGGTGACCGAGTGACTGCCCCGCCCGCACCGGGCGGGCGGTGTCACGGTGCGCGGTGTGTCACGGTGCGCGGCGACGCATTCCGTCGACGAAGACGGTGACGATCGTGGCGGCCAGATCGCGTGGGGGAGTGTCGCCGTCGCCGCGATACCAGCGGGTCGACTGCCAGAGCACGTCGTAGAGCATCTCGCGGAAGACGTCCGGGTCGACGTCGGTGCGCAGCGTCCCCTCGGCGATGCCCGCGGCGATCGCGTCACGCCACGTCTGCTGCATCTCGTCGGCACGCTCGGCCAGGCCCGCGGCCTCGACCCGCCGGCGCATGGCGTCGCCCTCGCGCCGCCAGATCGACGTGGCGCCGCTGTAGCGGACGTTGGAGTCCAGTGCGATCTCCGCGAGCGCGGCGAGCCGGTCGAGCGGGGGCCGCGTACCGAGCGCGACGGCGCGACAGCGGCTCGCGATGTGGTCGATGTACTCCCGGACGATCTCGGTGACGATCGCCTCTTTCGACGGAAAGTAGTGGTAGAGCGCGCCGGATCGGACGCCGACCGCACTCGCGATGTCGCGGATCGACGTGGCGGCGACGCCCTTCACGGCGAAGATCTCGGCGGCGCGATCGAGGATCTGGCGGCGGCGTTCGTGCGGGTCCATCATGTGCTCCTGCTCGTGCTGCTCGTGCTGCTCGTGTCGGCCGTGGACAGTGCTCGCGACACGGCACGGGCGGCGAGCCGCACCGGCGTGGCGAGACGGAGGGGATCGACCGCGTCGAGCTCGCCGGTGACCGACACGGCGCCGACGCACGATCCTCGACCGCCGATCGGTGCTGCGACACAGGCGATCCCGCGTACCGACTCACCGCGCTCGTACGCGACGCCACGCTGGCGCGCCACGGCGAGATCACGGCGCAGCCGGCAGTGGGTGTCGAGGCGAGCGTCGGCGAGCATCGCCCGGCCCAGCGCGGTGCGGTACGCCGGACGCCGGCCACCCACGCGAGATGGAAGTGGAATCGACTCGACCCCGACCTTGGCGAGGTAGAGCACGTCCTCGCCGTCGAGGACCGCGAGATGTACGACGAGCCCGGTGACGGAATGAAGTTCGTCGAGGGCGGGCAGGGCCGCCCGGTGCAGCCGGTCGTGGTGCTGGGCGAGGGCACCCCACTCGAAGACGGTGCGCCCGAGCGCGTAGCCACCGGCTTCGCGCCGGACCCAGCCGGCGTCGACGAGCTGCGTGACGAGGCGATGCACCGACGAACGCGGGAGGCCTGTGCGGTGGGCCAGTTCCGACAGGGTGAGCGTGCCGTCGTGCAGGCGCTCGTCGAGGCGGCGGAACTCGTCGAGGATTCCGGCGAGCCGCGGGATGACGGCGGGAGCGGCGCGGCGTGTCGTCACGGCGGGCCCGCCGCGGCGCCGGTGAGCTGCGCCGCGATCGTGTCGGCGGCGGAGCGGACGCGACGGCCGAGCTCGCGGGGTGCCCGCTCGCGCGGAGCGCTCGCCGAGAGTGCCGCGGTCTCACCGTCACCGGCGGGAAACGCTGCGGCGACGCACCGGATCCGTTCGCCCGTCGCGACGAACTCGCGAGGCTCGCCCGCGCGGTGCGCGAGGGCGGCGACTCCGTCGGCGGACCCACAGGCGGGCCGCCGTTCGCCCGCGCGCGAGGCCGCGTCGAACGATCGGCCGACGGCGGCGAGGCACAGCAGGCTGTCGCCGTCGAGCACCGTCAGACGCACGTCGACGCCGAGTTCGCGTCGGAGCCCGAACAGGACCGGCAGCGCGGCCCGGTGGATGCGGTCGTACGCGACGGCGAGACCGCCGAGCTCGATCAGTGCGGTGCCGAGGTGGTAACGGGTCTCGCTGCGCCGGACGAGTCCTGCGTCCACGAGCTGACCGAGCATGCGATGCGTCGACGACGGCGGGAACCCCGTGTGCCGCGCCAGCTGCGACAGCGTGAGTCCGTCGCCGTGGCGGAAGGCGTCGAGCAGGCGGGTGACGCGCCCCAGCACCGTCTCGGGTGCGTCGGTGGGGCAGACCATGCGCGACTCCTCCTCCCGTCCGGCGGCATCTCGTTGATCGATCGATCAACGAGATCGTCCGACGACCGTAGCCGCGTGCGGAGGGGACGAGAAGCGAGGTGACCACCCAGTGGACTCGCGCGGTCACCGGGCGTCGGGTCACCCCACCCGGTCACCGCTCTCGGGGTCGAAGAGGTGCACGGTAGGGGCGCTCTGCTTCAGCCGGATGCCGTCGCCGAGCTTGGCGGGGGCGCGGTGCGGCGACCGCGCGACGAACGTGACGGGTTCACCGTCGAGCGTGCGGATGTCTGGATCCTTCACCTCACCGTGCACGAGGGTCTCGTTGCCGAGCTCTTCGAGCAGGACGACGTCGGCGTCGATTCCGGTGCCGTCGGAGCTCACCGTCAGGTGCTCGGGCCGGATACCTGCGGTGACCGACGAGCGTCCGGAGAGGAGTGCGCGGGTCGCGGCGTCGAGCTCGAGCGGGCTTCCCGCGACCGAGAGTGTCCCGTCGGTGACGGGTGCGGTGAACAGGTTCATCGACGGCGATCCGATGAAGCCGGCGACGAAGGCATTGCGCGGGCGGTCGTAGAGTTCGGTCGGCGCCGCGAACTGCTGCAACTCGCCGCCGCGCAGGACGGCGACGCGGTCGCCCATGGTCATCGCCTCGATCTGGTCGTGCGTGACGTACACCGTCGTCGTCCCGAGCCGTCGCTGGAGTGCGGCGATCTGGGTGCGGGTCTGCACGCGCAGTTTCGCGTCGAGGTTCGACAGCGGCTCGTCCATGCAGAAGACCTGCGGCTCACGGACGATCGCCCGGCCCATCGCGACGCGCTGACGCTGACCACCCGACAGCCGCGCCGGTTTGCGGTCGAGGTACTCGGTGAGATCGAGCAGCCGTGCGGCGTCCTCGACCTTCCGGCGCCGCTCGTCGATGCCGATGCCCCGCATCTTGAGTGCGAAGCCCATGTTCTCGGCGACGGTCTTGTTGGGGTAGAGCGCGTAGTTCTGGAACACCATGGCGATGTCGCGGTCCTTCGGCGCCACGCCGACCATGCTGCGGCCGCCGATCTCGATGGCACCGGAATCGATGTCCTCGAGCCCCGCGAGCATCCGCAGCGCGGTCGACTTCCCCGAGCCGGACGGCCCGACGAGGACGACGAACTCGCCGTCGTGGATGTCGAGATCGAGACGGTCGACCGCGAGCCGCTCGGCCCCCGGGTAGACGCAACATGCTTGCTGGTAGGCGATGGATGCCATGTCGACTCCTGGTCGGAACGGGCGGTGGATGGACGAGTGGGCCGGCGCCGGGTGGCCGGGTGCGGGGATTACTTGATCGCGCCGAAGGACAGGCCGCGCACGAGCTTGTTCTGCGCGATCCAGCCGCACACGACGACGGGAAGAGCCGCGAGCACCGACGCGGCGGACAGTTGCGCCCAGAACAGGCCCTGGCCCGACATGAAGCCGGTGAGCGCGACGGGCATCGTCTGGGCGTTGACGGCCGTGAGGTTGACGGCGAAGAAGAACTCGTTCCACGAGAAGATCACGCAGATCAGCGCGGTGGCGGCGATCCCGGGGGACACGAGCGGGAGGATCACCTCGCGCACCGCCGTCCACGTGCTCGCGCCGTCGATACTCGACGCTTCGAGCAGCTCGCGCGGCACCTCCAGGAAGAACGAGCGCATCATCCAGACCGCGATGGGCAGGTTCATCGCGGTGTAGACGACGACGAGCGTCCACACGTTGTCCAGCATTCCGATGCGCCCGACGATCACGTAGAGCGGGATGATCGCGGCGACGACGGGCAGCATCTTGGTGCTGATGAAGAAGAACAGTGCGTCGGGGGTGCGCTTGATCGGCCGCAGCGACAACGCGAATGCCGCCGGCACTCCCAGCAGGAGAACGAGGGCCGTGGAGACGACCGTCGCGAAGGCCGAGTTGAGCAGCGCCGTACCGATTCCGGAGTCGAAGACGGCCCGGAACTGATCGAGGGTGGGCGTGAACAGGAAGGTCGGTGGATCGGTCGCGGCCTGGTTCTCCTGCTTGAATGCCGTGAGCACCATCCACAGCACAGGGAAGAAGAAGCCGAGGGCGACGATCCACGTGAACACCGTGAGCGCGGCGGCGCGGGGGCGCCGTTTGCGCGGGATGTCGGGGACGTCGACGGATACCGGTGGACGCACGGTCGTCGCGGTCATCAGGCTGCCTCCTCCGTGACACTGAAACTCTTGAACAGCAAGCGAATCGCGAGGGTCGCGACGACGATCGTGCCGACCACCGTCACGACGCCCATCGCGGCGGCCTGGCCGATGTCGAAGCCGAGGAACGCCCGCTGGTAGATGTAGAACGGCAGGTTCGCGCTCGCGACGCCCGGCCCGCCCGACGTCATCATGTACACGGCGTCGAAGGTGTTGACGAGGTAGATCGCGCCGAGCACCGTGCCGAGTTCGATGAACCGCCGCAGATGCGGGAGCGTCAGCTCGCGGAACAGCCGCAGCGACGTCGCACCGTCCACTCGGGCCGCCTCCTGGATGTCCTTCGGCATCGACTGCAGGCCGGCGAGGATGAGCAGCATCATGAACGGCGTCCACTGCCAGACGAGTTCGGCCATGACGCTCGCGAGCGGGAACTGGCTGAGGAAGTCGACTCGCACCCCGAACGGCGAGAGGAGCCAGTTGACGAGGCCGTTGGTGGGGGAGAGCAGCGAGGTCTTCCACAGCAGCGCCGCGGCGACGGGGGTGACGAGGAACGGGGTGATGAGCAGCGTGCGGACGATGCCCCGGCCGAGGAACTTCCGGTCCAGCAGCAACGCGAAGAACAGGCCGAGTGCCACCGAGATCACGACGGTGCCGACGATGAGGACGACGGTGTTGAGTGTGACCGTCCAGAACTGGCTGTCGCGGAAGACGGCGGCGAAGTTGTCGAGGCCGACGAACTCGCGCGAACCCGGTCGGACGAGGTTCCACGACTGCGTCGAGTAGAACAGCGTGAACAGGAACGGTACCTGCGTCACGACGATCATGAAGACGAGCGCAGGGAGCATCGGCCCGCGGCGCCGCCAGCCCTCCGCTCGCGATACTCGATCCGGGACCCGCTGCGGCGCAGCCGGTCCGGTGTCGGCGGTGGTGGTCACGGCTTCTTCACCTCTTTCCGTCAACCCGCGCTGTTTCGGTAGCTGGCGCCCACGACCTCGGCGTACTGCTGTGACTGTTCGAGTGCGTCGTCCACCGCCGTCTGTCCGGCGATCGCCGCGCTGATCTGCTGGCTCACCCGTGTCCCGAGGTCCTGGAACTCGGGGATCGCGAGGAACTGGATGCCGGTGTAGGGGACCGGGTCGAGCGAGGGATTCGCCTGATCGGCGGTACGCATCGCGTCGAGCGTCTGCTGTGCGAAGGGGCCCGAGACCTCCTGGTAGGCGGGTAGTTCGTACGTCGAGAGCCGGCTTCCCGGGGGCACGTGAGTCGGGCCGAGTTCGTCGGCGACGTGCGCGATGTAGTCCTTGCTCGTCATCCACTCGATGAACTTCCACGCGTCGTCCTGGCGATCGCTGCTCGTGGGGATGCCGAGCGACCACGTGTAGAGCCAGCCGTTGTCGCCCTTCGCCATGCTGGGCGCGGGGAGATAGCCGACATCGCCTGCGATGGTCGAGGTGTCGGGGCTCTCGAGCACCGACACGGCGGACGTCGCGTCGTACCACATCGCGGCCTGGCCCTGCGACAACAGGTTTCCGCACTCCTGGAAGCCGCTCGACGCCGCGCCGCGCTCGCCGCTCTCGCGGACGGTGTCGACGTAGAACTTCACGGCGTCGCGGAACTGCGGACTGGTGAGCTGCGCGTTCCAGTCCTCGTCGTACCAGCGGCCGCCGAAGGCGTTCACGACGGTGTTGAGCGGGGCGAGCAGCTCGCCCCATCCAGGCTTGCCGCGCAGGCAGATTCCGGCGACGTCGTCGGAGTGCAACTGCTCGGCGACCTCGGCGACCTCGGGCCAGGTCGGGTTCTCCGGCAGGCTCACGCCCGCCTGCTCGAACATCGCCCTGTTGTACATGAGGAACGACGACTCGCCGTAGAACGGTGCCGAGTACATCGATCCCTCGTACGACAGCGCGTCACGCAGCGTCGGGACGAAGTCGGCGGCGTCGTAGCCCTCCGAGGCGTCCATGTACGGCTGCAGGTCGACGAGCCAGCCGTTCTCGGCCCACATCTGCGTCTCGTAGTTGCTGATCATGACGACGTCGAACTCGCCGCCACCCGTGGACACGGACGCGGTGATCTTGGCGCGCGCTTCGTTCTCGGAGAGGGTCACGAACTTCAGTGTCACGCCGGGGTTCTCGGCCTCGAACTCGTGCGAGAGGCTCACGGCGTCGGTCATCTGGGAGTTGGACACCATCGCGATGGTGACGGTGTCGCTGCCGCCGCCGGTGAGCGAACCGGCCCCGGCGCAGCCCGCCGTGACGAGGGTCAGGGCGGCGAGGGCAGCGGTCGCGCGCAGGTGCCGTGGTCGGATCGTGGTCACGATCGTCTTTCCTGTCGGTCGAGCAGCCACCGGGCGGTGCGGGCGTCGGTCACCGCGATCGAGGCGAAGCCGCCGCGCAGTGCACCGAGGATCGATTCGTGGCGCGGGTCACCGCCCGAGACGAGTACGGACGCCGGGCACGCGCGAACGCGGTCGAGCGCCACCGACACGGTGCGGTCGACGAGGGTCGAGGCGACGGGTGCGCCCTCGGCGTCGTAGAAGCGCCCGCCGATCTCGCCGACTGCTCCCAGCTCGCGCAGTTCGGCGAGGACGGCCGAGTCGATGAAGGCGCCCTCGAACAGCGTCGTGGACGTCGAGACCGATCCGACGCCGAAGAGCATCACGTCGCACGCCGCAGCGGCATCGAGGGCGCGGGAGACGATCGAATCGCGGTGCAGCGCAGCGACGGTGGCTGGATCGGCGTACAGCGGGGCGACGAGCCGGAGCGGCTGCGCCCCGAGCCGGTCGGCGAAGACCGCGAGGGTGTGATCGACCCCGGTGTGGTAGTTCGCGGAGGTGATCGAGCCGTCCATCTGGACGACGCGCGCACACGACCCACCGGTGAGGGCGTCGGCCACCGCGAGCTGTTCGGGTCCCCACGTGAATCCGAAGGTGTCGTTCGCGCCGAGTCGGCGGGCGAGCACGGGTGCCGCGGCCTGGCCGAGCGCGGCGTTCCCGAGGACCCCGCCGTCCACCTCGTCCGCCACGATCACCACTTCGTCGAGTCCGAAAGCGCGCTCGACGTCGCGTTCCAGTTCGGGGTGGAGGGCCACGTGCGCGGGGGCGGAAACGGACACCGTCACGAGTCCTTGCGCGTGGGCCCGCGATACGAGCCTGCCGGCGGTGGCACGGGAGACGCCCAGTCGCTCGGCGATCTTCGCCTGGGTCATGCCCTCGACGTGATACATCGTCGCGGCGCGGACCAGCAACCGGACGTCGACGGCGGCGTCGGTGCCGTTGCCGGTCGTCGCGAAGGGGGTCGTCACTGATCCTCCGTCAGTCGGGTGGTGCGCAGTCGGGTGGTGCGCAGTCGGGTGGTGCGCAGTCGGGTGGTGCGACTGCGGTGAGCAGATGCGCAGTGGTGGAGAAGATGCGCAGTACGCTAGCATTCAACTGTGACGTACACAACACCGACTTCGGAAAGTGGCGCAGCAGACGACACGATGCGGGTGAGCGTCCTACACCCCGGCGGGAGCATCACCGAGGAGCGGCGTCCGATACCGGCGCCCGGCCCGGGCGATGTCCTCGTACAGATCGCCTCGGTCGGAGTGTGCGGGTCCGACACGCACTACTACCGGCACGGCCGCATCGGCGAGTTCGTCGTCGACACGCCGCTCGTGCTGGGGCACGAGGCATCCGGTCGCATCGTCGCCGTGGGTGCCGGCGTCGCGGAGGGCCGTGTGGGGCAGCGTGTCTCGATCGAGCCGCAGCGCCCCGACCCGGCGAGTGCCGAAAGCCTCCGTGGCGACTACAACCTGTCGCCGAACCTGGACTTCTTCGCGACGCCGCCGGTCGACGGCGCGTTCGCCGAGTACGTGACGATCGGCAGCGCGTTCGCACACGCCGTTCCCGACACGATCGGCGACGATGCCGCAGCACTGCTCGAACCGCTGTCGGTTGCGATCGCCGCGCTGCGCAAGGCGCGGGTCGGACTCGGCTCGGCGATCCTCGTCGCCGGTGCCGGGCCCGTCGGACTGCTCTGCGTGCAGGTGGCGCGGGCAGCGGGCGCGACCGTGATCGCGGTGTCCGAACCCGACGACGCTCGTCGCGAGCAGGCGCGACGCCACGGCGCGACACACGTGTTCTCGCCGCCGGACAGGCCCGACCCGGGAGTGCCGATCGACGCGTTCGTCGACGCGAGCGGTGTCCCCGCCGCGGTCCGGAGCGGTATCGACGCCGTCCGCCCCGGCGGCGGCGTGGTGCTCGTGGGAATGGGTGCCGACGAGATGACGCTGCCCGTGTCGCTGATCCAGAACCGCGAACTCACCCTCACCGGGGTCTTCCGGTACGCGAACACCTGGCCGACGGCGATCGCACTCGTCGCGTCCGGTGCCGTGGATCTCGACTCGCTCGTCACCGGTAGGTTCGGCCTCGCGGAAGTACCCGCGGCGCTCGACTCCGATCGCGTCGCGGGCTCGATCAAGGTGATCGTCCGCCCTGCGGACCGGACTCTCCGGGGAGGAACGTCGTGAGCGATGCGATCGCACTGAATTCGGGCACGCTGTCGGACATCACACGCGCGGATGTCCCCTCGTACGATCGCGCGGCCGTCCGTACCCGGATCGCGCACATCGGGGTCGGCGGCTTCCACCGCTCCCACGAGGCGATGTACGTCGACCGATTGCTCGCCGCCGGAAGCGACTGGGGCATCTGTGGAATCGGCATCCGCCCGGCCGACGCCGCGATGCGCGACGCCCTCGTCCCGCAGGACGGGCTCTACACCCTCACGCTCAAGCATCCCGACGGCGACGTCCAGACCTCCGTGATCGGGTCGATCGTCGACTTCCTGCTGGCTCCCGACGATCCGGACGCCGTCCTGGACGTGCTCTCGCACCCCGATACCGCGATCGTGTCGCTCACCGTCACCGAGGGGGGCTACAACTTCTCGCCCGCGACGGGCGAGTTCGATCTCACGCAGCCCGACGTCGCGCACGACCTCGAGCCGGACGCCGTCCCGACGACGGTCTTCGGCTTCGTCACCTCGGCACTGCGCCGCCGCCGCGATCGGGGCATCGCGTCGTTCACCGTCGTGTCGTGTGACAACATCGCCGGCAACGGCGACGTCGCGCGCGAAACGTTCGGTGCGTTCGCCCGCGCGCAGGATCCCGAACTCGCACAGTGGATCGCGGACAACACCGCGTTTCCCAACTCGATGGTCGACCGGATCACACCCGCGACACCACTCGAACTGCGCGCCGAGGTTCGCGAGCGCACCGGTGTCGACGACCGCTGGCCCGTCGTCGCCGAGCCGTTCACCCAGTGGGTGCTCGAGGACTCCTTCTCGTCGCCCCGGCCGCCCTTCGAGGACGTCGGTGTCCAGGTCGTCGCGGACGTGACCCCGTACGAGCTCATGAAGCTGCGACTGCTCAACGCCGGACACCAGAGCTTGTGCTACTTCGGACATCTTCTGGGGTACCGCTACGTCCACGACGCCGCAGCCGATGCGGACATCGCGGAACTGCTTCGCCGCTACTGGGATTCGGAGGCGCGGCCGACCTTGATGCCGCTCGAGGGCATCGATCTCGACGAGTACACGGCGACGCTGCTCGACCGTTTCGGAAACCCGGCGATCGCAGATACCGTCGCGAGGCTGTGCCAGGACTCGTCGGATCGCATCCCGAAATGGCTCGTGCCCGTGATTCGCGAACGGCTCGACGCGGACGGCGACGTGTCGCTCGCCGCCGCCGTCGTCGCGAGTTGGACGCGGTACGCCGAGGGAACCGACGAGGCGGGCGCGCCGATCGACGTGGTCGACCCACTGGCCGCGACGCTCACGCCACTCGCGCTGCGGTCTCGCAGCGAGCCTCTCGCCTTCGTCCGGGAGCGTTCGCTGTTCGGTGATCTGGCAGACCGCGAGGAGTTCACCGCTCCCTATCTGGCCGCGCTCGAGTCGCTACGGAAAGACGGTGCCCGCCGGACGCTCTCGCTGGTGCTGGGTCACTGACCGAAGGTGAGGGCGGCCGCTTCGCGATAGCGGGTGACCACGTCCGGTTCCGGGTTCGCCTCGAAGGTGCGCGGCGCCGGCCCCTGCCCTGACCACTCCGGCAGTTCACCGGTGAGTGTCCAGGCCGCCTGCCGTGCGGCGCCGAGCGCGACGTACTCGCCGTCCGCGGGCAAGGCCACCGGGCGTTCGAACACGGCGGGCGCGATGCGGGCAACGGCCTCCGACCGCGCGCCGCCACCGGCGAGCACGATCCGGTCGAGCGGTGTGCCCTCCGCACGGATGCAATCGGCGGCGAAGACGAGCGAGCACAGCAATCCCTCGACCGCCGCGCGGGCGATGTTCGCTGCCGTGAGATTGGCGGTCGTGATGCCCTGCAGCGCTCCCGTCGCGGCGGGAAGATTCGGGGAGCGCTCGCCCGCGAAATAGGGTACGAGCACGAGGCCTTCGGCCCCCGGCCGCGCCGACAGTGCCAGCCGCGAGAACCCTTCGAGATCCACACCGAGCATCCTCGCCGTCGCGGCGAGCACCGGCGCGCCGTTGAGGGTGCACACGAGCGGCAGCTGGCGCCCGGTCGCGTCGGCGAACCCCGCGACGAGACCGGAGGCATCGCACGGGGGAGCGTCGGTGACCGCGGCGACGACACCGGAGGTGCCGAGCGAGACGACGGCGTCGCCGGTTTCCGCGTGCAGCCCGAGTGCCGCCGCTGCGTTGTCGCCGGCCCCGGGCCCGAGCGCCGCTCCGGTGTCCGTCTCGCCGGCTGCCTCGTGTGGACCGAGCACGCGTGGCAGCCGCGGCGACCGCCCGCGCAATGCCGTGGTCAGCAGGCCGGTGTCGTACCCGCCGCGGGCCGCCGAGAAGTAGCCGGTCCCGGAGGCGTCGCTGCGATCGGTGGCGAGGGTGTCCAGCGAGGCCGCGCCGCCGAGCTGCCAGGTGAGCCAATCGTGCGGCAGGCACACGGCCGCGGTCGCGTCCGCGTTGCGGGGTTCGTGGTCCGCGAGCCAACGCAGCTTCGCGACGGTGATCGCGGCGACCGGGACGACCCCGACCCGCTCGGCCCACGCCTTCCCGCCGCCGAGCTCGGTGACCAGCGCCTCGGCCGCCGGTGCGGAGCGAGTGTCGTTCCACAGCAGGGCATCACGGACGACGGAGCCGTTCTCCGCCAGGCAGATCATGCCGTGCTGCTGGCCGCCGACGGACACGGCGGCGACGTCGTCGAGACCCCCGGCGCTCGCGACCGCCTGGGTCAGCGCGTCCCACCACGCGGCGGGGTCGATCTCGGTGCCCGGTGGGTGCGGGTGAGCGCCCGTGCGCACGATCTCGCCCGAATCGGCATCGCACACCACCACTTTGCACGATTGAGTGGACGAATCGATCCCCGCGACCAGGGGCATGGGATGTCCTTTCGTCGGTGGCGGATCTTCTCGTCGACGATTCGAGCCTACCCTCCTGCTGTGTCGCCGATCACTCGTCGGCGCTCTCGCCCGACTCCACGATCGAGTTCGTGACGACGCTCGGCGCCCCGGCTTCACCGCACATCGGACTGTCGCTGTCCCCGACGTGGTTGTCGGGCGGTGCCTGGCGTCGCCGCCGTCCGGCTCGACCGAGAGGCCGGCGTCTTCGCCGACCCCGCGCGCATACGGCCCACTCCGGAACGACGTTGCGCGAGCACCTCTCCGAGTGACTCCGTCGGTCACTCGCCGCGGTGGGTTGTCACCGAGTCGGTGTCGGGGTCCTCGGACGACGTCGCTCTCGTGGTGGTGGGGGCCGCCGGTGTCGTGATGACGGGCGTCGAGTCGGCGTGAGTCGGTGCGACGCTCGACGGAGTCCGCGACGTCGTGGTCGCCGCGTCGGGCCCCGGCGTCGCGGTCGGTGAGGTGAGGGTGCGCTCCCTGGTCGTCGTCGGCGCGACGGCGGTGTCGGTTGCGGAAGTCTCGTCCACGACCGGGTCGTTCGCGGGGGAGGCGTCGGGCTCGAGGGTTCGTTCGGCTGCGACGAGGGTTGCCTCGAGGGTCGTCTCGTCCGGCTCGGCGCTGTCGACGGTGCGTCCCTGCGCCACTTGGCGGCCGAGATGGGCGAGCCATGCGGCGGCGTAGTCGATGGAGGTGTGTGGCTTGTCCGTGTCGTCGTTCCAGTAGTCGAAGTGCATGCCGCCGTCGGGCGCGAACGTCGTGTCGTACGGGTCGGACCGGACGACGTCGAGGAGTCCTCGATTGTCGAGGACGAAACCGATGATCTCCTCGGCCGTCTTGCGCGGGAGGTGAGTGAGCGAGGCGAGGCGACCCAACGTCGGTTCGACCGAGGGGGCTGGAGGTTCGCTCGGAACATAGGTCGGCGCCGACACCTTGACGAGTACGTCGAGGAAGCTCTTGTCGGTCGTGAGCCATGCCGGCTGCGAGCGGATGTCGGCGAACGCGAGAACGACGGTGCGGGTGAGAATGCGCGCGAACTCGCCGGCGTGATCGAGGGTCGGGCCGTCCGTCTGCAGGGACTCGATCTCGAGCGCGGTGCCGATGTTGATCAGTACTCGTAGCAGGGCGATGTTCTCCGGTGCCGCGCAGGTGAAATCCCCGTCGGAGCAGAAGGACGCAACTCTGCCGTCGAGCGCGCCGAAACTTCCTGCGGTGCCACCGAGAAGGCCCGAGCCGGGTGTCGTCGCAGTCCCTGTCCGATAGTCGAGGTCGAATCCGTCCGGGCCGCGGAACGGGTCACGAGCCCCGGGGAAGGCGCCGTCGCCGATCGAGCGACCCGGGTCGGCGATCACGACGACTCCGAGTACGTGTGCGGCATCGACGACGGAACCGTTCGGATCGTTGCCGATTCCCATCGCGAGACGGCGCGCGACGTCGGCCCCCTGGCTGTAGCCGACGATCGCGAACCGGGTGTCGGGGCACGCTGCGCCGATGGCACGCATCACCTGCTCGGCGTTCGCGACACCGGTCTCCACGGCGCGGTCGTAGCTTCCGAGGTCGGCGGGATAGGCGATGTGAACCGCCGCGAAGCCGTCGCCCAGTTCGTCACCGGCCGGGCCCAGGACGGGATCGACCCACCGGTTCCCGTATTCGAGGGATGCCGGGAGGGGAGCCGAGTTCGCGTCCCTCAACCATCGGGGGTCGTCATCGTCGCGGTTCGCCATGCCGCCGCCACGACCGGATATCGTCACCGCGACCATGTCGTGACACGTGGTGACCGAAGCCCGAAGATCGGGGGCTGCGTGCGTCGCGGTGGGTGCGTTGTACGCCCAGATCCCCGCTCCTGCAGTCGTGACGAGAGCGGCGAGCGATGCGGCTGCGATGCTTCGGAGCCGACGGGGGCGGCGATGCGCATCGGGGAGCGAGTGCGTCATGGGGATCCTCGGGCGGGTCGACGACCAGTGGTGTCTGGCCGTGCCGCACGGACCCCCGTTCGCGCAGCGATGTGCAAGTTGAATTGTCAACCGGGACGCTATCTCATGGTGCCGACATCGTCACCACCCGGTCGGCGGCAGCGACGGTGGCCGGCCGATGCGACACGACCACTCGCGTGCAGTCCGTCTCGCGGAGCAACCGCACGACCTCGGCCTCGGTGCGATCGTCGAGTGCGGCGGTGATCTCGTCGAGGATCAGGATCCGGGGCCTGCGGAGCAGGGCGCGCGCGAGGCACAGCCGCGCGCGTTGGCCGCCGGAGAGCCGCAGCCCGCCGTACCCGATCGTGGCGTCGAGGTCGATCGCCCCGCTCAGTCCGACTTGCGTCAGCATCCGGTCGAGTTCGTCGTCTTCGGCGTCCCGGACGTTTCCGTGGAGCAGGGCTTCGCGCACGGTGCCGCGCAGAACGGCGCAGTCCTGGGCGACGAGCGTGACGCAGCGGCGCAGGGTGTCGTCGGCGAGCGCGGCGAGCGGTGCCGCAGCGTCGTTCCCCACGAGCTTGATCGTCCCGTCGTCGGGATCGACGAGACGTGCCAGGAGCGTCGCGAGTGTCGACTTTCCTGCCCCCGACGGCCCGGTGATCGCGACGAACTCACCCGGCGCGACATCGAGATCGAGGTCGTCCAGCACGACGGCGTCGTCGTAGGCGAATCGCAGCCCGCGAACGCGAAGTCCGAGATCGCCGGACGGGGCGGGCAGCGGTGCGGTGACGGGGGTGGTCGCGGGCGGCAGCGTGAGCGCGTCGCCCACGCGCGCGGCCGACGCGGCCAGTGCCGGAAGTGCGGCGACGGTCGTCGCCGCGGACGCGGCGAGCGCCAGGACTCCGAGCGTTCCGGCGGCCAGCGCCGGCACCCACTGCGGCGAGATCGTGCCCGCGGAGGCCACGGCGACCACCGCCACCACCGAGACGGTGACGACGACGTCCCGGATGGTGTCGGCACGCCGGGAGAGGCGCTCGCGTCGGGCGTGGGTGCGGGCCAGGCCGAGGGACGCGGCACCGACGTCGCGGCGGATCCGGGCGGCGAGACCGTAGCCGAGGACCTCCCGCATGCCCCCGAGAACGTCGGCGACCCGTGCCGACAGGGCACTGCGCGCAGCGGTGACGTCGGCGCCCGCACGCGCTGCGCGAGGGGCATCGATCGCGGTGACGACGACGAGCGCGACGAGTCCGGCAGCGGCGACGGCGGCGAGCGCTCCGTCGACGACGACGAGAGCGGCGAGTCCCGCCGACACGAGAACGCCGGTGCCGACGAGTTGCGCGAGGGTGTGTGCGTAGAAGAACTCGAGCTTCTCGATGTCACCGAGCACCGTCGCCGCATGTCCCGAACGAACCGGCTGCCGTCCCGGCACGGCGACCGTGTAGCGCGCGAAGACTTCGGAACGGAGCTGTGCGAGAACGCGATACGCGAGCGAGTGCGACAGGTCCATCTCCCACCACGTCAGTGCCGCGCGCACGAGGACGCCCAGGCCGAGTGCCGCCCAGGCGCCGAGCGAGGGGGCCGTGCCGGTGACGGCGATCCGGCCGACGATCGCCGCGACCGCGACGACCAGAGCGACGAGGAGGGCGCCCCCGGCGGTCGCGACCACGGTGGTGAGTGCGGCCGTCCGCCACTGCGGCCGCAGTACCGGGACCAGTCGCCCGAGTGCGATCGCCGCGTCGCGGACCGGACCTCGCGTTTCCCCGGGCCGATCGGATCGGATCATCGGGCCGCCTCCCGGCATTCGGTGACGACGCACCCGCCCGTCAGCCGCAGCACCTCGTCCTCGGGCTCGAGAAGATCGATGCGGTGCGTGACGACCACGACGACTCGGTCGCGCGCGGCGTCCCGCAGTGCTGCCAGGACGCGGCGTGCGTTGCCGTCGTCGAGCGCGCTCGTCGGTTCGTCGGCGAGCAGCGCGGGTCGGTCGGACGCGAGCGCGCGTGCCACCGCGAGCCGCTGCCGCTGCCCACCCGACAGCGACGAACCGGCCTCGGCGATCATGCCGTCCAGTCCGAGCGCGGCGACGACGTCTCGTGCACCGGCGGCCGCGGCGGCACGGCGCAGGTCGGTGTCGCTCGGGGCGTGGGCTCCCGCGGCGAGATTCGCGCGGACGGTGCCGTGGAACAGGACAGGGTGTTGCGACACGACCGCGAGGCATCCCGCCTCGGGCGCGGTGTCGCCGACGAGGACGGTGCCGGAGGTGGGGGTCAGGTGCCCGAGCGCGAGATCGAGCAGAGTGCTCTTGCCTGCACCCGACTCGCCGGTGAGTGCGTGGAGTGCACCGGGCCGGAGGTCGAGATCCACGCCGCCGAGGACGTCCTCGGCGGCGTCGGGGTAGCGGAAGCGCACACCGGAGAAGGCGAGTCGGGCACCGCGCGTCGCGCCGGGCTGCTGCGGCGCCGCCGGCTCTGCAACCGGGTCGAATGCTCCAGCGGCGCGCAGTCCGGGTAACGCCGACATGCCGAGGAACCCGGCGTGCCATTCGCGGGCGAGGTCGCGAACGGGCCGAAACGCCTCGGACGCGAGCAGCAGTACCGCGTAGAGCGCGAGCGGATGCGAGTCACCGGCCCCCGTGGCGGCGAGAGCGACGGCGACGACGTATCCACCCTGGACGGCCAGATCGACGATCGCGGTGTCCACCAGCGAGATGCGCATCGCCCCGACGGTCGCGCGATGCAGCGCGTCCGAGCGGGCACCGAGGGAGTCGCGCAGGTCGCGGGTGGCGCCGAGGGCACGCACCGTCGCCATCGATCGCAGTGCGTCGAGGAGGTCGGCGGCGAGCCGCTCGTAGGAGTCCCAGTGCCGTGGTTCGCGCGACCGCATCGCGCGTCGCCACGCCATCGGACCGGCGAGTGCGAGGGCGACGCCGACGAAGGCGGCGGCGCCGGCGAGCGGCGACAGCACCGCCACCGCGACGAGCACAGCCGGTGTGACGACGACGACCGTCACCGCGACCGGGAGATAGCGCGTCACATAGGCGTCGACGCCGTCCACCCCGTCGACGAGGGTCGTGAGGGTGCGGCCGTCACGTGCGCTCACGTCGTGCAGGCGCGTGGGTACGGCTGTGGCGGCGAGTGCGCGATCACGCAGTGTCCCGGCCACGGTCGCGCCGAGCCTCCCGGCGGCGTTCGCCTCCACCTCGCCGAACGCGGCACGCACGAGCGCGAGGCCGAGGACGGCTGCGAGACCCGCGGCGATCGTGGCGGAATGGCGCGTTGCTATTCCGGACAGCGCGACCGCGAGGGCGAGTGCGCCGAGAGCATGAGTCGACGCGACGGCCAGATGTGTGCCGACGGTGACGAATGCGTGTCGCGGATGTGTGAAGGCGGCGCGCCACAACTCGGCTGCTACGACCACGAGAGTCCTCCTTCGGGGAGATCGAGGAAGGCGAGCGCATGAAGCGGGTACGGCGGGGCGGTCGAGGTCATGCCCGACACGGCGCGCACCTGCAGTCCCGCGAGGACGGCGCTCGCCGCGAGTCGCGCCGCCGCGAGGTGGGTGCACCACACGTCGTGTGCCCCGAAGTGCCCGGGGACCGTCCACAGTGCCGTCGTCGCGGCGTGCGCGACCCACTGTTGCTGCGAGGCCGCGGCGACGGCGCGCGACGTCGGATCGTTGCTCTCGTCTCGTGCGATGAAGCGTGCATGTGAGGGCGAGCGACGTCGCGAGAAGTGCTGCGCGGCAGCCGTGTCCGGCTGCGGACCGTTCGGCAGCGTGATGTGCGCGAGCGTCAGTTCGGGCGCACCCGACCGCGCCCACCATGCGGTGTCGGAGGCCGGTGCGAGCGCGGCGATCGTGCACGTCGCCGGCGACCCGAGCGTCGCGGTTCCGGTGACGACGAGTCGTTCGAGCGTCGCGACGGCGTATGCCGTGTCGGCGATCCACAGCGGCCACGCACGGTGGCGGTAGCGGCCGAAGGCGCGTCCGGGAGCGGCGGTGAACACCACACTCGCGTGCTCGCCGTCCGGTGGTGGCGGACCGTCGGTGCGACGCACCAGCAGCGAGTCCTCACGCAGATGCACGTACCGACCCGGCGCGAGGGTGCCGCGGGCGTGCGCGGGAATCACGAGGTGGGTACGGACGCCGTACGTCCCGCCGGCCGACGGAACCGGCCGTCGAGCGATCGTGGTCGGCTGCCCGTCGGCGGTGACATGGAATCCGGTGGGCCGCCACAACGCATCCAGCAGTGCGTCCCAGTCCGGCGGCACCGTGACGGGTTCGGCACCCACCCCGAGCCAGCCGCCGTCGCGGGGCCCCGGTGGCAGCGGCGGTCCCGGGTCGCCGGGACGCAGTGCGCGCGTGAGGAGCTCGTGTGCCGTCATCACATGTGGGGAGCCGGAAGCAGCGACAGGTCGTCGGGCCCGGACGGGACGGATGTCCGCCAGCCGCGCGCGACCGCCACCTCCCCGAAACGTGGGCAGCCGTAGTACGTGAACGCGGCGGGTGCGTTGGGGACGAGCCCCGTCACGAGCGAGCGCACGACGCGCAGCGGCGTGCGTGCGATGTCGCGTGTGGTCAGGTCGCACGTGATCACGCGATGGCCTCGTGCGGCGAGACGGCGACGGACCTCGGGCATCGTCGTCGCCGCAACGGTGCCGATCGCGCGTTCGCCGAGGGCGGGTTCGGTGAAGCGGCGCTCCTCGCGATGCGTTCGCTCGTCGAGCCACACCTGGACGTGCGCGCCGAGGTCGACGACGTTCTCGAAGTGCGCACCGGCGGAGTCGAGGTATCGTCCGTCGGCCCGATGGCCGAGGTACAGGCCCGGCGCCGACAGACCTGCGTCGACGGCGCGGAACACCCATCCGCCGGGTTCGAGGACACCCAGCGTGAACGCCCACGTGTGGATCGCTTCGAGTACGGCCTTGCGCACCGCGCGCTCGGGCGACAGACTCGAGGCGAAACCTGCTGCCCGGATGCCGGTGTCGGGATCGCGAACGAGTGCGGCGACGCACGGTGCGAATTCGCTCGGCATCGTGACGGCGTGTGCGTCGAGGCGGCCTCCCGCGAGATCCTCGCGGAGGCCGGGGACGGAGTCGAGGTCGATCCCGTGTGTCGGACCGTCCAGATGCCACCAGGTTTCGAGTGCGTCGCGTTCGATCACCTCGAGGATGCCGCGATCGCGAGCGTCGGCGACGCCCTGTCCGGTCGCGATTCCCGCGTAGTTGAGGTGATGGAGGCGAGGGAGCTCGCGTAGCCACGATCGCCGCCAGTTGAGCAGGACGAGCGAGGCGGGAGCCCAGATCGGCGCCGTATCGCCGGCTCGCGATTCGTCGCTGCACCGCACCCACAGCGTCTCGGTGTCGTCGGTGACGTCGCGGTACGGGAAGCCGGGTCGCTCCAGTTGCCACGCAGCGAAGCGGGGGAACTCGTCGAGCGTGTTCTCACCCGCCCCGCGCAGCGCGGCCGCGGTGGTGATCCGGTGGTGCGCCCCGGGCTCCGGGGGAATCCAGTTGCCGCAGTAGCGTTCGACCGCCTCCGCGATCGCGGCGATGCGTGCGGTCGCGGGATCGCCGAAGCTCGTCCCGAGCGACACGCGGTCGGCGGGCCAGTCACCGAGCCGCCGCGCGTCGGCGACCGATGCCGTGAGCGAGACGTAGCGCTCGGGAGCGCCGGGCGGGCGCAGTACCTCGCGGACGGAGCGGACGATGCCCGTCACGGGGTCGACGAGGTCGTCGGGGGAGAGGAGACGTCGAGTGGTCACGAACGTTCTTTCGGTCGGGTCGGGTGATGTCGCCATCCGGCGTCGGGATCGAGTACCCGACTTCCGGTACGGGGGTGCGGACCAGGACGATCGCCGAGGACTCCGCCGAGCCACGCCGCGACGACCGTCCCCGGCCCTCCGTGCGCACGCAGCGCCTCGCGCATCGGCTCCGGCACGCCCGCGAGGAGCCGGTGCCCCCACGGCCCACTCACGTGCAGGGCGTCGACGGGCCACGACTGCGCGAGCCGGACGGCATCGGCCGCGAAGAAGTCGTGGTCGCCGCCCAGCACGAGCAGCGGAGCGCGGGCGTCCGCATACCGGTCGGTGAAGTCGAGTGGGGGAGCATCCCACAGCCGACGCCATGCCGCGGCGCGGTTCTCGGGCCAGCCGAGTGCGGCGGGCGCACGGTCGATGCCGCGACGCCGAGCCGTCTCGGTGGCGTGGTCGAGCCGCTCCGGCGCCGCGGGCGGTGCCGAGAAGCGGCCGAAGCCGTGCTCGTGCCACCACCCGAGACGGTCACGGACGCAGCGGGTTCCGTTTCGGGTGGCAGTCTCGTGCAGGCCGAGCGCCGGGACCATCGCGACCACGGCCGCGACGGGGGCGGCGCGCGCGAGCTCGACGGCGCAGTGCGCGCCGTACGAGGTACCGACGGCGACGACGGGTGGATCCAGCCGGGTCGCCGTGTCCGCACCGTCGTCCGCTTCGCTCCGGTAGGGGAGCCAGCGGCCGTCCGAGCGGTAGCGGCCGCGGACGTCCTGCACGACGACGCGGAAGCCGAGCCGTACCCACCATGCGGCCGCGGTGCCGTGCGCACCGGCGTCGTACGGCGTGCGCATCAGGACGGTGCCGCGAGGCCGCGTGGCCGGTTCGTAGCGGTGCCCGGCGAGTACGGCGCCGTCCCGTACGACGCAGTGATGGGGCGCGCGGATCACGGATGCGGCTCGTCGAAGCCGAGGACGACGTGCTCGCTCGTGGTGAGTGCGTGATCGTCGAAGCGCCAGACGACGTCGCGCAACCGGTCGGCAGCACCGGGATCGGTCTGCCAGGCGCGAAGCACGTCGAGGACGCGCGCCGCCACCAGAGCGTGTGCGGCTCGGCCGAAGTCGTGACGGGGATCGTCGACCGTCCGATGCCAGTGCGCCAGTTCCGGTCCGTCGATCGCGGCGGCGTGGCGTCGGCGGCGCACCTGAGACGGGGTCGCGTCGGTCGCGTCGAGCCGCAGCGGGCCGACGAAGACCAGCGCTCCCTCGATCGCGATCTCGAGCGCCGGGGACACCACGGTGTCGTCGGGACGCGCGGCGCCGGGAAGCCACGCACCGATCGTCACCGCGCCTGCGCCCGCCGCGACGACGTCGATGCCGGCGTCGGGGAGGACGTCGCGGAGCGTGTCGAGCAGTGGGTGGTCGCCGACGACGCGTGCCGGAGTGCAGCGAGTCGTCCAGCGGTGCTGCAGATCTCGATGGGCACGTACTGCGACTCCCGCACGTGCGGCGGATTCGTCGGCGCCGGGCCGGACGCGGAGAAACGTCCCGTCCGTTGCGCGGATGGCACGGCCCCGACCGGGCACGTCGAAGACGTGCGCCTCGGGCGCGAGAGGGGATGAGGTCATCGGACTCCTCGGCAGGTGGCGGCGTGAGGGTGGCGGCGGGGCCGCCCACGGCTCGGCCGTGGGCGACCCCGTGCGGTGACGGTCAGTCGAACGGGTTCTCCACGAGTGCGTTCGAGTGCGACGCCGACAGGTGCGCGAGCTGGTCGGTGTCCTCGATCGTGTACACGGCCTCGGTCTCGGCGTTGTCGATCATGTGTGCCTGCCTTTCCTGAATTCCACCGGCGGAGTCGGGTTTCCGCTGACGCGGTGGGTCCGAGTGGACACGGCGACCATAGATGAAAACGATAACCAAACTCTAGTAGTGTTCCGGATCGTGCCCCGGACCACTCCGCCGATCGGCGGCCGCGACGCCACCGCGCGGCTGCTCGACGCCTACGCCCACTGGCAGTGCGCCGCACCGCGTCCACACCTGCCCACCGGCGGGTACCGGGTGCGACGGGACGGTGACGACGACGTGCTCACGGCGCTCGCAGACGGACGCGCCCTGCGTCGTGTCGCCGCCCCGGCGCGGGTGCTCGCGGCGCGCGCGGGAAGCGGTGCCGTGCTCGCCCGGCTCGCCCCAGACGAGTCTGCGGCCGTCGAGATCGTCCGGTCCGACGGGCGTGTCGTCCCCGTCGCCGGGGCCCGGTTCGCGCTCGAACAGGCTGCCTGGCTGCCGGACGGCACAGTCGTGCTGACGGCGGACGGCCGTTTGCGCGTGGGCGTCGTCGATGCTGATGACGGTCGATGGCAGGAGTCGCGCGACGTGCCGCGTGGGCGAATCTCGGTGTCCACGGGCGGGGTACTCGTTCGGCGCAGCGGGACCGTCCTGCTCTGCAACTTCGCACGAGGATCCACCATGGAGTTGCCACCCGACACCGTGACGGTCGTCGAGTACGACGGGGTACGCGCGCTCGTGCGCCGGGATGCGATCGAGGTCGGCAGTCCGCGGCGCCGCGTCGTGCCGACGCGCGGAACTGCGATCGGTGCCGCGGCGGGCCGGGGCGGAGTCGCGGTGCTCACCGTCGATCGGGGACGGCATCGGTTGACCCTCGTCGATCGCGGTGGCCGTGTCCGCGACACACGGCTCGTCGCCGCGGGCACCGACATCTGTTCCGTCGATGCGCTGTCGGTGTCGGACGGTGAGATCCACGTCCGACTCGACGGCGTCGCGACACCGCCACAGGTGTTCCGCTATCCGTGGCGCGAGGATCCGCGCACCGCGATCCCCGCCGCCGGCGAGATCGTCGTCGCTCGGGCGGACGACGGAGCCGACATCGACGTTCTCGTGACGCGACCGCCGGATGTGCGCAGGCCACGGCCGCTCCTGCTCGACGTCTACGGCGGCTTCGGGGTCGCGCACGTCCCGCACTTCGAGCCGACGACGGCGGCATGGCTCGATGCAGGTGGGGCGGTCGCTCTCGCCCAGGTGCGCGGTGGCGGCGAACGCGACGAGCGGTGGCGGCAGGACGGTCGCGGGCTCCGGAAGCGACGTGCCGTCGACGATCTCGCGTGCGCCGCGCGCGAACTGGTCGCCGTCGGAGCGAGCCGCCCCGACTGTCTGGTCCTCACGGGCGGGTCGCTCGGCGGGACGGTCGCTGCTGCTGCGGCCTTGCGCCATCCTGGCATCGCCGCCGCGGTCGTGACAACGGCGGCACCGCTCGACCTCGCCCGGCTCTCCGACAACCCGCTGGGGAGTCGCTGGGCCGGGGAGTTCGGCGACCTGCACTCTGAACCGGCTGTCGCCGAACACGATCCGATGTCGCTCGCGCGGAGCCGTGCTGCGGGAGCGCCTCCGTTCCTCGTCCTCGACATGGCCGACGACAGCCGCATCGACGCCGCGCAGGGGCCACGGTTCGCCGAGGTGCTGCGGCGTGCGGGAGTCGATGCGCAGCACGTCCGGATCGCGGGGGCCGGGCACGGGCCCGCGAGCCCCACCGCGTTGCGCGACCTCGGTACGCGGTTTCTCTCGTACGTCGCTCGCGTTCTCGAGGAGGACACATGATCACGATCCGGCCAGGATCTCGAATTCGGGCGCGTTCGCGGCCGGGCGACTCCGGTGCCACCGCGCTCGCACGCCGCGGCGACCGGCGCAGCGCGCTGCTCACGGGGGTGCTGTGCGGCGCGCTCGTGGCGCTTCTCGTCGCGTCGCTCGCCGTCGGCACCGTCACGGTCGCGCCGCTCGACGCGGTGAAACTCGTGCTGGGGCATCTCGTTCCGAACGCCCGCTGGATGAGCGACGGCACGTACACGCTGCTCCAGGACCAGGTCGTCTGGCAGTTTCGGTTGCCGCGTGCACTCCTCGCGGCGGTCGCCGGTGCCGGGCTCGCGCTCGCCGGTGCGCTCGTGCAGGCCGTCGTGCACAATCCACTCGCCGAGCCGTACATCCTGGGAGTGTCGGCGGGTGCGGGAGTCGGTGCCGTCTCGGTGATCGCCGCCGGCATCGGAGCGGGTGCACTGCTGCTCGGCGGCGCGGCGTTCGCGGGCGCACTCGTCGCCACGGCGGCCGTCTACCTCCTCGCGCGGCGTGGCGGCCGGCTGGCGCCGACGCGGCTGATTCTGGCGGGCGTCGCGCTCGGCGCACTGCTCAGCGCGGTGACCAGCTATCTCACGCTGACGACCGACGCGCAGAACGTCTTCTCCGTCATGTTCTTCCTGCTGGGATCCGTCTCGGCCGCGACGATGGGGCATCTCGTGCTTCCCGCGATCGCGCTCGCCGTCGTCGTCGGGTGGATCGCGGTCTCGACGCGTTCGCTCGACGCACTCCTCGTCGGCGACGAACAGGCGACCGCCCTCGGTGTCGATCCCGCGCGGGTGCGTGTCGTCGCGCTCGTCCTGGCTGCACTGCTCACCGGTGCCGTCGTCGCGGTGTGCGGGGGAATCGGGTTCGTGGGACTCGTGATTCCCCACATCGCGCGGATCGTCGTCGGATCGAGTCACCGGAGGATGGTTCCCGTGTGCGTGGCGGGCGGCGCGGTCTTCCTCGCCGCTGCAGATCTCGTTGCCCGCACCGCGGCGTCGCCCACCGAGGTCCCGATCGGCATCGTCACGGCGGTCGTCGGTGCGCCGTTCTTCCTGTGGCTGTTGCGCCGCGACGACGCGACCCGGGCGGGAGTCGAACGATGAAGGTGCTGCTCGACGACCTCACCGTCGCGCGGGGCGGACGGGCCGTCGTGCGGGACGTGACGTTGACCGTGCCGTCGGGTTCGGTGCTCGGACTGCTCGGCGCGAACGGCAGCGGCAAGTCGACGCTGCTGCGCACGCTGTATCGGGCAGCGCGGCCCGACCGCGGCAGGATCGTCGTCGGCGACGACGACGTGCATGCGTGTACCCCGCGCGTGGCGGCGCGCCTCGTCGCGGCGATGACGCAGGATCCCCCGGGGGAGTTCGAACTGTCGGTCCTCGACACCGTGCTGCTCGGCCGCACCCCGCACACCGGGCGCATCACGGCCCCGGCGAACCTCGAGATCGCGACACGCGCACTCGCGTGCGTCGACGGCGAGCAGTGGCTGGGCCGCTCCGTCGCGACGCTCTCGGGCGGCGAACGTCAGCGTGTGCTGCTCGCCCGCGCGATCGCCCAGCAGACCCCGGTGCTCGTACTCGACGAACCCACCAATCACCTCGACATCGCTCACCGCCACTCGCTGCTCGACACCGTCACCGAACTCGGTGTCACGGCGATCGTCGCGCTGCACGATCTCGACCTCGCCGCCCGCTACTGCGATGCCGTGGCCGTCCTGCACGACGGCCGCGTGTACGCGCACGGCGCCCCCGACGACGTCCTGACTCCGACGATGCTGCGCACCGTGTTCGGTGTCGACGGATCGCTCGTCGTCCACCCCGAGACCGGTCGCTCACATCTCGTGATCGACGGACGTCACCGAAAGGAAACCCCACTCCCGTGAACACGATTCGTCTCGCGGCCACAGCCGCGGCCGTTGCGTCGCTGCTCACCGTCGCCGCCTGCGGCAGCGGCGTCGAGGCCGCCCGAGCGTCGGGCGAGACCACCACGACCGTCGAGAACTGCGGCAGGACAGTGGGAGTCGACGCGCCGCCGCAGCGTGTCGTCACCCTCAGCCCGTCGCAGACCGAACTGCTCGTCGAACTGGGCGTCGCCGACGCGCTCGTGGGCCTCGGCCAGACCGACACCTCGCCGCTGCCGCCGCGCATCGCGGCCGAAGTCGCCGACGTGCCCGTGCTGAGCACCGACACGCCGCCGAACCGGGAGGTGCTGCTCGACGCCGCACCCGATTTCGTGGTGTCACCGACCGAGTACGAGTTCACCGCGGAACAGGGGTTCGCGAGCATCGAACAGCTCGGCGGCGCCGGCGCCCAGGTCTACGTCGCGGCCGGCGGATGCGCCGAGCGCCGCACCAGCGCGTCCGTCGAGGATCTGTTCACCGACATCGACGGTCTCGGTGCGGTGTTCGATCGCACCGAGCGTGCCGAGGAGCTGATCGCACAATCGCGAGCACGCCTCGCCGCCGTCGACGAGCAGACCAGCGCAGGTCCGCAGCGAACGGTCGCGCAGGTCTACGTCGAAGGCAACTCGCTGTCGGTGATCGGTGCGGGTGTCGAGGCCGACATCGTGGCGCGCGCGGGTGGGAAGAACGTCTTCCGTCCCGACGAGCCGATGTTCTCGTCGTTCTTCGCCGCGACCGTCGGGCCCGAGGAACTCGCCGCCCGCGATCCCGAAGCACTCGTGTTCGCGGTGTCCGACGACGCGCAGCGCGACGCGACGCTCGACTATCTGCGCACGACGTTCCCGGACATGCGAGCGGTTCGGGACGACCGCCTCGTCGCCGTCCCGGGCTCGGACCTGTTCCCGGGCACACTCGGCAACGTCACGGCCGTCGAGGCGATCGCTGCCGGTCTTCGCTGATCCGGACTCGCGTCAGGACGCCGGGGGCTCGTCGTCGAACAGGCCGGACTCCAGGACACCTGCGAGGATCGCGGGGCGCAGTTCGGGCACGATGGCGAGCGTCTCGCCCCCGACGAGGATGCCGTCGTCGACGAATCCCGTGACGACGGTGCGGATCGCCTCCGCGACCTCGCGATCGTCGTCCTCGAGATCGGAGTAGTCCTCCTCGTCGTTGCGGACGGGCGGCTCCTCCGTCATCGCGGCGAGGAGCGTCTGCGCGGCGAAGTGCCGCGCGACGGTGTCGGGTGCGTCGTCGTCGACGACGATTGCCAGGCGCGTCGCGACGAAGGCGGACAGGGCCCGGGTGAGGACGCTGACATCACGATCACGGAACCCGGCGGCGTCGTCCGTCGGGACGGCGTTGCCGTCGGCGCCCCGCACGAGCCCGCCCCGGACGACGGTCGACCACAGCGTGGCGAGTTCGGGAACGTCGCTCGGGCTTTGGAAACGGGATGTCGGAACGTCGATACCGAGAGCGGACGCGATCTCCTGGGCGTTGACGGCGGGTGCTGCGTTCGCCCAGTCCAGAATCCGGTCGACCGCCGCGACGAACGGAAGGTCTGCGATCGCCGAGGCGACGGCGGCGTCGGCCTGATCCTCGAGCTCGATGTCGTCGGGATGGAGCAGGTCGACGCCGTCGTCGACGAACTCCGAGAAGTCGGTGAGGCAGTGATTCAGGTCGTCGTCGGTTCCCGTCCAGGCGTCGGTGTCGACGAGAAAATCGAGGAAGTCCCGTGCGCTCGCGACGAGATGCACCGCAGCGGCTTCCCCGGCGTCGGTGTCGTCGCGCTCGAGCAGGCTCTCGGCGACCTCGACGATCGTGTGCGCCGCGTCGGGAGTCCACGCCGTCGGATCGAAATCGTCGGTGCTGCGGTCGAGTTCGACGAGGATCGACTTCATGACACGCGTCGTCGGGGCGGTCGGCCCGTCGAACTCGCTGCGCAGCCACTCGTCGAAGCGGCCGATGAGCGAGGCGATGCGGCGATCGAAGTCCTCGGAGTCTGCCGCCGCCCGTCGCCGTCGCCGCGCGGCGACCTTCTGCGAACGCTTCTGTCCCCGATTGCCCGGCCGCTTCGATCCCATACCCGCAGCCTAGCGAGCGGGAAGGCCCGCGTCCGAATCGTCGGCGCGGGGCGTCGCCGTCACGAATGGGCCGCCGTCTGCGCGAGCGAGGCGCCCCAACCGAGGGCGCGGTCGCGTTCGCCGTCGCGCAGCGGCCCCTCACGACCCGTGACGACGAACTCCTCTCGGGCGAGAACGGTGGCGCCCGTCCGACGGAGCCGCTTGCGCATCGCTTTCGCGGCAGACCCCGAGAACACCCCGGTTCCGGTCACCGTCGCGAAGAGCGCGCACGGTGGGATCCTTTCGGGCGCTCGGCGATCGAGCCATTCCGCGACGCCGGCCCCGGTGGAACGCGCGCCCGAGGCGGCGGCCTGTGCGCGCGAGGCCGGTCGCGGCAGTCCCATGTTGTGGGTGGGTGCCCCGACGACCAGAAGGTCGAATCCTTCCGGTTCGGGGTCCTCCCCGGCGGTGCGTGCCTCGACGTCGACGCCGGCGTCGCGTAGTCCGGTGACGATCGCGTCCGCGACTGCGGCGGTGTTGCCGAAGCACGACTCCCACACGACGAGTGCTCTCATTCTCTTCCCCCTCGATCTGCTCTGTTCAGATGCCCGGCGCAGTTGGTACTGCGAGTACCAAAGTCCGCGAGCTAGCCTAGACACGTGGTGGATCGTGAGCAAGGCGATGCCGGCCGCGACGCGAACTCGGGCACCCGGGGCAGGCGGCGGGCGCGCATCTCCGACAGCGAGACCCAGCGGCGGATGCTGCAGGCGGGTTTCGACGTCGTCGCCGAACGCGGCCTGTCGCTGAGCCTCGAGCACGTGTCGATGGAGGAACTCATCGATCGTGCGGGCGTGTCCCGAACGTCGTCGTACCGGCGCTGGCCGTCGAAGGACCTCTTCGCCGAGGAACTCGTTCTGGCGATCGCGCGCGCGACCGAGCTCGGAAGCGAGATCCCCGGGCTCGCCGAAGCGCTCGCCTCGCTGGACCCCCGGTTTCTCGCAGTGCTCGACACCGCGCAGGGGCGCCACGACCTGCTCGTCGAGGTGCTGCGCATCGTCATCGAGGTCGACTTCCTCGCGATGGTCGACTCGAGCGGGTGGCGCACGTACAGCACGTTGAGCGTCGCGCACCTCGGTCTGCGCGACGACGCGCTGCGCGTCCGGGTCGCGGAAGCGCTCGCCGAGACGGAGCGGCGGTTCACCCGCAGCCGCGCCGAGGCCTTCGAGCGGTTGATGGCACTCGTCGGGTACCGCCTCGCCGAGGGGACACCCGGCGGGTGGTATCAGGTGTCGACGGCGCTCGGGGCCCTCACGAACGGCATGCTCGCCCAAGCGCGGATCGACCTGGCCTCGGTGACAGCCACGACGACCATGACGGCCTTACT
>NZ_BCXD01000036.1 GCF_001894925.1 Rhodococcus rhodnii NBRC 100604 | reverse complement strand
GTAAGCACCGCCGGTGCCGATGGGCGGGAGCGGGCGTGGGATGTGGCCGGGACTCGGCGCTCGTACGGGATAGGCCGCTCACACGGGATGGGCCGCTCAGACGGGATAGGCTCCGGGCATGAGTGAAACGACAACGTGGGAGTACGCGACGGTTCCGCTGCTGACGCACGCGACCAAGCAGATTCTCGATCAGTGGGGCGGCGACGGCTGGGAACTGGTGACGGTGCTCCCCGGACCGACGGGCGAGCAGCACGTCGCGTACCTCAAACGCCCCAAAGGTTGATCGGCCGGGGCTGATCACGCGCCCGCGCACAGCATCCGTTCTCCGAAGTACCGCGAGGGAAGGCACGCGTCATGACACAGATCAATGCCGGCAGCTGGACCGGTCGTCTCGTCGAACTCGGCATCACGCTTCCGCCGGTGGCGAAGCCCGTCGCGGCGTACGTCCCCGCGGTGCAGACCGGGACGTTCGTCTACACGTCGGGTCAGCTCCCGCTGCTGGACGGCGAGCTCACGGTCGCCGGCAAGGTCGGCGCCGAGGTCACCGAGGAGCAGGCGAAGGACGCCGCGAAGGCGTGCGCGCTCAACGCGCTCGCCGCGCTCGACTCGGTGGCGGGCATCGACTCCGTCGTCAAGATCGTCAAGGTCGTCGGGTTCGTGGCGTCGGCGCCCGGGTTCACGGGACAGCCCGGCGTCGTCAACGGCGCGTCGGAGCTGTTCGGCGAGATCTTCGGTGACGCGGGTGCGCACGCGCGGTCGGCGGTCGGGGTGGCGGAACTCCCCCTCGGCGCGCCCGTCGAGATCGAGCTCGTGGCCGAGGTCGTCGTCGACGCCGCCGAGGCCGATCACGAATCCTCGACGGCGTGACGGCCGAACACCCCGCGTACGGCACGCTCCGGCAGGTCACGCCCCTCGCGTCGGTCGTCCTCCAGGACAATCCCGGCACGATGACGCTCGACGGCACCAACACGTGGGTGCTCGGCGAACCGGGCGGCGACGTGGTCGTCGTCGATCCGGGTGAGCACGACGACGAACACCTCGGCCGGCTCCTCGGGCAGGGCCGCGTCGTGCTCACCCTGGTCACGCATCGCCATCACGATCACACCGGTGGCGTCGACCGGTTCGCGGAACTGACGGGTGCGCCCGTCCGCTCGACCGATCCGTCGTTCCTGCGGGGTGGCGGCCGTGCGTTCGAGCCGGGTGAGGAGATCGAGGCGGCGGGTGTCGTCGTCACGGCGATTCCCACGCCGGGCCACACCGCCGATTCGACGTCCTTCCGTGTTCGGGCCGCGAACGGGCCGCGCGCGGACGTCGTGCTCACGGGTGACACGATTCTCGGCCGCGGCACCACCGTCCTCGACGACACCGACGGCGACCTCGGCGACTATCTCGACTCGCTCGCGACACTCGCCGCGCACGGCCCGATTCCGGCGCTGCCCGGTCACGGCCCGGATCTGCCCGACCTCGAGGCGATCGCCCGCGACTACCGCGCGCACCGCGAGCAGCGGCTCGACCAGGTTCGTGGTGCGCTGCGGACGCTCGGTGCGGACGCATCGGCGCGGGCGGTCACCGCGCACGTGTACTCCGACGTCGATCCGGGGCTGCTGCCCGTCGCCGAACGGTCGGTGCGGGTCCAGCTCGACTATCTGCGCACGCATTCCTGAGACACGGCCACACGACGACACGTCCACACACGCCGACGGCGCCCACCGAACGATCGGTGGGCGCCGTCGGTCGTTCGGGCGAATCAGCGGGCGCGGCGCGCCAGCCGCTCCGAGTCCGAGATGAGCACGCTCTTGCCTTCGAGGCGAAGCCACCCGCGATGGGCGAAATCGGCGAGAGCCTTGTTGACGGTCTCGCGCGACGCGCCGACGAGCTGAGCGATCTCCTCCTGCGTGAGGTCGTGCGTCACGCGCAGCGCGCCCGCCTCCTGCGTTCCGAAGCGCTGCGCGAGCTGCAGCAGTGCCTTCGCGACGCGGCCGGGGACGTCGGTGAAGATGAGGTCCGCGAGGTTGTTGTTCGTGCGGCGGAGCCGGCGAGCGAGGACGCGCAGCAACTGTTCCGCGATCTCGGGACGCTGTTCGATCCACGCCTTGAGGGCCTCGCGGTCCATGCTCACGGCGCGAACCTCGGTGACCGTCGTCGCGGTCGAGGTGCGCGGGCCCGGATCGAAGATCGACAGCTCGCCGAACATGTCCGACGGGCCCATGATCGTCAGCAGGTTCTCACGGCCGTCGGGGGACCGGCGGCCGATCTTCACCTTGCCCGAGACGATGATGTACAGGCGGTCGCCCGGTTCGCCCTCGTTGAAGATGATGTGTCCGCGTGGGAAGTCGACCGGCTGCAGCTGCTTGGTGAGAGCCGCCACCGCCGAGGGCTCGACTCCTTGGAAGATGCCGGCCCTGGCCAGGACGTCGTCCACGTGTGCTCCTTGAAGTATGTCTTCTGTCCGACGGTCGTGTCGGACCGCTTCGTCTGTCGTGCTGCTCGGCCGTGCCCGAGGGCGTGTCCCGGCGTCGCCGTGCGTGACGGGTCACGAACGGGTGTGCCAGGACGCACACGCGAGCCGCGTGCGCCCCGTCCATCACAGTACGGGGTGCAGACCTCGGTGTCCGGGATCACCGGAACCCGATCCTGCAACCGCGACGCCACCAGTCTACGACTCCGTGTCGGAGTCGACGTGAGCGATACCACCGACCGGGTGTCCGACGTCCTGGATATTGCAGCAGTGTGGCCGGCGTCACGCCACCCGGAACCGGGCGGAGCGGACAGGGCCGACACGTGGGATCAGGCGCGGCCCGGATGAATTCGGCTCACGGTGCGGCCCGACGACCCGCGGCGGCGGGGCATCCTGCGGTTCTGGAACCGCTGGAGCGCGTGGGGCATGCCGTCGTGCGCGAGCGTCGCGACCTCGTCACCACTCGCCTGATCGAGGAACTCCTCCACCTCCTGCTCGCGGACCGACAGCTGGCGCAGCCGGACCTCCACTCGCTCCATGGAGAGTGCGAACAGCATGAGCAGCACTGGGAAGAGGATCACAGCGAGTCCTTGCATACCGACGAGTAAACACGTCCAAGGTCTCGGAAGCGACACGGCAGAGCGTCGAGAGCACCCTCGATCCGTACACTCGACGCCGTGGTGAACAGCGGTGAGAGTGGCCCCGGCGCCCGCGCCGACGTGCGCGGACGCACGGCGCGGGCGGCGTCGCGGGGCGCCACATCGCGACGTGAGGAAACCCACCTCGGTCTCGTTCGCCGGGCGCGCCGCATGAATCGCCGTCTCGCGGAGGCGTTCCCCCACGTGTACTGCGAACTCGACTTCACGACGCCGCTCGAGCTCACCGTCGCCACGATTCTCTCGGCGCAGACCACCGACGTCCGCGTCAATCAGCTCACGCCCGCCCTGTTCGCGCGGTATCGCACGGCGCAGGACTACGCAGAGGCCGAGCGCGCCGAGCTCGAGGAGTACATCCGGTCGAGTGGCTTCTATCACAACAAGGCCACGTCGCTCATGGGGCTGGGCCGAGCACTCGTCGAACATCACGACGGCGAGGTGCCGCAGACGCTGAAGGAACTCGTCGCGCTTCCCGGCGTCGGACGCAAGACCGCGAACGTCATCCTCGGCAACGCGTTCGGCATCCCGGGCATCACCGTCGACACGCACTTCGGACGGCTCGTGCGGCGCTGGGGTTGGACGGAACTCGAGGATCCGGTCAAGATCGAGCACGCCGTCGGCGATCTGATCCCGCGCAAGGAGTGGACCGAGCTGTCGCACCGCGTGATCTTCCACGGCCGCCGCGTGTGCCATTCGCGGACGCCCGCGTGCGGAGTGTGCGTGCTCGCCAAGGACTGCCCGTCGTTCGGGCTCGGCCCCACCGCACCGGCCGACGCCGCAAAGCTCGTCAAGGGCCCCGAGACCGAGCACCTGCTCGCACTGGCGGGGCTGTAGCCGCGTGTCTCGTTCCGCCCGGTGGACTCTCGTCGCGCTCGTGATCGTCGCTGCGCTCGTCGTCGCCATCTGGCCGCGCGGTGGCGACGACGGCGAGACCGGTGATGCATACGCCGACCGTTTCTCGGGCGACCGGCCCGTGCCCACCGCAACCGGCGACCCCGTGAGCAGCGAAGCGCGCGCGGCCGCCGACCTCGCCGAGTGCCCCGATCCGTCGGGTGCGCCGGCCCCGGCCGGGTCGCCGCTCGCCGGGATCACGCTCGACTGCCTCGCGGACGGCACGCCCGTCGACGTCGCGTCGGCGCTCGCGGGACGGCCCGCGCTGCTCAACATCTGGGCGCACTGGTGTGCGCCGTGTGCCGAGGAACTGCCGTACCTGGAGCAGTACGCGGAGCGGGCCGGCGAAGCGATTACCGTGCTGACGGTGCACACCGACCCGGCCGAGCAGGCCGCCCTCGAACGGCTGACCGAGTACGGCGTGCGGCTGCCCGGCGTGCAGGACGCGGCCGGACGCATCCGCGCCGCCGTCGGAGCGCCCCCCGTCATGCCGGTCAGCGTCCTGATCGACGCGGACGGTTCGGTCGCCGCGATCCTGCCGCAGCCGTTCGACAGCGTCGACGAGATCGAGTCCGTCGTGAACGAGCGGCTCGGTACCCCATGAGCGATCTGCCCCGGAGCGAGCTGCACCGCCTCGCCGCGGACCGCGACGTCCCGCAGTGGATGCGGCGGGTGAGCACGACGGCGCCCGTCGATCCGCTGGGCCGCAATCCCGTCCTCGACCGCCGTGCCCCCGACGCCGGTCCGCGCCGATCCGCGGCGGTGCTCGTGCTCTTCGGCGGATCCCCGCACCCGGATCCGCTCGCGCCCGGCGGCCTGCCGCACGACGCCGACCTGCTGCTGACACAACGCGCCGCGACGCTGCGCGAGCACAGCGGGCAGGTCGCGTTCCCCGGCGGCGGCACCGAACCCGACGACGACGACATCGTCGCGACGGCACTGCGCGAAGCGAACGAGGAGACGGGCGTCGACCGCGCGGGAGTGCGGCCGCTCGCGCTGCTCCCGTCGATCTTCGTGCCGCCGTCGCGGTTCGAGGTCACGCCCGTCCTCGCGTACTGGGAGAACCCGAGCGAGGTCGGCGTCGTGGACCCCGGTGAGGCCGCGCGCGTGTGCCGCGTCTCGGTGCACGATCTCGTGGATCCGCGCCACCGTTTCCAGGTCGCGCACCCCGCCGGCTACCGCGGTCCCGCATTCGAGGTGGACGGTCTGTTCGTGTGGGGATTCACGGCGGGTGTTCTCGCCGGTGTCCTCGCGGCGTCGGGCTGGGAACTACCCTGGAACACCGACGACGTCCGGGACCTCGAAGGTGAACTGAGCAGGGCCGGACAGGATCTCGGTGGGCGTGTGCCGGCTACCGACACCACCGACGAGAGGCAGCACGAATGACGGCGTCAACCTGGGTCGACGTCGTGCTCGTGGTCGTCGCGCTCATCGCGGCGCTCTCGGGCTGGCGGCAGGGCGCGGTCGCGTCCGTGCTCGCGTTCTTCGGTGTCCTCGTCGGTGCCGTCGCCGGAATCCTCGTCGCACCACACCTTCTCGTGCACATCGACGACTCGCGGCTCCGGATCCTCGCGGACATCGCGCTCATCGTGGTGCTCGTCGTCATAGGTGAGGTCGCGGGCATGGTGCTCGGTCGCGCGGCGCGCGGCGGGATGCACAGTCCCGCGGCCCGCGGCGTCGACAGCATCATCGGTGCGGGTGTCCAGGCGGTCGCGGTCTTCGTCGCCGCATGGTTGCTCGCGATCCCGCTGACGTCGTCGTCGCAACCCCAGATCGCCTCGGCACTGCGCGGATCGACGGTCCTCGCGGAGGTCGACGCGCTCGCGCCGGACTGGCTGCGTGCGCTGCCCAGCGAGTTCTCCGCGCTGCTCGACACCTCGGGGCTGCCGGAGGTCATCGGGCCGTTCGGGCGTACCCCCGTCGTCACGGTCGATCCGCCCGACGCGAGCGTGCTCGCCTCGCCCGTCGCGTCGTCCCTGCAGTCGAGCGTGCTCAAGATCCAGGGTGTCGCTCCGAGCTGTCAGCGTGCACTCGAAGGCTCGGGATTCGTGTTCGCACCCGGCCGCGTCATGACGAACGCGCACGTCGTCGCCGGAACCGACGGCGTCACCGTCGCGTCGCCGGACGGCACGCTCCCGGGTGAAGTCGTGCTCTTCGATCCTGTGCGCGACATCGCCGTGCTCGACGTTCCCGGGCTCACGGCCGCGCCCGTCCCGATCTCACCCGATCTCGCGGCGAGCGGCGACGACGCGATCGTGCTCGGGTATCCCGGCGGCGGCCCGTACACCGCGTCGGCCGCGCGGGTGCGCGAAGTGCTCGACCTCACCGGTCCCGACATCTACCGCGAGGGTTCGGTCCAGCGCGAGGTCTACACCGTGCGCGGCGAGATCCGGCAGGGCAACTCCGGTGGCCCGCTCGTGTCGCCGGACGGCGAGGTCGTCGGCCTCGTCTTCGGTGCGGCCGTCGACGACGCCGAGACCGGGTTCGTGCTGACGACCCGCGAGATCGCCTCCGCCGTCGAGGCCGGGGGCGGTGCCGTCGCCCCCGCACCGACGGGCGCGTGCGCGGCGTGACCCGGCCGTGACGGGCCCGGCCGAGGGCTCAGCTGCGCCGGTCCGGTAGCGCGCCGAGGAACTCGACGATCGCGTCGTTCGTCCGGCGCGGCGCCTCCCAGTGCGGGTAGTGGCCGACACCCGCGACCGAATGGATGCGGCCGTACGACGTGAAGGCCGCGCTCTCGCGGACGGGGCGGCCCAGAACGAACGGGTCGAGCTGACCGTGGATCTGGAGGACGGGCGGCGCGACCTGGACGTCCATCGCCGCCATGAAGCGGCGGCCGTCCGGCCGGAACTGGCTGCGGAACGCCCACCGCTGGTATTCGAGCGTCGAATACGCGGCGCCGGGGATCAGGATCGCCGCACGCATCCGCGCGCACACCTCGTCGAACTCGTCGGACCGCGTGTACGCGGGGCCACACCGGGCACGGACGATGCGCTCGACCTCGGCGCCGTGGTTCCTCGTCAGGACGCGTTCGGGTCGCCACGGCAACTGATGCGACAGCAGCGAGGGCAGCAGTGCAGCACGCTGATGCCGCTCGAACAGCGCCCCGCGCCGGAGCGCGATGGGATGCGGGGCGGCGATCGAGACCGCGGCGTGGACGAGATCGGGGTGCAGGATCGACGTCGCCCATGCGACGAGGCCGCCGTCGGCGTGTCCCACCACGGTCGCGGGGGAGCCGCCGTGCGCGCGGATCAGTCCGGCGACGTCGTTCGCAAGCGTCCACCCGTCGTATCCGCGCGGCGGCTTGTCGGTGTCGCCGTAGCCCCGGAGGTCGACGGCGAGCACGCGGTACCCGGCGTCCGTCAGCGGCCCGAGCTGATGCCGCCACGACCACCAGAAGTCCGCGAAACCGTGCAGCAGCACCATGACCGGCGCGTTGCGTCCGGCGTTCGGCGCCTGCGCGAGATGGAAGCGAATGCCGCCCGCGTGCACGTCCCGGTGCACCCACGGCCCCTCGAAGCGGACGGAGGACGGATCCGGCGCGGCGTCCGCCATCGATCAGGTGCGGGCGTGGCGACCGGCCGGCGCGCCGCTGTCGGCGCCCGGGAGGACCGTCTTCGTCTCCTTGAGCGATTCGATCGTCTTCTCGGGTGCCTTGATCTTGCGGAACCGGAGATAGCCGATCAACGCGAACACGATCGTCGCGAGGACCATGATCCCGAAGACGATGAGGAAGGCGGCCCAGCGCGGCAGCCACAGGTCGAGCAGCTCGGCGAGGAAGAAGAAGAAGAAGAAACTGCTGAACAGCAGCACCGTCAGGGCGAGGACGAAGAAGACGCTGACCTGGAGGCCGCGCTTGACCTCCCCGGTGACCTCGGCCTTCGCGAGCTCGATCTCGGAGCGCACCAGCGTCGACACCTGCGACGTCGCGTCCTTCACGAGGCCGCCGATGCTCGCCTGCTGCGGCGAGCTGTGGTCGACATCGGTGAGCGGAATCGATGCGACGGTGTGCGGGACGCCGTCGCCGGTGTACCGGCGGCCGTCTCCTGCGCTGTTGCCGTGGGCACTGCTCACTTGTCGACCCTCCAGGTTGGCGTTCTGCTCGTCACGCGTACGCGATCGTCTCATGCGCGATCTTCCTCAGACAGAAGGCTAGCCGTGATCACGACCTCGTGAGAACGGACGTGCCGATCGTGTCGGTTCGGGGTGCCCGAACCCCGGTTCGGGACCCGGTTGCATCCCGGCCGGATTCGCGGTGTTCAATATTCCACGTTTTGGGATTGCGTCCCATCAGATGGAACAGATTCGGAGTATCCTCAGTGAGCAGCACGATCGACCAGGGCGCCGCGAAGCCCGACGACACAGGCGACACCGTGGCCGGAGTGCCGCGCCGTCGCATCGTCGTCGCCAGCATGGTGGGGACGTCCATCGAGTTCTACGACTTCTACATCTATGCGACGGCCGCGGTGTCGGTCTTCCCCCACCTCTTCTTCCCCAAGGGCGATTCGACGACGGCGCTGCTGGCCTCGCTCGCGACCTTCGGTCTCGCGTTCGTGGCGCGGCCGCTCGGCTCGATCGTGTTCGGCCACTTCGGCGACCGCGTCGGCCGCAAGGCGACGCTCGTCGGCTCGCTGCTCACGATGGGCATCGCGACGTTCATCATCGGCCTGCTGCCGACGTACCACGCAGTGGGAATCCTGGCGCCGGCACTGCTCGCCGTCATGCGTTTCTGCCAGGGCCTCGGCCTCGGCGGCGAATGGTCCGGTGCGGCGCTGCTCGCGACCGAGACCGCGAAGGAGGGCAAGCGGGCGTGGGCCGCGATGTGGCCGCAACTCGGTGCCCCGATCGGCTTCTTCCTCGCGAACGGCCTGTTCCTGCTCATCACGCTCGGGCTCGGCCACGACAACAGCGACCCGGATCTCGACGGCGCCTTCCTCACGTGGGGCTGGCGCATCCCGTTCCTGCTGAGCGCCGTGATGGTCATGATCGGCCTGTACGTCCGCCTGAAGATCGAGGAGACGCCGGTCTTCGCGCGCGCCGTCGAGCGTGGCGAGAAGGTGCAGACGCCGGTGACCGCGGCGTTCAAGACGAGCTGGCGCCCGATGATCATCGGCACGTTCGTCATGGTCGGCACCTACACGCTCTTCTACATCATGACGACGTGGGTGCTGAGCTTCGGCACGGGCAAGACGGCCGCGAACGGTGGTACCGGCGCGGGCTTCTCGTACTCGAACTTCCTCGTGCTGCAGCTGATCGCGGTGCTGTTCTTCGCGGCGATGGTGCCGGTCGCGGGCCTGCTCGCGGACAGGTTCGGCCGCCGCTCGACGCTCCTCGTCATCACGGGCGCGATCATGGTGTTCGGCCTGACGTTCGGCCTCATCCTCGACGTCGACGCGATCGGCGAGGGCCGGATGCTGTTCTTCCTCGTGCTGGGCATGGTGCTCATGGGCCTGACCTTCGGCCCGATGAGTGCGGTGCTGCCCGAGCTGTTCCCGACGAACGTTCGCTACACGGGCTCGGGCATCTCGTACAACGCCGCGAGCATCCTGGGCGCGGCGATCGCGCCGTTCATCGCGACGTGGCTCGCGACCACGCACGGTGTGGGCTGGGTCGGTGTCTACCTGCTCATCGCGGCGAGCGCGACCTTCGTCGCCCTGCTGGTGATGCGCGAGACGCGCGATCAGTCGCTCGACTCCGTGAAGTAGGCGCTGCGCGCGCGTGAGCGACTTTCCGGCCCAGGCCGGAAAGTCGCTCACGAGCTGCGCTGCCTACGCCTTGCGGATCGCCTCGAAGACGCCGGGATCGACGAGGGTCGAGGTGTCGCCCAGCTCGCGTCCCTCGGCGACGTCACGCAGCAGGCGCCGCATGATCTTGCCGCTGCGGGTCTTCGGCAGCTCCGGGACGATGTGGATCTCGCGGGGCTTCGCGATCGGGCTGATGTCCGTCGACACCTGCGACCGCAGTTCCGCGATCAGCGGATCGCCGGTGTTCTCGACGCCCTGGCGCAGGATCACGAACGCCACGATGCCCTGGCCGGTCGTGTCGTCGGTGGCACCCACGACGGCGGCCTCGGCCACACCGCTGTGGCCCACGAGCGCCGACTCGACCTCGGCCGTCGAGATGCGGTGGCCCGAGACGTTCATGACGTCGTCGACCCGGCCCATCACCCAGAGTGCGCCGTCCTCGTCGAACTTGGCGCCGTCACCGGCGAAATACCAGCCCTGCTCGGCGTACCGGGACCAGTACGTGTCGCGGTAGCGATCCATGTCGCCCCAGATCCCGCGCAGCATCGACGGCCACGGCTCGTCGAGGACGAGGTAGCCGCTGCCGCCGTTGCCGACGTCCTTCCCGTCGTCGTCGACGATCTTCGCGGAGATGCCGGGCAACGGGGCCATCGCCGATCCCGGCTTGGTGGTGGTGACGCCGGGCAGCGGCGAGATCATGATCGCGCCCGTCTCCGTCTGCCACCACGTGTCGACGATCGGCGCGGTGCCGCCGCCGATGACGTCGCGGTACCACCGCCACGCCTCGGGGTTGATGGGTTCGCCGACCGAGCCGAGCAACCGGATCGACGACAGATCGTGCGCGTCCGGAATCGCGCGGCCCCACTTCATGAACGTCCGCACCATGGTCGGCGCCGTGTAGTAGATGGAGACGCCGTACTTCTCGATGATCTGGAAGTGCCGGTGCTCGTCGGGGGAGTTGGGGGTGCCCTCGTAGACGACCTGCGTCACGCCGTTCGAGAGCGGGCCGTAGACGATGTACGAGTGGCCGGTCACCCAACCGATGTCGGCCGTGCACCAGTAGACGTCGTCGGGCTTGTAGTCGAAGACGTTGTGGTGGGTGTACGAGACCTGGGTGAGGTAGCCGCCGGTCGTGTGGACGATGCCCTTGGGCTTCCCGGTCGTCCCGGACGTGTAGAGGATGAACAGCGGATGCTCGCTGTCGAACGGCTGCGCGGTGTGCTCGGGCGATGCCGGGTCGACGGTGTCGTGCCAGCAGAGGTCGCGGCCCTCGGTCCATTCCACGTCGATTCCGGTGCGGCGCACGACGAGCACGTTCTCGACGGACTCGGCGCCGTCGACGGCCTCGTCGACCGCGGACTTGAGCGGTGCCGGCTTGCCGCGACGCCACTGGCCGTCGACGGTGACGACGAGCTTCGCCTCGGCGTCGTCGATGCGTGAGCGCAGCGCGCCCGCCGAGAAGCCGCCGAACACGACGGAGTGTGTGAGCCCGAGCCGCGCGCACGCGAGCATCGTCACGATCGCCTCGGGGATCATCGGCATGTACACGGCGACGCGGTCGCCGGCGACGAGCCCGAGGTCGGTGAACGCGTTCGCGGCGCGGCTCACCTCGGCGAGCAGATCGTTGTAGGTCAGGGTGCGGGTGTCGCCGGGCTCGCCCTCGAACTCGATCGCGACGCGCTCGCCGTTGCCCTCGAGGACGTGGCGATCGACGCAGTTGTAGGCGACGTTGAGCTTGCCGCCCACGAACCACTTGGCGACGGGAGCGCCCGACCAGTCGAGGACGTCGCTCCACTTCTCGTGCCAGTGCAGACGTTCGGCCTGGGTCTCCCAGAACGCGAGCCGATCACGCGCGGCGTCGTCGTAGAGGCTCGGCTGCGCGTTGGCGGCGGCCGCGAACGCGGGGTTCGGCGGGTAGACGTCGGGCTCCGGCGTATCCGCGGAGGGCGCGCTGTTGGGCGTGGACGGGGCGCTGGTCATCGTGTCCGGCCTTTCTCGGATCGGTGGTACTCGCCTGTGAGGGTAGTCACATGCCGAGGTCGGCGCAGTGCCCCGTCACGACGCCGTGCGGCGTCCGGTCGTGTCGGCGCGACGGACGGTATCGGGCCGCGACGAGCGGCAACGCGCGGTGGTGGACGAGTGCCGCGACGCGCGCCGGTGACCCTCGCCGCGACAGCAGGGGGTTTCGGGTTTATCGTCTACGCCATTATTCGGATGCGACGCGAACGAGGTGCGTTTCGTCCGATCTGCCACCGAGCGTGGCCGCACGAGACGGGAACCGAGCAGACGGACACCCGTCCTTCGGCATGCGCTCATGAACGATTCGGGAGGATCGACCTTGCGTATCACACGTGTCGCAGCCGCGCTGGTGGCTGCCGGGCTCGCGGCGGGGACGCTCGCCGCGTGCACCTCGGGCGACGACGGGGGGAACGGTGGTGGCGGTGACGGTTCCGCGATCATCAACGCCTACGGCGGCGAGCCGCAGAACCCGCTGATCCCCACCAACACCAGCGAGAACATGGGCGGCCGCGTCGTCGACGTGCTCTTCGCGGGGCTCGTGTCGTACGACGCCGAGGGCAACACCGAGAACGAGGTCGCCGAATCGATCGAGACCGAGGACGGCCAGAACTTCACCGTCACGCTGAAGGACGGCTGGACGTTCACCAACGGTGAGCCGGTGACGGCGGCGTCCTTCGTCGACGCGTGGAACTACGGCGCGCTCTCGACCAACGCGCAGCTGCAGGGCTCGTTCTTCGATCCCATCCAGGGCTACGACGAGGTCGCGGCCGAGAACCCGACCGTGGACACGATGTCGGGCCTGCAGGTCGTCGACGAGAAGACCTTCACCATCGAGCTCAAGCAGCCCGAGGCGGCGTTCCCGGAGCGGCTCGGATTCGCGGCGTACTACCCGCTGCCCGCAGCGGCCTTCGAGGACATGGAGGCCTTCGGCGAGAACCCGATCGGCAACGGTCCGTACATGATGGCGGGCGAGGGTGCCTGGCAGCACAACGTCCGCATCGACACCGTGGTCAACCCGGACTACGACGGCAACCGCAAGGCTGTCAACGGCGGCGTCGCCTTCATCATGTACAGCAGCCTCGACACCGCCTACACGGATCTGCTGGCCGACAACGTCGACGTCCTCGAGGTCGTTCCGCCGAGCGCCGTGACGACGTACCAGTCGGATCTGCCCGACCGCAACGTCAACCAGCCGTCGGCGACGATCGAGACCGTCACCATCCCGCAGAACCTGCCGCACTTCAGCGGTGAGGAGGGCGTGCTGCGCCGCGAGGCGATCTCCAAGGCGATCGACCGCGACCTCGTCACGGAGCAGATCTACAACAACACCCGTACCCCCGCGAAGGACTTCACGAGCCAGGCGCTGCCCGGCTGGACCGACTCCCTCGAGGGCGTCGACAAGGTCGAGTTCGACGCCGAGGGCGCCAAGGAACTGTGGGCGCAAGCCGACGCGATCGCGCCGTTCAGCGGCACCTTCGAGATCGCCTACAACGGCGACGGCGGCCACAAGGAGTGGGTCGACGCCGTCACGAACAGCATCCGCAACACCCTCGGCATCCAGGCCCAGGGCAAGGAGATCGCGACGTTCGCGCAGCTGCGCACCGAGGCGACCAACCGCACGATCGGCTCGGCGTTCCGCTCGGGCTGGCAGGGCGACTACCCGCAGCAGTACGGCTTCCTCGCGCAGAACTACCAGACGGGCGGCAGCTCGAACGACGGTGACTACTCGAACCCCGAGTTCGACCGCCTGCTGCGTGAATCGGCCGGTGCCACCGACGCAGACCAGCAGCAGCAGCTGACGAACCAGGCACAGGAGATCCTGCTCAACGATCTCCCGGCGGTTCCGCTCTGGTACCGCAATGCGGCCGGCGCGTGGTCGAACAACGTCTCCGACGTGCAGATCGACTGGCAGGGCATCCCGGTCTACAACGAGATGACCAAGTAGACCTGCTCGTGATCACTCGATGGACGGACGGCCGGCCGCTGCGCCGGTGAACCGTCGGGCGGCGGTACCGGTTCCACCCGGTACCGCCGCCGTCGCGTGGAGCGACCCTCCGCGCCTGTCTCGATTCCCGCGAGGCGATCCCTCGCCCACAGGAGGTTTCTCCCGATGCTCTGGTACATCGGTCGAAGACTGCTCCAGATGATCCCGGTGTTCCTCGGAGCAACCTTCCTCATCTACGCGCTCGTCTTCCTCATGCCCGGCGATCCCATCGCCGCGCTCGCCGGCGACAAAGCCGTCACGCCCGCCGTCGCGGATCAGCTCCGCGAGCGCTACAACCTCGACGAGCCGTTCATCGTGCAGTACCTGCTGTACCTGAAGGGCATCTTCACGTTCGACTTCGGAATGTCCTTCTCGGGTCGCCCGGTCGCCGACGTCCTCGTCGAAGCGTTCCCCGTGACCCTCAAACTCGCCGCGATGGCACTCGTCATCGAGGCAGTCTTCGGCATCGGCTTCGGCCTGATCGCCGGCCTGCGCCGCGGCGGCATCTTCGACAGCACCGTCCTCGTCGTCAGCCTGATCGTCATCGCCGTCCCGATCTTCGTCATCGGCTTCCTCGCGCAGTTCTTCATCGCGATCAAATGGGGACTCGCCCCACCCACCGTCGGCGGGAACACGTCGTTCACGAATCTGCTGCTCCCGGCGTTCGTACTCGGTGCAGTCTCGTTCGCGTACGTGCTACGCCTGACGCGAACATCGGTCGCGGAGAACATGAACGCCGACTACGTCCGCACCGCGACGGCGAAGGGCCTCTCGCGCCCGCGCGTCGTCACCGTGCACGTGCTGCGCAACTCGATGATTCCGGTCGTCACCTTCCTCGGCACCGACCTCGCTGCCCTGATGGGCGGTGCGATCGTGACCGAGGGAATCTTCAACATCAACGGCGTCGGTGGCACCCTGTACCAGGCGGTCATCCGCGGTGAGGCGCCCACGGTCGTGTCGTTCGTGACGGTGCTCGTGATCGTCTACCTGCTCGCCAACCTCGTCGTGGACCTGCTCTACGCCGCGCTCGATCCGAGGATCCGCTATGCCTGACCAGAACCCGAGTGACCGCCCCGGCGACGGCCGGGAGCAGCGGGACGTCTCGCTCGACCGCGACGTGCGCCAGGCGCACTTCGTCGAACCCACCGACGAGACCGAGATCCGCGAGGTCGACGTCGTCCAGGACGATGTCGCACCGTCGAGCATGTGGAGCGACGCGTGGAAGGACCTCCGACGCCGTCCGTTGTTCATCGTGTCGGGGCTGATCATCCTCGTGGTCGTTCTCGTCGCGGCGTTCCCCGGACTGTTCACGAGTGTCGATCCGCGGTACTGCGATCTCTCGCGCAGCATGGCCGGCCCCGAATCGGGACACTGGTTCGGCTTCGACCGCCAGGGTTGCGACGTGTACGCGCGCACCATCTACGGCGCGCGTGCCTCGGTGATCGTGGGCATCGGAACGACCACGCTCGTGCTGATCGCCGGTGTCGTCGTCGGTGCGATCGCCGGCTTCTACGGCGGCTGGATCGACTCGCTGCTCTCGCGCATCGCCGACATCTTCTTCGCGATTCCGCTGATCCTCGCGGCTATCGTCGTCATGCAGCTGTTCGTCGATCGGTCGGTCTGGACCGTCGTCCTCGTGCTGGCACTGTTCGGCTGGCCGCAGATGGCCCGCATCACCCGTGGCGCGGTGATCTCGGCGAAGAACAACGACTACGTGATGGCCTCGCGTGCTCTCGGCGTCTCGCGCGTGCGGACGCTGATCCGGCACGTGCTGCCGAACTCGTTCGCCCCGATCATCGTCATCGCGACGGTGTCGCTCGGCATCTACATCGTCGCCGAGGCGACGCTGTCGTTCCTCGGCATCGGCCTGCCGCCGACGTCGGTCTCGTGGGGCGGCGACATCAGTGCCGCCCAGGTCACCCTGCGCCAGGGGTCGACGATCCTGTTCTATCCCGCCGTGGCGCTCGCCTTCACCGTGCTCGGCTTCATCATGATGGGTGACGCACTGCGCGACGCTCTCGATCCCAAGGCACGGAAGAGGTGAGCGACGTGAACGATGCAGCTGCAGCGCAGAATTCGTCCACCGGTCCACTGCTCGACATCCGCGATCTCGAGGTGTCGTTCACCTCGCGGGGCACCGAGGTGCCCGCGGTGCGCGGCGTGAATCTCACCGTCTACCCGGGCCAGACGGTCGCGATCGTCGGGGAGTCGGGCTCGGGCAAGTCGACGACGGCGCACGCCGTGATCGACCTGCTTCCCGGAACCGGAAAGGTGACGGGTGGGCAGATCCTGTGGGGTGGAAGCGATCTCGCGACACTCGGCCGCAAGGACTTCGAGCGGATCCGGGGCAGCGAGATCGGGCTCGTCCCGCAGGACCCGATGTCCAACCTCAACCCGGTGTGGAAGATCGGATTCCAGGTCGAGGAGGCCCTCGCCGCCAACGGCGTCGCGAAGGGCCGCGCCGCCAAGGTCAGGGCCGCCGAACTGCTGACCGAGGCGGGCCTGTCCGACGCGGAGAAGCGGCTCGGCCAGTACCCGCACGAGTTCTCGGGCGGCATGCGGCAGCGTGCGCTCATCGCGATCGGGCTGTCGGCGCGGCCGAAACTTCTCATCGCCGACGAGCCGACCTCCGCGCTCGACGTCACCGTGCAGCGGCAGATCCTCGATCACCTGCAGGGCCTGACCCGCCAACTCGGGACCGCGGTCCTGCTCATCACGCACGATCTCGGCCTGGCCGCAGAGCGCGCCGAGCATCTCGTCGTGATGTCCAAGGGCCGGGTCGTCGAGTCGGGCCCCGCGCTCGACATCCTGCAGCGACCGCAGCACCCGTACACCCGCAAGCTCGTCGCCGCGGCGCCGTCGCTCGCCGCACAGCGTCGCAGTTCGTCGGTCCGCCGCGCCGAGGTCCGCGAGCACTCCGTCGACGTCGCCGGCGACGAGATCGCGAGCGGTGAGGTCGGCGCCGACTTCGGGCGCGCGACCGACGACGCGCTCGTCGTCCGGGACCTCACCAAGGTGTTCCCGCTCCGCACGGGCTTCCGCAAGCGGGAGGACTTCACGGCGGTCGACACCGTGTCGTTCGCGGTGCGCCGCGGCACATCGACAGCGATCGTGGGCGAGTCGGGATCGGGCAAGTCCACCATCGCGCAGATGGTGCTCGGCCTGCTCGAACCGACCTCCGGCACCGTCGAGGTCGACGGGCAGAACGTCGCGACGCTCGACCGCGCCGGGACGATGGCGTTCCGCCGCAGGGTCCAGCCGATCTTCCAGAACCCGTACGGCACGCTCGACCCGATGTACTCGATCTACCGCACGATCGAGGAACCGCTGCGGACGCACAAGGTGGGCACGCCGGCCGAACGCGAGCGGCGGGTGCGCGAGCTGCTCGACCACGTCGCGCTGCCGCAATCCGTCATGAAGCGGTTCCCCAACGAGCTGTCGGGTGGTCAGCGTCAGCGTGTCGCGATCGCGCGTGCTCTCGCGCTCGCGCCCGAGATGGTGATCTGCGACGAGGCGGTCTCGGCGCTCGACGTGCTGGTCCAGGATCAGATCCTGGGACTGCTCAACGACCTGCAGGCCGAGTTCGGGCTCACCTACCTGTTCATCACGCACGACCTCGCGGTGGTGCGGCAGATCGCCGACGACGTCGTCGTGATGTCGCAGGGCAAGATGGTGGAGAAGGCACCGACCGACGAGATCTTCACGGCGCCGACGCAGGAGTACACCCGCAAGCTGCTCGAGGCGATCCCGGGCCGGGCGATCGAACTCGGCGGGTGAGTGCCCGGTACCGTCGGTCATCGTGAACGATCCGTTGGGGCCCATCACCTCGTTGCCCGGTGTGCGCGAGGCCGCGGACAAGGCGCGCGACGCACTCGGTGCGGTGCATCGGCACCCTGCGAATCGCAAGGGCTGGCCGACCACCGCCGCCGAGGCGTCGGTGCGTGCCGCGCGTGCGTCCGCCGTCCTCGACGGGGGCACGACGGAACTGCCGCGCGACGGTGAGGTCCACGATCCGATCCTGTCGGGCGCGTTGCGTGTCGCACAGGCGCTCGACGGTGACGCTCTGGCCACGTCGATCACGACGTGGCTGCGCGCACCGCTGCAGATGCTGGCGCGCCTGCACCTGCTCGCCGCGGCGGACATCGTCGACGATCACGATCGGCTCGGGCGGCCACGAACCGATCCCGGAGTCGGCGAGCGTCTCGACGCTCTCTCCCAGCTCGTGACGGGTGGTACGCACGTACCGGCACCCGTCCTCGCGTCGATCGTGCACGGCGAGATGCTCGCACTGCGTCCGTTCGGCACGGCCGACGGCGTGATCGCTCGTGCGGCGTCGCGTCTCGTCGCGGCGTCGAGCGGCTTCGATCCGCACAACCTCGGCGTCCCCGAGGTGTCGTGGATGCGGCGGCCGCAGATGTATCGCGACGCCGCCGACGGGTTCGCCTCGGGCACTGCGGAGGGCGTCGGCGGCTGGGTCGTCTACTGCCTCGGATCGTTCGAGGCCGGGGCACGCGAGGCCACGTCGATCGCCGACACCGCGCGCGAGTCCTGACGGCGAAATCCGTTCGTACGTAAAGAGAATGGTGTCTACGGCAGAAAACGGGCGGTGCCTTTCGGCACCGCCCGTCCGGCACGATGTCCGGGTTACCATGCGTCCTGTGTGGGTTGTGGTTCTCGGCCTCGGCGACAGCCGGTCCGTGGTCGGTGTGCCGTCTCGACGGAGTCCTCGACCTCGCCGGTATCGGTAACGGCACGCCGCGCGCCCGAATCTCGCAGGCCCACAACGCTTCTGCCTATAATGGTGGCGCGGGCTTCGCGTGGGTACTCGAATCCTCGTGTCGGGAATCGGGGCATGGGGGCCGCGGACCTTCTCTTCCGGTTCGGGCTTGGCCTTCCCCTCTTCTCGATTCCTTTCTACCTCTCCATACGCGGCGCCACAAGGGTTTTGGAGTAAGGGTTTTGGAGTATTCGGCTCCAGCCTTGTTCGTCACCGCCGACGCCGCGCGGGACTGGTCACGCGTCCAGTGGAGCCTTGCGGCGCAGCAGTCCGTAGGTGAGCAGTCCCGCCGTCGCGAGCCCGACGAGCAGCGCTGCACCCGTCGCGAGCGCGCCCGACGACGCCGACGGCAGTCGTGAGCGCAGCGAGACGGGATCGGTGAACGTCAGGATCGGCCACCCCTGCTCGTTCGCGTACTTGCGCAGCGCCCGGTCGGGATTGACCGCCGTCGGGTGCCCGACGGCGGACAGCATCGGGACGTCCGTGATCGAGTCCGAGTACGCGTACGACCGCGCGAGGTCGTATCCCTCCGTCGCGGCGAGCTGCTCGATCCCGTCGACCTTGCCCTGCCCCGACGCGTAGAAGGTCACCTCGCCCGTGTACCTGCCGTCCGCGACTCCCAGTCGCGTCGCGATCGTGTGATCGGCGCCCAGCATGCGTGCGATCGGCTCGACGATGTCCTCGCCCGACGCGGACACCACGACGATGTCGTGACCCCGCGCCCGGTGATCGGCGATGAGTGCCGCAGCCTCCGCGTACACGAGCGGTTCGACGATGTCGTGCAGCGTCTCGGCCACGATCGACCGGACCTGCTCCACGCTCCATCCCGCGGTGGTCGCGGTGAGCGAACTCCGCATCCGCTCCATCTGATCGTGGTCGGCTCCGGACAGCACGAACAGGAACTGTGCGTAGCTGCTCTGCAACACCGACCTGCGCGTGATGAGGCCCTCGGCGAAGAAGGGCCGGCTGAACGCGAGAATGCTCGACCGGGCGATGACGGTCTTGTCGAGATCGAAGAAGGCCGCAGCTCGGCCACGGCGCGGGGTCGCGGTTTCGTGGGTCACGAACGCCAGGATAGGCAGGCGATCCGACGTGTGCGGAAGACAAGCAGTTGAACTTGCAAGAATTGCGAGCGAGGGGTGTACTATGAATTCTGTCCGGCACGATCCGGACGTGCTCAGCCCGACCCCCCGGGGCTGAGCCCAGACGACCCCCGCCTCCTCCCCCCTGGCGGGGGTCGTCCTCTGTCCGGGGGTCTTCGCTCGTCCGGCATCGGCAGCCTTTCTCCACAGGTTCGGCTTCGTCCACAGGACGGGCTCCGGCGGCCGTGGTGCCGCTCCCTCTCGGGTCATGCTTCGCTGCATGACCGTTCCGTACGACCTCGATCGTTCCGATCCGGCGTCGCTCACCGCCCCGCAGGTTGCCGCGCCGCACCGTCTCGTCCTGGTCGCGGCACGCGGTGACGTGCTCGACGCCGTGCGGCGGGTGCTGGCCGCGGCGGATCTCGGGTGCGTCGAGGCAGACGATCGTCTCGTGCTCGCGAGATGGACCGACGCACACGCGGTGATCCTCGGCAGCGATCGCGCCGCCGCGCTGGCGTCGCGGGTACCGAGACGCGCGGCGGCGTTCGTCGTCGCCGACGGCGAACCCGACGTCCACGCGTGGAAGGCCGCCGCCGTACTCGGGGCGGCGGGAGTCTTCGCGTTGCCCGCCGAGGACGCCGCCCTCGTCGCAGCGCTGTCGGCGATCTCGACGGCCGCCGCAGCGGACGACGCCGACGTCGTCACGGTGCTCGGTGGATGCGGCGGAGCGGGCGCCTCGGTGTTCGCCGCGACGTTGGCGCTCGCCGGGGCGAACGAGCGGCGCGTTCTGCTCGCCGACGCCGACGACGGAGGTTGCGGACTCGACACCCTGCTCGGCATCGAGGACGCGCCGGGGCTGCGCTGGCCGGGGCTGCGGCTCGAGACGGGACGGGTCGCACCCGACTCGTTGCGTGCCGCGGTGCCGTCGGCAGGCGCCGTCGCGGTGCTCGCGTGTGCGGACGGTCGCGGCCCGAGTCCCGCGGCGCTGCGTGCGGTCGTCGAGGCCAGTTGCGACGCGGGCGATCTCGTCGTGATCGACGCACCCCGCGGCGTCGGGGACCTCCAGGACACCGCGCTCGATCTCGCCGACCTCGTCGTGATCGTCGTCCCGGCCACGGTGCGCTCGGTCATCGCGGCGCGTCCCGTGATCTCCCGCGTGCGGGCACGTACGTCGCACGTCGGGGCCGTGGTGCGCGGGCCGTCACCCGGGGGCCTCGCCGCAGCCGACGTCGAGCGGTCGATCGGGGTGCCGCTGCTCGCGACGATGCGCGCCGAGCGTGGTCTCGACGCGGTGCTCGAGCGGCAGGGACTGCGGCTGGGGCGGCGCTCGGCACTGGGGGCCGCCGCGGACGACGTCCTCGACGTGCTCGGTGCGGGTGTCCGGTGACGGCGCCGCACGCGCTCCCACGCGATCTCGTCGAGCGGGTCCGGGAACGGCTCGCTCGCGACCCGCGCGACCCCGACCCGGCGACCGTCGCGGCCGCCGTGCGAGCGGAGTCGGGCGGTGTCCTCGGCGACACGGATCTGCTCGCGGTGCTCCGCGAGTTGCAGACGGAGTTCACCGGGGCCGGTCCGCTCGAACCGCTGCTCCACGATCCGATGGTCTCCGACGTCCTCGTGACGGCACCCGACGAGGTGTGGATGGACCGCGGCGCTGGCCTCGAGCGCGCCGCGATCGGTTTCGCCGACGACGCCGCCGTCCGGCGTCTCGCGTGCCGGCTCGCGCTGTCCGCAGGCAGGCGGCTCGACGACGCGCAGCCGTGGGTCGACGGCAGACTCCCGGGAGTCGGGAGCGGTGCGTTCGGCGTTCGATTGCACGCTGTACTCCCACCGCTCGCGCAGGGCGGCACGTGCATCTCGTTGCGGGTGCTGCGTCCCGCGGCGCCGGGACTCGGCGAACTCGAGCAGCGCGGTGCGTTTCCGCACGACATCGGAGAACTGCTGCGCGCCGTCGTCCGGGCACGGCTCGCGTTCCTCGTCGTCGGAGGAACCGGCGCGGGAAAGACGACCATGCTCGCGGCGCTGCTCGGCGTGACGGGACCGGCGGAGCGCATCATCTGCGTCGAGGACGCCGCGGAGTTGGCGCCGCGCCATCCGCACGTCGTGCGGCTGGTCGCGCGTGCCGCGAACGTCGAGGGCGTCGGAGAGGTGACGGTGCGTGATCTGGTGCGGCAGGCGTTGCGGATGCGGCCCGACCGCATCGTCGTGGGCGAGGTTCGCGGCGCGGAGGTCGTCGATCTGCTCACCGCCCTCAACACCGGCCACGACGGCGGCGCGGGCACAGTTCACGCCAACTCGCTCGACGAGGTCCCGGCCCGCCTCGAAGCGCTGGGAGCTCTCGGAGGTCTCGACCGCGCCGCGCTGCACAGTCAGCTCGCCGCGGCGGTCCAGGTCGTCCTGCACGTGCATCGCGGCAGCGACGGCCGTCGCAGGCTCGCCGAGATCGGGGTCCTCGAACGCACCGATCACGATCGCGTCGAGATCGTGTCCGCGTGGACGGCGGTCGGCGGCGACGGCCCGGCACGCCCCGCACTCGATGCCCTCGTCGAGGCCAGGACGGCTGACCGATGACCGCGCCCGCCGTCCTTGCCCTCGCCGGTGCCGTCGCCGTGTTGCCGAACGCCGGCGTCGCGCGGCTTCGTGCGGCGACGCCGGCGGGAGTGCGTGCGCCCACAGCGGTCCCGACGTGGGTGGCGGCGGCCGGTGCGGCGGGTGTCGCCGTCGTCGGTGCCGTCATGGTGGGGGCCGGTCCGGCGGTCGCGGCGGCCATCGTCGCGGTGACGCTGTGGAGCCGCGCGATCCGGACGCGCGCCGACAGGGCGCGCAGTGCGAGCCTCGCGGCGCTGCGGTCCGCGCTCGACGCCGTCGTCGCCGACCTCGGGGTCGGGGCGCATCCCGCGCTGGCGTGCGAGAGTGCCGCGAACGACGCCGACGGCACCGTCGGTGACGCGTTCGGCGCTGCCGCCGCGCGTGCCCGTCTCGGCGGGTCCGCTGCGCCGGGTTTCCTCGAGGCGACGGGGGCGATCGAGCACGAGCTTCGTGCCGTGGGACGAGTGTGGGCGGTCGCCGAGCGGCACGGCCTTCCGCTCGCGGATCTGCTCGACGCCGCGAGGTCCGATCTGATCGGCCGTAGCAGGTTTCGGAGTCGCACCGAGTCGGCCCTCGCGGGAGCGAGAGCGACGGCGGCCGTGCTCGCCGGGCTGCCCGCGGTCGGAATCGCGCTCGGCCAGGCGATGGGCGCGGCGCCCCTGAAGGTGTTGCTGGGTGGTGGAATCGGGGACGTGCTGGCGGTGCTCGGCTGCACCCTCGTGTGCGCGGGTCTGGTGTGGACGGACCGCATCACCGAGAAGGTGACGCGATGATCGCACTCGTGCTGCTCGCTCTCGCGTTGGTCGCGTATCCGGCTCAGCGTGCGCCGGTGCACCGCGTCGTCGTGGAATCGGATGCAGCGGAGGATGTTCCGGCGGAATCCGGTGACGACGGCGCGCTCGAGTTCGCTGCTGGGCTCGACGTCTTCGCCGCGTGTCTGCGTGCCGGCCTCCCCGTCGCTACGGCGGCGCGAGCGGCCGTCCCGGCGGCCCCACCCGTTCTGGCGGGAGTCCTGCGTGAGGCAGCGGATCTTCTCGCACTCGGTGCCGACGCCGAACTCGCCTGGGCGGCGGCTGCTCGCGTGTCGGCGACCGAAGGGCTGGCGCGTGCTGTGCGGCGATCGGCGCGTAGTGGCGCCGCGCTCTCGGGTGCGGTGACGGAGCTGTCGACGGAGGCGCGCGCTGCGGCGGAGGACGGCGCGGCGGCAGCCGCCGAACGGGCGGGCGTGCTCATCGCGGGGCCGCTGGGGCTGTGCTTTCTGCCGGCGTTCGTGTGCCTGGGCATCGTGCCGGTCGTCGTGGGTCTCGCGGGCACCGTGCTCGGCGACGGCCTGTTGTGAAGGTTTTCGGCGGACGGTCCGCCGAAGAAGGGGGAGGCGACATGAGCGAGACGGACGGCACGGGAAGCGTTGCTGCGCGCTGGATCAGCGAGATCCGGGTCGGTGCAACACGATTGATGACGGACGACAGGGGGATGAGTACCGCGGAATATGCCATCGGGACTATTGCTGCCGCGGCGTTCGGGGCGGTGCTGTACTCGGTGGTCACGGGAGGGTCGATCGTCGACGCGCTCACGTCGATCATCGACCGGGCGCTGCAGACGTCGGTCTGATGCCGCCGTCGTCGGATGCGCTGCGGCGGGACGACGGCGGTGTGACGGTCGAGGCGGCTCTCGCGATCGCCTCGATCGTCACCGTTCTCGTGCTGTCGATCGGTGCGCTGCTCGCGGTGACGATGCATGTGCGGTGCGTCGACTCCGCGCGGGAGGCGGCGAGACTCGTCGCCCGCGGCGAATCGGGTCAGGCGCGGTCGGTGGCCGCGCGCATCGCACCCGAGGGCGCCGTGGTCGACGTGCGTGTCGAGGGCGACTATGTCGTCGCGACCGTGAGTGCTCGTAGTCCTGCGCTCCCACTGGTCGACGTCTCGGCGGTCGCGGTCGCCGTCCTCGAACCGGGTGTGCGGTGACGTCGGGGGTGGGGCGGTGACCTCGCGGGCGAACGACGAGGGCGTCGCGACGGTGGTGGGAGCGTTCGCGATCGTCGTGCTCGTCGCGGCGACCGCCGGTGTGGTGCACGTGGGTTCGGCGGTGTCGGCGCGCCACCGCGCGCAGTCCGTCGCCGACCTCGCGGCGATCGCGGCGGCGGTGTCGCTGGATCGCGGCGAGGCCGTCGCGTGCGGGGCGGCGCGCACCGTTGCGCGTCGCTCGGCAGCGACGGTCGACTCGTGCGACGTCGTGGCGTGGGACGTCACGGTCGAGGTCTCCGTCGTACCGGCACTGCCGTTGTCGGCACCGGCACGTGCCATCGCGCGCGCCGGACCTGTGGACGAGTGACGCGCCCGTCCGGAGAGCGGATCACACGTAGCGGTGTCACACGGAGGACAGGAGGAGATCCAGTACCGCGACGGCCCCGTACTTGTCGAGCGGCTCGTTTCCGTTGCCGCATTTGGGTGAGTGCACGCACGACGGGCACCCGGCCCCGCACGGGCAGGCCGCGATCGCGTCTCTGGTCATGGTGAGCCACGTCGTGAATTCACGATGCCCGCGCTCGGCGAAGCCCGCGCCGCCGGGGTGTCCGTCGTAGACGAAGACCGTCGGGCACATCGTGTCGGCGTGCAGCGCCGTCGACACGCCGCCGATGTCGATGCGATCGCACGTCGCGACGAGCGGGAGCATGCCGATCGCCGCGTGTTCGGCGGCGTGGAGGGCTCCCGGGATGCGCTCGTCGCTCAGGCCGATCGCGGCGAAGGCCGACTGCTCGATCGTGTACATCACGGCCCGGGTGTGCAGGGTGCTGCTCGGCATGTCGAGGGCGATGTTGTCGATCACCTCGCCGCCCGGCAGCGTGCGCAGGTATCCGACGACCTGGCCGGTCACCTCGACGTCCGCGAGCCCGACCGACACGGATGCGTACTGCTTGTGTTCGAGTGTCGCGAGAACGGAGATCTCTGTCGTGGACCGCGGCGACGTCGTCCACTCGGGTTCCTCGGGGTGGGCGAGCGCTACGCCGTCGTCGAGGTCGAGCGAGTCGACCACGAACGACTCGCCACGGTGGATGTGAACGGCCCCGGGGTGGACGGTCGCGGGTGCGCGGGCCGCGTCGATGGTGCCGAGCAGGCGCCCGCTCGTGCCGTCGACGATCGCCACCTGGTGCCCGATCCCGCCGCGAATGTCGATTCCGGAGTGCGGGTCCGCGCCGGGGACGATGAACCACCCCTGCGGCCGTCGCCGGACGAGCCCCTGCGCCGCGAGGTTCGCGAGGACCTCCTGCGCGTCGAGCGACTCGGCCTCCGCGTGGGTGAGCGGATGCTCGGCTGCCGCGCACAGCAGGTGCGGGCCCAGCACGTAGGGGTTGCCGGGATCGGTGACGGTCGCCTCGATCGGCCGCCCGAGCAGTGCTTCGGGGTGATCGACGAGATACGTGTCGAGCGGGTCGTCGCGCGCGACGAGGACGACGAGCGACCCCTCGCCACGCCGCCCCGACCGTCCACCCTGCTGCCAGAACGACGCGACCGATCCGGGGAAGCCCGCGACGACGACGGCGTCGAGACCTGCGATGTCGACACCGAGTTCGAGTGCGTTCGTCGTCGCGGCACCGAGCAGGTCGCCGTCGGCGAGCCGGCGCTCGAGGTCACGGCGGTCCTCGGGGAGGTACCCCGCGCGGTACGACGCGATGCGGTCGGCGAAGTGCGGTGCGGTCTCGCGAAGCCGGTGGGTCGCGGCGAGCGAGGTGATCTCGGCGGCGCGGCGCGAGCGGACGAAGGCGAGGGTACGGGCGCCCTCGCGGACGAGGTCTGCGAGCAGCAGGGCGGATTCGGCGGGTGCGCTGCGCCGGACGGGGGGTGAGCCGGTCGCCGCTGGTTCCCACAGTGCGATCGTGCGTCCGCCGTGCGGTGAGGCGTCGTCGACGACCTCCTCGACCGGAGAGCCGATGAGCCGTGCGGCTGCGGCACCGGGCTCTGACGTCGTCGCACTCGCGAACACGAAGACGGGATCGGCGCCGTACCGCTGCGCGAGCCGGCGCAGCCTGCGCAGGACGAGCGCGACATGGGAGCCGAAGACGCCCCGGTACGCGTGGCACTCGTCGACGACGACGTAGCGCAGGTTGCGCAGCAGCCGCGCCCAGCGCGTGTGTCCACGCAGCATCGACGCGTGGAGCATGTCGGGATTGGTGAAGACCCAGCGCGAGTACTCACGTGCCCACCCCCGCGTCTCGGTGGAGGTGTCGCCGTCGACCGTGCACGCCCCGATGTCGGCTGCGAGCCCTGCAGCGTCGAGGAGCCGCTCGATCGCGCGGACCTGATCCGCGCCGAGCGCCTTCGTCGGGGAGATGTACAGCGCGGTCGCGCGTGGATCCGCGGCGAGGTCGCCGACGACGGGCAGCTGGTACGCGAGGGACTTTCCCGACGCGGTTCCGGTCGCGATCACGACGTGGGTGCCGGCGTGGGCGAGTTCGGCGGCGACCGCTTGATGGCGCCAGGGCTCGGCGACGCCGGCGTCGCGCAGTGCGTCGAGAAGGCGGGGATGCACCCATTCGGGCCACGGCACGGTTTCGGCGGTGCGCGGTGGAATATCGCCGGCGAATCGCAGACTGCCTCGTGAATCCGGACGCGTGTCCAGTATTCGGGTGAGGAGTTCACGCCCGAATGTGGGAGGGAGATCGCCGGTGCCGTGGGCTTTCGGCGGGGGTGATGGGTTCACGGGGGTCCTTCGCCTGCTCGTTCGCACGAACCATACCCGTTGACCTGGGGATTTCTCGAAATGTGCTGGTGACGACACACGCTCACCGGGGGACAGAATAGCTGCGTCGGTACACGTTACCGGCCGGTAGGCAGGAAGACCTCCGGTTAATTCTCACGATTCTGGAGGTTTCGACTGTTGCGCGCGCGTTCTTCGTGGTTCACTAAGCGTGGTCGCAGCTTCTGTCGTGAACATCGACGCAAGTCGGGACACGCAGGATCGATGTTGCGAGCGCGGTGCTCTGCTTTCCTGAGGGGGAAACGAAGAAGTACAGCGGTCGGAACCGGCCCGGTGGCCGAGAAGGAACGGTCGCCGAATCCGGTGTGAGAAAGAGAAGGAAAGCATGGCACAGGGCACTGTGAAGTGGTTCAACGCGGAGAAGGGCTTCGGCTTCATCGCTCCCGAGGACGGTTCGGCAGACGTCTTCGTTCACTACTCCGAGATCCAGGGCAGCGGCTTCCGCACCCTCGAAGAGAACCAGCGTGTCGAGTTCGAGGTCGGCCAGGGCACCAAGGGTCCGCAGGCCACGGGCGTTCGCGCTCTCTGATATCGATCCCGCCCCAGGGCGTCATCGAGATCGACAACACCGATCGAGCACAGCGACGGAGTCGTTCACGCGACCGAGTCGTCGGCACAGGATCGATGTGAATCGTGTCCCCCGCCACCCATCGGGTGGCGGGGGACACGTCTGTTCGGGGGTTCTCCTCGGCGGGCGGTGTCCTGTGGGCGGCGGTGCGTGGTGGTGTTCCGATTCGGCCACCGCCCCGGGCACCGATCACTACCGTGATCGCGTGGGCAGGGAGGAGCAGGTGATCGAGTGAGTCAGCTGTCGTTCTTCTCCGCGGATCTCGCTCCGCCCGACGTCGCGGACCTCGCCGGTCTGCTCGCCGGGACGGGCCAGGCCGTCGCGGCACCGGCCGGTGCGAGGATCTCCACCGTCGTGGCCGACGACCGCCGCGCACGTGCGCTCGCCGCGGCCGTCGGCGACTCGGGCGTCGCGGCAGAAGTGACGACGAGCGACGAAGGATCACCACTCGTGCGCACGGCGCGCGACCCGGCGCTCGACGCGCTCGTGCGGGACTGGACGCGCGGAGCCGTCAAGGCGGTCCCGGCCGGATGGGTGCCGACGGCCCGCGCGTTGCGGCTGTGGGCGATCGCGTCCGGGCACGTCGAACACGGTTCCGGTGCGGACACGCGTTACGTGCTCGCGCTCGACCGGCACGCACCCGACACGTTCTCGCCGCTGGTCGCCGCCATGATTCGTGCCGGGATCGCGCCGACCCTCGTCGGGACCAGAGGGGGATCGCCGGGACTGCGGATCGGTGGGCGCCGCAGGGTGACGCGGTTGCTCGAGAGTATCGGCGACTGCCCTCCGGAGTTGCACGAACGTACCGAATGGCCGACTCTCACCGAGCGCATTCCGCGGCACTGACGGTCGGGGCACGAGGGCGGATGTGACACTCTGGAAAAGAGGAAGCAGGTATACAGGGGTTTCATTCACCGCGGACGCGCCGAACGGCGGCGGGCGAATCAGGAGGGTTCGGTCAAGGTGGCAAACGCAGACAGCGGCACGAAAAAGGCCGCGGCGGCGAGTGGTTCGTCCCGGCCGCGGCGCTTGGTGATCGTCGAGTCGCCCACCAAGGCCCGCAAGATCGCTCCGTATCTCGGGCGCGACTACGTCGTCGAGGCCTCCGTCGGTCACATCCGGGATCTGCCGCGCGGCGCCGCCGACGTCCCCGCCAAGTACAAGGGGCAACCGTGGGCACGCCTCGGCGTCGACGTCGACCACGACTTCGAGCCGCTGTACGTCGTCAACCCCGACAAGAAGGCCAAGGTCACCGAGCTCAAGGGCCTGCTGAAGGATGTCGACGAGCTCTACCTCGCCACCGACCCCGACCGTGAGGGCGAGGCGATCGCGTGGCATCTGCTGGAGACCCTCAAGCCCAAGGTTCCGGTCCGCCGGATGGTGTTCCACGAGATCACCGAGCCCGCGATCCGCGCCGCCGCGGAGGACACCCGCGATCTCGACCTCGACCTGGTCGATGCGCAGGAGACGCGCCGCATCCTCGATCGGCTGTACGGCTACGAGGTCAGCCCCGTGCTGTGGAAGAAGGTCATGCCGAGGCTGTCGGCGGGCCGCGTGCAGTCGGTCGCGACGCGCATCGTCGTCCAGCGCGAGCGGGAGCGCATGGCGTTCCGGTCCGCCGAGTACTGGGACATCTCTGCGACGCTCGACGCCGGCGCCGACGCGTCGCCGAGGACGTTCGGTTCGCGGCTCGTGTCGGTCGACGGCGCCCGCGTCGCGCAGGGCCGTGACTTCGGTTCCGACGGGCGGCTGAGCAACGACGCCGTCACCGTGCTCGACGAGACGCGCGCCCGCCGGCTCGCGGACGCGCTGGCCGGGGTCGATCTCACGGTGTCGTCTGCCGAGACGAAGCCGTACACCCGCAAGCCCTATCCGCCGTTCATGACGTCGACGCTCCAGCAGGAGGCGGGCCGCAAGCTGCGGTTCACGTCCGAGCGCACGATGCGCACGGCGCAGCGGTTGTACGAGAACGGCTACATCACCTACATGCGTACCGACTCCACGACGCTGTCGGATTCGGCGATCGCGGCGGCGCGGGCTCAGGCGACGGAGCTCTACGGCAGCGAGTACGTGCACGGCTCGCCGCGACAGTACACCCGCAAGGTCAAGAACGCGCAGGAGGCGCACGAGGCGATCCGCCCGGCCGGCGACACCTTCGCGACTCCCGGCGAGCTCCACTCGCGGCTCGATCAGGACGAGTTCAAGCTGTACGAGCTGATCTGGCAGCGCACCGTCGCGTCGCAGATGGCGGACGCTCGCGGCAACACCCTGACGCTGCGGATCGCGGGCACGGCGGGCACGGGCGAGGAGTGCATCTTCTCGTCGTCGGGCCGCACGATCACCTTCTCCGGCTTCCTGCGGGCATACGTCGAGAGCGTCGACGAGGAGAGCGGCGGCGCGTCCGACGACGCCGAGCGTCGGCTGCCGTCGCTGTCGCAGGGCGACGCCGTCACCGCGACCGAGCTCGATCCGGACGGGCACACGACGAATCCGCCCGCCCGCTACACCGAGGCGAGCCTCATCAAGATGCTCGAGGACCAGGGCATCGGCAGGCCGTCGACGTACGCCTCGATCATCAAGACGATCCTCGACCGCGGTTACGTCTACAAGCGCGGCAGTGCGCTCGTGCCGTCGTGGGTCGCGTTCGCCGTGATCGGGCTGCTCGAGGCGCACTTCGGGCGGCTCGTCGACTTCGGCTTCACCGCCGGTATGGAGGACGACCTCGACGCGATCGCCGGTGGCCGCGAGCAGCGCGGCAACTGGCTCACGGGCTTCTACTTCGGCGGCGAGAGCGGCGCGGAGAACTCCGTCGCTCGCGAGGGCGGCCTGAAGAAGATGGTCGGCGCGAATCTCGAGGAGATCGACGCTCGCGAGATCAACTCGATCCGCCTTTTCGACGACGACGAGGGGCGCGAGGTCCACGTCCGTGTCGGACGGTACGGCCCTTACCTCGAACGCATGGTGCGCAATCCGGACGATCCCGACGGCGATCCGGTGTCGCAGCGTGCGAATCTGCCCGACGACCTGCCGCCCGACGAGCTCACCCCCGAGTACGCCGAGAAGCTGTTCGCGACGCCCCAGGAGGGGCGCAAGCTCGGCGTCGACCCGCTGACGGGCCACGAGATCGTGGCGAAGGAGGGCCGCTTCGGCCCGTACGTCACCGAGATCATCCCCGAGCCACCGGAGCCGGAACCGGTCGCACCTGCGCCGGAATCGGGCGACGGCACGGTGAAGACGAAGGCGCCCGCCAAGAAGGCAGCGAAGAAGACGGCGAAGAAGGCGGGACCGAAGCCGCGCACGGGCTCGCTGCTCAAGTCGATGGATCTCGCGACCGTCACGCTCGACGACGCGCTCGCGCTGCTGGCGTTGCCGCGCACGGTGGGCGTCGACCCCGAGTCGGGCGACGAGATCACGGCGCAGAACGGTCGCTACGGGCCGTACCTCAAGAAGGGCAGCGATTCGCGATCGCTCGCGACCGAGGATCAGATCTTCAGCGTCACGCTCGAGGAGGCGTTGAAGATCTACGCCGAGCCGAAGCGTCGTGGACGTCAGGCAGCCGCGACTCCGCCGCTGCGCGAGTTGGGCGTCGATCCGGTGAGCGAGAAGCCGATGGTGATCAAGGACGGCCGGTTCGGGCCGTACGTCACCGACGGCGAGACCAACGCGAGCCTGCGCAAGGGCGACGAGGTCACGTCGATCACCGACGAGCGCGCGTCGGAGCTGCTCGCGGATCGCCGCGCCCGTGGTCCCGCGAAGAAGACTGCCAAGAAGACCGCCAAGAAGACGGCGGCGAAGAAGGCCCCCGCCAAGAAGACTGCAGCGAAGAAGACGGCGGCCAAGAAGACGACGAAGAAGGCCGCGACCAAGAAGGCTGCCTCGAAGAAGGCGACCACGACCGAGTCCGCGGAGCCGGCATCCGAGGAATGAGGTCCGTCGGTGGTGTCGGAGCGGGTCGTTAGGCTGGCAGCGTGACGGTGTTCGATCGGCTCGTCGGCCAGCAGCACGTCGAGGCGGAGTTGTCCGCCGCGGCGCGTGCCGCGCGGGCGGGGCTCGTTCCGGCGGGGTCGGCGATGACGCACTCGTGGTTGTTCACCGGGCCGCCCGGGTCGGGGCGCTCGGTGGCTGCTCTCGTGTTCGCCGCAGCTCTGGAGTGCACCGATCCCGATGTTCCGGGCTGCGGTCACTGTCATGCGTGCACCACGGTTCTCGCCGGTACACACGGTGACGTCCGTCGGGTGATCCCGGAGGGGCTGAGCATCGGCGTCAAGGAGATGCGGCAGATCGTCCAGATCGCCGCACGCAGGCCGAGCACCGGGCGTTGGCAGATCGTCCTCATCGAGGACGCGGACCGGCTCACCGAGGGCGCGGCGAACGCACTGCTCAAGGCGGTCGAGGAGCCGCCCGAGCGCACGGTCTTCCTGCTGTGTGCACCGTCCGTCGATCCGGAGGACATCTCCGTGACGCTGCGCTCGCGGTGCCGCCACATGCATCTCGTGACGCCGACGGTCGACGCGATCGCCCACGTCCTCGTCACGCGTGACGGGCTCGACGAGGCGGCGGCGCGCGAGGCGGCGGCCATCAGCGGTGGTCACGTGGGGCGGGCGCGCCGGCTCGCGACCGATCTCTCCGCCCGCACGAGGCGCAGCGACGCGCTGGCCCTCGCGACGGCGGCGCTGCGTCCGGCCACCGCCTTCGCCGCCGCCGAGGACCTCGTGCGGGGGGCAGAGGCCGAAGCGAAGGATCTCACCGCCGAGGTCGACGAGCGGGAGATGGAGGAGTTGCGCACCGCGCTCGGCGCCGGCGGTACCGGGAAGGGGGCCGTGGGTGCGCTCCGCGGCTCGGCCGGGCAGCTCAAGGCGCTCGAGCAGCGCCAGAAGTCGCGGCTCACCCGCAGTACGCGCGACGCCCTCGATCGTGCGCTGATCGATCTCGCCGGTCTCTACCGCGACGCCCTCGCGGTGTCGTGGGGGAACGGCACCGTCCTCGCGCACCCCGACATGGCCGACAAGGCACGCGAACTCGCAGCACGGACCTCGCCGGCAGGGCTGCTGGTGTGCATCGAGGCAGTGCTCGGAGCTCGTACGGCGATCGACCTCAACGTGAAGCCCCAGTGGGCGGTCGACGCGATGGTCGCGGAGCTGGCACGAGCCTTCGGCCAGCCGTTTTCGCGTTCTGCGTGATGTCACGCTAGACTCTGACGCGCCGCAAGGCACCGCTGCCTTAGCTCAGTCGGTAGAGCATTTCACTCGTAATGAAAAGGTCGAGAGTTCGATTCTCTCAGGCAGCTCCACGCGAAGGGCCCCTCCGGAATCCGGAGGGGCCCTTCGCGCGTGACTACCCTGGGGAGCGGGTGACGATCGCCCCCGAACCGGAGGTGAGTGGAGATGCTGTTCGAGATCGTCGGGATCATTCTGGCCGTCGGCGTGCTCGTCGCCCTGTGGCCGCTCGCTCGTCGCGTCTTTCGTCGTGACGACGACAACGACGGACGGCCGCAGCGCTGATCGGCGCGCACCGAACCTCTGCAGGATCGTCGTCGGCCAGCCATGCTCGACGCATGGCAGATTCCGCTTCCGACGGCCCGAGCGAACGTGACGAGTTGCGCCGCAGGGTGCGTGAGAAGCTGCTCCGCCAGCGTGACGAGGACGACCGGACCGGGCAGTCGGTAGACGGCACCGATCAGCGGATGGCCGACGTCGAGATCGATCTCGCCCGGCTCGACGAGGCGGACGAGGCCGATCCCGTGATCGACGAACTCGCGCGCAAGTACTGGGTCCCGTGACGCGCGACCCCGTCTACCAGGCGATTTGGTGAGAGCGCCGATCATCGCGTAACTTCGTTCAGGTCAGAGCGACACGGACACCGACTCCCGGCTTTCGAGTGTGGTGAGTGAACGAGGTTGTACGGGGTGCGCCTGGCGGTCAGGACAGACTCTCGTGTAGGGTTGTGGTCCGCGCCTGCAGGTGTTTGTGGGTGGAACAAGTCATCCCGGTTGTGCCGGCTTTCGGGTCGGTGTGGT
>NZ_BCXD01000035.1 GCF_001894925.1 Rhodococcus rhodnii NBRC 100604 | reverse complement strand
AGTTAGTGCGCGTACACGGTGGTCGGGCGGTTCATCCTCAGGAGGAGCGCCGCCCGGCCATTCCCGTGGACGTAGCCCTCGTAGGCAAACACCCCTATCGCGCGGATGGCGGGGCGGTGTTTGTAGCTGACGTCGATCGATCCCGGGTGGGGCGGGCGGGGCTCGAACCCGCGACCAGCGAATTATGAGTTCGCGGCTCTAACCGACTGAGCTACCGCCCCAGTCGCAGTGCACATTACTGGCACCGATCTATGTACCCGTGAGCGAGAGCGCAGTTGCCTTAAACCGGTACATCAGGTGATCGACGAGATCGGCGTCAGGTTCGTTGCCGACCAGTTGTAGTCCGGCATGCCGCCAGGATTTGCCACGGTCGGCGAGCGCCTGCGACCACAGTTGCCGAGCGCGTTGCTCGACACTTCGGTAAGAGTCGTCGCGGTGCGCGGACACACTTACTGCCACGGTCTCGATCTCTCTAGCCACGCGGCACACCCTATTCATTGGGGTTGAAGTGGTTGTCGGATACAGGTAGCGAACCGGGTATTCCTACCGTCGCGCCCTTCAGTCGCCCCGCGACAGGGTGGACCTACTCGAAAAGCCCACCCCAGGAGCGCACCGCATGCTTGCCGAGAACCTTCAACCCGTATTCAACTCGCTCACCACCTGCGACCCATCGAAGACCGGCACCGTCGTAGCCCTTCGTCCGATCCAAGATGTCCCGCGCGCGTGGGAGCCGCCGCCGCATCGGATGGTCATCCTCGCCCTCGATAGCGGCCAGTGGTCGTTCGCGTGGATTCGAGGGACGCGACATGTCGTTCCCGGCCTGCGAGTCGAGTTCCGCGAGCACCCCAGCAATGCCAAATTCCCGACCTTCACGCCTATCCGAATATCGGCCAGTCGCTGACAGACGGACCAGCCCAATCGGCGGCCGACCATGCCGGTGGCCGGCGCGGCAGGACTGCGTCCGTGAAAGGTACGCCCCGTACCACTTCCCCCTCGGGTGCGGGGCCTACCCTCACGAACAAAGACAACCACCCAAGCACCGCGGGCATAGTGGCGGACGTTCAGGGTGCATCGCGAAGTGCGTCGGATTCGCGGTAGAGAGTGAGAAGTCTGAGGGCCATACTTCGCGCCGATACAGGATCACGGCACAACTGGAGGTCGGATGATCAACGAGCGCATCTACGACGACGACACCGCGCGCAGTCCGCGGCGTCCGCCGAGCGCGGTGAGGAGGCGCCCCACGACGGAGTCGCCTTCACCGAAGACCGCGAACAGTTCCAGTGCGTGCGTCGCGTGCAGGCGCAGCAGTCGCAGCAGTCGCGGCGCGAAATCGTAGCGATACATGTACGTGGGCGCGAATCGTGAATGAGCTTCGGCGATCTCGACGGAGGGGAGCCAGAACGTGAGGTCGCCGCCGATCGCGATCGCCGCGTCGTCGTCGGGGTATCCGGGGTAGGCGCCCGTGACGCGACGACCGGCCTCCGGATCGGTCCGCGCGAACATCTCCTCGATGCGTTCGGGCGAGGTGGGGAGTGCATCGAGGAAGCGGGGAAACAGTGTTCCCTCGTTCGCGTTCGTTCCGATGACGAGCGGAACGCGGTGCGCGCGACCGGAGCGGACGGCGTCCAGCGGCGCCTCCGGCAGGTAGTCGCCGTCGACGACGGGCCCGAACGGCGCCAGCCCCGGCGTGTCGGTGACGACGGCCCGCGTCAGTCGCGCACCCGCCTTCCCGAGCAGCTCCGGGTCCGCGGTGTCCAGCGCGGTGGCCGGATCGGCGTCCACGTCGAGGAATTCGAAGAACTGCTTCGCCCACGAGCGGGCACGATCGGCAGGCGCGGTGAGGGCCGGGGCCGGGCTCTCGGCGATCGCCCGCGCGAACAGCCCGCCCGCCGCCGGCGTCGCGAGGAGCGTGGTGACGGCGTCGCCGCCCGCGGACTCGCCGAACACCGTCACGTTGGCCGGATCACCGCCGAACTCCGCGATGTTGCGCTGCGCCCACGCGAGTGCGGCGACCTGATCGCGCAGGCCGAGATTCGAGTCGAAACACCGTGTCGGCGTGGAGAACTCGCTGAAATCGAGGTACCCGAGAACGCCGAGCCGGTAGTTGATCGACACGAACACGACATCGGCGCGGCGCACGAGCGACAGGCCGCGGTAGAGCGGCGTCGCGGACATGCCGAGCGAGTACGCGCCGCCGTGCACGAAGACCATGACGGGCCGTCGCGCGTCGCGTCCGCCCGGCTTCGCGAGCACGTTGAGCGTCAGTGCGTCCTCGCCGATCGGATGGACTGTGCGCAGCCCCGTCCGCGTGTACTGCTGCGGCTGGAACGACGCCGTCCCGTACTCGGTCGCGTCGCGCACACCGTCCCACGGCTCGTGGGGTTCGGGCGCGCGGAACCGCAGCGGCCCGACGGGCGGCGCCGCGTAGGGGATCCCGCGGAACGCGAGCAGTTCGTCGACTCGCCGGCCACGCACGAGGCCCTCCGTGGTGGTGGCGATCAGCGGATCGGTCTCGGCGGTCGTCATGACCCGACTATACGAACCGTCACCGGATACCACGAGCAGTCACAGGGCGCCGCGGAGTTCGTCGAGCAGGCCGACCCACACCTCGCTCACCGTGGGGTATGCGGGGACGGCGTGCCACAGGTCGTCGACTGCAACCCTGCCCGCGACGGCGATCGACGCGGCATGGACGAGTTCCGCGACCTCGGTTCCCACGAAGGTCGCCCCGAGAAGCGTTCTCGTGGCCCTGTCCGCGACCAGCTGGACGCGCCCGGCGAAGTCGTCGCGCGCGAGCGCGGCGCCCGCGACCTCGATGTCCTGCGCCACGACGACGACGTCGGCGCCGCGGACACGCGCCTGCCGTTCGGTGAGGCCGACGGCGGCGAGCTGCGGGGTCGTGAAGACGACCTGGGTGACGAGGCCGTCGCGCACCCGGAACCGTGGCCCGTCGAGCGGCCGGCCCTCGGCTCGCGCCGCGATCACGTCGCCCGCGATCCGGGCCTGGTACTTGCCCTCGTGGGTGAGCAGCGCGCGCCCGTTCGCATCGCCCACCGCGTACAGCCAGGTGCCGTCGACCGTCAGATGCTCGTCCGCGTCGAGGTAGCCGTGGTCGTTGCGCCAGCGGTCGAGACCGATGTCGGACGTGGCGGGTCTGCGCCCCGTCGCGGCGATCACCTCGTCGACGACGAGCGGCTCGCCGCCGCCGAGATCGAGTGTCACCGGGCCGCCGTGGATGCGGCCGACGCCTGTGTCGCGCGGATCGTGGCGGTGCACCGACCGCGCCGAGGTGTCGAACAGGATCGTGACCCCGCGGGCGATCAGCGCGTCGCGGACCCGCTCGCCGGCGAACGGCTCGGCGTTGGTGAGCAGCGACGTACCGCGCACCAGCAGCGTCACGTCCGCGCCCAGATCGCTCAGCCACGTCGCACTCTCGCAGGCGACGACGCCGCCGCCGATCACGGCGACACGTCGCGGCATCTCGCGGACCGCGGTCGCGTCCCGCGAGATCCAGGGAAGCGCCTCCGTGAGACCCGGCGTCGGCGGGATCGCCGCGGTGGTCCCCGTCGCGACGACGACCGCGTGCCGGGCCCGAAGGGTCCGGCCGTCCACCGACACGACGCGCTCGCCCGTCACCCGGGCGTCGCCGTGGACCACCTCGATCCCGGCCGACCGCGCCCACTCGAGTTGCGCGGAGTCGTCGTGCACACCGTCGGTCGCGTGCGTGAAGGAGTCGCGGCGGGCGAACACCGCCGCGCGGTCGAGTCCCTGGGCCGTCACGCCGCCCATGTGCTGCGCGCCGCGCAGCACCTCGCCCGGATGCAGCAGTGCCTTGCTGGGCATGCACGCCCAGTACGAGCATTCGCCGCCGAGCAGTTCGCGTTCGACGATCGCCGCCGTGCGCTCGCTGCCGCGAATCGCCGCTTCGGCGACGACCTCCCCCGCGGGGCCGCCGCCGATCACGATCACGTCGAACTCGTCGGAGCTGGTCGCGGGCTCGGTTGCCATGCCGACAGCGTAGGCACCGAGCTCGTACGGGCGGGTCCGATTGTGGCTGCGCGGGACCCTGTGGCGGACCGTGATCTGGCACGCTGGCCGTCATGACACGTCAGCGGATTCTGATCACAGGGGCGAGCTCGGGACTCGGCGAGGGGATGGCCAGGCGATTCGCGGCGATGGGACGCGATCTCGCGCTGTGCGCACGGCGCACCGAACGGCTCGACGCGCTTTCGAGCGAACTCACCGGGAAGCACCCGGGCATCCGCGTCGCCGTCCGCCCGCTCGACGTCACCGACACCGACGCCGTCTCGCCGACCTTCCGCGAACTCGACGCCGAACTCGGGGGGATCGACCGCGTCGTCGTCAATGCCGGACTCGGCAAAGGCACGAAGATCGGCACCGGACGCGCCGACGCGAACCTCGACACGATGCGGACCAACGCACTCGGCGCGCTCGCACAGTGCGAGGCGGCCCTCGAACTCTTCCGCGAGCGCGACGCCGGGCATCTCGTACTGGTGTCGTCGGTCAGCGCGGACCGGGGGCTGCCGGGGGCGAAGGCCGCGTACGCGGCGAGCAAGGCCGCGGTGTCGGCGCTCGGCGAAGGATTGACCACGGAACTCGCGCGGTCGCCGATCACCGTCACGACGCTCGTGCCGGGTTTCATCGAGACCGACATGTCCGGGCGTGCCGGTGACGCCCGCCTGCTCGCGACCCTCGACGACGGCGTCGACGCCATGGTCGCGGCGATCGAGAAGGAATCGACCCGCGCAGCGCTTCCCGGTCTGCGCTGGAAGGTGATCGACGTGGCGCTCCGGTTCCTGCCTCGCGCCGTCACCGCTCGCGTGGTGTAGCCGGGTTCACCACACGTCCGCGTCGAGGTCGCGTGCGGCGAGGGTCTCGACGACGCGGCGTGCGAGCGCGCCGTGATCGTCGTCCACGGCGGATTCGACGGCCAGCGTGTAGCGGTCGCCCGTGCGGGTGAGGAAGGCCGAGGTCCGCCGCTGCGTCTCGCGGACGCCGTGGGGATGCACGGCGCGGCACCCGATGGTGCGGGCGTCCGCACCGCCGACCCTCGCGAGCTCACCGGGCATCGTTCCGATGTTGGAACACAATGCAACTCGCTCGCCCGCGTCGCGCGTCGCCCGCGCGGCGAGGCCGTCCGGCAGCACGTGCAGGATCTCGGCGGGCAGCCCGGCGGGCGCGCCCTCGGGCGGCGCACCGTACGCGCGGCGGAGGTCGTCGCGCAGCAGGTGCAGGGGCCGGCCCGGTGCGACGGAGAGTTGCGCCATCGCGAGGGTGTTGCCCCGGTCGCCGGTGCCGCCGCCGACGGGAACGCTCAGCGTCACGGACTCCGAACCGGTGCGGGCGAGGTCTGCGACCACCGCCACGAACAGCGTGTTGGGGGTGCCGCCGTCCGCCGCCGCGACGGCGTCCCACGCGGCCGCATCGAGGTCGGCGAGGACGCGCGCAGGCGTCGGCGTCGTGTAGCGCTCGACGTCGTGCTCGGAGCGGGCGGCATCGCGCAGCGCCCGCCGCGTGCCGCGGTCGGTGACGGCGGCACGCGCGGTCCGCGCTCCGCCCCGCGCGACGGTCGCCCACGTCCGCAGCGCATCCCGTGCGTCGGAGACCCCGCCGGCCGCCCGCGGCACGGGAACGTCACCACGCACCGCGGCTGCCAGCGCCGCGACGAGCCCCTGCGCATCCGTCACGACGTGCGAGCACACGATCGAGACGACGGTCCCGCCGTCGTCCAGCAGTCCCACGGTCATGCGCCACGCCGGACCCCGCTCGGGGTCGACGTCGTCGGCCGCACGCTGATCCGCCCACGAGGTCAGGTGGGCGCGGTCGACCTCGAACCACCGGATCGGGTGCGCGCGTGTGTCGCGCACGAAACGCGCGCGAGCACCGGGAATCCGGGTCGCGACGACGCGGCGCCCGAGCCGACCGCGCGCCATCCGCTCGTGGACGGCCGCGAGGACCTCGGACGGCACGCGCTCGTCGGTGCGCCACAGCCCCTGCATGACGACGGATGACGTGACTCCGCGGTGCCCGCGCAGGAACATCTCGTCGACGACGCCCAGCCGCGCCGCGGAATCGGGGACCTCGGTTCCCACGGCGTCAGGCACGACCCCGCGCGCGCCGGTACCACTCGACGAGTTCTGCTGTGGACGAATCGAGTTCGGTGACCGGCGGGTCGGATTCGGTGAGCAGCGGCGTGAGTTCCTTCGCCTGCTCCTTGCCGAGCTCGACGCCCCACTGATCGAACGAGTCGACGCCCCATACCGAGCCCTCGACGAAGACCTGATGCTCGTAGAGGGCGATCAGCTGGCCGAGCACCGACGGCGTCAGCTGCGGTGCGAGGATGCTCGTCGTCGGCCGGTTGCCCGGCATCACCTTGTGCGGCACGAGGTTCGGCGGCGTTCCGGCATCGGCGATCTCCTCTGCCGTTCTGCCGAACGCGAGCACCTTGGTCTGCGCGAAGAAGTTGCTCATGAACAGGTCCTGCATGCTGCCGGAGCCGTCGGCCGTCGTGAGATCGTCGGTGGATTCGGCGAATCCGATGAAGTCCGCCGGAACGAGCCGAGTCCCCTGGTGCAGCAGCTGATAGAAGGCGTGTTGGCCGTTCGTTCCCGGTTCGCCCCAGAAGATCTCGCCCGTGGACGTCGTGACAGGACGCCCGTCGGCGCGGACCGACTTGCCGTTGGACTCCATCGTGAGCTGCTGAAGATAGGCGGGGAACCGATCGAGGTCGTTCGAATACGGCAGCACGGCACGGGTTTCGGCGCCGAAGAAGTTCGCGTACCAGACGCCGAGTACGCCGAGCAGGATCGGAGCGTTCTCGGCGATCGGTGCGGTGCGGAAGTGCTCGTCGACGAGATGGAATCCGGCGAGGAACTCCGCGAACCGCTCCTTCCCGATCACGGCCATGAGCGACAGCCCGATCGCGGAATCGACCGAGTAGCGGCCACCGACCCAGTCCCAGAACCCGAACATGTTCGCGGTGTCGATCCCGAACTCGCGCACGCGTTCTGCGTGCGTCGAGACGGCGACGAAGTGCTTCGCCACCGCATCGGGCCCCGCAGCGGCGTCGTTCTCGATACCGAGCCCCGCGAGCAGCCAGCGCTTGGCGGCCTCGGCGTTGGTGAGCGTCTCGAGCGTCCCGAAGGTCTTGGAGGCCACGACGAACAGTGTCGACGCGGGATCGAGACCGCTGAGCTGCGCGACGAGATCGGTGGGGTCGATGTTGGAGACGAACCGGGCGGTGATGCCGGCGTCGGCGTAGTGACGCAGTGCGTGATACGCCATCACCGGACCGAGATCCGAACCGCCGATACCGATGTTGACGACGGTGACGATGCGCTCACCGGTCGCGCCCCGCCACTCGCCGCTGCGGACGGCGTCGGTGAACGTCCCCATGCGGCGCAGGACGTCGTGGACGTCGGCGACGACGTCCTGGCCGTCGAGTTCGAGCCGCGCGGTCTCGGGCAGCCGCAGCGCGGTGTGCAGCACGGCGCGGTCCTCGGAGGTGTTGATGTGCGCGCCCGCGAACATCGCGTCGCGGTGGCGTTCGACGCCTGCCTCGCGGACGAGATCGGCGAGCAGCGCCAGGGTTTCGCGCGTGATCCGATGCTTGCTGTAGTCGATGTGCAGATCGCCGACCTCGAGCACGAACTCGCAGCCTCGATCGGGATCCTCGGCGAACAGATCGCGCAGATGCCGCGGTGCCAGCGCGGTGTGATGCGAGCGCAGGGCTTCCCACGCGGCGCTGTCGGTGATGTCGGACCTCGTCGTGTCGGTGCTCACGAACTCCGAGCTTAGTGCGCCGGGCCGAGGCGCGGCGGTCTTCGTCCCGGTGACGGGCACGGACAGCGCATAGTGGAGGAATGGATGCACCCGACACCCCCGATCCTCAGCAGCTCCTGCGTTCGCTTCCGACCCGGCTGTATCTGGGCGGGACATGGCGCGACGCCGAGAACGCGGCGACCTTCGCCGTCTCCGACCCGGCGACGGGGGAGCGGCTGCTCGACGTCGCCGACGCGAGCCCCGCCGACGCGCAGGCCGCGCTCGACGCCGCCGCGGCGGCGCAGCGCGACTGGGCCGCGACGCCCGCCCGCGAGCGCGGTGAACTGCTGCGCGGCGTGTGGGAACGGATCCGGGAGCACGCCGAGGAACTCGCGCTCGTCATGACGCTCGAGATGGGCAAGGCACTGCCCGAGAGCCGCGCCGAGGTGAACTACGGCGGCGAGTTCTTCCGCTGGTTCGCCGAGGAAGCCGTGCGCATCGAGGGACGGTTCACGCCGTCGCCGGCCGGTGGCGGCCGGATCCTGGTCGCGAAGCAGCCCGTCGGCCCGGTCCTCGCGATCACGCCGTGGAACTTCCCGCTCGCGATGGGGACGCGCAAGATCGGCCCCGCACTCGCGGCGGGCTGCACGATCGTCGTCAAGCCCGCGTCGGCGACCCCGCTCACGATGCTCTACCTCGCGAAGCTCATGGACGACGCGGGCGTCCCGGCCGGTGTCCTGTCGGTGCTGCCGACGTCGCGGTCGTCGGCCGTCACGGAACCGCTGCTGCGCGATCCGCGGCTGCGCAAGCTCACCTTCACGGGATCGACCGAGGTCGGCCGAACGCTCGTCGAGAAGTCGGCGCCCGGCCTGCTGCGCACGTCCATGGAACTCGGCGGCAACGCGCCGTTCGTGGTGTTCGACGACGCCGACGTCGACGACGCGGTCGACGGCGCCGCTCTCGCCAAGATGCGCAACGGCGGCGAAGCCTGCACCGCCGCCAACCGGTTCCACGTCGACACGTCGGTCGCGGCCGAGTTCACCGAGAAGCTCACCGCGCGCCTCGCCGAGTACGTGCTCGGCCCGGGTTCGGACCCCGAGACGACGCTCGGCCCGCTCGTCGACGAGAAGCAGCGCGACAAGGTCGCCGAACTCGTCGACGACGCGGTGAGCAAGGGCGCGACGGTCGCGCTCGGCGGGACGGTGCCGGATCGGGCGGGCTGGTTCTACCCCGCGACCGTCCTCACCGACGTCCCCGCGGACGCGCGCATCCTGAAGGAGGAGGTGTTCGGGCCCGTCGCGGCCATCACGACGTTCGACGGCGAGGACGCCGGCGTCGCGGCGGCCAACGACACCGAGTTCGGGCTCGCGGCGTACGTCTACACGCGGAGCCTGGGGCGCGCGCTGCGGGTCGCCGAGAACGTCGACAGCGGCATGGTGGGCGTCAATCGCGGCGTCATCTCCGACACCGCGGCGCCCTTCGGCGGGATCAAGCAGTCCGGCTTCGGCCGCGAAGGCGGCACCGAGGGGATCGAGGAGTACCTCGACACCAAGTACGTCGCCCTGAAGATCGAGTGAGTGCGCGCGGCGCGCTCAGCGTCCGAGCGCGCCGCGGCCCAGCCGCAGCAGCAGCATCGCCAGCGTGTGGCCCTCCTGGCCCAGCTCGTCGAACCGCTCGATCACCTTCATCTCGCGACTGTGCACGAGGCGCGGGCCGCCCGACGCCATGCGAGCGCGGCCGATCGTGCGCGAGACCTCGGTGCGCCGCTTGATCGCGGCGAGGATCTCGGCGTCGAGGCGGTCGATCTCGAGCCGCAGCGCGGTGATCTCCGCTTCGGTCGTGGGCACGCCGTCCAGTGCGGAATCGGCGAGCGCGGAACCCTCGAGGGCGGAATCGTTCGACACACAACGAGTGTGCCACGGCGTGCCGAGGCCGGTCGAGCGGAGGTGTGTCTCACCTGGGCGGTAGCGTGGAAACACGATGAACACGCCCTCCGGTATCGCCGCGCAGCCCGAGTCCGCATCCGGACGTTCTCCCGACGCACCGCCCTCTCCCGACGCACTGCTCGAGGGGCTCAACCCGCAGCAGCGGGAGGCCGTCGTCCACACCGGATCGCCGTTGCTCATCGTCGCGGGCGCCGGATCGGGCAAGACGGCCGTCCTGACGCGGCGTATCGCGTACCTGCTCGGTGAGCGCGACGTCGCGCCCGGGCAGATCCTCGCCATCACGTTCACCAACAAGGCCGCCGCCGAGATGCGCGAGCGCGTCGCCGCGCTCGTGGGCCCGCGCGCGAACTACATGTGGGTCTCCACGTTCCATTCGAGCTGTGTCCGCATCCTGCGTGCCCAGTCCGGGCTCGTGCCGGGCCTGAACTCGAACTTCTCGATCTACGACGCCGACGACTCGCGCCGCCTGATCACGATGATCTCGAAGGACCTCGAGATCGACACCAAGAAGTACACCCCGCGCCTGCTCGCGACGGCGATCTCGAACCTGAAGAACGAGCTGATCGACCCGCCCGAGGCCGAGGCGGACGCAGAGAAGGACCCGGCCGAGCTGCCGCGCATCACAGCGCAGGTCTACGGGATCTACCAGCAGCGGCTGCGGGCCGCGAACGCCCTCGACTTCGACGACCTCATCGGCGAGACCGTCCGGATCCTCCGCACGCATCCCGAGGTCGCTCGCTACTACCGGCGCCGCTTCCGGCACGTCCTCGTCGACGAGTACCAGGACACCAACCACGCGCAGTACGTCCTCGTCCGCGAGCTCGTCGGCCTCGAGACGGAGGACGGCGTCGCGCCGTCCGAACTCTGTGTCGTCGGCGACGCCGATCAGTCGATCTACGCCTTCCGCGGCGCGACGATCCGCAACATCGAGGAGTTCGAGCGCGACTACCCCGACGCGCGCACGATCCTGCTCGGACAGAACTACCGTTCGACGCAGAACATCCTCACCGCCGCGAACTCGGTCATCGCACGCAACACCAACCGGCGTGACAAGCGGCTCTGGACGGACTCCGGCGAAGGCGACCTCATCACGGGGTACGTCGCCGACAACGAGCACGACGAGGCGTCCTTCGTCGCGTCCGAGATCGACGCACTGGTCGATCGTGGTGACGCGACGTACGGCGACATCGCGGTCTTCTACCGCACGAACAACGCGTCCCGTCCGATCGAGGAGATCTTCATCCGGACCGGCGTGCCCTACAAGGTCGTCGGCGGCGTGCGGTTCTACGAGCGCAAGGAGGTGCGCGACATCGTCGCGTACCTGCGGGTGCTCGCCAATCCCGACGACGACGTCAGCCTGCGGCGCATCCTCAACACGCCGCGCCGGGGGATCGGCGACCGCGCCGAGGCGTGCGTCGCCGTCCACGCCGAGCAGCGCGCCACGAGCTTCACGCGCGCGTTGCGCGACGCCGTCGACGGCAAGGTCGCGATGCTCAACACACGCTCGCAGAAGGCGATCGCGTCGTTCGTCGCGATGATGGACGACCTGCGCGCGATCATGCCGCCCGCCGATGCGCCGGATCAGGGCGACATCGGGGAGGTCGTCGAGGCCGTCCTCGAGCGCAGTGGCTATCGCGCCGAACTCGCCGCCAGCAACGACCCGCAGGACGGCGCGCGACTCGACAACATCGACGAACTCGTCAGCGTCGCACGTGAATTCAGCGCCGACGCACGAAATGCCGCGGGCCTCGCCGCCGACGAGAGCGACGGCGAACGCGACGAGGGCGAACCGGATCCGGGCTCGCTCGCGGCGTTCCTGGAACGCGTCTCGCTCGTCGCCGACGCCGACCAGCTCCCCGAGGAGGGCGACGGCGTCGTCACCCTCATGACGCTCCACACCGCGAAGGGTCTCGAGTTCCCCGTGGTGTTCGTGATCGGCTGGGAGGACGGCCAGTTCCCGCACATGCGTGCGCTCGGCGACCCCGCCGAACTGTCCGAGGAGCGACGGCTGGCGTACGTCGGCATCACGCGCGCACGGCGCCGGCTGTATCTGTCGCGCGCCGTCATGCGGTCGGCATGGGGTCAGCCCATGCAGAACCCCGAGTCGCGGTTCCTGCAAGAGATTCCGCAGCACCTGCTCGACTGGCGCCGCGAGGATCCCGGTCCCTCACGGGCGGGAATGCTCGGCGGCGGCGGATACGGCAGCGGGCGCAGGACGGGCTCCGACGCGGCCCCGAGCTTCGGTCCCGGCCGTGCGCGCAACAACAACCTCGTCCTCGCGGGAGGCGATCGGGTGAGCCACGACAAGTACGGGCTCGGCACCGTCCTCGAGGTCAAGGGAGCGGGCCCGACTGCCACCGCCACCATCGACTTCGGCAGCAACGGCAAGGTGCGGCTCATGCTCATCGGCGGCGTCCCGATGATCAAACTCTGACGGCTGTCGAGCACTGACGACGAAGCACCACCGGGCCGCGGTCCGCCCTGCGCGACACAACGCTCACACGTCAGATGAGTGGGAACCGAAAGTAGTTCTTGTCGGCGATGCCTTGGTTCGAGGGCGTGACCTGGATCGAGGGGCCTTCGTCGGAGAGGTAGTAGCGGCCGAAGCTGGGGAAGTCGATGGAGATCGTCGATCGTCCCGAGCTTCGGGGCTGTGATTCGAAGCGCTGCAGAGCCGAATTCGCGTCGCACGCTGTGACGTTGAGCCCGGTGATGTTGGCGTTCAGGCAGTATCCGAGCCGTCCTACGCTCGCGATCTGTTTGGTGAGTAGGTTGTAGGTGAACTGCTGGTCGAGGTTGACGGTGCCGCAGTTCTCCACGGCGGCGAAGTAGGGCGGGTTGGCTCCGGCTACTGCTGCGCATTCGAGGGAGTTCGTCTGGATCTTGAAGGTGCCGATCGGTAGTGGATCTGCTGCTGCCGTGGTGGTTCCGGCAGCGAGTGTGCCGCCGGCGAGGGCGCCGATGGCCAGCGCGGATCGGATGGTGGTTGCGATGCGCATCAGGGTCGTCCTGTGTCTCGAGAGGTGAGGGAGATCGTCGGCGCGGCGGCCGGTCTCCTCGGTCGCCGCGCCGCTGGGTGTCAGATCAGGGGGAAGCGGAAGAAGTTCGCGTCGGAGAAGCCGCTGTTGCCACTGGTGAGAGACAGGGTCACTCCACCGTCCGACAGGTACGAGAATCCGAGGAACGGGTCGTCCTCGGTGGTGATGGTCGATCGTCCGAAGGAGCGAGGCTGTGACTCGAAGCGTTGCAGCACCGAGTTGGGGTCGCAGGCGATGAACTTGACGCCCTCGAACTCGTCGGCGTCGAGGCAGTAGCCGAGGCGTCCGACGCTGGCGATCTGTTTGGTGAGTGGGTTGTAGGTGAACTGCTGGTTGAGGTTGAGGGTTCCACAGTTCTCGATGAACGCTTGATAGGGCAGGTCGGCACCGCCGATCTCGACGCAACGTAGCGAGTTCGTCTGGATCTTGAAGGTGCCGACGGGAAGTGGGTCGGCCGAGGCTGTTGTGGCGCCTGTGACGAGGGTGCCGCCGATGAGTGCGGCAGCCGCGAGTGCGGCGCGCGCGACAGTAGCTATACGCGTCATGGTGTTCTCCGGGAATGGTCGTGGAGGGGGCTTCTGATGAATCGTCGGGACGAGCTCAGACGGCGTCGCAGCCACGGAGGACGGTGACGGTGAGTAGATCGACGGTGATGTTCGAGCAGTCGAACGTGCGCGTACCGTCGGTGATGTTGATCGGTGCCGCCGGGCTGCCTGCGGTGGGTTGGCATCCGACACCTACGGTGTCTCCCGTGCCGAGAGAGTCCGGGTCCACCCCGAGCGACCGCAACAGCGCGATCAGTCCCGGCGAGAGGTCGGTTGCGGATACGACGGTGGTGCATTCGTAGTCCACAGTCGCTGCGTTCGCGGCAGGAGCCGCGGCAATCCCGGCCAACGCCAGGCAGGCGGCGCTACCGAGGGCGAGGGCCCAACGTGTCGTTGTCGAAGGCATGAGGTCTCCTCGAGCTGTGCAGAGGGAACGGAACTGGAGCCGCACTGAGCGTCGGCTTGGCGGGGAGGGGAGTCGCTGGTTGAACGGCTCGCACGCGGTCGAACGTGAACTGGTCCGTCGCTGCGGGTTGCAAAGGCCCTCAGGCAGATTGCGGCAGCGGTGGCCGACGGGACTCTCATCCAGCGGGCCGCTCGATGGTCGGTGACTCCCGTTTCCCCGCGGAGGGCGTGCAAAACGCCGCCGAAGTGACGTGAATCACGTTAGAGCATGGGTATGGCGAGTGGGTAGCATCCGGCCCGTTTTCGAGATCCCGCCGGGCAGGGCGTAGAGGCGTAGTCGTTTCAGGAACAGGGGTCATCGCAGTGCCGCGCGGGCGGGGGAAGCTCGGCCGGGACTGCCCCCGGTTCGGGTGGGACGCGGGGGCAGTCCCGTATGTCAGGAGGGTGCCACTTCGTACGCGGCGACGTTGTAGACGTCGCTGGTGGCGGTGAGGGAGTTGCGTCCGGTCGGTGACGGGGTGCCGGCGCGCAGGTTGACTGCCCAGTTGAGAGATCCGAGGGGCCCGCAGCCGGTGGCGGCTGGGACCGCGAACGTGGTGTCGGTGTGAGGTGTCGCGGGGAAGACGGCCCCGACTGTGCCGCCACCGATCGGTTGGGACCGGGGATTGCCGCTGCTGGCGAGGTTCAGGGTGACCGGATTGGTGGGGGAACCGAGGTAGCAGTTGTTGCCGAGGAGCTTGTTCTGGAGTTTGAGGCGGACGGGCATGGACAAGTTGGCGTCGAGGACGTTCACGGTCGGTGTGCCGACGGCTTCGACCGTCGCCTGGATCTGGGTGAGGTTCAGGGGGGTGTCGATGCCGAAGGCGCCGCCCGGGATCGTGATGGGGGTCGAGGTGACGCCGAAGTTGGTTCCCGCGTCGGGGACGAAGACGTCCTTCCAGTCGTTGCCGTCTTCGACATAGTTCACGCCGCCGGAGACTTTCAGGCTTCCGTCCGGGATGGGGACGTCGAGGCCGCCGATCTTCATCTGGCCACCCCGAACGATCACAGTGACGCAGGTGCCGAAGTCCTGCCCGGCGACCGGACAGCGATTCCATCCGTCGAACGTGAGGGGTTCGGCAACCGGGTTGCCGGAGGACCCGAACGAAGTGCTGCTGAGGGAGCCGGAGGCTCCGCCGTCGGGCGATCCGGGGTCTTGGTCCTGCGCCGAGGCGATGCCTCCTCCGAGGAGGGCGAGGGTTGCGGCCATCGCCCCGACAGGGGCGAGCCTGGATGTGAACGTGCCAGCGGTCATGTCGTTCCTTTGTGCTAGTCGGAAGATTCGGCGAATGCCTTGGGAATGCCATAGATTCGGCGGGCCCTCATACGAAAGGCCCGCCGAACGCTCACAGCTCGATTGCTAGGTGATGGTGACGCCGGGGAACTTCAAGGCGCCGTTCATCACTGCCAGGCGCGTGGGGTAGTCGTCGCCGACGGTGAAGCGTGTTCCAGTCAGCGAAGAGCGTCGGCCCGAAGATCGACCGGTTCGGACTGCCGAAGAAGGCGCGTCGACCGGCAGCTGAATCCGAGTAGCTGGTGTCGAGAGGGGTTGACCCCAGGGGTGCAACTGCGGAGACGAACACCGATCGCCGGCCGCAGGCACTTCCCGAGGTGGCGGGAGTCGAGGTGCGTGCTGGAATGATGGAGGAACGGCCCGCCTGTTGCTGTGTTCACGTGGATCAACTCCCGCACTCGACGCCGGTAGGGCGGCGGGATTGATTCCTTCACAACAGATTCGACGCGAGACTGCGGCGCGGTGCCGTGTCCTGTCATTGCACTCCCTCTGCAAGGGCGGTATGTGATGGATCACATCTGATGTGCAGTAGATCACATATTCATATATGGCAGGTACATTTTCCGACACAAACCTACCGGCGGGCCGGTTTGTCGATCGGGCGGCGTGCTCACTCGAGTGGCCGCGCACTGGCGATTCCCCGAGTGTGTGCGCCGGAGCAGGCGGCCGAACGATGCCCGGACACAGTTCCGGTCGAACAACGGGAAAGCCGGTGCCGGGCCGACGCAGTGGGGTCTTGTCGAACTGTGCCGCCGTCGTGCGACTCGTCGGAGCAGCCCCGAACAGAATGAATAGCGGCTACGACGTGGGTAGTGGGTCTGTGCCTACGGCCGTTGTGCACTACTCGCCATAGTTTTCCAGAACCCCACGGGGGAGGGGGTGCCTCGCAAGAAGCGGGGGCTGGGACGTCAGTCCTGCACGCCGCCCAAGCTGATGCCACGCGAGGCGAGCCACGGAATCGGGTCGATCTTGTCGACGCCGCCGATGTGGACCTCGAAGTGCAGGTGCGGTCCGGTGGAGAAACCACGGTTGCCGACGGTCGCGATCTGATCGCCCGCCATGACGCGCTGTCCCTGGCTCACCATCGACTCGTTGATGTGGCCGTAGACCGTGACGGTGCCGTCGTCGTGGAGCAGGCGGACCCACATGCCGAAGCCGGACGCGGGGCCCGTCTCGATGACGGTTCCGTCGGCGACCGCGACGATGGGGGTGCCGATCGGTGCGGCGATGTCGACGCCCGCGTGGAGCGTGCCCCAGCGCTGACCGAAGCTCGACGTGAAGGTGCCGATGGCGGGGAGGACGAACAGCGGCTTGCGTGCGGCGGCCTCACGGGCGGCACGCTCCTCGCTGAAGCGCTGGCCCTTCGCGAGCAGATTGTCGAACTGCGCGAGGGTGTTGGGGGCCGCGATGTTGAGCACCTGCGGAGCAGTGGAGGCCGTCGCCGACGCGGGGTCGGTGGCCTGGGAGAACTGCGCTGCCTGCGGCTGCGTGCCGGTGTTCTCGTTCTCGTCGTTGCTGAGGGCGACGGTGCGGGTCTCGGCGTCCGGCCCGCCGGTGAACGCGGCCTGACCGGCTGCAACGACGGCGCCTGCGGCGACGGCGATGACTGCGGCCCGGCCCTTCAACGCGCCGGGCGGCGGGGGGAGGCGGTGCGCACCGCGGACGGCGCGGGCGGTGAGGCTCTCACGCGGGGTGAAACCGGGAATCTCGTCGTCGGGCTCACCGTCGGAGTACGTCTCGTACGGCCGGGCCGGTTCGGAGCCGCTGTGGGTGCCGGGCTCGTATGCCCCGGTCCACGTCGTGGTGCTCTCGTCCTGCTGTGCGTCGTACTGCGAGGTGTCGTACTGCCCGGTGTCGTACTGCTGGGAGTCGTACTGCTGGGAATCGAATTTCGAGCCTGTCGCGAAACGACTGGTCGTGAACTGGGGTCGATCGTGCATTCGCCCGTCGTCCTCCTGTTCTTGTGACCCGGTCGTGACATCAGCCGCGAGCGACGGTAACGAAATGATTGCGACATCCGCAACTTGTAACGTTCTCCGAACAGGGCCATGTGATGCGCATCACAACAACACGCGTGCGACGCGCCGACAATCGGTGGTCGCGCGCGTGTCGGTGCGGACGTCGCGCGGGGCTCCCGCGCTAGCGTCGGGGCGTGGCCGCAGCACAAGGTCGGGCCCGAGCGACACCGACCCGCATCGCGCCGTCCGCGGAGGGTGCCGTGCGGCGGCGCCTCGACGATCCCGCACCCGGCGACGGCCGCACGTCGGCCTGGCTCGCGGTCGCCGTCGCGTTCGTGGGCGCCGGAGCGGTCGCGCTCGCGCCGCTGCTCGGTGCGGTCCGCAGCGACACCGGCGACCTCACCCGGATCGCGGCCGCCGGACTCTGGTCGGGCGTGTTCGTCCTCGCGATCCCGCTCGCCGCGGCCTTCGCCCTCGTGTGGCGGGCGCGCGCACTCGCGGGTGCGCTGCTCGCCGGTGCGGGCGCCGTCGCCCTCGGGTCCGTCGTCTCCGACACACAACTGTTCGCCGACGCCCTCGACGCCAACCGCTTCGAGCTGTTCCTTCCCGCCGATGCGTCGGTCGTCGAACCCGCGGCGGGATCGGTCGCCGTCCTGGCCGGGCACGCGCTGCTCGTCGTCGCCGCGGTCGCGGGGATCGTCGTGGTCCAGCGCTGCTCGCTCGCCGACGGCTACGGGACGGCGCGCGATCCCGACCAGGTCGATCGGCCCACGGGCGGCCGGATCGGCTTCGGTCTCGCAGCCTGCGTGGTGCTGGCCGGTGTGGCCGTCGCGGGCGGCCTCGTCGGGCCCGCGTTCGACTCGCACGACCCGGTCATCCTCGCCTCGGCCGTGCTCTCCGCCGACACCGCGATGGCGGCGGGCGCCGCCGTGACCGCGGCGGCGCTGCTCGTCGTCATCGCGGCCGCGCTCGCCTCGATCGAACCCACCGTCGCCGCCGGTGCGCTCGCGGGCGCCGCCGTCGCGCTGCTCGGTGTCGTCGGGACCCGCTGGGTCGCGGCCCTCTCGGCCGGCGACCGCATCGGCGTCGGCACGGGCACCGTGTGGGCCGCGGCCGGCGCCCTCGCGCTCGCTCTGCTCGCCGCCGCGATCCCCGTCGCAGTCCGGCTGCGCGACCGCGTCCCCGCTCCCGCGGCAGAGGCAGCGCCGCTCCCGTCGCCGTCACCCGCCGACGGGGACGTGGCGCACCGCCGTCGCGGCCGCCTTCACGCACTCGCCGGGGCGGCCGGCATCGTCAGTGGTGTGCTCGCCGCGGTCGGGGCGCTGCTGCCGCAACTGACGGTGCCCGCCGGCGTCGAGGCTCCCGCGCTCGTCGGGACGCGCGTCGTCCTCGTCGCCGCGACCGTCGTCGTCGCGAGCATCCCGCTGCTGCTGTCCGAACTCGCCGCGCCCGCGCGCCCCGTGCTCGCCGTCGTGTGGCTCGCGATTCCGCTGTCGGTCGTTCCCGTGACGTACTCCGTGCTGGTCGCCGCCGACCTGCCCGACGTCACGATCGCGGCGGGCGCACTCGTGCTGTGGGCGAGTTCAGTGGGTGCCGTGGCGACGGGGATTCTCGCGTGGCTCGCGGGGTCGGCCGAGCGCGACGAACTCGACACGTCCGAGGAGCGGCCAGTCGATCGCACCGTCGCGTGGCTCGCGGGGGCCGGTGCGCTCGCCGCCGCGCTCGGGGCGGCGCTCCCGCTCCACAGCGGCACGACCGCCGCCGGATCGTCGTTCCACGCGACGTCGTTCGCCGACCTACCGTGGAGTCCGGACGCATGGGGTCACGTCGTGGCCTGTGTCACCTACGCCGTCGTCGCCGTCGTCGCGGCGCACGCGAGGGGGCCACGCGGCGGGGCCCTGTTGTTCGGTGCGGCAACGCTTCTGGTGGTCCAGATCGCGGCCTCGCCGCTCACGCGCACCGTGCTCGTGGAGTCCTCGGTGGGGCCGGGTGTCGTCGCGTCGGCCGTCGGCCTACTGTTGATCGTGGCTGCGGCGACCGTCGCGACACGATCCTCGCGGTGACGCTCACGAGTGCCCCGGTGATGCGCACCACATAGACTGCCACGCGACGCGATACGCCACACGGCCAGTGGATAAAGTCCGGAATCGGCCCGTGCCTACCCTGCGCGCGGGCGTCAACGCAGACGAGACGGTGAGCAATGGATCTCTTCGAATACCAGGCGAAGGAACTCTTCGCCAAGCATGAAGTGCCTACCTCGGCTGGTCGTGTGACCGACACGGTCGCCGGCGCTCGCGAGATTGCCGAAGAAATCGGCAAGCCCGTGATGATCAAGGCTCAGGTCAAGGTGGGCGGCCGCGGCAAGGCGGGCGGCGTGAAGTACTCGGCCGACGTCGACGCCGCCGAGGAGAACGCGAAGGCGATCCTCGGCCTCGACATCAAGGGCCACGTCGTCAAGAAGCTTCTGGTCGCCGAGGCGAAGGACATCGCCGAGGAGTACTACATCTCGTTCCTGCTCGACCGCACCAATCGCACCTACCTCGCGATGTGCTCGGTCGAGGGCGGCATGGAGATCGAAGAGGTCGCCGCCACCAAGCCCGACCGTCTCGCCAGGGTCGCGGTCGACGCCACCAAGGGTGTCGACGTCGCCTTCGCGCGCAGCATCGCCGAGCAGGGCCACCTGCCCGCCGAGGTGCTCGACGCCGCAGCGGTGACGATCGCGAAGCTGTGGGAGGTCTTCGTGAAGGAAGACGCCACCCTCGTCGAGGTCAATCCCCTCGTCCGCACGCCCGACGACGAGATCCTCGCCCTCGACGGCAAGGTCACGCTCGACGCGAACGCCGACTTCCGGCACGCCGATCACGCCGAGTTCGAGGACAAGGACGCCACCGATCCCCTCGAGCTCAAGGCGAAGGAGAACGACCTCAACTACGTCAAGCTCGACGGCCAGGTCGGCATCATCGGCAACGGCGCGGGACTGGTCATGTCGACGCTCGACGTCGTCGCGTACGCCGGTGAGAAGCACGGCGGCACCAAGCCCGCGAACTTCCTCGACATCGGCGGCGGCGCCTCGGCCGAGGTCATGGCCGCCGGTCTCGACGTCATCCTGGGCGACGAGCAGGTCGAGAGCGTCTTCGTGAACGTGTTCGGTGGCATCACCGCATGCGACGCCGTCGCGAACGGCATCAAGGGTGCCCTCGAGAAGCTCGGCGACGAGGCCGACAAGCCGCTCGTCGTGCGTCTCGACGGCAACAAGGTCGACGAGGGCCGCGCGATCCTGAAGGAATACGCACACCCGCTCGTCACGCTCGCCGAAACCATGGACGAAGGCGCCGACAAGGCCGCCGCTCTGGCTGCGAAGTAGGAATCAGGACATGTCGATCTTTCTGAACAAGGACAACAAGGTCATCGTCCAGGGCATCACGGGCGGCGAGGGCACCAAGCACACCGCACTCATGCTCAAGGCCGGGACGAACATCGTCGGCGGCGTCAACGCGCGCAAGGCCGGCACCACCGTCGCGCACACCGCGAAGGACGGCTCCGACGTCGAGCTGCCCGTCTTCGGATCGGTCTCGGAGGCCATCGAGAAGACCGGCGCCGACACGTCGATCGTCTTCGTGCCGCCGAAGTTCGCCAAGGACGCGATGATCGAGGCGATCGACGCGGAGATCCCGCTGCTCGTCGTCATCACCGAGGGCATCCCCGTGCAGGACACCGCGTACGCGTGGGCCTACAACGAGGACAAGGGCAACAAGACGCGGATCATCGGTCCCAACTGCCCCGGCATCATCACGCCCGGTGAGTCGCTCGTCGGCATCACGCCCGCGAACATCACCGGCTCGGGCCCGGTCGGCCTCGTCTCCAAGTCGGGCACGCTGACCTACCAGATGATGTTCGAGCTGCGCGACTTCGGCTTCTCGACCGCCATCGGCATCGGTGGCGACCCCGTCATCGGCACCACCCACATCGACGCGATCGAGGCGTTCGAGAAGGACCCCGAGACCAAGGTCATCGTCATGATCGGCGAGATCGGTGGCGACGCCGAGGAGCGTGCCGCCGACTACATCAAGGCGAACGTGAGCAAGCCGGTCGTCGGCTACGTCGCGGGCTTCACCGCCCCCGAGGGCAAGACGATGGGCCACGCGGGCGCGATCGTGTCCGGTTCGTCGGGCACCGCCCAGGCGAAGAAGGATGCGCTCGAGGCCGCAGGCGTCAAGGTCGGCAAGACGCCGTCCGAGACCGCCGAACTCGCTCGGGAGATCCTGGAAAGTCTGTAGGCGCTGCGCGCTCGTGCGTGACTCTCCGGCCCCCACACCGGAAACTCACTCACGGCACATCTGCCCACATGGCCCCGGCCGGTTCGAGAACACCACCGCCGCTCGTCGCGGCGGCCACGGTGTCCTCGAGCCGGGCGGGGTCGTTCGTCGTCAGGGTGAGGGTCGCGACGGCCCCGTACGCCGTGTCGACGACGTCGACGCCCCGTCCCCGCAGTTCCGCTTCGACGCGGCCGGCGTCGGCGTGCGCGACGCCCAGGCGGTATGTCTCGCGACGCTCGCGACGCACCAGCGGCGTCTCGTCGAGCGCCGCCGCCACCGCGCCGGAGTACGCCCGCACCAGGCCGCCCGCCCCGAGCTTGATCCCGCCGAAATAGCGCGTCACCACCGCGACCGCCGCGACGACCTCGCGGGCGTCCAGCACCTGCAACATCGGGACGCCCGCCGTGCCACCGGGCTCGCCGTCGTCGCTCGACTTCTTCCGCCGGTCCGACGGCTCGTCGCCGACGACGTACGCCCAGCAGTGGTGCCGCGCATCCGGCCGGAGCGTGCGCTGCGCCTCGACCACCGCGGCTGCCTCGTCGGCGGTGTCCACCCGCGCGATCACCGCGATGAAGCGGGACCGCTTGATCTCGGTCTCGACGACGGTCGGCGATCCTCGGCGTGGGGCCATCATGCGTCCCATTGTCGGCCGGTCGTGACGGCCGAGGGACACCCCACCCGGCGATGCCCCGATTCCGTAGGCTTGCCCTACGAGAGACCCGGTACGAGACCACCCGACCCGACGAGGGAGATCACATGTCGTTCACGCCCGGCGCCGCGAACCAGGGTTCGCCAGCGCAACCGACCCCGGGGCAGGGCTCGACGCAGCACCGAGGAGCGGACGGGCGATCGGGCGGTGTGCTCGCCGATCGGGGCGTCGACTTCTGGCTCGTCGTCGCGACTACCGTGCTCGGCGTCGTCGCGCTGTTCCTCGGCTTCGCGCCCTACGTGCAGACGCAGGGAGCGTTCGGCATGGCGGGCGGCTCGGGCAACGTCCTCGAACTCGGCAATCTCGGCTACGGATTCACCGTCCTCGCCGGTGCCCTCGCCGCCATGACGCTGCTGCGTGAACAGCGCTGGATGGGTGCCGCCGGTGCCGCGGCGTCCGTCGGTTTCGTCGTGTCGCTGTTCTCGTTCTTCGCGATGAGCGAGGACCTCGCGCTCGCGTGGGGCGGCGTGCTTCTGCTCGTCGTCGGATTCGTGCAGACGGTCGTGGCGGTCGGCGCGACGCTCATCGAGGCGGACGTCCTCAGTGCGCCGCGGCGCGCGACTCCGCCGCAGCAGCAGGGATTCTCGGCCCCGCAGTACCCCACGCCCGGCTATGCCGGATACCAGCCGCAGGCGTTCGCGCCGACCGAGGCGATCTCCACCCAGCCGAACCCGCAGGACCAGGGTGGAGCGCCGCCGCAGCAGAACCCGCAGCCGTACTCGGGCCAGCAGTACTCGGGTCAGTCGTACTCGGGCCAGCAGTACTCGGGCCAGCAGTACGAGGGTCAGCAGTACGGAAACCAACAGGCGCACGGGGGCGTGCCGTACCAGGGTCAGTACGGGTACGCCCCGCAGTACCAGCAGCCCTACCCGCAGGGTCAGCCCTTCCCCGGATACGGCCAGTACCAGCAGCCCGGCTACGGCCAGCCGCAGCACGCCGCCGGCTACCAGGGCTACCAGCAGCCCGGTCAGCAGTTCCCGCCGAACGCGGGCTCGGCGAGTGAACCGACACAGGCAGCGCCGCGCGTCGACGACGACCGGCCGGCGCACGGCGGCGAGCCGGACCGGCCGTCGCAGGAGTCCACCGACGGCGATGCCGGACCTCGTACTCAGGCGTTCGATCCCCGCGCCGACGACAAGTAGCCCGTTCCCGTGACGGCTCGGACCCGACCGGGTCCGAGCCGTCACGGTCGGTCGGGGCCGTGTTCGGTGGTCTTCACCGCGGCGCGCCTGCCGCACACCGCGTGATCGCGGTGCAACCCTCGAGGAGATGAGTGCGCTGATGGACCGCGTCCGCAACGCCACCCGCACACGACGGCCGGAACCCGGCCCGGCGCGGCGGACCGCGGGAGTACGGAACGCGGGAAGGCAGAACGACCGTGCGCCGCGGCGCCGGTCGTCCGGCGACCTCGGCACGCTCGCACGCGTCGCCTTCGAACCGGCGGCGGTGACGCTCGCGATCGCCGCCGTGCTCGCCGTCGTGACGCTGATGCTCGGCAACGAGGAACTCTCGGGCGCCGCGGGTGTGATCGGAGCGCTGTGGCTCGCGGTTCACCACGTTCCCCTTCCGATCGGCGGAGTGACGCTCGGCGTCCTGCCGATCGCGGCGACCGTGGCACTCGCATGGTTCGTCGTGCGCACGTGCAGCCGGGCGCTGCCGGCGGGTGCGTCCACACGAGATGCCCTGCGCATCGGTGGCGCGGCGCTGCTGGGGCCCGTCACCGTGACGGTCGTGGCACTCGCCTTCGTCGCCGACGCCGCGCCCGTCCTGTCCCTCGACTCGCCCGGCGTGGCCGTCGCGCTCGCGTGGACCCTCGTCGTCCACGCCCTCGCCGCGGCGATCGCGATCCTCCGCGCGCAGTGGACGGATCTCGTTCCGCGCCTGCCGTGGTGGATCGCCGTGGGCGTGCGTCCGGCGCTGCGGACCGCGTTCGCGTTCCTGCTCGTCGGGGCGCTCGCGACGGCGGCGTCGCTGATGTGGCACTTCTCGACGGTCGGCGAACTGCTGACCTCGCGCGACGGAGCCGTGGGCACGTTCGGTCTCACGGCACTGTCGATCCTGTACCTGCCGAATCTCGTCGTCGCGGCGACCGCGGTGCTCACCGGCTCGGCTGTGAGCATCGGCGACGTCTCGGTCAGCGTGTTCGGCAACGTCGGCGGCGACCTTCCCGCGTTCCCGCTGCTCGGCGCACTTCCGTCGGGACCCGGCGGCGGGCTGTGGCCGCTGCTCCTCGTGATCCCCGCGCTCGTCGGCGTCGCACTCGGGCGGGACGTGAGTGGTCGCGTCGGCCTGCAGCGTGGTGTCGTTCTCGTCGTGGCGTCCGCGGCGGGCGCGGGCCTCGCGCTCGGCGTTCTGTCGATGTTCGCGGGTGGTGCCCTCGGCGCATTCGGCGCCGTGACGGTCGACTCCGTCGCGCTCGTGCTGCTCGTCTTCGGCTGGACCACGGTGCCCGGTGTGCTCACCGTCGTCGTCGTCGGGTGGTGGCGGGCGCGCCGGGAAACGGTTCCCGGCGAGGCCGTCGAGCCCGCAGCCGCGGTGGCACCCGCTGCGACGACCGATCGTGCCGACTCCGACGAGGCCGTCGACTCCGACGAGTCCGAGGGCGGTGACTCCGAGCCGCACGACACCGAGCCGCGCGACACCGACGACGGCGGCGGCGAGAACACGGCCACTGCCGACGCCGACGCTCCAGCAGAGGCCGATGCCGGGGCGCCCGATGCCGGGGCGCCCGATGCCGGGGCCCCTGATGCCGGGAATGCGGACGCCGACGGCGAGGGCGACCTCGCACGCGAGGGGCGAGAGCGCGGCGACTAAACTCGGGGACGGCCGCACCCCGGCCCCTGATACTGCGACACAACCCGATCGCCGAGTCGTCTGGAGTACTGCGCTGAACACCTCGCGCCCCATCACGCCGACAGGCGACGACTCCGAGTCGCGCGTGGTCGTCCTCGCATCGGGGACCGGAACTCTGCTCGAGGCCCTGCTCGCGGGATCGCCCGCGTCCGCACTCGCCGTGACGGCCGTGATCGTCGACCGGCCCTGTCGCGCCGAAGAGATCGCCGCCGCTGCTGGTGTGCGCGTGCACCGCGTCGCACCCGCGGATCATCCCGATCGTGACGCGTGGAATCGCGCTCTCGCGGAGACGGTCGCCGGTGAGCGTCCCGATCTCGTCGTCACCGCGGGGTTCATGCGGATCCTGTCGAGCGAGTTCGTCGCCCGTTTCCGCGGTCGCATCGTCAACAGTCACCCGTCGCTGCTGCCTGCCTTCCCCGGCGCGCACGGCGTGCGTGACGCCCTCGACTACGGAGTGCGCGTGACGGGGTGCACGGTGCATCTCGTCGACGACGGTGTGGACACCGGACCGATTCTCGCGCAGGAGGCCGTCGCGGTTCTTCCCGACGACGACGACGCCACCCTGCACGAACGCATCAAGACCGTGGAGCGTCGCCTGCTGGTCGACGTCGTGGCGGCGGTTGCCGCCCGCGGAGTTGTCATCGATGGACGAAAGGCCGTGATTCCCAGTGAGTGACCGCAAGGCAGTGCGCCGCGCGCTCGTCAGCGTCTACGACAAGACCGGGTTGCTCGAACTGGCGACCGGCCTTCACCGCGCCGGTGTCGAGATCGTCTCGACGGGATCCACGGCATCGCGGATCGCGGACGCCGGGATCCCGGTCGTTCCCGTCGAGCAGCTCACCGGCTTCCCCGAGTGCCTCGAGGGCCGCGTCAAGACGCTGCATCCGCGCGTGCATGCGGGAGTGCTCGCCGACACGCGCAAGCCGGATCATCTGGCGCAGCTGCAGGACCTCGGCATCGAGCCGTTCCAGCTGGTCGTCGTCAACCTGTATCCGTTCGCCGAGACGGTGGCCTCCGGTGCCGACGACGACGCCGTCGTCGAGCAGATCGACATCGGTGGTCCGTCGATGGTGCGTGCCGCGGCCAAGAACCATCCATCCGTCGCGGTGGTCGTGGATCCCGCGCGTTACGACGACGTCCTCGCCGCGGTCGATGCGGGCGGTTTCACGCTCGAAGAGCGAACGGCTCTCGCGGCGAGCGCATTTCAGCACACCGCGAGCTACGACGTCGCCGTCGCCACGTGGCTGACGCAGACGCGCGTCGAGACCGAGAGCGACTTCGCGTCGTGGCGCGGCGCGACGTGGGAGCGTTCGGCGACGCTGCGCTACGGCGAGAATCCGCATCAGGGCGGCGCGCTCTACGTCGATCCCGCGGGCGAGCCGGGACTCGCGCAGGCCGAGCAGTTGCACGGCAAGGAGATGTCGTACAACAACTACACCGACGGTGACGCCGCGTGGCGTGCCGCGTTCGATCTCGCGGAGCCGGCGGTCGCGATCATCAAGCACGCCAACCCGTGTGGGATCGCGGTGGGTGCGGACATCGCCGAGGCGCACCGTAAGGCGCACGCGACCGACCCCGTCAGTGCGTACGGCGGCGTGATCGCGGCGAACCGTCCGGTGACGGTGGAGATGGCCGAGCAGGTCGCCGAGATCTTCACCGAGGTGATCATCGCCCCGGCCTACGAGGACGGCGCCGTGGGAGTCCTGCAGCGCAAGAAGAACATTCGCGTTCTCGTGGCCGAGCCCCCGGCCGCGGGCACGCTCGAGTTCAAGCAGATCTCGGGTGGGCTGCTCGTGCAGAACCGTGACGTCGTCGACGCCGACGGCGATGCGCCCGAGCGCTGGACTCTCGCGACGGGCGAGCCCGCGGACGAGGCGACGCTCCGTGACCTCGAATTCGCTTGGCGTGCCTGCCGTTCCGTGAAGTCCAACGCCATCCTGCTCGCGCACGACGGCGCGGCCGTGGGTGTCGGTATGGGTCAGGTCAATCGGGTCGACTCCGCACACCTCGCGGTGAGCCGGGCGGGAGATCGTGCGTCCGGGTCGGTCGGTGCCTCCGATGCGTTCTTCCCGTTCCCCGACGGGCTCCAGGTGCTCGCGGATGCGGGTGTGCGCGCCGTCGTCCAGCCGGGCGGTTCGGTGCGCGACAACGAGGTCATCGAGGCCGCGAAGGACGCCGGCATGACGATGTACTTCACGGGAGCACGGCACTTCGCGCACTGAACACCTACGCACACTGAACACCTGCGCACACCGAACACCTGCGCACACTGACGTCGGCGGTCGGGCGGCGGGGTCGCGAATCCCCGAAAGTCTGGACCTGAGGTCGAGGGTTCGTGCTAGCGTGACGCGAGTTGCTCGTGTTGCGGAAGGAGAGTGGCGGGAATCGGGGGACCCGCCCAGCACGCCCATGACCCCACCTTTCTTCAGGTCACGCCCGATCGTCGCCCGCGCCGGTGTGTGCGCGGCCGCTGCCGTCGCCGCCGGCCTGCTCGTTCCGGTCTCCGCGCATGCCCAGGAGCAGCCTGCGGGCAACGAACTCGCAGGCAGGACGGTATTCCTCGACCCCGGTCATCAGGGCTCGGCGGACGGCCACGACCTCACGGCCCAGGTGCCGGACGGCCGCGGCGGCACCAAAGACTGCCAGACCACCGGAATGACGACGCTCGGCGGCGTCCCCGAGCACACCATCGCATGGAACGTCGTGTCGCTCGTTCGGACGTCGCTCGAGAAGCTCGGGGCGAACGTCGTGCTGAGCAGGCCCGACGACACCGGCTGGGGCGGCTGCATCGACGAGCGCGCTGCCGCCGCGAACGCGTCGGGCGCCGATCTCGCCGTGAGCGTCCACGCCGACTCGACCGCAGCGGGCCCCGACCCGGACAACCACGGCTTCCACCTCATCGTGCCCGAGCTGCCCGTTCCGGACGCCGCGGCCGACGCCGCCCAGTCCGGCGGCGGGCGTGAGGCGACGACGATGATGCGCGACGCGTACACGAGCCGCGGCTTCGTTCCCGCGAACTACGCTGGAGTGCAGGACGGTATCCAGACCCGCGAGGACGTCGCCGGTCCCGCCCTCACGAGCGTGCCGCTCGTGTTCGTCGAGATGGGCAACGGTGCAAATCCGGAGGACGCCGCAGCACTCGAATCCCAGGACGGACAGCTCGAGCACGCGATCACCATCATCACGGGCGCCGTCACATATCTCATGACGGGTGAGGCGAGCGCCGAACCCGCACCCGAGGCGCCCGCAGCGGAGCCCGCGGCACCGGCAGCACCGGCGACGCAACCCGCACCGACCGCTGCACCCGCACCGACCGCTGCACCCGCGAGCCCGGCGCCCGACGGCGCGGAATCCGGTCTGGCGCAGGCGCTCACCCTGCTCACGCAGACGCTCGAAGCGCGCGGGATCGACGGCCTCGAAGACCTCGTGAACGCGGACGCCTTCGGACTCGCGTCCGATCTCGCGTCGGTGTTGCTGTCGGCGCTCGCCGACCTGCTGCCGACGACGAACTGACGGCGCTAGCGGATCGAGTCCAGCCACTCACCGAACGGCTCGGTGAACTCCCGCGACCACGGCAGGTCCTGCGTGTAGTCCGCACCGGTCGACTGCGCGTCGCCGACGTCCTTGAGGACGTGGTTGGCCGTACGCATCCGCACCGGGACGAGCGCCGTGTGCGTGAGCGCGGCGTCGAGACCGTCGACGTCGGAGAGCCGGACCTGCACGTCCTTCTCGGAGGCCGACGTCAGCACGGGCGTGCCCGCGGGGAGCTTGCCGGCGAGCTCGCGCGGGTCGAGCGAGTCCTCTTCGGCGAGGGCCTTCGCGTTGGCCTGGACGATGCCGGCGTTCTGCAGCGGCTCGGGCAGGTCGTCGGAGACGGTGCCGTCGGTGCGCAGCGATTCGACGGCACCGGCGAGCGCGACCCGCAGCTCGTCCGCGGCGGACACGGGCAGCGCGCCCGCGGCGGTCACGGCGTCGAGCTGCGCGGCGATCTGATCGGTGAGCAGGTCGAGCAGCCGCACCGCGAGCGGCTCGATCAGGGCGAGGCCGTGGACACCGGCGCCGCGTACCGCGAGTTCGAGGCCGACGAGCGCGCCGTCGCTGTGCCCGATCACGAGAATCTTCGAGCCGTCGACGGTGTCCTCGTCGGCGAGGACACGCAGCGCCTCGGCGGCCGGATCGACGAAGGCGCTCGTGAAGCCGAGTTCCGCGATGTCGTCGATGTCGTAGGGGCCGAGGCCGGTCTCGCCGCTGCCGAGCTTGTCGTAGCGCAGGCTCGCGAAGCCGTGCTCGGCCAGCAGATGCGCGAGCATCCGCAGGGTCCCGATCGAACCCGGAAGCAGGGCGCTGTCGCCGTTGCGGTCGGTCGGCCCGCTGCCCGCGACGAGCAGCGCCGCCGGGAACGGGCCCTCGCCCTCGGGGAGCGTCAGTGTCGCGTGATGCGTCACCACGTCGTCACGGACGGGGGCGTCGATGTCGAAGGTCAGGTCGCGTTCGGTGAACCGGGTGTCGGCCATGTCCTCTGTCTACCAGGTGCTGCCGGGCCATCGGTTTCGGTGTGGCGAGTTCGGAGCACCATGCCCCGGACCCGTGCGGCGGACGCCACACGCTCGTAGCGTGGAACGGGTGACGACGACACAGGAGCCCAAGGACGCCCGGTCCGCCATCGTCGGTGAATTGCGTGAGTCGGGTCACGTGCAGCGGTCGGTGAAGGAGGAGATCCGCGCCAACCTGCTCGCGGCGTTGCAGGACGGCCGCGATCCGTGGCCCGGCATCGTCGGGTTCGAGGACACCGTCGAGCCACAGCTCGAGCGGGCTCTCATCGCGGGGCACGACGTCGTGCTGCTCGGTGAACGCGGGCAGGGCAAGACGCGCCTGCTCCGCACGCTCACGCAGTTGCTCGACGAATGGACGCCGGTGATCGACGGCAGCGAACTCGGCGAGCACCCCTACGAGCCGATCACGCCGGCATCGATCCGGCGAGCCACCGCACTCGGTGACTGCCTGCCGGTCGCGTGGCAGCACCGCAGCACGAGGTACTCGGAGAAGCTCGCGACGCCGGACACGTCGGTCGCCGATCTCGTCGGTGACGTCGATCCCGTCAAGGTCGCGGAGGGACGCAGCCTCGGCGATCCCGAGACGATCCACTTCGGGCTCGTGCCGCGGGCTCATCGCGGCATCGTCGCGATCAACGAGCTGCCGGATCTCGCCGAGCGGATCCAGGTCTCGCTGCTCAACGTCATGGAGGAACGCGACATCCAGGTCCGCGGCTACACCCTGCGGCTGCCGCTGGACGTGCTGCTCGTGGCGAGCGCGAATCCCGAGGACTACACGAACCGCGGACGGATCATCACGCCGCTCAAGGACAGGTTCGGCGCCGAGATCCGCACGCACTACCCGACGCGTCTCGACGACGAGATCGCGGTGATCCGGCAGGAGGCGCACCTCGTCGGCGAGGTGCCCGATCATCTGCTGGAGGTGCTCGCGCGCTTCACTCGGTTGCTGCGCGAGTCGTCGTCGGTCGATCAGCGTTCCGGGGTGTCGGCACGATTCGCGGTCGCCGCCGCCGAGACGGTCGCGGCGTCGGCCGTGCGCCGCGCGACGATGCTCGGCGAGGCCGACGCCGTCGCGCGCCCGGTCGACCTCGACTCGATCGTCGACGTGCTGCGCGGCAAGCTCGAGTTCGAGGCGGGGGAGGAGGGGCGCGAGCAGGAGGTGCTCGGCCATCTGCTCCGCCGCGCGACCGCCGACACCGTGCGGGAACGGCTCGGCGGCATCGATCTCGCCGGGCTGGTCGACGCCGTCGAACACGGCGATCCCGTCGTCACGGGTGACCGGATCACCGCGGCGCAGTTGCTCGCGGACTTCCCGTCCGTCGCGGTCGTGGACGAGGTCGCCGAGCGGCTCGGAGCCACCACCGACGGCGAGCGCGCCGCCGCGCTCGAACTGGCCCTCGAAGGGCTGTATCTCGCGCGCCGTGTCTCGAAGGACGCGGGACCCGACGGCGAGACCGTGTACTCGTGACGGAGCGGTGACGCGGACGGAGAGGGGACAGCCATGGCACGCAGCGCGCGCTACGGACCGTACCGGGGCGGCGACCCGCTGGCTCCGCCCGTCGATCTGCGTGAGGTCCTCGCGGAGATCGGTGACGACGTGCTCGCCGGCACGTCACCGCAGAGCGCGCTGCGCGAGTTGCTCCGGCGGGGGCAGGGGGACATGCGGGGTCTCGACGACCTCGCCGCACGCGTGAATCGACGGCGCCAGGAGTTGTTGCGCCGCAACAACCTCGGCGGAACGCTCGACGAGGTGCGCGAACTCCTCGACCGCGCCGTCCTCGAGGAACGCAAGGAACTCGCCCGCAGTCTCGACGACGACGCGCGGTTCGCGGAGATGCAGCTGAGCGAGGTCCCGTCGCGGACCGCCGACGCCGTCCGCGAACTCGCCGAATACGACTGGCGCAGCCCGGCCGCCCGCGAGAGCTACGACCGGATTCGCGATCTCCTCGGACGTGAAGTGCTCGATCAGCGCTTCGAGGGAATGAAGCAGGCGCTCGAGAACGCGACCGACGAGGACCGGGCTCGCGTCTCGGAGATGCTCTCCGATCTGACCGACCTGCTCGAGGCCCACGCGCGCGGTGAGGACACCGAGCAGCAGTTCCGGGAGTTCATGGATCGTCACGGCGAGCACTTCCCCGAGAACCCGCGCGACGTCGAGGAACTGCTCGATTCGCTCGCTCAGCGGGCTGCGGCGGCACAACGGTTGCGCAACTCGCTCACCGATCAGCAGCGCGACGAACTCGACGAACTCGCAGCGCAGGCCTTCGGTGATCCGTCGCTGATGCGGCAACTGGATCGGCTCGACTCGCTGCTCGAATCCGCACGTCCCGGTGAGATCTGGGACGGGAGCGAAGGTTTCGAGGGCGAGCGCGGAATGGGTCTGGGCGAGGGTGTCGGTGCGATGCAGGAGGTCGCCGATCTCGACCGGCTCGCGGAACAACTCTCGCAGCAGTACGCGGGTGCCACGCAGAGCGACATCGACCTCGGTCTCCTCGAACGGATGCTCGGGCCCGACGCCGTCGCCGATGCGCGGACGCTCGCCGATCTCGAAGAGGCGCTGCGTCGTCGAGGATATTTCGATCGCGCCTCGGACGGACAGTGGCGGCTGTCGCCGAAGGCGATGCGGCAACTGGGGCAGACGGCCTTGCGTGAGATCGCCGACCGGATCTCGTCGCGCGGCGGTGATCGCGAGTCGCGGCGCACCGGGAGGTTGGGGGAGCCCACGGGGGCGGTGCGGGCGTGGACGTTCGGCGACACCGAACCGTGGGACGTCACCCGCACCCTGACGAACGCCGTGCTGCGGGACCCGGGCCGGATCCCGGTGCGGTTCACCGTCTCCGACGTCGAGGTCCACGAGACGGAGCAACGGGCGAAGGCGGCGGTCGCGCTGCTCGTCGACACGTCGTTCTCGATGGTGATGGAAGGGCGGTGGGTGCCGATGAAACGGACCGCCCTCGCGCTGAATCATCTGGTGTCCACGCGGTTCCGGAGCGACGAGTTGCAGATGATCTCGTTCGGGCGCCACGCCCAGGTGGTGACCGCGAGCGAACTCGCGGGCCTCGACGGCGCGTGGGATCAGGGCACGAACCTGCACCATGCGCTCATGCTCGCCGAGCGGCATCTGCGGCGGCACCCGGACGCCACACCCGTCGTCCTCGTCGTGACGGACGGCGAGCCCACCGCCCACCTCGAACCCGACGGCTACGCGGCGTTCGACTATCCGCCGAGCGCACGGACTCTCGGTCTCACCGTGCGCGAACTCGACCAGGTTGCCCGCCTCGGCGCCCAGGTGACGTTCTTCCTGCTCGGCGACGACCCGGGTCTCGCGCGCGTCACCGACCGGCTCGCCCAGCGAGTAGGAGGCCGCGTCGTCACACCCGGTCTCGACGGGCTCGGCGTCGCGGTGGTCGGCGACTACGTCGCCCGGCGGCGCAGACGCTGACCGCCCGGCGTCCCGGACGCCTCGCCCCGGCGATCCCGATTCCGTCGTCGTCGGTGCGTCGAACGGAGAGGCCCCACCCCTCCGAAGGCCTCGTCCGCGATGAGTGGCGAAGGTCCGGCACCGTTCGACGCCGGTAGCCTGCTAGCGATTGAACCGTCCGGACGGTACAGTAATGGGAGTCCTGCAGGCTCACGTCCAGAAAGCCAGATAATCGTGTCCACGTCCGTGGAGACCTCCATGCCCCGCGCCGGCGTCCGCGAATGGTTCGGTCTCGCAGCCCTCGTTCTTCCCGTCCTGCTCATCGCGATCGACATGACGGTGCTCGGCTTCGCCGTCCCCGCGCTCAGCGAGGATCTGCAGCCGACGGGCGGCCAACTGCTGTGGATCATCGACATCTACGGGTTCATGCTCGCCGGCCTGCTGGTGACGATGGGCTCGCTCGGCGACCGCATCGGCCGCCGTCGGCTGCTGATGATCGGCGCCTTCGGCTTCGGCGGTGCGTCGCTGCTCGCGGCGTTCTCGACGTCGCCCGAGATGCTCATCGCAGCGCGCGCCCTCCTCGGTGTCGCGGGCGCGACCCTCATGCCGTCGACGATGTCGTTGCTGCGCAACATGTTCCTCGATCAGCAGCAGCGCATGGTCGCGGTCGCAGTGTGGGCGTCGGCGTTCTCGGCGGGCAGCGCGCTCGGCCCGATCGTGGGTGGCTGGCTCCTCGAGCACTTCCACTGGGGATCGGTGTTCCTGATCAACCTCCCCGTCATGGCGGTGCTGCTCGTCGCGTTGCCGCTGCTCGTCCGCGAGTCGCGCGACCCGTCGCCGGGCCCGCTCGACTTCGCGAGCGTCGCGCTGTCGCTGCTCGCGATGCTGCCCGCGGTCTACGGCATCAAGAAGCTCGCGTCCGACGGCATCGCGCCGTTGCCGCTGGCGCTGCTGTTCTTCGGTCTCACCGCCGGACTCGTGTTCGTCCGCAGACAGCTGCGGCTCGAGCATCCGCTGATCGACATCGGGCTGTTCCGCAACCGCCGCTTCTCCGTGGCGATCGCGACGAACTTCATGCTCGTGTTCTCGATGGTGTCGTCGCTGTTCTTCCTGACGCAGTACCTGCAGCTCGTGCTCGGCATCTCGCCGATGCGGGCGGGCTTCGTGCTCGTGCCGGGGCTCCTGCTGTCGATCGTCGCGGGTTTCGTCGCCATCAGGCTGGTCCGCGGCATGGGGCTGACGACGGTGCTGCTCGTCGGGATCGGGCTCATCGCAGTGGGTTACGGCGTCCTCGTTTTCACGCCCGTGTCGGGCGGCGCTGCGCTCGTCGCGTTCTCGTTCGCCGCCCTCGGCACCGGTGTGGGTCTCGCGGAGACGCTGACGAACTCGGTCGTGCTGTCCACGGCGCCCGCCGAACGCGCGGGTGGTGCGTCGGCGATCTCCGAGACCGCGTACGAGCTCGGCGGCGCGCTCGGTGTCGCGCTGCTCGGCAGCGTCCTCACGGCCGCCTACTCGCGGGGCCTTGCGGACGTTCCGGGCGTGACCGGCGAGGCGATGTCGGCCTCGCGCGAGACGCTCGGTGCCGCGGCGACGGCGGCCGAGGCGACCGAGGGTGATGCCGGCGTCGCGCTGATGGACGCCGCGCGCGAGGCGTTCACGAGCAGCATGCACGTCACGAGCGCGATCGCCGTCGTGATCGTGCTCGGCGCGGGCGTCATGGTCGCGTCGGTGCTGCGGGGGCGCGCACACGAGTGACGTGTGCGCTCATCCCGGCCGGTATCTTGTGCGATTCGTTCCCGCAGCGGAGGTCGCGGGTGCGGTACCATTTCGCATCCGCGATCTCTGTATCGAATTCTGTTGCAGCCGAACGGGTTAGCGGCGCGGGAACGCCCCGCCCGGATGCTCGGTGCGGCTAGAGTCGAAGGCGATGCCTTACT
>NZ_BCXD01000034.1 GCF_001894925.1 Rhodococcus rhodnii NBRC 100604 | reverse complement strand
CGTCAGCCGAGCGCGTCGCGGACCCGCGGAATCGTGTTCTGCGCGAACCCCGACAGCTCGCTGTGGATCGCCGGGCAGTCGATGAGGAAGCCGTCGATCCGGAACTCGCGGGCGTACCGGACGAAGAACTCGACCTTGTCGTCGAGCCCGGAGATGTCGCCGACGTTGAGGATGCGACGGATGGAACCCGGATCACGGTTCGCCTTCTCGGCTCCGGCGTCGATGAGATCGTTCGCGGCGGCGAGGCCGTCGTCGTCGATGTACCCGAGCGACGGAATCCAGCCGTCGCCGAGTTCTCCGACAGTGCGGAGCATGCGCGGCTTGTAGGCACCGAGCCAGATGCCGATGTCGTGCACCGGAGCCGGGCCGGGGTGCAGGCCCTTCACCGAGTAGTACTCGCCCTCGTGCGTGATCGACCGTTTGCCGCTCCACATCCCGCGCACGATCGTGACGGCCTCGCGCAGCGCCTCGACCGACTCGCCGGGCGAGCGGCGGGGGCCGCCCATCGCCTCGATGGCGTCCCAGAAGATCCCGGCGCCGAGACCGAGTTCCACTCGCCCGCCCGAGAGGAGGTCGAGCGTGGCCGCGGACTTCGCGAGCACCGCGGGCGGACGCAGCGGCAGGCACGCGACGTCGGGGAACACGGTGATCTTCTCGGTCACCGCCGCGATCGCCGAGAGCAACGTCCAGGTGTCGAGGAACCGCGACTGGTACGGGTGGTCCTGGATCCCGATCAGGTCGAAACCGAGTTCGTCGAGCCGCTTCGCGGTGTCGAGCAACGCGGTCGGTGCTCCTGCCTCGGGGGCCGGGAAATAGCCGAACTGCGGGCGTCGGTCGGTCATCGGTGGGTGTGCTCCCGTCCGTCGGCGCTGGGGCTGTCCCCCGCCATCATGCCGCCTCCCACGTGTGCCGTGGGCCGATCGCGACGACGAGCCCGGGGCGGGCAGGCATAGTGGTTCCATGAGTACCGAAGACACCACCGAGCCGACTGTCGACCACGCCACGGCACTGCACCGCTACGAGGTCCACGCCGACGGAACTCTCGCCGGGTTCACCGAATACGTCGATCGCGACGATGCCACCAAGGGCGCACAGCGGGTCTTCTATCACACGGAGGTCGATCAGGCGTTCGCCGGACGCGGGCTCGCCGGCACGCTCGTGGGCCGGGCGCTCGCCGACACCGCGGCATCGGGCCGCCGCATCGTCCCGGTGTGCCCGTACGTCGCGAAGTACGTCGAGAGCCACCACGACTTCGACGAGGTCCTCGACAAGCCCACTCCCGCAGCGCTCGCCGACGTCCGCGCCGCGACGGGAAGCGGATCGTGACCGGTCCGTTCCGCGTCGCCGTCGACAAGCAGGCGCCGTCCGTCTTCAAGGCGATGAACGCGGTCGCGGCCGAGATCGGCGCCCGCGCACAGGCTGTCGGGCTGAGCAGGCGCATCGTCGAACTCGTGAACGTCCGTGTCTCGCAGATCAATCGGTGCGCGTTCTGCCTCGACCTGCACACCCGGCGCGCGCGTGAGGCCGGGGAGACCGAGCAGCGGCTGGCCGTGCTGCCCGCGTGGCGCGAGGTCGATCTGTTCGAGCCCGCGGAGCGTGCCGCACTCGAGATAGCCGAATCCGTCGCGACCGTGGACGGCGAGCACATCGACGACGCGAACTACGCACCGCTGCACGAGTTCCTGGACGACGACCAGATCGCCGTCCTCGTCTGGACGGCGATCACGATCGGCGCCTACAACCGCGTGTCCATCATGAGCGCGCACCGCGTGCGCGAACGCACCTGACGGGGGCGACCCTGACTCGACAGCGGCGCCGCCTCGCCGACCGACTGCGACCGCAGCCGGTCGACGAGCGCGCGTCGGTCTCGACGCTCGAGCTGTTCTTCGACCTCGTGTTCGTCTTCGCGATCACGCGGGTCACCGACATCATGGTCGCCGACCCGACGGGCCGCAGCGTCCTGCACGGCGTGCTCGTCATGGCGGTGCTGTGGTGGAGCTGGGTGGGCTACGCGTGGCTCGGCAACGTCGCCCGCGCGGACGAGGGCATCGTCCGCGTCGTGATGTTCGCGGCGATGGGAGCCGTGTTCGTCACCGCGATCGCGATCCCCGAGGCCTTCGACGATCTGCCGGGCGGGCTCTACGGCCCGCTCGTGTTCGCGATCGGGTACTTCGCGGTCCGCGCGATCCACCTCGCCGCCTTCTGGCTGCTCAGCCGCGACGACCCCGACCTGCGCCGCCAGTTGCTGCGTTTCGCGCCGAGCATGGTCCTCGGCACGACCCTGCTGCTCGTCGCGTCGCAGACGACCGGCTGGGTGCAGACGAGCCTGTGGATCGGAGCGCTCGTCGGCGACTACCTCGGCACGCTGCTCGGTGGCGAGGGCTGGCGGCTACGGTCGGTCGGCCATTTCGCGGAGCGACACGGCCTCATCGTGCTCGTCGCGCTGGGCGAATCGATCGTCGCGATCGGCATCGGCGTCGCGAGCAGGCCGGTGACGTGGGGAATCGTCGTCGCCGTCCTGCTCGGGCTGATCGTCTCGGGGCTCCTCTGGTGGGCGTACTTCGACGTCACGATGCTCGACGCCGAACGCGCCTTCCGCCGCGCTCGCGGGCGTCGGCTCATCCGGATCGCACGAAACGGATACAGCTTCTTCCACCTTCCGATGGTGGTCGGCATCGTGCTCGCGTCGCTGGGCCTCGAGATCGTCCTCGAGATGGTCGCCGACGGCAATCACCACCGGCTGACCGATCCGCTGAGCGGCTGGCCGCTCGCGGGACTGTGCGGTGGCGTCGCACTGTATCTGGCGTCGGTCGCGCTGTTCCGCTGGTACGTCGCGGGCACGCTGCTCACGCATCGGCTCGCCGTCGCGGCCGCCCTCGTCGCGGTGCTCGTTCCGCTCGGCTCGGCCGTACCGGCGCTCGTCGTCCTGGGGATCGTCGCGGGCGTGCTCGCCGTCATGATCGGCGCCGAACTCGTGCGCTACGACGACCTGCGCCGGCGGATCCGGCATCCCGAACGAGCGTGAATCGGTCTGCCCTGGTGCCGATCAGTCCGCGTAGTACCGCGCTTCGAGTTTCGTGCGCAGTTCGCTCTCGGTGCGGCGGACCGCCTCGCCGACCATCGGTTCGACGAGCTTGCCCAGCGCCTTTCCGGCGAGCCCGCCGGGGAGGCCGTAACCGAACTCCACGTTCAGCCGGGTCTCGTCCGGGCTGACGGCCTCGAAATGCCACCGGGAGCTGTGCGCGAATCCGTCGACGGTCTCGAGCACGAACAGTTCGTTCTCGGTCCATTCCGTCGTGCGCACCGTCGCCTCGAAGACCTTGGGACCGAGCTTGAGGCTCGCGGCGTACTTCGCTCCCAGGCCGCGCTCGACGTCGCCGACCGGGTCGAAGCGCGACAGCCCGAACATCCAGTCGGGAACGTACCAATGGTCGCTCACGTACTCGAACGCGAGCGGGGCGGGGACCGCCGTCACTCCGCTGTGCCGGATCCAGATCATGAGCGTCCTCCACATCACGTCGGCGCGACGACTGCCTGCGACGCCGCGTCACGGATACTTTCTCACACCTGCCCGTGACCTGTGCAACAGCCCGGTGTCGCCCCGGCCCCGGCCCCCGTTCCGGCACGGAGGGGCGTGACGTACACTCGGGGAATGCAGCGCGCGCTCCTTCTTGGTTGCCGCGGCGGGGCCTGACACGAGATCGGCTCCCTGTCGCGGGTTTTTCGGCGCGCCGATCCGATTCGTTCCCCGATACTCCGGTATCCGCGAACGCTCGATCACGACCTCGAGGATTGTTTCGATATGTCCCCTGCTGACGCTTTCACCTCCGGTACTCGCACCATCACGCCGCCGTCACGGCCGGCGCCCACCGAGCAGCCTTCCTGGAACACCCAGAAGGACTCGTCGATGCCGACGTTCCGTTACCGCCCCTTCGCCGACGAGGTCGAGCGCATCTCGCTGCCCGATCGCACGTGGCCCGACAAGGTCGTCGAACGTGCCCCGCAGTGGTGTGCCGTCGATCTGCGCGACGGCAACCAGGCCCTGATCGACCCGATGAGCCCGGCCCGCAAGCGCCGCATGTTCGACCTCCTCGTCCGCATGGGCTACAAGGAGATCGAGGTCGGCTTCCCGTCCGCGTCGCAGACCGACTTCGACTTCGTCCGCGAGATCATCGAGGACGGCGCGATCCCGGACGACGTCACGATCCAGGTGCTGACGCAGTGCCGGCCCGAGCTGATCGCCCGCACCTTCGAGGCCTGCGAGGGCGCGCGGAGCGTCATCGTCCACTTCTACAACTCGACGTCGATCCTGCAGCGCCGTGTCGTCTTCCGCGCCGACGAGGAGACGGTGAAGAAGATCGCGACCGACGCCGCGACGCTCGTCCTCGAGGAGTCGAAGAAGCATCCCGAGACGCACTGGCGCTGGGAGTACTCGCCCGAGTCGTACACCGGCACTGAGCTGTCGTACGCCAAGGAGGTGTGCGACGCCGTCACCGAGATCCTGCAGCCGACGCCCGAGAACCCGGTCATCCTGAACCTGCCGGCGACGGTGGAGATGGCGACGCCGAACGTCTACGCCGACTCCATCGAGTGGATGCACCGCAATCTCGCTCGCCGCGACTCCGTGATCCTGTCGCTGCACCCGCACAACGACCGCGGCACCGGCGTCGCCGCCGCCGAACTGGGCTATCAGGCCGGCGCCGACCGCATCGAGGGCTGCCTGTTCGGCAACGGTGAGCGCACCGGCAACGTGTGCCTGGTGACGTTGGGGCTGAACATGTTCACGCGCGGAATCGATCCGCAGATCGACTTCTCCAACATCGACGAGATCCGCCGCACCGTCGAGTACTGCAATCAGCTGCCGGTGCACGAGCGTCACCCGTACGGCGGCGACCTCGTCTACACCGCGTTCTCGGGCAGCCATCAGGACGCGATCAACAAGGGTCTCGACGCGATGAAGGTCGCGGCGGACGGCCAGGACGCCGACGTCGACGACATCGTCTGGGAGGTTCCGTACCTGCCGATCGACCCGAAGGACGTCGGCCGCACGTACGAGGCCGTCATCCGCGTCAACTCGCAGTCGGGCAAGGGCGGCATCGCGTACATCATGAAGACCGATCACGGCCTCGCGCTGCCGCGTCGCCTGCAGATCGAGTTCTCGCAGGCGGTCCAGGCCGTCACCGACGGCGAGGGCGGCGAGATCTCGCCGAAGGAGATGTGGGACATCTTCCACGAGGAGTACCTCGCTCCCGTGACACCGCTCGAGCGGATGACCCAGAAGGTCACCGCGGCCGAGGTCGACGGCGGGACCGACGCCATCAGCGCCGTCGTCAAGATCGACGGCGCGGAGAAGGAGATCTCGGGTTCGGGCAACGGCCCGCTCGCCGCGTTCGTCGATGCGCTGTCGACGGTCGGCTACGACGTCCGTGTCCTCGACTACTCGGAGCACGCGATGTCGGCCGGCGACGACGCCCAGGCCGCGGCCTACGTCGAGGCAGCCGTGACGACCGCGTCCGGTGGCACCACCGTCGTCTGGGGTGTCGGTATCGCGACGTCGATCACGACCGCGTCGCTGCGCGCCGTCGTCTCGGCGGTCAACCGCTCGCAGTAACGTCGTTCCGCAGAAACCCCCTCACCGTCGGGTGAGGGGGTTTCTGCGCATTTCGGCCGCCGGATACGCACGGCAGTGCCATATTCGACGGTATGGACACGTACCTCGACTCGTTCTGGGATTTCCTGTGGCTGATCGTCGTCACGTTCGCGTTCGTGGCGTACCTGATCCTGCTGTTCCTCATCATCAGCGACCTGTTCCGCAACAAGCAGTCGTCGGGCTGGGCCAAGGCTGCGTGGGTGATCTTCCTGTTCCTGTTCCCGCTCGTCACGGCCCTCGTCTACCTGATCGTGCACGGCGACGGAATGGCCGACCGCGCCTCGCGGGAGGTGAAGCGTGAACAGGCCGAACAGGATTCCTACATCCGTTCGGTCGCGGCGTCGACGCCGTCGGCCGAGATCGCGAACGCCAAGGAGCTTCTCGACGCCGGTGCGATCAGCCGCGAGGAGTTCGAGCGCCTCAAGGCTCACGCCCTGGGGAAGCTGAGCTGACGTCCGCGGCGCTCGCGACCGCGCGGAACGCCGCCAGCACCGCCCCGACGGCGGGCACGCGCTCCGCGCCGGGACGGTGCGTCAGCTCGTAGATCCGTGCCGCCCGGACTCCCGCGAGGGTCCGGGCGGCGACGCGTGGGTGGGTGACGGCGTGCCGCGCCAGCAGTGCGACGCCGAGGCCGGCGGCGACCATCTCCTCGATGACCCGGAAGTCGTTGATCCGGTGGACGACTCGCGGCTGGACGCCCGTCGCTGCGGCGACCGACAGCAGGACGTCGTCGACGGGGAAGCCGCCGCGCACACTGATCCAGCTCTCGTCGGCCAGCTGCTCGATGCGCACCGAATCCTGCACCGCGAGCGGATGATCCGGCGGGAGGATGAGGTCGATCGGCTCGCGCATGAGCGGTTCGGCCACCACCCGCGCCGACGACGACGCGGGTGCGCGTTCGTCGCGGTGCGTCAGGACGACGTCGTAGTCGGCGAGCAGGTCCGGCACCGCCGAGGCCGGGAGGTCCTCGTCGCGGGCTTCGACGTCGACGCCGCTGCCGGCGAGCGCGACGAGCAGTCCGGGCAGCAGCAGCGCCGCTCCCGACGGGAACAGCGCGACGCGGACCCGCCCGTACGGGGAACCGGCGTAGGCACGCATCTCGGCGTCGGCACGGCCGAGTGCGGCGAGGACGTCGTCGGCCCGGACGACGAGCGCACGCCCGGCGTCGGTGAGCCGCACGCGCCTGCCGTCGGGTTCGAGCAGGGCGACGCCGGCTTCCTTCGCGAGGACCTTGAGCTGCTGCGACACGGCGGACGGCGTCATCTGCAGTGCGTGTGCGGCCGCCGAGACGGTGCCGCGGTCGGCGAGCTCGCGGAGGATCCGCAGCCGGTCGGAGTTCATGTAGGAAAACTACATGGTTGTTGAACGAATTATTGCTTGTGCTGGATAGTTCGTACTCCGCACGATGAGGTCATGACGCTCCGCGATCGCACCCTCGCTCTCACCGTCGTCGTGCTGTGGGGACTGAACTTCATCGCACTGCGCAGCGGACTCGACCACTTTCCGCCGTTCTTCTTCGCGGCCCTGCGCTTCGCCGTCATCGCCGTACCGGTGGTGCTGCTCGTGCGGCCGCCGAAGGTCCCGGTGCGATGGCTGCTCGGCTACGGTCTCGGCTTCGGCGTCGGCCAGTTCGCATTTCTGTTCTGGGCAATGGATTCCGGGATGCCGACCGGCCTCGCGTCCGTCGTCCTGCAGTCCTCTGCCCCGTTCACCGTGGTGCTCGGCGCCCTGCTGCTGCGCGAACACCTGCATCCCGTCCAGGTCGCCGGGCTCGTCGTCGCCGTCGCGGGGATGACGGTCATCGGCTGGGATCGCGCCCAGCACGCCGCACTGATCCCCGTTCTCCTCACGCTCCTGGCCGGCCTGTCGTGGGCGTTCGGCAATCTCTCGAACCGCCTCGCCGCGACCGACGAGCCGATGCGGCTGATGCTGTGGATGTGCGTCGTGCCGCCGCTGCCGATGTTCGCGCTCTCGTTCGCCGTCGAGGGCCCGACTGCCGGCTGGGATGCCCTGGCGGAGTCGCCGGGTGCCTGGCGGGCGCTCGCCGGACTCGCCTACACGGCGCTCCTCGCGACGATCGTCGGATCGGGCCTGTGGACGGCGCTCATGAGCCGGTATCCCGCGAGTTCCGTCGCGCCGTTCTCGCTGCTCGTGCCGATCGTCGGCATCGCCGCGTCGTGGCTGCTGCTGCACGAGACGCCGAGCGTGTGGTCGCTGCTCGGCGCCGCGATCGTCATCGCCGGTGCGACAGCCGCCACACCTCGCGTGCGTCGTGACGTGACACCCGCACACCTCGATCTTCCTGCCCCCGCCGCGGCTGCGATGCAGGTGGGCGACCGGGTGGGCACTGTGCCAGACTCGGGCCGTGGGAACAGTCACTGAGCCGCTCGGCGCCCGCGCACTCGGGCTGCGGACGCGCCTCGCGCTGCGTGCGGCGGGCGCGGCGTCGTGGGCCTCGCGCAAGGCCGGACGGGGCAACGGGTCGATGATCGGCGGCCTCGTCGCGCTGCGGATCGATCCCGAACTCCTCACCCGCATCGGGCGTGGCCGGAGCACGGCGATCGTCACCGGCACCAACGGCAAGTCGACGACGACGCGAATGACCGCTGCAGCGCTCGCGACGATCGGCGACGTCGCGACGCAGGCGGACGGCGCGAACATGGACGCCGGCATCGTCGCCGCGCTGTCGTCGCACCTCGATGCGCCGATCGCCGCTCTCGAGGTGGACGAACTGCACGTCCCCCACGTCGCGGACGCCGTGCAGCCGCAGGTGCTCGTGCTGCTCAACCTCAGCCGCGATCAGCTCGACCGCGTCGGCGAGATCAACGTGATCGAGCGCAAGCTGCGCGCATGTGTGGACGCACACCCCGAGACGACGATCGTCGCGAACTGTGACGACGTGCTCGTGGCGTCGGCGGCCTACGACGCGAAGAACGTCGTGTGGGTCGCCGCCGGCGGCGGCTGGGCGTCGGATGCCGCGAGTTGCCCCCGCGACGGCGAGCCGATCCTGTGGGACGGCGAGCACTGGCGTTGCGAGAGCGGCGATCTCGTACGGCCGACCCCGTCGTGGTGGCTGGACGGCGACGTCCTCCACGGCCCGGACGGGCTCGAGCTCCCGCTGAAGCTCGCGCTGCCCGGAAAGGCGAACCGCGGCAACGCCGCTCAGGCCGTCGCCGCCGCCGTGACGATGGGCGCCGAGCCGCACGACGCCGCCGCGGCCGCGGGCGCCGTACAGGAGGTGGCGGGCCGCTACAGCACGGTGCAGCTCGGACCTCACTCCGTGCGCATGCTGCTCGCGAAGAATCCCGCGGGCTGGCAGGAGGCGCTGTCGATGATCGATCCGACCGCCGACGGCCTCGTGATCGCCGTCAACGGACAGGTCCCCGACGGGGAGGATCTGTCGTGGCTGTGGGACGTGCGATTCGAGCACTTCGAGAATGCGAAGGTCGTCGCGGCGGGCGAGCGTGGCACCGATCTCGCGGTGCGACTCACCTACGCCGGTGCCGATCACACCCTCGAGAAGGATCCGATGCGCGCGATCGCGTCGTGCCCACCGGGGCGGGTCGAGGTGCTCGCGAACTACACCGCGTTCCGTGATCTCAACACCGCGATTTCTCGTGTGACCCAAGAAGATCGGAGCGCGAGCGATGCCTGATTCGACCGTCCGGATCGGACTCGTACTGCCCGACGTCATGGGCACCTACGGCGACGGCGGCAATGCCCTCGTACTCCGGCAACGACTGCTCATGCGCGGGATCGACGCCGAGATCGTCCAGATCACGCTGAAGGACCCGGTTCCCGAGTCGCTCGACCTCTACACCCTGGGCGGCGCCGAGGACTACGCGCAGCGCCTCGCGACACGTCACCTCACGCGCTACCCGGGTCTACAGAAGGCGGCGGAGCGCGGTGCTCCCGTCCTCGCGATCTGCGCCGCCATCCAGGTGCTCGGACACTGGTACGAGACGTCGACGGGCGAGAAGGTCGACGGCATCTCGATGTTCGACGTCACGACCACCCCGCAGGAGACCCGCGCCATCGGCGAGGTGAGCACGCACCCCCTCCTGGAAGGGCTGACCGAGCCGCTCACCGGCTTCGAGAATCACCGTGGCGGAACGGCTCTCGGCTCCGATGCGTCGCCGCTCGCACGCGTGCGCAGCGGCGTCGGCAACGGCGCGGGCGAGCCGGTCGAGGGCGTCGTACAGGGTTCGGTGATCGGGACGTACATGCACGGGCCCGTCCTCGCGCGCAATCCGCAGCTCGCCGACCTGCTGCTCGAACGGGCGATCGGGGAGAGCCTCGCACCGCTCGAACTCGACGAGGTCGCGCAGCTGCGCCGGGAGCGCCTGCGCGGCTGAGGCGTCACTCGCGATACGGCGTGAGATCGACCGCCGTCATGGGATTCCCGGTGTCGAGGTGAAAGCTGCCGCCGGATCGGACCGCCGCGGCGATGCGGGCGAACGCGGGACGTTCGCGTGACGGGTGCCTGCCGTCGAGCGCGCCGACCCGGACGGCGAACGCGAGATCGAACGGCTCGCCGTCCCACACGAACTCCTCGATCGCGCCGCGGCGGTAGGCCAGCTGATCGGGACCGCCCGCACGCTCGGCTGCCGTGATCGCGGCCGCGGACCGATCCAGCCCGAGCACGAAGCCGTCGGCTCCGACGCGGAACGCGATCTCGCGTGCCGCGGCGCCGGGGCCGCATCCGATCTCGAGCACGCGCATCCCGGCACGCAGCGGCAACGCGTCCACGACGGCGCGCAACCGCGGCGACAGCGAGTCGGCCATGTGCCCGACGCTACCGGTCGCGTCAGACCGTGACGGCGGGTTCGGTGCCGCGAGAGCGGACACCGCGCGGGAGGGCGAGAACCGCGACGAACACCAGGACCGAGAGGCCAGCACACACGAGGTACGCGACGGAGAACGCGCCGGCACCGACCGCGAGGGTGCCGAGCAGCGACGCGACGACGGCGCTGCACACCATCGTGCCGACGGTCCGGGCGAGGACGTTGACGCCGTTCGCGGCGGCGAGCTGGGACTGCGGCACGGCGGGCAGCAGCAGGAGCGGCAGCGTGCTGTAGGCGAGCGCGGTGCCGGTCGCCGTCACGGTGAGCGCGACGACGACGAGCCAGAGCGGCTTGCCGACGACGGCATGGATTCCGTACCCGGCGAGCAGGCACAGTGCACCGGCGAGCATCGTCGCCTTCGTCCCGAGCCGTTCCGAGATGCGCACGCCGACCTGAGCGAACACGATCATCGACAGGCTGAGCGGCAGCTGGCACAGCCCCGCGAGCAGGATGCCGAGGTCGTAGCCGTCGGCGGAGCGCGGCGCCTGGATCAGCTGCTGCGTGACGAGGGCGTTGCCGTAGAAGGCGAAGCCGACGAGCAGGGCGATGGCGTGCGGGAGCGCGACGGCGGGCCGTACCGACGTCCGCAGGTCCACGAGAGCGTTGCGGGCACGGAGCTGCTGGAACGCCCACAGCGAGAGCAGCACGACCGACGCCGCGAACATGCCGAGCACGGCGGGCGACGTCCAGCCCCACGTGGCGCCCTGGGTGATGGGGACGAGCAATGCCACGAGCGCGCTCGACAGCCCCACGGCACCGAGTCCGTCGAACCGGCCGCCGGTGCGGGCGGGCGACTCGCGGATCCAGACGGCCGTGGCGGCGAGCAGGCCGAGTCCGAGTGCCGTCGTGATCCAGAAGAGCAGGTGCCAGTTCGCGTACTCGGCGATCACGGCCGCGAGCGGGACGCCGAACGCGGTGCCGACGCCCAGCGTCGAGCTGGGCGTCGCGATCGCCTGCGGTACGCGCAGCGGCGGGAGTTCGTCGCGGAGCATCGAGATGCCGACCGGGATCACGGCGGCGCCGAATCCCTGGAGCGCACGGGCGCAGATGAGGACGGCGATGTCGGAGCTCACGGCGCAGGCCAACGAGCCCACCGTCATCGCGGTGAACGTCACGAGCAGCATCCGCTTCTTGCCGTACATGTCCGCGAGGCGGCCGAAGATCGGCGTCACGACGGCGCCGACGAGCAGGGTGATCGTGATGAGCCACGAGACCGCCGTGGTCGATGCCCCGGTGAACGACGGCATGCTCGGCAGCAGCGGGATCATGACCGTCTGCAACACCGCCTGGAAGGTGCCGGCGACGGCGAGGATCGGGAAGACGAAGCGCGATGCGGTGGGGGCGTCCGCCGTCGCGCGGGGAGGTGCGAGCGTCATCGCACCTCCGTTCCGCGGCCGTGGGTAAACGCCAATTCACCCCACGGTAGGTGAATAAACGTTCACCTCGCAACTCGCGACAGCGGCTACGGAGTGTCGATCAGCTGCTGCACGAGCGGCGCGTACCGCGCGACGACCTCGTCGACCGCCCCCGTCGCGTGCTCGGCGAGCATCCGGCGCCGCATCACCGCGAGCCCGGTGACCATCGACATCACGAGCTCCGCGCGCAGCCGGGTGTCGTCGCCGTCGAGCAGCCCCGCGAGCACGTCGATCATCTGCGCCGAGTAGTTGCCCCGGAGCTTCGCGACGCTGTCCTCGCTGGTCGCGCTCATGTAGAGGATGCTCGTCGACAGCGGCTTGTAGGGCTCGCGCGGTTGCGCGAACAGCCGCACGATGTGCTCGCCGAGACGGTCACGCGGAACGCTGAACACCAGGTCCGCGGCGCCACGGAAGTCGACCACGGCCTCGAACAGCTTCTCCTTCGAGCCGAAGTACTTGATGATGAGCGGCGCACTGACGCCCGCGTCCTCGGCGATCTCCTTGAGGGTGATCTCGGCGTAGGGCCGCGACCCGAACGCTCTGCCCGCGGCATCGAGAATCGCGCCACGCGTGCGTTCACCCGTCCGCCTTCCCCCGGCCTCCGTCACAGTGCACGCCGCCCCGACAGGGCACGGCCGAGCGTGAGCTCGTCCGCGAACTCGATGTCGCCGCCCATCGGCAGGCCCGACGCGAGCCGGCTCACCGTGAGGCCGGGGAAATCGCGCAGCATCCGCACGAGATACGTCGCCGTCGCCTCGCCGACGGTGTTCGGGTCCGTCGCGATGATGACCTCGCGCACGTCGACGCCGTCCACCTGGTTGCCGATGCGCGCGAGCAACTCGCGGATCCGCAACTGCTCCGGGCCGACGCCCGCGAGGGGATCGAGCGCGCCACCGAGTACGTGATAGAGCCCCTTGAACTCGCGCGTGCGCTCGACCGCCTGCACGTCCTTGGGCTCCTCGACGACGCACACCAGCGTGCGATCGCGACGAGGATCGGCGCAGATCCTGCACTGCTCCTGCTCCGAGACGGTGCCGCAGACGGTGCAGAACTGCACGCCGTCGCGCACCTTCTGCAACGCCGCGAGCAGCCTGTCCACCTCGGGCGGCGGCGTTCCGAGCAGGTGGAACGCGATCCGGCCCGCACTCTTGGGCCCGACGCCCGGCAGCTTGCCGAGCTCGTCGATGAGATCCTGGACCGGACCTTCGTACACCCGGGGTGTCCCTCTAGAAGCCGGGAAGCCCGGGGATGCCGCCGCCCAGACCGCCCGCGAGCGGCCCGAGCTTGCTCGCGGCGACTTCCTGCGCCTTGCCCGACGCGTCCGCGATCGCGCCGATCACGAGATCCTGCAGTGTCTCGACGTCGTCCGGATCGACGACCTTGGGGTCGATCGTCAGGCCCACGACCTCACCCGTTCCCTTGACCGTCGCCGTGACGAGGCCGCCGCCGGCCTGTCCGCTCACCTCGGCCTGCGCGATCTCCTGCTGCGCGCTCATCAGCTGCTGCTGCATCTGCTGCGCCTGCTCGAGGAGCTTCGACATGTCCGGTTGTCCACCAGGTTGCACGAGAGCCGTTCCCTTCTAGTCGGTTCCCACCAGCGTAGTTCGTGTCGAGTACCTCGAGGTCAGGCGAGTTCGCGCTGCAGGTTCGACAGCACGAGGCTCTGGATCTTCTTCAGGCCCAGCGGCGCGAAGATCCGCTCGAAGAATCCGCCGATGCCGCCCGCGCCGTTCCAGGTCGTCGTGACGGTCACACCCGAGCCCGTTCCGCGCGGCGTCACGTCGTAACGCGTGACCATCGACGAGTTGCGATCGGTCTCGGTGACGGAGTTCCCCTTCACCGAGACGTCCGCGAGTACGTCGCGCGAACGGCTCTCGGTCGCCTTGAGAATCCAGTGGACGACGGTGCCGTCGCCGGAGCCGCCCTCGACCACCTGATAGTCGAGGTACTGGTCGGGAAGGATGCGCGGACGGGTCGTCTCGTAGTCGGCGAGCGCCGCGACCGCGCGGTCCGCCGGGACGTCGAGCGAGATCGAACTGGATGCGGTTACCTGGCCCACGAGTGGTCCTCCCGGTCGTAACGGATCCCGGTCGCCCGGGACTCGGCTCGATGCCGAACACGTCCATCCTGCCCGACCCGCCGGCCGTCGCGGCGCGGTGACGGCGGCCCCGCGGACGGCGGACCGCGATAGACTATGACCACCATCACCTCTTGTTCGCGAGGACAGCCGTCCCGGTGGACGGTACGCCCGGGGCCGAGGGCGTGTCGCGGCCGGATATGGCGTGCCCTCGCAGGGCGAGAGGTCTAGCGTCATGGTTCGTGGGAGGAATCTTCGACACGATGCGCGATGTCCTATCGATCCGGCGCCCCGGTGCGCGTGCCCGCCCCGTGGGGTGGGCGGTTCACCGTGACGGCGTCGAGCGCCTGACCTCGTCGTATCGCGCGATTCCGCCCGGCGCGACGGTCCGTCTCGCCAAGCGCACCTCGAACCTCTTCCGGGCCCGCGCGGCCACGACGGCCCCGGGTCTCGACGTTTCCGGCCTGAGCGGTGTGATCGACGTCGACGCCGACGCCCGCACCGCGGACGTGCAGGGAATGTGCACGTACGAGGATCTCGTCGACGTGACGCTCGCGTACGGGCTCGTCCCGCTCGTCGTCCCCCAGCTCAAGACGATCACCCTCGGCGGCGCCGTCACGGGGCTCGGCATCGAGTCGACGTCGCTGCGCAACGGGCTGCCTCACGAGTCGGTCCTCGAGATCGACGTCCTGACCGGCGACGGCTCCGTCGTCACGGCCACGCCCGAGGGCGAGCACGCCGATCTCTACCGCGGATTCCCCAACTCCTACGGGACACTCGGATATTCGACGCGACTGAAGATCCGGCTCGAGCCCGCTCCGCGGTTCGTCGCGCTGCGGCATCTGCGCTTCGATTCCGTCGCCGAGTTGCAGAGTGCGCTCGAGACGATCGCGGGCGACGGCACGTGGGACGGTGAGCCCGTCGACTACGTCGACGGCGTCGTGTTCACGGCGACCGAGTCGTACCTGACGCTCGGCCGCGGCACCGACGAGCCCGGCCCCGTGAGCGACTACACGAGCAGCGAGATCTATTACCGCTCACTCCAGCACGAGTCGATCAACCATCCCAAGACCGACCGGCTCACGATCCGCGACTACCTGTGGCGCTGGGATACGGATTGGTTCTGGTGCTCGCGTGCGTTCGGGGCACAGAACCCGGCGATCCGCCGTTTCTGGCCGAAATCCCTGCTCCGCAGCAGCTTCTACTGGAAGCTCATCGCGTTGGATCACAAGTACGACATCGCCGACCGCATCGAGGCCCGCAAGGGGAATCCGCCGCGCGAGCGCGTCGTCCAGGACGTCGAGGTGCCCGTCGAGCGCACCACCGAGTTCGTCGAGTGGTTCCTGCACGAGATTCCGATCGAGCCCATCTGGTTGTGCCCGTTGCGACTTCGTGAGCCTGCCGCACCCGGTGCCGATTCGGTACGTCCGTGGCCGTTGTATCCCCTCGAACCGAAGCGCACCTACGTGAACATCGGATTCTGGTCGTCCGTTCCGGTCGTTCCGGGTGAGCCCGAGGGCGCCGCGAACATCCGGATCGAGGAGCGTGTCGCCGAGCTCGACGGGCACAAGTCGTTGTACTCGGACGCGTTCTACACGCGCGAAGACTTCGAACGCCTCTACTACGGCGGCGATCGATACGAAGAACTGAAACGACGATACGACCCGGATTCCCGGCTCCTGGACCTCTTCTCGAAGGCGGTGCGGCGCAAATGACGACCCTCGATCGCAATCAGAACAAGCTCGACCTCTCCCAGATTCTCGAAGTGCTCTCCGACGGATCGCTGCCGATTCGCTTCACCGCCTACGACGGCAGTGAGACGGGCCCCGACGACGCGCCCTACGGCCTGCACCTGAACTCCGAACGGGGCACGACCTACCTCGCGACGGCGCCGGGCGATCTCGGCATGGCCCGCGCCTACATCTCCGGCGACCTCGAGGCCAGCGGCGTCCATCCCGGCGATCCGTACGAGATCCTGCGCGTGATGAGCGAGGACATCCATCTGCGGCGGCCACCGGCGCGCGCGCTCGCAGCGATCACGCGCTCGCTCGGATGGGAGTTGTTGCGCCCCATCGCTCCCCCTCCGCAGGAACACCTCCCGCGGTGGCGGCGCGTCGCCGAAGGGCTCCGGCACTCGCGAACTCGCGACGCCGAGGTCATCCATCACCACTACGACGTCTCGAACACCTTCTACGAGTACGTTCTCGGGCCGTCGATGACCTACACGTGCGCGTGCTACCCGAACCAGGACGCGACGCTCGAAGAGGCGCAGGACGACAAGTACAGGCTCGTGTTCGAGAAGCTCGGCCTCGGGAAGGGCGATCGGCTGCTCGACATCGGGTGCGGCTGGGGCGGAATGGTCCGGTACGCCGCGAAGCGCGGCGTCAAGACCATCGGCGTCACCCTCTCGCGTGAGCAGGCCGAGTGGGGACAGAAGAAGATCGCCGAGGACGGACTCACCGACCTCGCCGAGATCCGGTTCTCGGACTACCGTGACGTCACCGAGACCGGCTTCGACGCGATCTCCTCGATCGGCCTCACCGAGCACATCGGCGTCCACAACTACCCGTCGTACTTCGGGTTCATGAAGGCGAAACTGCGCGACGGCGGACTTCTGCTCAACCACTGCATCACGAGGCCCACCAACAACTCTCGCGCTCGTGCCGGCGGCTTCATCGACCGCTACATCTTCCCCGACGGCGAGCTCACCGGTTCGGGCCGCATCATCACCGAGATCCAGAACCTGGGCCTCGAGGTGCGGCACGAGGAGAACCTGCGCGAGCACTACGCGCTGACGCTGCGCGACTGGAACCGCAACCTCGTCGCCAACTGGGACGCCGCCGTCGCCGAGGTGGGCCTGGGCACCGCGAAGCTGTGGGGCCTCTACATGGCGGGTTCACGCCTCGGTTTCGAGCGCAACGTCGTCCAACTCCACCAGGTGCTGGCCGTCAAGCTCGACGCGAAGGGCAACGCGAACGTGCCGCTCCGCCCCTGGTGGAACGGATAGGCGGCTCCGCCGCTCGTGCGTGACTTTCCGGTCCCTGCTCCGGAAAGTCACGCACGACCCGGACGGTCACGCACCGAAGCGCGTGTCCACCCCGATGACCGCACCGCCACCGAAGGCTTCGCGATGCGACGGCGGCCGGTTGCCGCCCTCGTCGGTGATGCCGTAGTGCTGCGCCGCCTCCGCCGTGACGAGGGTCCGCCCGCTGTACTCGGCGACGGCGGGATCGGCCGCCAGCGATGCGACGACGCGCCCCACGAACTCGGGACTCTCGGCGTTCGCGACGGGGAAGCCCTCGATGTCGTCGACACCCATCGCGAGCACGACCTCGGTGCGCACGATGCCCGGCCACAGCGACACCGTGTTCACCCCGGTGCCCTGCAGTTCGACCGCCATGTCGTGCGCCATCTTGTCGAGGCCCGCCTTCGACATCCCGTAGAGCACGGAGTGCAGGTAGCCGCGGGTGCCGAACGACGAGATGTTCGCGACGAGGCCCGAACCCTGCGGAACCATGATGCGGGCGGCCAGGGTCGAGGCGACGTAGTGGGCGCGCAGTCCGACCCCGATCAGCGAATCCCAGTCGCTCACCGGCCTTTTCCAGAACGGATCGGAGAATCCCGCGAAGCCGTCGGGGTTCGCCCACACGTTGTTGACGAGGAGATCGAGCCGGCCCGACTCACCGCTGATCTTGCCGAAGACCGCCTCGATCTGCGCGTCGTCCCGGTGATCGCACGTGATCGCCACGCCCGTACCGCCGCCCCCGTTCACTGCGGCGACGGTGTCGTCCAGCGCCTCCCGGTTCCTGCCGGTGACGTACACCGTCCACCCGGCCGCGCCCAGGGCCGTCGCGATGCCCTTGCCGACGCCACGGCTCGCGCCCGTCACGAGTGCCACTGCATCCATGTGCTCCACCCCTATTCCTCGACGATCGCGTCGGCGACGTCGAACGCTCCCAGCGGGCCGAAGTCGATCGAGGCGCCCGAGTCGATGAAGCACGAACGGAACGCCTTGGCGTCCTTCGCATCACAGGCTCGGAGGTATCGGTGCTCGAGTTCTTTCACAGCCTCGACGACGGTGTACTGCGTCGTGGCGTCGAGGCTCGTTCGGCCGGTGGTCTCGGCGCTCATCTGCCCTCCTCGCTCCCGGTGAGTCGGGCGCGACGCTACTGCGTGGCGGAAGGGTGTCGAGGGCGCGCTCCCGCGGGGTGGGAGCGCGGCGTCACTGGCCCATCACGTATTTGATCGTCGGGCCCGCCGTCCAGCCGCCGTCGACGGCGATCTCCGCGCCGGTGACGTAGGAGGCGGCGTCGCTGAGCAGAAAGGCGACTGCACCTGCGATCTCGTCCGCTGTGCCCACCCGGCCCATCGGCGTGTTCGGGTAGTTGCCCTCGCCGACGGCGATGCCGGTCTCGGCCGTCATCGGCGTGTAGGTCATGCCGGGGTGGACGCTGTTGACGCGGATGCGGTCGGTGCCGAGTTCGACGGCCGCCACCTTCGACAGGCCACGCACGCCCCACTTCGACGCGCCGTAGCCCGCGGTCAGCGCGAGGCCCATGAGCCCGGCGGCCGACGAGATGTTGACGATGGACCCGCCGCCGGCCTCGCGCATGGGAGCGATCACGCTCTGCATCCCGATGAACACGCCCGTGAGGTTGATGTCGAGGACGGTGCGGAAGTGGTCGACGGGCTCCTTCTCGATGAGCTGGCCCGTCGAGACGCCCGCGTTGTTGACGAGGCCGTCGACCTTGCCGAACTCGCTGCGAGCGAACTCGATCACGCGCTGCCAGTCGCTCTCGCTCGTGACGTCGAGGTGCGCGAACCTGGCGGCGTCACCGAGTCGCTCCGCCGTCGCGGCGCCGTCGTCGTCGAGCAGGTCGGCGACGACCACCCGTCCGCCGGCACCGACGATCACCTCGGCCATGGCCGCGCCGAGCCCACGTGCACCTCCCGTCACCACGACGACGCGCTCGCTCAGATCGACAACTGGTTCGGCCATGATTCGTCCCTCTCGTCGCTGGTCGGGAGCGCCATCCGCACCCTCGCCCATTGTGTTCGTGGTCGGAGTGCCGCCGGGGAGGTTTCGGCGAGACGGCGAACTCACAGGAAACCGTTACGCCACGGACACGGATGACTGTTGAAGGTGCAACTACCCTTGGTCGTCATGACCAAGAAGTGGTGGATCATCGGCGCGGTCGTTCTCGTCGTCGTCGCACTCGTGGCGTGGTTCGGGCCGCGCCTGTACGCGGAGTACGTGGCCGAGGACTCCGACCCTGCAGCGACGGTGTCGACGGAGGGCGCGACAGCGGCGGAGGGCGAACTCGACGGCTCGTGGACGGTGGTTCCGGGGTCTGGCACCAACGAGACCGCGGCGGGATACACGGTCGACGAGGTGCTCAACGGCGCCGACGTCACCGTCGTCGGACGCACCTCGGACGTGTCCGGAACCGCGACCGTCGAGGACGAGCAGCTCAGGTCCGGCGAGATCGTCGTGTAGACGGAGGGCATCACCACCGACTCCGACCGGCGCGACAACCAGTTCCGCGGTGAGAACATCTTCGACGTCGCGAACCACCCGACAGCGACGTTCACCGTGACCGAGCCGGTGGACCTGTCCTCGGTCCCCACCGACGGCACGACGGGCACGGTGAGGCTCACCGGCACCCTCGAGCTCACGGGCGAGACGCTGCCCGTCACGACGGACGCGACGGTGTTGCGGACGGGCGAGGACCTCGTCGTCTCCGGCGCGATCCCCGTGACCTGGGCCGACTACGGCATCACCCCGCCGTCGCTGGGCTTCGTGACGGTCGAGGACGCCGGTACCGTCGACTTCCTCGTCGTGCTGGGCGCTTCGCGCTCGTGAGTGACTCGGTCCCTGGGCCGGAAACTCACGCGCAAGCGGCGCAGCCGCCTACGGGCAGACCGAGGACCGTGGTGGCGGCCAGTGCCACTCCGCACGCGTCGCGCGTGACCTCCTCCCACCCGTGTGGCTGAGAATGGCGCCGGGCGAGTTCCTCGACCGCATCGAACCACTCGGGCCGTGCGGGAGGACCGGAAGGGGGATGTACGGGCGTCGTCGTCGACGAAGCGTCCCGGTCGACACCGACCGGGACGCTTCGTCGAACGCGGGGTTGTCCACAGGCGCTTCGCGCTCGTGCGCGGGTTTCCGGTCCGGGGGCCGGAAGATCACGCACGAGCGGCGGAGCCGCCTAGATCGAGGTGGGCGGGGTGAAGCGGTCGCCGTACTTCTCGGCGAGCTCCTTGGCACGCGCGACGAAGCCCTCCTTGCCCTTGCCGGCAGGTCCCTCGTAGCCCGTGACGAACTGCGAGACACCACCCGTCCACGCGGGGTACCCGATGCCGAAGATCGAGCCGATGTTCGCGTCGGCCGTCGTGTCCAGCACGCCCTCGTCGAAGCACTTCTGCGTCTCGATGGCCTCGATGAACAGCATGCGGTCGATGAGGTCCTGGAACGGCACGTCCAGTTCGGTCTTGGTGCCGAACGCCTCGCGCAGGCCCGGCCACAGGCGGGTGCGCTTGCCGTCCTCGTACTCGTAGAAACCCTTGCCGGCCGCCTTCGACGGACGATCGAACTCGCCGACCATGCGGTCGATGACGGCGCCCGCGTTGTCCTCGGGGATCGGCTTGCCCTCGGCCTCGAGTGCGGCGACCGTCTCCTTGCGGATCTTCTGCATCAGCGTCAGCGTCAGTTCGTCCGACAGCTGCAGCGGCGACGCCGGGTAGCCGGCCTGCGCGCCCGCCTGCTCGATCGTCGCGGGCTCGATGCCCTCGCCGAGCATCGAGATCGCCTCGTTGATGAAGGTGCCGATGACACGCGAGGTGAAGAAGCCACGCGAGTCGTGAACGACGATCGGCGTCTTCTTGATGGCCTGCACGTAGTCGAAGACCCGCGCGAGCGCCTCGTCGGACGTCTTCTCACCGCGGATGATCTCGACGAGCGGCATCTTGTCGACGGGCGAGAAGAAGTGGATGCCGATGAAGTCCTCCTGGCGCTTCACACCGGTCGCCAGACCCGTGATCGGCAGCGTCGAGGTGTTCGATCCGAGCAGCGCGTTCGGCTCGACGACGTCCTCGATCTCCTGGAAGACCTTGTGCTTGAGGTCCTGCGACTCGAAGACGGCCTCGACGACGAAGTCGACACCCGCGAGATCAGCGGGATCGGCGGTCGGGACGATCCGGTCGAGCAGCGCCTTGCTCTTCTCCTCGGTCGTCCGGCCACGCGAGAGCGCCTTCTTCTCGATGTTCTCCGAGTAGGCCTTGCCCTTCTGCGCGTTCTCGAGCGACACGTCCTTGAGGACGACGTCGTATCCGGCCTTCGCCGACACGTACGCGATGCCCGCGCCCATCATGCCGGCGCCGAGGACGCCGACCTTCTTGATCGTCGTCTTCTCGATGCCGTCGGGACGCGACGCACCCGCGTTGATCGACTGCAGGTCGAAGAAGAACGCCTGCGTCATGTTCTTCGCGACCTGGCCGGTGACGAGGCTCGTGAAGTACCGCGACTCGATGGTCTGCGCGGTCTCGAAGTCGACCTGCGAGCCCTCGACGGCGGCGGACATGATCGCCAGCGGCGCAGGCATGTTCGTGCCCTTGATCTGCTTGCGCAGGTTCGCGGGGAACGCGGGGAGGTTCGCGGCGAACGACGGGTTCGACGGCGTACCGCCGGGGATCTTGTATCCCTTGACGTCCCACGGCTGCTGCGCTTCGGGGTTGGCCTTGATCCACGCCTTCGCGGCGGGGAGCAGTTCCTCGACGGTCGAGACGATCTCGTCGATCAGGCCGGTCTCCTTGGCCTTCGACGGGACGCGCTGCTGACCCTGCAGGAGCACCTGCATGAGGGCGTTCTGGATGCCGAGTTTGCGCACGGTGCGCACGACGCCGCCGCCACCGGGCAGCAGGCCGAGCGACACCTCGGGCAGACCGATCTTGCTGCCCTTGACATCTACCGCGATGCGGTGGTGCGTCGCGAGCGCGATCTCGAGGCCACCGCCGAGCGCGGCGCCGTTGATCGCGGCGACGACGGGCTTGCCCAGCGTCTCGAGGCGACGTAGGTCCGCCTTGATCGCCTGGCCGAGATCGAATGCCTGCTGGGCGTTCTCGGGCTGGACCTGGATGAGCATGCGCAGGTCGCCACCCGCGAAGAAGGTCTTCTTCGCCGACGTCAGCACGACACCGGTGATGGAGTCCTTCTCGGCCTCGAGCCGGTCGACGGTCTCCTTCATGGACGAGATGTAGGCCTCGTTCATGGTGTTGGCGCTCTGGCTCGGGTCGTCCATCGTGAGCACGACGATGCCGTCCGCGTCCTGCTCCCAGTTGATGATGTTGTTCTCGCTCACTGCTTCGAATTCTCCTGAATCGAAAGGGAAAAGGACGTCAGACGCGCTCGATGATCGTGGCGACACCCATGCCGCCGCCGATGCAGAGCGTCACGAGCGCGTAGCGCGCACCGCGGCGCTCGAGTTCGTCGACCATTGTTCCGGTGATCATCGCGCCGGTCGCACCGAGCGGGTGGCCCATCGCGATCGCACCACCGTTGACGTTGAGCTTCTCGTCCGGGATCTTCAGATCCTTCTGGAACTTCAGGACGACCGACGCGAACGCCTCGTTGATCTCGAACAGGTCGATGTCGTCGACCGACAGCCCGGCGGCCTTCAGCGCCTTGTGCGCGGCCGGCGTCGGACCCGTGAGCATGATGGTCGAATCGGCACCGGACGTCGCGGTCGCGACGATGCGGGCGCGCGGCGTCAGCCCCATGTCCTTGCCCGCCTGCTCCGAACCGACGAGCACGAGCGCCGCGCCGTCGACGATGCCCGAGCTGTTGCCACCGTGGTGGATGTGCTCGATCTTCTCGACGGCGTGGTACTTCTGCAGCGCGACGGCGTCGAAGCCACCGAACTCGCCGATACCGGCGAACGACGGCTGCAGGCCCGCGAGGGCGTCGACGGTGGTGCCGGGACGCATGTGCTCGTCGTGGTCGAGCACGGTGAGGCCGTTGACGTCCTTGACCGGGACGACGGACTTCGCGAAGTAGCCGCCCGACCACGCCTTCGCGGCGAGGTCCTGCGACCGCACGGCGTACGCGTCGACGTCGTCACGCGTGAAGCCCTCGATCGTGGCGATGAGGTCGGCGCTGATGCCCTGCGGCACGAAGTAGCTGCGGTAGCTGGTGTCGGGGTCCATCGCCCACGCGCCGCCGTCCGAGGCCATCGGCACGCGCGACATCGACTCGACGCCGCCGGCGATGACGAGCTCGTCCCAGCCCGAACGGACCTTCTGCGCCGCCGTGTTGACGGCCTCGAGGCCCGACGCGCAGAAGCGGTTGAGCTGCACGCCACCGACGGTGTCGGGCAGGCCCGCGAGGGTCACTGCAGTGCGCGCGATGTCGGAGCCCTGGTCGCCCACGGGGGTGACGACACCGAGGATCAGGTCCGAGATGCGGTCTTCGTCGAGATCGGGAAAACGGGTGCGCAGCTCGTCGACCAGGCCGGTGACCAGGGAGATCGGCTTGATCGAGTGCAGCGAGCCCGTCTTCTTTCCGCGTCCGCGCGGGGTGCGGACGGCTTCGTAGATGAACGCCTCTGTGGTCACTGTGAAGTGTTCCTTCCTTCGGTTCGCTCCTGCCCGGGCGCTCCGAATGCCCGGGCGGCAGGCCGCGGACGCACGACCACGCGCGCGGCACAGGGCGCAGTGCCCAGCACGATCGACTCTAGATCGGGGCGATGCACGCACGACAGGACCGAACCGAGCAGGTCCCGTGACCGGAGCGGTCGAGAAGCACGTCAGCGCGCGCCGTCGTGCACACCGAGACCGGCGTCACGGGCGCGGACGACGGCGGCCGAGCGGCTCGGGGCGTCGAGCTTGGTGAGCACCGACGAGACGTAGTTGCGCACGGTCTTCTGACTCAGGACGAGCCGCCGTGCGATCGCGGCGTTGTCCCACCCGGCGGCGACGAGATCGAGGATCTCGTGCTCGCGGTCGGTGAGCTGCGGGAAGGCGCGGGCGCGCGACGTCCCGGCCGAGGCGAGGAGCCCCAGCGCGCGGTCGCCGACGGCCGACCCGAGCACGACACCGCCCGCGGCGACGGCGCGGACGGTGCGCTCGACCTCCTCGGGCGTCGCCCCCTTGACGAGGTAGCCGCGCGCACCCGCTCGGACGGCCGCGACGAGGGCGGCGTCGGCGTCGTGCATCGTGACCATGAGGACGGCGAGCGCCGGGAATCGCGCTCGCAGCTGCGCCGTCACCTCGATCCCCGAGCCGTCGCCGAGTTCGATGTCCATCAGCACGATGTCGGTCTCGGCCGTCACGACCTCGAGCGCCCGGGCCGCGGACTCCGCGCCACCCACGACCTCGACGCCGTCGAGCGTGCCGAGCAGGCTGGTCATCCCGAGCAGGAAGACGGGATGGTCGTCGACGACGACGACCCGAATCGGGGCCCTCACGACGCCCCCACGACGTCGGCGACCGGCACCGCGGCCGGGGCGAGCGGCAGGACGGCACGCACGACGGTGCCGTGCGGCTGTGCGGCGCTCACCTCGACCGAACCGCCCACGGCCGCAGCGCGTTCGCGCATCGTGCGCATCCCGACGCCCGCGCCCTTCGTACCGAGGAACCCGCGGCCGCGGTCGGTGACGGTGAGCTCGACGACGGACTCGCCTTCGCACACACTGTTTCTCAGTTCGACGGCGCACCCGTCGGCGCCGCTGTGACGCCGCGCGTTCGTGACGGCCTCGACGGCGATGCCGTACGCCGCCGTCGCGACACTCGGCGCGCAGTCGTCGGGCAGATCGAGCGACAGCGCGATCTCGAAGCCCGACGCCGCGTGCGTGCGGCGGAGTTCCGTGAGCGCGGGACCGAGACCGAGTTCGTCGAGCACCGGCGGAAACATCGACCGGGCCAGCGTCCGGACCCCGTCGACCTGCGCGTCGAGCTGTTCCTGCAGCGCGGCGAGCGTGCGGGCCGCCGCGTCCGGATCGCGCGTGACGAGGGTGCCGACGGCGTGCAGCCCGAGCCGGATTCCGGCGAGCGACGGCCCGAGCCCGTCGTGCAGTTCGCGGCGGATCGCGGCGCGTTCGTCGAGCCGTGCCGTCACCAGACGTTCGCGTGCCTCCTCGACGTCAGCGTGCGCTCGCGCGACGACGAGCCCGCCCGTCACGACGGCGCCCAGTTCGTCGAGCGTGCGCCGCCCCCGCTCGTCGAGCCGCTCCCCGGGCGGCGGTGCGGCGTCGAGTATCCCGATCTCGCGGCTGCCGTGGCGCAGCGGCGTCGAGACCCACTCGCCGGGCACCTCCCACCGGGGGTCGGCCCACCGCGCGACGACCTCCCCGTCGCTCGTCCGCACCGTGACGGCCGCGAGCCGCAGCGCGGCGCCGACCCCCGCGGCCAGCCCCTCGACGAGGCCGCCCGGCGTGTCGGCGCGCCCGAACTCCCGGCCGAGTGCGCGGACCGCGCGCGCCGGATCGGCACCCTCTCCGTAGACGAGCCGGCGCACGCTGCGTTCGAGGCGCACCCGCAGCGGCACGACCGCAACGGCCACCGCCGCCGCGGTGACGAGCTGGGCACCCGTCCCCGACACGGGCGGGACGGCCGCGAGGGCCGTCGTCACGACACAGTAGATCGCGATGAGCGCGACGGTGAGCGCACCCACGACCGTCGCGCGATCCACGGCGAGCTCGATTCCCCACATCCGTTGCCGCAGAACGACGACGAGGATCGCCGCGGGAAAGAACGCCTGCACCGCGAGGTGCACGAGAGGCGTCACGACCCACCACATCGGCATCGTCGCCGGCAGCAGCAGCGGCAGATACGCCGCCGTCATCAGCGCGGTGCCGCAGGCGAGCCAGCCCATCCCGATGCGATCCTCGGTTCGCCCCGTGGCCCGGCGGCGAGCGGTGACGGCGGCGGTCAGCGCCCCGGCGACCAGCACCGGCATCAGCTCGACGGCGGGCGAAAGATCGGTGAACGTGCGAAAGACGAAGTACCACACCGTGACAGCGGTACCGAGCGCGACTCCCCACCATGCCGCGACCGGAATCGCGCCGCTGCGCACGAGCCACGGGACGACGAGGAACAGCGCGAGCGTCCCCGGGATCCACGCGGTGTTCTGCAGCGGGTACACGACGTCCGCCGCCCAGAGCGACGGCGACGCCGCGGCGAGCTGCGACCACGCGTAGCCGAATCCCGCGACGCCGATCCCGATCGCACCGGCGCCCATGATCACCGGGACCGGGTGGACACGCCGTGCGAGCACGACCGCCGCCACCGTCCCGTAGACGACGCACCCCACGACGTCGACGACGAAGAACAGTTGATCGGCGCTCACGACCGGGCGCGCGAGCACGAACACGACGAGCGAGGCGACCGCGATCGTCCAGCACAGCGCGGCCAGCACGACGGCGGCGACACCACTGCCGCCGCCCACCCGCACCGGTCGCGCCATCGCACACTCCTCGCCGGGATACTCCTCGCCTGGAGGAAGTATCTCGCGTCATGCGTGCGCTCGGTCACCGAATGCGAAGCCGATCGCCAGCACGAGCAGCAGCAACGGCCCGACGAAGCCCGCCAGGTACTGCAACGGCGACAGTCCCACGAGCAGTGTGAGGGCGCCGAGCAGACCCGCGACCCATCCGATCCACCGCGGTGCCGCGCCACTGCGGGGCGCTGCTGCCGCCACCGCCAGGCCGGTGAGGCCCGTCCCGATCCAGAGCCACGGAATCGTCGCCACCCAGTGGCCGACGAAGACCGCGAACTCGGGCACCAACTCCCCCGACCCGAGTCCGTAGACGACCTCCGTCGTCAGCCCCGTTCCCAGTACGCACGTCGCCGATGTCAGGACGAGGCCGAAGGCAGCCGTGCCCGGTGCCGCCGACCCCGCGGGGAGCCGTGCGGCGAGCCGGCGAGCGAGGCCCGCGGCGAACACGAGCATCGCGATCGCACACACCGACAGCAGAATGTGCGTGACGACGAGGGCGGTGCGCTGCCCTTCGAGCACCGTCATGATCGCGACGGCGTCGCCTGCGGAGTCGGGATCGTAGGTCGCGCTGATGCCCATGCTTGCCTGGATACCGGCGATGCCGGCCACTCCTGCGACGACGCCGCAGTAGGCCCACGCACGCCCGGACCGCGTCCGCGTGTCCGGCCGCGCCGCCGTGCTCTGCTCCGGCGAGTCGCCGGGAATGTCGACTGTGCTCATGATGGATGTCCTCGCGAGTGCCGAGGCGTCGGCCGCCCCGCGAACGCACGGTGCGCTCGCGGGATCGACGCTCGCGGTCCCGGCGTCCCGAGCGGCAGAGGCCGCTGTCCTGATGTGCTCGGGACGGTTGCCTGACGAAGCGTGAACCTGCGGCGGGTCAGCCGTCGATTCTGCGTGCCCCCAGCACTTCCCGGAGGACGTCCTCGGCGGCGTCGTCGGGATCGCGATGCAGCGCCGGATCGGCGGGCCGTGCCGCCTCGGCGAACATCTCTTCCTCGTCGTCAGCGGTGGACGTCGCCGGCGTCGCGTTCTCGGTCGACTGCGCATCGGACGGCGGGAACCGCCCTCCGCCGGAGCCGTCGGCGCCCGGATCGTCGGGGAGATCGGGCTCGAGCGGTGGCGGTACGTCGTCGTACGGCGTCGGGACCGGCGCGGAGGTAGCGGCGGGCGCGCCTTCCGGTGCGGCCGCGGGTTCGGCTGCACGGCTCGGACGCGAGTAGCGCGGCGCTGCCGCGGGCTTGCGCTTCGGCGGTTCCGCGCGCGCGGGCGGCGGTGCGACGCCGCCCTGGACGTCGACCTGCCACTCGCCACCGAACATCTCGGCGAGCACCGACGTGAGGACGCGCGCGTTGTGCGGCGACGCGATGCGGGCACCGAGCGTCTGGACGGGGTGCGCGAGTACGAGGCGCGTGCCCTGCACGTCGAAGACCGTCGCCGCCGAGAGCATCGCGGGCAGCACCTTGTTGCGCTCACCGACCTTGTCGCGCACCGTGTTCCACGCCGAGCGCACGTCCTCGACGCTCGGACCGGACGCGACCGGCTGAGGCTCGGGCTCGGGCTCGGATGCTGGTTCGGGTGCCGGCTCGGGCTCGGGTGCCGGCTCGGGCTCGGGTGCCGGCTCGGGCTCGGATGCCGGCTCGGGCTCGGATGCCGGTTCGGGCTCGGGGGCAGGCGCCGCGGGTACCGACTCGACCGGGGTGATGTCGGGGTCCGGCACGGGCTCCGGCTCCGGAACCGGTGCGGGATCGGGCGTCGGTTCGGGGACCGGATCGGGTTCGGGAGCGGGCTCCGGCACCGGCTGCGGGTCCGGGGTCCGGGACGGTTCGGGCCGACGAGGCGGCTCGGGGACCTGCGACGGCTCCGGGACGTCCGGAACGGTGGCGGCCGGGGCAGGAGCAGCAGGGGCGGCGGGCACGGCCTGCTCGGTCTCGCGACGCTGCGACGGCCGCTGGAAACGCGGCGCGGCCTCGGTCTGCGCGGGGGCCGCCACCACCTGCGAACCGCCTGTCACCTGCGCACCCCCTGCCGGGGGCGCTCCCTGTTCGAGCCGTTCGACGCGCTGCAGCAGCGCGGCCTCGCCGTCAGCTGCCGCGGGCAGCAGCATCCGTGCGCACAGCACCTCGAGCAGCAGCCGGGGCGCCGTGGCACCGCGCATCTCGCCGAGCCCCGCGTGCACGACCTCCGCGAAGCGCGTGAGCGACGCCGGGCCGATCGCCTGCGCCTGCTCGGCGAGACGTTCGAGGGTGTCGTGGGGCGCGTCGACGAGGCCACGCTCGATCGCGTCGGGGACGGCGCGCACGAGGATGAGATCGCGGAGACGTTCGAGCAGGTCCGACGCGAAACGCCGCGGATCGTGCCCGGCGTCGACGACGCGGTCGACCGTGCCGAACAGCGCCGCGCCGTCTCCCGTCGCGAGGGCACCGACGGCGTCGTCGATGAGGGCGACGTCGGTGACGCCGAGCAGCGCGAGCGCCCGCTGATAGGTGACGCCGCGCTCGTCGGCGCCCGCGAGCAGCTGATCGAGGATCGACAGCGAATCACGCGGCGACCCACCGCCCGCGCGAATCACGAGCGGATACACGGGCGCCTCGACGGGGACGTGCTCCTGATCGCAGATCCGCTCGAGCAGACCGCGCATCACGGACGGCGCGAGCAACCGGAACGGGTAGTGATGGGTACGCGAGCGGATCGTCGGAAGGACCTTCTCGGGTTCCGTCGTCGCGAAGATGAAGATCAGATGCTCGGGCGGTTCCTCGACGATCTTGAGCAGGGCGTTGAAGCCCGCCGTCGTGACCATGTGGGCCTCGTCGATGATGAACACGCGATACCGCGACTCGGCGGGTGCGTAGAACGCGCGATCGCGGAGTTCACGGGTGTCGTCGACACCGCCGTGGCTCGCGGCGTCGAGTTCGGTGACGTCGAGATTGCCTGCCCCACCCGGGCCGAGCGCGACGCACGACGCGCACTCGCCGCACGGCGTGGAGGTCGGGCCCTGCACGCAGTTGAGCGACCGCGCGAGGATGCGTGCGGAGGACGTCTTGCCACACCCGCGCGGCCCCGAGAAGAGGTACGCGTGGTTGATCCGGCCCGCGTCGAGCGCGGTGCTGAGCGGTTCGGTGACATGTTCCTGTCCCACGACCTCGGCGAAGGTCGCGGGCCGGTACTTCCGATACAGCGCCACGCCCAAAGGGTACCGGCGGGCACCGACACCGCAGCGGTTGCCCGCGTACTTCGTGCGGGCCTTCGCCGGCTACTTCTTCGCGGCCTTCGCCGCGGCCTTGGCGGCCTTCTTGAACTCGCGCACTTCCAGCAGCGTCGTGTCGTCGACGACGTCGGCGATCGAGCGCCGCGCGCCGTCCTGCCCGTAGTCGCCGGCCGCCTCGCGCCAGCCGTCCGGCGACACACCCAACTGCTTGCCGAGCAGTGCGAGGAAGATCCGCGCCTTCTGGTCGCCGTATCCCGGCAGCGCCTTCAGCCGCTTCAGGACGGCCGCGCCGTCGGGCTCGCCGCCCAGCCAGAGGCGCTCGGGGTCGCCGTCGTAGTGCTCGACGATGTACCCGCACAGCGCCTGGACGCGCTTCGCCATCGAACCGGGGAACCGGTGCACCGCGGGAGTCTGCGCGAAGACCGCGGCGAACGCCTCGGGGTCCATCGCCGCGATCTCGTTCACGTCGAGGTCGCCGAGCCGATCGGCGAGCTTGCGCGGGCCGCTGAACGCGACCTCCATCGGAATCTGCTGATCCAGCAGCATCCCGATCAACAGTGCGAGCGGCTGCTCGGCCAACAGGGCGTCCGCGTCCGGATCACCCGCGAGATGCAACGTCGGAGCCATGACGTCATGGTAGCGGCAGGGTCCCGTCCGCCGGGCCGAGCAGCATCGCGACGCCCGCGAGGAGCCGTTCGCGCCACTGCGCCGGATCGTGCCCGCCGCGGAACTCGCGATGGTGCACCTCGCGTCCGGCAGTGCGCAGGAGACCTGCGACCTCTCGATTCGATTGCACGAGCATCCATTCGAGGCTCCCGCACTCGACGACGAAGCGCGCGGAGCCCGGCGCGATCGTCTCCTGCACCGACGGGCCGACGCCGTCGTCCGGCCACCAGTACGAGCCCGACATCGACACGGCGCCGCCGAACACGTCGGGCCGCGTCAGCGCCGCGTAGCTCGCGGTGAGCCCGCCGAGGCTGCATCCGGCGACGATCGCGCCTTCGGGAGCCACGTCGCTCTCCGCCGCGACGTCGCGCACGAGTTCTGCTGCAGCGGAGACGAACTCGTCATTGCATCCGAGGTCACGGCGCCGAGTCTCGGTGTCGAGACTGTCGATCATGACGGCGACGGGCGCGACACCCGTCCGCTCTGCCACGGCGTCGAACCCGGGCATGAGCGGATGATCGAGCGCCCACGTGCGGCCGTCGAGGACGACGACGATCGGCCCGCGCCGCTCCCCCGGCGTCTCGTACACCCACACGTCGCGCTCTCGGCCCGCGACGGTCCGCACGCCGGAGGTGAGCCGACCACGCGCGCGGCGCCGCGACCACCACTCGTCGGGCGGGGCGCAGGGCATGACGGCGCGCGACGACGGCCACTCCCCTGGCAGTTCCTCGGCGCCGAACGGGTCGGGTCTCGCGTCGGCGAGAACTGCTCGCCACCATCGCCAATCGGGTTCCGCGGGCGCAGTGAGCACCGACCGCCGCGGAAGGAAGCGGTACTGCCCCGCCCAGTCGCCGGGAACCTCGAGCGACAGGTGCCACAGCGACGATCCCGGCTCGCGCGCGAGCGCCGAGCGATCGAGCCGCGCCCGATCGGTGATGCCGTTCGCGTCGAGATACACCGCGGCGGACTCGCCGTCCACCCAGCAGAAGGTCGCGGTGACGTGCCCGGGCAGCTGATCGTCGACGGTCTCGACGAGCGGGCCGCCGCTGCGCGCGAGTTCACGGAGTACGGCGTCGGGCCCGCCGGAGCGCAACAGCGGTGAATGCAGAATCCGCCGAACCGGCCCCGGCGTTCTTCTCCGCATTCCGACCTCCGATGAACGGTGATTAAGGTAAGGCTATCCTTTGGTGATCGTTCACCCGGAAAGCAGGTACCACTTTGTTCCGCAGATCCACCGTCGCCGCAGCTGCAGCGCTCGCCGCCACCGCCCTCGTCCTGACCGGCTGCTCGTCCGGTGACACCGCGAGCGAGTCCGCCCCCGACGCGACGGCGGAGACCGCGACCGGCGCATGGCCGCGCACCGTCGCGGACGACCGCGGCGAGGTGACGATCGACGCCGAACCCCAGCGCATCGTCTCCACGAGTGTCACACTGACCGGCCCGCTGCTCGCCCTCGACGCCCCGCTCGTCGGGACGGGCGCACAGGCGCCGTCCACCGTCACCGACGATCGCGGGCTGTTCCGTCAGTGGGCGGACGTCGCGACGGAACGCGACGTCGACGTGCTCTACCAGGGGATGCCCGACGTCGAGTCCGTGACGGCGGCCGAACCGGATCTCATCTTCGTGTCCGCGACCGGCGCCGACTCCGCCGCCGACCGCGTCGAGGTCCTCGAGAAGATCGCACCCGTCGTCGTGCTCCGCTACGACGACAAATCGTGGCAGGAGATCACGTCGATCGTCGCCGAAGCGATCGGCAAGGAGGACGCCGCGCAGGAACTCGTCGCCGAATACGACGCGCACGTCGCTTCCGCCCGCGAGCAACTCGGTGACATCTCCGCCGCCGATCCCGTGAACGTCCTGACCTACAACTCGCCGAACGAGTCGAAGATCTTCACGGCCGGCAGTGCGCAGGGCCAGCTGTTCGAGTCGCTGGGCTTCGAGATCGCCACGCTTCCCGACGACATCGCGGGTGCGGGAAGCGGAACGGGGCAGGAGCGCACCGACATCGTCTCGGTCGGACAGGAGAACCTCGATCGCGCACTCCCGGGCGACGCCACGTTCGTCGTCAACGCCGAACAGGAAGACGCGGAACGGCTCTCGGCCGATCCCACCCTCGCGAGCACCCCGGCCGTCGCGGCGGATCGTGTGTATCCGCTCGGTCCCGAGAGCTTCCGGCTCGACTACTACTCGGCGAGCGTCACGATCGATCACATCGTCGCCGAACTCGCCGACCGGCAGTGACCGCCACGGAAACTGATTGAAAGTTGTACCAGCACGCACGCTGAACGCCGCGTAGGTTCCTCCCATCGGACCGTGATCCCCGGATCCGACTCGAACCGAACAAACCCCGATCGGGAGGACCACGTGAGCGACGTCGGCACCAAGGCGCGCAAGGCGCGCCAGAGCACGGCATTCGAGAAGGCCGCGCGCGCCGGGCACGTCGTCAGCGGCGGCGCGCACCTTCTGATCGGCTATCTCGTGCTGCTGATGGCGTTCGGTGCCGGCGGCGCCTCCGCCGATCAGTCGGGCGCACTCGCCCGGGTCGCGTCGCAACCCGGCGGCGAGATCGCGCTGTGGATCGGCGCGATCGCGTTCGCCGCGCTCGCGTTGTGGCGCATCGTCGAAGGCATCTCGGCCGACCCCGGCGACTCGGTGTCCGACCAGCTCGACGAGCGCGGCAAGCCGCTCGCGACCGCCGTCGTCTACGTCGCGCTCGCGTGGTCGGCGCTGTCGTTCGCGATGGGCTCGGGTCAGTCGAGCGGCGAGCAGAACGCCGGCATCAGCGCTCGGCTCATGGAGTCGACGGCGGGCACCATCGTGCTGGCGATCGCGGGCCTCGTCATCGCCGGTGTCGGCGTCTACCACGTCCACAAGGGTGCGACGAAGGGCTTCGCCGACGACCTGAAGAAGAACCCGGGCAAGCCCGCCGAGATCCTCGGCGTGACGGGTTACGTCGCGAAGGGCCTCGTCCTCGCGGGCACCGGCATCCTCGTCGTCACGGCGGCGGCGACGTCCGATCCCAGCAAGGCGACCGGAATCGACGGCGCCGTCACGACTCTCGGTTCGTGGCCGTTCGGGCAGGTTCTCCTCGTCCTCGCCGGACTCGGGCTCGGCGCCTACGGCGCATACTGCTTCGTGCTCGCGCGCCACGCCCGCATGTGAGGGCGCGGCGCGGGAGCCGGCAGCTCAGCGAGTCAGCAGGGATTCGGCCGCCGCGTACAGCACGCATGTCGCGACGCCGTCCATCGCGACCTCGAGCTCACCCGACGACGGGAAGCTCGGGGCGATGCGGATGTTGCGATCGTCCGGGTCGGCGCCGTAGGGAAACGCCGAACCCGCTGCGGTGAGCGCGATTCCGGCTTCCTTCGCGAGTTCGATCACCCGGCGCGCGGTGCCGTCGAGAACGTCGAGGCTGATGAAGTAGCCGCCCTTGGGGTCCGTCCACGACGCGACCTTCGACGCACCCAGCCGGTCCTCGAGGATCTGCAGGACGAGCGCGAACTTGGGCGCGAGGATCTCGCGGTGCTTCTCCATGTGCGCGCGCACGCCGTCGGCGTCACCGAAGAACTGCGCGTGCCGGAGCTGGTTGACCTTGTCGGGGCCGATCGTCTTCTTCGCGATGTTCCGCTGGTACCACGCGAGGTTGTCGGCGGAGGCGCCGAAGAAGGCGACACCCGCACCCGCGAACGTGATCTTCGAGGTCGACGCGAAGACGTAGGGCCGGTTGGGGTTTCCGGCCTCGGCGGCCATGCCGAGAACGTCGAGCGCCGGCACCGTCTCGCCGACGAGCGGATGGACCGCGTAGGCGTTGTCCCAGAAGATGCGGAAGTCCGGTGCCGCGGTGGGCATCGAGACCAGCCCGCGCGTGACCTCCTCCGAGTACACCGCGCCCGTGGGGTTGGAGTACGCCGGGACGGCCCACATGCCGCGGATCGCCGGGTCGCTCGCGACGAGCTCCGTCACGACGGCCATGTCGGGTCCGTCGGGCAGGATCGGCACCGGGATCATCTCGATGCCGAACGACTGCGTGATCGCGAAGTGTCGGTCGTAGCCCGGCGACGGGCACAGGAACTTCACCGTCTCACCCGCCCACGGGCCCGCCGAGTCGGAGTTGCCGTGCAGCAGCGAGAACACGATGAGGTCGTGCATGATCTCGAGGCTCGCGTTGCCGCCGGCGAGCAGATTCGAGACCGGGATTCCCAGCAGCTCACCGAAGATCGCGCGCAGTTCCGGCAGACCCGTCACACCGCCGTAGTTGCGGGTGTCGAGGCCGTCGGCGGCGCGGTAGTTCTCGCCCGGCAGGGTCAGCAGCGCGGCCGACAGATCCAGTTGCTCGGGAGACGGCTTGCCGCGGGTGAGATCGAGGACGAGTTTCTCGTCGCGCAGCCTCGCGTAGTTTTCGCGCTGACGGTCGAGTTCCGCGCCGAGCTCGTCGCGGTTCATCAACCCGAACTGGGTCTGGCTGGGCATACGGAAGGCCTTTCAACCGACCATCGGGTCGGGCCGGCGTCGTCGCTGCGAGAGATAGGGGACCCCGCGCACCCGGCAGAGCCCGTTGACCCTTGCTGCCTTCCGGCCCTGGGGGAGTTCACAGGATGCACGCCGCGCGGGATCCATCGACGAGTGTAGCGGCCGGGCCCCGGCGGGTCGATTCGCCCCCTCGGCGGCCGGTGCGTGACGGTGTTACT
>NZ_BCXD01000033.1 GCF_001894925.1 Rhodococcus rhodnii NBRC 100604 | reverse complement strand
GGTATCGTTTCGACTGGTTGCTCTTCTGGGGGATGAATGACGCTGCGCAAGAGCCTTGCCCGATTGGGGATCACCGTCGCTGCCGGATACGGAGTGATCTTCGCGATTCCGCACCTGGCAAGCCTGGGCCCGAGAGCTCCGGACGATTCCGACATGGCACGACTACGGGAGGCACTCGCTCCACCCAGCCACACCCAGACCACGCCACCGCCACCGCTGCCTGACGGATTCCCGTCGGTGTCGGTCCCGCCGCCCGAAGTCCCCGTCGAGCCGGGTCTACCACAACCGATTGCGACGAAATTCGGCCTCACATACGACGTTCCGCCGGACTGGGAACGGCGCCACGGCGCGATCGCGGGCTGGGACGACATCGCCTACAGCAGTATCGCCCGCATCGGCGCGGGACACTGCCATGACGAATCGGCATCGAGACTGGGATTGACCGGGGCAACGGGCAGAAACGGAATAGACCTCGACTCTGCGGCAAGGGATGAGATTCGCCGTGCGGAGCAGTTTTTCGCGGCAGAGGACGGCCGCGTCTCGACGATCGAGTACTCCGACCGCATCGAGATGGTTGTCGATGGTCAGCCCGCTGTTCGATACACCGCCCAGGTGACGAACATTCCCAGACAATCCACTTGCGACCCGCCATCTGCTCAGTTCGACGTCGTAGCGACCAAGGGCTTCTCGACGGCCGAGGTGATGGTGCTCATCGTGCAACTCGACCAGGGAATCCCCGGTTCGCGCGGCCCGAGTGTTGCAGACCGGATCATTTCTTCACTTCGTGTCAGTTGAGACTTCGAGGAGACTCGTGACGTTGCGCAAGAGCCTGATCCGACTCGGGGTCACGATCGCGGCCGGATACGGGGTCGTCTTCGCGATTCCGCACCTGGCAAGCCTGGGCCCGACCGCTCCGGACGATTCCGACATGGCACAACTCCGTGAGGCACTCGCTCCACCCAGCCGCGCCGACGCCACCCCGCCACCACCGCTTCCGGACGGGTTTCCGTCGATGATGTTCCCGCCGCCCGAAGTCCCCGTCGAACCGGGTGAGCCGCAACCGATCACTGTCGTGACGGGTCGGCTGGACCGTTGGGCATGACGGGTGCCGCGGGACGCAACGGGATCGACCTGGACACCGCCGCCAGACAGGAAGTCGAGGAAGCTGAGCGGATCTTCTCCGATCGCACAGGAAAGCTCCCGACAGTCGAATACTCGGATGCGCACGAGTTCGACATCGACGGGCGCCCTGCCGTGCACTACACGGCTCACGTCACCGACATCTCACCCGACACCGAGTACGATCCCGGCTCCGCACGGTTCGACGTAGTTGCCACTCCCGGCTTCGCCACCGCCGAAGTGATGGTTCTGATCATCGAACTGCACCAGAATGTGCCCGGCGCGCAGGGTGCCGAGGTCGTGGAGGGTGTGATCGCCTCGATCCGCCCGAGTTGAGCGGCCCGGTGTCAGTGCCCCTGCGGCTTGACCAACGGGAAGAGCACGGTCTCACGAATGCCGAGACCCGTGAGCGCCATGAGCAGGCGGTCGATTCCCATACCCGTGCCGGTGGTCGGGGGCATGCCCTGCTCCATCGCCGCGAGGAAGTCCTCGTCCAGCAGCATTGCTTCGTCGTCACCACGCGCAGCGAGCCGTGCCTGATCGGCGAAGCGTTCGCGCTGAACGACCGGGTCGATCAACTCCGAATAGCCGGTCGCGAGCTCGAATCCGCGAACGTACAGATCCCACTTCTCCGTGACGCCGGCCTTGCTGCGGTGATCACGGGTGAGGGGCGAGGTCTCGACGGGGAAATCGCGCACGAACGTGGGCTCGTACAGCTGATCGCCGCACTGGTGTTCCCACAATTCCTCGACGAGCTTGCCGTGGCCGTAGCCCTTCCCTTCGGGAATCTCGAGCCCGACGCGCTCCGCGAGCGCCGTCAATTCCTCGACGGTTGTGTCCGGCGTCACTTCGGTGCCGATCGCCGCGGACAGCGACGGATACATCTCGAGCGTCTTCCACTCGCCACCGAAGTCGTATTCGGTGCCGTCGGCGAGCGTGACTGCGGTCGTTCCGAACGCACCGATCGCGACCTCCTGCACGAGTTCGCGAATCATGCGGGCCGAGTCGTCGTACGTGCCGTACGCCTCGTACGTTTCGAGCATCGCGAATTCGGGCGAATGCGTCGAGTCGACGCCCTCGTTGCGGAAGTTGCGGTTGATCTCGAAGACCTTGTCGATCCCGCCGACGATCGCGCGCTTGAGGAACAACTCCGGCGCGATCCGCAGGAACAGGTCGATGTCGAGCGCATTCGAATGCGTCACGAACGGACGTGCCGCAGCGCCACCGTGCAACGTCTGCAGCATCGGCGTCTCGACCTCGACGAAACCACGGTTCTCGAGCGCGTTGCGCAACTCGCGGACGACGAGCGGGCGCTTGCGGGCCATGTCCCGTGCCTCGGGGCGCATCACGAGGTCGATGTAGCGCTGGCGGACGCGCGCCTCTTCGCTCATCTCCTTGTGCGCGACGGGCAGCGGACGCAGCGACTTCGAGGCCATCTGCCAGGAATCCGCCATCACACTGAGCTCACCGCGTCGCGAGCTGATGACCTCGCCGCCGACGAACACGAAATCGCCGAGGTCGACGTCCGACTTCCAGGCAGCCAGTTCGTCCTCGCCGACGTTCGCGAGGCTGATCATCGCCTGGAGCTGCGTGCCGTCGCCCTCCTGCAGCGTCGCGAAACAGAGCTTGCCCGTGTTGCGGAGGAAGATGACGCGGCCGACGATGCCGACGCGCTCGCCCGTCGCGGTGTCGGGCTCCAGGTCGGGATGCGCGGCGCGGACCTCGGCGAGCGAATGCGTGCGCGGGACGGACACCGGGTAGGCCTGCTTGCCCTCGTCGAGCAGGCGAGCCCGCTTCTCGTGGCGAATCCGAATCTGTTCGGGCGTGTCGTCCTCGTGTGTCCGCTGTGCATCACTCACGGATCACCAGGGTAATCGACTGCAGCGCCACGACCGAACCACCTGCCCGGCCGCTGCCGGCCTCAGTGCGACGCGACCGTCGCGAGTTCACGTGTGCAGTGCCGAGCCCCGACGACGACTCCGAGCAGCCCTGCGGCGCGCAACGCCTGATATCCACCGACGAGGTCGGTCGCGCGGTGCAGCCCGAGCTGCTGCAGGGAGGCCGCGGCGAGGCTCGACGTGTAGCCCTCGGAGCACACGACGATCCATTCGACGTCGTGATCGACGGCGACCGCGAGCCGCGCCTCGCCGAGCGGATCGCAGCGCCATTCGAGGACGTTGCGCTCGATCGCGAGGGCGCCAGGGAGCGTCCCCTCGCGGTCGCGCTGCGCCTGCGGACGGATGTCCACGACGATCGCGCCGCGCGCGACGGCGGCCGGGAGGTCCTGCGCCGGCATTCGGGTGTAGGTGGAGCGAGCCTGCTCGAGCATGCGGTCGATGGTGATCACGGTTCAGGCCCCCTGCGCCGGAGCGGTCGCGTGCTCGGGAACGCTCGTGAGTTCGGATCTGGTGCGCCGCAACGTTCCTCGCGGAGTCACCTCGTAGTACGACATCGCCGTCAACGGCGGCGAGTAGGCATGGACGCTCAGCGTGGGCGCCACAGGATCGTCGGTGGGAGGTTGCGGTGCGAGCGTCACGTCGTGAACCCAGCCGAAGGGAAACCCGGCGCCGGCGCCGGCGGGGATGACGCGGTGCTCGAGCCGGTCACCCGACCACCGGAACTCGGACAGCGACCCGGTGACGACGGTCAGCGCGCCCAAAGAGCCTGCGTGGTCGTGCAATTCGGTGGACTTGTCGGGAACCCAGCTGATCAGCCAGACATCGACGTCGTCACTCTCGTGGATGCGGATGGCCCAGCGCTCGTCGGTGGGCAACGACTCCGGGATCACGTGGTCGTAGCGGCCGTCGATGACGTCGAGCGCGTACCGATCGGTCAGTTGACGCAGGTCGGACGGCCGAAAACGGGTAGGGGAAACGACAGAAGAAGTGCCGGAAGGCATGAGAGACGACTCCAGGAGTGGGGTGGATTCAGGGCAGCGTTCAGCCCCGACAACACTCCTGAGCACTCATGGTCGCGATCACGTCAGCGATTGTGGCACAGCATCGGGCCGCAGGGAAGGCTTCGACGCAGGTACGTGACACCGACCACACCCTCGGCATAGATGCGCGCGGCCGCGATCGTCGGCCTCACCAAGTGAGGAATCGAGCAGGTGCAATACTTTGTGCGCTTACAGGACCGCCGAGGGGGCAACGATGACGTCGAGAACGAGCGTGCTGTCTGCCGCTGTGCTCGCAGCGCTCGCATTGAGCGTTGCAGGCTGTGGCACCGGCGAAACGTCAGGCGCACCCACGACGTCAGCGGTTCCGGATGCATGGGATCCCTGCACCCTCTCCGACGAAGCGCTCGTCCGAGCCACTCTCGACCCAGCAACCGAAGGCCCCGGTTTGAACTCGCGCAAGGCTGGCGAGAGCAGTTGCGGGTGGGAGAACGATGACATCGGACTGATCATCACCGCGTCGTCAACAGGGAGTACCGAACGATTCCACAACAGCCCGGACAACGTCGACTTCCGGGATCTCGAGGTCGCAGGTCGGCACGTGGTGGTCTTTCGGCAGGCCAGCGACGAGCCCGGCACCTTCTGCCACATGGCCGTACCTTTCGACAGTGGTGGACTCGCGTTGATGCAGGTCGGGAGATCCGCGCTCACCAAAGACACGACGCCGATGTGTGACTGGGCGCTGAAGGTCGGCGATGCCCTTGTTGCCGAGATGCCCGCCTGACGACTACCGTTTGGACGCGGTCAGCATTACCGCGACCTTTCCTTGGGGGGGAACGATGACGGACGCCGTCACCGGGTTGGACACTCTGCTGGTGTACGTCGCGCAGGCGAAGGCAGGTGAGCTTGTTCTCGACCCGACAGTCGCAAGCGACTGCGCGCGAGCGGCAACCGAGGCGATCGAAAAACTGCAGAACGTCAAGCGGCAAATGAACCAGCGGTGGACGTTCGAAGGATGGCTGGGCAATTTCGGCTGCGCCCATGAACTCGACGCAATCCTCTCCGAAACCACTCAGCAGTTCATCGATCGACTCGACGAGCACATCGCGTGCCTGAGGGCGATTCACGACATGGTGGGTGCCCAGGTCGCCGAGACACTGACGACCGACGACGAGACATCGCAGGCATTGGCGCGCGTCACCGGCACGATCGGCGCGTGATCCGGTGACATCTCCTGCTCAACCTCATATCCCCGGCATCGACGAGGTGGTCGCGAACCTGCAGCACCTGCCGATGATCTCCGGTCGGGCAGAACAGTTCATCGGGCCCGCCGGTAGCCCTGCGCCCGGGCTGGCATCTCTTCCGCAGTACGCCGATCTCGAGATCCAGTCACGAAGCGTCGCCTGCACCAACTTCGACGCATTCGAGCACGTCCAGTTGGTCGCGAATGTCGAACCGATCCAGGCGGAAGCACTCGAAGCATTCCGGCAGGAATGGGCGAGCGCCGCGAACACCGTCGCGGACGCATTCGAAACCTTCGCTGTCACGATCGGTAACGCGATATCGGAGAAGTGGCAGGGCGCGTCCGGCGAGGGTGCATCGACAGCCATCGTCGGGTACGCCCACGACTCCGCACGACTGGCAGACGCATCGAATCTTCTTGCGCGCCAGATCGGAATGCTCTCCGACTCGCTGAGCCAGACCAAGTCGAATCTGCCTCCCGAGCCCGCTGCGACCTTCCCGGGGAAGGTCGCAGGCTTCTTCGGCGCAGACGGCTGGGACGACGAACGGCGTGAAGCCGCGAAGCAGCAGGCAGTCCAGGTCCTCAACTCCGTCTACTACGGCAACGGAATCTCCCCCACTGCAAGCGGTCTCCCCAGTTTCCCCGCTGTGCAGTCACCGATCGACGGAGGTGCCGCGACCCCGGGCGGGTACGGCCCCGGCAGTGGCGGATCCTCGGGATCGCCCTGGTCGGCTCCCGGCGGCGCGGGACCCACGGGAGGTGCGCCGACGCAGTCGGGAGTGCCACTCGATGGCGAGGCCGTCGGCCCCGCCGGGTCCGACGGGGCCCCCACCACAGATCCCGCTGCCGCAGCCGACGCAGCGCTCGGAGGCGAGGACTCGTGGACGCCTCCGGACGCACCCGAGGCAGGGTCGCAGACGGTGGCTGCCAGTGCGCAGCCGGGCGGAATCTCGGGGCTCGGGGGCACTCCAGGAGGCGCGGGTGGACTCGGGTCCGGCGGCGTCGGATCGGGCGGTGGCGGCTCGGCCGGAGGTGTCGGCGGCATCGGCGGCGGGTCGGTTCCGCCATCGGCTGCAGGCAGCGTCGTCGCAGGCCCTGGCGGCGCCGCCGGTGGACGCCCGACGGCCGCTGCGATGCCCGGCCGGCCCGGTGCAGCCGGGGCGGGGATGGGCATGGCTCCGATGGGAGGAGCGCGCGGCGGCAACGGAGACAAGGACGACGAGCACAAGACGCCCGACTACCTCAAGGGCGACGAATTGCAGGACTGGATCCACGACGGCGCCGTTCGAGCCGTCACGCCCGTCCTCGGCGGCGAGACGCCGTGGCGGACGACGGACGACGAAAGTCGTTCGCAGCGATGACATCCTGGGCCTTCGATCCACTCACCTATCAAGTGGCGTGGCGTGCGTTCGGCGTCGATCGGCCGCACTACCCGTTCCAGTACCGGTCGACGTCCGAGACCACGGACGAGTACGAACGCGAATGCCTGCAGGCGGCGACCGGTTTTCGCTCACGGCTGGACGACGATCTGTACTGGGCGTTCGCGACGATGCTCGACCCCGAAGCGCGCGTGTACATCTGCGGTTTCTCGGGAGCGGGTGACGCGGAGAAGATCCGCTCCTACATCGCGGTCCGGGGGCCTCGCGCCGTCGTGATGCGCCAGGATCCCGGGCCGGACCACCACTCCGGGGGCGCAGTTCACCTGGCCGGCATCTCCTTCGCGGACTGCGGTGCGAGTGCGGTGCGAGCACTGCCTCCGGCGGCGCCGGGACGGCGACCACGCATCGACGCCGAACTGCGGGACCTCGACCGTCGCGACGAGTTCGACGCCGATGCCTCCTGGCTACGCGCTCCCGACGCCCGCGCCACTCCTGCACAGCGATTCGAGAGGATCCTCGGTCTGCCGCGCACGAGCGCGGGCCGAATCGAGGTCTACTCGGGCGCCACGATCTCCGAGCGCGCGACCGGCCCCGCACGGGAAGTCCGCTGGGTCGATCTCGCGGACGACGGCCGCTACCTCGTGATCTCGAATTCACGAACCGTATCGCTGCTGCCGGGACCCGACGAGTCGCTCGGCAATCACATCCACAAACTGGTCGGAGCGGCGATCGACGACACGCGATCCGAACCGGTGCACTAGGTTCGGCGCGCTCGCCGAGCCTGATTTCGCTCGTACACGAGCCGCAACCCCTCGAGGGTGAGGTTCGGCTCGTAGTGCTCGATCGTGCGCGACTCGGGAACGATCAGCCCGCCCGTCACACCTGTCGCGACGACAGTCGCCCGTCGCGCACCCGCGTCGTCGCCGAAGCCGACGACCTCGTCGCGGACCCGTCCGACCAGGCCGTCGACGAGACCGGCGAAGCCGAAGACGGCACCCGCCTGCATCGCCTCGATCGTGTTCTTGCCCAGCACCGATCGGGGCCGCACGAGTTCGAATCGCCGGAGCGCCGCGCTCTGCGACGCCAGCGCATCGGACGCGATCTCCACGCCGGGAGCCAGTGCACCCCCGAGGAATTCACCCTTCTCGGAGACGACGTCGACGACCGTCGACGTCCCGAAGTCGACGACGATCGCGGCACAGTCGAATCGATGGAACGCCGCGAGCGCGTTGACGATGCGATCAGCGCCGACCTCTTTCGGATTGTCGACGAGCAGCGGAACCCCCGTGCGCACTCCCGGCTCCACGACGACGTGCGGGACGTGCGACCAGTACCGCGAGAGCATGACCCGCAACTCCCGCAGCACCGACGGGACCGTCGACAGGGCCGAGACGCCCGTGATCGAGTCGGCGGCGTCGCCGAGCAGACCCCGGAAGGACAGCGCCAACTCGTCGGCGGTCACTCCCGGTTCGGTACGAATCCGCCAGTCCGCCACGAGCTTCGCGTGATCGCCCGACCCGGAGAACAGCCCGATGACGGAGTTCGTGTTCCGGATGTCGACGGCGAGGAGCACGACGTCACACCGCCGGCGAGCACACGCCGTCGGGAGTGCACACGGCCCCGTCGGCGAGCATGCGCGGCGTCACGAGCCCGGACCCTTCGGGGGCGTGTGCGGGGTCGCTGCCGACCTCGACCTGCTTGTTGTCCGCATCGACGAAGACGACGCGCGGATCGTAGTCGCGCACCTCCTCCTCGCTCATGACGCCGTAGGCGATGAGGATGACGAGATCGCCAGGGTGAACCAGATGCGCTGCCGCACCGTTGATCCCGATGACACCACTGCCGCGCTCACCGGCGATGACGTAGGTCTCGAGGCGGGCACCGTTGTCGATGTCCACGATCGCGACCTGCTCGCCTTCGAGCAGATCGGCGGCCTCCATGAGGTCCTGATCGACAGTGACCGACCCGACGTAGTGGAGGTCGGCGTGCGTCACGGTCGCGCGGTGGATCTTGGATTTCATCATCGTACGAAACATGCTGTGGCCCTTCGCGGTCGTGCAGTGGAAGCGATTGCGGTTCAGGAGAGTTCGTGGAGATCGTCGGCGCCGCGCGCCGCGAAGCCGGTGCCGACTGCGACGCCGACGTTGTCGATGAGCCGGGTGCTGCCGACTCGCGCGGCGACGAGCAGACGCCCGTCGCCCTCGTCCGGGACGGGCCCGAGTCCGGGCCCGCGGAGTTCGAGATAGTCGACCTCGATCTCGGGGCTCGTCGCGAGCACTGCGCGTGCGGTCGAGATGATCGCGTCCGGTCCCCCGGCAGCGGCGTGCGCGCCCGCAGTCAACGCCGCCGAGAGCGTCGTCGCGGCGGCCCGCTGCTCGGGGTCGAGATACCGATTGCGCGACGAAAGTGCGAGCCCGTCGTGTTCGCGCACCGTGGGCACCCCGACGATCCGAACGTCGAAGTCGAGATCGGTGACCATCTGATCGATGAGCACGAGCTGCTGGTAGTCCTTCTCGCCGAAGAACGCCTCGTGCGGTGCGGTGATCTGCAGCAGCTTCGCGACCACGGTGAGCATCCCCGCGAAGTGCGTGGGACGGCTCGCGCCCTCGAGCTGGGCGCCGAGCGGACCCGGGTGGACCGTCGTCCGCGGACCGGACGGATACATCGCGGCCGCCGTCGGGGCGAACGCGAGCTCGACGCCGGCCGAGCGGAGCAGAGCGAGGTCGTCGTCGAGGGTGCGGGGGTACGCGTCGAGGTCCTCGTTCGGCCCGAACTGCAGCGGGTTGACGAAGATCGAGACGATCACGACGGCACCCGTGCTCTGTGCCGCGCGGACGAGTTCGAGGTGACCCGCGTGCAGTGCACCCATCGTCGGGACCAGGGCGACCCGTCTGCCGACGCCGCGCAGCGCCTTGGACACTCGGCGCACGCCGGCCGGGTCGTGGTGCACGGTCAGTTCTCCCGCGGTGTATCCGCGCTCGTCGCTCACGCTCGTCGCTCCAGCATCTCGATCATGGTGTCGGTCGATCGCGCCGCCTGCGCGGTGTGCAGCGCCAGGGCGCGATAGCTCTCGGCGAGGTCCGGGTCGACTCCGTCCAGCGCGCGGCGATGCGCAGCGACGGCCTCGACGTCGCCTCGCGCGACGGGCCCGGTCAGCGCGCCGCGCCCGCGTCGCAGTGCGTTGTCCAGCGCGGCCGACAGCAACGGCGCGAGCACACGCTCCGCGAGCCCGTTCGGTTGGTCGTCGACGAGCTGCTGGCCCAGCAGCTCGTCGCCCGCGAGTGCGGCGCGCAATGCAGCAGCGGCGTCGGCGACCAGCGTGACGAGGTGATTGCTGCCGTGCGCGAGTGCGGCGTGATAGAGCGTGCGCATCTCTTCGCGGACGCGGACGGGCTCGCCGCCGATCTCCAGCACGAGCGACTGCGCGACGGCGTACCCGGTCTCGTCGGCGGCAGTGACGCCGAAGCACGCCGACGACAGCCTGGCGGTGTCCTCGTCGTGGCCCGAGAAGGTCATGGCGGGATGGATCGCGAGCGGCACGGCTCCCGTCTCGGTGAGCGGCGCGAGAATCCCGATCCCGTGCGCCCCGGACGTGTGGACCACGATCGTCCCCGGCCGGACGGCTCCCGTCGCGACGAGGCCGCGCACGAGGCCGTCGAGTTCGGTGTCGGGGACGGCGAGAATCAGCAGTTCCGACCTCGCGGCGACGTCGGGTGGCGAAGCGACGACGCTCTCGGGCAGTCGCGTCGCGGCCCGGTGAAGCGAGGCATCGGACACCGCCGACACGGCGCCGACGACGTGGCCGACGCGCTCGAGCGCTGCGCCGAGTGCGGTGCCGACACGACCCGCGGAGACGATTCCCATGGTCAGCCGCGCAGGTGCGGGCCCAGGTGTGATCCCGAATGAGGTCACGGTCTTCCCTCTCGTTCGTTCCAGTCCACGCATCGCGGGTACCGGACGTTCAGGGGCGAGGATAGCGCGCCGTGTCGAGGTGCTGTCAGTCCGCGCGGCGTCGACGGCCGCCACCCGAGTCGTCGGACGCCTGCATGTTGGCGATGATCTCGGCGACCGAGAGCCCTCCCGTGTGGGCACCGGAGTCGTCTTCGAGGGCGCGACGGCGCCGGCGACGCGGCTGCTCGTCCGGTTCGGCGGTCTCGGCGACGGCGGGTTCCGGCTGTGACTCCGGCTCGGCGACGGGCTCCGGTTCGGGCTCGGGTGCGCGGTGCGCGGTCCAGGCCGCGGGCTCGCGGCGCGGCGCGGGCGGTGGTGCAGGGGCCTGCGGCGCGGGAGCGGGCGGCGGTGCGGGAGCAGGACGGGGTGCGACCTCGGGAACCTCGGTCGTCTCGGCCGTCAGCGGCGCGTCCTCGTCGTCGACCTCGCCGTTCGTCGCGGCGTCGTCCTGCGGGCGCTGAGCAGAGCCGGGCACGAACAGACCGGATTGGGCGTGCTCGTACCGCGAGCCGATCTCCTGGATCCGGGTCGAATCGGCGCGCAGCGCGATCCGTTCGGTCGGCAGCGCACCCTCGTACAGGGTCTCGAGGCTCTTGCGCAGCGCGGCGAGTTCGGCGCGCAGTGCCGCCATCTCCGAGGCGTCGGCACCCACCTCGCGCCGGACCCGCTGTTCGACGGTGAGCTCGTACTCGCGGCGCGCCGCGATCTCCCGATCGAGCTGCAGCTCGTAGACGGTCTGGAGGTCCTTCGTCTTCGCCTTGTCGAGCGCCGATTCGCGCTGGTACTTCGTGAGCGCGATCGCGCCGAGGACGGCGGCCCACGCTCCGATCACGACACCCACACGCAGGAGGACGACGCTGTCGCTGAACACCACGAACAACGACGCCACGACGGCGAGACCGATGAGGCCCGCGACGACGAGCTGCCCCGAGGACCGGCGCCGCGACGGCTTGGGCCGACCAGGGTTCGTCATACCACCAGGGTACTTGGCGAGACCAGCCCTGAAGAGTGCGCGCGAACACGTCTCGTCAGGACGGCGAGTCGTCCTGATCGTGGGGTGCGCGGCAGCAGTGTTCGAGCCACAGGCCCGCGGCGAGCAGTGCCACCGCCGCCCCGAGTCCCACCCAGGCGCCGGGTACGTCGGCGGCCGCGGCCTGCACGTCGTTGCCGCGGGGAACGACGTGGACGAGGAAACCGGCCCACACACCACCCACGGCGGCTCCCACGAGGGCCGAGGCCTTCGCGAGCGCTGCGGCTCGCGCCGCGGTGATCGGGTGGATCTGTCCGGGCATGTCACCGATGCGGTGCTTCTCGATCCGCGAGCGGATCATGAACGCGAGCACGACCTCGATCGCGACGACGGGATACAGCGACGCGCCCGCGAACCAGGCGATCGGCGGAAACGAGCCGTAGAAACCGCGCGCGAGCAGCCACGCCGCGATCGCGGCCGTGACCGCGACCATGACGAGATCCCAGACGCGGGTCGGCTTCATCGTCGCTCCCCCCACGCGAGTTCCCGGTCGGCACGGACGACGCCGTCCCTGTCGGGTACCTCGGCGGCGAGCCGGGCGATCGGAACCTCACGGCCGTCGACGGCGAGTACGGCGTCCGGCTCGACGTCGAGCCACGGCAGCAGCACGAACGCGCGCTCGTGCGCCCGCGGATGCGGCAACGTCAGTTCCGGATCGGCACTGATCACGTCCCGATCGCCGTCGGTGCAGCTGACGACGTCGACGTCGAGCGTCCGCGGCCCCCACCGCACGTCGCGTACCCGATCCGCTGCGGCCTCGAGTGCCTGCGCACGCGTGAGCCAGTCGCGGCACGACGCCGCGTCGTCGTCGACGACGAGAACGGCGTTGAGGAAGTCGGCCTGCTCGACGCCACCCCACGGCGCCGTGCGGTACACGTGCGACACGGCAACGACGTGCGGGGCGAGCCCGTCGACGGCCGACTGCAGATGCGCGGCGGCGTCACCGATGTTCGAGCCGATCGACAGGACGGCGCGAGTCACGAGCGTTCTCGAACCACGACGACCGCGACGTCCGCGAAGGTCAGTGGGATCGGCGCGGACGGCTTGTGCACCGTCACCTCGACTGCGGTGATGCGCGCGTCGTAGGCGAGGACGGCGTCGGCGATCCGGCCCGCGACCGTCTCGATCAGGTCGTGCGGCGGTCCGGCGACTATGGTCGCCGCGACGTCCGCGAGTTCGCCGTAGTGGACGGTGTCGGTGAGCGCATCCGATGCCGCAGCAGGCGCGAGGTCGAGCCGAACGACGAGGTCGACGACGAAATCCTGGCCGTCGCGCTTCTCGAAGTCGAACACCCCGTGACGGCCGCGGACCGTCAGGCCACGCAGCTCGATGCGGTCGCCGGAGTCGATGCGGTCAGGTGTCGACATCGCGGGCTCCGCGTCGGGTCTCCGCGTCGCGCCACGCGTGCGCGACGGCGATCGCGTCGAGCGTCGCAGGGGCGTTGTGGACGCGCACGCCCCACGCCCCCTTCGCCGCGGCGAGCGCGGACACCGAAGCCGTCGCGACGTCGCGATCGGTGGGCGGCGGCGGGGTCTCGCCGCCGAGCAGGCTGCCGAGGAACCGCTTACGCGACGCGCCGATGAGGACGGGGAAGCCGAGATCGACGAAGTGCGGGAGCGCGGCGAGCAGCTCCCAGTTGTGCTGGGCGTTCTTCGCGAACCCGAGGCCGGGGTCGAGGATGATCGACGCCGGGTCGACGCCCCCCGCCGTCGCGAGGTCGACCTGCGCGAGCAGTTCGTTCGACACGTCGGCGACGACGTCGTCGTAGTGCTCGGCGGTACCGCGATGGATGTGATCGGCGGCCGACCGCCAGTGCATGAGGATCCACGGTGCGCGGGCGTCGGCGACGACCCGCACCATGTCGGTGTCCGCACGGCCACCGGAGACGTCGTTGACGATCGTCGCGCCGGCCTCGAGGGCGGCCTGCGCGACCGACGCCCGCATCGTGTCGACGCTGACGCAGATCCCCTCCGCCACCAGATCGCGGATCGTCGGCGCGACACGTTCGGCCTCGACTGCGGGATCGACGCGATCGGCGCCGGGCCTCGTCGACTCGCCGCCGACGTCGACGATGTCCACACCGGCGTCGCGCAGCGCGAGGCCGTGCGCGAGTGCGGCGTCGCGGTCCAGATACCGGCCGCCGTCGGAGAACGAATCGCTCGTGACGTTGAGAATGCCCATCACGAGGGTCCGGCCGGGCGTGGGGATCGGGACGGGGGCGGTCATCGTGCCCGGAGAATGAGGTCGAGTGCCTCGGCTCGCGACGCCGAATTCGATTGCAGCGAACCACGAACCGCGGACGTCGTGGTGCGGGCACCCGGCTTGCGGATGCCGCGCATCGCCATGCAGAGATGCTCCGCCTCGATCACGACGATGACGCCGGTCGGTTCGAGCTTGCGGACGAGGGCATCGGCGACCTGACTCGTCAGCCGCTCCTGGACCTGCGGGCGCTTGGCGTACAGATCGACGACGCGCGCGAGCTTCGACAGGCCGGTCACCCTGCCCTCACGGCCCGGGATGTACCCGACGTGGGCGACGCCGTGGAACGACACGAGATGGTGCTCGCACGTCGAGTACATCGGGATGTCGCGGACGACGATGAGCTCGCGATGCTCTTCGTCGAACGTCGTCCCGAGCACGTCGCCGGGGTCGGTGTAGAGGCCCGAGAAGATCTCTCGGTACGACCGGGCGACGCGCGCCGGAGTGTCGCGCAGGCCGGGACGATCGGGATCCTCGCCGACGGCGAGCAGCAGTTCGCGTACCGCGGCCTCGGCCCGTGCCTGATCGAACGTACGGCCCGTCGCGATCGCGACGGCGTCTGCGAACGCCGCGGGGTCGCTCATATCGCCTACCGACAACCCGATACTCCTCGTGTTTCTCGCTGCACACGCCGCCGGACGCTGCCACGTGCCACCCGACGCGGTACGCGGCCCGGGACGGTTGTACAGCCTAGTGATCGGCCCTGTCGCCCATCACACGCCGGTCGCACCGTCACCCCCGGTCGTTCGGGCCCTCCCACGGCCGCGTCGGCGGAGTCTCGTCCCGGGGGCCCTCACCTGCGGAGTTCCCGTTGCCGGACTCCCCGCCCTCGTCGGGGCGCGTCCATCCGCCCGGAGCCTGCTGCTGGTGACCGGAGTCGCGCGGCGGCCAACCGGGTGCCGACCATCCCGCGGGGGCACCGTAGTCGGGACGGTTCTCGCCACCGGCCGGCGGCTCGTACCGTCCACCCGAACCCGAACCCGAACCCGAGCCCGGGTACTGCGGCTGCGGCTGCGGGTACTGCGAACCGGGGTACTGGGGGTTCGGATACTGGGGGTTCGGGTACTGGGGCTGCGGATACTGCGGGTTCGGATACTGGGGCGCCTGTCCCTGATCCGGTCGGCCGTTGCCGTTCTGTCCGCCCTGGCCGTTCTGACCGTTCTGGCTGTTGCCGCTGTGCCCGTTGCCGTTGGCGGGCGCGCCGCCGTCACCGACGGGGTTCGCGTACGCGGGCTCCTTGGGCTTCTCCGGCTGGGGAGGCCACGGCTCGCCGCGTTCCATCGCGAGCTCGCGCGGGGTCTTGATCGGCGGCTTGTCCGACGGCGTGCGCTCACCGAAATCGTTGAACGCGGTGATCCGCGGCCGCTTCTCGACGGTCGTGAAGATCCGTTCGAGATCCTTGCGGGTGAGCGTCTCGTGTTCGAGCAGCTCGCGCGCGAGCGTGTCGAGAACGTCGCGGTACTCGTCGAGGATCGACCACGCCTCGGTGTGCGCGGCCTCGATGAGGTTGCGCACCTCCTCGTCGATCTCGCGTGCGACCTCGTGCGAGTAGTCGGACTGCTGCCCCATCGAACGGCCGAGGAACGGGTCGCCGCCCTCCTGGCCGTAGCGGACTGCACCGAGCTTCGCGCTCATGCCGTACTCGGTGACCATCGCGCGGGCCAGCTTGGTCGCCATGTCGATGTCCGACGACGCGCCCGTCGTCGGCTCGCGAAAGACCAGCTCCTCGGCGGCGCGGCCACCCATCGCCATGACGAGACGCGCGATCATCTCGGAGCGCGTCATGAGCCCCTTGTCGTCCTCGGGGACCGTCATCGCGTGTCCGCCCGTGCGGCCACGCGCGAGGATCGTCACCTTGTAGACGGGTTCGATGTCGGGCATCGCCCATGCCGCGAGGGTGTGACCACCCTCGTGGTAGGCGGTGATTTTCTTCTCCTCCTCGGAGATGATGCGGCTCTTGCGTCGCGGGCCGCCGACGACGCGGTCGACCGACTCCTCGAGGGCTGCCTCGGTGATGACGTTGCCGTTCTCGCGTGCGGTGAGCAGCGCGGCCTCGTTGACGACGTTCGCGAGGTCGGCGCCCGACATGCCGACGGTGCGCTTGGCGAGCCCGTCCATGTCGAGGTTCGGGTCGATCGGCTTGCCCGCCGAATGAACCTTGAGGATCGCCCGGCGTCCGGCGAGGTCGGGTGCACCGACGGGGATCTGCCGGTCGAAGCGGCCGGGCCGCAGGAGCGCGGGGTCGAGGATGTCGGGGCGGTTCGTCGCGGCGATGAGGATGATCCCCTGCCGGTCGCCGAACCCGTCCATCTCGACGAGCAGCTGGTTGAGGGTCTGCTCGCGCTCGTCATGACCGCCACCGAGCCCGGCGCCGCGTTGACGTCCGACGGCGTCGATCTCGTCGACGAAGATGATGCAGGGGCTGTTCTGCTTGGCCTGCTCGAACAGGTCGCGGACGCGGCTCGCGCCGACGCCGACGAACATCTCGACGAAGTCGGAACCCGAGATGGAGAAGAACGGAACTCCGGCCTCACCGGCGACGGCACGCGCGAGCAGCGTCTTGCCCGTGCCGGGCGGGCCGTAGAGCAGGACGCCCTTGGGGATCTTCGCGCCGAGTGCCTGGTAGCGCGCGGGATGCTGCAGGAAGTCCTTGATCTCGTACAGCTCTTCGACGGCCTCGTCGGCGCCCGCGACGTCCTGGAAGGTCGTCTTGGGCATGTCCTTGGTGAGCTGCTTCGCCTTCGACTTGCCGAAGCCCATGACGCCACGGCCGCCGCCCTGCATGCGGCTCATGATGAAGAAGAACAGGCCGAGCAGGATGATCATCGGCAGGATGAACATCAGCATCGACGTGAGCCAGCTCTCCTGGGTCACGGTCGTGTCGAACCGTTCGAGGTTCTTCTCGCGAACCTCCTGGAACAGCTGCTCGGACGCAGACGCCGGGTACTGCGCGATGATCTGCGTGTTGCCCTCTGTCGCGTCGTTGCCCTCGTTCAGCCACAGCCGCAGCTGCTGCTCGCGATCGTCGATCTGCGCCCGGTCGACGTTGCCGTCGTCGAGCTGCGCGAGCGCGACCGAGGTGTCGACCTGAGAGAAGTTCCGGGTGTCGTTTCCGAAATACGAGAAGGCGTAGAACCCCAGGAGAACGGCGAAGATGATCGCCAGGTTTCGGAACACAGTCTTTCGGTTCATACAGGTCGACCGAGGTGGCCGGTCCTTTCGCGAGTTCGTTCGTGGGTGCCGGTGGCGGGTGGCCGTGCGCGTTCGGTTCGGCCGACGACCGCGACGGCGCCGCGACAATCGGACAATCCAGGTTACCGCGATGCGTGAAACGCGGCTCCGGCCGCCGCGAGGTCGCCACCGGACCCCACTGCGTCACGTGGTCAACGCACGAGCCGGGGCCGCTGGTTCCCTCGCTCACACGTGTGACGGCTCACCCCGTCGGCCGCCGCCCTCCGGCGCCCAGGTCAGCCCTTTTCCGCATCCCGCTCACGGAACAAACGGAACGGCTCGGACGCACGCGCGTCGTCGACGACGCAGAACAGGTTTCCCTCGGTGTCGGCGAGGACGACGAAATCCGCGTCGGCCGGATAGCGGGGCCAGTCGACGCGATGCGCACCGATCCCGACGAGGCGCTCGACCTCGGCGGCCTGATCAGCGCTGTCGCGTGCGAAGAGGTCGAGGTGCAGGCGCGGTTCCGGCTCCGGCTCCGTGTCGCTGTGCTGGATCGACAGGACGGTTCTGCCGTCCGCGTCCCGCAGGCCGGTGAACTCGTTGCCGGAGAGCGGCTCGGTGGGCTCGAGCCCGAGCGCGTCGCACCAGAACCGGGTCGCGCGCGGAACGTCAGCGGCGCCGAGCACGATCGATCCGAGGATCAGCATCAACTCACGGTAGTGGAGCCGGCCCCGCCCCGCGGGCGATCAGCCGCCGTAGACGGACGGATCGAGCGTGCCGATGTACGGCAGGTCGCGATAGCGCTCGGCGTAGTCGAGGCCGTAACCGACGACGAACTCGTTGGGAATGTCGAAGCCGATGTACTCGACGTCGATCTCGACCTTCGTCGCCTCGGGCTTGCGCAGCAGCGTCACGACGTCGAGCGACGCCGGGTTGCGGGTCTCGAGGTTGCGGATGAGCCACGACAGGGTCAGGCCCGAGTCGATGATGTCCTCGACGATGAGGACGTGACGGCCCTCGATGTCCTTGTCGAGGTCCTTGAGGATCCGCACGACTCCCGACGACGACGTGGACGAGCCGTACGAGCTGACGGCCATGAACTCCATCTGCGCCGGAATGGGCAGTGCCCGCGCGAAGTCCGTCATGAAGAAGATCGCGCCCTTGAGGACGCCGATCAGCAGCAGGTCTCCGTCGGGGCCGCCCTCGGGATAGCGTGCGGCGACCTCCTCCGCCAGCTCCGAGGTTCGGCGACGGATGTCGTCTTCCGAGATGAGCACGGATGCGATGTCGGCCTCGTACACGCCGTCAAACCCTTCGTCGGTCGTCCTGTCCGATCATCAGCTTCCCACGGCGGCGGATCACGACCAACCTCGCGTCCGGGCGGCCACCGCCGACGGCGACGGGGCCCTGCCCGCGCCAGTCGGCGACGAGGGCGTCGACCGCCCGCAGCTGGGTGTCGGTGGGCGCCGTCGCGCCTTCGCGCACGAGCCACGTCCGCAGGACGCGGCGGCGTATCGCCGCGGGCTCGGGCGCCAGCAGGGTGGCGTCGAGGTCCTCGTGCCCGAGCACCCGGTCGGCCGTCGCGGCCGCGACGGCGTCGAGTGCATCGCCGTCGTCCTGGAGTTGGGCCGCCGTCCTCGCGAGTGCGATCGGGACGTGCGTCCCGAGCGCGGCCTCGAGCACCGGCAGCACGTCGCGCCGGACCCGGACGCGCGTGAACGCGGGATCGCTGTTGTGAGGGTCCTCGTGCGGGGACAGTCCGAGATCGGTGCACGCCGCGCGAGTCGTCGCGCGCCGGACGCCGAGCAGCGGCCTGCCCCACGGCGCGTCCCACGCGCGCATCCCCTGGATCGACCGGCCGCCGGAGCCGCGCGCGAGTCCGAGCAGCATCGTCTCGGCCTGGTCGTCGAGGGTGTGCGCGAGCAGGACCGGGGCGTTGCCGCGGTGTTCGTCGAGCGCGCGATACCGCGCCGCGCGCGCCGCCGCCTCGGGACCGCCGGTGCCGCTGCGCGCGTCGACGGCCACGACCACGGCGTCCGCGACGCCGAGCGTGCGTGCGGCGCCGGCCGCGGCCTCGGCGACCTCGTCCGAGCCCGGCTGCAGCCGGTGATCGACGACGATCGCGCGCACCGCGCCGGCCTCCGCGACGGCCGCCACACACAGGGCGAGCGAGTCGGCACCACCCGACAGCGCGACGGCCACCTCGTCCGCACCTCGCTCCGCGAGCCACCCCCGTACGGCGCGCCGGAGCTCGAGGATCGCGGCGGTCTCGGGTAGCGGCCCGCGCGAGACCGTCACGCGAGCACGCGGGCGATCCACGCCTCGGGCCGCTCGATCTCGGCGAGAGTCGGCAGCGTGTCGGCGTCGGTCCAGATCGTGTTGAACTCGGCCATCCCGACCCTGCCGACGACGGCGTCGACGAAGGCCTTGCCGCGCACGTACTGCGCCATCTTCGCGTCGAGGCCGAGCAGGGCGCGCACGAGGCGCTGGAGCGGGTCGCCGCGGCGGGCGCGGCGGCGATCGAACGCACCGCGGATCGTCGCGACGGTGGGGACGACGGCCGGGCCGACGGCGTCCATGACGTGATCGGCGTGCCCTTCCAGAAGAGTGCCGAGGACGAGCAGGCGATCGAGCGCAGCGCGCTGCGCGGGTGGCTGCGTAGCACGCAGCACCCCCAGGACGCCGCCGGGCGCCCCTTCCTCGCTCGTCTCGCCCCTGGAGCGCACCGCCGTCACGATCCGCGACGCGGCGTCCGTGATCGACTCCTCGTCCTCGCCCGCGAGGAGGTCGACGCTCTCCTGCATGTAGCCGGCGAGCCACGGTGCGGACGAGAACTGCACCCGGTGGGTCACCTCGTGCAGGCACACCCACATCCGGAAGTCGCTCGGCCGCACCCGCAACGCACGCTCGACGGAGACGACGTTCGGCGCGATGAGCAGCAGCGTGCCGTCGTCACCCGAGAACGGGTCGTACTGGCCGAGTATCGCCGAGGACAGATACGCGAGTGCGGCACCCATCTGCAGGCCCGCGGGCTTGCCCGCGACCAGGCCGGACGTGTCGCCGCCGCCCGTGAGCCGGGACATCGACTGCGTCGCCTCTCCGATCCAGTCCGCGCGCTCGAGCACGCGCGCGGCAGGGACTGGGCGGTCGTCGGCGAGTGCGGTCACGTCGCGGACGGGGCCTTCGGCGCGTTCGGCCGCCGTCGCGAGTTCGCGGTGCACGGCGTCGCGCGTGTACTGCGACATCGCAGGTCCCGGCCGGGCGAGCCGTCGCCCGACACGGTCCGCGAGCCCCCAGTCGACGGCGCCCGCCAGGGCGTTCTCGCCACGCGTGGCGCTGTCGATCGCCGTTTCGGCGCCTTCGGTCATGCGCTGTCCGCCTCCTTCGTGCCGCTACTCGCAGCCACACGTGCGCAGTGTCGCCGCGACGGCGTCGAGTGCGGGCCTGCTCACGTCGGGCGAGGTGCCGTTCGACATCAGCGCGAACGCGAGGACGCGTGTGCTGCTGTCGACGACGTAGCCGGCGAGCCCGCTCGCCTCCGACAGCGTGCCCGTCTTGGCGCGCACCCACCCGGCTCCGACGCGGCCGTCGGTCGCGTACCGCTCCGAGAGGCTGCCCGTGGCACCCGCGACGGGCAGGTAGTCGAGCATCGGGCGCAATGCGGGCAGGTCGTCGCCCACGGCCTCGGTGAGCACGGCGTCGAGCAGCCCGGCCGAGAGCCGGTTGTCGACGGAGAGCCCGCTCGTGTCGTGGAGAACGGCACCGCCGGTGTCGAGGCCGGCATCGGCGAGCGCGCCCAGCACGGCGTCGGTGGCGCCGTCGAACGACGCGGGTCGTCCCGTGTGCATCGCGACCTCCCGTCCGATGGACTCTGCGAGCACGTTGTCCGAGTGTTCCATCATCTGCAGCAGCCGGTCGCGCAACGGCGCGGACTGCACCGTCGCGAGCACCTGGGCACCGTCGGGAGCGGTCCCGGTCCCCACCGACTCGGGCGGGACGCCGAGGGCGCTCGCCAGGGCCTTCGCGGCGTCGAGCGCCGGTGCCGGGCTGCGTGGCGAGGCGTCGACGGCGGGGTCGGCGCGGCCGCCGTCGATCATGACCGGTTCGGTCGGTGTGATGAACCCGGCGCCGACGTCCTCCGGCAGCCAGCCCTGCGCCATCGGCGATCCGGTGTAGCGGCTGGTGTCCACGGCGACCGACGTCACCTCCGTGCCGGACGCGCGGATCTGCTCGACCACGTCCGTCAGGTGCGCCGCACCGGGGTAGTAGCCGTCCCGGTCCGGTGGGAGCGACGTGATGGTGGGATCACCCGTACCGACGAGGACGATCGACCCGGGCTCCGCACCGGCGACCACGGTCGTCTCGACGCGGGAGTCGAGTTCGAGGGTGAGCAGCGCCGCGGCGGCGGTGAGCAGTTTGGTCGTCGACGCGGGAATCATCGGCTGCGATTCGCCCTGGCTCCAGAGGATCTCGCCGGTCTCGGCATCGCTCACGACGCCGGTCAGCGTCCCGAGCGCGGGGTTCGCGACCACGGGGGCGAGAGCGGCGGCGAGCGCCTCACGCGACGGCGGCGCGGTGTCCTCGGGCACCGGCTGCACACCCGGGTCCGCCGTCACGGCCGCGGGCGGAGCCGCGACGATCGGGTCGCCGGGGCCGGATCGCACGACGATGACCGCCGCCACGACCGCGCACACCAGGACGATGACGACGGCGGCCGAGAGGCCGATCACTGTCGAACGATGCCGCCGCGCGGCCAGGTTGCCGCTCTTCTTGCCCGACTCGCCCGACACGTTCGCCCACCCTTCCCCGACTACCTGCGCACCCATTGGTCGGCGGCTGCGCCGCACCGGGTGACCACAACACTAGCGGCGAACGGATATCCTTCTGTCGAATCATCACCCCCTGCAGCACGGAGCGAGGAAACGACGTGGAGTTCGAGGTCACCATCGAGATCCCGAAGGGTCAGCGGAACAAGTACGAGGTCGATCACGTGACCGGCCGCGTCAAGCTCGACCGCTACCTGTACACGGCGTTCGGCTACCCCGCCGACTACGGCTACATCGAGGGCACCCTCGGCGAGGACGGCGATCCGCTGGACGCGATGGTGCTCCTCCCCGAGTCGGTCTTCCCCGGCGTCATCGTCGAGGCACGCCCGGTCGGCATGTTCAAGATGACCGACGAGGCCGGCGGCGACGACAAGGTGCTGTGCGTTCCCGCGGGCGATCCGCGCTGGGATTCGGTGCAGGACATCGGCGACGTCTCGAAGTTCGACCTGGACGCGATCGAGCACTTCTTCGTCCACTACAAGGACCTCGAGCCGAACAAGCACGTCGACGGCTCCGACTGGGTCGGCCGCGCCGATGCCGAGCGCACCATCTCCGAGGCGGTCGCGCGTCACGAGACGTCGGTCGAGGGCGACTGACACCACCTGCTTCGGCGACGGCCTTCGATCACATGATCGGAGGCCGTCGCCGTGTTCGGGGGTTCCGGGCCGTCAGGTGCGGTCGGCCGACCCCGATACGATGCGCCGCGTGACCGGTGACGACGATCTCGACATGTTCGGTGGCCTCGACGCCTCCACCCTGCCGCCCCGCCAGCAGCGGATCCTGGTGACGATCCGCGACTGGGCGGACTCGCGGGGCTGCCCGCCCAGCACGCGCGAGATCGCCGACGCCGTGGGCCTGCGCTCGACGTCGTCCGTGTCGAAGCATCTGAAGATGCTCGAGGACAAGGGATTTCTGCGCCGTGGCACTGCGATGACGCGACAGCTCGACGTCCGGCCGTTCCTCGCCGGCGCGGCGCCGGGGCGTGCGGCGGCGAACACGGTGACGGTTCCGGTCGTCGGCGACATCGCCGCCGGCGCACCGATCCTCGCCGAGGAGCACGCGGACGAGATGCTCTCGTTGCCACGTGAACTCGTCGGCTCCGGCACCGTCTTCGCGCTGCGGGTTCGCGGCGATTCGATGGTCGACGCGGCGATCTGCGACGGCGACACCGTCGTGGTGCGGCGTCAGCACGAGGCTCATTCCGGCGAGATCGTGGCCGCCATGATCGACGGCGAGGCGACCGTGAAGGTGCTGCGCCGGCGAGGCGGCCACGTGTACCTCGAACCCCGTAACCCCGCCTACGACGTCATCGACGGCGACGAGGCCGTGGTGCTCGGCAAGGTCGTGTCGGTGATGCGGCGGATCTGACGTCGGCCGCGGCTCACGTGGCCGACGTGGCGTCAGCGGCCCTTGAACTCCGGGGGACGCTTCTGGAAGACCGCGGTGATCGCCTCGGTGAGATCCTCCGACGGGAGGAAGGCCGAGTTCCACGCGGCGACGTAGCGCAGGCTGTCGTTCACGGCGGCCGAGCGCGAGTGATCGAGCACGTCCTTGATGCCCTGGACGACGAGCGGCGGGTTCTGCGCGATCTGCGTCGCCGTCTCGTGCGCCGCGGCGAGGACGGCGTCCGCGTCCTCGAACACGTCGTTCACGAGGCCGATCTTCTCGGCGCGGGCGGCGTCGATGTCCTTGCCGGTGAGTGCGAGCTCCCGCAGGTGACCGTCGCCGATGATCGCGGGGAGCCGCGCGAAGCTGCCCATGTCGGCGACGATCGCGACCTTCACCTCACGGATCGAGAACTTCGCGTCGGCACTCGCGTAGCGCACGTCCGCGGCGGAGATCAGGTCGACGCCGCCGCCGATGCACCAGCCCTGGATCGCGGCGACGACGGGCTTGCTGCAGTCCGCGACGGCGTTGACGCCCGACTGCATGCGCTTGATGAGCGCATGGAAATCGGTGCGCGGCCCGGCCTGCGCCTTGTCGGCGAGCACGGGACCGAAGCCGCCGCTCATCGCGGGCAGGTCGAGGCCGTAGGAGAAGTTGCGTCCCGAACCGGCCAGGACCACCGCACGCACCTCGGGATCGGCGTCGAGCTCGGCGAACACCCGCGGGAGCTCGTCCCAGAAGTCGGGGCCCATGGCATTGCCCTTGCCGGGGCCGGTGAGCGTCACGCGTGCCACACCGTCGGCGCGTTCGACGGTGAACGCCTGCCACTGCTGGTCGGCCGTCGCCTGGTTGTCGGTCATCCTCCGAGCGTAACCACCGCGGCTGCGCTGCGACCGTTCACCCCGCCGGACGGGTGACCCGGTCGAGACCGGCGAGGAACACGACGGCCCCCACCATCATCATGGCGACTCCCGGCCCGAGGCTCCACCCGAGGAGCGGCGTGAACGCGACGATCGCTCCTGCCATCAGCAGCCCGAGTCCGCCGGCGCCCGTTCTGCTCGCCCGGCCCGATCCGCCCGAGACCCACGCGGCGAGCCCGCCCGCGACGGCGGCAGCGACCGCGAGCCCGGCGTATCTCGGCTCGCCGGTGGCGAGCGCGGCCACCAGCGCGGCGACGACGGCGATGCCGCACGCTCCGCCGAAGACCCGCAGTTCGAGTTCGAGCACACGCCGGAGCGTAATGAGGGTGCGCCGACCCCGCGGACGCGTACGGGGAAGAACAGGTGAACTTCCGGTGCCGCGCGATCACGTGGCGGGGGCGCAACACGGTGTCTGTATATTCCGGTAACACATGTTCGCCGAATACCGAGACGACGGAGGTCGCGTGTGAACGGGGTGGGAGTGCGGCTGGCGGCGATGGCGCACAACGCATGGCGGCTGTCGCTCGGCGGTGGCATGGGGGAACCGGCACGGACTCCGTCGACTCTCGTCCGGCCCGGCGAGCACCGCGATCTGTATCGCTTCGGCGACGGCGAGAGCGGCCGCACGATCCTGCTCGTCCCGCCGTTCGCCGTTCCTGCGACATGCTACGACCTCCGTCCCGGTCAGTCGCTCGCGGAGCATCTCGTCGCGGCCGGGCATCGCGTCCATGCGCTCGACTTCGGCGAGATCACTTCTCGTGACCGCGATCTGGGGTTCGAGCACTGGGTGAACGACATCGTCCCCGACGCGATCGAGACCGTCTCCGCGCTGTCCGGGGACGCCGAGGTGGACGTCCTCGGCTGGAGCCTCGGCGGCACCCTCTCCCTGCTCACCGCCGCTGCCCACCCCGATCTCCCGATCTCGTCGATCGCGGCGCTGGGCACACCGATCGACTACCGCGAGATCCCGACGATCGCGCCACTGCGCCTCGTCGGGCGTGTGACCACCGAGCGCCCGCTCACGACGGCAACCAACGCGGTGGGCCGCTTCCCCGCCCCGCTCGTCCAGGCGAGCTACCGCTTCACGGCGCTGCGCCGTGAACTCACCCGGCCGTGGTTCGTCCTGCGCAACCTCCACGACGAACACAGCCTCTCGCACATGGAGACGATCGACCGGTTCATGGCCGCGATGCCGGGCTATCCGGCGCGGGTGTTCGAGCAGATGTGCCGGCAGCTGATCCTCGAGAATCGCCTGGCACGAGGAGAATTCGAGCTCGGCTCGGGCACCGTCTCACTCGCCGACGTGACGACGCGCGTCCTCGTGGTGGGCAGCGAGACCGACGTCATCGCACCTGCTGCTTCGGCACGGCGCGCGTGCGACGTGCTGACGGGAGCGGACGTGCGCTACGTGGACGTCCCGGGCAGCCACCTCGGCATCGTCGCGGGTGGCACCTCCGCGGCGACGACCTACGCGGAGATCGACGCCTTCCTCGCCGAGATCGACTCGGAGTCAGCGCTTCTCGCGTGACGCTGCACCCGCGACGGCACCGGTGACGAACTCCGTCACCGAGGCCGCGACCGCGTCGCGGTCGATCCGTTCGGGATCGGTCGCATGCTCGACGACGAGCCCCGACACGAGCGCGGTGAGCGAGAGCACCGTTGCGGCGGCGTCGATGTCGTCGCCGACACCCCATTCGCGCGCTCGATCCGCGACGAGATCGACCAGCCGCGACCGTATGTCGCGACGCTGCCGCCGATACTCCGCGGCGACGGCCTCGTCGCGCGCCGCGAGCACGGCGAACTCCACGACGAGCAGCGGCCAGCCGTCGTCGCCGGTGACGGCCGTCGCGACGAGGTGGCCCGCGCGCTGCGCCGCGGCACGGGGCCGCATTCCCGCGATCTCCGCGAGGACGTGCTCGGCGAGATCGAGCGAGCGTCGCGCGACGAGTTCGCCGAACAGCACGTGCTTCGACTCGAAGTTCGAGTAGACGGCGCCCTTCGTGAAACCCGCCCGTGCCGCGACCTCGGTGAGTCGCGCACCGCGGAAGCCGCGGGCGGCGAATTCGTCGGCGGACGCGTCGAGCAGTCGACGACGGACCTCGTCTCGCGGTGGGCGCGGAACCCGGCCCGCCGGGTCGGGCTGCACCGAACTGGTCACGCCGACCACGGTATTTCAGCGGCGCACCCCAGGACAATTCGCGTGCGGTGCGTCACGCCGCACGCCTCGCGGGCGTACCCGGCAGTAGCCTTCTACCCTGTTCGCATGACTCGGCACCTGCACCGCAACGCCGCCCACGTGGCGGCGACGCTCATCTCGCGCGGCCACCACGGCGTGATCGTCACGCAGTCCGAGTCGACCCGCACCGCCGCGCAGGCGGCGGAGGCGCTCGGCGTCGATGTGGGCGCGATCACGAAGTCGCTCGTCTTCCTGCTCGACGACGATCCCGTGATCCTGCTCGTGTCGGGCCGCCACCAGGTCGAACTCGAGCACACCGGCACTCGGCTGCGGGGCTCGCTCACCCGCGCGCCACTCGACCTCGTGCGTGAGGTCACCGCGCAACCCGTGGGGGGTGTCGCGCCCGTCGGTCACCCGACCGATCTGCCGACCTACATCGACAACGCACTCGCCGACTATCCCGAATTGTGGGCCGCCGCAGGGCATCCCGACACCGTGTTCCGCACGTCGTTCCGCGAACTGGTGCGGATCACCGCTGGCCTCGCGATCGACGTCGACTGACCGCGCACGCCACGGCGCCGGGCGGTGACGTACCGTCGGAGGTCGAGCTATTCGTCATCGACGTGGAGGTTGCCGTGACGGCGCGTGAGCAGCGCACGGACGTTCCCGGGGTCGCTCCCGCGGAGTACCGGGACGCATTGGGACGCCACCCTGCCGGGGTGACCGTCGTGACGATGTCCTCGCCGGACGGTCCCGTCGGCTTCACCGCGACGTCGTTCGCGTCGCTCTCGCTCGATCCGCCGCTCGTGTCGTTCAACATCGCGCGCACGTCATCGTCCTACGCGGCCGCCCAGCAGGCCGACACGATGGTCGTCCACCTGCTGGGCGAGCACCAGCGGGCCGTCGCGACGCGGTTCTCGCGGGCCGCGAGCGAACGGTTCGCCGACACCGCGATGTGGGAGACGCTCGACTCGGGCGAGCCGCACGTCCTCGGTGCGCCGACGTGGATGCGGGTCCGGATCGATCAGCGGATCGACATCGGTGATCACACGCTCGTGATCGCGCGAGTGCTGAGCATCCACGCCGAGCCGGACGCCGACGACACCGCGCCGCTGCTCTATCACCGCGGCGCCTACCACCGGCCCGAAGAGCTGTAGCCCGGCCGGATCACACCGCCGCGACCGCCGGATCGATGCCGGCGAGCGCGGCGGCGCGCGCCACGGCGCCGTGATCGGCCACGAGCCCGTGTGCGGCCAGCCAGGGCACGGTGCCGCGTGCGATGCGGGTGAGCGAACCCTCCGCCGCGAGCGGCTGGAGCGTCACGCCGTCCGCGACGCCCGCGGATCCGATGTCCGAGATCAGGCCCGCGAGCCCGAGGGGCGTCCCGACGTAACGCACCGTCGTCGGCCGCGTCGCCACGATGCCCTCGAGCTCGGCCAGTCGTGCCCGGGCACTGCGAGCGTCGTCCGCCAGCAGCACCTCGACGTCGAGCAACGCCGCGGCGGACCCGTCGGATCGCAGCCGCACGTACTGCTCCCGCGCGTCGCGCAGGTCGGTCGCCCGCACCCGGACGAGGTGCGGCGGCTGTGCGGTCGGGTCGAGCGGATCGTCGGCGGGGGACGTGAGATCGACCCACGTGTCCAGTGCGCCGGCCCGGGCCGACGCCGGCGCACCGGGATGGTGGCCGTCGCCGCGCACGTGGACGGCGAGGTGAACGGTCGATCGTCGCCGGACGGTCGTTGCGGTACGGCGCTGCAGAGATGTCGGGGACATGGGGAGACTCCTCGGGTGTACGGGGGCCACTCACGCGCAGGACAGCGGGCGCGTGAGGGGAAGGGACCGAACGGGCGGTCAGCGCCGACAGCACCCCGAGGAGGTGCGGCACAGGTCGACGTGCAGCCAGTACCAACGGCTGCGTGCGTCGAGGTGCGGTGTCGCCATGCCGGACATACTAGCCTCGCCGACCTCGACGGGTGGCGACGAAATCGGCCACCGCGTCGAGGAGGGCGTCGACGTCGTCGGAGGACGTGCCCAGGCCGAGGCTCGCGCGGACAGCGCCGCCCTGCAGACCGAGCCGGTCGAGCAGCGGGTGCGCGCAGAATCGGCCGTCGCGCACCCCCACCGCGTGCTGCTCCGAAAGGTGTTCCGCGACAGCGCGCGGGGCCGCGCCGTCGACGGTGAACGTCGCGATTCCCACGGTGTCGGGGGCGTCGTGCCACAGCCGGTGCACCCGGACGCCGTCGATGCGGCGCAGCCCGTGGAGCAACCGTTCGCACAGCCTCGTCTCGTGCTCGCGGATCGCGTCGAACCCGATGCCGGACAGTTCCTCGCATGCGGCGGCGAGTGCGGCCGAGCCCAGCAGGTTCGGCGTCCCACCCTCGTGGCGTGCCGGTGAGGGCTGCCAGGTCGTACGGATCGAGGGCGCACCGGACGTGCCGTCCACCTGCACATCTCGCGTCGCTCCCCCGCCGGCGAGATGCGGCGGCGCGGCGTCGAGCCAGTCCCGCCGCCCGACGAGCGCACCCGCACCGAACGGCGCGTACAGCTTGTGCCCCGAGAAGGCGACGTAGTCGACGCCGCTCGCGGCGATGTCGAGTGCGCGATGCGGCGCGAGTTGTGCCGCGTCGACGGCGATCCGAGCGCCGAGCCGGTGCGCGACGTCGGCCAGTCGTTCGATGGGCACCGTCTCGCCCGTGACGTTGGACGCGCCGGTCACCGCGAGCAACGCCGTGGGACGCGAGCACAGCTCCGCCACCACGCGGCGTACGGTCTCGTCGACGGTGTCCGCCGCCGGCACGACGCGAGAGTTCCGCCATGCCAGCAGGTTCGCGTGATGCTCGATGTCGAGCAGGACGACCTCACCGGGGACGCACCCGGCGAGCAGGTTCAGCGCGTCCGTCGTGTTGCGGGTGAACACGACGACGTCGCCGGGCCTCGCTCCCACGAACTCCGCGACCGTCCGCCGTGCGGATTCGTACGCCTCGGTCGAGACCGCAGAGGGGTGGCCGGCGCCGCGGTGGACGCTCGCGTAGGTGGGCAGCAGTTCGGTGATGCGCCGCGTGACCGCGACCGTCGCAGGAGCACTGGCCGCGCAGTCGAAGTCGACGTAGGGCCGCTCCCCGCCGGGAACCGGGGCGCAGGCGCGCACCACCTCGGCGAGCGGCGGAATCGTCTCGTGCCGTGCGCATTCCGAGCGATGGGCGGTGTGATCGAGTCCGGCGCCATCGAGCCTGGTGTGATCGAGCAGTGTCGTCATCGGAGAATCCCTCCAGCCGGGGGACTCCGGGAGGACCCGGCAACAGCGGACCACCGGGGCGCGGCGGGACGCGCACGCGACGATCGTGTGGTGCCGGGATTCCGTGAGGAGTCCGCGCTTGCCGTGTCCGGTCGGACTACGGCCAGGTCGTCACCCGGAGCACCCCACCGCGGAGGAGGGTTGCCGACCAGCGAGCCGGGGCTTGATGCTGGTACTCGTGACCTGCGATCGAGACTGACAGACGTCTCGCCCGGTGTCAACACCCACGACGCGTGCCACGAATTCGCCACACCATCGCGATTCCGTGCCCCGGCCGGGGAACAATGACCGGGGAGACACACCGAGTGAAGGACAGAACTGCACGTGAGCGTCGACAACGAGCCGCACGACACCCCGTCGGGGAACACCCCGGCATCACCGTCGCCGCCGATTCCCGAGACGATGCTGCGGTCGAGCGCAGCACCGCCCCCGCGGACACTCGTCGACATCCTCGCCGAGACCGCCGCACGGTTCCCCGACACGACGGCGATCGACGACGGCGCCGTCACGCTCACCTACTCCGAACTGCTCGACGAGATCGAACTCGGGGTGCGCTCGCTCGAAGCCGCAGGCGTCGGCGCGGGCGATCGTGTCGGCGTGCGCATGCCCTCCGGCTCGTACCGGCTCTACGTCACGATCCTCTCGGTGCTCTCGGCGGGAGCCGCGTACGTTCCCGTCGACGCCGACGATCCGGACGAGCGCGCGCGCACCGTCTTCGGCGAGGCCGGCGTCGCCGCGATCGCGACGGCCGACGGCATCGCACCCACTGCCGCCGTCACGGCGTCCGGTTCCGCCACGCGGGCACCCGAACCCGGCGACGACGCGTGGATCATCTTCACGTCGGGATCCACCGGACTGCCGAAAGGTGTTGCGGTGACGCATCGCAACGCCGCAGCCTTCGTCGACGCCGAGGCGCGCATGTTTCTCGCCGATGCCCCGCTCGGCCCCGGTGACCGGGTCCTCGCCGGCCTCTCCGTCGCGTTCGACGCGTCGTGCGAAGAGATGTGGCTCGCCTGGCGTTCGGGCGCGTGCCTCGTCCCCGCGCCGCGGTCGCTCGTCCGCAGCGGGGTCGATCTCGGGCCGTGGCTCGTCGCCCGCGACATCACGGCGGTCTCCACCGTCCCGACGCTCGCGTCGCTGTGGCCCGTCGACGCGCTGGACGGCGTACGACTGCTGATCTTCGGCGGCGAGGCGTGCCCGCCCGAGCTCGGCGAGCGGCTCGTGACTCCCGACCGCGAGGTGTGGAACACGTACGGCCCCACCGAGGCCACCGTCGTCGCGTGCGGGGCGCGGCTCGACGGCGTCTCACCGGTCTCGATCGGACTCCCCCTCGACGGCTGGGATCTCGCGGTCGTCGCGCCCGACGACACCCCGGTGGCCGTCGGCGAGGTCGGCGAACTCGTCATCGGCGGTGTCGGTCTCGCGCGGTATCTCGACCCCGCGAAGGATGCCGAGAAGTACGCTCCCATGCCCACTCTCGGCTGGGACCGCGCGTACCGCAGCGGCGACCTCGTGCGCCTCGAGACCACCGGCCTGATCTTCCAGGGCCGTGCGGACGACCAGATCAAGCTCGGCGGCAGGCGCATCGAACTCGGCGAGATCGACGCCGCGCTCCAGCACCTGCCGGGAGTCAGCGGCGGTGCCGTCGCCGTCCGTCGCACCGCGACGGGCAGCCGTGTCCTCGTCGGGTACGTCGTGAGCGCGGACGGCACCGTCGACCTGCACGCCGCGCATCGCCGACTCGCCGAGCGTCTTCCCGCAGCGCTCGTCCCGAGGATCGCCGTCGTCGAGGAACTCCCGACGCGCACGTCGGGCAAGGTCGATCGTGACGCCCTGCCGTGGCCGCTTCCCGGTAGCGACGACTCGTCCGTCGAGCAGCTCGGTCTGTCGGACACCGCGGAATGGGTTGCGCGGCAATGGTCCGACGTCCTCGGCGCGCAGGTCACCGGCGAACGCGACGACTTCTTCGAACTCGGCGGCGGCTCGCTCGCGGCGGCACAACTCGTCGCCACACTGCGCACCCGCCACCCGCAGATCACGGTCGCCGATCTCTACGAGCACCCCCGGCTCGGCGCCCTCGCGCGTTTCCTCGACGACCTCGCACCCACGGCGCAGGTCGAGGAACGCACCGTCGTGCCGACCCCGCGCCGCGCACAGATCGTCCAGCTCCTCGCGGGGATCCCCATCGCGACGCTCGCGGCGCTGCAGTGGACGACGTGGGTCGCCGCGGGCGTCGGTGTCCTCTCGTGGTTCACCGACGTCCCGTGGGTCGAGCCGGTGTCGTGGTGGATCGTGGCGATCGGCTTCCTCGTCTTCGTGGCACCACCCGGGCGCATGGCCGTGGCCGCGCTCGCGGCCCGCACGCTCCTGCGTGGCCTGAAACCCGGGACCTACCCGCGTGGCGGCAGCGTTCACCTTCGGCTGTGGGCCGCGCAGAACGTCGTCGACGCGAGCGGCGCGACGAATCTCTCGGGTGCGCCGTGGATGGTCTACTTCGCGCGGGCGCTCGGAGCACGCGTGGAGGGCGGGGTCGACCTGCACAGCCTCCCGCCCGTGACGGGAATGCTCGAACTCGGCCGCGGATGCTCCGTCGAGCCCGAGGTCGACCTGTCCGGGCACTGGATCGACGGCGACGTCGTGCACATCGGCCCGATCAGGATCGGTGCGGGCGCGACGGTCGGTGCGCGATCGACGCTCGCGCCGGGCGCACGGATCGGCAAGCGCGCGCACGTCGCGGCGGGCTCGGCGGTGTTCGGCAAGGTCAAGGCGGAGCAGCACTGGGCCGGTTCGCCCGCGGCGAAGGTGGGCAAGGCGAGCAGGGCCTGGCCGTCCGATCCGCCGCCGCGTGCCCGCTGGTGGGTCGCGGTGTACGGGGCGAGCGCGATCGCACTCGCGGGCCTGCCCGTCCTCGCGCTCGCGAGCGGCTTCGCCGTGGTCGCCTGGGCGATGAGCGGCGCCGAGACCTTCCCCGCCGCCCTCGGCCGCGCGTTCGCGGCACTGATCCCCGGCTCCCTGCTCGCGCTCGCGGTGTTCGCGCTCGCGACACTCGTGTGCGTACGCGCACTCTCGCTCAGGCTGAGCGAGGGCTTCCACCCCGTCCGCAGCCGCGTCGGATGGCAGGTGTGGGCGACCGAACGTCTCATGGACTCGGCACGCACCTTCCTGTTCCCGTTGTACGCGGGACTGCTCACGCCCGTCTGGCTCCGGTTGCTCGGCGCGAAGGTCGGTCGCGGTGTGGAGGCGTCGACGGTGCTACTGCTGCCGAAGTTCACGACGGTCGCCGACGGCGCGTTCCTCGCCGACGACACGATGATCGCCGGCTACGAACTCGGCGGCGGATGGCTGCGGATCGAGCGCGCGAAGGTCGGCAAGCGCGCCTTCCTCGGCAACTCCGGGATGACGGCGCCGGGCCGCCGCGTCCCCAAGTACGGCCTCGTCGCCGTCCTCTCCGCCGCGCCGTCCAAGGCGAAGTCGGGCTCGTCGTGGCTCGGCAGCCCACCGGTGCGCTTGCGGCGCGCCCCCGAATCCGCCGACGTCTCACGCACGTACGAGCCGCCGCGCCGGCTCGCGGTCGCGCGCGGTGCCGTCGAGACGTGCCGCCTGTTCGCTGCGTTCGCGACCTTCGGCATCGGCCTCGCCGTCGTCCTGACGCTCGCGCGTGCTCTCGCCGTCGGCGTCTGGTTCGCGGTCGTCACTGGCGGTGTCGTGCTGCTGCTCGCGGGGGTCGTCGCTGCCGCGGTGTCGGCCGCCGCGAAGTGGCTGCTCGTCGGCCGTATCGGTACCGAGGAACACGCGCTGTGGAGTTCGTTCGTGTGGCGCAACGAGGTCGCCGACGCCTTCGTCGAGACGGTCGCGGCTCCCTGGTTCGCCCGGTTCGCGGCCGGCACGCCCGCCCTGTCGGTGTGGCTGCGCTGCCTCGGCGCCCGCATCGGACGCGGCGTGTGGTGCGAGTCGTACTGGCTGCCCGAAGCCGACCTCGTGACGCTCGGCGACGGCGCGACCGTCGAACGCGGATGCGTCGTGCAGACCCACCTGTTTCATGATCGGATCATGGCCATGGACACCGTCACCGTCGGCGCCGGTGCGACCCTCGGGCCGCACTGCGTCGCACTGCCCGCATCGAGCCTCGGCGACGGCGCGACGGTGGGTCCCGCATCGCTCGTGATGCGCGGCGACGCGGTGCCCCCGTCGACCCGATGGCAGGGCAATCCCATCGCTCCCTGGGGTGGCGCGTCGTGAAGAAAACCGCCGACGAGCCGATCGACTCGTACCTGCCGCAGAACGGCAACCGCGGCTACCGCGTCTCGCGCTACGACCTCGACCTGACGTACAAGGTGTCGAGCAACCGGCTCGAGGCCACCGCGACCGTCACGGCCGTGACGACGCAGGCGCGCAACAGTTTCTCGCTCGACCTCGCCGACCGACTCGACGTCACGAAGGTCTCGATCGCCGGCGCGGGCAAGGTCAAGTACACCCACCGCGGCGGCAAGCTCACCCTCACCGCCGGTCGCGAGTTCGCGTCCGGCGCCGCCGTCGTGTTCGTCGTGCGGTACGGCGGATCCCCGGCTCCGCTCCGATCCGATTGGGGGCAGGTCGGATTCGAGGAACTCACCGAAGGCGTGATCGTCGCGAGCCAGCCCAACGGCGCGGCGTCGTGGTTCCCGTGCGACGACCACCCGAGCGCGAAGGCCGCCTACCGGATCGCGATCACGACCGACTCGCCCTACACCGCCGTCGCGAACGGCACCCTCACCGAGCGACGGACGCGCGCGAGCCGCACGACGTGGGTGTACGACCAGCCCGAACCGATGTCGACCTATCTCGCGACGCTGCAGATCGGCTACTACGACCGCATCGGTGTCGCGACCAAGCCGGTCCCGATCGACGCGTACGTCCCGGCGCGGTTGCGCGCGGGCTTCGAGCACGACTTCGCGCGCCAGCGCGAGATGATGCAGGTGTTCGAGACGCTCTTCGGGCCCTACCCGTTCCCGCTGTACTCCGTCGTCGTGACGGACGACGACCTCGAGATTCCCGTCGAGGCGCAGACGCTGTCGGTCTTCGGCGCCAATCACTGCGACGGTTCCGGCAGGTCCGAGCGGCTCGTCGCGCACGAACTCGCGCACCAGTGGTTCGGCAACAGCCTCACCGCGCGACGCTGGCGCGACATCTGGCTGCACGAGGGTTTCGCCTGCTACGCCGAGTGGTTGTGGTCCGAGAACTCGGGCCGCGCGGACGCCGCGATCCACGCGCAACGCGCGTACGAAGGACTCGAACGCACACCGCGCACGATCGTCGTCGGCGACCCCGGTCCCGCGTCGATGTTCGACGACCGCGTCTACAAGCGTGGGGCGCTCACACTGCACGCACTGCGCCGCGAACTCGGCGACGACGCGTTCTTCGCCCTGTTGCGCCGATGGACCGACGAGCACCGCTACGGCCTCGTGACGACCGAGCAGTTCGTCGACCTCGCGGTCCGCGCGGGCGACGCGTCGCTGCGAGGCCTGTTCGACCGGTGGCTCTACGCCGCGCCGCTGCCCGAGACCCGCTTCGCCTGATCGCCGCGCTGCGGCAGGTGCGCCGTCCACTTCACGACGACGAGCACGAGGCACACCGCTGCGGCGATCGCACCGAACCCGAACATCACCGGGTAGGTGACGGGCGCGAACGTCTCCGACAGCGACGCCATGATCGCGGGCGTCGCGAAGCCGAGGTACGTCAGCGAGTAGAAGACGGCGGTGAGGCCCGCGAGGTCGTCCGGTCCGGCTATGCGCTGCACCTCCTGCAGTCCCGACACGAGCGCCATGCCGTACCCGCAGCCCAGCACGATCGACGCCACGATCGCGACCGGGACGGTGAGGACGGTCGCCGCGATCGCCGCGGCGACCATTCCGGCGATCACGAAGAGCAACGCGACGAGCACACCGCGTGAGTTGCGCGGATCGTCGATACGCCGGCCGAGGGACTGGATGAGGAAGCCCGCACCGAGCCCGACGACGCACATGAGTGCGGAGAACGCGAGCGGCAGCTCGGTGCGCGACGTCATGACGGCGGGCAGCACCGCGTACGCCGCAGCGGCCGACCCGAACACCCACGGTGCGAGCGGGGCGACGACGAACACGAACCGGCGGTGGCCCGCCGCGGGGATGCGCAGGTCGTCACGCAGCGGACCACGGTCGCGTCGCGCGGCCCGGGTCTCCGGAACACGGGTGACAGCGGCGACCGCCGCGACCGACAGCAGGATGTGCACGCTGTACGAGAGTCCGCTCGGCCACGGCGCCCACTGCGCGAGAACGCCCGCGACGCCGGCTCCGAGCGCGAAACCCGCGGTGAGGCTCATCGCGGCCCGGCGGGCCGGGGCGCCCGGCGGGATCGTCGGGTCCATGCGGGAGAGTTCGGCGATCCAGCTGCCGCCCACCGCCATGCCGAGGCCCAGCGCCACACCGCACAGAATGCGGCCGGCGACGATGAGCGCGGCCGAATCGGCGCCCGCCGCGAGGACGATCGATCCGGCGATCGTGAGGAACGGCGCGGGGATCAGGACGGGCCTGCGCCCGATCCGATCGGACAGCGGGCCGCCCAGCAGCAGACCGGGCACGATGCCGAGGACGTAGGCGAACAGGAAGACGTCCACCACGACGGGCGAGAAGCCGTGGTCCTCGCGGTACATCACGAGCAGCGGCGTGAACTCGTTGCCGCCCCACGCGACGACGAACATCGTCGCCGCGACCGCGAGCCACGCCCGCGTGCCCACAGGGGCTGCCGGTGCATCGGGGCCCTGCCGCGAGGTCGTCGTGCTCATCGCGCACCCCCGTCCTGGACGCCGCGCGCGGGCGGACGCAGTGCGTGCACCTGCTCCATGTGGATCCGCAGTGCGTCGTCGAAACCGTCGGCGTCGGCCGTCTCGACCAGCGTGAACAGCCGGGTGTGATCGTCGATGATGCGCGGGAGCTGCTCGGGATCACGCGCGAGCGAACGCGCCGTCATCCGCCGCTGCCGCTCCCGAAGTCCAATGTAGAAGGCGCGCAGCAGCGGGTTGGAGCCGCCGACGATGGCGGTGTGGAAGTCGGCGTCCGCCGCGCTGAAGGCCGCGACGTCGCCGTGACGGGCGAGTTCGTGCTGACGCTCCAAGTTCTCGTGCAGCTGCGCGAGCACGTGCGCGCGCAGCTGCGGATCGCCGGCGAGCGTGGTGACGGCGTGCGACTCGACGAGCCGGCGCGCGTCCACGATGTTCGCGGCCTCGCCCTCCGGGATCGGGACGACGAGCGCGCCGCGCTTGGGGTAGAGCCGCATCCATCCCTCGGCCTCGAGCCGCAGGAACGCCTCGCGCACGGGCGTGCGGCTGACGCCGATTCGGGTCGCCACCTCGCCTTCGCTGATGAGTTCGCCGCCCGGCAGGTCGCCCACGAGGATGCGCTCCTTGACGTCGCCGTACACCTACTCGGCGGCCGATCCGCGGTCGGAATGCAACATAGACACAAGATGTATTTATACGCTCGCCCGTGTCGTCCGGGCACACCGGCCCGACGAGCAGCGGCCCCGAACCGGGTGGTTCGGGGCCGCTGGTGGCCGTGAAGATCGTCTTCTATTCGGCCGCGAGGACCGCCTTGAGGAACCTGCTGGTCCGCTCGTGCTCGGGGGCCGTGAAGATCTGTTCCGGCGTTCCCTCCTCGACGATCTTGCCCTTGTCGAACATCAGGACGCGATTGGAGACGTCCTTCGCGAACTTCATCTCGTGCGTCACGATGAGCATCGTGATGTCGGTGTCGCGCGCGATCTGCCGCAGCACGTCGAGCACGTCGGCGACGAGTTCGGGGTCGAGCGCGGAGGTCACCTCGTCGAGCAGCAGGATGTCCGGGTCCATCGCAAGGGCACGCGCGATCGCGACGCGCTGCTGCTGGCCACCCGACAGCTGATTCGGATGGGCGTTCTCCTTCTCGGCGAGGCCCACGAGCTCGAGCAACTCGCGTGCGCGACGAACCGCGCTCTCCTTGCTCTGCCCGAGCACGTGGATCGGCGCCTCGGTGATGTTCTCCACGACGGTCATGTTCGGAAACAGATTGAACTGCTGGAACACCATGCCGATGCGCTTGCGCATCGTCCGCAGGTACTTCTCCGAAGCGGGAACGAGCCGCTCACCCTTGCGCTGGTGCGACAGCGGCTCACCCTCGACCCACACGACGCCGTCGTTCACCTTTTCGAGCGTCATGAGCAGTCTCAGAATCGTCGTCTTCCCCGACCCACTCGGCCCGATCAACGTCACGCGGTCACCCCGCGCGACCTCGAAGTCGAGATGATCGAGAACGACGTGATCACCGAACTGCTTGACGACCTTGTCGAACCGGATCATCGGTGTCTCAGGCGGCAAGACGCTTCTCCAATCGTCTGATGAGCAGTGACGTCGGGTAGCTCGCCACCAGGAAGATGATGCCGGCGAGCGTCAACGGTTCCAGGTACTGGAAGTTGCGTGCGCCGAACTGCTGGGCTGCCGTGACCATCTCCACGACGCTGATCGCGAAGAGGAAGGGCGTGTCCTTGAACAGCGAGACCGCGTAGTTGCCCAGTGCGGGGACGACGCGGCGAATCGCCTGCGGCAGGATGATCGCGCGCCACGTCCTGGCGGGCGGGAGCGACAACGCCCGGGCGGCTTCCCACTGTCCGCGCGGGACCGCCTCGATACCGGCGCGATAGACCTCGGCCATGTACGTCGAGTAGTGGATACCGATGACCACGACACCGATCTGCAACGCCGAGAAACTCGAGAACGTGTAGTACACGAACAGCAGCTGCACGACGAGCGGTGTGAGGCGGATGAACTCGGTGACCGCGCGCACGGGCGCGCTGATCCACTTCGGGAACGAATGACGGATGATCGCGATCACGAGACCGAGCACGGCCGCGATCAGGAAGCCCAGGACCGTCGCGATGAGCGTGATCCGGAAACCTTCGAGGAGAACGGGGAGCGCGTCGGCCGCCCGTTCCCAACTCCACTGGACGTTCATGCCGGATCACCGACCTTGCCGCGTGGATCGGACGGCGCGAGCCGGAACACTTCCCGCAGCGTCGGTCCTGCACCGATCCGGTTCTTCGCACGAACCTCCACGAGGTTCATCACGAGCGTCAGCACGTATCCGATGACGAAGTAGATGACGAGCCCGACGCCGAATGCGAACAGCGTGTCACCTGTGGTCCTTCGGAGGTTGTCGATCTGGAAGGTGAGGTCCTGCAACAGGATGTAACTCGCGAGTGCGGTGCCCTTGAGCAACTGGATGAGCAGATTCGTCAGCGGCGGGATCATCTCCGCCCACGCCTGCGGGAAGACGACGCGGCGCATCTTCTGCCACGGACTGAAGTTCAGCGCGGTCGCTGCCTCCCACTGCGGCTGCGGAACCGAATTGATCGCTCCTCGAACCACTTCGGCGCCGTACGCGCCGTAGTTCAGTGCGAGGGCCGCGATTCCGCACACCAACGGGTCGATGATGAATCCCATGAGCGGCACGACGTAGAACAGCCAGAACAGCTGCACCAGAAGCGAAGTACCGCGGAAAAACTCGATGACGACGCGAGCCGCTCCGCGCACGACGATGTTGTGTGCACGCGCCGAGAGGCCGAGTACCAGCGCGACGACGAGGGCGAAGAATGCTCCACCGAGCGTGAGCTCGAGGGTGACGAGGATTCCCTCCTGGATGCGCGGCCACGCATCCAGGAAGGCCTCGAAGTTCTCGTTCAAGCGTCAGCTCCCGATCAGCTCGGAACGCCTTCGCAGAGCTGCGCCGTCGTCAGATTCGGATCCGGCAGCTCCGCCTCGGTGAAGCCGAACGGCCCCACGATCTCGAGGTAACGCTCGGGATCGGAGGTGATCTCGCGCAGCTTCTCGTTGTAGGCGTCGCGCAGTTCCTCGTCACCCTGGCGGAAGACCGTTCCACCGGCACCGACCTGCGGGACCCCGTCGATCTCGGCGACGAACGACGGCGTCACGTCGACCGGGACATCGGGATTGTTCTGTTTCATCCAGTTCAACGAGATGCCGGTCAGCGCGAAGACGTCGGCGCGGCCGTTGACGACGGCGTCCATGCCGTCCTGCGGCGTCGAGACCTCGAGCGTGTCGATGCCGAGTTCGCGCGCGTAGTCGGACTCGATGGCGCCGGTCATCGCCGCCATGCGCACGCCGGACTCCTGGATCGACTGCATGTCCGAGAGATTCGCCGGATTGCCGGTCGGCACCATGAGTGCGGTCGTGTAGTTGAACTCCGGCTCGGAAAAGAGTGCCTGCTCGCACCTCTCGGGGAGGATCGACATGCCGGCACTCACGACGTCGAATCGGCCGGCCTGCAGGCCCGGAATGAGGGCGCCGAAGTCCGCGTTGACGCCTTCGACCTCGGGAACGTCGAGTTCCCCGAAGATCTCGCGATGCAGTGCCACGGTGGCGCCGGTCAGCTCACCGTTCTCCTCGAAGCTGTACGGGGCTTCGCCCGCGAAGCCGACGGTCACCTTGCCGTCGCTCTGGAGCTTCTCGAGCGTGGGTTCGTCGCTCGCGCTGTCGGTTCGGGTACAGCCGGCAGCGAAGCCCGCCGCCACCACCGCCCCCATCATCACGGCCACGGCCTTCGCAGCCCTATTTCGTCCGATCGTCGTAGACGTCACTGTCGTGTCCCCTTCGTCATCTCGAGACGATCCAGGAGGATGCGCACCTCGCAGGCACGATCCTGACGGATCCGCGAAGAGTCACGTTACTGTGGCGCGCGACGCATCGCTGGGTAACGATCTCCGAAAGTTCGCGATTTCCGCAGGTGATCGGCACGAAAAAGTCGCACGATTCGTACCCGAGGACGACCGGGAAACCACGGTCTCGACCTCCGGATACAGAGACGACTGTGCCCCCGAACCGGAATCCGGTTCGGGGGCACAGTCTGACGG
>NZ_BCXD01000032.1 GCF_001894925.1 Rhodococcus rhodnii NBRC 100604 | reverse complement strand
CCCCGGAGTGGGGTGTTGATGTGGCGTGTGCGGATCGGGAGAACTCGCGCCGGATCACTTCGCGCTGTCGCGAAGTGATGGGCTTGGCGCGGGCGAGGGTCTCCTTGACCCACTCCTCCATCGCCGCGGTCCACTCGATCGCGCTCATGACGCCTTGCGTGACCCGTCGTCGACGTCGGTGCGGTCGACGCCGTCGTCGGGCCAGAGATCGGCGGGCGGCCGGTCGAGGTGGCGCGCGATGCGGATCAAGTCCGTCGCGCTGAATCCGCCGTCGAGGACGTGGCGACGGAAGGTGGTGGGCGGGATGCCGAGTGCGCACGCGATCGCGTAGGCGTTGGTGTCAGACTCGTCGATCGCGGATCTCACACGATTGGCGATCTCGTGGCTGATGTGACCGTGTGTGTCTACTGTGACGCCAGGATTGACCATGCGGTTGACGCTAGTATCCGAACGGATAATTCACAAGGGATGCCGTTTTCTGGTGGATTGACCATTTGGCGTCTACAGTTCACCGCATGGATAAACACCAGTCTTCCCCTGGCGTTGAGGTCGAGATCATCCGCGATGCAATCGCCCGGGTCCTGAGAGCCGAACGAGCACGCCTCGATCTGACCCAAGACGAGGTCGCGGCGAGGGCCGGCATCTCGAAGCTCACCGTCTTCCGGCTAGAGGCGGCGCAGCGAGATGCGAAGGCGCCACAGCTGATTGCGCTTGCTCGCGCGCTCGAGATCGAACCGAACGCGATCCTTCAGGCAGCGTGGAACGCGCTTGCGGCCGCAGAGCTCGACGCGCCCCGACTCGGCGACGACAGTGCCGACGACGAGTGAATCGGCAACGGACAGTCAGTCGGTCGACTGATCGAACCGGATGCCGGACCGGAAGGCGTTGAGGACCAACCGAGTGGCCGTGACGTTGGGACACAGCGAGCCGAGGAACTCCCCTATGCGCATGCTGTCGCGGTCACGCGAGACCTTCACCGCACATCGCCTCACCGGTTCCTCGCATCGCTCACAGTCCGGCGACGGCCGCGGATCGAGCAGAGACAACATCGATGCACCTCCCACACCGGTTCAAGCATCAACCAATTTGACGAGTCGCCTCACAATACTCCCACCTGAAAGTAAAGCCTGAGTAATGTGGTGTCGCTCTCACCTAAAGTCGACGTGGACGTACTCCGGGAGGAACCGCCGGCCCGACCGCGGGGCCTTCCGGATCTCGACCGTCAGGAGAGCGCGCGCGACAGCGCGTCGACCGTCGATCCCCATCACCTTCCAGTTCGCGCGAGCGTTCGGCCCGACGAGCTCCTCCACGATCTTCGGTAGCGTCCGGCGAGCACGCCGTTCGGCCGCGCCGATCTGCTCTCGCAGCCGCGCCTCGATCCGATAGAACGACTCGCGACTGACCTTTCCCTCGGCGGCATCATCGGCGAACCCTGCGAGCCTGTCCCGCAGCTCCTGCACTTCTGACAGCGCGGTCGACACGTCGGGCGGCTCGAGTTCGGCAATGCCGTCGATCAGCTCGAGGCGGCGCAACAGGACCTCCTCGACCATCCTCTCCACGGGCTCGGCGATCCGCGAGACGCAGCCGTTGTCGTGGCACCGGTAGGAGTTCCGACCCATCGACAGAAACCGCGTCATCCTGCCGCCGCACACTCCGCACGTGGCGATCCCCGACAGCAGATGCCGCGGCTGCGTACCGCGCTGCGTGCGACGGGTCGGGTCGCTGAGGATCGCGACGAGCGCGCGATGCTGCTCGACGGTGATGATGGGCTCCCACTGCGCCTCTGCAGGGCTCAGCGCGCCGTGGTGGGCTCGCAGGCCCGCGTAGGTGGGCTTTTTAAGCATCATCGAGATGACGTTCGAGTGCCACTTCGCGGCGCCGCGGGCGGTCGGCACACCACGCTCGTTGAGGTCCTTCGCGATCGCCCACACCGACTCGCCCGCAAGGACCCGCGTAGCCATCTCACGGACTATCGGAGCTTGCTCGGGGTGGAGCTGGCGCGTGACGAGGTTCCCCGTCGCCGGGTCGAGGATGCCGGCGCGGCCGGTATCGGGGTCACGTGCGACCCGGTAGCCGAACGCGGTGCCGTGCGCGCGGCCGGCCTCGGCGTTGTGACGGTGGGCGCGCTGGACACGCTGCCGAGTCTGCTCGGCTTCGTCCTCGGAGAGGATCGCGCGGATGCCGGTCATGACTCGGTCGTTCGACTTCGCCGGGTCGTACGTCTGTCCACCGATGTTCCAGAGGACACCTCGGCTCGCACAGAGGTCACGGAGCTCGACATATCCGTCGAGTCGGCGGCTCGCTCGACTCGCCTCCCAGAGGACGAGGACGTCGCCGGGACGCAGGATCTGCTTGAGCCGGTCGTATGCGGGCCGGTCCTTCACCCGCGAGTAGCGAGAAACCCCGACGTCGTTGTCTGCGAGGACCTCGGCGACGGGCCAGCCGTTGCGCTCACATACCGCGCGACACTCGGCTTCCTGCTCGCCGACGGATCGCGAGCGCCCCTCGGCGTCCGAGGACACGCGGCAGTAGATGATTGCTCGGGTCTCCTGCGGAAAAGGCAGTATCTCGGCGGCCACGCGCGGTAGTCTATCTATGCCCCTTCGGGAGCATGAACCCGATGATCATGTACACGAAGATCACGGACGGGCCCGCGAGTGAGATCGTCTTGCCGGATCCCATGAACAGCCCGGTGCCGATCGCGCCGCCGATCGCGATGAGCTGGATGTGGCGGTTGGCGAGCTTGCGCGACAGGTGCGGGCTCTCCCCGCGCTCGTGCGCCCCGCCGAGGTGTGCGGTCATGGTCCCCTTCGTTCCGCCGGCGACGCCGCCGACGAGAGGACCATACGCCCGTCCGAATCGAGTGAACGACGCTACTGCGCAGCGACTTTCACAAACCGGACAACTCTCGCAGGGTGTCGCGGGTCACGCCTGCGCCGCCAGGACCTCCGCGTCGGGACGCTCCGGCGCGGCCGTCCGGCGGCCGACGATCCCCGCGACGTCGATCCCGCTGGCCGTGAGCGTCTCGATGACACCGGCGACCACCTGCGGGCTGATGCCGAGCAACGTTCCGACGGAATCGCGCGCGCCGTCGGCACCCCCGATGATCGAGATCCGGTCGATCTCGCCGACCGGGGCCGCGGCGGCGCTCGTCGCCGACACGAGCGCCTCGAGGACGTCCGGCAGGACCAACAGGCGCGCGGCGTCCTCGCTGTAGGAGTTCAGCGCGTCCGCGACCTGCCGCTTACCGGCGGCCTCGGCCTCGAGCTTCGCGAGCAGGCCGTCCGCCTCCGCCTGCTGCTCGGCACGCAACGCCTCGGCGGCGACCTTGCGGCCTTCGGCCTCCGCTTCGAGCTTGGCCCGCAGGCCGTCGGCGTCCGCCTGCTGCTCGGCGCGCACGGCGTCGGCGACGAGCTTGCGCGAATCCGCCTGTGCGGCACCGGTCTGCCGGGCGGTCTCCGCCTGCGCCTCGGCACGCAGGATCGCGGCGCGGCGCTCGCCTTCGGCGCGCGCGATCGCGGCCTGACGCTCGGCCTCCGCTGGCGCGATCACGTCCGCCTGCAACGCGGCCTCGGACTGCTGCGCTCGACGCCGTTCGACCTCGGTGCGTGCCTCGACGCGCGTCGCCTCGGCCTCCTCGCGCGCGATGCCGACGGCCTTGGTCGCCGTCGCCTGCGCGAGCGGCCCGGCCTGATCCGCCTCCGCGTTCTCGGCTTCGGTCTGCGCACGCAGCCGCGCGAGTTCGACGTCGCGCTTCTGGTTCGCCGTCGCGATCGCCGTATCGGCCTCGGCCTGCGCGACCGACCCCGCCTGCCGTGCCTTCGCCGACTGGATCTGCGCGTCGCGCTCGGCCTCCGCGGTACCGACCGCGGCGTCGCGCTTGACCTCGGCGATACGACGCTGGCCGAGCGATTCGAGATAGCCGTTGAAGTCGGAGATGCCCGCGATCTTGAGGACGTCGACCTCCATGCCGATCCGCGCGAGATCGCCGCCCGCTTCCTCGACGACGCTGCGCGCCAGCGAGTCCCGGTTCGAGTTGAGGTCCTCGACCGTCATCGTCGCGGTGATGCCGCGCAACGAGCCGGCGAGGATCTCGTTGATCTGCCGTTGCAGCTCTTCGAGATCCGACGTGAGGAAGCGCTGCACCGCGGTCTGCACCGCCTCGTCCGCGGATCCGATCCGCACGAGCCCGACGGCCTCGACGTTCACGGGCACGCCGTCGTTGGAGAGCGCGTTCTTGAGATTGATGCTCACGTTGAACGGTTCGAGCGACATGATGTCGACGCGCTCGATGCCGGGGATCTTGAACCGGGCGCCGCCGCGGACGACCTTGGGCTTACCGCGCCCCGTGAACACCGCGACCTCGTTCGGCGGCACCTTGATGTAGTTGCGGACGTAGATCAGCGGTACCACGACGAACAGCACGATCGCGATCACCACGGCGATCCCCACGACGACGAACACGTTGTTTCCCTTCGATTACGCGTGACCGGTGAGCGCATCACCCGGTACGGCCACGACGTGAAGACTGGTCTCGTCCACATCGGCGATGTAGACGGTGGTGGACACGCCCAGGGTCTCGGGCTCGTGCGTGACGGCACGGGCACGCACGCGGCTGCCGCCGCGATCGACGAAGGACACCTCACCCCAGCCGCCCGGTTCGATCGCGAGTGTCACGGTACCGAGCGACCCGATGTAGGAGGTGCGTGCGACATGCGAATTGTCCTGCTGACGAAGCAGGTACGGATACAGCAGGAAGCGCGACGCCACCACCTCGAGGACGGCGACCACGGCGGCGATGCCCAATGCGACCGCCGACGGAAGGCCCACGAGTAGACACAGCAGGCCGCTGCCGCCGAAACCGAACACCGCCGTCGCGACGACCGTCGGCGTCACGAACGGGATTCCGCCGAATTCGGCATCGGCCTCGCCGATGTCGCCGAAGAGCAACGCCGCGACGAGCCCGATGGCGCCCACCGCGGCGCACGCGACGAACAACGTCGTCATGACACCCCCCGAATCCCCGATCGCGCACACAGTAACACTCCGGCTACCTGTGCGGCAGTCTGCGATGGACTCGTATTCCGGTATGCGAGAGTCGGGTTCGGGATTCGGACTCTACTCGTAGGTGAGCTTCGTCGTCCGGGCAACGGACTGGAGCACCGCGGGGAGACGGAGCATCGCTCGCTGGCTCAGGATCTGCTGATCGATCGGGACGCTCATCGCGGCGCGCCACTGTTCGGGTGAGTTCTCCTTGGTCCACCGATACGCGGGGACCATCCGCTCGGTGATGTACCGCCAGCGGTCGTCACGGTCGGCCCAGTTGAACGCCGACAGCGGCGTCTGCAGCCGCCACGTGGGGCCCGGCAGCTCCTCACCCGTGACGTCGGCGGCGGTGAGGGTGAGCGGGCTCGCTTCGCGCGGCGGAATCGCACCGGGGACAGCGGGATCCGCTGCGACCGTGCTCAGATAGGTGAGCGCGCGCCCGATCGGTCCCCGATCCTCCTCGCCGCCACGGTAGTTCGCCGCGGCGTCCCACTGATCGCCGATCGACGTGTACTGCTCGCGGTGGAGCAGTTCCTGGTTGCCGAGGACGACGGCGTCGGGCTCGCCGCTGTCCACGAGCTGCCATGCGGCGAGGGCGCGGTCGTCGATCAGCCGGGCCTCGTGCATCTCCGCGATCGCGGCGAGTCCGCCCGCGAGGTACGCCTCGTGCTGCGGGATCAGATCGGTGAAGATGTGCTTGCTCATCGCGATCACCTGGATCTGGAACCACGCGATGTCCTCGGCCGTGATGTCGGCGCCGACGGCCAGGACGGCCCGCACGTCGCCGGGCAGGTGTGCCGTCGCGGGCGCCGTCGCGGCGTCGAGGGTCGCGACGATGTGGTGGATCGCGTCGCGCGCGGCGTGGACGTCGAGAACGACCCGTCCGAGGTCGACGTCCATGATGCCCGCGGCGAAGGACGGCCCGGCCATGCCGCCCTGCCCCGTCCACAGGAAGTCGGGATGCCCCAGTGCGAGGCGCTGATAGTACGAGAACGTCGCCGCGAGATTGCGTTCGTTCGCGGCGAGACCGGCCTGCGGATCCCACGCGTTCAGGTCGAGGCCCGCCTCGTTCGCCGCGACCGCGAGCCAGTACTGGTGCAGCAGAGCCGAATACCGCTCGGGCGCGACACCGTCGCTCCGCGCGCGGTCGAGCAGACCACCGAGGATCGCGACATCGGTCGGCAGCGCCGAGGCGACACCACCCGCGTGCTCCGACGTGACGTTGTCGCGCGGGACGTCGAGCACCGCGTCGAGTGGCGTCGCGGCGCTCGGCGTCACGACGACGCTGCCCGCGAGGACCGCCGCGACGACTGCCGCCTGAAACATTCCGCCACGCCTCATCGAGACCCCTCGTCGTCGTCGTTCGAGCCAGCGCAACGTACCGGCGAGTCGGTTGTCCGGTCAAGATGGGCAGGGCCCTGTCCTGGGGCATCGGACGTCGTCGCGAGCTGCGGGGATTGTCCTGGGGCGTGCGACTTTGCTACAACCTGTGCATGCCAGCCCGCACCCGCGCCGCCCGTTCCGTGGCAGCAGCACTCGCTGTCGCCCTGTGCACGCTCGGCGCCGCGGGGACGGCGCAGGCGCGCCCCGAGCCGTCGACGCCACAGTTGCCCGACGTGTTCGACGGGTACGTCGTCAGCACCTTCCAGGACGGACGATTCGCGACGCCGCAGGAGATCCTCGACGGCCTGCACCCCGACACCGCCTTCTACGACGAACCGGAGCTCACCGGCGGCGAAGCGCCCGGCACGCTGCTGAAGTCGATGCCCGTCGAGGTCCAGTTCTCCGGGTTCCGGCCCGGCAACCTGCGGGCGTGGCGGCTCATGTACGTCACGACGGGTCTCGACGCGCGCACACCCGAGATCAGCACCGGAATCCTGCTCGTCCCCGACGACGGCCGCGACGACGCCACCCGGCCGCTGATCGGATATCAGGAGGCGAACGACAGCGTCGGGCCCACGTGCCATCCGAGTACGCAGTGGACCGGCGCCAACCCGATGGACGGGGCCTCGTGGTCGGCGCTCGGGCCGCTCGCGCAGATGTTCGGCGACGGTCTCGCGGTGATGATCTCGGACGTCGGCAACGACGCCGACCCCGCCCCCAAGGGGGTGTTCGCGGGACGCTTCGCCGGGCACGCGAATCTCGACGGCATGCGTGCCGCGCTCACCCTCGACGACGCCGGCCTGTCGCGGCAGACGCCGGTGTCGATCTTCGGCATCGCGGGCGGTGGTGTCGGCGCCGCCTTCGCCGCCGAGGCACAGCCCGAGTACGCACCCGAGCTCGACGTGAGATCCACTGTGCTGGAAGGGATGGTCGTCGACCAGCGGAACTTCATGCGCGTCTCCGACGGCTCCGTCGGTTCGGGCTTCGCCTTCGCGACGTTGCTGGGTCTCGAGCCGAAGTATCCCGAGATGCGCGTGGACGAGAAGCTCACCCCGCTCGGCAGGCAGGTCGCCGACTGGTACCGCACGCAGTGCCAGACGCCCGCCTACTTCACCGCCCCGTTCGTCCCGCTGTCGTCGTTCTTCACCAGCGGGCTTGCGCCCGCCGACATCCCCGAGTTCCAGCACGTCTACGACGACAACCTGCTCGGCACACGCGCGCCCGGCGCCGACGTCCTCATCGCCTCGTGCGGGGCCGACGACTCACCGATGTCGCTCGTCCCTGCCCAGGACGCCCGCGACCTCGCCGACCGCTACCGCGCAGGCGGCACCGACGTCACGTACGCGCCGACCGACTGCAGCATGACGCGGTTCGTCACCGACATGTACGGCTGGGGAACCGACCTCTTCGGGATGCAGACCGTCGACTGGATGGTCGCCACGCTGCGCGAGTGACCGGTGGCCATCACTCGCGCCTCGCTCCGGATCGCCCGCGCCACTCGTCGATCACCGCGCGGGCCGCGTTCGCGACGGTCTCTCGCATCGAACCTTCGAGCAGATCCTGCACCGAGCGTGAGTCGGTGGCGGTCACGTCCATGACCACCTGACGGTTGGCCGCCGGCCATGCAGCCATCGACACCAGCACCAGAGACAGGCGCACGACGTCGTCGGTGTCGTTGTCGCCGAGACCTTTCACGTAGTCCGCGACGCGGCCGTCGTGATGATCGGGACGCTTCGTCGAGTCCAGAAGCGGGCGTTCGAGTTGCTCCCACAGCAGCAGACGGGACAGTGCCGGGTTGCCGACGTGGAAGTCGTACAGGCGCAGGGCATAGTCCACGAGATCGCCCGGGCCGTCCGCTATCGGCACGTCGGCACGGAGTTGCCGAAAGCCCTCCGCGACAGCGGCGTCGAAAAGGGCGGCCTTGCTGCCGAAGTACGCGTAGACCCGTTGCTTGTTGATCCCCGCGTCATCCGCGATGCGGTCCACCCTGGCACCCGCAAGGCCGACGCGGGCGAATTCGGCGGTGGCGGCACGCAGAATCCGCGACCGAGAACCGGGCTCCGCAGGCTGACTCACCGGACCGGACACCCTCAATGATCCAGGAACGCGAGGCCGGCCTCGTCGTAGCGGGAACCCACGATCGCGTCGTGATGGAACACGTCCTCGATGTCGGCGAGCACATCGGGTGAGAGATGCACCGATGCAGCGTCGATGTTCTGCTGCAGGTATGCGATGGATCGCGTACCTGGGATGGGGACGATGTCGTCACCTCGCGACAGCAACCACGCCAGCGCCACCGACGACTTCGGCAGGCCGAGCTCGGCCGCGATCGCGCCGAACCGTTCGACGATCGCCATGTTCGCCGCGAGGTTGTCGCCGTGCAGGCGCGGGTGCACCTTCGGGCGGAAGTCGTCGGAGGCGAAATGGCTCTCGTCGGCGAACCTGCCGGTCAGCAGACCCCGTCCCAGTGGCGAATACGCCACCACCGCGACGTCGTGTGCACGTGCAGCCGGGATGAGTTCGCGTTCGGCGGACCGTTCCGTCAGCGAGTATTCGATCTGCAGTGCCGCGATCGGCGTCACGGCACACGCCGCGTCGAGTGTGGCAGCATTGACCTCCGACAGGCCGATGTTCCGAATCTTGCCTTCCTGCAGCAGATCCCGCATCGTGCCGACCGAGTCCTCGATCGGGACGTCCGGGTTGCGTCGGTGCAGGTAGTACAGGTCGATCGTGTCGACTCCGAGGCGACGGAGCGACGCTTCGCACGCCTGCCGAATGTACGTGGGGTCGTTGTCGACGATCTTCCCTCGCTCCGGGTCGGTGCGAAACCCAACCTTCGTCGCGACGATCGAGTCCTCGGAACGACCGCGGAGGAACTCCCCCACGAGGAGTTCGTTCGCGCCGTCGCCGTACATGTCCGCCGTGTCGAAGAGCGTGATGCCGTTGTCCGCAGCATGTGCCAGGACCTGCTTGTTCTGTTCGTGGTCGGCTGGGCCGTAGAACGCCGACATGCCCATGCACCCCAGCCCGATGCTGGACGTCGTCAGGCCGGAGCTTCCAATCCTTCGAGCTTCCACAACTCCCCCTCGTCGAGCCGCTTCCCCGAGTCCACACGCCTGCTGACGTGGGCATATGCAATATGGTGTACGTCCGCCGTCCCGAGGGCAACCAACCAGTTGGTGACCTCTGGGTGACCCGGGAGCGAACAGCGAATCGCAACGACCCCACCTCGCGTGTGCGGGGCGAACACCGCAGCCGCTAGACTCACGTGGCGCGCATGAGCCGTCGACCCGTTCCTGGCCTTCGACAGCCCACGAAGCGTGGCCCGCCCCCGTAGCTCAGGGGATAGAGCACGGCTCTCCTAAAGCCGGTGTCGCAGGTTCGAATCCTGCCGGGGGCACAACGACCGACGCACTCAGTTCGGCGACGGAGCGTGCGCGAGCGATGCCTCACGCTCGGGGCGCCGCATCGCCGCCGCCGCACCCCTCAGGGTCCGCGTCGCGCGGTTGCCGATCCGCTTGACCGGGTGCGAGTGCTGCGGGTAGATCTCGTGCGCCAGCCGAATCTTGCCGTGGTGCAGTCGATGCACCGTCTCCACCGAGAACCCGCCACCGCGCACAGGATCGTCGGGGATCGACTCCGGCTCCGCGACGACCCAGTTCGAGCCCGAATCCACGAGCGACCGGTGCTTCGTCGCGTAGTAGTCGCGCCTGCCGCCCAACGCCGTCCCGCTCGCGCCGATCGCGGCCGCGACCAGGTGCGGATGGAAGCGGGTGCTCGCCCACACCTGGCCCGGTCGCGCGGGCAGACCCCGCCGCCAGACCTCCGTGAACGGCACGAAATGCGCCTCCGGGATGGCGTGTTCGATCCGGTCGTACACGACCCGATCCGTCCCCGGCATTCCCTCGACGACCGCGATCTCGCTGCCGTCGACGTCCCAGCGCTTCAGTACCTCGGTGACGGTGTCGACGAGCCCGTCCACGCCCCCTGCACCGCCACCGAAGTCGTCCATGAGATCGCTCTGGACACAGAGTACGAACTCGCGCTCGAGCGCCGCCGCATCCTCGTCGTAGGTGTCGTCGTCCGCGATCGCCAGCCACGCGTCGTCGCCGGTCGCGCGCACCCGCGAGGTGCCGCCCGCAGCGAGCGCCGACGGGTCGTCGCGCACGTCGAAGACGTCGAACTGCTCGACGACCTCGTGCAGCAGCGGCAACGCACCCGGCGCGACCGGGAACAGTCCCTGCCCCGACGCGACGAGCCTGCCACCGCCCTTGCGCATCGCCGCACACGCCGTCACGAACAGCGAGATGTGGTGCGGCCACAACGAATTGACGTATCCCCCGCCGACGAAGTGCACCGTGCCCGCGCGGATGAGCAGTTCGATTCCGGTGACCATGCGGCACAGCACACCCGGATTGTCGACGACCCGCTCCACGAACTCGACACTCTCCGCGAGGTCCATCTCGCGCGTCGTGTCGCAGATCCGCCAGAGCGTGTCGACGAACAGGACGCGAGGATGGAAGCCGGAGTGCAGAACGGCGGCCTGGCCCGGCGTGTGACAGTCCACGACGACGTCCGCGTCGGGACGATGCTCCGCGAGATACCGCAGCCAGCCACGCAGGACGAACTCGTCGCCGTAGTTCGGTACACCGCTCGGCGCGACGAGGTAGATCAGTTCGCGCTCTCCGGACGTGCGGCGACGTCGACGGGGAAGCGAGAACATACGGCCACCTTCGCGTCGTCCGGTTCGGGTCGATCGACACACTAGTGCCGAACCGGACCAATCACGCAGTCGCACCGTGCCGCGTCGAGGCGAGTGCCGCCGATCAGAATGCCCCGAGGTCGGCCGAGTACCACCGGGTCGGTTCGAGCTCGATGCGGACCTGATCGCCGTGCTCGGCGAGCGACATCTCGACGTACCCGTCCAGGATCTCCGCGGGCAGATACCGCGCGGCCATCTCGCGCAGCATCTCGGTCGTTCCCGGAGCGCGGCGCACCGCACGTCCCTCGACGGACACGTACCGCACCGACGGTTCGAGCGTCTCGACGGCGAGCGTGAACGATCCGGCGCGCGCGATCGCGCGATCCTTGACCGAGCCCGCCCCGGTGAGGATCCAGGGACGCCCGCCCGGCGTGTACTGGTACCAGATGGGAACCGCGAGGGGAGGCGACGTCGAGTCCCGCGCGACGGCGATGGTCGCGATACGCGGCTCGGCGAGAAACTGCTGACGTTCGTCGCTGCTCAGTGCCATGTCGGCACGCTACTGCGCGCCACCGACAACCGACAGGCTTTCTCGACTCACAGCGCACCCAGATCGGCGGAGAGCCAGTGTTCGGGATTCATCCGGATCGCCACCTCGTCCTCGTGGGGCGCCGCGGCCACGAACGCCGCGGCCTTGTCGGCCGACAGATACCGGTCCGCGAGCACCCGCGACATCTCCTCGGTCCCCGGTTCGAGCATCGCGACCGGCCCCTCGACCGACACATAGCGATACGTGGGCTCGACCTGCTCGACCATGAGCGTGAAGCGCGCCGCAGCGGCGATCATCCGCGCCTTGACCGATCCCGCGCCGGTGAGAATCCACGGCATTCCGCCGGGCTCGTAGCCGTACCAGATGGGGACCGTCAGCGGCGCCCGGCCGCGCGTGTCCGTGACGGCGAGCGCGGCGATGTGCGGCTGCGCCAGGAATGCGATGCGCTCGTCCTGTGTGAGAGCCATACAGCAAGGTTAGAGACCGGGTGGGGCCGTCGAGGCGCGAATGCCCAGACCCGTCACCTCTCCCGGACGACGTCGTACGCGTTCTTGTCGTCGCGAATGCCGCGCCAGCTCGGATGCCGGAGCCGGTCGGCCGAGGTCCACTCGAAGTACCGCACCTCACCGACGATCTTCGGCGTCACCCACACAGGGTCCTTCGCGTCGGCGCGGGGCACGTCGCCCGCGAACGGGCTGGTCTTGCGTTCCAACGGCGCGAGCAGTCCGTGCAGTTCGTCGAGATCGCGCTCGGTGAACCCGGTGCCGACCTTGCCGATGTAGTCGAGCTTCCCGCCCTCCTCTCCGCCCGGCCGGTGGATCCCCATGAGCAGCGCCCCGATCGTCGACGACCGCGCACCCTGGCCTCGCGTGTAGCCGCCGACGACGACCTCCTGCGTGTGCCAGTTCTTGATCTTGAGCCACGTCCGGCCGCGCTTGCCGGGCCGATACACCGAATCCGTCCGCTTGGCGACGATTCCCTCCCACCCCTGCGCGAGACTGTGCTCGCGCGCGGCGTCGGCGCCGCCGCCGAGCAGTGGCGGCACCTCGATTCCCGTCTTGGTGGCCAGAGCGTCGAGGACGCGCCGGCGATCCGAGAGCGGCTTGGTGAGCAGCGAGACGCCGTCGAGGTACAGCACGTCGAACACGAGATAGGTGGGCGCGCCCCCGTTCTGGAGCAGCTGGAAGCTCGACACCCCCTGGGCGTCGAACGCCACGACCTCGCCGTCGAGCACGACGTCGTGGCCCTCGAGCCGGTCCGCGAGATCGCCGAGTGCGTCGTAGTCGCTCGTCTTGTCGCGCCCGATCCTGCTGCGCAACACCAGCTCTCCGCCGCGGAACTCGGCGATGATCCGCACGCCGTCCCATTTGCCCTCGAACTGCCAGCGGGTGTCGTCGACGTCGCTCAGCGTCCCCGGCGACGCGAGCATCGGCTTCAGTCCGGTCGGGAACGGCGCCCGCTTCCCGGCGGGTTTCGCCGCCGCGTCGTCGTCCTGGTCCTTCATCCGGTGGATGAGCCACTGCTCGCGCTCGGTTCCACCGCCCTTGGTGCGGATGAGTGCGAACCGGCCCTGCGCGCGGTCGCCGTGGAGCCGGACGATCACCTCGTCGTCACGCCACTTCTCGGTCTCGTACGTCCCCGAATCCCAGATCGAGACGGCGCCACCGCCGTACTCGCCCTTCGGGATCGTGCCCGCGAACGTCGCGTACTCGAGCGGGTGGTCCTCGGTGTGCACGGCGAGATGGTTCGTCGCGGGATCGTCGGGGATGCCCTTCGGCAGCGCCCACGACACGAGCACGCCGTCGCGTTCGAGCCGGAAGTCCCAGTGCAACCGGCGAGCGTGGTGCTCCTGGATCACGAAGGTGTCGTCGCGGCCCACCGCGGGACGCGAGATCGGCACGGGCTCCGGCGTTTTCGACGCATCCCGCATCGAGCGATAGGCAGTGAGCGGATCGTCGCCGAGCGCGGGGTCGAGTTCGGCCAGCAGGTCGCCGCCGGAGTCCACGCGCGTGAGCACCTCGTCGAAACGCACCTGCGACAGTTCCGGATCGTCGAGTTCGTCCCACGTCCGCGGGGCCGCGACCCACGGAGCCGCGCGGCCGCGCAGCGAGTACGGCGCGATGGTCGTCTTCGCCGGGTTGTTCTGGCTCCAGTCGACGAAGACCTTGCCGGGCCGCGCGGCCTTCGCCATCGTGGCCGTGACGAGTTCGGGCATCGTCGTGGCGAGCCCTGTCGCCACCTCCTTCGCGACGGTGGACGCTCCTCCGCTCGCGAGTTGCCGATCCAGCGGGACGTAGACGTGCATTCCCTTGCTGCCGCTCGTCACCGGGAACGCGGACCATCCGAGCCCCGCGACGAGATCGCGGATCGCCCGCGCGACCTCCGCACACTCGCGGAGCCCCACGCCGTCACCGGGATCGAGATCGAACACGAGCCGCGTCGGAGCGCCGCGTTCGTCGTCGTCACCCGATCCGGGGACGAAACGCCACTGCGGGACATGGAGTTCGAGCGCTGCCTGCTGCCCCGCCCAGGCGAGGCCCGCGACGGAGTCGAACACCGGATAGCGCACCGACCGGCGCGAGATGGTGACGGTGTGGGTCTCGATCCACTTCGGCGCCGAAGCCGCGAGGTTCTTCTCGAAGAACGACTCGGCGTCGACGCCGTTCGGCCAGCGCTTCCTCGTGACGGGACGTCCCGCCATGTGCGGGAGCATCACAGAGGCGATCCGGGTGTAGTAGTCGATCACCTGCCCTTTGGTGGTCCCCGTCTCGGGGTACAGCACCTTGTCGAGGTTCGACAGCGAGATCGTCTGCCCGTCCAGGTGAACGGTCTCGGACTTCGCCATCGGACCCCCTCGGGTCGGTGTGGATCGGCCCCGGTGTGGGTCGGCTCCGGTGTGGGATCAGCCGTAGATCTCGACGAACCGCGCGAGCGAAGCGTCGATGTCTCCTTCGAGGGCCTTGGCGACGGTACGCCCGATCGGCCCGAACAGCGGCGCTCCGCCGAGTTCGATCGTGAACGCGAGTTCGGACCCGTCGCCCTTCTCCTTCACGTCGACGACGAGGCCCAGCTTCACGCCACCCTTGCCGTCGCCCTTCAGTTTCAGGTTCCGCGGCGGCGTGTACTCCTGGATCTTCCAGGTCACGCGATTGCGGAAACTCTTGACGCGCACGACGGACGACAGTTCGGTGCCGGCCGAGAGTTCGGCGGGCAGTTCACCGCGCCATGCCTCGTGCACCGAGAGCCAGGAGTCGAACGCGTCGAGATCCGATGCGTGCTTCCACACCTCGTCGGGGGGCAGCGGGACGTCGATCTTCGATGTGAGTCGGGCCACGAACCGAGCGTAACCCAGGTCGCGGCACACCGAGGGGCCGGTGCATCGAGTGATGCACCGGCCCCTCGGCCGATCGTGCGTACGTACGGTCAGTGCGAAACGGCCTTCTCGACGCCGACACCCGTGAGCGACCGCACCTCCATCTCGGCCTGCTTGACCGGATCCTCGGTGCGGCGTGCGCCGACGAACGTTCCGACGATGCCGAGCAGGAACGCGAGCGGGATCGACACGATGCCCGGGTTCGAGAGCGGGAACCACGAGAAGTCGACGCTCGGGAACATCGCGGACGGTCTGCCCGAGACGGCGGGCGAGAACACGATGAGCGTCAGGCAGCTGATGAGACCGCCGTAGATGCTGAACAGGGCGCCCGTGGTGTTGAAGCGCTTCCAGAACAGCGAGTACAGCAGCGTCGGGAGATTCGCCGACGCGGCCACCGCGAACGCGAGTGCCACGAGGAAGGCGATGTTCTGCCCCATCGCGAGGATGCCGAGCACGATCGAGACGATGCCGATGACGACGACCGTGATCCGCGAGACGCGCACCTGTTCCTCTTCGGATGCGTTGCCGTGCTTGATGACGCTCGCGTAGATGTCGTGCGCGAAGGACGCGGACGCCGTGATCGCGAGCCCTGCCACGACCGCGAGGATCGTCGCGAAGGCGACAGCGGAGATGATGCCGAGGAACAGTGTTCCGCCGAGTTCGAACGCGAGCAGCGGCGCGGCGGCGTTCTCCTTGCCCGGTGCCGCGAGGATCGCGTCGGGACCGACCAGCTTGGCGGCGCCGTAGCCGAGGACGAGCGTGAACAGGTAGAACGCGCCGATCAGGCCGATCGCCCAGGTCACCGAGCGACGGGCTTCGCGTGCCGTGGGGACGGTGTAGAAGCGCATGAGCACGTGCGGCAGACCCGCCGTACCCAGCACGAGCGCAATACCGAGCGAGATGAAGTCGATCTTGCTCATGCCGCTGATGCCGTACTTGGCGCCGGGTGCGAGAACGTCGGTCGAGGCGACCGACGGGTTCGCGGAGCCGCTGATCGCCATCTGGGCCTGCGCGAGCAGCGTCGAGAAGTTGCCGCGCACCGCGAGCAGCACGAGCACGAACATGACGCCGGCGCCGGCGATGAGCAGGACGGCCTTGACCATCTGGACGTACGTCGTGCCCTTCATGCCGCCGATGAGCACGTAGGCGATCATGAGGAGACCGACGACCGCGACGACGAGTGCCTGGCCCGCCTGGCTGTGGATGTCGAGCAGCAGGGCGACGAGTCCGCCGGCACCGGCCATCTGCGCGAGCAGGTAGAACAGCGACACCGCGAGGGTCGACAGCGCGGCTGCCATGCGAACGGGACGCTGCCGGAGCCGGAAGCTCAGCACGTCGGCCATCGTGAATCTGCCTGTGTTGCGCAGCAGTTCGGCGACGAGCATGAGCGCGACGAGCCACGCGACGAGGAAGCCGATGGAGTAGAGGAAGCCGTCGTAGCCGTAGATCGCGATCGCGCCGGCGATACCGAGGAACGAGGCGGCCGACAGGTAGTCGCCCGCGATCGCGAACCCGTTCTGCGGGCCCGAGAACTGACCGCCACCGGTGTAGAAGTCGGAGGCCTTCTTCGTGGTCTTGCTCGCGCGGATGACGAGGGTCATCGTCACGACGACGAACAGCGCGAAGATCGCGATGTTGAGCAGCGGGTTACCGACGTCGGAACCCTGGGCGAGGATGGTCATCGGCCGTTCTCCTGTGCTGGTGCACCCTCGAGTTCGGTGCGGATGAGCGAGGCGCGCGGGTCGAGCTCACGATTCGCGAACCGCACGTAGAGGGCGGTGATGACGAACGTCGACACGAACTGCCCGAGGCCCAGGATGATCCCGACGTTGATGTTGCCGAAGACCTTCGTCGCCATGAAGCCGTCCGCGTAGGTGGCCAGCAGCACGTAGAGGAGATACCAGGACAGGAAGACCGCCGTCATGGGGAACACGAAGCTACGCAGGCGGCGGCGCAGATCCTGGAACTCGGGGCTGGCCTGCATCTCGACGAAGGCCTGCCCGTCGGGTACCCGCCGCTGCTGCGGCGATACCGGATCGGTCGATGTCACGACGAACTCCTTGATCGCGTGTGAGGTGCTTGTCACAGGCGACATTATTGAGATGCACGTCACTCACCAACACTGTGGTCCGAGTCACACGGCGAACTGTCGGAGGCTGCGCCGAGCGGTCACCACGACACGACGAACGGCAGGCGCCCGATCGCGGTCACCGGGCTCGATCACAGTCCCCGGGCTCGATCACAGTCCCTGGGCGCGATCGCTGCCCATCCCCATCCGTTCGGGAAGGTGCATCCGCGCGAACCGCTCGCCCACGGCGGGCGGCAGGCGGCGGCGCGTCAGCTTGCTCACCACGATCATCGTGACGAAGGCGAGCGGGACGCTCACCGCCGCCGGGTAACCGAGGATCGCGGCGAGCAGGCCGCCGCCGAGTCCGCTCGTTCCGCCGATGACGGCGATCGTCGCCGCACCGCCCGAGACCACACCGCCCACGACGAGACCGGCCGCCGCACCCACCGCCGTGAGACCGCGCCACCAGATGCCGAGCACGAGCAGCGGGCACAACGTCGACGCCGCGACCGCGAACACGAGCCCGACGGTGCGCGAGAGATCGAGCGAGACGAAGACGACCGACAACACGACGGGGACGATGCCCGCGAGGATGGCGGCGATGCGGAAGTCGCGGATCCGGCCCGACAGCACGTCGGTGCCGATCACCCCGGCGAGCCCCACGAGGAGGCCCGACGACGTCGACAGGAAGGCCGCGATCGCACCCGCGGCGACGAGCGCCGCGAGCAGCTGCCCGAACAGTCCGCCGAACACCGACGACGGCAGCAGCAGCACCGCGGCGTCGGACGTTCCCGTGATGAGAAGCTGCGGGACGAACAACCGCGAGAACACCCCGAGCGCGACCGTGAACACGTAGAAGCCCGCGAGCAGGCCGATCACGGCGAACGACGTCGAGCGCGCCGCTCGCCCGTCCGGGTTGGTGTAGAAGCGCACGAGCACGTGCGGTAGCCCCAACGTCCCGAAGAACGTCGCCACCATGAGCGAGTACACCTCGTAGGTGGGGTACTCGCCACCGAATCCCCAACCGGGAGTGATCCAGTCGGAGTTGTCGGCAGGTGCACCGGCCACGACGGGCACCGCGGCACCGGCGTCGAGTTCGAGCACCGTTCCCGCCGTGAGGGTGTGCGTTCCCTCGGTCAGCACCGTCTCCTCGGTGCGATCCTCGCCGTCGACGGACGAGCCGGCCGCGACCCGCACCGGATCCGAGACCTGGACGACGACGTCGGTCGTGACGTCGACGGTCGTCGCCTCCGGGACCGTCGGCGGCGCAGGATCGCCCAGCTCGTGCCGGTCCCCCACGAACCACAGCGCGAGCGCGATCGCGGGCAGCGCGACGGCCGTCAGCTTGAGCCAGTACTGGAACGCCTGCACGAACGTGATCGACCGCATGCCGCCCGACGCGACCGAGGCGATGACGATCGCCCCGACGACGGCCGACCCGAGCCACGACGGCAAGCCCAGCAGGATCTGCAGCGTGAGTCCCGCGCCCTGCAACTGCGGCACGAGATACAGCGCGCACACGATCGCGACGACGAGCATCGACAGCGTCCGCAGTCGCCGTGACCCGAGCCGGAACTCGGCGAAGTCGGGGACGGTGTAGGCGCCCGAGCGGCGCAGCGGAGCGGCCACGAACAGCAGGACACCGAGGTAGCCCGCCGTGAATCCGATCGGATACCAGAGCGCGTCCGCGCCGTACTTCGCGACGAGACCTGCGACACCGAGAAACGATGCCGCCGACAGGTACTCGCCCGAGATCGCGGCGGCGTTCCAGCGCGGTCCGACGCTGCGCGACGCGACGAGGAAGTCCGACGTCGTGCGTGCGAGCCGGACGCCGTACGCGCCGATCGCCACCGTCGCGACCGCCGCGAGGACGACAGCGGCGACGGTGAAGGCGGGAACCCCGGTGTCGCCCACCGTCACCGGTCCACGAGTTCGGTGAAGTCGTCCTCGTTGCGTTCGGCCTGTCGGACGAACACCCAGCCCACGACGAGCAGTGCGACGTACGCGAGGACGCCGAGCACGATCCACGCGACCCGCACGCCCCACAACGACGCCTCGGCGGCGCCGGGCACGAGCGCGAACACCGCGGGCACCGACCCGAAGAGCACGATCGCGACGACGGCCAGCCGGATCGCGAGCCGCAACTGGGTGCGCACGAGCGCACGCACGACGGCGTCGCCGACCGCGGTCTGCTCGAGCACGTCGGTCCGCGTCCGCATCGTCCGCGCACCGCGGCGTCGGGCGAGGACGACGCGCTCGCGGGGGCGCGGCGCCGTCACCGCGTCGTCCACTGCTGCCGCGGCGCACGCACCAGGCGGTCCTTGAGACCCCGCGCGTGACGGCGGCTCACCGGCAGTTCGACGGCGGGATCGTCACCGTTGGGGCGCAGCCGGACGACCGACCCCGTCCCGACGGCGCGGATCCCCGTCACGAGCGGGAGCGACACGAGATACGACCGGTGCACCCGCAGGAAGCCGGCATCCTCCCACCGCGCTTCGAGCGCCGAGATCGGGATGCGGACGAGATGCGACCCCTTCGCGGTGTGCAGGCGCGCGTAGTCGCCGTCCGCCTCGACCCACTGCACGTCCGCGCGATGCACGAGCGTCGTGACGCCCCCCAGCTCGACGGGGATCACCTCGCCCTCCTCGTCCGCGGCGGCGGGTTCGGCGACCCGGCGCTGGGCGACGACGCGGCGCACCGACTCCGCGAGCCGCTCGTCGCGCAGCGGCTTGAGCAGATAGTCGACGGCGCCCAGATCGAACGCGTCGACGGCGCGGTCGTCGTGAGCCGTCACGAACACGATCGCGGGCCGCTCGGTGAACTGGGTGAGCACGCCGGCGAGTTCCAGACCGTCGAGACCGGGCATGTCGATGTCGAGGAAGACGGCGTCGATCCCGCCCGACCGCAGGATCCGCAGCGCCGTCGTGGCGTCGGACGCCGTCTCGATCCGCCCCACCTCGTCCTGCGCCGAGAGCAGGTACGCGAGCTCGTCGAGCGCCGGCTTCTCGTCGTCGACGGCGAGGACGGTCAGCGTCACAGGTGTCTCGTGAGCGTTCACACTCGTGATTATGGTGCCGCGGGTGACGGGATTCACGCCCGGCGGCCTCAGGCCCGCACACCCTGCCGAAACTTGGGCACCCGCATGCTCACCTTCGTGCCCGCGCCGGGGGCCGTCTCGACCACGAGCCCGTAGTCGTTGCCGAACGCCGCACGCAGCCGATCGTCGACGTTCGCGAGACCGACGTGCGCCGCTTCGCGCACCGCACCGGCGCGTTCGTCGACCGCGTCGAGGGCACCCGACCGCAACAGCTCCGGGTCCATCCCCACGCCGTCGTCCTCGACGCTGACGACGCAGTCGGTGCCCTCGTCCGTCGCGACGATCGTGACGGTGCCGCCGTCCGGCTTGCCCGCGAGACCGTGCCGCACCGCGTTCTCGACGAGCGGCTGCAGAGCGAGGAACGGGAGAACGACGCCGAGCACCTCGGGCGCGATCCGCAGCCGCACCTGCAGCACGTCGCCGAAGCGGGCGCGTTCGAGCGTGAGATACCGGTCGATGTTGCGCAGTTCCTCCGACAGCACCGTGTACTCGCCCGCCGCACGGAACGAGTACCGGGTGAAGTCGGCGAACTCGAGGATCAACTCGCGTGCCCGGACGGGATCGGTCCGCACGAACGACGCGACCGTGCCGAGCGCGTTGTAGATGAAGTGCGGACTGATCTGGGCGCGCAGCGCCCGCACCTCGGCGCGGTCGAGCCGTGCACGCGAGGCGTCGAGGTCGGCGAGTTCGAGGCGGCTGGACACGAAGTACGCGACCTCGGCGAGCGCGCCCAGCGAGCCCGGACCGGGATCGGATTCGGTGACGGCGACGAGGGCGCCGAGCCCGGTGCCGTCGTCGGCCATGAGAGGCTGCGCCACGATCGCGCGCACCGGGTGCGGACCGGTCACGCCGTCGAGGTCGCCGGCCGCCACGAGGGTGCGCCGGCCCGCCGTGCTCGCCGTCTGCGCTGCGTGCGCGACATCGGCACCCAGCGCGCGGTGACCACCGCTCCACGCGAGGACCTCGCCGTCCGGGGACACGACGGCGAGCGCCGCGGCACCGGTGAGCGTCTGCAGATGCGGCGCCGACTCCGCGGCGGCGGCCTCGGTGAGCCCACCGCGCAACGGCGCGATCGCCCGCGACGCGGAGTGCAGCGCCGCGTGGACGGCACGCTCGGCGGGCGTCGCGAGCTCACGCCGCGACCGCAGCCACGCGTACGTCGCACCGCCACCCACCAGCGCCGCGACGATCACGGCGAGGACCGTCGTCACGGCAGCAGGTCCGCGCCGCACGAGTTCGGCGGCGGCTCACCGGCGAAACGCGCGCCGACCCACTCCACCGCGCTCGCGGTGGCGTTCGGATCGGAATGCCCCTGCTCCGGCGAGTACACGTACTCGATCGTGTCGCCCAGTGCGCACGCCCGCAGCACGGCGTCGCGCGTCCAGGCCGCGTCGATGACGTTGTCCGCGCCGCCCACCGCGACGAACATCGGCGCGCCCGCGCCACGGCGCGGCAGGGCCGCGTCCGCGAGATGCTCGTACAGCTCCTCCGCGTCGCGCGTGGTCTGCGGCCCGATGTCGGTCGGCCGGATCTGCGACGCGAGCCGGAGCTTCTCGTCGATCCGGTCCGTCACGCACGACCGCGTGACGTCGGGATTCTCCGCGACGACGCCGCGCACGTACCGGCTCTCGTCGAACTCCTGATCCACCGCGGCGACGCCGTCGAGCACGAACGGCATGAGCAGCGTCTGCGGCCACGTCAGCGGCAGCGTGCCGCCGTCGTCGACGCCGACCGCGTCACGCAGGATCGGCGAGAGGTCGGCGGCGGGCGAGAGATTCGCGGCGCCGACGAGGTCGAGACCGTCGCCGTACTCGGCGGCGAGCTCGGCCGCCGCCCACGAAGCCTGACCGCCCTGCGAGCCGCCGATCGCCGCCCACCGCGTCGAGGTTTCCGGCACGACCTCGCGGGCCGCTCGGACGGCGTCGACGAGGTCGTAGCCCGCGGAGTCCGCATCGAGATACGGGTGCGGGCCCGGCGTGCCGAGTCCCTGATAGTCGGACACCACCGCGACCCAGCCGCGTTCGAGCAGGGGAGTCACCATCGACGTCGTCCCCATGAGCGTCGGCGAGAGCGACGGCGCGCACTCGTCCTCGACACCCGTCGTGCCGTGGCCGACGGTGACGACCGGGAAGCCGCCCTCGGGCGCGGGACCGGCGGGCGCGAACACCGTCGCGACGACGTCCACGCCGCTGCCGTCGATCCCGGAGGTCGTCCGGTACGTCACGCGCGTGACGGTCGCCCCTGTCGCCGCGACCGCGGGATCGATGTCGGTGACCGGCTCCGAGGAGACGACCTCGCCGCGTTCGTCGCCCTCCGGAGCCGGCGTCGTCGTCTCGATCGGGGGGCCGGGGTCGTCGCCGGCACTCGAACCGCAGCCCACGAGGAACACGAGGCCTGCCGCGAGCGCGCACGCACGAGTACGGGTTCGGATCACGGCCGCCACGCTACTCGCCACGAGCGTGCCGGACGGCGGTCGTCGCGCCGCCGGCCTCCGGATCCCGGTCGTCACCCCTCGGCCCCGAATCCCGGTGGTAATGTCCCGTTTCAGCCCTAGCAGATGGGAGAGAGAGGTCACGTGTCCTCCGTCGCGAATTCGCATGCCCGCACGCGGTTGTTCGGCTTCTCGGACGCCGTGTCGATGTCGGGCGTCGGCCCGCAGACGCTGCGACTGTTCGAGCGTCGCGGCCTGATCTCTCCCGTTCACACGCTCGACGGCCGCGTCCACTACACCGAATCGGACGTCGGCCGCATCGGCAGGATCGACGAACTCGCCGCCCGCGGCCTCAATCTCGCCGGGATCGATCTCGTCCTCGAACTCGAGGACCGCATCGCGCAACTCGAAACGCAGCTCACCGATGACTCCGAGCCGGACTGCTGAACGCCGTGGGACCGGCGCAGCGGAATTGTCACACGTGCCACTCGGGCGAGCCGGACACCTCCGCGAACGCCTTCTCGAACGCATCCACGAGCCAGTCGTCGGTGACGTCCGCGAGGACCTTCCCGGGGCCGCCGTCGTGAGCGTCGCACAGCAACGTCAGGCGCCAGCGGCACGACACGTCGCCGAGCTCGCCCAGCGGGACGGCGACGACGGCCCGGTCGAGCTCGTAGTCCACGCGGATGGCGAGGCCCGAGGAGATCGTCACGATCCGCGCACCACGCTGCGTCAGCATCGACAGCGCGACGAGACCGTCCTCGAGCGCATCGGTCACCGCGCGTGTCCCTGCACGATCCTGCTCGCGAGTTCGGCGATCCGGACCTGGGCACGCGACGACGCGCGCTGGAGCAACGCGAACGCCTCGTCGTCGGTGACGCCGTGTTGCGCCATGAGCAGCCCGATCGCCTTGCCGATCTCGCGGTTGCTGTCGATGCCGGACCGCAGCGTCGAGGCGTCCTCGCCCCGGACCGCGGACGTCACGGCGACCGATGCGAACGCCGCGACGAGGACGGCGATGTCGGCGTTCTCCCCCTCGAAGTCGCCCGCGGTGTCGCCGAACAGATTGAGCGCACCGACCTTCCGATCGTCGACGAGCAGCCGGAAACCGAGTGCGCCGCGAATCGGCGTCTCGGCGATCAACCGGGCCGCGAGCGCGGGCCAGCGCGTCGTCGGCGACGTCAGATCGCTCTCGATCTGCGCGGCCTCGTCGTCGAGGGCGTCGAGGCACGGCCCCTCACCGGTGATGCGTTCGAGCTCGTCGGCGCGTGCCGCGACCTCGTCGCTCGCGGCGACCGTGAGGACGCGCTCGGTCGATCCCTCGCGCCGCCGCAGCATGATGCTCGCGTGGTCGCAGCCCGGAACGACCGCGACCGAGACCTCGCACACCGCTTCGTAGATCTGCTTGGCGTCGTCGGCGTCGTAGACGACCTGGGCCAGCTCACGGAACACGTCTGCCAGGCGTAGGCCGGCATCGCTCTCGTCTCGCATCGGGCCTCTCTTCTCACGTCGACACCGGGCCGCATTCCGCTCACCGCTGGAGCACCACAGATTATGCGATACGCCCGGATCACCAGACGGCGGACCGAGGATCGACGTCGATGTGCCAGGTCATCGTGACGACGGTCCCCTGGCACGTGCGTTCGATCTCGGTGTGCGCGGCGAGCCGCCGGATGAGCCGTACCCCGTTTCCCCGATTGCTCTCGGTGTCACGTCCGGAGTCCCCTGCCTGCTCACGCCATGTGCCGTGATCGGCGACCGTCACGCGCAGCGTCGACGTGTCGGGGACGTACGTCGCCTCGACGTCCATCAGCGGATCCTCGTCGCTGTCGACGTACGCGTGCTCGACGACGTTCGCGAACGCCTCGTACGTCGCGAGCACGACGTCGCCCTGCTGACGCGAGTCGACACCGATCCCGCCGAGCCACGCACCGATCTGACGTCGCAGCGTCGGCAACTGCGACGGGTCCGCGCCGATACCGTGATACGACAGGCTCACCTCCGCGTACGGCGGCCTGCGACGGTGACGCCCCGTCACGGAGATCTGCTCGTTCGTCGCCGCGGCCGTGATCGCGACCGCCCCCTCAGACTCGGCACGCTGCAACGGCGTCGTCGACTCGGTCGAACACGGGAAGGACGTCGCCCACTCCGACGAGCGCCATCGGCCGAGCGGTGGCGGCACCGTAGGCGACGACGGCGTAGCGCGTGCCGGAGCGGCCCGCGTGCTCCGCGGCGTCCATGAGGACGCTCATCCCCGCGGAGGCGAGGAAATGGACGCCGCTGAGATCGACGACGAAGCCGCGGGGATCGTTGCCGAGTGCCGCGGTGATCGAGTCCGAGAGTTGCGTGGCCGTGACGAGATCGATCTCGCCGAACACCGACATCAGCAGCACGTCGCCGCGCCACGACACCGATACCGACATCAATGCGTAATCGTCCGACGAACCCGCTGTGCTGTGGTCCACTTCGACAGTGTGCCGCAACTCCACGGCGGCGTCACCTGTCGATTCGCGGCATCGGCCTCGGGGCGTACCGGCTCAGGGCGTCGGGGGATCCGTCTTCGGCGGTTCGGTCCTCGGCTGCTCGGTCTTCGGCGGCTCGGGTGCCGGGGGCTCGGGTGCCGGCGTCTCGGGTGCGGAAGCCTCGGGTGCCGGCGTCTCGGTGCCACCCGGCTCGGCGGCGGCGTCGCGCGGAACGGCGTTCTTCGCTGCGCCGGCCGCCTTGCCGATCTGCTCGTGGTACTTGCCGCCGGTCTTGTCGTCGGCGAACTTCGACGCCTTGTCCACGGCGTCGTGGATCTTGTCGGCGTTGTCGGTGGCCGCCTTCTTACCCTTGCCGATCAGGTTGTCGAGCGAATCGCGCCAGCTCATCGTCTGTCCTTTCGGTATCCCCCGACCTCACGGTAGCGCGCGCGAGAGCGGCACTGCTCGGCTCCGGTCTACTCGGGCACGTCGTCGCCCGTCGCGAACAGCCGCCGGCGCTCGCCGCGGAGCCTGCCCGACACCCACCACGCGACCTCGACGAGGAGAACACCGACCAGCCCGCACGTGACACCCGTCGCGAGCACCGCGGGATTGGAGATGTCGAGCGCGAAGAACCGCTGCAGGAAGGGAACCCCGAAGATCACCACGTAGCCGAGGGCCGAACCGGCCAGCAGCACGATCTTCCACCACGTGTACGGCCGCGCGACGACGGCGAGTACCCACAGCGCGATCATGATCAGCGTGACGAGCGCGGCCGTCCCGGCCTGTTCCTTCTGCTGCTGCGTCTGGTCCGGGCCCGCGTAGACGAGCAGATACGCGACGAACGTCGTGACGCCGATGATGACGCCCGACGGGATCGCGAGCCGCAGCACGCGCGGCACGAAGCCCGAACGCGCACGCTCGTTGTTGGGCGCGAGCGAGAGCACGAATGCCGGGATGCCGATCGTGAACCACGCTGCGATGGTGACGTGCCGCGGCAGGAACGGATACGGCACGGGATCGAGCGCGAAGATCTGCGACGCGACGCCCGAGATCCCGACGAGGAACGCCAGCAGCACCGAGTAGACGGTCTTGGTGAGGAACAGGTTCGCGACCCGCTCGATGTTGCCGATGACGCGGCGGCCCTCGCCCACGACGTACGGGAGCGTCGCGAACTTGTTGTCGAGCAACACGATCTGCGCGACCGACCGCGTCGCCGGACTGCCCGATCCCATCGCGACACCGATGTCGGCGTCCTTGAGCGCGAGGACGTCGTTGACGCCGTCGCCCGTCATCGCGACGGTGTGCCCGCGGGACTGGAGCGCGCCGACCATCGCGCGCTTCTGGTCGGGCCGGACCCGCCCGAACGTCGTCGACTCCTCGACGACGTCGGCGAGTGCCTCACCGCCTTCCGGCAGCGTCCGCGCGTCGACGGGATGCTCGGCGCCGGGGAGATCGAGGGTCCCGGCGACGGCGCCGACCGACACCGCGTTGTCTCCCGAGACGACCTTCACCGCGACGTGCTGGCTGTCGAAGTACTCGATCGTCGGCTTCGCGTCGGGACGCACCTTCTGCTCGAGGACGACGAGCGCGCGCGGCGTCACGGTTCCCGGGGCGGCGTCGTCGTCGACGCTGCGGTCGCTGCTCGCGAGCAACAGCACCCGCAGCCCCTTCGCGCCGATCTCCTCGGCGCGGCGCGCGACGTCCGAGCCGTGCTCCTGCAGCACGTCGGGTGCGCCGAGGATCCAGTTCCCGTGGGAGCCGTACGAGCGGCCGCTCCACTTCTTCGCCGACGAGAACGGCGCCTCCGCGGTGGCCTCGCCCCACGCGGGCCGCTCCGCGAACGCCTCCGCGATCGCCGCGACACTCGCGTTCGGACGCGGATCGTCGGCGGCGAGGGCCGCGAGCGCGGCCTTCGGGTCCTGCCCGTTCGGGGACTCCCCGATGACGTGGACGTCGGCGAGCCGCATCCCGTTCTCGGTGAGCGTGCCGGTCTTGTCGGCGCACACGACGTCGACGCGTGCGAGCCCCTCGATCGCCGGAAGCTCTTGCACGAGACACTGCCGCTTGCCCAGCCGGATCACGCCGATCGCGAATGCGATGGACGTCATGAGCACGAGCCCTTCCGGCACCATCGGCACGAGCGCCGCGACCATGCCGTTGAGGGCGGGTCCGAGCGGCTGCCCCGAGGAGAACAGCTGGTTGTAGACGATGAGCGCGCCCGCGGGGATCATCAGATACGTGATGATCGCGAGGATGCGGTCGATCCCGCCGCGCAGCTCCGACTTCACGAGCGTGAACTTGCTGGCCTCGTCGGCGAGGCGCGCCGCGTAGGCGTCGTGGCCGACCTTCGTGGCGCGGTAGGCGCCGCTGCCGGACGACACGAAGCTGCCGGACAGCACGGGCGATCCGACCTGCTTGTCGACGGCGTCGGCCTCGCCGGTGAGCAGCGACTCGTCGACGTCGAGATTCGCGCTCTCCACGACGACGCCGTCGACCACGATCTGGTCGCCGGGACCGAGTTCGACGATGTCGTCGAGCACCACCCGATCGGGGGCGATCTCGGCGGCCGCACCGTCGCGGCGCACGACGGGGCGCGCCTGCCCGACGATCGCGAGCTTGTCGAGCGTCCGTTTCGCGCGGATCTCCTGGATGATGCCGATACCCGAGTTCGCGACGATGAGCAGGCCGAACATTCCGTCGATGATCGATCCGGTCGCCATGACGATGACGAACAGCACGCCGAGGATCGCGTTGATGCGGGTGAAGACGTTGCCGCGCACGATGTCGCGCACCGACCTGCTCGCCCGCGCGGGCACGTCGTTCGTCTGTCCCGCGGCGACGCGCTGCGCTACCTCGTCGGAGGTCAGCCCCCGCCGGACGTGCTCCGGATCGGTCGCCACCGCGACCCCGGCGCCGTCGCCGGCCGGCCCTCCTGCGCCGCACCCGTCCACATCCCCGGACGGCGCGGGTTCGTCCTGCTTCATTCCGACGAGATTAGTCGGCGCGCCCCGCCGCCACTGTGATCCACCAGGGTGACACGGAGTCGGGCTGCTCACGCAGGCCCACGATGCCCACCGGGCGTGCGTCGTCGATCTCGGTGCGCTCGCCGGGCCGGGGGATCAGGACGGGGACGTCCGCGTCGCGGGCGGCCGAGACGAGCCGTGTGGCGGGCTCGACCCACGGATGGAATGCGAGATCGAAGGTCGCCCAGTGGATCGGCAGCAGCAGTCCCCCGCGCAGATCGCGGTGGGCCCGGACGGCTTCTTCAGGGTCCATGTGGATCTCGTGCCACATCTCGTCGTAGGCACCGACCGGGAGCACCGTGACGTCGAACGGACCGTAGCGATCGCCGATCTCGGCGAACTGCCGCGTGTATCCGGTGTCGCCACCGAAGAACACGCGGTGCTGCGGGCCCGCGAGCACCCACGAACTCCACAGCGTCGGATTGCGCGTGAGGCCGCGGCCCGAGAAGTGCCGTGCCGGTGTGCACGTGAGCCGGATGCCGCCGAGTTCGACGGAGTCGTCCCAATCGAGTTCGACGATGCGCTGCTCCGCGATCCCCCACCGCCGCAGGTGAGCGCCCACGCCGACGGGGACGACGAAGGGGACCTCCTGCAGATCGCGGAGCGCGAGCAGCGTGCGCCGATCGAGGTGGTCGTAGTGATCGTGCGAGATCACGACGGCGTCGAGGCGCGGCAACTCGTCCAGACCCGACGGCACCGGATGCAGCCGGGCGGGTCCGACGACGGTCGACGGCGACACACGTTCGCTCCACACCGGGTCGGCGAGCACCGTGGCGCCGTCGATCTCGATCAGCGCACTCGCGTGACCGAGCCACGTGACGGCCAGATCGGCCACGGTGTCGGGAAACTGCGGCGCGACAACGGGTATCGGGGTGGGCGGCTTGCCGACACGGCCCCGCGTCGCGAACCGGGCGGCGATCCGCCACGGCGGTGCGGTGGGCCCGGGGTGCGCCGGTTCGGCGTTGTGGAAGGTGCCGGAGCGCCAGTGCGGCGACGCCGCGGCGAACGGGCGGATCGCGGAGCGCCGCGCACCCATCTCGACAGGAATCGACCACGCCGCCCGCGCGAGGGCCGCCACTCCGGCGGCCACCGCGAGCCCGCCGAGCACGCGTCGCACACCCGGCGTCGTGTCACCTGCCACGGAACACCGGATCCCGCTTCTCGGAGCGCGCCGTCCGCGCCTCGGCGGCGTCGTCGCTGCGCCACGCGGACTCGAGGGCCGCGATGTGCTCGGCGGGAGCGTCGTCCTGCGTGCCGTCGTCGTTGAACGTCATCTTGAGATGACGCAGCGAGAGCGGCGCGAGCCGCGCGATCTGCTGTGCCCACGCGTGCGCGTCCGACCGCGAACCGATGCGGTTGACGAGCCCGTGCTGGAAACCGGCGACCGCGTCGAGCCTGTCCGCACCGAGCAGCATCGTGCGCGCGGGCCCGCCGCCGACGAGCGAGGCGAGCCGGTGCACCGTCCAGCGGTCGACCGAGATCCCCAGTTTCGCAGCGGGAATCGCGAAGACGGCGTCGGGAACGGCGACGCGCAGGTCCGCGGCGATCGCGAGCTGACAGCCTGCGCCGATCGCGGGACCCCCGATCGCGGCGATCACCGGAACCGGGACGGAGTCGACGGTGTGCAGCATCTCGAGGAGCGTGTCGGTGAAGCCGTCCGCGTACACGTCGCCCGACAGATCCGCGCCCGCACAGAAGGCGGGGCCACGGCCCGTGACGACGATCGCGCGGGCACCCGCGTCGACCGCCTCGGTCAGCGCGTCCCGGATCGCGGTGCACAGCTCGGTGTTCAGTGCGTTGCGACGCTCCTCGCGCTGCAACTCGACGGTCACCACGTCACCGTCTCGGGTCGTCCCGATCATGTCCCTCCTCGTCCGCACACCATGTCGTCCCGCACACCATGTCGTCGCACCTCACACGCCGGCCGCGGAACAAGCGCGGACACATCGACGGTTGTACGAAAGGTTATGACACCGCAGCGCACCGACGTGGACGTACTCGTGATCGGCGCAGGTCAGGCGGGCCTGTCGGCTGCCTTCCACCTGCGCAGGCTCGGGCTGTCGCCCGGCGACGGCTACGTCGTGCTCGACCACGCACCGGGGCCCGGTGGCGCGTGGCAGTTCCGGTGGCCGTCGCTGACGCTCTCGACCGTCAACGGTGTGCACGATCTGCCGGGCGCGAGCTTCGACGAGTACGCGGACATCGGCGATCTCCCGGGCACGGTGCGCGCGTCGGCGGCCGTTCCCCGATATTTCGGCGACTACGAGGAACGCTTCGCGCTGCCCGTGCGGCGCCCCGTCGACGTCCGCGTCGTGTGCGACCGCGACGGCCTGCTGCATGCGGAGACCGATGCCGGCCTGTACGTCGCGCGTGGCGTGATCAACGCGACAGGGACGTGGGAGCGTCCGTTCGTCCCCTTCCATCCGGGCGCCGCGCGGTTCGCCGGCCGCACCCTGCACACGCGCGACTACCGCACGCCCGACGAGTTCGCGGGGGCTCGTGTCGTCGTCGTGGGCGGCGGCATCTCCGCGCTGCAGATCCTCGACGAGGTCTCCCGCGTCGCGGACACGCTGTGGGTCACCCGCCGCGAACCGGTCTTCAGCGACGTGCCGTTCACCCCCGAGGCGGGCACCGCCGCCGTGGCGCGAGTCGAGGACCGCGTGCGGCGCGGGCTTCCACCCGGATCGGTCGTGTCGGTGACGGGTCTTCCGGTGACGCCCGCGGTTCGTGCGGCCCGCGAACGTGGTGTGCTCGACCGGCATCCGATGTTCGACGAGATCACCGAGCACGGGGTGCGGTGGCCGGACGGCACCGAGTACGAGGCCGACGTGATCATCTGGAACACCGGCTTCCGCAGCGCGCTCGACCATCTCGCGCCGCTGCGGCTGCGCGGGCCCGGCGGCGGGATCACGATGACCGGGCGTCTCGCGACGCAGGTCGCCCGCGACGCGCGCATCCACCTGGTCGGGTATGGTCCCTCCGCGTCCACCATCGGTGCCAACCGGGCCGGACGCGCTGCCGCGACGGAGCTGACCCGTCACCTCGCACTTCCCACCCGCGTGGGGCCGCCGCCGGTCTCCGATCGAGAGAAAGGCAGTGCCGGTGGATCGCCGCGTTCCGCACTCGGATGACGCTCCCGCTTCCGAAGTCCCCGATCCCGACTCCACTGATCCCGGAGCAGTCCTGCGGACGGGCGAGACGTGCTGGCGGATCGAGCGCGCCGACCGCATGGCGGTCGTCGTCGATGCCGCCGACTACTTCCGCATCGCGAAGGCAGCGATGCTGCGGGCACGCCACCGCATCATGCTCATCGGCTGGGAGTTCGACACCCGCATCCGGCTCGACCCCCGTTCGGGCGGTCGCGACGAGTTGCCCGATCGGCTCGGCCGATTCCTTCTCTCGCTCGTGAAGACGCGGCCCGACCTCGACATCCATCTTCTCGAATGGGGAGTCGGCTCGGTGTCGCGGTTCGGCCGCGCGGCGACGCCAGTCTTCCTCGCGGACTGGATCACCGACGATCGCCTGCACCTGCGCACCGACTCGGAGCATCCGATCGCGGGAGCGCACCACCAGAAGATCGTCGTCATCGACGACTCGTTCGCCTTCTGCGGCGGGATCGACATGACGGTGGACCGCTGGGACACCTCCGAGCATCGCGACGACCATCCCGTGCGCCGCACCCCGGCGGGCCGCCCGCACGGCCCGTGGCACGACGTCACGGCTGCCGTCGACGGCGAGGCCGCCCGCGCACTCGCGACCCTCGCCCGCCGCCGCTGGGCGCGCGCGACGGGCGAACGCCTCGACCCGCTCGATCCGTCGAGCGACCCGTGGCCACCCGAACTCGAACCCGCCTTCCGCGACGTCGACGTCGCGATCGCGCGCACGATGCCGCACCTGCCGGGCCGGGCCGAGATCCGCGAAGTGGAGGCGCTCTGGTTCGCCGCGATCGCGTCGGCGCGCCGCTCGCTCTACATCGAGACGCAGTACCTCGCGTCGCGGCCGATCGTCGACGCCATCGCGCAGCGCCTCCGCGAGCCGGACGGCCCCGACGTCGTGATCGTGTTGCCCCGCAACGCCGACGGCTGGCTCGAACGCAAGGCGATGGACGGCGCGCGCCGCGTACTGCTGCGGGAACTGTGGGACGCCGACGTGCACGGGCGGCTCGGCGTCCACTTCCCCGTCGCCGAGGGCGGCACCCCGATCTACGTGCACGCGAAGGTCCTCGTCGCCGACGATCGGCTGCTGCGGATCGGGTCGTCGAATCTCAACAATCGTTCGCAGGGCTTCGACACCGAGTGCGACATCGCGATCGAGCCGCCGGCCCCCGAGCAGCGGGCTGCCGTCGCCGCATTCCGGACGCGGCTGCTCGCCGAACACCTCGGGGTGACGGCCGACGAGATCACCCGCCGCACCGACGACGCGGGCACGGGACTGCACGCCGTCGTCGAAGAGCTGCGCGGCGACGGCCGCAGCCTCGTGCCGTTCGACGCCGCGCACGTCTCGGACGAGGACAGCATCGTCGCGTCGTCGTCGCTCGCCGACCCCGAATACGCGGAATCCGGGTGGCCCGGACGGCTTGCTCGCCGTCTCGGGCTCACCCGGATTCTGCGTACCGGCGATCGGGGTCGCCGGCAACGCGGGCCCGATCAGCAGGCCCGCGGCGTCACCACGCGTTGAGCGCGTTCAGGATCTGCGGGCGTGCCTTCCACAGCTCCGCCGACCAGTACGGCCACGAGTGGATGCCGGAGCCGTTGAACTGGAAGGTGACCGGGATGCCGAGCGAGGCCATCCGGATCTGGTAGGCCCTGGTCTGCACCATCGACAGGAACTCGAGGCCCATGCCCATCGCCGTGTTCCAGTAGTCGATCGGCGCCGACGGGTGATCGAAGTGGCCGGGCAGCCCGTTGCCGGACGCGACGTACAGCGACATGCCCTGCATCTGCGGCGCCGAGACGAAGGGATCGTTGCGCAACCACGCCGGATCCCACGGGAAGCCCCACATCGCGTCCGAGTTGTAGCCGCCGGCGTCGAGCATCGCGATGCGGATCGCCTCACGCATGCCCGGCGCCGAGGTGTTGAGGTACCCGGACAGCGATCCGGCGAACCGGAACTGGTCGCGGTGATGCGCGGCGAGCGTCATCGCGGCGGTGCCGCCCATCGAGGGACCCATGATGCCGGAGATCGAGCGATCGACGCCGAAGCCCGCGAGGAAGTCGGGCAGCTCCCGCGTCAGGAACGTCTCCCACTTGTAGGTGATGTGCTGGTTGTTGAAGTTCGACGGGTTGTACCAGTCGGAGTAGAAGCTCGACTCGCCGCCGACGGGCATGACGAGCGTCAGATTGTCGCCGCGGAACTGGTCCATCGCGTTCGTCTCGAACGACCACGCGTTGCGGTCGTCGCGCGCCCGCAGGCCGTCGAGGAGGTAGAGGGCAGCGGTGCCGCCTCGCGACGCCCACTGCACCTGCACCTTGATGTTGCCCATCGAGGACGGAACCCACAGTTCCTGGTACCCGCCCCACGGCACGGCTCGCGCGGGGGTGCTGTGTCCCGGGGCCGCGGCGGCCGTGCCCGCGAACACCGCGGTGATCGCGAACACCAATGCCACGAGTACGGACACGGCTCGCGGCGCTGCACCCCCACCTCTCGCCGACGACTGTCTCGAACCGGTCTCGATCATGCGATGGTGCTCCGTTCGTTCCCGTGCGTCCTACTGCCGGGTCAATCCTCGAACGAGTTCGGAGCGTTACCCCTCCGAGATGTGCGGTCCGTCTCGTAACGAAGAGATCTCTGAGAAACCGGACGCGCGGTACCGGAAAGCAGCCCGCCGTCAGGCCCCGAACGTCTCGGGATCGGGACCGAGGCGGCCTACGTCGAAACGGAGTCCGTCGATCGCGTCGATCTCGTCGGGCCCGAGCCGGAAACCCATCACCTCGAAGTTCTCGGCGATCCTCGACGGCGTGACGGACTTGGGGATCGCGATGGTGCCGATCTGCAGATGCCACCGAAGGACGATCTGCGCGGGGGTGCGGCCGTGGGTCCGGGCGATCGCCTCGATCGTCGGGTCGCCGAGGACGCTGCCCTGCCCGAGCGGCGCCCACGCCTCCGTCGCGATGCCCCGTCCCATGTGATACGCGCGCAGCTCGGTCTGCGTGAATCCGGGATGCAGTTCGATCTGGTTGAGCGCCGGCACCTCACCGGTCTCGGCGATGAGCCGCTCGATGGCCTCCTCCGTGAAGTTGGAGACGCCGATCGACTTCACGCGCCCGTCGTCGCGAAGCTTCTGCAGCGCACGGAAGCTGTCGACGTACCTGCCGAGCGACGGCACCGGCCAGTGGACGAGATACAGATCGAGATGGTCGAGACCCAGCCGGTTCATGCTCGCGTCGAACGCACGCAGCGTCTCGTCGTAGCCCTGGTCGTCGTTCCACAGCTTCGTGGTCACGAAGACCTCGTTGCGGCGGAGCCCGGAGTTCGCGAGCGCGCGCCCCACACCGTCCTCGTTCCCGTAGAGCGTCGCGGTGTCGATGCTGCGATAACCGACGGTCAGAGCCTCCTCGACGACGCGCTGCGCCTCGTCCGGCTCGACCTTGTAGACGCCGAAACCGAGCTGCGGGATCTGTCTGCCGTCGGAGAGAACGATGGTCGGGATCGCACTGCCTGCGCTGTCGAAGCGCGTGTCGTCGGAGGTCATGTTTCCCACGGTAACCATGCAGCCACCCCATCCGGGGCGGCCCGCGCGTCCCATGCAGGTGTCACACGAGTCACGAACGGGTATCCGAGCCGGAGACGGACTGGACGGAATGTGGGGAGGTGTGCGGGTGGGACTGGTTCACGAAGCGTTGTTCCGCATCGGCATGACCCCGTGGGTGCAGCCGCTCACCGCGTTCGACGCACAGATCGACACCCTCCTCGGCGAGGTGACGCTGCCGACGGGGACGCGCCACCGGCAAATCCTTCCCGGCCGCGCGCTCGGTGTGGGCTGCGGGACGGGCGAGCACGCAGTCGCACTCGCCCGGCGCGGATGGCGGGTCGTGGGCGTCGACACCGTGGCGTACGCGCTCGAACGCGCTCGCCGGCGCGCGGCGCTGTCGGGGGTCGAGATCGACTTCCACAACGTCGACGTCTGCACCGTCGAGGCGGGTGGTGTGTTCACGTCGTTCGACCTCATCGTCGACGTCGGCTGCTATCACGGGCTCGACGACGCCCGGCGCCGCGACTACGTCGAGCGTGTGACGCGGCTGGCCGAGCCCGGGACCTCGCTGCTCATGTACGCCTTCGGGGCGGGACATCGCGGGTTCTTCCCGAGCGGCGCGTCGCACCATCACGTCGAGCGGCGGTTCGGCGACGGGTGGTCGTTCGTGTGCGACTGGGACGCCGACACGACGGAGATGAGCGGACCGTTCAAGAAGGTCGACCCGCGGTGGTTCCGGCTCGTGCGCAGGTGAGAGTTCGGCGAGACCGGCGTAGCGCGTACTGTGTCATACATCACACACACGTTCCGATGTGATGTACGAACGCGAAGGAGTTCATCGATGACCGTGTACGCCCGCCCCGGTACCGACGGCGCGACGATGTCGTTCGAGAGCCGCTACGACAACTGGATCGGCGGGCGGTGGGTTCCGCCGGCCGAGGGCAACTACTTCGAGAACCCGACCCCCGTCACCGGTCAGGTGTTCTGCGAGGTGGCCCGGTCGACGGCGAAAGACATCGATCTCGCCCTCGACGCCGCCCACGCCGCGGCACCCGCGTGGGGAAAGACCAGCCCCGCCGAACGCTCCGTGATCCTCAACAAGATCGCCGACCGCATCGAAGCGAATCTCGAGTCGATCGCCCTTGCCGAGTCGTGGGACAACGGCAAACCCATCCGCGAGACGCTGAACGCCGACATCCCGCTCGCCGTCGATCACTTCCGCTACTTCGCGGGAGCGATTCGCGCACAGGAGGGTTCGCTCTCCGAGATCGACGAGCACACCGTCGCCTACCACTTCCACGAACCGCTCGGTGTCGTCGGGCAGATCATTCCGTGGAACTTCCCGATCCTCATGGCCACGTGGAAGCTCGCGCCCGCGCTCGCCGCCGGGAACTGCGTCGTCCTCAAGCCCGCCGAGCAGACGCCCGCGTCGATCCTCTACCTGTGGTCGATCATCGGCGACCTGCTCCCCGACGGCGTCGTGAACATCGTCAACGGCTTCGGCACCGAGGCAGGCAAGCCGCTCGCGTCGAGCGATCGCATCGCGAAGATCGCGTTCACCGGTGAGACGACCACCGGGCGGCTCATCATGCAGTACGCGTCGCAGAACCTCATCCCGGTGACGCTCGAACTCGGCGGCAAGAGCCCGAACATCTTCTTCTCCGACGTCATGAGTGCCGCCGACGACTTCCAGGACAAGGCGCTCGAGGGCTTCACGATGTTCGCGCTCAATCAGGGCGAGGTGTGCACGTGCCCGTCGCGCTCGCTGATCCAGCAGGACATCTACGACGAGTTCCTCGAACTCGCGACGATCCGCACCAAGGCCGTCCGGCAGGGCGATCCGCTCGACACCGAGACGATGATCGGCGCGCAGGCGTCGAACGATCAGCTCGAGAAGATCCTGTCGTACCTGGAGATCGGCAAAGGCGAAGGCGCACACGTCGTCACGGGTGGCGAGCGCGCCGAGCTCGGTGGCGACCTCTCGGGCGGCTACTACGTCCAGCCGACGATCTTCACCGGACAGAACTCGATGCGGATCTTCCAGGAGGAGATCTTCGGGCCCGTCGTGTCGGTGACGTCCTTCCAGGGGTACGACGACGCGATCTCGATCGCGAACGACACCCTCTACGGCCTGGGCGCCGGGGTGTGGTCGCGTGACGGCTCGACGGCGTACCGCGCGGGACGCGACATCAAGGCCGGTCGCGTCTGGACGAACACGTACCACCAGTACCCCGCGCACGCGGCGTTCGGCGGATACAAGCAGTCAGGCATCGGCCGCGAGAACCATCGCATGATGCTCGATCACTACCAGCAGACCAAGAACCTGCTGGTGTCGTATGCGCCGGGCGCGCAGGGCTTCTTCTGAGCCGGGGGCTGTCGTGACCGCTCCCCCGCGGGCCGTCGCAACCGCGGAGGCGATGGATCTGCTCCGTCGCCTCCGCGGCATGCACGGCGCGCTCATGATGCACCAGTCGGGCGGATGCTGTGACGGGTCCTCGCCCATGTGTTATCCGTTGGGCGAGTTCGTGGTCGGTGATCGCGACGTGCTGCTGGGCGTCCTCGATCTCGCGCTCGACGTCGGCGCGATGCCGTCGTCTGCGCCCGCCGACGCCGATGCCGTCCCGATCTGGATCTCGGGCAGCCAGTTCGCGACATGGAAGCACACGCAACTCGTCCTCGACGCCGTCCAGGGCAGAGGTGGCGGGTTCAGCCTCGAAACTCCCGAGGGCAAGCGCTTTCTCACGCGTGGCCGGGTGTTCGAGCCCGGCGAACTCGCTGCACTCGAGGATGCTCCGCCGGTGACCGGCGCCGACTGGGGGGCCGGTGCGCGGCCGGCGCTGCCGACGGCTCCGCTCGTCGTCGCCGAGGCGGCCGATGCATGCCCGGTGCCGGGAACGCCGCTGCGCTGAGGTGCTGAGGTTCTGTCGGTGGGTCCTGTCATTCTGTACGGCTCTCGCACATGCGGGGCGCGTCGGTGACGACGCACCATCTCCACAGGAGCACGACATGACGGAGTCCTACCCCACCGCGCAGCCCGGCCTGCCCACCGGCGCCAGTGCACCGAAGAAGCGCAAGAAGTGGCCGTGGGTGGTCGGCGCCATCGCTCTGGTTCTGGCCTTCGGCGCCGCTTTCGGTGAAGCGGACACGGACACTGCCGGGACGGCGACAGCCGCGCCGAGCAACGAGGCGGCGGTCGTGCCGGCACCCCCCGCACCCGCCGCGCCCGTCGCGCCCGTCGCGCCCGTCGCGCCCGCTGAAGCTGCCGTGGACGCGGCGCCGGCCGTGGACGCCGTTCTGCCCGTGACCACGGCAGCGTCTGCACCTGCACCTACCGAGCCGCAGGTCAGCGCGGGGCAGCGCAACGCCCTCCGGTCCGCCGAGCAGTACCTGCAGTTCACGGCGTTCTCCCGCAGCGGGCTGATCGACCAGCTCGCGTTCGAGGGCTTCTCCACCGAGGACGCGACGTATGCAGCGGACACCGTGACGGTGGACTGGAACGAGCAGGCAGCCCGAAGCGCCGAGCAGTACCTCGACTTCACCTCGTTCTCGAGGTCGGGACTGGTCGACCAACTCGTGTTCGAGGGCTTCACCGCTGCGCAGGCCGAGTACGGCGCCGACGCCGCGTACTGATCGCAGCTCGGATCAGTCGGTCAGGGAATCTCGCCGTCACCTCCGGCGGCGTCGTTCGTCACGCGTCCACGGCGCAGTTCTGCCGGCTGCCGGGCGCGGCGCCGAGCGAGGGCACCGGCCACGAGGTCGCCGAGATGGTGGCGGTGGTTGACGCGAGGTTTCCTGGCCGGATCGATGTGTGGCGGTGGGATCCATTCGGTGCGGCCGGGATGCGGCGAGCCGGGCGGTGCGACACGGGTTGTCCAGCCGCCGGGCCCGTCGTGGACGAGGGCATGGCAGCTGTCGCAGGCAAGATCTTCGTTGGTGATGTCGGTGGCGCCGCCTTCGCGCCACTCGGTGATGTGATGCACCGCCGAGAGCGACGCAGGTGCATCACATCCCGGCCTGGTGCAGCCACGAGACGCGGCGATCAGCGCGAGCCGCTGATCCGGGGAGGCGAGACGACGGCGGCGGCCGAGGTGCAGCGGCCGCCCATGGTGGTCGAACAGGGCGAGCACCGGGTGTGCACGCTCGGCCATCCGCAGCGCGTCCCCGACCGGGACCGTGCCGCCCGTCGCGGTCGTCGCCACCCCGGCTGCTGTCTCGACCTGATCGATCGTCATGGTGACGATCGCCGTCACCGGAAGCCCGCGGTGGCTCCCCAGAACCCCCGACGACAGGAAGTGATGCAGGGCCGCTTTCAGCGCATCGTGGTTGCGCTGCACCGCGGAACGCGTGTCGCGTGCTGCCGCCTTCGCCAATGCATCACGATCCACGGCCGGTGAATCCACGTCCCCGGACGGGGATTCGGGGTCGTCCGGATTGTTCATGCCGGGGCGGGCGAGTTTCGCGAGGACCGGTTCGAGCAGGGCCCGCGTCTGCGGGTCGAGGAGCCCGGAGACCGGGGTCATGAGGTCGGTGCCCTGTCTGCCGAGGCGCAGCCCGCGGCGGCGCTTGCGATCACGCTCGTCCGGGGCCTTACCGTCCGGGTCGAGGTGCGCCAGCAGACGGACCCCGATCTTCGTGACGTCGTCCGGCGTGGTGGAGCGGGCGGCGTCGGCGAGGATCTGCTCGGCGGCGTCCACCTCCTCGGTCGGCGTGCTGCACGGGATCTGCCGCATCGTCCTCGCGATCGCGGCGACGTGATCGGGACCGATCACGCCGTCGCGGACAGCGGCCGCGGTGGTCGGCAACGCAGCATCCAGCGCCTCGCCGGACGCGGTGTGCCAGGTGCCGGTCTTGATCGCGCCGCGCACGCGCCGCGCGGCATCGGCCGACGAGATCCGCAGCGACTGGACCAGGAACTCGTTCACCGACCGGCACGCGAGGGTCGCGGGAATCGACCGCTCCACGGACTCCACGATCACCCGATGCCCGGCCGCGGACGCCTTCCGCAACGACACCTCCATCCGCTGCAGGGCCTCGACGACCTCGGCGTCCGACAACCCCGCCAACGGTGCGGCCAGCAGACCCTCGACCGCCGCATCGAGCGACGCCAGGTGATCTTCCACCTGGACGACACCACCCGCACCCCCACCCGAAAGCACGTTCGAAGTCTACCAAGACCCACCGACACACATCAGCGCTCGACCGCAGCAGTGGAACGGCGCTCACGCACGCCGCGCATGGAAAGATCACTCGGCATGGCGGGGGATCGTGAACGCGGGGATTCGATCGATCGCACGGCCTGGCTCGCGTCCACCGCCACGACCGTTGCGACAGCAGGCATCACCTTCGGAGCCTGGGCGAGCGTGTCTCGGCACGGGGACGCGGAGTTCCCGGATTCTCGCCTGCTCCTCGCCGCGGTGTTGCTCGTGTACGTACCACTCCTGTTCGTCGTGGCACGCAAACGAGTCACGATCTCGATCGCGGTCCTGTACGGGCTCGTCTTCGGACTTCTCTGCGTTGTGGCGATTCCCGCCGCGTCGACGCTGACCGGTGGGCAATGACCTCGTTCGGAAAATGGACTCAGCCAGGAATCCTTCTCGGCCTGGTATGCGCGTTCACCGGCTTCTACCTCGCCCCCGCGATCTGGCTCGTCTTCGCGCTGACGCTGGTCGGCCTGCTGACCCGACAGGAGACCGTGCGTCAGGTGAGCTGCGGTGTGGTGCTCTCGTTCGTCGTTCTGTTGATCGCGCTCGGGGTCTACGGCGGAACGCAGTTCGGAGCCTAGGCTCTCTTCATGACCGATCAGCGCATGACCGATCGGGCGCGCGCCGACCCGACCGCGGTGCGGCCGATCTGGCGTGCCGCACAGGTCTTCCGGCTCGCCACCGTGGTCTACGCGGTGGGCTACCAGATCGTGTCGGTGGACTCCTACACCCGGCCGATGCTCAGCTGGGTGCTGGTGGCGCTGCTGACGGTGTGGTCGGGGGCCGCCGCGATCGTGCTCTCCCGCGACACCGCGCGGGAGCGGACGTGGCCGGTCGTCGCCGACATCGCCGTCGTGGTGTCGCTGATGGCGGCGACCCGGCTGGTCGCCGATGCCGACTTCTACACCACCCACCAGACGCTGCCGACGACGCTGTGGGCCACCAACGCCGTGGTGTCGGCGGCGATCCTGCGCGGACCTCTGATCGGAGTCACCACGGGGCTGCTGATCTCGGTGGTCGGCGCCGTCGTGCGCGGACGATCCGATCTCGATCTCGGCAGCGACGCCACCGCGCCGATCCTGCTGTCGGTGGGACTCGCGATCGGCCTCGCCGCGAACACTGCGCGACGCTCGCACCGCCAGCTCGAGCGGGCCACCCGCCTCGCCGCGGCGACCGCCGAACGCGAACGTCTCGGCCGCGAGGTGCACGACGGCGTCCTGCAGGTGCTCGCGTACGTGCGGCGGCGCGGCAACGAGATCGGCGGGCCGACGGCGGAACTCGCACACATGGCCGGCGAGCAGGAAGTCGCGCTGCGCGAACTGATCTCGGAGCAATCGGTGCCGGTGAACGACGCCGACTCCGCCGACCTGCGCAGCGTCCTGCGCGCGGAGACAGGCACCCGCGCATCGCTGTCGGCGCCCGGCGTTCCCGTGTCGATGCCACGAGAGCGCGCCCACGAGATCGCTGCGATCGTCCGCACAGCGCTCTCCAACGTCGCCCTGCACGCCGGCCCGGCCGCGACGGCGTTCGTCCTGGTGGAGGATCTGGGCGAGACCGTCGTCGTCTCGGTGCGCGACGACGGCGTCGGCATCGCGCCGGGCAGGCTCGAGCAGGCCGAGACCGAAGGCCGCATGGGCGTCTCGCGGTCGATCCGTGGTCGGGCCGCGGCACTGGGCGGAACGGTGACACTGGACACCGCGCCGGGCGAAGGCGTCGAATGGGAGATCCGCGTCGCGAAACACGCGCCGGGGAGGGAACACGCGTGAACGAGGACCACACCGATGCACCCCCGCCGACCGTCATGGTGGTCGACGATCACCCGATCTGGCGCGACGGCGTCGCACGCGATCTGGCGGAAGCCGGGCTCACGGTCGTCGCCACGGCCGACGGCGTCGCGGCCGCGCGGCGCCGAGCCGCGGCCACCCGGCCCGCCGTCGTCCTCATGGACATGCATCTGCCCGACGGCAACGGCGCCGACGCCACCGCCGCGGTGCTCGAGGCGTCGCCCGGTTCGACGGTCCTCGTCCTGTCCGCGCTGAGCCATCGCACGGTCGAGAACCACGTGCAGGCGACACTCCGGAAGCTGCAGCTGGCCAATCGCGTCGAGCTCGCGAGGTACGCGATCGAACGCGGTCTCGACTGACCTAACT
>NZ_BCXD01000031.1 GCF_001894925.1 Rhodococcus rhodnii NBRC 100604 | reverse complement strand
AGTTAATGGTCTCGGTGGTGCTGTGGACTCAGCCGGCGATATTGAGGCTGCTGCCGACGCTGTTGATCGCCTGCAGGTTCTCCTGCTCGGCAGCGTCGTAGCCCTTGCCGTTCTCGCGGATCCGGTCGGCGATCGACTGGAGCGTTTCCTGCAGGCGACGCGAGGCGTCGTCGTAGTTGGTCATGAGCGTCTGGAACGCGACCTGCGCGCCGCCCTGCCACGATGCGCGCGACCCCTCGACCCGGCCACGCAGGCTGCTGATGATCCCCTGCAGCTGAGCGTTGACGTCCTCGACATGTCCGGCCGAGGCCTCCATCTGTGCGACGTCGGTAGTTACGCCTGCCATCGATTCCTCCCTCTGATCTCGGTGGAGCGCTCCCCGCTGGACGACGCCTGCCCACCCCTGTTGTGTATGGACGCGGCGCCGCGTCCATCGGTTCCACTCGCGTGGAAGTTTTTCTCCGTGGCGGCCGTCACGGCGCACCCACGCCGGCCACGACCTCTTGGCACGGTCGGTGGACCGCGAACCACGAGTCCCGGTACTGGCATCCGACGCTGATCTGGATCTCGCGTTCGCCGAACGGGATCACGAACCAGCGGACGGTCGAGCCGTCGCCCGGGGTCTCGACGTACGCCACCACGGGACGTCCGCCGAACGTCGCGCTCGCGTCGACTCCGTCGATCCGCCCGTCGGTCGCCGTCGCCGCGTCCGCGAGTTCTGCACCGATGTCCGCGAGCGAGCGCGGGCCGTCGAGGGAGTTCCGTTCGATCACGATCCTCGCCGGATCGCCGGACTCCGGTAGCAGCTCCGCGCGTGCGACACCGTCGAGGTCGCCGCGACGCTCGGGCGCGTCACGCCAGCCAGCGGGAAGCACGGCCTCGAGGCCCGCACCGAGGTCGACCACGGCGGCAACCCCGGGTGCCGACGCGACCGGAACGGGCGGGGCCGCGGGGGTTTCGCCGTCCGGCGCCGAGACATTCGGGGAAGCGACATTCGGGGCAGCCGTGTCCCCTCGTTGAGTCTGGAGCACCACACCCACCGCCGCGACGAGCATTCCGACGACGGCCACACCCACCCAGAGCGGACGCGACGGAGCTCTCCGTCGCGGTGCGGACGCACCCGGCACTCCGAGCACTCCGCGGGGTCGACGCCGCCGCGGCGCGGACGAACCACCCGACGCCGCGTACGCCGCTTCGACGGCCGCGACGATCTCGTCGGCCCCCATCTCGCGAATCGCGGTGTGTGGCCCGATGATCGGCCGCACTGCACGGTAGAGCGTTTCACCGACCGGCTGCCCGGACGCCGAGTACACGAGCACTTCCGACACCGCGGCCCCGGCGCACACCGCGGCGAGGACCCGTGCGACGCACTCCACGGGGTCGGCGTCGATGCGCGCGTACTCCGCGGCCACGGGCGCGTCCAGATCGGTCGTCACGACGCCCGGCGTGCGGACCGCACAGACCGCCGTCGCATAGATCTCGACGACAGCGACGTCCGCACGCATCGACGCGCGCAGGCTCGCGGCGCGCGCCAGCGGAATCGACGACGCCGGCTCCCCCGCTCCAGTGAGAACCGCGCCGCGCCGTCGCGCGCCCCAGTACGACGGAACGATCCACGTCGCATCGCGCGAGCCGTGGACGGTACCGGTGACGGCGGCGAGCGCATCGGCCACCCGAATCGGTTCGCCCTCGACGAGCACCCACCGCGCGCCGGTCGTCGCGAGCACGTCCGGCCCGGTGGTCGACGCGCGGACTCCGCCGCGCACCTCGTCGGGTGCGAGACGGGCGGGGCCGCTGCGGACGTCGGATCGGTCGGCGATCCAGCACCTCGGCTCGGTGACGAGGACCGTGGTCATGTCAGCTCGCCGTCATCGATGCGATCTGCACGAGCCCCGTGGCGCGACGCGACACCAGGGTTCCGCGACCGGGCGGCATCGCACTCGCCCGCACCGTGCCGATGAGATTGCCCTCGTCGCGCGAGCCGCTCATCACCAGACCGGCGGAGGCGAGATCGCGCATCCGGGCGATGACGGGTTCGTAGAGTGCTCGCGCCGCGCCACCGGAGCGGCGCGCGATGATCAGGTGGAACCCGATGTCCTTGGCGTGCGGGAGGTACTCCAGCAGGGCCGCGACGGGGTTGCCGCTGGACGTCACGACGAGGTCGTAGTCGTCCACGACGACGTAGATGTCCGGTCCGCTCCACCACGACCGATCGCGCAGTTGCTGCTGACTGACATCGGGACTCGGCATGCGCGACCGCAGGATTCCCGCGAGATCGCCCATGTTGCGCGTGAACATCTCGGAGGACGGCGCGTAGGCCGCGAGGTGATCGGTCTCGACGGCTCCGAGCATCGTCCGGCGGTAGTCGCCGATGATGATCTTCGCCTGCTGCGGGGTGTTCGACGCCATGACGCCGGCGACGATGTTGCGCAGCACCGTGGTCTTGCCACACTCGGTGTCACCGAAGATCAGGAAGTGCGGCTGGTCCGCGAAGTCGAGGAAGACCGGTGCGAGATTCGCCTCGTCGAGCCCGACAGGGATGCGCAGCGTCTTGCGCGTGGGGTCGAGGCCCTCGGGCCAGCCCGGCAGTTCCCGCAGCAACTCGTCGCGACCGAACGATTCCGGCAGCATGCGCACCCGCGGCGCACGGCCACGGGTGACCTCACCGATCCGCGCGACGGCGTCCGCGACACCGGACGCGAGGTCGGTGACGTCGGGCGTGGCGTCGACACGGGGAAGACCGATGAGCAGATGCAGTCCGTCGCGCGTGATGCCGCGTCCGGGCCGCCCCTCGGGAACCAGCGCGGCCACCTTGCGGCCGAGGTCCGAGTCGGAGGGATCGCCGAGCCGCAACTCGATGCGGGTGCCGAGTTGGTCCTTGACGGCGGGCCGGACCTCACCCCAGCGCGAGAGGCTGATCACGAGGTGGACGCCGTACGACAGGCCCTGAGCGGCGAGCGCGGTGAGCTGGGCTTCGAGCGGCTCGAAGTCCTGACGGATGCTCGCGTAACCGTCGATGACGAGAAAGACGTCGCCGAACGGATCCTCGTGAGCGCCACGGGCGGACGCGCTCGACGCCGGATCGGAGGCGCGCAGACGCCGGAACTCCGCCATCGACTCGATACCGAGATCGCGGAACCGCTCTTCGCGAGTTCGCACGATCGTCGTCATCTCGGCGACGGTGCGGCGCACGCGGTCGACGTCTCGGCGACCCGCGACCGATCCCACATGCGGGAGGTTGGCGATGCCGGAGAGCGTGCCACCACCGAAATCGAGGCAGTACACCTGCACCTGCTCGGCACTGTGAGTGAGTGCGAGCGACATCACGAGGGTGCGCAGCGCCGTCGACTTGCCGGACTGCGGACCACCGACGACGGCGACGTTGCCGGCCGATCCCGCGAGGTCGACGACCATGAGGTCACGCCGCTGATCGTAGGGACGATCGACGGCACCGATCGGCGCGCGCAGCGAACTGAGTTCGGGCACCGGATCGGTGAGCGCGGAACGCGGCAGCATGAGATCGAGGGTGGGCGCCTCCTCGAGCGGCGGCAGCCAGACCTCGTGCGCGGGATTGCCCTGTCCGCGAATGCGATCGACGATGATCTCGATCGTCGTCCTGGTCTCGGCGACGACGGGGACGTCCGGAACGACGGCCTCGATGCTCGGCGGCGGTGCGTCGAGCGCGACGGGAGCGGAGGTGAACACCTTGGGCCTGGCCTCGATCGCCTCGACGGCGTCGTGACGGCGGATGTCGTAGTGGCCGCCCTCGTACACACCCGAGACGTAGGACGCCTGGAAGCGGACGATCTCGGAGGAGTCGCACTTGAGGTATCCGGCGCCGGGCGAGGCGGGCAGATGGTAGGCGTCCGGAACGCCGAGGACACTGCGTGACTCGTTGGCGGAGAAGGTCTTCAGGCCGATGCGGTAGGAAAGGTGGCTGTCGAGGCCGCGGAGCTTTCCTTCTTCGAGACGCTGGCTGGCGAGCAGCAGATGGATGTGCAGCGAGCGGCCGAGCCGACCGATCGCCACGAAGAGTTCGGCGAACTCGGGCTGCTGGCTGAGCAGTTCGGAGAACTCGTCGACGACGATGAACAGCGCGGGCAGCGGGTCGAGATCCGCGCCGGCCATGCGCGCCTTCTCGTATTCGGTGACGTTCGCGAAGTTGCCCGCCGAGCGGAGCAGTTCTTGTCGCCGGTTCATCTCGCCGGCGAGCGCGTCACGCATGCGGTCGACCATTGCGAGTTCTTCGGCGAGGTTGGTGATGACGGCGGCGACGTGGGGTGCGTCCTCGAGCCCGAGGAATGTCGCGCCACCCTTGAAGTCGACGAGCACGAGGTTGAGTGCGTCGGGCGAATGCGTCGCGACGAGGCCGAGCACGAGCGTGCGCAGGAACTCCGACTTGCCCGAGCCCGTCGCGCCGATGCACAGTCCGTGCGGACCCATGCCGTTCTCGGCGGATTCCTTGAGGTCGATCTCCACCGGGCTGCCGTCGACGCCGAGACCGATGGGGACGCGCAGCCGTTCGCGGCCGAGCCTCGGCTGCCACGCGTGCTCGGGGTTGAGCCGCGTGATGTCGCCGACACCGATCATCTGGCCCCACGACTGCGCGGGCGCGTCGTCGTCCTCGACGTCCGCGACGGACTGCGACGGGGCGCGATAGGGGGCGAGCCGGCGAGCGAGTGTCTCGGCGCGGTGCGCGGACATGACGTCGGGCACAGCGAACTTCTCGACGCCGGAACCGCTGCGGGCACCGACGGAGTCCGCGTCCACGACCAACTGGAGGCCGCGCGTCGCGGTCAGCCGGGCGCAGAAGTGGCTGAGATCGATCACGATGGTCGAGTCGACGCCACCGTCGGTGATTGCTCCGGAGTCGCCGTCGAGGATTCCGCCGTCGACGACCACGACGATCTGCGGAACTCCCGCGCTCGGAGGCGAATTGCGGGAGAAACGGCTCCGCAGCGCCAGCATCGGGCCGAGCGCGGACTCGAGTTCGAGGATCGATCCGTAGATCATGCGGGCACTGCCGACGCCGTCGACGACGTCAGGGTGCTGGGAATGCGGGAGCCACTTGACCCATTCCCATTCGCGCGCGGTGTCCGGTCCGCACACGACGGCGACCAGCAGCGTGTCGGGTCCCTGGAAGGTGCACAGCTGCATGAGCATCGCGCGAACGAGCGACCGGGCGGCGGCGCGATCGCCGTCGATCGACAGCGACGCGAACCCGCGGAGCGAGACGGCCGTGGGCAGTTCGGGCACCACCGAGTGGGTCCGGACGAAGCGCCGCAGCGAGACCGCCGCGACCGGTTCGAGGTCGTCCACCGGCCCGGTCTCGGGAGCGATGAGCCGGGTCGCGAGCCGCTGGCTGCCGCGCCCGACGCGCACGTGACAGTAGTCGGGGTCGGTGATGCGCCGTTCCCACATTCGGGGTGTACCGGAGAGCGTCCAGAGCGTCCCGGGATCGGGGTGGCTCCATTCGAGCGACGCACGCTGCGCCTGCGCGGTGTCGCCGACGTCCTTGCGCAACTGGTCGAGGTAGCGGAGATAGTCCTTGCGGTCCTCGTTCGCCTCGGACGCCTTGGGGCCGTTGCCGCGTCCGCCGCCGGCGAGCATGCCGAGCATCGAGACCATCATCATGACCGGGAAGAGCATCGCCATCGGGCTGCGCGCCATGCCCGATGTGAACATCAGCGCCATCATGCCGATCATCGCCACGACCATGACGACGGGCAGCAGCTTCATGAGCAGATTGCCGGGGACGATTCTGGGGATCTCGGGCGGCGCCTGCAGGCTCACCTCGCCCGCGGGGATGCGCGGCACCTCACGACGCGCTCTGCGCGCGAATCGGACCGTGCTCACGTGATCGTTCCCCCCAACGCTGTCCCGGACGGGCTCGCCACCGCGGCGCCGGCCCCCCTGTGCCGGTTCCCGCCCGGTGCATCGGCAGACTAGCGCACCCGACGGCGAGTGCGATACACGGCGGGCTCGCACCGGGCGCTGATGCCTGCGTCGCCGCGCTCCGCTATCGTGCCAGTCGATCACGCGTGGGATCGATCCACGCCGGGGGCGAATCAGGACGGCGCGGCCACCCGCGAATCCGTCGGAGGGGGACGTAGCAGTGACGATCACCAGCGACCAGCGGGGCTTCGCACCCGGCCCGCGGACCGGTGGCGCGCCACGACGCGGCGCGGCACCCGATCTCTGCCGGCTCACGATCCTCGCCGCGCACACGCAGGTCGACCTCGCCGTTCCGGCGTCGGTCCCGCTCGCGATGCTGATCCCGGGTGTCCTCGACACCATTCGCGGCCATCACGGCGAGAACGACTTCGACGACTCGCACGAGCAGCTCGAACCCAGCGAGTGGGTACTGGCGAAGATCGGCCAGGCGCCGCTGTCGTCGACCCTCACCCTCCAGGAACACGGCATCCGCGACGGGGACCTCCTCGTTCTCGAGCACGCCGACACCGCGGCTCCCCCACCGCTGTTCGACGACATCATGTACTCGGTGGCGCTCTCGGGCGCCGACACCGAGAAGGAGTGGTCACCCGCATGGGCACGCACGATGGGCGCGATCGCCGCGGTGGCGCTCACGGCGACGGCGTCGTTCTCGCTGCTGTGGGCCGAGGCCGGGACGAGTTCGTATCTCGCCGCCGGTGCGGCCTTCTTCGCCGCCGTGGTCTTCCTCGTCGCCGGTTCGGTCGTCGGTCGCGTGTACGGCGACACCGGTGCCTCGCTCGTGCTCGGCACGTGCGCCCTTCCGCTGTCGCTCACCGCGGGCTTCCTGTTCGTTCCCGGTGCGGTCGGTGCGCCACACGTTCTGCTGGGCGCGGCGCTGGTCACCGCGACGGCGATTCTCCTGCTGCGCGTCTCTGGCGTCGGGACGACGACCTACACCGCGACGGCCCTCGTGTCGCTCGCGACCGCCGTGGCGGCGACCGTCGACACCCTCGCCGACGCACCGACGTACCGGCTCGGCGCGGGCGTCGTCGGCGTCGCGCTGCTGCTGCTCGGGGCCGCGCCCCGGCTCGCGATCCTGCTCGCGAAACTCCCGCTGCCTCCCGTACCGGCGCCGGGCACCTCGGTCGATCCCGCCGAGGACGACCCGGACGACGCCCGGACCATGCCGACGTTCGACGTGCTGGCCCAGCGCGCCGCGCAGGCACGGCGGTATCTCACCGGCATCGTCGTCGCGTCGGTCGTACTCACGGTCGTCGGATCGCTGCTGGCGGCCCGCGGCGAGAACGACACGATCGTGTACTGGCCCGGCATCCTTCTGTCCTTCGCGGCAGCCGTCGTCCTGATGTTCCGGGGCAGGACCTACGGCAGTGTCCGCCAGGCGGTTCCGTTGATCGGCGGAGGCACCGTCCTCGTCGCGGCCCTGCTCGTCGGTGCCTCGATCACGACGTCGGCGATGGCGCTCGTCGTCTTCGGAGTCGTGTTGCTCGGCGTGCTCGGCGCCCTCGCCCTCGGCTTCCTCGCGCCCACGCAGTCCTTCTCGCCGGTGATGCGCCGGGCCACCGAGCTGGTCGACCTCGCGATCATCGCGACGGTGCTGCCACTGGTGTGCTGGGTCCTCGGCCTCCACGCCCTCATGCGCGGGCTGTGAAGCGCCTCGCAGCACGATCGGTCCTCGTCGCCGCGATCGCCGCACTGACGGCGGGTATCGCGCCGGGACCGGCCGGTGCGATCGTCCCGCAACCGATCATGCCGAACCTCACTCCGCCGCCCGCTCCGCTGCCGGCCGAGGAGAAGCACCGATGCTTCAGCGGCGGTGTCGAACCCGTCGGCGACTCCCCGTCCGTCCCCTACCCGCAGGCGATGCTCGACTTCGCGTCGGTATGGCCGTTCACGACCGGGGCCGGGCAGAAGGTGGCGGTCATCGACACCGGAGTCTCACCGCATCCCCGACTGCGCATGCTGGCGGGCGGCGGCGATCTCGTGGGCGGGGGCGACGGACTGCAGGACTGCCAGGGCCACGGCACCCTGGTCGCCGGCCTGATCGGTGCCGCACCGGCACGCGGGTCGGGTTTCGCCGGTGGCGCCCCCGACGCGGAGATCCTGTCGATCCGCCAGACGAGCGACTATCACCGCCCCCAGGGACGCAGCGAGGGCGATCATGCCGAGACCTCGGCGAGCGACGAAGGCGGCTACGGCTATCTCACCGACCTCGCCCGCGCGATCCGGACCGCAGCGGACGCCGGGGCGACCGTCATCAACATCTCGGTCGTGACGTGTTCACGCGGCGGCATCGGGCCCGACGACGCCTACATCGGTTCGGCGCTCGACTACGCGGTCAACGTGCGTGACGTCGTCGTCGTCGCGGCGGCCGGCAACGTCGGGTCCGGGTGCGAGGCACAGAATCCGATCGATCTGCCGACCGATCCGACCGTCAGCCCGTGGGATTCGGTCTCGCTCGCCTCGACGCCGGGGTGGCACGACGATCTGGTTCTCACGGTCGGCTCGATCGATCAGAACGGCCGTCCCAGCGACTTCTCGCTCGCAGGCCCGTGGGTCGACGTCGCGGCCCCGGGCAGCCGGGTGACGTCCCTCTCGCAGAAGTCCGACCGAATGGCCGTGGCCGACGGAACGTCGTTCGCCGCTCCGCTCGTGTCCGCGACCGCCGCACTGGTGCGGTCCTACCGGCCTGAGCTGAACGCACGCCAGGTGATGGAACGCATCACGCGCACAGCGCATTCGGGTGCGGAGGATCGCGGACTCAAGATCGGGTACGGCGTCGTCGATCCGCTCGCCGCGGTGACGTCGGAACTGCCGTTCGAGGGTGCGTCGGTCGAAGAACCCGATTCGGTTGCCGTCGCGGCGCCCCAGGCCCCACCCGTCGCAGATCCACGGCCGCGGACGGTCGCGCTGACGGCAGCGGGAATCCTGGTGGTGCTGTTCGGGCTCGGTATCGCCGCATCGTTCCCGCTCGGCAGACGCCTGCGTGCGCGCCCGGCATCACGCCGCGGCCGCTGATCGCCGATTCTCCGTACGACCTCGCCGGCCGGACTCGGCTCCGTCCGGCGAGGTCGTCGTCAGTTGGCGGGGGTGACGGCCACGGAGCCCTGCGCAGCGGCCATTCCGTCGTGTGCGACGAGTGCATCGCTCCGCGACAACACCGGGCCGGGGGCCAGCAGGTCGAGCACCGGCCACGGCGCGAGTGCGGGATGCGCGGGGGCACCGAGCGCCGAAGCCGCGGGGTGCGACGACCCGCCCGTCTGTGATGCTCCGCCGTCGGCGAGCCCGTAGCGAACGCCGGTGTCGGACAGCACGAACACGCTGCCGACCCGCTGACTGTCGGGCGAGATCCCGGTCGACTGGACGAATCCCGACGCACCCGGCTGCACCCACACCGCGTCGGCGTTGTCGCCGGGACCGTCGGCCTGCGCGAGCGTGACGGTGCGCGCGTCGGCGGGCATCGGGAGCGACCGGCCCGCGATGAGGCCGACGGAGGCGTTCCGCGTCCCGTCGACATCGGAGTCGGCGAGCTTGGTCCACGACAGGCAGCCGACGGGATCGCTTCTCGTGTCGACGATGTCGAGGGCCGCGGTGGGGAACGTGCCGACCGCGACGTCGTCGACCTGGGCGATCTTGTTCACGACGTCGGGACGCACCTGCGGGATCTCGAGTGCACCGAGCCCGTTCGTCTCGAAGACGATGTCCGCCACCGGCTTCGAGACGCGCTGGACACCACCGAGCAGGACGAGGTAGTACTCGGTGGCGTCGTCGCTTCCGGTGCGGACGACCGAGCCGACGGGCACGCCGAGCCGGTTGTCGGCGGGTTCGCGTCCCTGGCCGCCGATCTCGGGCGCCGCGATGCGCGGCTGCTCGGGCAGCGCGTTGAGCAATGCCTTGCTCACCGGCCGCGGGACCACGTCGCCGAGCCCGTACGCCTTTCGTACCGCAGCACTGTCGAGGTCGATCTGCGCGCGGGCACCGCGATGGACGAGATACGTCGTGCCCGAGTTCGACACGAGCATGGCCTGATCGTCGCCGAGTTCGAATCGTCCGTCGCCGAGGTCGGTGTCGCCCACGAGAATCGACGTCTCGAGCGGACCACCGCCGTCGGCGGTCACGGTGTCGCACACGGTCCACGAGGCCTGCTGCGCCTCGTTCAGCGCCGAGGGCGCACCCGGAATGCCCATGAGCGGCCCGCGCGGACGGCTCGCGATCTCGTCGTCGGCGACGACGGCGGGCTCGTCCGGGGAGCCGAGGATCAGCCGCGCCGACGCGAGGTTGAGCACCGGCCGGAAGGTGTCCTCGTACGCGACGTACATTGCGCCCGAGTCCTTTCCGACGACGATCGCGGAGTCGCCGATCTTGTCCTGCGGCCGGAGCAGGGCGAGTGCGCCGCACCCCGCGAGCCCGACGCTGGCGGCGACGAGGCCGACGGTGAAGGCCCGCGACTGCGACCGCATCGGGTCGTGCAGCATCCGGACATCGCGCCGGACGAGCGCGTGCTCCATCCGCCGGACCAGAAACCGGTATCCGCTGACCTGCCACCTCGTGGTGGGTGTGGACGCCATGGTGCTCCCCCTTACCGCACAGCTTTCGCGGGCACACGTTACAGTTCCCCTCGCGGCCGCCGCTGCGCACACCTGCTGTGGGGCGGCCGGCATCGGAGTTCTCGGGGGGAGTGGACATGTCTCGGTCCCAGCTCGCGCACACACGCTCGGGTTCGGGCGTCGCGCGCGTCGCGCCCGTGCACGTCGTCACGGCGCAGGCGATCGGACTCGCGATCGGCATCGTGGTCGCCGTGTGCGGTGCGCCGATCTGGGCGGGCGCCGCGGTCGCGGTCGTCGTCGCCGCGGCTCTGCTCGTCCGCATCGGCGGCTGGTCGACGATCGAGTGGCTCGGGACGGCGCTGCGCTACCTGCGCAAGCAGCCCTATCAGCGGCCTCGGGTCGAGAACTTCCAGGTGGGCAACGGCCAGTCGGTCGGCCTCTGCTGGAACGGTACGAGCGTCGTCGCAGTCGTCGAAGTGCAGCCTCCGCTCGGCGACCTCACTCGCATCACACGCGACGGATTCGAGGCGACGCACGAGTTGCCGGCCGCGGCGATCGCGTCGTGCCTGCGTCAGCACGACATCACGCTGAGCGGGATCGACATCGTCTCGCACGGCTACCGCGCCGCGCCCGGCACGAGGGCGACCGAGGTGTACGACGCCCTCATCGGCCCGCTGCCCGCGACGGCGACCCGGATGGTCTGGCTCGCACTGCGGCTCGACGCCGTCGGCAATCTGGACGCGATCGCGAGCCGCGGCGAGGGCGCCGAGGGCACCGCACGCGCGGTGACGGTCGCCGCGACGCGCGTCGTCCGCTCACTCGCCGACGCGGGCTGCCGTTCTCGCATTCTCACGGCACCCGAGATCGAGACGGCTGCTCAGCACATCAGCCGCGGTGTCGATCCCGCGGAGCTCACCGAGTCGTGGAACCACGCGCCCCTTCCCGGCGTGTGCAACACCGGCTACGCGATCGAACCCGCAGCGCTCTCCCAGGAACTGCTCGCGAAGCTGTGGGCTCCCGCGAGCCTGGGCACGACGGTCACGTTGCGACTGCGTCCCGCCGGGCGCGACGGCGTCGTGTCGGTGAGTGCCGCCGCGCGCATCACGACGCGCGAGGTGCCGGAGCCGATCGCGGCGAAGGGCCTCGTCTCGATGCAGGGCCGCCACCGTGCTGCTCTGCTCGCGAACCTTCCTCTCGCGCTTCCCGATCTCGAGGACGTCCTGCCCTCCGGCGACGTCCCGGTCACTCGACTCGACGACCTCGGTCTCGTTCCCGCGGGGTGTGGTCAGCTCGTCGGATCCGACGACTCCGGCACCGGCATCGCGGCACGTGTCACGGGTGCGGGTGTCGCGAACGTGTTCGTCGCCGGTGAGCTGTATCTCGCGCATCAGCTCGTGTTCCGGGCCGTCGCGACGGGTGCGCGGGTGCTCGTCCACACGGACCGGCCCGACTCGTGGTCGCCGCTGATCGACGCCCTCGGCTCCCCGGACCGGCTGCGGCTCGCCGGGGTCCATCTGCCGAGCGAGGGCGCGTTCAACACCGTGCTCTTCGACGGCGTCGCGGCGCTCCCGCCCCGCGCTGGCGTGACGGCCGTGTATCTGTTCTCGGATCCGTCGCAGTGGCCGCACTCGACGCCGGACCTGTCGATCGTCCAGCCGGACGCCGTGGGTCAGCGGATCCGGCTGACGACCGGTGGCAGCAGCATCGATCTGATGGTCATGACGATTCCCGTCGAGACGGCCTTCATCGGCAGCCCGAGAACCCCGGTGTACGCGGGTGCGGGCGCGCGTCACGACGGAGCGCGATACCGCGAGCAGCCCGCGCCGCAGTACGTGGCCCCCGCTGCCCAGCAGCCTCCGGCGTTCGCCGAGCCGCCCACCTTCCAGGCGCCGCCGGCACTGCAGGACCCTCCAGCGTTCCGGGAGCCCCCGGCGTTCCAGGAGCCGCCGGCCTTCCAGGAACCCCCTGCGTTTCGCGAGCCCCCGCCGTTCCGGCCACCGAACGGCCACGAGCCGGGCCGGGCCGACGACGGCCGATTCCGCGACGACCGCTACTAGCCCGGGTACGGCCCTGCGGCCCGTGCCGCAGGGCCCACCACACGAGCTGATCGACCATCTGGTTCGCGTGATCGGACGCCATGTCGTCGTGGACCTCGGCTCCCGATGCGAAGCGCTTGCGCGCGCGATCGAACGACACCGCCCGGCGGACGGGCATCATGTGGAGTTCGATCGCGACGAGGCGCAGCTGCTCGACGGCGAGCCGGCCACCCGACGGCCCGCCGTAGGACACGAAGCCCACGGGCGTTCCTCGCCACTCCGTCGAGTAGCTGTCCAGCGCGGTCTTGAGGGACGCCGGGTACCCGTGGTTGTACTCCGACGTCACGACGACGACGGCCTCCGCATCGGCGATGCGGGGGCGCAGCGCCTCGGTCGCGGCGGAGTCGGTGAGGTCGGCAGGGAGCGGGTGATCCGCGAGGTCGACGAGATCGAGCGCGACGTCCGGACGTGACGCGGCGGCGACGAACCACGCGGCTACAGCGGGCGCGATACGGCCTGGGCGGATCGAGGCGACGAGGACGAGAACGCGGACGGGTGAGGCATCGGACGCCGGCATGGCGTCATGGTAGATCCCGGTGCTGCGTGCGGTGGCTCGGTACGTGGGTGGGTCAGCGCGCCGGGTAGCCGGCGGCGACGAGCGCGTCGTTCGTCGGGACGCCGAGCGCGCGCGCCGTCGCGTGCACGACGGTGGCGGGCTGCACGGTGAATCCACTGGCACCGTCGATCCAGTCGATCACGTGCCGGGGCCGCAGTCCCAGCGCGAGGGCGAGCTGGTTCGGGCTCATCCCCTTCGCTTCGAGCTGACCGCGAACGAACGTTCCCCAGGCTTCACGAGGCATGCGCGGCAGCATAACGCTCTCGGGTTTCGGTGTCGTCCGGAGGTTCCTCGGATCGAAGAACATCATGTGGTCCCTCCACAGCATTCGGTGTGTGAGCGCGTCTCGCGCGTCGTGAGATTGCGGGCGCCGAGCTGGTCGTCGGGCGGGTAGTCGACCCCGACGAGGCACAGCCCGTGAGCGGGCGCGACGAGCACCGCGCTCGAACGGGCACGTTCGTGCAGCAGCGACGCGAGCCACTCCTCGTCGCGTCGCCCCTCCCCCACCGCGAGCAGGGCGCCGACGAGGCTGCGCACCATCGACCAGCAGAAGGCGTCGGCGGAGACCGATGCGACGACGAGGTCGCCGTCGCGGCGCCAGTCGAATCGCTGCAGTTCGCGAATGGTGGTGGCGCCCTCCCTGCGTTTGCAGAAGGCCGCGAAGTCGTGCAGGCCCAGCAGCCGCGCGGACGCGGCCTGCATGGCGTCGACGTCGAGCGCGCGCGGGTGCGCGACGGTGTCACGAGCGCGCAGCGGCTCGGCCCCGAACGGCGCCGTCGTCAGCCGGTACTCGTAGTGGCGCCGCATCGCGGAGAATCGAGCGTCGAACTCCGCGGGAGCCCGGGTGATCGCGGTGATCCGCACGTCCTCCGCGACGAAGCGCGCGAGCCTGCGCACGAGGCAGTCGGGTTCGTCCGGGACCAGCTCGGCCGGGACGTCGACGTGCGCGACCTGCCCGGTGGCGTGCACACCCGCGTCGGTCCGGCCCGCGACGGTGAGCACGACGGGCGTCCGGAGCACTGCGCCGAGCTTCTCCTCGAGTTCGCCGCACACGGTGCGCAGGCCGCGCTGGCGCGCCCAGCCCGAGAAGTCGGTGCCGTCGTAGGAGACGTCGAGACGCAAACGAACGAGCCCGCCGTCGGCGACGGCGGGCTCGTTCGGTTCAGCGTGTGCCGGGTTCAAGAAGAACTAGTCCTTCTTCTTGTCTCCGTCGGCCTCGTCGGCGTCGACGGCGTCCGCTGCGGTCGCGGTCTCGTCCTCGACACCCTCGACGACGGCGTCGGCGTTCTCGACCTCGGCGGTGGTGGCCTCGGCCTCGACTGCCTCGACGACGTTCTCGGACTCGTCGGCTGCCGGAGCGGACTGCGACGCGGCGACGCGGCGTGCGCGATCCGCCTCGGACGTCACGGTCTTCTCCTTGACGAGCTCGATGATCGCCATGGGCGCGTTGTCACCCTTGCGCGGCACCGTCTTGACGATGCGCGTGTAACCACCGTTGCGGTCCGCGTAGAACGGGCCGATCTCCTCGAACAAGGTGTGGACGACATCCTTGTGGCGGATGACCTTCAGCACCTCACGACGCGACGCCAGCGTGCCGGCCTTCGCGTGCGTGACGAGCTTCTCGGCGTACGGGCGAAGCGCCTTGGCCTTGGCCTCGGTGGTGGTGATGCGACCGTGCTCGAAGAGCGCGGTTGCCAGATTGGCGAAGATCGCCTTCTGGTGCGAAGCCGACCCGCCGAAGCGGGCACCCTTCTTGGGCTTGGGCATGATGTTCTCCTAGAAAAGGGACTCGAACGGCTAGAGCTGCTCGGTCTCTGCGTAGTCCTCGTTGCCGTCGGCGTCGCCGAAGGAACCTGCGTCGGTGTCGCTCCACGTCCCGGTCGCCGCGTCGTAGCCCGCCACGGTGGACGGATCGAACGATGCGGGGCTGTCCTTGAGGGACAGTCCGAGCGAGTGCAGCTTGACCTTGACCTCGTCGATCGACTTCTGCCCGAAGTTGCGGATGTCGAGCAGGTCGGACTCCGTGCGCCCCACGAGTTCGCCCACGGTGTGGACGCCCTCGCGCTTGAGGCAGTTGTAGGACCGGACGGTGAGGTCCAGGTCCTCGATCGGGAGTCCGAACGCGGCGATGTGATCCGCTTCGGCGGGCGACGGGCCGATCTCGATGCCCTCGGCCTCGACGTTGAGCTCACGGGCGAGGCCGAAGAGCTCGACGAGGGTCTTGCCCGCCGAGGCGAGCGCATCCCGCGCCGTGATCGAGTTCTTCGTCTCGACGTCGAGGATCAGGCGATCGAAGTCGGTGCGCTGCTCGACACGAGTCGCCTCGACCTTGTACGTCACCTTGAGCACGGGCGAGTAGATCGAGTCGACCGGGATGCGGCCGATCTCTGCGCCCGCCGCCTTGTTCTGGACGGCGGGGACGTAGCCGCGGCCGCGCTCGACGACGAGCTCGATCTCCAGCTTTCCCTTGTCGTTCAGGGTGGCGATGTGCAGATCCGGGTTGTGCACCGTGACGCCGGCGGGCGGCACGATGTCACCGGCGGTGACGTCGCCCGGTCCCTGCTTGCGGACGTACATCGTGACGGGCTCGTCCTCTTCGGAGGACACCACGAGGCCCTTGAGGTTCAGGATGATGTCGGTGACGTCTTCCTTCACACCGGGGACGGTGGTGAACTCGTGCAGCACGCCGTCGATACGGATGCTCGTGACGGCAGCACCGGGGATCGAGGACAGCAGGGTTCGGCGAAGCGAGTTGCCGAGGGTGTACCCGAAGCCAGGCTCGAGAGGCTCGATGACGAACTTGGAACGGTTGTCGGCGATGACCTCTTCGGTCAGCGTGGGTCGCTGAGAGATGAGCATGTTGTTTCCTCCTGTACGGGCGCCCGCTATTTGACGCCCACGAATGGGGAGAAGAGAGGCCTGCGGCTCGTGCGTGACTCCGGCCTCGGGACCGGAAAGTCACGCACGAGCGCGCAGCGCCTTACTTCGAGTAGAACTCGACGATGAGCTGTTCCTGCAGCGGGACGTCGATCTGCGCCCGCTCGGGGAGCTGGTGCACGAGGATGCGCAGGCGGTTCGGGACGACCTGGAGCCAGCCCGGGATCGGGCGATCGCCCTGGGTCTCGCGTGCGATCTGGAACGGCACGGTCTGCAGCGACTTGTCGCGCACGTCGACGATGTCGTACTGCGAGACGCGGTAGCTGGGGATGTCGACCTTCTGGCCGTTGACCGTCAGGTGACCGTGGGTCACCATCTGGCGGGCCTGACGCCGCGTGCGAGCGATGCCCGAACGGTAGACGACGTTGTCGAGGCGCGACTCGAGGATGCGGAGCAGGTTCTCGCCGGTCTTGCCCGGGCGGTTGACCGCTTCCTCGTAGTAGCGACGGAACTGCTTCTCCATGACGCCGTAGGTGAAGCGAGCCTTCTGCTTCTCCTGCAGCTGGAGCAGGTACTCGCTCTCCTTGATCCGCGCGCGGCCGTGCTGGCCGGGCGGGTAGGGGCGACGCTCGAACGCCTGGTCTCCTCCGACGAGGTCGACACGGAAGCGACGCGACTTGCGAGTAACGGGGCCGGTGTAACGAGCCATGTTCTTCTACCTTCCTTTCCCGTTAGACGCGACGCCGCTTGGGCGGACGGCAGCCGTTGTGCGGCTGGGGGGTGACATCGGAGATGGTGCCGACCTCGAGTCCGGCAGCCTGCAGCGAGCGGATCGCCGTCTCGCGGCCCGAACCGGGGCCCTTGACGAAGACGTCGACCTTCTTGACGCCGTGCTCCTGCGCCTTGCGGGCAGCGTTCTCGGCGGCGAGCTGTGCGGCGAACGGGGTCGACTTACGCGAACCCTTGAAGCCGACGTGGCCGGACGACGCCCACGAGATCACGTTTCCGTTGGGATCGGTGATCGAGACGATGGTGTTGTTGAAGGTGCTCTTGATATGAGCGGCACCGTGCGGAACGTTCTTCTTGTCCCTGCGGCGCGCCTTCTGGGTCTTCTTGGGACCGGTGCTACGTGACTTGGGAGGCATTACTTCTTCTTTCCGGCGACGGTGCGCTTCGGGCCCTTACGGGTGCGCGCGTTGGTCTTGGTGCGCTGGCCGCGAACGGGCAGGCCGCGACGGTGCCGCAGGCCCTGGTAGGACCCGATCTCGATCTTGCGGCGGATGTCCGCCTGCACCTCACGGCGCAGGTCGCCCTCGACCTTGAGTTCCGAGCCCTCGATGTAGTCGCGGAGCTTGGTGAGGTCGTCGTCGGTGAGGTCCTTGCTCCGCAGGTCCGCGCTGACGCCGGTCGCGTCGAGAATCTCGTGCGAGCGGGTACGGCCGATGCCGTAGATGTAGGTCAGTGCGATCTCCATCCGCTTTTCGCGGGGAAGATCGACACCCATGAGTCGTGCCATGTGGCATGTCCTTCTTCGGTGTGCGGAGGTCTGCTCCCAGTCCGTCCCTCACGCCCCGCGATGTCGCGATTCGAGTGGGGCCCCGGCCTCCGTGCCGGGGGTGGACCGATGGTGCGTGTTCCGTCGACTCACGTCGAGGGAGCACGCCTGTCACATCGGCTGGTGCTGAGAGGTCTTCGTTGCTTGCTTTCAAGCCGTGCCTCGAGGAGGCGGTGATGCTCAGCCCTGGCGCTGCTTGTGGCGCAGGTTCTCGCAGATCACCATGACCCGTCCGTCACGACGAATCACCTTGCACTTCTCGCAGATCGGCTTGACGCTCGGCTGAACCTTCACGTCCTGATCTCCTTGATGTGGTGGGCGCGGCACGTCGGCGCGCTGCGCTCACTGCTGTCCGGGCCGGACGGCCCGGAACGCTTACTTGTAGCGGTAGACGATGCGGCCGCGTGAGAGGTCGTAGGGCGAGAGCTCCACGACCACTCGGTCTTCGGGGAGGATGCGAATGTAGTGCTGACGCATCTTTCCGCTGATGTGGGCGAGAACCTTGTGGCCGTTCTCGAGCTCGATGCGAAACATCGCATTGGGCAGCGGCTCGACCACTCGTCCCTCGACCTCGATGGCTCCGTCTTTCTTGGCCATATCCTCCGCGATCCGTGTCGGGTGCGACCGGGGTTCCCCGGCCTGCCTGATGTGCATGTCTTCCGATACTGTGGCGCGAACGGCGACCGGCGAACACGCAGATCACGGGCCGGATGGCCCGGCAGTGGACATGCGATCGACCGGCGCGCAGCACGCACCGCCTCACCATGTTACGGGAAATGCCCGACCAGGCCAAATACCGTCGTCGCCGTGCCCTCTGGCAGCATCGCGACCATGCGCGCAGTTCTGCAACGAGTGACGTCGGCGTCGGTCACGGTCGACGGCGAGATCGTCGGTGCGATCGATCCCACGGGCCGCCCTGGCGGGCAGGGCCTGCTCGCCTATGTGGGTGTCACGCACTCGGACACTCCCGCGTCCGCGGACGAGCTCGCGCGCAAGATCCGGTCGCTGCGCATCCTCGACGGCGAGCGCTCCGCGTCGGACGTCGACGCCCCGATCCTCGTGATTTCGCAGTTCACCCTCTACGGCGCGACGGCGAAGGGCAGGCGGCCGTCGTGGACCGCTGCCGCTCCCGGAGCCGTCGCCGAGCCGCTCGTGGACCGCGTGGTCGCCGCCCTCCGCGAGCAGGGCACGACCGTCGCGACCGGCCGTTTCGGGGCGCACATGACGGTGTCGTCCGTCGGCGACGGCCCGATCACGATTCTCGTCGAGGTCTGACGAGCCGCACACGTGCAGTGGCCGGCTACTCCGGGCGGAGCGTGAGGATCCGGGGCCCGTCTTCGGTCACGGCGACGGTGTGCTCCCAGTGCGCGGCGCGCGAGCCGTCCGCCGTGACGACGGTCCACTCGTCGTCGAGGACGTCGGTGTCCTCGGTTCCCAGCGTGAGCATGGGTTCGATCGCGAGCACCGAGCCGACGACGAGGTGCGGGCCCTTGCCCGGGGCGCCTTCGTTCGGGAGGAACGGATCGAGGTGCATCTCGCGCCCGATCCCGTGTCCGCCGTAGCCGTCGACGATTCCGTACCGGCGGCCGTCACGACGCTCGGCCTCGCGCGTGCCGTTCTCGATCGCGTGGGAGACGTCGGTGAGCCGGTTGCCGTCGATCATCGCGGCGATACCGGCGTTCATGGAGAACTCGGTCGCGGCGCTGAGTGCGGCGTCGGCCTCGCTCGCCGTGCCGACCGCGAACGTCCACGCCGAGTCGCCGTGCCACCCGTCGAGGATCGCACCGCAGTCGATCGACACGAGGTCGCCGTCGGCGAGCACGTCGGACGCGGACGGGATGCCGTGGACCACGCGGTCGTTGACGGACGTGCAGATCGAGCCGGGGAACCCGTGGTAGCCCTTGAACGACGGCACGGCGCCGGCGTCGCGAATGGTCGCCTCGGCGATCGCGTCGAGGTCGAGCGTGCTGACGCCGGGCTTCGCCGCCGCACGGACGGCGACGAGCGCGGACCCGACGATCGCGCCGGCCGCGGCCATCGCGTCGAGTTCGCCGGCCGTGCGGAACGGCACGACCTTGCGCTTACGGCCGAACGCCATCGCTCGACTCCTTCCGACTACGTGCCGAGCGATGCCAGGACGCGCTGGAACACGTCCTGGACGTCGCCGACGGCGTCGATCGTGACGAGTTCGTCGGCGTAGTACTCGAGCAGCGGTGCGGTCTCGGCACGGTAGACGCGCATCCGGTTGCGGATGACGTCCTCGGTGTCGTCGGCGCGGCCACGGGCGAGCATCCGCTCGACGACGACGTCCTCGTCGACGACGAACGACACGACGCCGTCGAGCTTGGTGTCGAGGTTGCCGAGGATGCGGCCGAGTGCGTCGGCCTGCGGGACCGAGCGAGGGAACCCATCGAGCAGGAAGCCGTTCTTCGCGTCGGGCTCGGCGACGCGCTCCTCGACCATCTTGTTCGTGATCTCGGCGGGGACGAGGTCGCCGGCATCCATGTAGCGCTTGGCCTCGAGTCCGAGCGGCGTCTGCTGGCCGATGTTGGCCCGGAAGAGATCGCCCGTCGAGATGTGCGGAACACCGAAGTGCTCCGAGAGGAGGGCGGCCTGCGTGCCCTTACCGGCGCCGGGAGGACCGAGCAGAACAAGTCTCACTTGAGGAACCCTTCGTAGTTGCGCTGCATCAGCTGGGATTCGATTTGTTTCACGGTGTCGAGCGAGACGCTCACCAGAATCAAGACAGCGGCGCCGCCGAAGATGCTGGTCGCGGTCTCACTGCCCGAGAGGAAGAAGTGCGGCAGCGTCGCGATGGCCGCGAGGTAGATCGCGCCGACGACGGTCAGGCGCATGAGGACGAAGTTGAGGTAGTCCGCAGTGGGACGCCCGGGGCGGATGCCCGGCACGAAGCCGCCGAACTTCTTCATCTCGTCTGCGCGCTCTTCGGGGTTGAACGTGATCGAGACGTAGAAGAACACGAAGAACACGATCAGCAGGAAGTAGATCGAGATGTAGACCGGGTTGCTCGGGTTCACGAAGTACTCGTTGATGATCCGCTGCCACCACGAGGGCTCGGCCGCCGTCGCGGCGCCTGTGAGCTGCGCGATGAGGTTCGGGAGGTAGAGCAGCGACGACGCGAAGATGACGGGGATGATGCCGGCCTGGTTGACCTTGAGCGGCAGGTACGTCGACGAGCCGCCGTACATCTTGCGGCCGACCATGCGCTTGGCGTACTGCACCGGGATGCGGCGCTGGCCCTGCTCGACGAAGACGACACCGGCGATGACGGCCAGCGCGGCGACCATGATGAGCGCGAAGGTCAGGCCACCCTGCGTCTCGAGGAGGCTCGAGCCCTCCGACGGCAAGCGCGACGCGATACCGGCGAAGATGAGCAGCGACATGCCGTTGCCGACGCCCTTCTCGGTGATGAGCTCACCGAACCACATGACGAGTGCGGCACCGGCGGTCATGACGAGGACGATGATGCCGAGCCCGAACACGGAGTCGTCGGCGATGATCGGGAGCTGGCAGCCCTGCAACAGCTGACCCTGCGCGGCGAGCGCGACGATGCCCGTCGACTGCAGCACCGCGAGCGCGACGGCGAGATAACGCGTGTACTGCGTCATCTTGGCCTGTCCGGCCTGGCCTTCCTTACGGAGCTGCTCGAACCGCGGAATGACGACGGTGAGCAGCTGCACGATGATGCTGGCGGTGATGAAGGGCATGATGCCGATCGCGAACACCGACAGCTGGAGCAACGCTCCGCCCGAGAAGAGGTTGATCAGCGAGTAGATGCCCGCCTGATCGCCACCCGAGATCTGGTCGATGCATTGGCGGACGTTGCCGTAGTCCACGCCCGGAGACGGAACGAGCGCGCCGACGCGATAGAGCGCGACGAGTCCGAGCGCGATGAGGATCTTCCGCCTCAGGTCCGGGGTCCTGAGGGCCGAGACGAAGGCGGAGAGCAACGATCCTCCTGTGCTTGGCGGCTTCGACGTCGAGCGATGTGGGCACACGCGCCCGCTCGAGATGGCTGAACTCTAGAACTCTAACAGTGCCCCACTGCCGGACTCGTGCGCACCGGCGTGGAGCGGCTACGAGCGTACGCCCGCGCGGGACGGGGACCGAACGCCGATGGCCGCAGTACAGCGTGACGCTGTACTGCGGCCATCGGACGCGGCGATCACAGTTCGGTGGTGCTCCCACCGGCTGCGGCGATCTTCTCCTTGGCGGAGCCGCTGAACTTGTCGACCGTGACCTGCACGGCGACGTTCAGCTCACCCTCACCGAGAACCTTGACGGGCTGGTTCTTGCGAACCGCACCCTTCGCGACGAGATCCGCGACGGTGACGGCGCCACCCTCGGGGAACAGTCGCGCGAGGTCGCCGACGTTGACGACCTGGAACTCGACGCGGTTCGGGTTCTTGAAGCCCTTGAGCTTCGGCAGACGCATGTGCAGCGGCATCTGGCCACCCTCGAACGCCGCGGAGACGTTCTTGCGTGCCTTGGTGCCCTTGGTGCCGCGGCCTGCGGTCTTGCCCTTGGAGCCTTCACCGCGACCGACGCGAGTCTTGTCGGTCTTGGATCCCGGCGCGGGGCGCAGGTGATGCAGTTTGATGGTCATGGTCAGACCTCCTCAACCGTGACGAGGTGGCGCACGACGTTGACCAGGCCGCGATTCTGCGGGCTGTCCTCACGGACGACCGACTTGCGGATGCCCTTGAGGCCCAGCGTGCGCAGCGAGTCGCGCTGGTTCTGCTTGGTGCCGATCGTGCTCTTGATCTGCGTGATCTTGATGTTCGCCATTACTTCACGCTCCCGGCCTGGGCGCGTGCACGAAGCATTCCGGCGGGAGCGACGTCCTCGACGGGCAGCCCGCGACGTGCGGCGACTTCCTCCGGACGCTGCAGACCCTTGAGGGCTGCGACGGTCGCGTGCACGACGTTGATCGCGTTGTCGCTACCGAGCGACTTCGACAGGATGTCGTTGATGCCCGCGCATTCGAGGACGGCACGCGCCGCGCCACCGGCGATGACACCGGTACCGGGGCTGGCCGGACGCAGGAGCACGACACCGGCAGCGGCCTCACCCTGGATGGGGTGCGTGATGGTCCCGCCGATCATCGGGACGCGGAAGAAGTTCTTGCGAGCTTCCTCGACGCCCTTCTGGATTGCCGCGGGAACTTCCTTGGCCTTGCCGTAGCCGACACCGACGAGTCCGTTGCCGTCGCCGACGATCACGAGAGCGGTGAAGCTGAAGCGCCGACCACCCTTGACGACCTTCGAGACGCGGTTGATGGTGACGACGCGTTCGATGTGGTTCGACTTCTCCGCCGCATCGCGACGGTTGTCACGACGGTCACCACGACCGCCGCGGCCCTCGTTGTTGGTGTTGGGGCCATTCTGTCCGGCGGGTCCGCTTCCGCCGTCACGCCTTTGACGTCCCGGCATCAGGCTGTCCTTCCGTTGGTCGTGCCGTGAGAGATCATGCTGGTCATCAGAACTTCAACCCGCCTTCGCGAGCGGCGTCCGCCAGGGCCGCGATGCGGCCGTGGTAACCGTGGCCACCGTGGTCGAAGACCACTGCCTCCACGCCAGCTGCCTTGGCACGCTCTGCGATCAGCTGACCGACCTGAGCGCTCAGGGTCTTCTTGTCGCCCTCGGCCTGACGCAGTGCGGCTTCGGTGGTCGACGCCGCGGCCAGCGTGTGGCCGGCGAGGTCGTCCACGAGCTGCACGTGGATGTGGCGCGAGGAGCGATTGACGACCATGCGGGGCCGCTCGGGGGTGCCGGAGATCTTCTTGCGCAGACGGAAGTGACGACGCGTCTTCGACAGACGACGCCGCGTCGCGGCGTCCTTGCCCAGCGGGATGCGCTTGGCCTTCTGGTTTGCAGTCTGGCTCATATCACTTACCCGTCTTTCCGACCTTGCGGCGGATCTGTTCACCCTCGTAGCGAACGCCCTTGCCCTTGTACGGGTCGGGGCGACGCAGACGGCGGATGTTCGCCGAGATCTGGCCGACCTTCTGCTTGTCGATGCCGGAGACCGAGAACTTGGTGGGCGACTCGACCGCGAAGGTGATGCCCTCGGGCGCCTCGATCGGCACCGGGTGGCTGTAGCCGAGCGCGAACTCGAGGTCCTTGCCCTTGAGTGCGACGCGGTAGCCGACGCCGTGGATCTCCATCTTGGTGACGTAGCCCTCGGTCACGCCCGTGACGAGATTCGCGACCAGCGTGCGCGAGAGGCCGTGCAGCGAGCGGTTGCGGCGCTCGTCGTCCGGACGCGACACCGAGACGGTGCCGTCCTCGTTCTTCGCGATGGTGATCGGCTCGGGCAGCGTGAGCGAGAGTTCGCCCTTCGGTCCCTTGACCGTGACGTCCTGGCCGTCGAGCGTGAACTCGACTCCGGACGGAACGGCGATGGGCAGCTTTCCAATACGCGACATTGTGGTGGCCTCCCTTACCAGACGTAGGCGAGGACTTCCCCGCCCACTCCTCGATTGGCCGCCTGGCGATCGGTGAGCAGGCCGGCGGACGTCGAGATGATCGCGACGCCGAGGCCGCCCAGGACCTTGGGCAGGTTGGTGGACTTTGCGTACACACGCAGACCCGGCTTGGAGACACGGCGCACGCCGGCGAGGCTGCGCTCGCGGCTGGGGCCGTACTTCAGCGTGACGACGAGGCTCTTGCCGACCTCGGCGTCTTCGGTGCGGTAGTCGGAGATGTAGCCCTCCTTCTTCAAGATCTCGGCGATGTTCGCCTTGATCTTGGAGTGCGGGGAGGTCACCTCGTCGTGGTACGCCGTGTTGGCGTTGCGCAGACGTGTCAGAAAGTCTGCGATCGGATCGGTCATGGTCATGACAGATCGACAACCTTTCTCGCAGCGGTTCCCATCCAGCACGCGCGGACGACGCCGGAGTTCACCGGTATCGTTCGACACATCGTGGGCCTACCACGAAACGAAAGAGCGTCCTGACCGACTGTTGCCGGTCAGGGTCGTTGGCCGCGAGGTACCGTGCGTTGGACGCACGTGTGCCCCGGCAACTGTTCCAGTGTAGAGGACGCCCAGTTCGCGGGCCAAATCACCGATCGTCGCCGAGGGACTCGACGTCGGTGAAGCCGGTCGACTCGTGAGCGCGGCGCCGCAGTGCGTAGGTGATCACCCACAGCACGACGCCGATTCCGATCATGCCCGCCGCGATGCGGTACTGGATCATCTGTTCCGACGTCCGGGCCCAGGGTCCCACGAGGAACAGGCACACCGCCGCGCCGACGACGGGAATCCACGTGGGCGCGACGAAGAAGCCGCGCCCCGGCTTGCGCTTGAGCACGAGGCACGCGATGTTGACGACCGCGAAGACGACGAGCAGCAGCAGGCCGGTCGTGCCGGAGAGTGCCGCGACCATCGACGACTGCGCGAACCGATCGACGACGACGATCAGTCCGACAGCGAGCGCCGTCGAGAAGACGATGGCCACCCACGGTGACCGGCGGCGGGGCAGGACTGCGCCGAGGATCGGGGGAAGTACCCCCTGCCTGCCGAGGCCGTAGAGCAACCTGCTGGCCATGAGCATGTTGATGAGCGCGGTGTTGGCGACGGCGAACACGGTCAGGTACGGGAAGATCTCGTCGATCGGGAGGGACGGCGCGCCGACCCTGACGACGTGCAGCAGGATCCCCTCGTCTCCCGAGTCGTAGTCGACCGGCAGCACCGCGACGACGGCTACCACCACGAGAACGTAGGTGAGGCAGGCGATCCCGAGCCCCGAGAGCATGGTGCGCGGGAAGATCCGCTCGGGATTCTTCGTCTCCTCGACCATGTTCACGGAGTCCTCGAAGCCGACCATCGCGAAGAACGCGATGGTCGTCGCGACGGTGATCGCCAGGAACCAGCCCTTGTCGTTCGGGTCCTCGAAGATCACGAGGTTGCGGATGTCGCCGTCACCGCTCCCCCGCGCCGCCGCGGCGAATCCGATGCCGATCACGATCGCGAGCGCGAGGATCTCGACGAGGGTGAGGACGACATTGAACTTCACCGATTCCCCGACGCCCCGCAGGTTGATGAGCGCGAGCACCACGATGAAGCCGACAGCGACGAGCAGCTCCGCGGTGCCGCCGTCGGGGACGTCGAACCAGCCGAGACCGTTCTCGCGGCCGAACGTCTCGTCGAGACCCGCGAGGAGATTGCCGGCGACGACGGACGACGACGTCGACGCGCTCGTCACGCCCGAGCAGATGACGGCGAACGCGACGAGGAACGTCACGATGTGCAGGCCGAAGGCCTTGTGGGTGTAGAGCGCGGCGCCCGCCGCCTGCGGGAACTTCGTGACGAGTTCGAGGTACGAGAAGGCGGTAAGGGTCGCGACACCGAACGCGAGGACGAAGGGCAGCCAGGCGATACCCCCGACCTGCGCGGTCATCTGACCCGTGACGGCGTAGATGCCGGCGCCCAGGATGTCGCCGACGATGAAGAGCAACAGCAAGCCGGGCCCGATGACGCGCTTCAGCGCGGGACCGTGACCCGGAGTCTCGCTCTCCGCCACCTCACACCACCCGTCGCACGACTCCCTCCAGTATCGAGACGAGTCGTCTCGTGTGGTCGGGTTTTCGCGGGAGCCGATCTGCCGCGAGAGAACGCTCACACTTGCTGCGCCATCGAGTCTCATCTCGACGAGGACGACGGGACGATGCGAGCCGAGATCCCACGTGCGGTCGTCTTCACGCCACCCGCTGCCTTCCTCACTCTTACCCCGCTCGTGCCATTGCTGCCGGAGCAGGAACGTCCCGTCGTGGTGGACGCGGGTGCCGGCACGGGGATCGCTCTGGAGGCGTTGTTGCCACTGCTGCCGGACGCGCCCGGGTTCACGCTGTGGACATCTCGGCCGACATGATCGCATCGGCAAGGAGAAGTTCCCGGACGTAGCGTGGGAGCAGGGCACTGCCGGGGGTGAGACCCCGGAACGACGAAGGGCACGGACTCGATTCGAGTCCGTGCCCTTCGTTTTCGGTTGTCGCCGTGTGGCGTCAGCTCACCAGGAGCTCTTGTGGACGCCGGGCAGTTCGCCCGCGTGTGCCATGTCCCGCAGGCAGATTCGGCACAGGCCGAACTTGCGGTAGACCGAGTGCGGACGGCCGCACTTCTGGCAACGGGTGTACGCGCGAACCGCGAACTTCGGCTTCTTGTTGGCCTTGTTGACCAGTGCCTTCTTCGCCATGGACTCAGTTCTCCTTGAACGGGAAGCCGAGGTGCTTGAGCAGGGCACGGCCTTCTTCGTTGTTGGTGGCGGTGGTGACGACGGTGATGTCCATACCCCGCGGGCGATCGATCTTGTCCACATCGATCTCGTGGAACATCGACTGCTCGTTGAGGCCGAACGTGTAGTTGCCGTTGCCGTCGAACTGGTTGCCGTTGAGGCCACGGAAGTCGCGGATACGGGGCAGCGCGATCGACACGAGGCGATCGAGGAACTCCCACATCCGGTCGCCGCGCAGCGTGACGCGCGCGCCGATCGGCATGCCCTCACGCAGCTTGAACTGCGCGATCGACTTGCGTGCCTTGCGGATCTCCGGCTTCTGGCCCGTGATGAGGATCAGGTCCGAGACGGCGCCGTTGATGAGCTTCGCGTCACGCGCTGCGTCGCCGACACCCATGTTGACGACGACCTTGACGACGCCGGGGATCTGCATGACGTTCGCGTAGTCGAACTCGCTGTTCAGCGAGTCACGGATCTCTTCGCGGTACCGGGTCTTCAGACGCGGCACGAGCTTGTTCTCAGTGGTGGTCATGTCAGATGTCCTTCCCGTTCTTGCGGGAAATCCGAACGCGCTTGCCGGTCTCCTCGTCGGTCCGGTAGCCCACGCGGGTGGGGTTTCCGTCGGAGTCGACGACCGCGACGTTGGAGACGTGGATGGGGGCTTCCTGCGTGACGATTCCGCCCGAGGACGCGCCGCGTTCGTTCGCCGAGACGGCGGTGTGCTTCTTGATCCGGTTCACTCCCTCGACGAGGACCTTGCCGGTCGCCGGGAAGGCCTGGATGACCTTGCCCTTGGCGCCCTTGTCCTTGCCGGAGATGACCAGCACGGTGTCACCCTTGTGCACCTTCATCACAGCACCTCCGGGGCGAGCGAGACGATCTTCATGAACCGCTTGTCGCGCAGCTCGCGGCCGACCGGGCCGAAGATGCGCGTGCCGCGCGGATCGTTGTCGGGCTTGATGAGGACGGCGGCGTTCTCGTCGAACTTGATGTACGACCCGTCCGGACGACGACGTTCCTTGGCGGTACGGACGATGACGGCCTTGACGACCTCGCCCTTCTTGATGTTGCCGCCCGGGATGGCGTCCTTGACGGTCGCGACGATGACGTCGCCGATCCCGGCGTAGCGGCGCGACGATCCACCGAGAACGCGGATGCAGAGAATCTCCTTGGCACCCGTGTTGTCGGCGACGCGCAGCCGCGACTCCTGCTGAATCACTGACTTCTCCTTGACCTGGATTGTGTGACGACGCCGCACGAATTCCGTGAGGGAGTTCGCGGTGTGGAGTCGTCGTGCGCGCCGGATATCCGACCCGATCACGCGCGGTCCTGCCCGCCGATCCGGCCTCGCGGCCGACGCGACGGACACACGCGCCTCCGGCAGTGCCAGAGGCAACCGTTCCAGTCTAAGGGAAAGCCCAGCTCGTGTCCAAATCGCTGCTGGTCGAGCAGCGGTGGCCGCGCGGGCTGCCCCGTCCCGGATTCGGGCTACTTCTTCTCGGCCATCTCGACGAGCTTGGAGGTGTTCTGCGCAGTCCGGACCGCGGCGATGACGAACTCGAGGCTCACCCGTGCGAGTGCGAGGTACACGATGGCGATCAGCGCACCCACGACCAGGGTGGCGAGCCCCGAGACGATGCCGTCGACGAACGCCGCCGCGACGAACGCGACGTAGCCGAGACCGACGAGGACCATGAGCAGGATGTAGAGCACACGGACGACGGACGGCGCCGCGAAGCGGTTGAAGGACAGGTCGAACAGGGCCGCCATGAATCCGGTGTCGCTCGACCCACCGGTCGGTGCACCGCCCGGCTGCGGATATCCGGCCGGGTACTGCCCGGGCTGCGGCTGCCCGTACTGGGGCTGGCCGGGCTGGGGCTGACCGGGGTGCGCGTACTGCTGCTGCCCGCCCCACGCTCCGGGCTGGCCGTACTGCTGGTACTGCGGCTGACCGTACTGCGCCCCGGGGTACTGCTGGCCGCCCGGCTGCTGCTGACCGCCCGACTGCTGCTGCTGCTGAGCGCCGTAGTACTGCGCGCCCTGCTGGTCCTGCTGCTGGCCGGCGTCGTACGGCGAACCCGGGTACTGCTGGCCGCTCTGCTCGGCGCCGCCGTTGGGATCGGTGCCGCCGGCGTTCGTCGAGTCGTTCATCTGTGTCTCCCCCTGCGGTCGTGGTCACGTTCCGGTCCTCCGGAACGCCGAGCGCACAGTACCGCGGAGACGACACGAGCCCGGCACCGAGAGGTGCCGGGCTCGCGAGGTTCGCGGCGGGTGCCGAACGGGCCTTACTTGGCCTTCTCGAGCACCTCGACGAGACGCCAGTGCTTGGTGGCGGACAGCGGACGGGTCTCCATGACCTGGACGCGGTCGCCGATGCCGGCGATCTCGTTCTCGTCGTGTGCCTTCACCTTGCTCGTCGTACGGATGATCTTGCCGTACAGCGGGTGGCGATGGCGGTCCTCGAGCTCGACCACGATCGTCTTGTTCATCTTGTCGGACACGACGTATCCGGTGCGGACCTTGCGGCTGCCGCGCTGCTCCGTGCTCACGTTCTTTTCCTCACTCATGCCACGTCACCTGCGTCCGGGCCGACGGAGAGACCGAGCTCCCGCTCACGCAGCACCGTGTAGATGCGAGCGATCTCGTGGCGAACCGTGCGAAGCCGGCGGTTGTTGTCCATCTGCCCCGTCGCCATCTGGAAACGGAGGTTGAACAGCTCTTCCTTCGACTCGCGGAGCTTGTCGACGAGTTCCTCGTTCGACAGTTCGCGGAGCTCTGCGGCGGGCGTACCTGTGGTTGCCATCAGAACTGCTCCTCCCTCGTCACGATCCGGCACTTGCACGGGAGCTTGTGCATCGCGCGGCGCAGGGCCTCACGAGCGATCTCCTCGTTGGGGTAGCTCATCTCGAACATGACCCGGCCGGGCTTGATGTTCGCGACCCACCACTCGGGCGAACCCTTACCGGAACCCATGCGGGTCTCGGCGGGCTTCTTGGTCAGCGGGCGATCCGGGAAGATGTTGATCCAGATCTTGCCGCCACGCTTGATGTGGCGCGTCATGGCGATACGAGCCGACTCGATCTGCCGGTTGGTGATGTAGGCGGGCTCGAGGGCCTGGATCCCGTACTCACCGAAGGTCACCTTGGTACCACCCTTGGCGGCACCCGTACGGCTCGGGTGGTGCTGCTTGCGGTGCTTGACCCGACGTGGGATCAACATGCGTCAGCCCTCCTTCTGCTGTGTCGTGGGTGCATCGGCGGTTGCGGTGGCCGCGCGGCCGGCCTCGGTGCTCGTGGCGGTCGTGCCGGCTGCGCCGGAACGGCGCGGACGGCTCGGACGCTCGCGACGGGGGCGGTCGCCGGCAGGTGCGGCACCAGCGGCGAGCTCACGCTTGCCACCGACGATGTCGCCCTTGTAGATCCAGACCTTCACGCCGATGCGGCCGAAGGTGGTGCGGGCCTCGTAGAGGCCGTAGTCGATGTCCGCACGCAGCGTGTGCAGCGGGACGCGACCCTCGCGGTAGAACTCCGAGCGGCTCATCTCGGCGCCGCCGAGGCGGCCCGAGCACTGCACGCGGATGCCCTTGACGTTCGGCTGACGCATGGCCGACTGGATGGCCTTGCGCATCGCACGACGGAACGCCACACGGTTGCTGAGCTGCTCGGCGACGCCCTGCGCGACGAGCTGGGCTTCCGACTCCGCGTTCTTGACCTCGAGGATGTTCAGCTGGACCTGCTTGCCGGTCAGCTTCTCGAGTTCCGCACGGATGCGGTCTGCCTCTGCGCCACGGCGACCGATGACGATGCCGGGACGCGCGGTGTGGATGTCCACACGAACGCGGTCGCGGGTGCGCTCGATCTCGACCTTCGCGATGCCGGCGCGCTCGAGTCCCTTGGACAGGAGCTTGCGGATCGCGACGTCTTCCTTGACGTACTCGGAGTACTGCTTGTCTGCGTACCAGCGCGACTTCCAGTCGGTCGTGATGCCCAGGCGGAAGCCGTGCGGGTTGATCTTCTGGCCCACTACTGAGCACTTCCCTTCCGGCGGTTGCGGGTCGATGTTCCGGTCTTCGGCAGGCTCTCCACGATCACGGTGATGTGGCTGCTGCGCTTACGGATACGGAACGCACGACCCTGTGCACGCGGCTGGAACCGCTTGAGGGTGACGCCCTCGTCCACGTACGCCGTGGCGACCACGAGCGTGCTGGGGTCGAGATCCAGGTTGTTCTCCGCGTTGGCGGCTGCGGACGCGATCACCTTGGCGACCGGCTCGCTGGCCGTCTGCGGCGCGAACTTCAGGATGTTGAGGGCGTCTTCGACCGAACGACCACGGACGAGGTCGACGACACGGCGAGCCTTCATCGGCGTCACGCGCACGTTGCGCGCGATCGCCTTCGCTGTCGGGTTGGCGGTTTCGTTGCTCTTCACCGAGCTCTTCGCGTTGCTCATCGACGCTTGCTCTTCCGGTCGTCCTTGATGTGACCCTTGAACGTGCGGGTCGGTGCGAACTCGCCGAGCTTGTGCCCGACCATCGAGTCCGAGACGAACACCGGAACATGCTTACGTCCGTCGTGAACGGCGAACGTGTGTCCGATGAAGTCCGGGATGATCGTGGAACGACGGGACCAGGTCTTGATGACCTGCTTGGTTCCCTTGTCGTTCTGCACGTCCACCTTCGCAAGGAGGTGGTCGTCGACGAACGGGCCCTTCTTCAGGCTGCGAGGCATCCTTCACTCCCTCCTTAGCGCTTCTTGCCGGTACGGCGTCGGCGGACGATCAGCTTGTCGCTGGCTTTGTTCTTGCGGGTACGGCCCTCGGGGGTGCCCCACGGGCTCACCGGGTGGCGGCCACCGGACGTCTTGCCCTCGCCACCACCGTGCGGGTGGTCGACGGGGTTCATGACGACGCCACGGACGGTCGGGCGAACGCCCTTCCACCGCATGCGGCCGGCCTTGCCCCAGTTGATGTTGCTCTGCTCGGCGTTGCCGACCTCGCCGACGGTGGCGCGGCAGCGCACGTCGACGCGGCGGATCTCGCCCGACGGCATACGGAGGGTCGCGTACGGACCTTCCTTGCCGAGGAGCTGGATGCTCGAGCCTGCCGAACGGGCCATCTTGGCGCCGCCGCCCGGACGGAGCTCCACCGCGTGGATGGTGGTACCGGTCGGGATGTTGCGCAGCGGCAGGTTGTTGCCGGGCTTGATGTCGGCGTTCGGGCCGGACTCGACGCGCGTGCCCTGCCCCAGGCCCTTGGGGGCGATGATGTAGCGCTTCTCGCCGTCCGCGTAGTGCAGCAGCGCGATGCGCGCGGTGCGGTTGGGGTCGTACTCGATGTGAGCGACCTTGGCCGGCACGCCGTCCTTGTCGTTGCGACGGAAATCGATCAGCCGGTACGCGCGCTTGTGTCCACCACCCTTGTGACGGGTCGTGATACGGCCGTGCGCGTTGCGTCCACCGCGCCCGTGCAGCGGGCGCACGAGCGACTTCTCGGGCGTCGACCGAGTGATCTCGGCGAAGTCCGCGACGCTCGAGCCGCGGCGGCCCGGGGTAGTCGGCTTGTACTTACGAATTGCCATGAGTCTTCTCGTCCTTAATCTCTCGAGGTCCGGCCGCTACGCGACCGGCCCTCCGAAGATCTCGATGGGCTTGCTGTCGGCCGCGAGGGTCACGAGCGCGCGCTTGGTGTTCTTGCGCTTGCCGTAACCGAAGCGGGTCCGCTTGCGCTTGCCCTGACGGTTCGCGGTGTTGACGCTGGTCACGGTGACGCCGAAAACCTTCTCGACGGCGATCTTGATCTGCGTCTTGTTCGAGTCCGGGTGCACCAGGAAGGTGTAGGTGCCTTCCTCGATCAGTCCGTAGGACTTCTCGGAGATGACCGGAGCGATCAGGATGTCGCGGGGGTCAGCGATCGTGGTCACTTGGCCTCCTCCTTCTCTTCCTGTGCTGCCTCGGCCGGCCCGTGGACGAAGGTGTTCAGCGCTTCGATGCTGAACACGACGTCGTCGGAATCGAGCACGTCGTAGGTGTTGAGCTGATCGGGTGCGATCGGATGAACGCCTTCGAGGTTCTGCACGCTCTTCCATGCCGCGATGTCCTCACGGCCGACGACGAGCAGGACCTTCTTGCGATCGGTGATCTCGCCGAGGAACGACCGGGCCGCCTTGGTGGAGGGGACCTGACCGGCGACGAGCTCGGTGATCACGTGGATGCGCTCGCTGCGCGCCCGGTCCGAGAGGGCTCCGCGCAGAGCGGCGGCCTTCATCTTCTTGGGCGTGCGCTGGCTGTAGTCGCGCGGCTTGGGGCCGTGGACGGTGCCACCACCGGCGAACTGCGGCGCACGGGTCGAGCCCTGACGCGCACGGCCGGTGCCCTTCTGGCGGTACGGCTTGCGGCCGCCGCCACGGACCTCGCCACGCGTCTTGGTCGAGTGCGTGCCCTGCCGCGCTGCGGCGAGCTGTGCGACGACGACCTGATGCATCAGCGCGATGTTGGCAGTCGCGTCGAAGATCTCCGCCGGCAGATCGACGGTGCCGTTGGTTCCGCCGCCGGCGATCTTGACGTCGAGCGTCAACTTGGTCTCGGTGCTGGTCATGCCCGTGCACCACCCTTCACTGCACTCTTGACGATCACGAGGCCGCCCTTGCGACCCGGGATCGCTCCCTTGATCAGCAGCAGACCGTTCTCGGCGTCCACCTTGTGGACCGAGAGGTTCTGCGTCGTGACGCGGTCGCTGCCCATACGGCCCGACATGCGCATTCCCTTGAAGACGCGGCCCGGCGTGGCGCAGCCACCGATCGAGCCCGGACGGCGGTGCACGGCCTGTGCGCCGTGCGAGGCGCCCTGACCGGAGAAGCCGTGGCGCTTCATGGTGCCGGCGAAGCCCTTGCCCTTCGAGGTGCCGGTGACGTCGACGAACGCGCCGTCCTCGAAGACCTCGGCGGTGAGTTCCTGGCCGACCTCGTACTCGGCGGCGTCGGACACGCGCAGCTCGACGATGTGGCGGCGCGGCGTGACTCCGGCCTTGGCGAACTGACCGGCGACGGGCTTGACGACCTTGCGCGGGTCGATGGCGCCGAAGGCGATCTGGACGGCGCTGTAGCCGTCGCGCTCCTCGGTGCGGATCTGGGTCACGACGTTCGGCCCGGCCTTGACGACGGTCACGGGGACGACCCGGTTGTTCTCGTCGAAGACCTGGGTCATGCCGAGCTTGGTGCCCAGGAGTCCCTTGATCTGGTTAGTCATGTGTTATCTCCGCTGCGTCTTCCGGGCTCACTGAATGTTGACGTCGACACTCGCCGGAAGATCGATGCGCATGAGCGCGTCGACGGTCTTCGGCGTCGGGTCGAGGATGTCGATCAGCCGCTTGTGAGTACGCATCTCGAAGTGCTCGCGCGAATCCTTGTACTTGTGAGGCGAGCGGATGACGCAGTACACGTTCTTCTCGGTCGGCAACGGCACGGGCCCGACGACGCGAGCACCGGTGCGGGTCACCGTCTCCACGATCTTGCGCGCCGACGCGTCGATCGCCTCATGGTCATAGGCCTTGAGCCTGATGCGGATCTTCTGTCCCGCCACGCTGAGTGTCCTTTTCTTGCCGCGTTGTGTAGCCCGGCCCGGTCGAGCCGTCCTACCTCGTCTGCCGCAGTGACCCCGCGAGCCGAAGCTCGTGAAACCCGAACAGAGAGAACACCTTCCGCGACCGAGGCACATTCATGCGCGTGGACTCGATCCGCTGCCGCTGTTCATCTGTCATGGTTCTCCGGTCCACGCGGTCGGGCGTGTCGCCGCGCCGCTTCTCCCCCGGCATGCATCCCGAGGGACACACGCACGACGGATCGCACCGGATGCGCCCGTGATGGGCGCGGGGTACTGCTTCGTTTGTCGTGTTGCAGTGTCGAGTTCCGGAGAACTCGTCTTGCATCGGCCGCCGGCGGCGCACGCGCGGAACGCGTGATTCACCTCGCGACTTCTGCCCCGGTGGGTCCGTGGCCGCAGAGCAGCCACGTTCCGATCGAAGGCAACCTGAACAGTATGCAGCATCGACCCGAACGCTTTCAACTCGCCCCACTCGGACCCGGAGATCCGGCGGTGCGTCGGCTCGGCGACACCACTGCCTCGTTCGAGGGTAGCGAACGCGCCGGCGAGATGCGACGACGCGAGCGAAGCGTGATCGACGTGACACGAACTTACCGATGAGTAAGATCACATCCATGAACTCACCGGCCCCCACCGACGCCGCCGCGCCGCCCTCCCCGACCTACCGGATGTGGCAGAAGCTGCCCGCGAATCGCCTCGGCCGCGCCCTCTTCTCCGCGGGGATGAGCGTGCGGGTGCCGTACTTCGGCACGATCCTGCCCACCGTCGAGACGATGGAGCCCGGCCGCTGCGTGGTGCGCGCCCCGAAGTGGTGGGGCGTGCACAACCATCTCGGGACGTTCCACGCGATCGCCGCGTGCAATCTGGCCGAGGTGTCGATGGGGATGCTGTGCGAGGCGACGGTCCCCGCGACGCACCGATGGATCCCGAAGGAGATGAGCGTCGAGTACCTCACCAAGGCGACGACGTCGCTCACCGCCGAGGCGACGCTGGACGCGATTCCCGATTTCGCGTCGCTGACCGAGGGCGTCGACCTGACCGTTCCGATCACGATCCGTGATCGCCGCGGCACCCCCGTGGTCACGGCGCGGATCACCACGTGGGTCACACCCGCGTGAGCTGCGCCGAGGCTGCTCCATCGCGCGAGAGCGCCTCGGCGTTACTGTGAAATTCGCAGGTGAACGGCGGTGTGGACCCTCCATGACTGCTCGTGACGCATGACATACTCGGATTCATGCCACCTCCCGAGACGGCAGCAGCATCACCGACCGGACGCACGCGCACGGGCGGCGACGACGCGCTCGTCGTCGAGGGGATCGAGAAGTCCTTCGGCGACGTCCACGCGATCCGGGGGGTGTCGTTCACGGTCCCCCGAGGATCGGTCCTCGGCCTGCTCGGCCCCAACGGTGCCGGTAAGACGACGACCGTCAACGTCCTGTCGACGCTGATCCGCCCCGACCGCGGACGCGCGCTCGTCGCCGGTCACGACGTCACGAGCGATCCTGCCGCGGTACGGCGTTCGATCATGATGACGGGGCAGTACGCGGCGCTCGACGAGTCGTTGACGGGCCGCGAGAACCTCGTGCTCTTCGGTCGGCTCATGGGTCTGTCGAAGCGGGATGCACGCACCCGCGCCGCGGATCTGCTCACGGGCTTCGACCTCGAGGAGGCCGCGGACCGCAAGGTCGCCGGTTATTCGGGCGGCATGAGGCGGCGCGTCGACATCGCGTGCGGCCTCGTCACGCGGCCCGAGGTCATCTTCCTCGACGAGCCGACGACGGGGCTCGATCCGCGCAGCCGCCAGGGCGTGTGGTCGCTCGTCACCGCACTGCGCGAGCAGGGCATCACGATCTTGCTCACGACGCAGTACCTCGAGGAGGCGGACCTCCTCGCCGACGACATCGTCGTGATCGACAAGGGCACCGTCATCGCCCGGGGCACCGCCGACGAGCTCAAGGAGCGCACGGGCGGGAGCTGGTGCCACGTCGTGCCCGCCGATCCCGCGGCGCTGCCCGCGGTGCGCGCGGCGCTCACCGACCTGCTCGGCGGCCGATCGGATCGGGTGCGCGTGGATTCCGACGGCGTCGCGATCCCGGCTCCCGGCGGCGCGAGCACCCTCACCGAGGTGGTCCGGATGCTCGACGCCCGGCGGATCCCGCTCGCCGACGTCGCGCTGCGCCGCCCGTCGCTCGACGACGTGTTCCTCTCCCTCACGGGCGTGCCCGACGCGGAGCCCGCCGGCGAGACCCGGCGTGTGGATCCGCAGGAGCCCGCGGGTCCCCCAGCGCCCACCACCGAGCCCCCCGGGGATCCCGCGGCTTCGCACCCGACGCCCCGGCCGGACCGCGCCGAGCACCGGGATGCGCCGACGGGGCCGCACTCGTGACGGCGGCCGTCGACGGTTCGCTCTTAGCTCCGACCGGGTCGCGGCGTGGTGGCCGGCATCGGCGTCCCGACACCGCGGGAACGCTGACGGGAGCCGGCCGGCAGTGGCTCGCGCTCTCGGGCCGCAATCTGCACACGATGGTGGTGTACGGCCAGTTCTTCGTCGCCGTGCTCGCGCCGCTCATCTTCACCGTCGGCTTCTATCTGCCGTTGCGGCTCGTGATGCGGTTCCAGGGAATCGACTACGCGCAGTTCGTGATGCCGATCATCGTGCTGCAGGCGATGGCGTTCACGGCGATCTCGGCGGCGCATCGCGCGGCGACCGAGGCGTCAAACGGAATGAACTCGCGGTTCCAGACGATGCCGGTGACGACCGGGGTTCCGCTCGCGGCGCGCATGACGGCGAGTCTCGCGCACGCGACGGTCTCGCTCACCGCGGCACTGATCTACGGCCACGTCATCGGCTTCCGCTTCGAGTCGGGGCTTCGGGACGCCGTGCTGTTCTGCGTGTTCGCGCTGTTGGTGGCGTTCGTCCTGACGACGGCCGCCGACGCGCTCGGATCGCTGGTGCGGCGGCCGGAGATCACGAGCCAGACACTGACGATCCCCCAACTGGTGCTCGGAATGTTCTCGGCCGGGTTCGTTCCGGTAACCCAGTTCCCCGAGTGGGCGCAGGGTTTCGTCCGCAATCAGCCGATCTCGCAGTTCTCGATCTCGATGCGCGCGATGGCGGACGGATCGATCACGTGGCACCTGGCGACGCCGTCGTTGCTGTGGTGTGTGGGCCTGCTCGCGGTGTTCGTTCCGCTCGCGGTGTGGGCGAATGTGAGGCGCGGATGACCCCGGCACGCGGCGAACCCCAGCACCAGGCGGACCCCCCGATCACGGCGAACCCTCAGATCAGGGAGGACCGGACCACACCCATGACGACGGTGAAGCCCGCGAACGCACCCGCGCCGGCTGCGGCCGCGACGGTGAGCGACGACCGGCACGGCGCCGCGCTGCGCTTCGCCGACGCCGATCGTGCCCCCGAGACGTCGCTGCGGTCGCTGCTGCGCGACAGCGGGATCCAGGCGGGCCGGCTGCTGCTGCGGTGGCGGCGGGATCCGTACACGATCGTGCAGGCTGTCGTGTATCCCGCGGTGATGCTGCTCATGCTGTGGGCGGTGCTCGGCATCTCGATCACCAACGCGACGGGCGTCGACAGCATCTACGGCACGACCCCGCTGATGACGCTCGTCGGTGCGATGTTCGGATCGATCGCCAGTGGGCTCGCGCTGCGCCGCGAACGCGACGAGGGATTGCTCGCGCGCTTCTGGGTGCTGCCGATGCATCGCGCCGCGGGGCTCGTGAGCAGACTCCTCGCCGAGGCGGTGCGGATCGTCGTGACGACGGCGCTGATCGTGTCGGTGGGATTCGCACTGGGCTTTCGGTTCGATCAGGGTCTGCTGCCCGGGATCATGATGCTGTGCATCCCGCTGCTCTTCGGGATCGGTTTCGCGACGCTCGTGACGGCGCTCGCGGTGAACTCCTCGAAGGTGCCGCTCGTCGAACTGCTCTCGCTGACGACGTCGTTCCTGCTGTTCTTCAACTCCGGGTTCGTCCCGACGAGCGCGTATCCGACGTGGATGCAGGGATTCGTCGCCAATCAGCCGATGTCGTGTGCGATCGACGCGATGCGTGGCCTCACTCTCGGTGGCCCTGTCGCCGAGCCGCTGATCAAGGCACTCGCGTGGTCGCTCGGTGCGATCGTGCTGTTCGCCTGGCCCGCGATCCGCGGTTACCGCCGCGCCGCCGGCAACCGGTCCTGACCCTCGCGGCCTCTGGACAAGGTTCGCCGAACTGCGCCCGTGCTTCGCGTCGTTCCCGTCCTTGCGCGGGCGGGAACGACGCGAAACGACGGCAGGGTCGAGGCCTTGCGGTCAGGAGTCGATATTGATGGGCCCTGGTGTCCACCAGCCGGATCGGGTGGTGGTGCTGGTGTGGATCTGCGCTGGGGTCGCTTCGCGGTCGATCGGTACGAATTGTTCGATCGAGCCCCAGTCCCGATCCCAGTCGTGGTTCAGGTAGGACGGGATGGTGCGTGCACCGAGCAGGACCTGGGTCCAGCCGAGCGGGCCGCCGCCGTAGTGGTCCTGCCAAAGCCCGGTGACGACGGCGCCGGGCCGGTCCGGGGAGATCCGGTACTCGGGGACTTCGGCGACTCCGTCGACGTGGAGCATCTGGTCTTGACAGGGGAAGTTCAGGCCCACGGTCCAGTCCAGGAGCACCGGGGTGTCACGACCGAGAACATCCTGCAGGGTGCGGGTCTGCGGCACCCGGGGTGGGGTGAAGGCGAGCCACTGGTCCTTCTGGATGTCGTTGTCGGCCGCGACGATCCGCACAACATCGGCGTCGGGCGGAAGCTGCTCGAGCGGAACGCGCAGGTTCCGCCACGACGGTGCAGGACCGATATCGATCGGCACGATCGACCCGAGCGTAGTGACCGCGCCGCCAATGTCGGTCGAACCGTATTCGAGTTCGAGTTTCTGTCCGTAGGTTTCGATGCCGTCCCGATCGACCGAGCGAATCCGGCCAGCGGCGGAGATGGACACGATGTCCCCGCGTGAGCCGTCGGCCGCGGGCTCGGGCAGCCGATACCAGTCGGTGGTGACAGTAGCCGCGGTGTCGCTGCCGTAACTCCCCAGCACCGGTGTGGTGGCGGGATCGAGGCCGAATGGCAACGCGACAGTGCTGCCGTTGACGCCTTCGCCGCCGAAGCCGCCGCCGGTGCCGGCAGTTTCTCCCGAGGTCTTCTGGTCGTCGCCGGTGCGGTCGATGGTGTTCGCCGTACCGGAAGCCAGGTCCTCGTCGTCCGGGGTCAGGTCCGGTGCCACGCCGTTGGCGGTGAACCCGTCCGCGCCACCGGCGGACAGGGCCGTGGCGAGGGCGCCGGACAACGGTTGCAGCATCGACGCGTTGGGGTCGGTTTCGAGGAGAACATCGTTGGCGAGACCACACGACGACGCACCTACGAGGGTGTCGACGTTGGAGCGGGCGACCGAGTACCCCGGATATTGAGAGACCGCAGCTTTGGCGAACGAGAGGACCTCGAACAACACCATGGCCCCAGCGGCCACCGTCAAGGGCGGAATCGCCCACCACCGCGATGGCGGGTCGGTGCGGGTCGAGGCGACCGGATGGATGTGGAACCACGCCGCCACTGCCAGAAGCAGGCCGGCCACCGCCAACAGTGCGACCGCGAATCCGTTCCCGGCGATCGAGGGCGCCTTGTCGAACCACGGCACACCCCAGCTCGACAAATACCACCATTCGTTCCGGCCGGCGAAGGACACCGACACGAGCGCGGTTACCGCTGCCGCGAACAAGGCCCGGTTGCGGCGAGACCGCAGCACCGCAGGCCCGACCGCCACCGCCGCGACGACCGCCACCGACGCCCCCAGGCCGGCGTAGATCCCGAAATGATGGGTCCACTTCGTGGGAACGAACATCATCAGCACCATCGCGCCGATCGTGATGCCGACGATCCGCCGGGCCGGCCCCGGCGCAATACCGGGGATTCGGCCGCCGCGACGCAACATCGCCAAGATCACGGTGATCAGACAGAGCACCATGGTGAAGACCGCGAAGCGTCGCGCGAGGGATCCGTCGGCGCCGTCCTGGAACAGCCACTGGTAGCGCAGGTACTCCTCGAACCACGGCGAGTTGGGGGAAATCTCGTGGACACGCTGCATCTCCCGCACCGCCGCGAAGGTTTGGTCGGAGAAGACGGCCACCAGAATGACGAGACCGGCAGAGGCCATCGGTAGCAGCAACGGGGCGTACCCGACGGCGCGGGCCCGGTCAGCGATGATCCGAGCGATCGGGCGCGCGCCGGCGATCAACGCGGCGAAACAGATGATCCCGGACGGGCCTGCGGTGACAGTCACCGCCCCGATCAGGATCGCTGCTGCCGCCGGCAGCAGACGCCGGGTCGAGATAGCTCGTTCGATCGAGCACCACGTCAGCAGCACACCAGTCGCGACGATCGGTTCCGGCCGCAGACCGTGTTGAACGTCAGCCAGAACGCCAGGAACACCAACGCCCCGGTCCACAGAGGTACCGATGTTCGACGCACCGCGGCACCGAGCCGCGGCGCAACCTCTCGACTGATCGACCACCACGCGAGCAGACCCGCCACCAGCGCCGGTAACCGCATCCACACACTCGCAGTCGAGACATGCGTCATCGCGGCGAGAAGGTCGTAGTACGGTGTCCCGAACGGGGCTTCCGGCACACCGAACCACCGGAAGTAATTCGCCATGTAGCCGGCCTCGCCCGCGGCACGGGCCATTCCGAGCTGGTAGCCGTCATCAGAGGTGTTCGCACCGATGACATGCCACAACGCCAGCACACCGACCACCACCGCGTCGACGCGGGTGAACGACCACCACGATCGCGGAAGGAACCGGCGCGAGCGTCGCCCATCAGCGGCATCGAGTCGGTGCAGCGACCATAACGCGAGCGCAGTCGCCGCCACCGCCAACAGCATCGCAGCCAGCTTCGGAACTGTCGGCGACGTCGTGAACCGTGTGTCGAGTGTCGCGTCGACCCGCAGTCCGTCCGGCGCGGCACCGTCGAGGCCCGAGAACACCCCCACCATCTGCGGCCGCAGATCCCGATCGAAAATCTGCTCGACGTCACCATCACCACTACCGGTGACGGCAGCAACTGTACGAGTCGGCGTCGACGACACCGACACCACACATCCGGCCCCCGACAGCGACTCCACCGGCACCGACAGCAAAACCGTGTTCCGGACAACCACATCCAACCTGCGAGGCTGGTCGCCCTCGCCGGACGTCACCCGCGCCGACAACGCCCACCGGTCCGGCTCGGCCGCCCCGAGCGGCGCGGTCGACACCACCGTCCCACCACCCGCGCTGGCCGACTCCCCGACGGCCACACACGGAATACCGAACTCGAGATCGGTCGGTGTGTACGACACCAATGGTGCCGTCACCCCGGTCGGCGAATTGTTCTGCGGCCACGAGATCCTCGCCTCCGTCTGCTGCACCGGAAGGAATGGGATCGCGATCGCCGCAAGAATCCCCACCACTGCAGTGGCGGTCGCCCACAGTCGCGCGCGGCTCGGGTCCCCTCGCGGGTACAGACGCTGCCCGTATCGGCGAGCGCCCGGTGGAAGAGATGTCGGCGGTCCGGTTGCCGTATTCATGTCCGTCACGGCAAGCGAGCCTAACCAACCGGACAGGTGACCAAATCCGCAAGATCGTGTACGGCCCCACTCGAAAACCGCACGGCCACTGTCGATTATGTGTCGGACGTCTCAAATCGCCATCGACGGTTGACGCGCTTCTCCGACCGCACTTACT
>NZ_BCXD01000030.1 GCF_001894925.1 Rhodococcus rhodnii NBRC 100604 | reverse complement strand
AGTTATAGGCTCCACAGGTGGCCGATACCCGCAAGGACGCACCACCGACGGTGTCCTCCCCCGGACTCTCGACTTCGACGTGGCCCGACGCCGCCGCACGCGCCCGCCTGCACTTCGTGTCGGGCAAGGGCGGGACGGGCAAGTCGACCGTCGCCGCCGCACTCGCGCTGGCGCTCGCCGAGGGCGGCCGTCGCGTGCTGCTCGTCGAGGTCGAGGGCAGGCAGTCGATCGCTCCGCTGTTCGAGCGTCCGCCCCTGCCGCCCACCGAGACTCGCGTCGCGGCCGCCCAGGGCGGTGGCGAGGTGACCGCTCTCGCGATCGACATCGAGACGGCGTTCCTCGAATACCTCGACATGTTCTACAACCTCGGCTTCGCGGGACGCGCGATGCGCAAGGTCGGCGCGATCGAGTTCGCGACGACGCTCGCACCGGGGCTCCGTGACGTCCTGCTCACGGGCAAGATCAAGGAGACCGTCGTCCGCACCGGCGACGACGGCGGCCGCGCGTACGACGCCGTCGTCGTCGATTCGCCGCCGACCGGACGGATCGGCAGCTTCCTCGACGTCACGAAGGCGATGGCCGATCTCGCGAAGGGCGGGCCCGTCCGGGCGCAGAGCGAGGGCGTCGTGCGGCTGCTGCACTCCGACGACACCGTCGTGCATCTCGTGACGCTGCTCGAGGCGCTGCCGGTGCAGGAGACGGCCGACGCCGCAGCAGAACTCGCGGCGTCCGGCATGAACCTGGGCGCGGTCGTCGTCAATCGTGCGCTGCCGCAACTGCTGCCGTCCGCTGCGCTCGGCGACATCGCCGACGGCGTCGTGGACGCCGACGCGGTGCGCACGGCGCTGGGGCAGGTCTCGCTCGACCTCGACGACGACGATTTCGCGGGCCTGCTCACCGAGACCGTCGAGCACGCGTCCGTCGTGCGAGCGCAGGCAGCGAGTTCGGCCCAGCTCGACGAGGTCGGCGGCGCACGGCTACAGTTGCCCGCCCTCATCGGTGGAGTCGATCTCGGCGGGTTGTACGAACTCTCGTCCGCTCTCGTCGAACAGGGGGTCCGGTGACCGATCGGAAACGCAGGAGCGCACCGGCACTCGACGTCGCCGGGATCATCGAGGACCCGGCGACGCACGTCGTCGTGTGCTGTGGCGCGGGCGGTGTCGGAAAGACGACGACGGCAGCGGCGCTCGCGCTGCGGGCTGCCGAGAACGGGCGCAAGGTCGTGGTCCTCACGATCGATCCCGCGCGGCGGCTCGCGCAGGCGCTCGGGGTCGGCGAGCTCGACAACACCCCACGCCCGGTGGATCTCGGGAAGGACGCGACCGGGTCGCTGCACGCGATGATGCTCAACATGCGCCGCACGTTCGACGACATGGTGATCGAGCACTCCCCCGCCGACAAGGCCGAACAGATCCTGTCGAACCCCTTCTATCAGACCGTCGCGACGTCGTTCTCCGGCACGCAGGAGTACATGGCGATGGAGAAGCTCGGGCAGCTCGTCCACGAGGGCGAGTGGGATCTCGTCGTCGTCGACACGCCGCCGTCGCGCAACGCTCTCGACTTCCTCGACGCGCCGCAGCGGCTCGGAGCGTTCCTGGACAGCCGCATGATGCGGCTGTTCACGGCGCCGGGCCGCGGCCTGACGAAGTTCGTCGCGGGCGCGATGGGGCTCGCCCTCAAGGGCGTCTCGACGATCGTCGGCAGCCAGATGCTGTCGGACGCCTCGGCGTTCGTGCAGTCGCTGGATTCGATGTTCGGCGGTTTCCGCGAGCGCGCGAACCGGACGTACGAGTTGCTGCGCCGGCCGGGGACGTCGTTCATGGTCGTCGCGGCGGGTGAGCCTGATGCGCTGCGCGAGGCGGCGTTCTTCGTCGACCGGCTGACCGACGAGGACATGCCGCTCGCCGGCCTGATCCTCAACCGCACTCATCCGACGCTGCTGTCGCTGTCGGCGGAACAGGCCGCCGACGCCGCGGACCGGCTGGAGTCGGCGGGAGACGCCGAGCTCGCCGTGGGCGTGCTCCGAGTCCACGCGCTGCGTGCCGCGACGGCCCGGCGCGAGGTCCATCTGCTGGCGCGGTTCACGTCGGGTCATCCCCGCGTGCCGATCGTGGGTGTGCCGTCGCTGCCGTTCGAGGTCTCGGACCTGGACGCACTGCGCGCGGTCGGTGATCAGCTCACGAGTACCACGTGAGCGTCACCGGCCGCGCGCGTCGGACCGCATGTGACCTGTGGGAATCGAGTCAGATCGCCTTCTGGGCACGCTGAGCCGCGAAGAAGTCGGCCCACGACGTGACCTCGGGGTGCTGCTTGAGGAGTGCGCGGCGCTGCCGTTCCGTCATGCCGCCCCACACCCCGAACTCCACGCGGTTGTCGAGCGCGTCGGCTCCGCACTCCATCATCACGGGGCAGTGCCTGCAGATCGTCGCGGCCTTGCGTTGCGCCGCTCCTCGCACGAAGAGTTGATCCGGGTCCACCTGGCGGCAGCGTGCCTGGGTGACCCACGCGATACGCGCCTCGGCTTCTTCCACGTTGAGTCGCGTGATCGGGGTGGATGAGTGCATGTCGTATCCCCTCTTCTGGCGAACCCCGCTCCCCGCGGCGTTCTCGGTGTGCGCGTATCCGGGCTTGTACCCCCGGAAGGGCGCGAACACTCCTCACTGGGTGTTATCTCCATCACACTGTGCTGACAATCTATGACCAGTCCGATCCGGATGCAAGGCGTCCGCCCCGTTTTACTGGTACGTGCGTCCCCACGTGTGACAGTGGCTGACTACCCCACGCCACACGTTCCAAACCGATCGGCCGAAAAAAGTCCGGTGGAATCTGCGAGTGCGGGTTCGGTGCGCGACGGCCCCTCCCACGTACCCTGTACGCGTGGCGAAGGCGAAGGCGAACAGTGTGTGGAAGCTCGTGGCGTTCTCCGCGGTCGCGGGCATCCTCCTCGCAGGAGTGCTCTTTCCGTTGGCGGGCGGCTTCGGCTACGCATCGAACCGAGCGGCCGACACCGTGGACAACACGTCCGCCGAACTCGTGGACGGCGCCGTCCCCGCCGTGTCCACGATGGTCGACGCCGAGGGCAATCCCATCGCGTGGCTCTACGACCAGCGCCGCTTCGAGGTCCCGAGCGACCGCATCTCCAACGACATGAAGCTCGCGATCGTCTCGATCGAGGATCGCCGATTCGCCGATCACCAGGGCGTCGACTGGCAGGGCACGATCCGCGCCTTCCTCACCAACACCACGAGCGGCGAGGTCCAGCAGGGCGCGTCGACGATCGATCAGCAGTACGTGAAGAACTACCAGCTGCTCGTCGTCGCGAAGACCGACGCCGAACGCCGTGCCGCCATCGAGACGACGCCCGCACGCAAAATCCGCGAGATCCGGATGGCGCTCACGCTCGACAAGGAACTCACGAAGGACGAGATCCTCACTCGCTACCTCAATCTCGTTCCGTTCGGTAACGGTTCGTTCGGCATCCAGGACGCCGCGCAGACGTACTTCGGGATCGACGCCGCCGATCTCGACGCCCGCCAGTCGGCGATGCTCGCCGGCATGGTGCAGTCGAGTTCGGCCCTCAACCCGTACACGAACACCGAGGGCGTGACCGATCGCCGCAACGTCGTTCTCGACACGATGATCCAGAACATCCCCGATCGCGCAGACGAGTTCCGGGCGATGAAGGAGGAGCCGCTCGGCGTGCTGCCCGAGCCCAATCTGCTCCCGCGCGGCTGCATCTCGGCGGGCGACCGCGGGTTCTTCTGCGACTACGCACTGCAGTACCTCGAGAACTCCGGACTCAGCCGCGAACAGATCGAGAAGGGCGGATACCTCATCAGGACGACGCTCGACCCGCAGGTCCAGGCGTCGACCAAGGAGGCCGTCTCCGCGAACGCGAGCCCGTCGCTGCCCGACGTCGCGAACGTGATGAACGTCGTGCAGCCGGGCCAGGATCAGCACCGCGTCCTCGCGATGACGTCGAGCAGGACCTACGGCCTGAACGCCGACGCCCACGAGACCGTGCAGCCGCAGCCGTACTCGCTCGGCGGTGCCGGTGCCGGCTCGATCTTCAAGATCTTCACGGTCGCGGCCGCGATGGAGAAGGGCCTCGGCACGAACGCCGTCTTCGACGTCCCCGGCCGCTTCGAGGCGCGTGGCATGGGTAGCGGCGGCGCTCGCGGGTGCCCGCCGGCGACGTACTGCGTCGAGAACGCCGGGCAGTACGCACCGCGTCTGTCGGTGACCGATGCGCTCGCACAGTCGCCGAACACGGCGTTCGTCAAGCTCATCCAGGAGACGGGCGTCGAGCCGACGGTCGACATGGCCGTGCGGCTGGGTATGCGCTCCTACGCGAACCCGCGCACGAGCGGTTTCGACGAGCGCAGCCTCGCCGACTTCCAGAAGGACCAGAACCTCGGATCGTTCACGCTCGGCCCGACGTGGATCAACCCGCTCGAACTCTCCAACGTCGCAGCGACTCTCGCGTCGCACGGCAAGTGGTGCCCGCCGACCCCGATCGACTCGGTGTACGACCGCTCCGGCAATCCTGTGCCGATCTCCGAGGAGGCGTGCCAGCAGGTCGTCGAGCCCGGTCTCGCCGACACGCTCGCGAACGCGATGAGCAAGGACGATCTGCCCGGCGGCACGTCGGCGGCCGCCGCGGGCTCGACCGGATGGACGCTCCCGATGTCCGGCAAGACGGGCACCACCGAGTCGCACATGTCGTCCGGGTTCCTCGGCTTCACCAACAACCTCGCGGGTGCCGCCTACGTCTTCGGCGACTCGCCGACGCCGGGCCAGATCTGCTCGTCGCCGCTCCGGTCGTGTGGCGACGGCGATCTCTTCGGCGGAAACGAGCCGGCACGGACCTGGTATCAGGCGATCTCGCCCATCGTGAACGACTTCGGCGCGACGGCACTGCCGCCGATCGACCAGAAGTACGCGCGTGGCTCCCAGGCCGGCCAGGTGCCGGACGTCGTCGGGCTCTCGCAGGGCGATGCGACGTCGCAGCTGCAGGGCGCGGGCTTCTCCGTCAACGCCGTGACGGTGCGTTCGGCAGCGCAGCGCGACACCGTCGCCAGCCAGGCGCCGTCGGGTTCGGCGGTGCCGGGGTCGGAGATCACGATCTCGATCAGCGACGGCAGCGTTCCCGCGGCCCCCGACGGCCCGAGGCCCGAAGGCGCCGGGCCGCCCGAGGGCAACGGCGGCGGACAGACGATTCAGATCCCGGGCATGCCCGACATCACTCTGCCGCGGATGCCGGGCCGGTGATCCCGACCGGAACGGCGACGCCGAGTTCGGTGAGCCGGTCCACGTAGCGGACGACCGACCGCAGCTTGACCTCCTCGTATCCGCGAACGAGGTCGGCTGCGGCGGCCGTCGCCGTCGCCTCGTCGTAGGTGCGCTCGGTCAGCCGGGTGGCGAGGTCGGCCGTCGTGGCGTCGTAGTGCGCGATCAAGGCGCGTTCGAGCTTGCGGACGGCGGTGTGCCCGAAGGGGTCGAGGACGGTCCCGCGGAGGCGTTTCGCACCCGCGAGGACGCGCAGGGCGCCGTGCGTCCTGGGTGAGAAGCCGATCTTGCCCTCGCGGCCGAGTGCTTTGAGCAGCGGTGGATGCAGCCGGAACGTCGGGCGGCTCGCACCGGGAACCTGCCGTCCGATCGTGTCGGTGAACGCGGGATCGGTGAGCAGCGCCGCGACCTCGTACTCGTCCTTGTACGCGGCGAGCTTGTGCCAGCCGCGCGCGAGCGCCGCCGAGAAGTCGGTCCGCTCCCCCAGGCGCCGCTCGGCGTCCCACGCACGCTGCACCGCGTCGACGTAGCGGCGCGCGAGCCGCTCGCCGGTGTGCCGCACGAGATCCGCTGCGCGAGTGTCGACGAGCGCGCGGACGGGCCCCTCGATCGTGCACCGGTCGAGCGCCCGCACCGGCCGCGCCTCGGCACGTGCGCGCAGCGGGTCGGTGGCTCGGGCGAAGGCGGCGGGGTCCGCGACCGCGGCCCTGCCCCACCCGAACGCGGCGAGGTTCTCCTCGACGGAGACACCGTTGACGGTGATGGCGCGCTCGATCGCAGCGGGTTCGAGCGGGACGGCACCGGACTGCACGGCGGCACCGACGAGCAGGAAGTTCGCCGTCGTCGTGTCGCCGAACAGTCGCTGCGCCGCCGCGAGGGCATCCATCGTCACGAGCCGCGCGCATCGGGCGTCGAGCCGCGCGAGCATGTCGCTCTCGTCGGGATACGCGAGGCTCGCGTCGTGGATCATCGCGCCCGTGGGGGTGCGCGACGTCGAGGCGACGGTGACGGTGCGCTGCGCGTCGCCCTGATCGACCCACCGCGCGTCGGCGGCGGTGAGCAGATCGAACGCGAGGACGCAGTCCGCGGAGGCGGCGCCGACGCGGTTCGAGGCGTCGAGGTCCGAGACCGAGAACTTGAGGTGCGAGGTGACCGGGCCCGCCTTCTGGCTCAGGCCGGTCTGGTCGAGCCCGCTCGCGACGTAGCCGGCGCTCGCCGCCGCCGTCGCGAGCACCTGGTTGACGGTGACGATCCCGGTGCCGCCGATGCCGGCGAGGAACACGTTCCATGTCCGCGACGGCGGCGCCGCCGCAGGGTCGGGCACATGCGGCGGCGGTGTGACGGTCCGCTCGGGCGCCTCGTCGGGGGCTTCGACGGTGACGAACGACGGGCAGTTGCCGTCGAGGCACGAGTAGTCGGTGTTGCAGCTCGTCTGGTCGATGCGCGTCTTGCGTCCGAACTCGGTCTCGACCGGCTGGACGGACAGGCAGTTCGATTTCACGCCGCAGTCGCCGCAGCCCTCGCACACGGCTTCGTTGATGACGACGCGCGTGCTGCGCACCGGCATCGTTCCCCGCTTGCGCTGCCGTCGGACGTCGGCGGCGCAGTGCTGGTCGTAGATCAGGACTGTGACGCCGGGTTCGTCGCGGAGCATGCGCTGCGCCTCGTCGAGCCGGTCGCGATCCCACACGAGTGTTCCTGCGGCGAGCCTGCTGCCGCGGTGCCGGCGCGGCTCGTCCGAGCACACGACGATGCGGCGGACGCCGTCGGCCGCGAGTTTGAGGGTGAGCTCGGCGATGCCGCGCTCACCCTCGGGATGCTGTGCGCCGGTCATCGCGACGGCGCCGTTGTAGAGGAGCTTGTAGGTGACGTTCACGCCGGCCGCGACCGCCGCCTGTACCGCGAGCTGCCCGGAGTGGAAGTACGTTCCGTCGCCGAGGTTCTGGAAGATGTGGCCTTCGGACGTGAACGGCGCCTGCCCGATCCACTGCGCGCCCTCGCCGCCCATCTGGGTCAGGCCGGTGACGGCGACGTCGGGGCGCGAGGACATCGTCACCATCGTGTGGCAGCCGATTCCGCCTGCCGCGAGCGAACCGTCGGGAACGACGGTCGAGCGATTGTGCGGGCAGCCCGAGCAGAACGACGCCGTGCGGGCCGTGGGCAGCACGGTGAGTTCGAGGCGGGGCGGCCGCGGCCGCGGCAGCGTGAGGCGTTCGCCGAGCACCGCACGGAGCGGTGCCGCGAGCCGGTCCGCCGTCAGCTCGCCGTCGGCGGGGATCAGCGGGGTTCCGTCGGCGCCGCGTCGCCCGTGCACGGCGGGACGAGTCGCGGCGTCGTACAGCGCGTCGCGGACCTGGCGTTCGACGAACGGCGACTTCTCCTCGACCACGAGAACCTGTGCGACGCCGCGCGCCGCGCGCCGGACGCGGTCGCCGCCGAGCGGGTACGGCATTCCGACGCGCAGGAGCCGGACCCCGGCGCGCTCGAGTTCGGCGTCGCCGAGGCCGAGATCGCGCAGCGCCTGCCGGACGGCGTCGTAGGCCGTTCCGGGCGCGACGATCGCGAGCCACGCGTCGGCGGGGTCGACGTCGAGCGAGTCGAGGTCGTTGGCCGCACCGTATGCCTCGACCATCGCCCATCGCGGGCCGACGAGCGCCGCTTCGGCGAGCAGGCTGTCGGGCGGTGCGGCGAGCACGCGCTGTTCGTAGCGCCAGGGCGAACCGTTCCAGTCCAGTTGCGGCACAGTGATACCCAGTGCTGTGGTGTCGAGCGTGTAGGTCGAGAGGCCGTCCGCGACGTCGGACACGATCTTCATCCCGACCCAGCAGCCCGACGCACGCGAGAGCGCGATACCGTGCAGCGAGAACGCGACGATCTCGTTCGCGTCGCGGGGGAACAGCACCGGCATGTCGAGCGCGGCGAGGAGGCGTTCGGACGCGGCGGGCACCGTCGACGACTTGGATGCCGGGTCGTCGCCGACGTAGGCGAGCACGCCGCCGGACGGGTGCGCGCCGTACATCGAGCCGTGCCGCATCGCGTCGCCCGAGCGGTCGAGGCCGGGACCCTTGCCGTACCAGACTCCGACGACGCCGTCGCGATCCTGCCCGCCGATCGGGTTCTGGCTCCCCCAGACGGCGGTGGCCGCGAGCTCTTCGTTGAGCCCGGGCACGAAGTGGACGTCGTGCTCGCCGGTGAGCCCGTCGATTCCGGTGAGCATCTTGTCGACACCCGCGAGCGGACTGCCCTGGTATCCCGAGACGAACGTCGCGACGGTGCGCCCGGCGCGCAGGTCGAGCGCATGCTGCTCGACGAGCGCGCGCCCGATGGCCTGCACCCCGCTGAGCAGGGCGGGACGCGCACCGGGACGGTACCGATCCGACAGCATGTCGGGTGACGGTGCGCCCGGCGCGGAGACCGGACGGTCCGTGGTCGTGTCGTGAGGTTCGTACAACTGGGTCATCGGTGGCTCCCCGGGTGTCACGGCACCGAGGATCGCCCGGCGCCGAGGTCGACTCGTTCCACCAGAGTGATCCATGTCACTGATCTGGTCAACAGAACCGGAGAGAGCTGTCCCCCTCGCGCACGTATCGCGCGCTGCGCCGGGCTCAGGTGATCAGACTGCCCAGAATCGCGCCGCGGGGACCGGCGACGGCTTCGGATTTCCCACGCATCGGGAGTGTCGGTGGCGCAGGTGAAGATTCCCAGAGAAGAACGAAACCCCGGTGACGTGCACCGAGTGCAGAGGCCGATCCGGGGTCTTCGTCGACGATGCTACAGCACGCCGACCCCTGAGGTCGCAGACCGGAGTACGGATGCCGAAGCGATCCGCCGTCGTGGCGCAAAGCCTGCAGACGCTGCTGACGCGTGAACGACTCGCTCCGTACGTCTCCGTAGCGGGGGGCGATCTCGACCTCGCACTGGATCTCTACGAATGGAACGGTCGAGTGGGCGCCGCAGTGTTCGAAGACTTCGGCTATCTCGAGGTCCTCCTCCGCAACGCCTGCGACGAGCGACTTCGGGAATGGAATCGCCGACAGGACACGACCATCCCGTGGTATCTCCATTCAGTCTTCGGTCCTGCATCTCGACTGGACATCGACAAGGCACGTCATCGTGCCGTCCGAGGCGGCCGACCCGAACTCCCGGGCCGAGTGGTCGCCGAGTTGATGTTCGGATTCTGGCGATTCCTCCACGCCAGGTCGTACGAGGCGAGTCTGTGGACACCGTGCTTGCGGCTGGCGTATCCGCATCTGCAGCCCCAACGACGCCGCACGGTGTACGCGCGGCTCGATCGACTCAACACGCTCCGCAACCGAATCGCCCACCACGAGCCGATTCATCGGGCCGACGTCGGGGGCACCGGCAAGACCATCGCCGAACTCCACGGCGAACTGACCGAGGTGATCGAGTGGATCGATCCGGCGGTCGCCGGCTGGGTCCGCAGCCGAAGCGCCGTGCCGGGGCTTCTTCACGCACGTCCCCTCTGGGTAAGCGCCGACACGCCGAAGCCCCGTCGACCCTTGTAGCGGGTTGACGGGGCTTCGCGAGATCCGTGAGGCCCGGTGTCAGACTGCGGCACCTTCACGTTCGGCGACCATCGTGAGCGCGATGTCGACGATCATGTCCTCCTGGCCGCCGACGAGACGGCGGCGACCGGCTTCGAGGAGCAACGTGCGGACGTCGATGCCGTAGCGCTCCGACGCGGCCTCGGCGTGACGCAGGAAGCTGGAGTACACGCCCGCGTAGCCGAGGGTGAGCGTCTCGCGGTCGACGCGCACGGGCCGGTCCTGCAGCGGGCGGACGATGTCGTCGGCGGCGTCCTGCAGCGCGAACAGGTCGCTGCCGTGCTCCCAGCCGTTGAGGTCGGCGACGGCGACGAAGGCCTCGATCGGGCAGTTGCCGGCACCGGCACCGTGGCCCGCGAGCGATGCGTCGACACGGAAGACACCGTTCTCGACGGCGACGACGGAGTTCGCGACCGACAGCGACAGGTTCTCGTGCGCGTGGATGCCGACCTCCGTCGCGGGATCGAGGACGTCGCGGTAGGCACGCACGCGCTCGGCGACACCCTCCATCGTGAGCCGGCCGCCCGAGTCGGTGACGTACACGCAGTGCGCACCGTACGACTCCATGAGCTTCGCCTGCTTCGCGAGCTCCTCGGCGGGCGCCATGTGGCTCATCATGAGGAAGCCCGAGACGTCCATGCCGATCTCGCGCGCCGTCTCGATGTGCTGCGCCGAGACGTCGGCCTCGGTGCAGTGCGTCGCGACGCGAACCGAGCGGACGCCGAGGTCGTAGGCGTGGCGCAGTTCGCGGACGGTGCCGACGCCGGGGAGCAGCAGTGTCGTCAGCCGTGCCCGCTCGAGGACGTCGGCGGCGGCCTCGATCCACTCCCAGTCGGTGTTCGAGCCGGGGCCGTAGTTGATGGAACCGCCTGCGAGACCGTCGCCGTGCGCGACCTCGATCGCGTCGACGCCGGCGGCGTCGAGCGCCGAGACGATGCGGCGCACGTCGGTCGGCGAGATGCGGTGACGGACGGCGTGCATGCCGTCGCGAAGCGTGACGTCCTGGACGAAGATGCGGCGTGCACTCATCGGAGTGCTCCCTTCTGCTGCGCGATCCGCTCGGCGATCTGCAGGCCCGCGGAGGTCATGATGTCGAGATTGCCCGCGTAGGCGGGGAGGTAGTGGGCAGCGCCCTCGACCTCGAGGAATACCGACACCTGGTGGGTCGGCCGGGTGCCGCCGTCGAGCAGCGTCTCGACGGGCTGATCGGCCGGGATCTCGGCGATCTGCACCTGCTGCTTGAGCCGGTAGCCCGGGACGTACGCGGAGACGTCGCCGACCATCTTCTCGACGGAGCGGCGGATCTCGTCGTGCGTCGACGGATCGGGCGCGTCGACGAGGCAGAACACCGTGTCGCGCATGACGAGCGGGGGCTCGGCGGGGTTGAGGATGATGACGGCCTTGCCGCGTCGGGCGCCGCCGACCGACACGATCGCCTCGGACGTCGTCTCGGTGAACTCGTCGATGTTCGCGCGGGTGCCGGGGCCGGCCGACTTCGACGCGATGGACGCGACGATCTCGGCGTAGGCGACGGGTGCGACGCGCGAGACGGCCGCGACCATGGGGATCGTCGCCTGGCCACCGCAGGTCACCATGTTGACGTTGGGCGCGTCGAGGTGGTCTTCACCGTTGACGGCGGGCACGACGTACGGCCCGATCGCGGCGGGCGTCAGGTCGATCATGCGCTTGCCGAGCGGGGCGAGCCGATCGTTGTTCGCGATGTGCGCCTTCGCGGACGTCGCGTCGAACACGATCTCGATCTCGTCGAAGTTCGGGAGCGCGACGAGCCCGTCGACACCCTCGTGGGTGGTCGGGACGCCGAGCCGCGCCGCGCGGGCGAGCCCGTCGGATTCGGGGTCGATGCCGACCATCGCACCCATCTCGAGGTGCTCCGAGTTGCGGAGTACCTTGATCATCAGGTCGGTGCCGATGTTGCCCGAGCCGATGATCGCAACCTTCACACTCATTCGGTTCCTCCGGTGAAACTCGTGGTGATGGTGTCGAATCCGGTGATGTCGACGCTGACCTTCTGCCCCGCCGCGACGGACGCCATCGGCCCGAGCGCACCCGACAGGATCACCTGTCCGGCCTGGAGCGGGTTGCCCAGTTCGCGGGCGGTGCGGGCGAGCCACACGAGCGCGGCGATCGGGTCGCCGAGGCACGCACTGCCGAGTCCGGTCGACACCTCGGTGCCGTCGACGGACATCGTCATGCGAACGTCGCGGGGCTCGACCTCGTCGAGCGTGCGGCGCTGCGTGCCGAGGACGTACAGGCCCGAGGACGCGTTGTCGGCGACGGTGTCGCCGAAGCGGATGTCCCAGTCGGCGATGCGGCTGTCGCACACCTCGATGGCGGCGACGGAGTAGTCGATCGCGGCGCGCACCTGGTCGGTGTCGAGGTCGCCCTCGGCGAGGTCGGCGCCGAGGACGAACGCGATCTCGGCCTCGACCTTCGGCTGCAGCAGCCGCGACATCGGGAGCGGGGTTTCCTCGTCGTAGGCCATGTCGTCGAAGAGGACACCGAGGTCGGGCTGATCGACGCCGAGCTGGGTCTGGACGGCCTCGGACGTCAGACCGATCTTGCGCCCGACGACGCGCGCTCCTGCTTCTGCGCGGGCGGCGTTGACGCGGCTCTGCACCGCGTAGGCGGCCGACAGGTCGGTCGCGCCGATGAGGTCACGCACCGGCGGGCAGGCGGTACGGGTGGCAGCGGCGGTGACGAGGCGATCCGCAGCGGCGGCGATGTCGCTCTCGGCCACCGCGAGAGGCTGGGTGGGCTGACTCATGCCCCCACTGTGCAGGCACGATTCGGAACGCAACAGGGCTCTGTCTCACTGAGCGATACGCTCGAACCATGTCGATCGATCGGGCCGGTACGACGGCGGAGCCCGCGACGGGACGCGACACCGTCCTGGGCAAGGCCGTCGCGATTCTGCGCGCCTTCCAGCCCGACGACCGCATCCTTCCGCTGTCCGAGCTCGTGCGGCGCACCGGCCTGCACAAGGCGACGGCGCACCGGCTCGCGGGCGCGCTCGTCGAGAACCGCCTGCTCGACCGCGCCGACGGCGGGTACCGGCTCGCGCGAGGACTGTTCGAACTGGGGATGCTCGCGTCCGTCGAGCGGAGCCTGCTCGAACTCGCGATGCCGTTTCTGCAGGATCTCTACGAGCGCACCCACGAGACCGTCCATCTCGGTGTGCGCGAGGGTCGCGACGTCGTCTACGTCGCGAAGATCGGTGGGCACCGCCAGGCGGAGTCGCCGTCGCGGACGGGTGGCCGGATCCCGTTGCACTGTTCCGCCATCGGCAAAGCACTGCTCGCTCACAGCGATCCGGAGACGCGCCACGCCGTGCTGTCGGGCCCGCTGGTACGCCGGACGCCGCACACGATCATCGCGCCGGGCCTGCTGCAGCGTCACCTCGACGGCATCGTCGAGTCCGGGGTCGCGTTCGAGCGCGAGGAGTCGGCGCCGGGCATCGCGTGCTGCGCCGTCCCGGTGTTCGGTGGCGACGGCGAGCCGCTCGCCGCGATCAGCGTCACGGGCCCGACGTCGCGCTTCCGCCCGGAGAAGGCCGTCGCGATCGTGCGCGCGGCCGCGCAGGGCGTGGGAACGGTCCTCGTCCGGCGCGAGGAGTTGCAGTTCCCCACGCCGTGACGTGCGGCGTCAGAGGCGGTCCTTGACCGCCTTCGCGACGCGCTTGCCGTCTGCCTTGCCCGCGACGACGGCGGTCGCGGCCTTCATGACCATGCCCATGTGCTTCTGGCTCGGCCGCTCCCCGATCTCCTCCGCGACCTGCGCGATGGCGGTGTCCGCGGCCTCGCCGAGCTCGAAGTCGTCGAGCTGCTGCGGCAGGTAGTCGTCGATGATCTGGGCCTCGGCGGACTCCTGCGCCGCGAGCTCGCCACGCCCGTTCTGGGTGTAGATCTCGGCGGCCTCGCCACGCTTCTTCGACTCCCGCGTGAGCACCTTGATCACCTCGTCGTCGGTGAGCGAGCGCGCTTCCTTGCCCGAGACCGCTTCCTTCTGCACCGCCGCGAGGAGCATGCGCAGCGTCGCCGTCCGCAGCTTGTCGCGTGCTTTCATCGCGTCGGTCATGTCGCTGCGAAGCCGTGCCTCGAGGGAATCCGCCATGGGTCGAACGCTACGCGAGCGACGCTCCGTCGGGTACGCGGACCGCGAGTGTCTATATCCTGGGGAGGTGTCCGACAAGTTTCTCTCGACGTCGACCTCGCTCCGGCCCGGCTCCGGCCGTTCGCCGCGCACCACTCTGACCCGCACCGCCCTGGGCGCCGCAGGCGCCGCAGCGGCCGGTATCGGGTATGCCTCACTGATCGAGCGCAACGCGTTCGCGCTGCGTGAGGTCACGATGCCGGTGCTCGAACCCGGGGCTCCCACTCTGCGTGTGCTGCACATCAGCGATCTGCACATGCTGCCGGGACAGCGTCGCAAACAGAACTGGCTCCGCGAACTCGAGAGCCTCGATCCGGACCTGGTCGTCAACACGGGCGACAATCTGTCGCACCCGAAGGCGGTCCCCGCCGTCGTCCAGTCGCTCGGAAACCTCCTCGCCCGGCCCGGTCTGTTCGTCTTCGGTTCCAACGACTACTTCGCGCCACGCCCCAAGAACCCGCTCAAGTATTTCCGCACCGAGCACAAGCGGACGCACGGTGCGCCGCTGCCGTGGGGCGATCTGCGTGCCGCGTTCACCGAGCGCGGTTGGCTCGACGTCACGCACGTGCGCCGCGAACTCGAGGTCGCAGGCGTGCGTATCGCCGCCGGCGGCGTCGACGATCCGCATCTGAAGCGCGACCGCTACGAGACGATCGCGGGCAAGCCGAATCCGATGGCCGACCTCTCGCTCGGCGTCACGCATTCGCCCGAGCCGCGCGTGCTCGACAGGTTCGCGCAGGACGGCTACGACCTCGTGCTCGCGGGGCACACCCACGGCGGTCAGCTGTGTCTGCCGTTCTACGGCGCCCTCGTCACGAACTGCGAACTCGACCGCTCGCGCGTCAAGGGTGCGTCGGCGTGGGGCTCGCACACCAAGCTGCACGTGTCGGCGGGCATCGGGACGTCCCCGTTCGCGCCGGCGCGCTTCTGCTGCCGTCCCGAAGCGACGTTGCTGACGCTGACCGCGACCAAGCGCGACGACGCCGACAGCGACGTCGTCCGTGGCCGCCGGCGGCGCTCGCGCCGGACCGTTCTTCGGGGCTGACCAGCCGATTTCCTGGCCGCTCTCGCCGTGCTGTAAGCTGACTCAGGCTTCGCGAGAGCGAGCATCCGGGGTGTGGCGCAGCTTGGTAGCGCGCTTCGTTCGGGACGAAGAGGTCGTGGGTTCGAATCCCGCCACCCCGACCGGATACAGCGAAAAGGCACTCTTTCCTCAGGGAAAGGGTGCCTTTTCCGTATCCGAGACGAGGGAGCGGCCATGCCGGTACGCGACGATCGCATCCACCTCGACGACCGAACCCTGGAGCAGCTGACCGCGCGGTTGCGCGAGACACGGTGGCCGACGCCGCCGAGCGTCCCCGTTCGCTTCCTGTCGTCGCCCTGCACGGATGGCCGGCGACGTTCGAGCAGATGACGCGGCTCGCGGACGCGCTCGCCGGACCCGAGTACGCGACGACCGTGATCGCGCCGTCGTTACCGGGCTCGGGTTCTCCGGGATCCCCTCCGAGCCCGGGTGGGGCCCGCAGCGGATCGCACGCGCCGTCCACGAACTGATGACGCGGCATCTCGGCCACGCGCGCTATCTCGTCCGCGGGACCGACTACGGCCTGGCCGTGGCCCTCCACCTCGGCGCGACCTTCCCCCGGCACGTCGCGGGCGTCCACATCGGCGGAATCCATCTGGCCGCGCCCGCCGACGCCGACCTCCCGGCCGATCTCACCGACGACGAGCGCGCGTTCGTCGCGGCGTCCCGGCGGTGGCACGACACCGAAGGCGCATACGACGAGCTCCACGCCACCAAGCCCGAGACTCTCGCGTACGCGCTGTCCGACTCCCCGGTCGGGTTGCTCGCGTGGATCGTCGAGAAGTACCGCGCGTGGTGTGCGACGCCGGATCGGCTGTTCGACACGTTCTCCCCCGACGATCTGCTCTCGATCGCGACCGTCTACTGGGCGACGGGCACCGTCGCGTCGTCGCTGCGGCTGTACCGCGAGGATCGGCTCGGCGGCACGTGGCCGCGGTCGGTCGCGCCGGTCGCCGTCTCGCAGCCCGCACACGAGGAGTACACCGTGCCCGAATCGTGGTGGCGTCGGCTGCAACCGGTGTCGCGGCACCGGACGGTGCCGGGCGCCGCACACTTCCCGGAATGGGAGGCGCCGACGCTGCTCGCTGCCGATCTCGCGGAGTTCGCGCGGACGCTGCGGTGAGTACCCCGGCTGCGGGGCATCCGATGGTCGTTGTCGGACCCCTCGACTAGTGTCGTACCTATGTTCGAGACGGGTGGGGGCGGCTCGGGAAACGAGCTGGTAGACGTGGCGGGACTGGCCGAGTCCAAACGCGTGCTGGCGTGTGCGGAGTATCGGCAGATTCGCGTGATCGGCGGGTTTCACGCGGCGCGGGTGGCGGCGGAAGCGTCCGGGTCGGTGGGGATTCCGGGCGAGTCGGCAGCCAACGAGGTGTCACTCGCACTGGGGATGAGCGAGGGTCGGGTGTGGTTCGCGATCACGCTGTGCGAAGACCTCGATACCCGGCTTCCCCTCACGGATACCGCGTTCTCGGCAGGTGAGCTGGATCTGGCACAGGTCCGCACGATCCACCACCTGCTGCAGAACCTCTCCGACGAGAAGGCTCGCATCGTGGAAGCGGCCTTGTTCGCTCGCGGCCCGATCGACCGGCTACCACCGGCCCGGCTGAGCGGGAGGCTCCGTCGTTTGGTGGCCCGCTACGACCGCGACGGATTCGCCGAGCGCTCTGCTCGTGCGAAGCAGGAGCGGTACATCTCGGTCAAGCAGTGCGACGACGGCATGGCATTCCTCTCGGGCGAGCTCCCCTCGCTCGATGCCGCGACGATCTGGAATCGGCTGAAGGAAATGGCCATCGGCGATGTCTGCGCGGGTGACGGGCGTTCCATGCCGCAGCGTCACGCCGATGCACTCGTCGCGCTTGCGGACGGAAGCGGGCGGCTCACGTGTGGGTGTGGACGCAATGACTGCGCGACCGCCATTCCCGCCACGGGCAAGCGCGGGCCGCTCGTGCAGATCGTCGTGAGCGACGGATCAATCGGTTTCGGTGCCAGTGCCAGTGCCAGTGCCAGTGCCAGTGCCAGTGCCAGTGCCAGTAGCGGTAGTTCGGCAACGATCCCGAGCATCGGCTTTCTGCCCGGTGTCGGTCCGCTCGATCCGGAGACCGTGCGTGAGGCGATCGCGCACTCGGCGACGCAGCGGATCCACGTCAGCGCCGTCGACCCGGTCGAGCCGGCACCGGACATCGCGGCCCTGCGATACCGCATCCCGCGTGCCCTCGCGGACCGGATCCGCGCCCGTGACGGGGTGTGCCGGTTCCCGCACTGCCCGGTCCCCGCGACGTCGTGCGACATCGACCACACGACACCGTTCGACCACGCCAACCCCAGCGAGGGCGGCAGGACCGAGGAAGCGAACCTCGCCTGCCTCTGCCGACGCCACCATCGCTGGAAAACGCAGGGCCGCATGACCGTCCGGCAACTCGGCGACGGGCTGCTGCGCTGGACCATGTCCGACGGGCAGGCCTACGACACCGAACCCGACTCGCCCACCTTCTGGGCAGCAGGAGCGTGAGGGGGACGGGATTCGGAGACCGTGGCACCGTGCGACCAGTCCGGTGACCACGCTGCGACCAGTGCCACCGGCGCACGATACGTGTGCGCCGGTGATGCGGCGACGCATCTGCTACGGCGCGGTCACCTGACCAGCATCGCGACCACGATGCCGACCGCCACCACGACGAACACGATGCCGACGATCACGGCGGCCGACATCCCCGGCCACGTGCCGGGATGCTTCGCCTGGGTGTCGTGTTCGATGTCCGAACTCTGCGAGGTCTGCGACGACGCCGGTGGCGTGTCGCCCGGTGCGGTTCCTCCGCCGGGCTCGAGTCCAGGAGTGCGTTCGGGGTCCGGATCGATCGGTTCGTCGGGCATCTCCACTCCTCTCGTGTCGTGGTCCTTCATCGAGGGATACCCCGAAGCGGCTCGGGCTAGACACCGGCGGCGGCCGTGGGCCGCGTACGCTGGCAGACAGGTGCGCAAACACGCCTCCGATCGAATCGAGAACGCCGGTCGGACGCAGGTCGCCACGCGTTCGACCGCGTGAATGGAGTGTGCCGATGACCATCACACCGCACCCCGTCACGGCCGAACACCTCCGCACTGCGGACGAGAACGGCTGCGAGACACAGAATCACGACCCGGCGGCGGAGTTCGCAGCACTGCCGCCCGACGACCCGGGGCGAGCCTGCGCGCTCGCCGCCGCAGTGGACCACGCGATGCCGATCGCGCGCGCGGCCGCACGCCGATACTCCGGCCGAGGACAACCGCTCGAGGATCTGATGCAGGTCGCCTACTGCGGACTGATCGCGGCGCTCCACCGCTTCGATCCCGGGGCGGGAGCGAGCTTCAGCACCTACGGCTCCACCGTCGTGCACGGCGAGATCCGAAAGTACTTCAGGGACTGCACGTGGCCGGTGCACGTTCCGCGTTCCGCGCGGGAGATCCGCGGCAGTCTGGGCGAGGTCCGGACCGAACTGGAACATCGTCTCGGACGACCGCCCAGCAACGGCGAACTCGCGTCGCATTACGACGTGAGCCGAGCCGTGATAGCCAATGCCGAAGCGGCACAGTCTTGTTACCGAACCGAACAACTCGACCTCGTGCACGAACCGACCGCGGAGGACGGCGCGAGCGACGTCGCGCTCGATGTCCGCGCGTCGCTGCGACCGGCGATCGCGAGAATGTCGCGGCGCAGGACGCGAATCCTGCACGAGCGTTTCGTTCTCGACCGGACACAGTCGCGCATCGCCGCCGAGATCGGATGCTCGCAGGTCCAGGTCTCGCGAGAGCTTCGGCAGATCCTCGCGACGCTGCGCGACGCCCTCGTCCGGGACGGGCACCCGATCACCACCAGCTGCTGACGTCCCCTACGACCATCGACGTTCACGTACCGTCGAAGGAGCACGACCCGTCGCGGTGTCCATGAGGGAACCGCGCACCCAGCGAAACGGGAGGCGAAGTCGATGACCAACGAGAACTCCGGACCCGCCGAAGGAATCAAGGGCGTGGTCGAGGACGTCAAGGGCAAAGCGAAGGAAGCCGCCGGCGCCGTGACGGGCCGCGACGACATGACTCGCGAGGGCCAGGCTCAGCAGGACAAGGCCGAGTCCCAGCGCGAGGCCGCGCAGAAGGAAGCCGAAGCCGAGAAGGCTCGCGCGGAGGCCGGCGCCGAGGAGAAGAAGCAGCGTCTCGAACAGAACGACTGAGCGGCACCGAAGCCTGAGCGTCACCCCAGCGTTTCACGACGCGCCCACCACACCCCGCGCGGGTGAGGTGGGCGTTCGTGCGTTCAGAGACCGCGCCGTTCAGAGACCGCGCCGTTCAGAGACCGTGGCGCCGTGCGACCAACCGGGTGACGACGGTGCGCGGCAGCAGGCGCTGCAGCACGAACACCGCGGGCGCTCCGCTACCGATCGCGTACAGCTCACGCGGGGAATCGGATTCGATTGCAGCGACGATCTTCTGGGCCACCTTGCGCGGCGCGATTCCACCGCGCTCGTTGGCGTCGAGATGCTCGATCATGGTGTCGTACTCGGCCGTGTAGGGCGAGCCGTCGGCGAGGTGGTGGGTGCGGCGCGTGCCGATGCCGGTGGCGATGGCCCCCGGCTCGACGGTCGTGATCGCGACGCCGTACGGCGCGAGTTCGCGGCGCGCGGCCGTCGCGAAGCCCTTGATCGCGGCCTTCGTCGCGACGTACGACGAGCGGAACGCGAGCGGGAAACTCCCGAGCATCGACCCGATCATCACGACGCGGCCGTAGCCGCGTCGGCGCATTCCGGGGAGGACGAGTTGCGTGAGCCGGATCGCCCCGAACACGTTGAGCTGGAAGAGTCGTTCGAGGGCCGCCATCGGCAGTTCCTCGAGCGGCCCGCTCTGGCTCTCGCCCGCGTTGTTGACGAGGACGTCGACCTCACCGACCTCCTCGAAGCACTTCTCGATGCTCTCGGTCGATTCGAGATCGAGCGCGACGAAGGTGACTCCCGCGATCGACGGCGCCGTCGCGGGATTGCGGCTCGTTCCGTAGACGGTGTACCCGCGCTCGGCGAGCAGTCGGGCCACGGCGGCTCCGATGCCCGACGACGCGCCGGTGACCAGTGCTGTCCGAGAGTCGCTCACGCAGTCCTCCTCCGCCGTGGGTTCGGGGCAGTCACCGAACCGGGGTGAACGCATCGTAGATGGCCTGCGGCGCGCCGTCGACGGCCATGATCGCCAGGACGCCGACGCCGAGCGTGAGGGCCGGGCCGAGCAGCGCCTTCTCGACGGCGCCGCCCGCACGGATCGAGAGGAACTCGGGAAGCTTGATCTCCCACCATCTCTCACGATTCCACTGCACGAACGGCGCGAACAGCGGGACGCCCTCCTTGGTGATCGCGTCGCCGAGGCCGTGGACGATGCAGCCGAGCGTCACGGCGATGCCGAGTGCCGCGGACCCCTCTTGCGTCGGGTACCACTGCCACGTGAGTGCCGCGAGCGCCGCGGCCAGCAATGATACGAGGATCCAGCCCTTCTCCTTCGCGAGGTCGCCGCCGAGCCCGCGCAGCGCGAGCCCGAGCGCGAGGAACAGCGTGGTGACGATCGCGGGCTTGCCGAGGGTCGAGACGGCGTATGCGACGCCCGCGCCGAGCGCGACCGCGAACAGCAGCGTGTGGGTGAGGGTGCGGTGACCGCCGCGGCGTTTGCCGTCGCGTTTGCCCTTCGTGAGCGTGTAGTAGCCGAGCGAGATCGCGTCGACGAGGCGCGCGAGCAGGCGGCTGAGCGGGCCGAACGAGCGCGACACCGTCGACTGCGGGGTGTCGAGATCCGGGAGCAGCGCCGCGCCCGCGCACACGGCGGCGAACGTGAACGTCTCGGCGGGAGACGCAGGCGCACCCCATTCGGCGGGCAGCAGGCCGGCGACGGCGAGCCCCGCCAACGCACCCGACATCGCATGGGTGGGACCCATCACCATGAAGCGCAACACCTTTCACCCACGTCGAACTCGGTCGCGCCAAACCTAGCAACGACCTGTGACAGGAGTGACCGGTGGGACCTCCGGAACGCGAGTGCCGGAGCCTATCGGGGTGCCGCGTCCCGCAGCTTCTCGAGCAGCGGTTCCGCGATCTCGCCGAGGAACTGCTGCTGCGTCTCGCCGCCGATCTGGACGAGCGCGATGTCGGTGAATCCCGCGTCCCAGTACGGCGCGACGGCGTCGACGATGCGATCGAGATCCGGCCCGCACGGGATGGCCTCGGCGACGTCCTCGGGCCGGACGAACGCCGTCGCCCCCGCGAAGCCTGCCGTCGTCGGCAGGTCGGAGTTCACACTCCAGCCGCCCGCGAACCACCGGAACTGATCGTGCGCGCGAGCCGTCGCGGTGTCGCGGTCGGGATCCCACGAGATCGGTATCTGACCGACGCTGCGCCCGACGGGCCCGTCGCCGACGCTGGACCTGATGTCCTTCCACTGCTCGACGAGCGAGGCGTTCGGCTCGGTCGCGATGAGGTGATCGGCGATCGGCCCGAACCGGTTCACGCTCTTGTCGCCCGAGATGGCGATCCCGATCGGCACGGCGGTGTCGGGGACGTCCCAGAGCCGCGCGGAGTCGGCATCGAAGTACTCGCCACGGAAGGTGATCAGCTCACCCGTGTGCAACTCGCGGATCAGCTCGACGGCTTCGACGAGCATGTCCTGCCGCGTGTCGAGCGACGGCCAGCCCTTGCCGACGACGTGCTCGTTGAGGCTCTCCCCCGTGCCGAGCCCGAGGACGAAACGTCCGTCGGCGAGGATCTGCAGGGTAGCGGACTTCTGCGCGACGACGACGGGGTGATAGCGGATCGTCGGGCACGTGACGTACGAGTAGAGCTCGACGCGCTCGGTCGCGTGCGCGACGGCGCCGAGCACCGACCACGCGTAGGGCGAGTGTCCCTGCGCCGACAGCCACGGCGAGTAGTGGTCGCTCGACACCTCGAAGTCGAAGCCCACGCGCTCGGCCTCGATCGCGTTGGCGACCAGCTCCTTCGGGCCGTTCTGCTCGGTCATGAGGGTGTAGCCGAAGCGTGTCATCACTGCACCAACTTCCGTATCGGGGATTCGTCGAGGTGGGCGAGGAGGTCTGCGGCGTCGTCGAACACGGCGGCGGCGCCCGTCGCGACGAGTTCGTCCGCGCCGATTCCCCCGCTGAGGACTCCGATCGCGGTGACGCCTGCGCGCGTCGCCGCTCCCATGTCGTAGACGGCGTCGCCGACGAGGACTGCGTTCTCGGCGGCGACGTTCACCTGGGACAGCGCGACGGCGACGATGTCGGGTTCGGGTTTCGCGGTCTCCACCGAGGCCGACGACGTCGCCGCCGCGATCAGGTCGTCCACGTCGAGCACGCGCCGGAGCACGGCGATCTCGTCCTCGGACGCGGACGACGCGAGCACGACGGCGATGCCGCGTCCGGCGAGGTCGGCGAGCAGTTCGCGGGCACCGGGCAGCACGCGCATCCGGTCGGCGGCGTCGAGGTGGTAGCGAAGGTGGAGTTCCTTCGCGCGCTCGCGCACGTCGTCGGACTGCGACGGCAGCAGCTGCGCGAGCAGCCGGTCGCCGTCCATCCCGATGCTGCGGTGGACCCGCCATGCGTCGACGGGGTGGCCGACGTCGAAGAACGCGCGCGTCCAGGTCTCGACATGGAGGTAGTTGGAGTCGACGAGTGTCCCGTCGATGTCGAACAGGACAGCGCGGGGTGCGGCCGTGTCGGATTCGCTCACGTTCCCCACCTACCCGGTCGGTGCCGGGCGTCAAACACTCAGCTGCGGCCGGGCTCCCATCCGGGATCGCGGCCCGCGAGCCCGAGGACGCGGTCGAGACGTGGGGCGTCCGCGGCGACGGCGACGACCGGCCCGAAGATTCCGTCTCGCGGCGCGCCGGGTGCCGCCGATTCGAGGACGAAGTCGTGCACCACGTCGAGGTCGGCGGGGGCGACGGCGAACGGCGAGCCGGTGGCGACGGCAAGGTCCCAGCCGTGGAGGACGAGTTCGTCCAGTGCGACGGTCGCCGCGACGGCCGCGGGGAGGTCGACGCCGCCGACCCGGGTCGTGCCCTCCCATGCCTCGGGCGCGCGCCACGCTTCGGCGAGCGTGTCGAGCCGCTCCGGGATCACGCGGCGCCAGTCCGGGTCGAGCGCGACCTCTGACGGCGTCGGCGGCCGGTCGATCAGGTCGGACCGTGTCTTCGTGGCGGCCAGCGTGAAGGCGAGGGAGAGTCCGGCGATGTGGTCGAGCAGCCATGCGACGGACCGATCACAGGGCGTCTCGGCGTCCAGGGCTGCGTCGGACGTCCGTGCGGTGAGGGCGGAGAGGGCGGCGGTGGCGTCGCGAAGATCGTGCATACGGTTCCGACTCCGCGGCCGCCCGATTCTCATCGCTCGGGCCGCTCCATCTCCGCGAGGCACTCGTCCACCTGCGGGATCCGCGTGCCGCCGCGCGCCCGTGCGTCGTCGACGAGAAGCTGCAGCGAGTCGAGCAGGCCGCCGATCCGCAGCTGGAACGGCACGGCACTGGTGTCGAAGGCGCCGATCGCCCACAGCCGCGTCATCGACGGGAAGCGGTGCGGCTCGAACGTGTTCTCCCAGAACTCGCCGGTCGAGTTCCAGTACGTCGCGTAGTCGATGCCGTCGCGGCTGTCGGCGGCCTCTGCGAGCGACGAGCGCACGAGGCTCTGCACCATGCTGTCGACGATGCCGATCGACTCGACGACCTGCGGGCCGGTGAGTCCGGTGTCGACGAGCGCGCGGTAGCCGGCCTCCTGAAACGCGAAGATGTGGGGACCGAGCGGGAGACGCCACGCGTTGACGTCGAGCAGCCACGGGTGGCGGGTGAGCAGATCCCAGCCGCCGCGCGCGTACTGCTCGAGCGCTTCACGCCACGGGGAGTCGGGTTCGGGGGCGACGAAGTCCGCGTAGGCGGCGTCGATCATCGCGTCGACGAGTTCGGCACGCCCGGGCACGTGCGAGTACAGCGTCATGGCGCCGACACCGAGCGACTTGGCGACCGACCGCATCGAGACCGCGTCCAGTCCGTCTGCGTCGGCGATCGCGACACCGGCGTCGACGATCTGCCGCCGCGAGACTCGGGCGGGGCGGCCGCGTCTGGTCCGCGTGCGGTCGTCGTCGGTGCGCCACAGCGCCGCGAATCGCTCGCCGAGCGTCGGCGCACGCCGCTCGGTTCCGTCGTTCGTGTGGCCGTTCTCGTCGTTCTCACTCACGTCGATCTCTCCTCGAATCGCTCTTGCACCAATTTAGCGTACGGCGTACCGTTTCGATCATGACCAATCCAGTACGCCGTACGAAAACGGTCGTCCGAGCGCGCGGGCTGACCAAGACCTTCACCCGCAAGAAGCAGGTCGTCGAGGCCGTGAAGGGCGTCGACCTCGACGTCGGGGACGGTGAACTCGTCGCCTTCCTCGGACCGAACGGCGCCGGGAAGTCCACGACGATGCGCATGCTCACCTCGCTGCTGCAACCGACGTCCGGGACGGCGGAGGTCGCCGGATTCGACATCCGGTCCCACCCCGCCGAGGTGCGAGCCCGGATCGGCTACATCGGCCAGGGCAACGCGGGCGGCTTCTCGTATCGCGTCGGCGACGAGATGCTGAACCAGGGACGCTTCTATTCGATCCCCTCCGATCTGGCGCGACGACGATCCGCCGACCTGCTCGAGGCACTCGAACTCTCGGGCCTCGAGAAGCGCACGGTGGCATCGCTCTCGGGCGGTCAGCGACGGCGACTCGACGTCGCGATGGGCCTCGTCAACCACCCGCCACTGCTGTTCCTCGACGAGCCCACCACCGGACTCGACCCGCACGCCCGCGCCAACCTCTGGGGGCACGTCATGCGACTACGCGAGCAGACCGCCATGACGATGCTGCTCACCACCCACTACCTCGACGAGGCCGACGCGATGGCCGAGCGCATCGTGCTCATCGACCACGGTGAGGTCATCGCCGACGCCACGCCCGCGCAGCTCAAGCGTGACCACGCCGACGACGTCGTGACGCTCGGCCTCGATCCGGCGGGCGACACCGTCGGCGGCGTGCTCGAGCGGGCCCGATCGGCCCTCGCCGCCGAAGTGACCTCCGCCGAGGATCACGTCGGCGACGACGGCATCCCCCGACTCGTACTGAGATCGACGCACGGACCGGAACTCGTTCCGCCACTGCTGCGTTCACTCGATTCCGCCGGCGTCGTGGTGCGATCGGCGGACGTGAAGGAAGCCTCCCTCGACGACGTCTTCCTCAATCTGACCGGACGAAGCCTGCGCGAGGAGGCCGCATGAGTACCGTGACCGAGCTTTCCGACACCACAGCGTCGACGGCGCCGCCCACGAGATCGGCTGCCGCGAAGTGGGTCCACGACACCCGCGCGGTGTTCGTCCGCGAGTTCCTGCTCATCCTGCGCGATCCGTTCACGCTCATCTTCTCGTTGCTGCAGCCGCTCGTCTTCCTCGGCCTGTTCGGTCCGCTGCTCGACGGCATGATGGGCGGTGCCGACCTCGGCGGCGGCTCCGCACTGCAGTGGTTCCTGCCCGGCGTGCTGGTCATGATCGCGATCTTCGGCACCGGCATGGTGGGCGGAAACCTGCTGTACGAGTTGATGACCGGAGCCTACGAGCGGATCCTCGCGACACCGCTGTACCGCTCGTCGATTCTGGTGGGCCGAGCGCTCAAGGAGTTCGCGCCGCTCGTCGTCCAGGCACTGCTCATCACGGTCGTGGCGATTCCGTTCGGTCTCGCGTTCTATCCGCTCCACGTTCTCGTGGGACTGATGATCCTCGGCGTCTTCGGTGTCGGCCTCGGCTCGCTGTCGTACGCCCTGGGGCTCGCATCCAAGGACCGTGAGTGGGTTTTCTGGGGCGTGCAGCAGTCGGTGATCTTCCCGCTGCTGTTGCTCTCGGGCATGATGCTGCCACTCGAGGCGGGACCGGGCTGGATGCAGGCGATCTCGAAGGTCAATCCGTTGACGTACATCGTCGATGCCGAGCGCACGCTGTTCTCGGGAACGCTGTGGGATTCCACGGTCGCGTGGGGCGCCGTCGCCGCGGTCGCGACGTGCGTGATCGGCGTGTGGGTCGGAATCCGGAGGGTGAACCGGACGATCTGACGCGCGACGCCGCCACGACGACGGAAGGCCGTGCCCCGGGAGCGGGGCACGGCCTTCCGTGAGTGGGAGCGGTCAGGCGACCTGCGCCTGCCACATCCAGTGCAGCTGCTCGAGGCGAGCGGTGATCGCGATGAGGAGATCCTGGGTCACCGGATCGGCCTCTTCGGTCGAGGTGATCCGCTCGCGCAGACGCTCGACGACGGCGGCGAGATTGCCGACGATCGAGGCGATGACCTCGGTGTCGTTCGTCCAGCCTTCACCGAAGCCCTTGGCACCGGAGTCGCGGGCGACCGTGGCCGCGCGGCCGTCGGGGCTCACGCCGATCGCGGTCGCGCGCTCGGCGGCCTCGTCGGTGAACTCGCGTGCCGCGGTGACGAGTTCGTCGAGTGCGAGATGCACCGACCGGAACTGGCGACCCACGACGTTCCAGTGCGCCTGCTTCGCGATGAGCGAGAGGTCGATCAGATCGACGACGGTGGCCTGGAGGGCTTCACCTGCGATCTTCTGCTGGCCGGCGTCGAGTGTGCTGGTGATGGGATTGCTCATTGTCTACCTCGTTTCGTTCGGTCGAACGCAGCGGTGTCGGCGCGATCCCTGCCGAACCGTTCCACCTTCGACATTAGGCGAGAAACGGCCGGTCGTGGGGCGCTCACGGGGCTGCTGCGAAAGTCACAGAATTGTCCGCACGGGTCACCCGAGCCCGGCGCGCACACCCTCCTCGACACGCTTGCCCAGGTCTGCGTCGACGTTCTTCCAGTACTCGAAGACACGGGACAGGACGGGCTCGGAGACGCCGCCGAGGACGTGCCCGACGATGTTGCCGACGAGCCGCTCACGTGCGGCGTCGTCGAGGACCTCGCGAACGAGCGTGCCGGCCTGGGTGAAGTCGCCGTCCTCCGCGTGCTCGATGTAGCCCGCGCGCACCGCTTCGCCGTCGAAGTTCCACAGCCCTTCGTCGCCGGCCCGGTTCGGGTCGGCGTGCGGTCCGCCGAACGAGTTCGGTGCGTAGACCGGGGTGTCGGGCGAGTTGTAGCTGTAGCGCATCGGGCCCTCCTTGGAGTAGGAGTTCACCTGATTCTTCGGCGCGTTGACGGGCAGGTCCGCGTAGTTCGGGCCGATGCGGTAGCGGTGTGCGTCGGCGTACGAGAAGACGCGGCCCAGCAGCATCTTGTCGGGCGAGAAGCCGATTCCCGGAACGACATTCGACGGCTCGAACGAGGCCTGCTCGATCTGCGCGAAGAAGTTCTCGGGGTTGCGGTTCAGCGTCCACGTGCCCACCTCGATCAGCGGGTAGTCCTGCTGCGACCAGACCTTGGTGAGGTCGAACGGATTGAAGCGGTAGCCCTCGGCCTCGTCGAGGGGCATGACCTGGACCTTCAACGTCCAGGTCGGGTGCTCGCCCCGCTCGATCGCGTCGTAGAGATCGGCGCGGTGGTAGTCGGGGTCGCTGCCGGCGAGCGAGTCGGCCTCGTCCTGCGTGAGGAACTCGATGCCCTGGTTCGTCTTGAAGTGGTACTTGACCCAGAACCGTTCACCGGCCTCGTTCACCCACTGGTAGGTGTGCGAGCCGAAACCGTCCATGTGGCGCCACGTCTTCGGCAGGCCGCGGTCTCCCATCAGCCAGGTGACCTGGTGTGCCGACTCGGGACGCAGCGTCCAGAAGTCCCACTGCATGTTGTGATCGCGCAGGCCCGACCCCGGAAGCCGCTTCTGCGAGCGGATGAAGTCGGGGAACTTGATCGGATCCTTGATGAAGAAGACGGGCGTGTTGTTCCCGACGAGGTCGTAGTTGCCGTCCTCGGTGTAGAACTTCACCGCGAAACCTCGTGGGTCACGCCAGGTGTCGGGGCTGCCCTGTTCCCCCGCGACCGTCGAGAAGCGCACGAGCGACTCGGTACGCGCACCGGGCTGGAAGAGCTTCGCCTTCGTGTACTTGCTGACGTCGCCGGTGACGACGAGTTCGCCGAACGCACCGCCGCCCTTGGCGTGGACGACGCGCTCCGGGACCCGCTCGCGATTGAACTGGGCGAGCTTCTCGATGAGGTAGTGGTCGTGCAGCAGGATCGGTCCCTGCGTTCCCGCGGTGAGCGATTCGTCGTCGCTCGCGACGGGGATGCCGAAGTTGTTGGTGGTGAACGCGTCGGACATCGTTCCTCCTCGGAGAGGTGTGTCCCGAGGGGGGGCTGACCCTCGGGGTGTTCCGGTTACCGCTGGTGATCGGGCATGGCTTCGCTCGTGTCGCGGCAGTCGCCGCACGTGCCCCAGAAGACCACCTCCGCCTCGTCGACGGCGAAACCGTGGGCGTCGGACGGCGTCAGGCACGGGGCCGAGCCGACGACGCAGTCGACGTCGACGACGGTGCCGCACTGCCGGCACACGAGGTGGTGGTGGTTGTCGCCGGTGCGTGCCTCGTACCGCGCCGACGAACCCGCGGGTTCGATCCGGCGCAGCAGTCCCGCGCTCGTGCAGGCCCTGAGCACGTCGTAGACGGCCTGCGTCGAGACGGAGCCGAGTTCGTCGCGCACGAGGGCGGCGACGTGATCGGCGTCCGAATGCGGTTGCTTCGCAACGGCGTTCAATACTGCGACACGCGGGGCTGTCACGCGGAGTCCCGCGCTGCGCAGCTGCGCTGTGGGGTCGAGATCGTGTCGCATGGTCTCCAGTATGCCGCTTTTCTGGAACTAGTCAAGAAAACCGGAGGGGTGTTCGGCTTCTCACACCAGCCTGTCCGTTGTGCACCCGGCGGTGGGGTGAACGTGCCGCGCTCGACCGGGGACCGGACGACGAGCACCACCACGAGAGTCGACCTCCACCTCGATGCCCACCGAGAGCGGAACACGCCACCGGAAGAGCCCGGCCGGTCCCGGCCGCACGATCGCTTCCGGCTGTCGGTGATGCGGCCTCGCTCACGCCACCGGTGTCAGCCTGCGGGCGCCTCCGGGACGACGGTTTCCGGTACCCGCTCGCCCACACGGCGTATCGCGTACGCGTCGCGGTCGAAGCGTCGCAGCGCCCGCCGGAACACGAAGGTGAACGTCGGCCACTGCACGGAGTTGCGGCCCGTCGCGTCGACGTACCAGCTCGAGCAGCCGCCGGCGTTCCACACCGTCGTGCGCAGCGAACGCTGGATCGCGTCGTTGTATCCGGCTTCGGCGTCGCGGGTGACGTCGAAGTACTCGCCGTCGCCGAGCGTCGTGACGGCGTTCACCGCGTACGCGATCTGGGACTCGAGCATGTACACGATCGAGCCGTGACCGAGGTTCGTGTTCGGCCCGAACAGCAGGAACAGATTCGGGAACCCGTGCACCGTCGTGCCCTTGTAGGCAGCAGGGCTCCCCGCCCACTGCTCGGCGAGGGTGCTGCCGCTCTCGCCCCGCAGGGCGTGGGCGATGGGCGGTTCGGTCGGTGTGAAGCCCGTCGCCCACACGATGGTGTCGACGGCGTGCTCGGTTCCGGTCGCGTCCACCACGCCCGACGCGGTGAGTGCGCTCGCTCGCTCGTCGACGAGGGTGACGTCGGGGCGGTCGAGGGTGCGCCACCAGTCGTTCGACAGCAGGATGCGTTTGCAGCCGATCCGGAAGTCCGGGGTCAGCCGGCGACGCAGCTCCGGGTCGCGCACCTGACGACGCAGATGGGCCTTCGAGACCTTCTCGACGACGGGCAGCAGCGCCGTGGCGTGGGCCATGAGGCCGCCGAGGAACTCCCGGAAAGTGTAGACGGTGCCGCGAACCATCCTGTGCAGGAGCGGGACTCGGCGGTACAGCGCCTTCTCTGTCGCCGAGAAGGCGCGATCCGGGCGCGGGATCACCCACGCGGGTGTCCGCTGGAAGACCGTGACGTGCGCGGCGCGCTCGGCGATCTCGGGCACGAACTGCACGGCCGAGGCGCCCGTGCCGATCACGGCGACCCGCTTCCCGGTGAGATCGTGATCGTGGCGCCACGTCGCCGAGTGGAACGAGACGCCCGGGAAGTCCGCTGTGCCGGGAAGATCGGGGACCGACGGCGCCGACAGTGCACCCGTCGCCGCGACGAGGAACCGCGCGGACACGTCACCGAGCGACGTCGTCACCTGCCAGCGGCCGGCGACGGAATCCCATGCCGCACCGAGTACCTCGCAGCCGCCGACGATGCGATCGCGCAGGCCCGCCGTCGTCGCGAATCGTTCGAGATAGTCGAGGATCTCGGGCTGCCGGGCGAAGGTGTGGCTCCACCCCGGGTGCGGCGCGAACGAGTACGAGTAGAGCGACGTCGGTACGTCGCACGCGCATCCGGGGTAGGTGTTCGCGCGCCACGTCCCGCCCACGCCGTCGGCCTTGTCGACGACGAGCACGTCGGCGTCCGGGTCGGCGGCGAGCAGTCGCGACGCCATGCCGAGCCCGCCGAAGCCGGCACCGACGACGAGGGTGTCGACCGACCCGGGAAGCACTGTGTTCTCCGTCACGGAGCAGACTCTAGCGGTCCCGAAATGCCGGATTCCACCCTCACCAGTTGTAATCGAGGAATTTCCCGTCGAGCGTGACGACGACACGATCCCCCTTGGGGTCCTCGCGGCGCTCGATCTCGACGTTGAAGTTGATCGCGCTCATGATGCCGTCGCCGAACTCCTCGTGGATCAGTTCCTTGAGTGCGGGGCCGTAGACGTCGAGCGCCTCGTAGAAGCGGTAGATCGTGGGATCGGTCGGGATCTGCTGCGTGCCGCTGCCGCGATACGGCTGCACCTGCATCGCCTCGACGACGTCGTCGCCGAGTTCGAGGATCTCCCCGATCCTCCACGCGTCGTCGCTCGTGAGCGCATGCTGACCCAGCAGCGCCGCCGTCGTCCACACGACCGGCTTGTCGATGGCGTCGGCGAGGCTGCGCCACGTCGTGCCCTTCACGAACCGCGCACGAGAAACGATCTGTCCGGCTTCCAGTTTGTCGATCATGGCGACCATTGTGGGGCGGCGTGCGCCTGCCCGCACCCGGGCGCGGTTCGCAGCGAACGAGCAGGAACGCACATCGGCCCCGCCCTCGCGAGAGGACGGGGCCGACGCAGCGGTGCGATCAGCTGTTCGCGACGAGGATCTCTGCGATCTGGATCGTGTTGAGCGCAGCTCCCTTTCGGAGGTTGTCCCCCGAGACGAAGAGGGCGAGACCGCGTCCCTCGGGGGCGCCGGGATCCTGCCGGATGCGGCCCACGAACGAGGTGTCCGCGCCCGCCGCCTGCAGCGGTGTGGGGACGTCGGACAGCTCGACGCCGGGCGCCTTCGCGAGGATCTCACGTGCCTGCTCGGGCGTGATCGGGTTCGCGAACTCCGCGTTGATCGAGAGCGAGTGCCCCGTCACGACGGGGACGCGCACGCACGTGCCCGAGACGAGCAGATCGGGAAGGCCGAGGATCTTGCGGCTCTCGTTGCGGAGCTTCTGGTCCTCGTCCGTCTCGCCGCTGCCGTCGTCGACGAGGTCGCCCGCCATCGGCAGCACGTTGAAGGCGATCGGCGCGACGTACTTGTTCGGCGCCGGGAAATCCACGGCGCTGCCGTCGTGGACGAGCTTCTCGGCGTCGTCGATGACGGCACGCGTCTCGGTGAGCAGTTCCTCGACGCCGGCGACGCCGCTGCCCGAGACCGCCTGATAGCTCGACACGATCAGCCGCTGGAGGCCCGCGACGTCGTGCAGCGCCTTGAGGACGGGCATCGCGGCCATCGTCGTGCAGTTCGGGTTCGCAATGATGCCCTTGGGCGGGTTCTTCGTCTCCTCGGGGTTGACCTCGCTCACGACGAGCGGGACCTCCGGGTCCTTACGCCACGCCGACGAGTTGTCGACGACGGTCGCGCCGGCGGCCGCGAAGCGCGGTGCCTGCTCCTTCGAGAGCGTGCCGCCCGCCGAGAACAGGGCGATGTCGATGCCCTTCAGATCCTCGTCCGAGGTGGCGGCGACGTCCTCGACGACGATCTCCTCGCCGCGGAACGGCAGCTTCTTGCCCGCCGACCGCGCCGACGCGAAGAACCGCACCGAGTCGGTAGGGAAGTTGCGCTGCTCGAGCAGCGCGCGCATGACGATGCCGACCTGACCGGTCGCACCGACGACAGCGATGGTGGTCATGATCTATCGCCCCGTTCCGCCGTGGACGACGGCCTCTTCCGCGCCGCCGAGTTCGAATGCAGTGTGGATCGCGCGCACGGCGTCGTCGAGTTCGGTGTCGTCGACGAGGACCGAGATCCGGATCTCCGACGTCGAGATGAGGTCGATGTTGATGCCGGCGTCGGCGAGCGCCTCGCAGAAGGTCGCGGTGACGCCCGGGTGGCTGCGCATACCGGCGCCCACGAGCGAGACCTTGCCGATGAGGTCGTCGTACAGCACCTGGCTGAAGCCGACCTTGTCCTGCAGCTTGCTCAGCATCTCGACGGCACGCGGGCCGTCGGTCTTCGGCAGCGTGAACGTGATGTCCGTCTTGCCGGTCTCGACCTTCGAGATGTTCTGCAGAACCATGTCGATGTTGATCTCCGCCTCGGCGACGGCGCGGAAGATCTGCGCTGCGTAGCCGGGGGTGTCGGGCAGGCCGACGATCGTGATCTTCGCTTCGCTGCGATCGTGCGCAACTCCGGTGATCAGGGCCTCTTCCACAGGAATGTCCTCCATCGATCCGGCCACGATGGTGCCGGGCTTGTCGGTGTACGACGAGCGAACGTGTACGGGCAGGTTGTAACGGCGGGCGTACTCGACGCACCGCAGCATGAGCACCTTGGCGCCGCACGCGGCGAGTTCGAGCATCTCCTCGAACGACACCTTCTCGAGCCGCTGCGCGTCCTTCACGATGCGCGGGTCGGCGGTGTAGACGCCGTCGACGTCGGTGTAGATCTCGCACACGTCGGCGTCGAGGGCCGCAGCGAGCGCGACGGCCGTCGTGTCCGACCCGCCGCGACCGAGCGTCGTGACGTCCTTGCTGTCCTGGCTGACGCCCTGGAAACCGGCGACGAGCACGATCGAGCCCTCGTCGAGCGCGTCCTGGACACGGCCGGGCGTGACGTCGATGATCTTGGCGTTGCCGTGCACGGACGTCGTGATGACACCCGCCTGCGAGCCGGTGAACGAGCGCGCCTGCGCTCCCAGCGAATGGATCGCCATCGCGACGAGCGAGTTCGAGATGCGCTCACCCGAGGTGAGCAGCATGTCCATCTCACGCGCCGGCGGAGCCGGGGAGACCTGCTGGGCGAGATCGAGCAGCTCGTCGGTGGTGTCGCCCATCGCGGAGACGACGACGACGACGTCGTGGCCCGCTTTTTTGGTCTCGACGATCCGTTCAGCAACCCTACGGATTCGTTCGGCCGTTGCGACCGACGATCCGCCGTACTTCTGGACGACGAGAGCCACGCGTACCCACCTCCGGGGCGATAGGGAAATTGCTGGTCCGGGAAGCAACCTTACCGAGAAGGCCGTACGGTCCGGGAAGTGCGTGCACTTCACGGGGGTGTTCGGCCGTCACGCGAAGGCGCGTTCGACCCTCTCCGCGACCGTCGCGAGCGTGCCGCAATTCGTAGCGCGAACAGTGACGACGACGTGCGCGCGGCCCAGCGAGCGGGCGAACTCGTCCACGTCCACGTCCTCGCGAGTGATGTCGATCTCTTTCCCGACCGGGATCACGCGCGTGCAGCCGTCCGGGCCCACGACCGGTTCGTCCGAATGCCCTCGATCGGAGACCGTCCGCAACGAGAGATCGACGCTCGTTCCCGCGTCGTCGGAGCAGTGGAAGGGGCGCGGTGGGCCGGGCGGCCCCGGCACCGGCGCGTCGAGGACGGAACACGGATCGGTGGCGAGCGGATCGGTGGGGCCGCGGCGCCCCTCGCCGGCGTCGAGGATCGCCGCGGCGCCGTCCGCGACGGCCTGCGCCGCGTCGCACGTGTCGACGCCGGGCACCTCCGCGACACGGACCGAACCGTGGCCGCCCGGGACGGTGAACGTCCGCTCGCACAGCCCGCGCGCGAGGTCGGGGCCATCGCTGCGCGCGAACGACGACGGCAGCAGCGACAGCTCGACGCGCACCTCGGTGCCGTCCGGCCGCCGGACGAGCGCGGCACACACCGTCGCTTGCACGGCCGAGCCGTACTGCAGGATCTCGCCGTCCCCCAGTGAGTCCTCGGGCACGAGTGCGCACGGATCGAGCACGCGCACCGCGTCGGCGACCGTCTCGGTGGTCGCCGGCTCGCCCTGCACCGGCGCACAGGCCACCGCGAGTGCGGCCGGTACCGCGATCAGCACCGTCCTCGAGAAATGCCGCGTCATCCCGTGTCCCCCCCGTCCGCCTGCCGAATCACGCAGACACTAGCGCCACGCTCCCCGATTCGCGCTCACGCTCCCCCTGCTGCGGGAGCGTGCGCACCACGGCGGGAGCGTCAGGCGACGGCGAACGGCTCCGTCGCCCCGGCGAACGGCGTCGTCACCCCGCTCGCGGCGCGCGAGTCCCCGAAGTAGCGCAGCCGATAGGTGCCCGGCTGCTGCCCTGCGGGCACGACCCACTCGACCCGGGCTCGCGTCGCGAGGCCCTCGGTGTCGAACCGCAGGAACGTCGCGACGTCCGCATCGGTCGCCACGGTCGACCACGTGGCGCCGTCGCGCCGTTCGACTGCGAGATAGGTGTCGCCGCGCCGCAGCACGTTGTTCGGGTTCGCACCGACGAACACCGCGACGGCCGTCTCCGCCCGCGCGTACGACGCGGCCGGTGCCGTGAGGACGTCGCCGAACGTGCGACCGTCCGGCGCCACGTCGACGGACGGGTTGCCGACGGGCGAGTGCGGGATCCGCCCGATCATGTCGGGCTCGGGTGCACCCGGATCGCTGCGGCGGCCGCTCGCCAGGTCGGTGGCGAGCTCGGTCGCGATCTGGACGACCGCCGGCAACTGGTATCTGCCGAAGATCGTCGAGCCGCCCTCGTACTCCTGCTGGTCGTACTCCTCGGGCGTCGTGACGTAGTGCGCGTATCCGTTGGTGTAGCCCTGGATCTGGACGGCATCCTCGCTTGTGCCGACCGCACTCGCGATCGCGCGGCGCAGCCGCAGGCCCGCCGTCACCGTCGCCTCGAACGGGCACGTGAACAGGTACAGCCCGCCGATCCGGACGAGGTGGAACGGCAGGGTCTGCTGGATCATCCCGTCGATCAGCCCCATCGGCAGCAGAATGTCCTTGGGGTGTTGCGGCTCGGCGAGATGCGGCGGCACGACGACGTCGCCGATGCGGCCGATCAGCGGGTTTCCGCCGTACTCGGCTTCGAAGAACGGCAGATCGTCGCCGCCACCACCGTCCTCGGTGCTGCCCGCGGCGAACGACGCCCCGAGCATCGCGGGCGACAGCCGCTCGTCGCGGCCGGTGCCCGTGTACTGCGCCGCCACGACGAACGACGGCAGGTGCACGTAGCGGTGGCGCTGATCGAGACCCGTCCCCACCGCGGCGCCGCCACCGAGAGCCTCGACCGCCCCGTCGAGCTGACGACGGCCGACGAGGGCCGTCGCCGCGAACGGGTCGTCGCCGATCCCCTCGGTGAGGTTCGGGCTGACGTCGCCGGGCGTCGCCTGACCGAACGCCGCGACGAACGGCTTGCCGTCGCCGCGCATCCCCGGATACAGCTCGGTCTCGGCGAGCAGCGCGGCGTACCCCTTGTTGTCGGAACTCACGAGCGTGTTGTCGGCGGGCAGGGACGTGCCGTGCGTGGAGAACCAGTTGATCGTGCCGACGAGCTCACCGGCTCGCACGATTCCGAGATTGCGTGTCAGCGGATCGATTCCGTTCGGGAACCGCGCGCGGTCGGCATCGGGGTTGCGGGCGAACGCGAGCGGCGAGCGATTACCTCCCCCGAATTCCACGACCCCGATCGACACCGCCAGTTCGGCCGGCGCGAGATCGTCGTGTGCGGCGACGATCGACTCGACGATTCCGGCGACCTGCGCCTCGAAGCTGCGCTGCCGGAAGCCGAGTGCCGTGATGTCGACCATCGCGTGACCGCTCGTCCCGCCGGGGCCCGCGTGGGTGTGCGTCGCGCCGAGCAGGACGTTGCCGCGATGGTAGAGGTCGCCGAATCGCTGCTGGAGACGCCGCACGACCTCTTCGAGGATCGATTGGAACATGAGCCCGACGTCCACCGTGACGTGGGCGATCCGTTCACCGGACGACGGATCCTCGACGACGAACGCCCGCGAGTACTGCCGCAGGTGCAGTCCGCTCGTCGTCTGATCGAGGACGGCGTAACCGAGCATGCCTGCACCGAGGATCTCACCGGTCACGTCGGCCCGGCCGCGTCCGGCCCGAAGCCCGCTCACCTGTGCCCGGGCGAGCGCGCGGGGGCCGAGGAGGGCGGCCGCCGCGGCGAGCGCTCCGGCACCGAGAAACGTTCGTCGCGACAGCGCCGGCATCGCGGCGGCGGTCACCGGTCGGTTCGCGGTCATCTCGACACCGCCACGATCTCGGCTGCCGCGCGTTCGCCTGCACGCACGGCTCCGTCCATGTATCCCGTCCAGTAGTCCGACGTTTCGGTTCCGGCCCAGTGGACGACGCCCGCGGGATCGCGCAGAGCGTGACCGTACGTCGTGAGCACTCCCGGCGCACTGGTCGCGACGGGGCCGCCCCACGACCACTCCTCGTCGTCCCAGCGAAACAGCGAGTAGTCGATGTACTCGCGCGCTTCGTCGCCGAAGTACCCGGCGAAGGCATCGATGCATTCGTCGACGACCTGTTGTTCGGGCGCTCCGTCAAGCCGGGCCATCTCGTCCGCCGACACGAAACCCATGAGGATGTGATTGCCTTCGGCGTAGTTCTCGAACGTCACGTCGGTGGGCGTCGCGTTTCCGAATGCCTGTCCGGAGAGGCCCTTCTCGCGCCACCACGGTCGCTCGTACACCGCCGCGAACTTCCCGATCCGGCCCATCGTGTAGCCCGCACACAGCGCAGCACGCTCGGGAAGAGCGGGGATGTACTCGATCCGGTGCGAGATCGCCGGCGACATCGCCACGACGACACGGCGCGCCGAGAAGGTCCCGGCGTCGGAGACGACGACGGCGTGATCGCCGGCCTGATCGATCGCTCGCACCGGCGCGTCGAACACGATGTGCTCACGCAGCGCCTCGGCCATCCGCAAGGGAATCAGCGCGGCCCCACCGTTGCAGACTCTCTCCTGAGCGCCTCCGGCGGTTCCGAGCAGGCGCGCGACATACGAGGGACCACCGGTGTTCTCGTCGGTCGACGACGCGACGTAGTTCAGCATGTACAACGCCGAGAACTGGTCTCCCTTCACCGACAGCGCCGCCGACGCCGCGAGGTCGAGGACCATCCGTGCGGTCGCCACGGACGTTCGCTGTTCCACCCACTGCCGCCACGTGAGGGCGTCCCACTCCGCCGCACGCGGGTGCCGCCAGGGCTCCCCCACGGGGAAACCGGCACAGATGCCTTCGATCTCGGCGACAACCGGCAGCGCGGCGATCACACCGCCGTCGAGCGGCAGTCCGGGCTGCGCCGCGAAGAGGCGGCGCTGCCCGGAGTTCCAGAACACGCTCGAACCGTCGTCGTACGTCGGCAGTTGCTCGACGCCGTACTCGCGGGCGAGGGCGTCGACGCGATTCTGTGTCGGCCCGATGAACTCGGCTCCCGCATCCGTGGTGAGCCCGAGTCGCGCGGTGGGGTGATTGTGGATTCGTCCGCCGGCACGGCCGCGGGCTTCGAGGACCTTGACCGTGCGGCCTGCGGCGACGAGCGACTTCGCCGCAGCGAGCCCGGATATCCCCGCGCCCACGACGATCGCGTCGTACAGCGTCGGATCGTGCTCGCGTCGCCGCCGGGCTTCTCCAGGCGCGGCGAGCGCGGGCTCCGCGAGCACCATCGCTGCCGCCACTCCACTCATCGCTGCCACGCCTCGAAGGAACAGGCGTCGCGGGATGCCGGAATTCGGCGAATCCCCGCCGCCGAATCGTGCACTCGTCGAGTTTCTCCCCATCGGTGACCTCCCCGCCGCCGAACCGGTTGGACGATTGACCAATTCAGGCATAGTGGCGGACCCTGCGGCCCTTGACAAGAGCCGACACACGATCGACCCACAGGAAACCGCACCGACATCACCACTTTCGGCGACACGCCGTCCAACCCTTGCCACCGCGTGTGACCCCGTTTACAGTCCCCGCAGTCATTCGCCGGGTGACAGCCGGGCGGACCCACGCGACTCGTCGACGACAGGGGTGGCGATGAAGAGGACGCGTTCGCGGCTCGCGGTCACACGATTCGTCGGTACGGCCGCGACGGGACTGCTGGTGGCGGCGACCGCCGTCGCCGTTCCCGCACAGGCGGATCCGCTACCAGACCAGTCGTCGTGGATCGACGCCGCGACCGCCCCGCCGCAGTACCCCGACGTCCACATCGAGTGGGACGTCCCGGTCACGATGAGCGACGGAACCGTCCTGAAGGCCAACGTCTATCGGCCTGCGGACGCGACCGGCGTACCGATCGACGAGCCGATGCCCACCCTGCTCACGATGACGCCGTACACGAAGCTGATCAGCGCACTCGCGGATGCGGCGTTCTCGATCCCCGGGATGTCCGATGCGCTCACCGAACTCGCGGGCGACGTCGACCTGAGCGGAACCGGTGTCTCCGGCCTCGGCGACCTGATCAACACTCTCGACGGCGGTTTCGTTCGCGGCTTCGCGCTCGATCGCGACACCGTACGCAGTGGTTACACACAGGTCGTCGTCGACGTGCGCGGCACCGGTTTCTCGCAGGGCGTGTGGGACGTCTTCCAGGAACGCGAACAGCGCGACAGCGTCGAGACGATCGACTGGGCCGCGGCGCAGCCGTGGTCGGACGGCTCCGTCGGCATGACGGGTGCGTCGTATTCCGGGATCAACCAGCTCCAGGCGGCCGAGAAGCGACCCGAGGCGTTGAAGGCGATCTTCCCGCTGGTACCGGGGAGCGACCTGCTGCGCGACATCATCGCTCCCGGCGGCGGCCTCGGCGTCGGGTTCCTGCCGCCGTGGCTCGCGGGAGTCAACGCACTCAAGCTGATTCCCGACCTCGGCGCACTCGCTCGCGGCGAGTTCGACTGGGCCTGGCTCGCCTCACGCGTCGAGCATCCGACGGTGTTCTTCGACCTCGTCGCCGCCGCGCTGCTCACGCCGACGATCGACGACATCCCGCCGCACATGCGCGATCTGCTCGACGCCGACAGCTCGATCCGCCGCGACTGGAGCGGAAACCCCTCCGCCATCACGATTCCCACGTTCGTCGTGGGTGGGTGGCACGATCTGTTCACCTATTCCGAGCCCCGGATCTACGACGCGATCGACACCGAGCCCGGACGCAAGCAGCTCATGATGGGCGAGTGGTATCACATCTCGGCGACGTCCGGGCTCGGTCGCGACGGCGCACCGCCCCGCCTCGAGGTGTTGCAGCGGGCGTGGTTCGACAAGTGGCTCAAGGGAATCGACAACGGCATCGACGAGTACGGGCCGGTGACGCTGTTCCAGCAGGGCGGCACGTGGCAGCGCAGCGACGCCTTCCCGAATCCCGACGCGGAATACACCCGGCTGCATCTCTCGCCCGAGCCGACCGGGACCGCGCAGTCGGTGCACGACGGCTCGCTCACCAGCGAGCCCTCGGCATCGTCCGAGACGCTCACGGTTGCACCAGGACTCACGACGATGTGCTCTCGCGACGCCGCGCAACAGACTGCGGGCCTGCTCGCGGTGATCGATGCGTGCGGTAAGGACGGCCGGATCGCGCAGACGAATGCGTTGACCTTCACGAGCGCACCGGTCGACCGCGAGACCGTCGTCTCGGGGCCCGTCGGCGTGCATCTCGAGACGATCCTCGACGCGACGGACGGCTACTGGGCGGTGACGCTCGACGACGTCGCACCGGACGGAACGTCTCGTCAGCTGACGTCCGGGCAAGTGACGGCCTCGCTGCGGGCCGTCACCGAGAGCGAGAGCGTGCGGGCACCGAACGGCGACCTCGTCGACCCGGTGCACACCCTCACTCTCGCATCGCGGCAGCCGGTCGTGCCGGGCGAACGCACCGGGATCGACCTCGGTCTCCTCGCGACCGAGGCGGTGATCGCTCCGGGGCATCGGCTCCGCGTCTCGGTCTACGCCGCGAACGTCCCGAAGGGACTGATGCTGCGGCCGCTGCTCAACGAATCCGAACTGCGGCCGCAGCATCTGCTCCTGTCGCCCGATGCCCCGAGTTACATCACCGTCCCGATGCTGTGACGGCGGTCGATCACCCGACGCGGGCAGATCAGTACGGCAGCAGGCTGCGCGCGTGCTCGCGGACGACCCGCTCCTCCGCGGGCAGCGTGAACAGCGTCAACTGCTCGCCCTCGCTCGTGCTCATCCGCAGGCAGTTCTGCTCCCACGGGGTACGGGTGAGCGCGCCGTCGCGACCCACACCGAGCTTCTCGAGCTTCGTCGCGAGCGCCTCGACGGCGTCGGTGTCGGCGAGTTCGACCCGCAGCGCGTGATCTGTTCCGGTCCGCTCCCCCAGTTCGGAATCGTCGACGAGATCCCACTGGTCCTTGTCGAAGAGTTCGATCGCAGCGGGAGCGACGCCGAACAACACGCCACGCTGGCCGCCGGGATGGGTCCAGTCGTCCACGACGGGGAGACCGAGGCCGTCGCGATAGACCTTCACCGCCTCGTCGATGTCGTCCACCTTCAGGCAGATCCGCAGTTCGTCGAACTCCCGGGCCGTCTTGCCCGGGTGCATCGCCGGGCGGCTGATCAGGACGTACGTATGTCCGTCGGGCGCAGTGAAGTGCGACCATGCCGTGCCCCACGACGTGTCGACGCCGTCGTGCACCTCGCCGATGAACTCGACACCCTTCTCTTCGAGCTCGGCGCGAGCGGCGCGCACGTCGTCGACGATGATGCCCGGGACCGGGTGATCGAAAAAGGAATGCTCGTTGTCGGTCGGCTTGAACACCTCGAACGCCGATCCGTCCGGGAAATCGAAGACGACCGCGTTCTCCTGATCCAGCCCCATCGTGAGACCGAGCTTGTTCGCGACGAAGTCGCGCATCTCGTCGTAGTTGCTCGTTCGCGAGCCAACCCAGCGCATACCGTAGATCTTCATTCTCGAGCCCTTCCTGTACGAATGTCACGCCCGCGGCGCGGGTACCTCTGTGTGCTCGTGCCCGATGGCCGGCACCCTGCCGCCGGGCTTCGCGATTCCTCGCACGGACAGTCCGCTGTCCGCGGTGACCAGGGTTCCGGTCATCGCCGCCGAGTACCGGCGGGACGCGAGCAGGGTGAAGATGCCGTCGTAGGCGCTCACGGGTGCGATCTCCTGGAGCGGAAGTGCCCGCTGCGTCCCGTCGAGCACCGAATCGGCGGTGGTCTGGCCGAGGGCGCTCGTTCCCTTCAGCCGCGTCGGTGCGACGCCGGGCGCGACACCGTTGACCCGGACGTCCGGCGCCAACTCGTAGGCGAGCTGCCGGATCAGCCCGTGCACAGCGTGTTTGGACGCCGTGTAGAGCGAACCGCCGCCTCCTGCGTGCGTGCTCGCGAACGAGCCCGTGAGGACGACGCTGCCGCGAGAGGCGACGAGCGCGTCGAGACACGCCCGCACCCCCAGCAGCGGTGCCAGAACGTTCACACCGAAGACCTCGTGGAAGGCTCCGGTGAGACGATCACCGTCGATCTCTTCGAGCGCCGTCGCCGAATCGGTGATGGCGGCGTTCCCGACGAACACGTCGATCCGTCCCCAGGTGTCGAGGGCGGCCGCCGCCGCGGCGATGTTGCCCTCCCACCGCGAGACGTCCGCGACGACGGGGACGACGCGGTCGCCGTATTCGGTTGCGAGAGAGTCGACGTCGGTGGACACGTCCACTGCGACGACGCGCGCTCCTTCGGCGACGAAGGCCCGTGTGACCGATCGGCCGATGCCTGCAGCGGCACCGGTCAGCACGATCACCTGATCGTCGAGTGAATCACCACCCACGGCCATCTCCGTTCCGTTGCTCCCTGATCGAGCGCACCCAAAGTGTATACATAATTGGATTCACTGTCGCGCCGAGCGGGAGGATCAGGGTGCCGGCACGCTGCGCGCCGAATCTCCCTCGCTGTCCGGCGCGTCCGGCACGGTGGCGACAGCGGGTTCCGGGACGCGCCGCGGGCCAGCCGGTACGTGATCGCGTAGACGATCACCGAGAGCGCCAGCACCACCAGCTGCGCACTCTGATTCGCGAGCAGCGGCACGCCGGGTGCTTCGAGCAACACGATCCCGATGATCGACGGCACGATCCATGCGATGAGCCCCCAGCCGATGCGAGGCACGTCGTCGCCGAGGTCCGGGCCGTACTTTCGGTCGTACGCACTCACT
>NZ_BCXD01000029.1 GCF_001894925.1 Rhodococcus rhodnii NBRC 100604 | reverse complement strand
AGTAAGTCGTCGCTGATGCGCATTCTCGCCACGATCACCCGCCCCACCACCGGTACGGTCACGTGGAACGGTACCGACATCGTCGCTCGGCCGGAGCCGCTCCGACGCGTCCTCGGTTACCTCCCGCAGGATTTCGGTGTCTACCCGAATCTCGGTGCCGGGGAGTTCCTCCGGTATCTCGCCGCGGTCAAAGGTCTGACTGCGCGGTCGGCCAGGGAGCGGGTCGACGAGCTGCTCGAACTCGTCAATCTGACGGACACGGGCTCGCGTCCGGTGGGTACGTTCTCCGGCGGCATGCGCCAGCGTGTCGGTATCGCGCAGGCACTCCTGGGCGACCCCGAACTTCTCGTCGTCGACGAACCGACGGTCGGGCTGGACCCCGAGGAACGCATGCGGTTCCGCAACCTGCTCGGGGATCTCGCGAACGACCGGATCGTCATCCTGTCCACCCATATCGTGTCGGACATCGAAGCGATCGCCGACGACATCGCGATCCTCGCGGCCGGCGAACTACGTCGGCGTGGCACGCCCGAGGAACTTCTCCGTTCCGCGGACGGTCGGGTGTGGGAAGCGACGGTCCCGGTCGATGTCGTGCCCGAGATCCGGCAACGAGCGACGATAACCCGCACGGTCCGAACAACACAGGGCGTGCGTGTCCGTGCCGTCGCCGAAACACCTCCGATGCCGGGGGCTCGTCCTGTCGAACCCGATCTCGAAGACGCGTACGTCGACGCGGTCCACAGCCCGACGGCGCCCGCCGGGGTGACCGGATGACAGGCGCCGTCGCTGCCGTCGCGATGGCCGACTTCCGGGATCGTTCGCGGCGTCCCGCGTTCCTGGTGACGGTGCTCGGTGCTGTCGCACTCGGCTATGTTGCCGTCCCGCCGGTCTCTGCAACCTACGCAATGGTCAAGGTCGGATCGTTCCGGGGACTCTACGACAGCGCATACATCGGCATGTTGCTCGCCATGATCGGCAGCCTGTGGTTGCCGCTGTTCGGCTTCTACGTCGTCCGCGGCCGCATCGCGCGCGACATCTCCACCGGCGTAGGCGAAATGCTGTCCGCCTCCCCGTTGCGCACGCCGATGTATCTGGTGGGCAAGTACCTGAGCAACCTGATGGTGCTCGCGGCGATGGCAGCCGCACTCGCCCTGATCGCACCCGTGATGCAGCTTCTCCGCGGGGAATCCACGAGCCTCGACTTGACGACGCTCTGGCTTCCGCTCGTGCTGTTCTGTCTTCCTGTCCTGGCCGTGGCCGCCGCAGCCGCCGTCGTCTTCGAAACCGTCCCGTTCTTGCGAGGTGGTGCGGGAAACATACTGTGGTTCTTCGTGTATCCGTCGATGTTTCTCGCCGGGATTCCACTGGTCTACGGATCGGTTACCGCAGGGTTCCAGGCAGACCTGGCGGCGCAGCACCCCGGAACGGATGACGAGATCTCGATCGGGCTCACAGCGGAACCGGGCGCACTCGGGCAGTTCACGTGGTCCGGGATCGACATCGACACGACGCTCGTCGCCGCGAGTGCAGGGTTGATTGCCGCCGCCACGCTCGTCGCCTTCCTTCCCTCCCTCTGGTTCGGCCGGTTCGACCCGTCACGGCGACAACGCACTCCCTCGCATCCGTCTGCCGTACCTGCAACCGAGCCTCCCGTCGCACCGGCGTTCTCACAGGGTCCGCGAACCCTGCCACCGGGCGAGCGTGGACAGTCGTTCCCGGGGTTGCTGCTCGGCGAGGTGCGCATTCATCTGGGAAGCGTGTCCCGGTGGTGGTGGCTCACGCTCGCGATCGTGACGATCGCGGCCCTCGCCGTTCCCGCTGATCGCGTCGGCACCGTACTTCTCTTCGCATGGTTGTTGCCAGTGCTGGTGTGGTCACGCCTCGGAACACTCACGTTTGAACAGGGCGTCGCTCCCCTTGTGCAGTGCAGCGTCTCGCCTCGTATCAGACTCGTCGCCGAGTGGGGTGCAGGCGTGCTCATCGCGGCCATCGCGGGCGTCGGCCCGCTGGTGAAAATGCTGCTTGCAGCGGACGCGACCGGCGTCGCCGCGTGGGTTGCGGGCGCGACGGCGATTCCTGCCCTTGCGCTGCTGATCGGGTCGATCGGCCGGAGCGCACGCGTGTTCCAGGCTGTCTACCTGGTGATCTGGTACGCCGTGCTCAACGGGGTCGCAGCGGTCGACGTCATGGGCGCGCTCCGCACCGATGAGTCGCTCGCCGGCCCGCCCCCACTGTTGTCCTTCGGTGTCGGCGCCGCGCTGATCGCCGCCACCGCACTCGTTCAGGAGATTCGCCATGCCCGTCGTTGAAACCGCACCCCGGAAGTTCCGCCTCTCCGTCAGCGTTGCGGCACTGGCACTCTCGTCCGTGGCGCTCGCCGGCTGCACTGCCGATTCCACGAGTCACGAACAGCGGAACGACAGCTACAGTGGCACCACGGTCGTGACACTCGATTTCGATGACGTGGGAGCAAAACAGGTCGGTGTGACCACCGCGGCCCTGAGCGCGAGGGTGATCGGCTCCGACCGCGACGACATCGAGGTACGGCGCTCCTTCGAGTTCACCGACGGCGACGAGCCCGATGAACGCATCGACACCAACGGGTCCGGTCTGACGATCAGCGCGAGTTGCCCCGACAGATTCGCCGTCGGCCGCCCCACCTGCGTCGCCCTGTACGAGATCGCCGTCCCGTACGGGACTGCCGTCCAGGGGAATTCGCATTTCGGCGATCTGACGGTGAACGATACCCGTGCCCCCGTCGATCTGAACTCCCGCTACGGTGACGTCACGCTGGTCACAGGCCCGGGCGATTACGCGGTGGACGCCTTCTCGGCGACGGGCACAAGCACCATCGAGGTGCCGCAAGATCCCGCCGGCATACCGGTGCGCCTACGGTCCGGAGATGGCGCCGTCTCCGCAACGACGGACCCTCGCTGAGATGCCACCGCCGTCAGTTGCCGGCCGCACCCCTCACGATGGCCAGGCGTTCTGGACCGGACGCGTCGGTGGTGCAGGACTCGGCCGCGGAACCCCTACGCGAGCAGTCCCCCACGCGCGGCAGGCCGACCGTCTGTCGTTTACATTGATCCCGAATCGGCCGCATCAGCCCGCGGACGGTCGCCCTTCCTGCGTGGAATGATCACCTCAGAGGTCAGTGCAGCGATGAGGCGCCTCGCCCTGAGCAGCGAGAAGTACCCCGATCGCCCACGCGAAGACCAGGGGCCACAGGGCATAGGACACGACGACGTGGCCGCCACGATCAGAAACCCCTGCAAAGCCCATCCTCGCCTGGCGGAGACCTGCGCGACGAAGGTCGAAAACGGAAGTGGTTGAGATCGTTTGAACGTGTTGGGATAGAACAATTCCAACACCGGAAAGCGGCAGTCATCTCCGGGGCCAGGCTCGAGACTCGGCTCTCCTCGTCGAACCATCGATATGCCGTACCGGGACAGTTTCTGGTCGATTGTGCCCACCGTAGGGCCACCGGTTCGCACTGCCATGATCCGCGTTGTACCGATGGCGGCCCGGTGTTGCCCTGGATCAGGATGAGCATGCGCCCGCGGATGCCGCGCGTACACGAATCAACGCAACATCCACAGGCGAACAGTGTGATGCGAGGAGGTGGCGACCGGCGCGTTGCGGCCGACGCCTTCTGACGCTCAGCTCTTCATGTCCATGACCATGCGTCCTTCGATTTCGCCCTTCTCCATCTCGGTGAAGATCTCGTTGATGTCGGCGAGTGGGCGGACCTGGTAGGTCGGCGAGATCTTGCCGCGCGCGAAGAACTCGAGTGCCTCCTGCATGTCCTTGCGGGTGCCGACGATGGACCCGCGGATGGTGAGGCCGAACAGGACCGTCGTGAAGATGTCGAGCGGGAACTGGTCGGGCGGCAGGCCGACGAGCGAGACGGTGCCGCCGCGGCGCAGTGCTCCGACGGCCTGCGGGAAAGCGTGTGCGTTGACGGCGGTGACCAGTGCGCCGTGGACGCCGCCGCCGGTCTTCTCCTTCAGTTCTTCGGCGGCGTCGGCGGAGGTGCGGGCGTTGACGGTCACCTCGGCGCCGTGACGGCGCGCGAGGTCGAGCTTGTCGTCCTCGACGTCGACGGCCGCGACGCGCCTGCCCATCGCGACGGCGTACTGGACGGCGATGTGGCCGAGTCCGCCGATACCCGAGATGAGCACCCACTCACCGGGTTTGGTGTCGGTGACCTTGATTCCCTTGTAGACGGTGACACCCGCGCACAGGATGGGTCCGACGGCCGCTTCCTCGACGCCGTCGGGGATGATCGGGCAGTAGCGGGAGTCGACGAGCATGTACTGGCCGAACGATCCGTCGACGGAGTAGCCGCCGTTCTTCTGGAAGGGACAGAGCGTCTCCCACCCCGTCTCGCACCATTCGCATTCGCCGCATGCGCTCCACAGCCACGCGTTGCCGACGAGATCGCCCTCCTTGACCCGCGTGACCTCGGGTCCGACGGCGACGACGGTCCCGACGCCCTCGTGTCCCGGGACGAACGGCGGGCTCGGCTTGACGGGCCAGTCGCCGTGGGCGGCGTGGAGGTCGGTGTGGCACACGCCCGTGTAGTCGACCTTGACGAGCGCTTCGTGCGGTCCCGGTTCGGGTACGTCGATGTCGTCGATGGCGAGGGGGTCGGTGAATGCGTGGACGACGGCTGCCTTCATGGTGGTCATGGCGTGCTCTCCCTTCCTCGGAATCGACGGTAACGGGCCGGTAGAGGCCGTGTGACCGGTTCGCCGAACACCGTGACCTGCCGCCTCACCGTCGGCTCGGCACTGCCGTGAGGGAGGTGTCACCGCGGTGTCACGGCGTGTCATCCGATGCGAAACGTGTCCCCCGCACGATGGGGTGTGTGACTGCGGTGGAACGGACCGAGGTGGTACGCACGGCCTGCTCGTACTGCGGTGTCGGGTGCGGAATGCTTCTCGACGTCGGCGTGCGGGACGGCGTGCGCCGCGTCCTGGGCGTACGAGGTGATACGGAGCACCCGGCGAACCGGGGCCGGCTCTGCACGAAGGGCGCGACGAGCGCGGAGATGCTGGCGGGCGACGGCCGCGCGACGACGGCGCTGCGGCGCGCCGAACGCGGGGAGGAACCCCGGCCGGTGCCACTCGACGCCGCGATCGCGGAGACAGGATCGCGGCTGCGGGCGATCGTCGACGAGCACGGGCCGGAGGCCGTCGCCTTCTACGTGTCGGGCCAGATGACTCTCGAGGCGCAGTACCTCGTCACGAAGCTCGCGAAGGGTTTCGTGCGGACGCCTTGGATCGAATCCAACTCGCGGCTGTGCATGGCGAGTGCGGGCACGGGATACAAGCAGTCGCTCGGGTCGGACGCGCCGCCCGGTTCGTACGACGATCTCGATCATGCCGACGTGTTCTTCGTGATCGGCTCGAACATGGCGGACTGCCATCCGATTCTGTTCCTGCGCATGATGGATCGGGTCGCACAGGGTGCGAAGCTGGTCGTCGTGGATCCGCGCCGCACGGCGACGGCGGAGAAGGCCGATCTGTTTCTGCAGATCGCGCCGGGCACGGATCTGGCACTGCTCAACGCGCTGCTGCAGCAGATCGTCGCGAACGGTCACGTCGACGACGACTTCGTCGCGGAGCACACCGAGGGCTGGGACGGCATGCCCGAGTTCCTCGCCGACTACACGCCGGAGGCGGTGGCAGCGGTCACGGGACTGTCGGCCGACGACATCAGGACGGCGGCCGAGTGGATCGGCACCGCGGGCGAGTGGACGTCGTGCTGGACGATGGGCCTCAACCAGAGCACGCACGGGACGTGGAACACGAACGCGCTGGTGAACCTGCATCTCGCGACGGGCGCGATCTGCCGCCGCGGCAGCGGTCCGCTCTCGCTGACGGGGCAGCCGAACGCCATGGGCGGCCGCGAGATGGGGTACATGGGGCCGGGCCTGCCGGGCCAACGTTCGGTCCTCGACGCCGACGATCGCGTGTTCGTCGAGGACCTGTGGGAGCTGCCGCCGGGCACCATCGGGACGCAGGCGGGTGGCGGCACCGTCGAGTTGTTCGAGAAGTTGCGCGACGGCGTCGTCAAGGCGGTGTGGGTGATCTGCACCAATCCGGTGGCGAGCGTGGCGAATAGGTCGACCGTGATCGAAGGTCTCGAGGCGGCGGAGTTCGTCGTCGTGCAGGACGCGTACCGGGAGACGGAGACGACGCACTACGCCGACGTGGTGCTTCCGGCGGCGATGTGGTCGGAAGCCGAAGGGGTGTCGATCAATTCGGAGCGGTCGCTGTCGCTGTTGCCTAGGGCGGTTCCGCCGCCGGGCGATGCGCTGCCCGACTGGGAGATCATCGCCCGAGTGGCGCGCGAGATGGGGTACGACGCCGGGTTCGGTCACCCCGACGCATCGGCCGTCTTCGACAAGCTCGCGCGGGCACACAATCCGGCGACGGGCTACGACCTGCGCGGCGCATCGTACGACCGCCTGCGCGGTGGCCCCGTGCAGTGGCCGGTGGCACCGGACGGCGCTGCGCGCAACCCGATTCGGTATCGCAACGACGGCGTGAGTCGCACGCGGGTGACGCGCGAGGACGGCTCGCGGCCCGCGCTCGCGTTCGCGACGCCGAGCGGACGGGCGCGATTCCACCCGCGTCCCCACCTGCCGTCCGCGGAGCTGCCGGACGACGACTTCCCCCTCGTCCTCGACACGGGACGCGTCCAGCACCAGTGGCACACGCGTACCAAGACCGGCCGCGTCGCGAAGCTCGAGAAGCTCGCTCCTGGGCCGTTCGTCGAGATCTCCCCCGTCGACGCCGAGCGCCACGGCATCGAGGAGGGCGATCGGGTCGAGGTCGCGTCCCGCCGTGGGCGCGCCGTGCTGCCTGCCGTCGTCACCGACCGGATGCGTGAGGGAACGATCTTCGCGCCGATGCACTGGAACGACTCGTTCGGCGAGTACACGGCGATCAACGCCGTCACGAACGACGCCGTCGACCCGCAGTCGCTGCAGCCCGAGTTCAAGGTGTGCGCCGTCGGGGTGCGGCTGGTCGAGAAGGCGCCGCGGACAGCGGCTCCGGCCACCGTGCGGGAGTCGCTCCCCGAGGTGACGGTCGCATGGGCGTCGCAGACGGGGACGGCGGAGCAGCTCGCGCAGCGGTGTGCGGCCGTGCTCACCGGTGCGGGACACTCGGCCGCGGCGGTGGACATGGCGGAACTCGGCGCGAACGAACTGTCCGCGCGCGGGACGCTTCTCGTCGTCACGAGTACCTTCGGGACGGGCGACGCTCCCGACAACGGTGCGGCGCTCTGGCGTTCGCTGGCCGCCGACGGCGCACCCGATCTCACGGAACTGCGGTATTCGACTCTTGCGCTGGGTGATTCGAGTTACACCAACTTCTGCGGGCACGGCCGGCGGGTCGATGCCCGGCTCGCGGAACTGGGCGCGACGCGGCTCGCCGAGCGGGCCGACTGCGAACCCGACCACGAGCACACGGCGTCGCGCTGGCTCACCGACGTCCTGTCCGCCCTCGGAACGGTCGATGCGCCGTCGCTCGCAGACGCGCCCACCGCGCCTGCCCGGCTCGGCAGCCGCACGAATCCCGCACGCGCACAGCTCGTCGCGTCGTCGCGGCTCAGCGGTTCGGGGTCGGCGAAGGATGTACGACGCTTCGCATTCCGGTTCGGCGACGACGTCGAGTACGCCGCAGGCGACGCTCTGGGCGTGCTGCCGAGTAACTGTCCCGAGGTGGTCGACGAGTGGCTGGGCGTCACGGGTCTCGACGGCGGATCCGCCGTCGCAGAGCACGACCGCCCGTTGCGGGAGGTCCTCGCAGAGCGTCTCGACATCACGCGCGTCACGCCCGCGCTGCTGCGGTTCGTTCAGGAGCGGACGGGCGACGAGACGCTTGGCCGCCTGCTGCGGCGCGGCAACACGACGGCCCTCGACGCGTGGCTGTGGGGCCGGCAGGCGATGGACGTCCTGCGCGAGCATCGCGTCCGTGCGGAGCTCGAGGAGTGGCTGGCGGTGCTGCCCGCGCTGACGCCGCGCATGTACTCGATCTCGTCGAGCCCCCGCACGGATCCCCGGAACGTCGAGGTCACGGTCTCGGTCGTGCGCTTCGAGCACGATGGCCGCCGCCGGGGCGGTGTGGCGTCGAGCTATCTCGCCGACCGCGTCTGCGGGGACGTTCCGGTGTTCGTCACCCCCACGAAGCACTTCGTTCCGCCCGCGGAGTCGGCCACGCCGACGATCATGATCGGGCCGGGGACGGGTGTCGCGCCGTTCCGGGCGTTCCTCCACGATCGGCGGGCGCGCGGTCATCGCGGCCGCAACTGGCTGTTCTTCGGCGAGCAGCACGAGGCGACCGACTTCTACTACCGTGACGAACTGCACGAGATGCTCGGCGACGGCTCGCTCGCGCGGCTCGACACCGCCTTCTCGCGGGACGGCCGTCGCAAGGTGTACGTCCAGGATCGGATGCGGGAGAACGGGTCCCGGTTCTGGTCGTGGATCGACCAGGGCGCGCACGTCTACGTGTGCGGTGACGCGGCGCGCATGGCACGCGATGTGGACGACACGCTCGTCGAGATCGTGAGCACGCACGGGCGCCGCAGCCCCGACGAAGCGGCACGATACGTCGAGCAGCTCGCCGCCGAGCACCGGTACGTGCGCGACGTCTATTGAACCGCACGAGCGGGCGAACAAGAGGAGCGTAACCGCGTCTACTGACCTATAGTGCTCGATGTGACGCAGATACGGATTCGTGATGCCGCCCGCCTGCTGGGCGTCAGCGACGACACCGTGCGCCGATGGGTCGATCAGGGCAGCCTGCACGCCGACAAGGACGAGTCGGGCCGCAAGGTCGTCGACGGCGCGGCGCTCGCGGCGTTCGCGCGCGCGAACGCACCGGCCGCGCCCGACCTGATCGGCGCGGCGAGTTCGGCACGCAACCGGCTGACGGGGATCGTGACCGACGTCGTGGCCGACACCGTCATGGCCCAGGTCGAGATGCAGTGCGGACCGCACCGCATCGTCTCGCTCATGAGCAGCGAGGCGGTCCGCGAGCTCGGGCTCGAGCCGGGCAGCGTCGCCGTCGCGGTCGTCAAGTCGACCACCGTCATCGTCGAGACCCCCAGCTGAACATCCACTCGCACACCGACGCTTCACCAACCGAGGAGAAAGACCGATGGCGCATCGCCGCGCAGCACTCGTCCCCCTGGCCGGAGCAGCCCTGCTGCTCGCGGCGTGCGGGGGTGGCGGTGAGGCCGAGCCGGCCGCCGAGGGCGACGGCACCCGCGTGCTGACGGTCTTCGCGGCGGCGTCGCTCACCGATACGTTCACCGAACTCGAGCAGACGTTCGAGGCCCAGCACGAGGGCGTCGACGTCCAACTGTCGTTCGCGGGATCGTCCGATCTCGCGGCGCAGATCCAGCAGGGCGCGCCCGCCGACGTCTTCGCGTCGGCCGACGAGAAGAACATGGCGAAGGTGACCGATGCCGGGCTCGTCTCGGGCGAACCGGTCGCGTTCGCGTCGAACACCCTCACCATCGTGACGGCACCGGGCAATCCCGAGGGCATCGCGTCGTTCGCGGATCTGCAGCGCGACGGCCTGCTCGTCGTGACGTGCGCGCCGCAGGTTCCGTGCGGCTCGGCGACCCAGAAGGTCGAGGAAGGAACCGGCGTCGAACTGTCTCCGGTGAGCGAGGAATCCGCGGTCACCGATGTGCTGGGCAAGGTCACGAGCGGGCAGGCCGACGCAGGGCTGGTGTACGTCACCGACGCCGCGGGCGCGGGCGACGCCGTGACGGAGGTTCCGTTCCCCGAGTCGTCGAACGCAGTCAACGTCTACCCGATCGCGACGCTCTCGGACGCTGCGGATGCCGAACTCGCGCAGCAGTTCGTCGATCTCGTGAACGGCTCGGAGGGTCGTGCCGTCCTGGACGAAGCCGGATTCGCGGCGCCGTAGTGGCTGCGGTGGTGCCGTCGGGACTGCCGCGGTGGGTGTACGTGCCCGCCGCGGTGGCGGCGCTGTTCGTGATTCTGCCGCTCGTCGCGATGCTCGCGACGGTGGACTGGAGCCGGTTCGGTGAACTCGTCACGAGCGACAGTTCGCTGGACGCACTGGTGTTGAGTGTGCGGACGGCGCTCGCCAGCACGGTCGTATGCATCGTGTTCGGTGTTCCGCTCGCGTCCGTCCTCGCGCGGTCGCAGCGTCGAGGCATGTCGGTGGTGCGATCGCTCGTGCTGCTGCCGCTCGTGTTGCCGCCGGTCGTCGGCGGTATCGCGCTGCTCTACACGTTCGGACGGCGCGGGCTCGTCGGCGAGCACCTCGAGGCCGCGGGCATCTCCATCGCGTTCACCACCGTCGCAGTGGTTCTCGCGCAGTCGTTCGTGTCGTTGCCGTTCCTTGTGCTGAGTCTCGAGGGTGCGTTGCGGACGGCCGGTCGCCGTTACGACGTCGTCGCCGCGACGCTGGGAGCGTCGCCGACGACGGTGTTCCGGCGGGTCACGGTGCCGCTCGTCCTGCCGGGTCTCGTTTCGGGCGCCGTGCTCGCGTTCGCGCGCTCGCTCGGCGAGTTCGGCGCGACGCTGACGTTCGCCGGCAGTCTGCAGGGCGTCACTCGCACGCTGCCGCTCGAGATCTATCTGCAGCGTGAGACGGATCCCGATGCGGCGGTGGCGTTGTCGCTGCTGCTGGTGGTGGTCGCGGCCGTGATCGTCGTGTTCTCGCGTGCTTTCGCGCCGGAGCGGTCGTGACGGCCGCGTCGCGGGGCGAGCCCGAGAGCGGTGACGGCTTGCAGGCGCGGATCGTCGTGCCCGAGCGCGGCGTCGACGTGAGTCTCGATCTCGCGCCCGGCCGGGTGCTCGCCGTGTTCGGACCCAACGGCGCGGGCAAATCGACTGTGCTCGGCGGCATCTCGGGTGTTCTGCGTCCGGAGGAGGCCTACGTCCGGGTGGGCAGCCGGGTCCTGACCGACACTGCGTCGGGTGTCGTCGTTCCGGCGCATCGCCGGCGCGTGGCGTTGCTCGCGCAGGATCCGCTGCTGTTCCCTCATCTCGACGTGCGCGCGAACGTCGAGTTCGCACCGCGTAGTGCGGGACGGTCGCGGCGTGAGGCCCGCGGGATCGCCGATCGTCTGCTCGATGCGGTGGATGCGGCGGAGTTCGCGACCCGTCGTCCCAGCGCGCTGTCCGGTGGGCAGGCCGCGCGGGTCGCGCTCGCGCGCGCTCTCGCCGCGGACCCGCACCTGCTGCTGCTCGACGAACCGATGGCGGCTCTCGACGTCGAGACGGCGCCGATGCTGCGCACGCTGCTCGCGTCGGTGCTGCGGCGTGAGCAGCGGATGGCTGTCGTCGTGACGCACGACGTGCTCGATGCGCTCGCCCTGGCCGACGAGGTCGCGGTGATCGACGGCGGGCGCGTCGTCGAGCGCGGTTCGGTGCACGACGTCCTCACCGCGCCGCGCAGCGGATTCGCGGCGAGCCTCGCGGGACTCGACCTCGTGGAAGGCGTCGCGACGGAGACAGGGGTGCGGGCGGTCGCCGGTGGTGAGGTGGTGGGCGACACGAGCCGCGCACCGGGGCCCGGCGAGCAGGCGGTCGCGGTGTTCGCGCCGCGTGCGGTGTCGGTGTATCGCGATGCGCCGCACGGCAGTCCGCGCAACGTGTTCGCGGCGAGCGTGCGCAGCGTGACGACGCACGCGGGATTCGTCACGATCCGCAGCACGGTCGACGGCATCGGTGAGATCGCGGCCGAGGTCACGGCTGCGGCGGCGACCGAACTCGAACTCGTCCCCGAGGCGCAGGTCTGGCTCTCGGTCAAGGCGACGGAGGTCGCGGTTCATCCTGCGGCGGGGTGACCGGGGAACCGATTCGGTCGTCACTGCGTCGAAGGAGGGTATGGACCCCCACATCGTCGAGTACGCGTTCGGAACCGGGATCGGTGAGCCCACCGTGTGGCACTCCCCTGCCGATACGGAGTTCGCAGGCTTCCCGGCCGTGCGCCTCGACTTCGACGGCGACGGTCTGCTCGACGACATGATGTGGGATTCCGACGGCGACGGCATCGCGGATCACTCGATCCTCGACGCCGATCTGTGGGACGGCAGCGAGTGGGACGGCAGCGAGAGTCCGCGGTTGTTCACCGACCCGACCGGCCTGGGCACGTGGAATCACGAGGTGCCGCCGCTCGTGCCGTCGGCGGCGCCCGAGCAGCATACGAATCCGCAGTCCGTACCCCGCACGGGCGATGTGCCTGAACGCGCCACTCCGCTGCCGGATGCCGGATGCGCACCGGTCGCTGCAGACGACGGCGTGCACTGTGTGATGCACCGCGTCGCAACCGAGCAGCGACTCCGCCCTCCGGTCTGAGGGGGATTCCGGGAGCTGTTCGATATACCTCGCAGTGTCACTCGTCGCTTCGATCGCCGTCGTCGCGCGATGGTGGATTCGTGGCCGAGGCCTGGGATTCATGGACCGTCGTCAGGGCGGGATCGGCGGTCGCGCTTCTGGTCGCGACGCTGACGTTCGCGCTCCGGCGAGCCCACCGAAGTCGGCAGCCACTGCGGGGCTGAAATCCTGTGGGTCAGGACGAAATCCTCGTCGCCGCGGCGATATTTCGTGCGCACGCCCACGTCGAGGTGATGGGATCCGCTGGGTTGGTCTGGAGTGCGAAGCGTCTCACTCTCTGAGTGAGCCGGTGCCGTAGTCTCCGGCCGAAGCGGGCCCACGGACTCTAGTCGCGGCGGGGCGGGTGAGCTGCGGCGTCACAGAACCAGCATGCGGCCAGCTGATCGTTCAGCGGTACGGCGCTGTCTGGATTCCTCGACATGGAGAGTGTCGGGCTGGTGCATTACAGTTCCGGAGCAAACGCGTAGCGAATACTGGGGTGGGTAGTGAGTTCGGGGCTCAGCGCGAACAAGGGTGAGGACGCCGCGGCGGGCAGTCGGGCGGGGCGATGAATCGTCGAGCAAGGCCAGGCCGGGCGACTCGGACGGTGTGGACGGTGGCGATCGGTGTCATGGTCGCGACCGGCGGGTCGGCGGCGATGTGCAGTTCGGTGACGGACAGCGCATCGGTCACCGATGTGCCGTCGGTGTCCACCGCTACGGCGACCTACGCGACGTCCGCCGGTTCGCACGCTGCGATCGCCGCGTCCGGTGATGAGAGTGCGTCCAGCAACCTGCTGACGTTGGCGCCCTCGATGGCCGTCGCAGTGGGGCTGTTGATCGTTGCGACCTGGCGGACACGGAGAAGGAAGCCGGAACGCCCGCTGCCCGGCACGGCGATGGTTCCCGAGGGCGATCTCGATGGCGACGCGAAGAGCCGGCGAGGTCCCCGCGCCAGGATCAGGCACATCCGCGAACGCAACTCCGAAGACCGCGACGCCGCTGTCCGGCAGTGGACTTCCGTGGGTTTCATCGTCAGAAGGGACACGTACTTCCCGATCCACGGAGAGCCGGCCCTCCCCGGTGGTCGTCTGGTCGATGTGTACCTGCCGTTGGAGGGACTCGCGATCGAATGGAAGGTCGGGGGCGTCGGGGCCACTGCAGCCACCCGCAACCAACTCGCGAAGGACGCCTGGCTGCGTACCGATCCCGATACCTCGATCGAGCGCGTCGAATGGCAGTTCCGGCGCGGCCCAGGCGCAGGGACGGGGGCGACGAAGCCGAAGCCCGCGGGCCGGGTCGTCATGAGCGCCTATGGGAATCGAGTCGGGGGTCGACGAACGAGCGTCGATTGGACGAACTACATCGTGAACGGCCCGCTTTTCGGAGACGGGCACGACAACGAGCTCGACGGGGAGTCTGCGCGGATCCGTCACGAGCGGCTGATGGCGACGAAGGATGGGCGTTTGGAGGTGTTGCGGGAGTTCTTCGTCCGCAACCAGCTACCCACGGGCACTGGCGATATCGAGGTCCAGCGAGTGCAGGATTGGGTCCTCGCGAATGCCGAGCGCCAGCTGATTCCCTATTGCCACGAGGTTGCGCCGTTGACGACGCGGTGGGAGTCGTTGGCACGGGATCTCGGTTTCTGGCTCGGCGAGATCAAGATCGCACGGCATCCGGAGTATCGATGGGCCCTGCACGCAGGGGGGCCGGTGAACAGCATCCATCATCAGGCGACGATTCTGGCGATCGACCGTGTGCGTCACTACGGCCCGGTCAGCGATCCGTTGGGCCTGTCTGCATCATCGGCGTGGCAAGCAGCCAACGATCGTCCCGTCCCGCCGCAGGGGCGGAGGAAGTCGACGGACTACCTCGCCTCCTCGCAGCTGAAGTCGGATCATGTCGCGAGCGGCTCCAAAACGAAACTCATTGTGTGTCAGCCGGCTACGGAGTCGGCGATCGTCGAACTCGAAACGCATATCGGATACGCGCTACCCGATCAGTACCGCCGGTGGCTGAAAGCCACCGGCGGTGGGTGCCTGACGGCCGGGTTGGCCATGCCTTTCCCCGACGGGCGCAACGGGGTTCTGGAAGTGTTCTCGACGCCCGACGAAGCTGCACAGTTCTATCGATTCGGATTCACGGAGTGGATTCCGCCGCACTACCTCAGCATCAGCGACGTTGCTGGTGGTTCGTTGTGTATAGACCTCGCGGGAGCAGACGCGGGCGCCGTGTACTGGGCCGACTTCGACAAGTCCGCCGATCTCGATATCGCCGATGACGAGTTCTCCGAAGAGATCATGATTCGTCAGGCCGACGACTGGGACAGCTTCCTGGCAATGATCGACGCGGTTCCGATTCGGGAGCACGGGGCGCCGTTCGAGTTGGGCGGCGTCGAGACAGCTTCGAAGGATGGGGGGCACCGACCGATGGCAGTGGACTGGACTGACTACCCGTTGAACGAGCCGCTCTACGGAAACGGTGACAACGACGAGTTGGATGCGGCATCGGCACGGATCCGACACGAGCGGTTGATGGCGTCGAAGGATGCGCGGTTGGAGGTGTTGCGGGAGTTCTTCGTTCGCAACGGTCTGCCGACGGGCACGAGCGACGCCGAGGTGCAGCAGGTGCACGATTGGGTACTCGCGAACGCCGAGCGCGTGCCGGTTCCCGAGGGCCGGAAGTACGCGGATCTGACGCCGCAGTGGTTGTCGTTGGTGCGGGATCTGGCGTTCTGGCTCGGTGAGATCAAGATCGCGCGGCATCCGGAGTACCGGTGGGCGTTGCAGACCGGCGGCCTGGTGCAGGACATCGACTATCAGTCGACGGTTCTCGCACTCGACCCGGTCGTGCACGAGGGACCCGCAGCGAACCCGTTCCCCTTCGCCCGGTCGACGGCGTGGCAGGCAGCCAACAACGACCCGAGCATGCAGGACGGACTGACGGATTGGGTGGACTTCGTGAACCGGACGCAAGTGCAACTGTGGGAAGAGAACAAGAGATATCGGAAGAACCAGTGAGTTACGACATTCTGTTCCTCCGGCGTGAGCCCGGACAGTCCTTCGATGACGCTCTCGAGGCGGACGAGGAACGGCAGATCGCGGCGAGCGAGGGGATCAGTTGCGAGGACCCGCTGGTCATCGCGGCGGCCGACGAGGTGCGTCGCGCGGTGGTCGAGATGATCGGCCCGGACGCGAAAGTCGATACCGGCCGCCCCGGTATCGACATCTACGACCCGGCGACACGTGTCCTGCTGGAGTACCACTGGGAAGGCGTCAGCATCAGCACGACCTTCGGCCCCGATCCGAGCCCGGTGACCCGAATCTCCGCGGTCTTCCGTACAGCGGAGATCATCGAGCGGCTCACCGGCCTCGAAGGCTACGACCGGCAGATCGAGATGGCGCTACGTGAGCCGGGTGCGTTCGCGACGTCCGTTGCAGCGTACGGGTACTTCACCTGATAGGTATCAGGCTGTGGCACAACCGATTCGAGATATCGGAGGATCGCCGCGTTGTCGGGGGAAGGGTCACATCGAATGACGACCATGGAGGCGAACATGGGGAAGCTCGCAGATCAGTACAACGAAACCGAGATCTACATACTCGAGGACGGCTGGGACGACAGCGTGTTCGGGATCGCCGCGCTCTCCGCCACGCGTGAAGAGATCGAGGACATCGACCAGGCGGCACTGCACACCCATGCCGCGTTCGAACGCCTCCTCCGTCTCGAGTTGCTGCAACTCGGGGACTTGCTGCGCGCAGACGAGGCGGCGGCGCAGGGGATCGATCCGGAAGGCTACGACATGGTCTTCGTGCCGTGGCCGGGTGGAATCGAGGGGATGTCTACGCGGCTCCACGAACTCCTGACCGAGCCCGATGCCGAGAGTCGATGCGGTTTCTGGGCTGTCACCACCCCCGAGGGTAAGCGGATCGGCGACGCGCTACTCGAGGAGAAGGGCCGGTAGCCCGCACCTTCGCCAGGCACCGACTGGGTGTCAGGTCGCGAGGGTGGTGTAGTCGCGGATGGCGGCCGAGGGAATCCATCGGTGCAGGTAGGCGACCTGGTCGACGGGCAACTGCCGTTGGACCTGTGTTCGCCGGCGTACTTCGAGTTCGGGAGGCTCTGGAAAATGAGGGGGATAATGCGAATCGCGGAGTTTGGGTCAGCGCCCATGGCGGAGATTGCTGCACTGGAGTCCCGTTTGGCAAGTAGCATCCCTGAGCAGTATCGAATTTGGCTGAGGGCAACAGGTGGCGGCAAACTCGAGAAGGAAATAGACGTGCCGTTCCCTGGAATTTACGGGACATTGGCAGAATTCATGACCCCGAAAGAAATAACAGGTTTTTATCGATCTGGGTTCGGGGAGTGGATACCTCCCCATTACTTTCCCGTCAGCGCAGGCGCTGGCGGATCCGTTTGTATCGAACTGGGAGGAAACGATCGAGGGGCGGTATATTGGGCAGATTTTTATGGCGGCGCCGAAATCGTAGGTGACGACGACGAATATTGTGAACAAATCATGTCTCGTCAAGCAGATGACTGGAACTCGTTTCTGCGCATCATCGATAGCATTCCCATTCCTGACTTCTGAACCAGTCCTCAAACTTGGGTGCATCTGTGAGCAGTGGTTGTCGTTGATGCGGGATCTGGCGTTCTGGCTCGGTGAGATCAGGATCGCGCGGCATCCGGAGTATCGGTGGGCGTTGCAGACCGGTGGCCTGGTGCAGGACGTCTTCTATCAGTCGACGGTTCTCGCACTCGACCCGGTCGTGCACGAAGGGCCCGCGGAGGACCCGTTCCCCTTCACCTGGTCGACGGCGTGGCAGGCAGCGAGCAAGCATCCGATCCTGCAGGACGGACTGACGGATTGGGGCGACTTCGTCAGTGAGACTGAAGTGCATATGTGGGAGAAGTACAAGAGGTACCGGGACCGATGAGCTGCACCTACTGAAGAACGGACATGCTCTCCTGGCCCATGCGGTGCTGATCCACAGGGCTGTAGCGCATTACGGCGGCCGGCTACCAGCGTGTATCGACGAAAGCAGTGGGCTCATGAAGATCGTGACCAGAGGATCGTCGCCCGAGAGCGAAATCCTCTCGCTGGAGCGAGAAATGGGATATCGCCTCCCGGAGCAATACCGTACTTGGTTGAAGGACACGAGCGGTGGTCGGCTGGAGGCAATGCTGGACGCTCCATTTCCCGATGGCGATGCCATGGTGGATGGATTCCACGGGCCGAAGGGCGCCGCAGAAGGCTACCGATTCGGGCTTGCGACATGCGTTCCGCCGCATTATCTCTGTGTGAGCACCGGTGCTGGCGGGGCGTACTGCATAGAGGTGGAGGGCTCGACTGCTGGCGCAGTGTACTGGGCAGATTTTGAGGGGGCCATGAATCTTGTCGCCGAGGACGAGTACTCCGAAGAGATCATGGTCCGCCAGGCCGACGACTGGGAGAGCTTCCTCGCGATGATCGAAGCGGCTCCGTTTCCGGATCTCGAGTAGGTCGAGTGTCATCCTCTCGTATCCGAATGTGACTGTCCAAGAAAAGAAGAAGGCAATGAGTGTGAACTGGTCGGATTACGACCTGAACGATCCCCTCTACGGGGTGGGGCGGAACGACGATCTCGACGCGGAGTCCGCGCGGATCCGGCACGAGCGACTGATCGAGTCGAAGGAAGCGCGGCTGGAGACATTGCGCGGCTTCTTCGCTCACAACCAGCTCCCTTCGGGCACGAGCGACACCGATGTGCGCCGAGTGCGCGCGTGGCTGGTGGAGAATGCCGAGCGCCTACCGGTGTCGCCGCGCCGCAGTTACGCGCCCCTGACGCCCGAGTGGGATTCGCTGGCACGCGATCTCGCGTTCTGGCTCGGTGAGATCACGATCGCGCGGCATCCGGAGTATCGATGGATGCTGCACACGGGCGACGTCGCTGGGCACGCCGACTATCAGTCGACCGTCGTCGCGTTCGCTCCCGACCCACACGAAGGTCGGGCGGCGAATCCGTTCACCATCACGAGGGCGGCTGCTTGGCGTGCCGCGAACAGCGACCCGGCTCCGCCGGCGTCACTGGCGACGTGGATGGACTCCCTCGGGTCGCTGCAGGTGTGGATGGATTTCGTCGGATCCGGTGCGACGGCCGTGACCGCGCGTGATCGGGTCGGTTCGGATGGGTGACGTCGGCCTTCGCAGGCTTCAGATCGGCGTCGTGCTCACATCGGCGCTGGCCGGAGCGATTCTCGGAGCTGGGCTGCTCGCCAGGGTGTGGAGTGATTGCGATGTGGGAATAGTCTCCGCGAACCTCCTGCTGCTGACCATCTTCTACTTGCCTGTGCTGTTCTCCGTCCTCACCGGTATTGGGTTGATCGTCGTCAGGACGCTCGGACGCCGGCGGCCCTGGGCCGCGATGGCTGTGACACTCGTTCTCTGTGTCGTCGTCGTGTGGCTCTCGATGTCCGTCATGCACCCGGACGACTACCCCGGGCCGTTCTGTCCTACCGGCGTGCCCGAATGGTGGCCGGCCGCGATTCCGCTGTGAGCGCCGCGTCACGACGTCGCGCGTCGTCGCCGCGAGTTGGCGGCGACGGCGACGAGGCCGACGAGGTAGACGGCACCTGCGCCGAAGGCGAGCGCGGGGGTGCGGCCGTCGGGGGCGATGACGGCTCCTGCGACGGCGACCGCTGCGACGAAGGCGATGTTGAACACCGTGTCCTGCAACGCGAACACGCGGCCACGGGCGGCATCGCGGATCTCGAGCTGCATCGCGGCGTCCCCGGTGAGTTTGATGGTCTGACCGGCGAAGCCGAGCAGCAGCGCCGCCACGAGCAGCCGCGTGTCGTCGAAACCCGGCACGAGCGTGACCTGCACGACGAACGCCACGACGAGGCCCGCGACCACCGTCCGCGGGCGGCCGACCCGGAGCAACACGAGCGGCGTCGTGACGGCCGCGGCGAGCATGCCGAGCGCCGTCGCGCTCACCGCCAGGCCGAAGCCGACCAGCCCGCCGGCGCCGCCCGCCTCGGTGGGCTCGCGGAGCACCAACACCAGAATCAGTGTGTCGATGCCGAAGACGATGCGATGGGCGCCGATTCCGATCATCGCGGTCGTGACACCCGGGGCGCGCCACACGGTGCGCGCACCGGTGACCAGCCCTGAGAGCACCGTCCGCACGACGGGAGCGCGTGGCGCGCCCGGCCCCGGTCCGAGTGCCTGCGGCCCGAATCGCGCCGCCGCGACAGCGGCGACGACAGACCCGAGCGCTGCCACCGTCACGGCGGCGGCCGAGCCGCGGTCCCCGGCTCCGACGAGCCCGATCACCGCGACGGCGCTCGCGGCACCGGCCGCCGAGAATCCCGAACCGACCGTCGCGAGAACAGAATTCGTCGCGACGAGCCACCCCGGCCTGACGACGTGCGGGAGCGACGCGGAGACACCACTCAACACGAACCGGCTCACGCCGACGGTCGTGAGAGCGAGCAGCATGATCGGCGCCTCGTCGGCTCCGAGGGCGAGCGCCGTCGCCGTCGCGAGGATGAGGACGGCGCGCAGCGCGTTGGCCCACAGCAGCACGAGTCGCCGGTCCCAGCGGTCGAGCAACGCACCCGCGTAGGGCCCGACGACGGAATACGGCAACAGCAGGACGGCGAACCCGGCGGCGATCGCCGCCGGCTCGGTCTGCCGTTCGGGATTGAAGAGGATCGCGCCGCCCAGCGCGGCCTGGAACATGCCGTCGCCGCACTGTGCGGCGAAGCGGACGGTGACGAGGCGAGCGAGGCCCGGCGACTCGCGGAGGGTTCGCGTGGCCCGCCGCATCCGTCCCGATCGTCGCCGCGCCGCCACCCGGCCACTCTAACGAGCAGCTGTGGCCGTCCGGCTCCGCCACCACGCGATCGTCGTCTCGGCAGCCTCCTGCAGATCGGTGGGCCGGAGGTCGAGTGCCGCCTCGCTCGCGGCCGAGCTCATCTCGAACGGCCGCTCGAACTGGTACAGCATCTCGGCGAGTTCGCGCATGTCGCGTGAGAGGTACCCGCCGATACGCACCGTCCATCCCGGCAGCGGAGCGACACGGGGCACCGCGAGCCCGGCTGCATCGGCGAACCGTTCGATCATCTCGCGCTGCGTCGGCGCGGGCGCGGTCGGTGCGTGCCACACGGCGTTCCAGAGGTCGGGCCGCTGCGCGACGGCGACCATCGCGGCCGCGTAGTCGGGCAGGAACGTGAACGAGTGCGCGACGTCGACACTGCCGAGCGGGCGGACCGTCTTTCCCTGCAGCAGCGGCGCGATCATGCGCTCGCCCGCATGCACGTCGGCGAGCGCGTACGGCCCGAAGTAGTCGGATGCGACGACGCTCGCCGTCGGTGCGGCCGCTGCCGCGCGCGCCGCGAGCAGCTCGGTGCGGACACCGCACTTGCCCTCCGTCGCGTTCCGCGGCGTGTCCTCGGTGAAGGGCATCGTGCTCGCGTCGTACGAGTAGAGGCTCTCGGGGAAGACGACGACGGCACCGACGCGCTCGGCGGCGTCGAGCACCACGGCCTCGTGAGCGGGCAGCTCGCGGCGCCACACGTCGGCGCGATACGCCGACCCGTGCGTGCAGTGGACGACCGCGGTCGTGCCGGCCGGGATCGCCGCGCCGAGCGACGCGGGATCGGACACGTCGGCGGTGACGAGCTCGATGTTCGGGTGCTCCGGGCCGGTGCCCGACCGGGTGAGGACGCGGACGTGCTCGCCCTGGGCGGCGAAGGTCTCTGCGACGGTGCGGCCGACGGGGCCGGAACCGGTGACGACGACGGTCATGACGGACTCCTGGAGGACGAAGGACGGGCGAAGAGAGAGCACTGCTCTCGTTTCAGGGTGAACCGGCCGACGGCCCATGTCAAGAGCAGTGCTCTCATTTGTGCGCACCCGTCTCGAATGGCAGTCTGACGCCATGCCGAGCCGCACCCCACGCGACCGCGCCCGCGAGCGGACGCTCGACGACATCACCCGCATCGGCCGCCGCCAGCTCACCGAGGTCGGTGCGGCCGGACTCTCGCTGCGCGGCGTCGCACGCGAACTCGGCGTCGTGTCGTCCGCCGTCTACCGCTACGTCGCGAGCCGCGACGAGTTGCTCACCCTCCTCGTCGTCGACGCCTACGACGAACTCGGCGACGAGGTGGACGCCGCCGTCGTCGCTGCGGGCCCCGACCCCTATCGGCGGTTCGTCGCACTGGGCGACGCCGTGCGCGCGTGGGCGACGCGCGAGCCCGCGCGCTACGCCCTCCTCTACGGCACGCCGGTTCCCGGCTACGCCGCACCCGGCGAGCGGACGACGACCCCCGGCACCCGCGTCGTCCTGCGGATCGTCGGCATCGTCGAGGACGCCCAGCGGACCGGCCGGCTCACTGCCGACGACACCCCCCTCCCTCCGGCACTTCACGACGACTTCGCCCGCATCGCCGCCGAATTCGGCACCACCATGACCGACGGTACGTTCGCGCGGTGCATGCTCGTGTGGTCGTCGCTGTTCGGCCGCATCGGCTTCGAGGTGTTCGGCCAGTACGGCGCGGGAACCTTCACGGCGAACGACGAACTGTTCGCCGCACACGTCGCTCTGCTCGCGGAACAGGCAGGTCTCCGGCCGCCCGGCGAGTAACCGCGCGCCACCCCGGCGTGGCGGTGCCCGCCGTCGGGAGCGGTGCGAAGATGAGCGGCGTGACACACGCAGACGAACCGGACGAGCGGGCAGCGGCGACGGATGCGGCGGTGCGGCCGGGCAGCCTCCTCGTGTCGTCGGTCGAACTCGTCGAGCCGGCGTTCCGGCGCACGGTCGTCTACATGATCGAACACAACGACTCCGGCAGCTTCGGCGTCGTCATCAACCGGCCCAGCGACACCGCCGTGCACGGCGTCTTTCCGCGATGGGCACCGCTGTCGGTGCGCCCCGCGACCCTGCACGTGGGTGGCCCGGTGCGCCGCGACTCCGCGCTGTGCCTCGCGACGACGCGCACCGGAGTCGACGTGTCGACGGTGCCGGGTCTGCGCCGCGTGGACGGCCGCGTCGCGATGGTCGACCTCGACAGCGATCCCGGAGCCGTCGCGCCCGCGGTCGACGGCATCCGCATCTTCGCGGGCTACGCGGGGTGGACGGCCGGGCAGCTGGACGGCGAGGTCGCCCGCGGTGACTGGGTCGTCATCTCGGCGCTCGCGAGCGACGTCGTCGCGCCGCCCACCACCGACCTGTGGTCGCAGGTCCTGCGGCGCCAGCCGCTCCCCCTCGCGCTGCTCGCGTCGCACCCGATCGACGTCTCGCGGAACTGACCGACGGCACGCGACACACCCCGGACGGGTGCGAAAGCCCGTCGGACCGCGGTGATACAACGGGAACATGGCCATCCGGAACGACGCAGCGAACACCCCCGTGACGTGCGGGTCGTGTGCCGCGGAGCTCGACCACTGCCACGGCACCCTCGTCCGCCACGTCCTCGCGCCCGACGAGTGCACCGACCCGGCGTGCTACGACCTCGACGCCGACCGTCACCCGCTCGTCGCCGGGTGCACCGATCTCGACGGTTGTGCCTGCGTGGCGTCCGAGAGTGCGCTGGCCGCGGCGTCCTGATCAGTCGCGGGGCGGGAGCTCCTGGATCGACCACGTGTTGCCGTCGGGATCGGCGAATCCGGTGAACCGGCCCCACGGGAAGACCTCGACGGGCGATGCGTCGACACCGTTCGCGAGCAGGTGCGCGCGGGCGGCATCCGCGTCCTCGACGACGATCTGCACACCCCGCACCGAGCCCGCGGCCATCGGCGTCATGTTCAGGTCCAGGACGATCGAGCACGCCGACCCGGGCGGAGTGAGCTGGACGAAGCGCAGTTCGTCGCTCACGGTGTGATCGTGGTCGTCGTGGAAGCCGACCCGATCGACGTAGAACGCCTTCGCGCGATCGATGTCGGCGACGGGAATCGGGACGAGTTCGAGCTTCCAGTTCGGTGCTGTGGCCATGACGGACTCCGCTTCGTGTGACCGTGCTCATTCGGTGAGATCGAACGAATCGACGGTACGACGGACCACCGACAGGAAGGCCGGGATTGCGGGAGGGCGTCCGTCAGGACGGAGAGCACGCACCCTTGAGCGAGCACGAACCGCAGGCGTCGGGGCCACAGCTCGAGTCCTCGGCGGGCAGTGCCGCCGAGGCCTTCGCGCCGATCGTTCCGCCCGCGGCCGTGGTGAGCAGTGCGCCCAGGATTCCGACGACGACGACCGCGATGCCGAAGCCGCCGCCGATGAGGATGCCGCCGAGTCCGCCCAGCACGAGCAGCAGCGATCCGGCGAGGAGAGTGGGTGCCGCGACCTTGTTGGCGAGCGAGAACGCGTCGTCGCTCGCGAGGGCTGCGGGAGTGCGGACCCCTGCCCAGCGATTGCGTGGCAGGCGCCCCGTGAGCCCGAGGACGGCGACCGTGCCCACTGCCACGGCCAGGACGAACAGCAACACGGACACCACCAGCACGTCGTTCAGGATACGGCGCACCCCGTCTCCTCGGTGAAACCGGGGTGAACCCGGCCGTCCCCACGCTCTACCCTGAGAGGGCCGACAGTTCCGCCCGACCAGTAGATAGCGACTTCTCACCGTGACCGAGTCAGTGCATCCGCAGGCATCGACAGACGCGCCCACCGCCGCGCCGCACCGCTACGGCGCGGCGCTCGCAGGGCGGATCGAGGAGAAGTGGCAGCGCTCGTGGTCCGCCGCCGGAACGTTCGAGGCGCCGAACCCCGTCGGCCCGCTCGCCGGCGACGTCCCCGCGGACAAGCTGTTCGTCCAGGACATGTTCCCGTATCCGTCCGGCGCGGGGTTGCACGTCGGGCACCCGCTCGGCTACATCGCGACCGACGTCTACGCGCGCTATCACCGCATGCTGGGCCGCAACGTCCTGCACGCGCTCGGCTACGACGCCTTCGGCCTGCCCGCCGAGCAGTACGCGGTGCAGACGGGCACCCACCCGCGCACCACCACCGAGTCGAACATCGCGAACATGAAGCGCCAGCTGGGGCGGCTGGGTCTCGGCCACGACGAGCGTCGTGCGATCGCGACGACCGACGTCGACTTCTACCGCTGGACGCAGTGGATCTTCCTGCAGATCCACGGCGCGTGGTTCGACACCGAGCAGGGCCGTGCGCGTCGTATCGACGAACTGATCGAGGAGTTCGCATCGGGCGCCCGCGCCGTCCCCGGCGACCGCACGTGGGACGAGCTCGGCCGCGACGAGCGCATCGAGCTGATCGACTCGTACCGGCTGGTGTACCGCTCGCGCTCGCAGGTCAACTGGTGCCCCGGGCTGGGCACGGTCCTCGCGAACGAGGAGGTCACCGCCGACGGCCGCAGCGAGCGCGGCAACTTCCCGGTGTTTCGCAAGAGCCTCGAACAGTGGATGATGCGGATCACCGCGTACGCCGACCGCCTCGTCGACGACCTCGAGCATCTCGACTGGCCCGAGAAGGTCGTGTCGATGCAGCGCAACTGGATCGGCCGCTCGCACGGCGCGCGCGTCACCTTCGCGGTCGACGGGACCGACGAGGGCGTCGAGGTGTTCACGACCCGGCCCGACACCCTCTTCGGCGCGTCCTACGTCGTCCTGGCCCCCGAGCACGACCTCGTCGACACCATCGTGGCGGACGCGTGGCCCTCGGGTACGGACGACCGCTGGACGGCGGGCGCGGCCGACCCGATCGCGGCGGTCGGTGCGTACCGCAGGGCGATCGCGGCCAAGTCCGATCTGGAGCGGCAGGAGAACAAGGAGAAGACAGGCGTCTTCCTCGGCGCGTATGCGGTGAACCCCGTGAACGGCGAGAAGCTGCCGGTCTTCGTCGCCGACTACGTCCTGACGGGCTACGGCACGGGCGCCATCATGGCCGTGCCGGGGCACGACCAGCGTGACTGGGAGTTCGCGCGTGAGTTCGGACTGCCTGTTCGGGAGGTGATCTCGGGCGGCGACATCACCGAGGCGGCGTACACCGGCGACGGCGTGCTGGTGAACTCCGGCTTCCTCGACGGCATGAGCGTCCCCGACGCGAAGCCGGCGATCACCGCGAAGCTCGAGGAGGACGGGACCGGCCACGGCACCATCCAGTACAAGCTGCGCGACTGGCTCTTCGCGCGTCAGCGGTACTGGGGCGAGCCCTTTCCCATCGTGTACGACGATTCGGGCAACGCGCATCCGCTCCCGGAATCCACCCTGCCCGTGGAACTTCCGGAGGTCGAGGACTACGCGCCGGTCTCGTTCGATCCCGAGGACGCGGACTCGGAGCCGTCGGCGCCGCTGAAGAAGGCGATCGACTGGGTGAACGTCGAGCTGGATCTCGGCGACGGTCTGCAGCACTACACGCGCGACACCAACGTGATGCCGCAGTGGGCCGGCAGCTCGTGGTACCAACTGCGCTACATCGACCCCACCAACCAGGATGCATTCTGCGACATCGAGAACGAGCGCTACTGGACGGGTCCGCGCCCCGACGTCCACGGGCCGAACGATCCCGGCGGCGTCGATCTCTACGTCGGCGGCGTCGAGCACGCCGTGCTGCACCTGCTGTACTCGCGGTTCTGGCACAAGGTGCTCTTCGACCTCGGGTACGTGACGTCGAGCGAGCCGTACCGGCGGCTGTTCAACCAGGGCTACATCCAGGCGTACGCGTACACCGACGCGCGCGGGGTCTACGTCCCGGCCGAGGATGTCGTCGAGCGCGACGGTGGGTTCTTCTACGCCGACGAGCCCGTGCGCCAGGAGTACGGCAAGATGGGCAAGTCGCTCAAGAATGCCGTTGCGCCCGATGCGATCTGCGACGAGTACGGCGCCGACACCCTCCGCGTGTACGAGATGGCGATGGGTCCGCTGGACACGTCCCGCCCGTGGGCGACCAAGGACGTCGTCGGTGCGCATCGCTTCCTGCAGCGCGTGTGGCGGCTCGCCGTCGACGAGGAGACGGGCGCGCTGCGGACCACGGACGCGGAACTGCCCGAGGAGACGCTGCGCGCACTGAACCGCACCGTCGCCGGCGTGCGCGACGACTACGCGAACCTGCGCGACAACACCGCGATCGCGAAGCTCATCGAGTACACGAATCACCTCACCAAGACGTTCCCGGACGGTGCGCCGCGTGCGGCCGTCGAGCCACTCGTGCTCATGGTCGCGCCCGTCGCACCGCACGTCGCGGAGGAACTGTGGGCGCTGTTCGGGCACGACGACTCGCTCGCGCACGGCCCGTTCCCGCAGGCCGACGAGCGCTGGCTGGTCGACGAGAGCGTCGAGTACCCGATCCAGGTGAACGGCAAGGTGCGCAGCAGGATTCGCGTCCCCGCCGACGCCGACCGCGAGGCCGTCGAGAAGGCCGCGCTGGCGGACGAGAAGATCACCGCGCTGCTGGGAGGCAACGCTCCGCGCAAGGTCATCGTCGTACCCGGAAAGATGGTGAACGTCGTCGCGTGATCAGGGAGCAGCCCACCCCCGCCGGTGGGCTGCGCTCTGCTGCTTCGCCGAGCCCGTTCGGCAACCGACACAGGGGGGGCACACGTCATGGGGAACGGTCGAAACGCGTGGGATTGCTCACGAATCGAGTCGCTGATCACCGACTACATCACCGGGTTCTCGCTGTCGCACATGACAGTCGCACCGCAGGACGACCCCGAATGGGTGGCGTGTATGTGGATGAACGAGAACTCCACCCGGTGGATCTGGGGCGGGGTCTACCCCGACGAGATCGGTGAGAATGGCGTGATCGACGTTCGCGAAGGACGGAAGTACGACGACGACATTCCACCGGACTACGTCGTCGTCGACACAGAGCGACTGCGCGCGATCGGCGCAGCCGCGGTCACCCGCGACGACAGCGAACCGACCGCCGTACCCGGTGGTCTCGCCGACATCTTCGTCCACACCCCGACCACGCGATTCACCATCGGCACGAACGGGCTCGACTGGGCGACCGAGATCGGAACTCGGCTCGCCGAGAACGACTGACTCTCCTTTCGAGCCTTGATCGACCGACGAGTACGGAGGCGGGGGTGGGACAGATCGGCGACCGGTACAACGAAACAGAGATCTACATCCTCATCGACGGGTACAGCGACGAGGTATATGGGATTCATGCACTCGGTGCGGCACACGAGGTGATCGACGACGAACAGGGAGCAGCGCTACGCGTGCACGCTGCGTTCGAGCGTCTCCTGCGGCTCGGGCTCGTGCTGCTCGGCACCCTGGAGCCCGTGGACGAGGCATTGCAGCGCCAGGACAGGTTGCGGACGGATGTACCTGTTGTGGACTTCGCCCCCTGGCCCGGTGGCATCGAAGGGATGGCTGCCCGACTCCGCGAGCTCCGCACGATGGCCGATGCCGACGACAAATGCGAATTCTGGGCCGTATCGACACCCGCCGGCCTCCGTGTCGGGAGGGCCCTCGTCGATGAGGTCGATCAATGACGACCGCCGCCACGACAGCTGCTGCGCGCGCGTCCCGCAGGCCGATCAGCGTCGTCGCGTGACCGAATCGGTTTCGGCGGTGAGGCCGTGGAATCCCTCGATGTGTTCGCGGACGAGTCGAGAAGCCTTGGAGGGGTGACCTGCCTGCACCGCCGCGACGATGCCGCGATGCTCGGCACGCAGGTTGTCGGCGACGGCTTTCCAGTCGTCGAGCAGGGGCACCGCGGCCATGACGTAGCCGTGGATCGAGCCGCGTAGCGACGCCATCATCTCGCGCACCACGGCGTTGCCGGCATGCGCGGCGAGTTTGGCGTGCATCTCGGCGTCGAGCCGATGGAATCGGTCCGGTTCGACGCCGGGCTCGTCCATCTCGTCGAGCAGTGCTTCGACGTCGGAGAGGTCGACGGCCTCCTGCCGCGCCGCCGCGTCGACCGCCCAGGTCTCGAGCAGGATGCGGGTGCGGACGACGTCCTGCACCGGAAACGTCTGTGCCGCAACGTGCAAGCGCAGCGCCGTCGTCATGGACGCCGCGGGATCGGCAGCGATGATCGCGCCGGCACGCGGCCCCGAGCCGACCGCGGTGCGGATCATTCCCATCGCCTCGAGGACGCGAATCGCTTCGCGGACGGAGGATCGGCTGATGCCGAGTTCCTCGGCGAGCGCGCGCTCCCCGGGCAACCGGTTGCCGACCGACAGTCTTCCCGCCGCCAGATCGCTCTCGATCCGTTCGAGCACGATCTCGTGGGCACGCATCGGTCCAGTGTATCCGGGCTGCCGCATGTCTGGTTCGTCCCGTTCGCTCGTCGCCGCCGTCGATGGGAATGATCCAGATCACAAAAACCTCTGGATTCGGAGTGGGTCATACGCTAACGTGTGGTCCGACCACAGTGGTCCGACCACACGCGGACCACACATCCGGCGACGGAGGCACGATGAACCACCCGCAGGGACACCGACGTCCGGGGGCGACGGCGTGAAGATCGCTCTCTTCGCGACGTGTCTCGCCGACGGTCTGTTCCCCGAGGCCGCCAAGGCGACGGTCCGGCTCCTGGAACGACTCGGACACGACGTCGTCTTCCCCGCGGGCCAGACGTGCTGCGGCCAGATGCACATCAACACCGGCTTTCTCGACGACGCCGCGCCCCTCGTCCGGCGCCACGTGCAGGCGTTCGAGGAGACGTCGTGGGACGTCGCCGTCGCGCCGTCGGGCTCGTGTGTCGGATCGGTACGGCATCAGCACGCGATGGTCGCCCGCCACGTCGGGGACGACGATCTCGCCGGCCGCGCCGAGGACGTCGCCTCGCGGACGTACGAACTCTCCGAACTGCTCGTCGACGTCCTCGGTGTCACCGACGTCGGCGCCTACTACCCGCACCGCGTCACCTATCACCCGACGTGCCACTCGCTGCGCATGCTGCGGGTGGGCGACAAGCCGCTGCAGCTGCTGCGCGAGGTGCGCGCCATGACTCTCGTCGAACTGCCCGACGCGGATTCGTGCTGCGGCTTCGGTGGCACGTTCGCGCTCAAGAACTCCCAGGTCTCGACGGCGATGCTCGCGGACAAGGCGCGCAACGTCATGTCGACGCGCGCTCAGATGTGCACGGCCGGTGATTCGTCGTGCCTCATGCACATCGGCGGTGGGCTCAGCCGGCTGCGTACGGGCGTCGGCACCGTCCACCTCGCCGAGATTCTCGCGAGCACCGAGGCGGTGGCGGCATGACGACCTTCCTCGGAACCCCGATACCCGCGATTCCCGGCCGCGGAAACCTCCGGGGCAGTGAGCAGTTCCCGGTCGCCGCCGAACGCGCCCTCGCGAACACGCAGTTGCGTGCCAACGTCGGCCACGCGACGCGCACGATCCGGGGGAAGCGGCTGCGCGCCGTCGCGGAGTGCCCGGACTGGGAGGAGCTGCGGCTCGCGGGCAGCGCGATCAAGGAAGACGTCATGGCGCGGCTCCCCGAGTTGCTCACGCAGCTGGAAGCGAACGTGACCGCACGCGGCGGCGTCGTGCACTGGGCCCGTGACGCGGACGAGGCCAACGCCATCGTCGAGCGGCTCGTGCGGGAGACGGGCGCCGACGAGGTCGTCAAGGTCAAGTCGATGGCGACGCAGGAGATCGGGCTCAACGAGTACCTCGAGGAGCGCGGCATCGCGGCGATCGAGACCGATCTCGCGGAGCTCATCGTGCAGCTCGGCAACGACAAGCCGAGCCATATCCTCGTTCCCGCGATCCACCGGAACCGTTCCGAGATCCGCGAGATCTTCCGCACCGCCATGCCGGACCCGGACGTCGAACTGACCGACGAGCCACGGGTTCTCGCGATGGCAGCGCGCGCTCACCTACGCCGCAAGTTCCTCTCGGCGCGGGTCGCGATCAGCGGAGCGAACTTCGGCGTGGCCGACACCGGCACGCTCGCCGTCGTCGAGTCCGAGGGCAACGGCCGGATGTGTCTGACCCTGCCGCAGACGCTCATCACCGTCATGGGAATCGAGAAGGTCGTGCCGACCTTCACCGATCTCGACGTCTTCATGCAGCTCCTGCCCCGCTCGTCGACGGCCGAACGGATGAACCCGTACACGTCGATGTGGACGGGTGTGCACGACGGCGACGGACCGCAGGAGTTCCATCTGGTGCTGCTCGACAACGGGCGGACCAACGTCCTCGCCGACGAGTCGGGACGCAGTGCGCTGCACTGCATCCGGTGCAGCGCGTGCCTCAACGTGTGCCCGGTCTACGAACGCACCGGCGGTCACGCGTACGGCTCGGTGTATCCCGGCCCGATCGGTGCTGTGCTGAGCCCGCAGCTCACGGCCACCACCGACCACGACGACCCCAACTCGTCGCTGCCGTACGCGTCGTCGCTGTGCGGCGCGTGCTTCGACGCGTGCCCGGTCCGCATCGACATTCCGTCGATGCTCGTGCACCTGCGAGCACGTGCCGCGGAGACCGGCGCCGCCGGTCGCGGAACGGCCGCTGCGATGAAGGCGGCCCGTTGGGTCATGGACTCGCCCACGAGATTCGCGGCGGCGGAGAAGCTCTCGCGCACCGGCCGAGTGCTCGGCGGTCGTTCGGGCCGGATCACCGCGCTGCCCTACCCGGCGTCGGCGTGGACCCGCAGCCGCGATCTCCCCGTGCCACCGAAGGAGACCTTCCGCGAATGGTGGTCGCGCACGAGGGAGGACGGCAAGTGAGCTCACGCGAGGAGATGCTCGCCAGGATCGCCGCAGCGAACACCGGCGCCGAGACCGTCGTCGTGCCCCGCGACTACGACCGCGCGCCGCTCACCGGTGCACCCGACGTCGACGGCTTCGCCGAGGCCGTCGAGGACTACCGCGCCCGCGTGCATCGCGTCGACGCCGATGCCGTCGCGGCGACGGTGGCCGAGCTCGCCGGGCCCGGTGCCCGCGTCGTCGTCCCGGCCGGGCTGGCGCCCGCGTGGTGGGCCGACCTCGCCGACCTCGTGATCGACGGCGACCCGCACACCCTGACCGCCCTCGAGCTCGACGAGATCGACTGCGTCGTCACCGGCGCCCGGCTCGGCATCGCGCGCACCGGCACGATCGTGCTCGACGCGGGCCCCGATCAGGGACGACGCGCCATCACCCTGGTCCCGGACCACCACGTGTGCATCGTGCGCGCCGACCAGATCGTCGACACCGTTCCGCAGGCGTTCGCGATCCTCACCGCAGACCGGCCGCTGACCTTCGTCAGTGGTCCCAGCGCGACGAGCGACATCGAGCTCGATCGCGTCGAGGGAGTCCACGGCCCGAGAACCCTCGACGTCGTGCTCGTCCGGTAACCGCATCACCCCAGCACCCTTCCAGCCCCTCCACCTCTCAGGGAAGCCCATGTATCAGCAGACTCTCGACCCGCTCGCCGGGTCGCTCGGCTGGTCCGCGCTCGCGGCGGCCGTACCGCTCGTCGTCATGTTCGTGCTGCTCGGCGTCTTTCGCGTGCGCGCCCACATAGCCGGTCTCGTCGGGCTCGCGCTGTCGGCCGTCTCGGCCGTCGCGATCTGGGGAATGCCGATCGGCCAGACCGCGAGCGCCGCCGCGGAAGGCGCGTTCTACGGGTTCTTCCCGATCCTCTGGATCCTCATCAACGCGCTGTTCGTCTACAAGCTCACCGTCGCGACCGGCTGGTTCGACGAACTCGGTCGGGTGATCCGCTCGATCTCGGACGACATGCGCATCCTCGCGATCCTCATCGCGTTCTGTTTCGGTGCGCTGCTCGAGTCGCTCGCTGGTTTCGGTGCGCCCGTGGCGATCACGGCGGCGATGATGATGGCCGCAGGTATGGGCCCGATGAAGTCGGCGATCGTCGCGCTGCTCGCGAACACGGCGCCGGTCGCGTTCGGTGCGATGGGCGCCCCGGTCCTCGCGCTCGCGGGGGTCACCGGGCTTCCGCTGCACGAGCTCTCCTCGATGGCAGGACGGCAGACGCCGTTCATCGCCGCCGTCGTCCCGCTGCTGCTGGTCTTCCTCGTCGACGGCAAGCGCGGTGTGCGGCAGACGTGGCCGGTCGCGATCGTCGCGGGCGTCTCGTTCGGTATCGCGCAGTTCGTGACGTCGAACTACCTCACCGTCGAGCTGACCGACGTCGTCGCGGCGATCGCGACCGTCGCCGTCGTGCTGGGCATGCTGCGGTTCTGGCAGCCGGGCCGCGCCGAGACCGCCCCCGCATCGCCGCTCACCAGCCCGGTGGGTGCGGGAGCCGGTGTCGGCGTGGGTAATCCGAGAAGCGGCGACACCACCAGCGATGCCACGACCGGTGACGACGATCCTCGCTTCGCGCATCTGAGCACCCGGCGACGCGCGTTCATGGCGTTCGCGCCGTACCTGATCATCATCGTGATCTTCTCGATCGCGCAGATCCCCGCCGTCAAGGCGTGGCTGGTCGACGTCGGCAGCGTCAAGTTCGCATGGCCCGGCCTCGACGCCGTGGATACGAGCGGAAAGCCCCTGTCGCAGATGAACTTCACGCTCGACCATCTCAAGGCCACCGGAACGCTGCTACTGCTCTCGGGCCTCGTGACGGCCGCGCTCTACCGGATCAGGATCGGGGGCATCGTCCGCGCCTACAAGGACACCCTCGTTCAGTTGCGCTGGACGATCGTCACCGTCATGGCCGTCCTCGCCCTCGCGTTCGTCATGAACATCTCGGGCCAGACCGGGTCGATGGGCATGGCGCTCGCGTCGACGGGCGGCTTCTTCGCGCTGCTCTCGCCCGTCGTCGGCTGGCTCGGTGTCGCGATCACCGGCTCGGACACGTCGTCCAACTCGCTGTTCGGCGTGCTCCAGGTGACGGCCGCCCAGCAGGCGGGCCTCGCCCCCGTCCTCATGGCCGCGACCAACTCGTCGGCGGGTGTGCTCGGCAAGATGCTCTCGCCGCAGAATCTCTCGGTCGCCGTGGCGGCCGTCGGGCTCGCCGGAGCCGAGGGGACGTTGCTGCGCAAGCTCATCGGCTGGAGCCTCGGCCTGCTCGTGTTTCTCACCGCGATCGTCTACCTGCAGTCCACCGACGTCCTCGGCTGGATGGTGCCGTGACCGAGACCGACACCGGCACGACGACCGGGACGACGACGAGGTCCGCACCGGCGAATCCGGCAGCCGCGCTCGCCCCGCGGCTCACCGGCTCGGTCGTCGCCGATCCCGACGCGATGCTCGCGTACCGCCACGACCAGTCGATGCTCACCGCGGCGGGCACGCCCGCCGCGGTGGTGCGGGCCTCGAGTGTCGACGACGTCGTCGCGACACTCGAGTTCGCGTACGAGCACGCGATCCCGGTCGTGCCGCGCGGCGCGGGGACGGGGCTCGCGGGCGGAGCGAACGCGCTCGACGGCGCGATCGTGCTGTCGCTCGAACGGATGAACCGCATCGTCTCGATCGACGTGGCAGCGCGGACGGCGACGGTCGAGCCGGGCGTGATCAACGCGGACCTCGCGGCCGCCGCCGCGGAACACGGCCTGTGGTACGTCCCCGATCCGGGTAGCCGGGCCATCTCGACGATCGGCGGCAACCTCGCGACCAACGCGGGCGGCATGTGCTGCGCCAAGTACGGCGTCACCCTCGATCACGTCGCGACGATCGACGCCGTCCTCGCCGACGGCCGACGCATCCACGTCGGCAGCGAGACGCGCAAGAACGTCGCGGGCCTGAATCTCGCGCAGCTGCTCGTCGGCTCGGAGGGCACGCTGGCCGTCGTCGTGGGCGCCACGATGCGACTACGCAGTGCACCGGGCACGGCGTCGACGGTCGTCGCCGCGTTCGGTACGACGGCCGAGGCGATCGACGCGGTCGGCACGATCGTTGCCCGCACGACGCCCCGTGCCGTCGAGTTCCTCGATCGCACGACGGTGCGCGCCGTCGAGGAGATGACGCGGATGGGGCTCGACACCGAGGCCGCGGGCCTGCTCCTCGTCCAGTGCGACGGTCGCGACGCGTCCGGCGAGGCGGCCGACGTCGTCGCGGCGTGCGCGAGCGCCCGTGAGGTGTACGCGACGGACGATCCGGAGGAGGGTGAGCAGTTCATGGCGGCCCGTTATGCCGCGCTGCCCGCGCTCGAGCGCCTCGGCTCGACGCTGCTCGACGACCTCGCCGTGCCCGTCCCGGCGCTCCCCGCGATGCTCCGCGAGATCGAGGCGATCGCACTGCGCACGGGGGTGACGATCGGATGCTTCGGCCACGCCGCCGACGGCAACCTGCACCCCACGGTCGTGTTCGATGCCGCCGACGACGAGCAGACCGCGCGGGCGCGCGCCGCGTTCGACGCGATGGTCGACGCGTGTCTCGCGCTCGGTGGCACCATCACGGGCGAGCACGGGGTCGGCGTCCTCAAGCGTCCGTACCTTTGCCGTCAGGTCGGCGAGACCGAACGGGAGCTCATGGCCGGTATCAAGCGGGTGTTCGATCCGCGCGGCATCCTCAATCCCGGGCGGGGGTTCTGAGGGGCGGGCGTTGTGACATGGAGGCTGGGCCCCGGGTTGCGGGAAGGTGAACGACACCGCCACATATATATACGGGACGTAAACAGATCGAACTTGTATTGATAAGTTGAGGATGTCCGGTCATGCTCGTCGCATGGCAGCACACACCTCCACCCCGCACTACGACATCGTGGTCGTCGGTGCGGGCATCATCGGTCTGGCCCACGCGTATCACGCTCACCGCCGTGGCCTGCGGGTCGCGGTCGTCGAGCAGAACGACGGCGTCGTCGGCGCGTCGGTCCAGAACTTCGGGCACGCGTGCATCACCGCGCAGTCCGGTGCGGCCCGCGAGTACGCCCTCGCGGGCCGACGTCACTGGCTCGACCTCGCTCGCGCCGCCGGTTTCTGGGCCGCGCAGCCCGGCACCTGGTGCGTCGCCCGCCGCGACGACGAACTCGCCGTGATGGCCGAGTTCGCCGCAGAACGTGGCGACGACGAGGTGCGTCTGCTCGGCGCCGACGAGTTCCGCAGCGCCGTCCCGGTGCCGGACGCGATCGGCGGCATGTATCTGCCGAACGACCTCCAGGTCGAACCGCGCGCGGCCGCGCCCGGCATCGCGCGCTGGCTCGAGAGCGAGGGCGTCGACTTCCACTGGCGTACCGCCGCACTGGGATTCGAGCCGGGCGTCGTACGCACCTCGCGCGGCACCCTCGCCGCCGAGCACGTCGTCGTCGCCGTGGGTTGCGACGTCGACCGGCTCTTCCCCGAGCCCGCCGACGATCTGCTGCGCTGCCGGCTCCACATGGTCAAGGCGCGCATCCCGCTGGCGCAGCCGCTGCCGGGGCCGCTGTTCACCGCGTGGTCGCTCGTGCGGTACTCGGGCTTCGAGAACCTGCCCAGCACACCGGCACTCGCCGAGCGGCTGCGGCGCGAGACGCCCGACTACGTCGCAATGGACCTGCATCAGATGTACACGCCGCAGCCCGACGGCACCGTCCTCATCGGCGACACCCACGACCGCGCCGTCTCCGCGATCCCCTTCCAGCCCGAGGCCGGATTCGAGGCACTGCTCACCGAGACGCGAACGCTGTTCGGCGTGGACGACGTCGAGGTGCTCGAACGCTGGCAGGGGATGTACACCTCCGGTTCGGGCGACGAATTCCTGCTCACCGAGCCGATCGACCGCGTCCACATCGTCACCGTCACCACGGGTATCGGCATGACCACGTCGATGGGCCTCGGCGAGTCGACGATCGCGCGCATCACCGAGTCCGTCACCGCATGAGAGGCACAGCCATGTCCCCCGTCACAGCCGAATCCCCCACAGCAGCACAGTCGTCGGCGACAGCACAGTCGTCGACCGCGGAGCCGTCGCGGATCTCCCTGGTCGTCTTCGACATGGCCGGGACGACCGTCGAGGACGGCGGCCTCGTCCGCAGGGCGTTCGTCGCGGCCGACGAGCATGCGGGCCTCGCCGCGACCGACGCCGAGCGCGCCGAGATGCTCGACTACGTCGACGTCACGATGGGCCAGTCGAAGATCACCGTCTTCCGGCACCTCGCGCACGGCGACGAGGCCACGGCACAGGCGGCGAACGCGGCGTTCGAGGCCGCGTACGCCGCGATGGTCGCCGGCGGCGAGGTCTCCGCGATGCCCGGTGCGCTCGACACCTTCGCCGAGCTCCGCGCGCGGCACGTGAAGATCGCGCTGACGACGGGTTTCGCGCGCGACACCCAGAACGCGATTCTCGACGCGCTCGGCTGGCGGGAGATCGCCGACGTCGCGCTGTGCCCCGGCGACGGCGTGCGCGGACGTCCGCATCCCGACATGCCGCTCACGGCCCTGCTGCGCACCGAGACCGAGTCCGTCTCCTCGATGATCGTCGTCGGTGACAGTGCGTCGGACATCGTCAGTGGCGTCCGGGCGGGAGCCCGCGCGAGCGTCGGCGTGCTCACGGGCGCACACGATCGCGATCGCTTCGTCGCCGCGGGAGCGACGCACGTGCTCGGCAGCGTCGCCGAGATCCCCGCTCTGATCACAGCGCTCGACGACGAGGCCGTGCGCTGACCTTCCTTTCCACGACACTCGCCCGAACCGCCGTCCCGAGCACCCCTCGGGACGGCGGGCGGTCGGTCGTGCCCGAAACCCGCTCTCCCCGAGCGGCCTACCGGATACGAGGCCCTCCATGGCACTCCCCACCCTCGGCTCGTCTCTGCTCGGACCGCATCGAACTCCGGGCTCGCCCGCGCCGGCCGCGACGATGGCGCACTGGCGCATCCGGATCTTCGCGATCACGTGGATCGCGTACGCCGGGTTCTACTTCACGCGGCAGGCGTTCTCCGTCGCCAAGCTCGGGATCCTCGAGGATCCGCTCGTCGACACCGCGCTCACGCGAACCGATCTCGCGAATCTCGACGCGATCTACCTCGCCGCCTATGCCCTCGGCCAGTTCACGTGGGGGTCGCTCTCCGACCGCTACGGCCCCCGGGTCGTGGTGGCGGGCGGACTCGCCATCTCGGCCGTCGCGACGGTCTTCATGGGACTGTTGCCGGCCCTCGTGTTCCTCGTCCCGCTCATGATCGTGCAGGGGCTCGCGCAGTCGACCGGATGGTCGGGACTGCTCGGAAACATGGCGCAGTTCTTCACGATTCGAGAACGAGGTCGCATTCTCGGGCTCTGGAGCACCAACTACGCGTTCGGCGGACTCGCGGCTGCCCCGATTCTCGGCTGGATCGCCTACAGCGTCTTCGACAGCTGGCGCGTCGCGTTCTTCGCCGGTGCGGTCGTCGTCGGAGTCGTCTTCGTCGCCTTCCTCGTCTTCCAGCGCAACCGCCCCACCGACGTCGGACTGCCGCCGATCACCGAACCCGGCGCGGCCGAACCCGACGCGGCCGAACCCGACGCGGCGGAACCCGACGCTGCCCCGCGCGCGACGCCGCTCGAGTCGGTGCGCGCAGTGCTGCGCGACCGCATGATCGTCACGCTGGGCCTCGCGTACTTCCTGCTCAAGCCCGCGCGATACGCGATCCTGCTCTGGGGACCCGTGATCGTCGCCGAGAAGCTCGCCAACGGCAACCACCTGCAGGCCGTCGTCGTGCCCATCGCCTTCGGCATCGCGGGAGTGATCGCACCCATCCTGCTCGGCCGCGTCTCCGACCGCGTCTTCCATGCTCGGCGGGTCCCGGCGTCGGTCCTCTCGCTCGGGGTGCTCGTCGTCGTCCTCGCGCTGTTCACGCCGCTCACCGCGACCGGCAACGTGTGGATCATGGTGGGCGTTCTTGCCGTCATCGGTCTCTCGATCTACGGCGCCGACGCGATGATCTCGTGCGTCGCCGCCGTCGACTTCGGCACCTCCGAGCGCGCCGGGACCGCGACGGGCATCGTCAACGGCTGCGGCTCGGTCGGCGCGATCCTCGGCGGGCTGCTGCCCGGCTATCTCGGTACGACGACGCTGTTCTACGGGTTCGCCGTCGCCGCGTTCGTCGCGATGCTGCTGCTCGCACCGCACTGGAACCGGATGCCCCGCAGCTGAACGCGCTGCGGCAGAATGTGCCGGATGATCCGCATCCGAGACGCCCGCGCAACGGACGCCGCCGCGTGCGCGGACGTGTACCGCCCGTACGTCGTCGACACCGCGATCACCTTCGAGGACGTCCCGCCCACCGACGCGGAGATGGGCGAGCGGATCACCCGGGCACAGCATCGGCACGCATGGCTCGTCGCGGAGGACGACGGCGGGACGGACGGCGGGGGCAAGATCGTCGGCTACGCGTACGCCGGTCCGTTCAAGGAGCGGGTCGCGTACCGCTGGTCGTGCGAGGTCAGCGTCTATCTCGAACGCGGACTGCGGCGGACGGGTGCGGGCCGCGCGCTGTACGAGGCGCTCTTCGCTCGGCTCGAGGAGCGCGGCTTCCTCGTCGCCGTCGCCGTGATCACCGTCCCCAACGAGCCGAGCATCGGGCTGCACACCGCGCTCGGGTTCGAGCCCGTCGGGACGTTCCGCCGCATCGGGTTCAAGCACGGCGAGTGGCGCGACGTCGAATGGATGCAGCGTCCGCTCGGCGCCGGGCCCGGCTCACCCACACCGGCGGCGCCGCGCTGAGGACGGCTCACGCTAGGGTTCGCGGCTCCGCCGTGCGGGAGTTGACGATCGAGAACGTCACGAGATCGGGACGATACCGATCGTCCGCGTACTCGAACGGCTCGCCCGCGTCGGTGCGCGACGTCCGGCGCTCGCGCAGCAGCGGTGCGCCCTGCGCGATCGCGAGGGCGTCGGCGTCGGTGGCGTCCGCGGCGACGGCGTCGAGCACGTGTTCCATCGCGTCGAACTTCACTCCCCGCGACGTCAGGTAGTCCGTCATCGACCCGGAGTCGGTGTCGAAACCGAACAGCAGCGATCCGACCTCGTCGATGTAGGTGCTGCGCTCGATCATCGTCGGCTCGTCGTCGAGAAAGCGCACGCGCAGGATCTGGACGACGTGGTCGTCGGGTGAGAGGCCGAGCGCGTCGGCGGCGGCACCGGACGCGCGGCGGCGCGCGATCTCGATCGTGCGACTGCCCGGCGTGCGCCCCGTGCGCTGCGCCCACTGCGAGAACGGCGTGAAGGTGTCGAGCGTCTGCGCGACGTCACGGCTGCGGACGGTCGCGGGGCGCCCTTGCGACAGCACGATCAGACCTTCGGTACGCAACGTGGCGAGCGCCTGCCGGACGGGCCCGCGCGAGACGTCGAACTCCGTGCACAGCGCGCTCTCGCTGGGCAGCGACGTGCCGACCCCGTACGTGCCGTCCATGATGCGCTGCCGAATCCGCGCCGCGACATGCCGGTGCCGGGCCGCTCGAGGTCCTGATGAGGGCACTGCTGGCCTTTCTGCACGTCGATTGCTCGCCGCGAGAAATCTACCGCGACCTCCGGACGACCGAGCCCCACAGCCCGGCGACGACGCGATCCGCGCGCGACGTCCCCGCTCCACGCCCCTCGACGAGCGCGCACAGTGCGGCGCCGATCCGCTGGAGGTCCACCTGGTGGCGGATCGAGAGATCGAGCAGAGCGTCGAACGCCTGATCGGCGGATTCGCGGCGGGCCGCCGCGAGGATCGCGACCGCGCGTGCGGTGACGGAGACCGGAGCGTCCGGTGCCGAGCCGCCGGGTGGTTCGTCGTGCACGCCGTCGGGTCGGTCGGGTGCCAAGGTCATGTGGTGCGCCTCCGGTTGTCGCCTCTGCGCATGCGGGAACATCCCGCGGGGTATGCCGTTCATCAGAACACGAAGTACCGCAAATCGGGCGGCGTCGGCGAAACCCGCCGAACTCGGTGGTGAGCGGTGACTTCCGCGCGCCCGGACGGTCGACACCTCGACCGGACACATTCCGAGAGGGAGGCCCATCATGAAACCGATCACCCCGTGCCTGTGGTTCGACGGCGACGCCGAGGCCGCGGCCACCTTCTACACCGACCTGTTCGACGACTCGTGGATCACCCACGTCGACCGCTACCCCTCGGGCACTCCCGGCGGCGCCGAGGGGGAGGTGATGACGGTGTCGTTCGAGCTGCGTGGGAGTCCCTTCATCGGCCTCAACGGCGGACCGGCGTTCACGTTCTCGGAGGCGGTGTCCTTCGAGATCCTGTGCGACGGCCAGGCCGAGGTCGACCGCTACTGGGACGCGTTCCTCGCCGGCGGCGGCGTCGAATCCCAGTGCGGCTGGCTGAAGGATCGCTGGGGAGTGTCGTGGCAGGTCGTGCCCGAACGCCTCTACGAGCTCATGCGGATGCCCGACCGCGACGCCGTGAACCGGATGACCGCGGCCATGATGACGATGAAGCGGCTCGATCAGGCCGCGCTCGAGCGGGCGTTCGGCGGCGAGGCGGTGCCGTCCTGACTACTCGCGGACGTAGCGGGCGGTCTCACCGTTCCACAGCGTCCACCCGTTGACGGAGCGCACCGGGTATCCGATCGCGGGTTCGCTCGTGAGCGCCGGCGAATGCGGATCGAGCGAGAAGTACCCGGTGGGACCGCTCGCGTAGATGCGGGACCCCTCGAACGCCTCGACGCGGGCGCCCACGGCGTCCAGCTGCGCCTGATCGAGGTCGAATACCACCGACAGATCGGGGCGCACGACGACGTGCCGGCGATCGTCGCGTCCCGAGCGGACCGTCACGAGCGTCTCGTCGCTCGACGAATCGCTGCGCACGGCCAGCACGGGGCTCGACGCGAGCGACCCGTCGAGCCGGTCGCCCGTCTCGGCATCGAGGGTGAGGAAGGCGCTCGGCCGGTCGCCGGGTTCCGTCACACCGACGAGCGGCGATCCCGGCGCCGCATGCAGCAGCACGTCGCACTCCCCGGGAGTGGCGAGGGCCGCGAGCGAGGTGCGCCAGAGTTCGGTGCCGGTCGCCAGGTCGAGGGCGCGCACGGTGCATCCCTTGCCGCCGCTCTCCGGCGGAGCGGTGAGCGCGACGCCCGTCGTCCCCGTCGGTGCGGCGAATGCGGCCGTGCCCGTCGCCGGAAGAGACGTTCCCGCCGCGACCCAGCGGACGTCGGACGTGAGCGGATCGATCGCGACGGTGTCCGGCGCGCCGCCGTCGCCGAGAGCGGTGTGCTCCGGCGTCGCTCCGGCGAGCACGAGCCCGACGTCGGGTGCGGGCACGAGGGCGGTGGCTTCGGGCGATACGGGAACATCCGACAGTCGGTGTCCCGTAGCGAGATTCGTCGTGAGGACGTGAGTGTGTCGTGCCGCGGGAACGAGACCGCTCGCGGGCGTCGTGTACGTCACCAGATGGGACGACAGCCACGTCTCGCCGATCCGGTAGGTGACGGCGACGGGTGGGCCGGGGTCGACCACGGCGTCGGCGGGCACCGCGGGCGCGAAAACGGCCGCCTCGCCCACGCCCGGGACGCACAACAACTCCTCTGCCAGCGTGAACCGGGTCGCGCACGCCACGAGCGGGTACGGCTCGGCCGGCGCGTCGCCGTGGGCGTCGATGCTCGCGAACAGCCGTCCGGACGCGGCACCCACCACGAGCGTCAGCGCGACGGCCACGAGTGCGTACGAGCCGACGCGGCGCGGGATCTTCATGCGTTCGTTCTCCTGGGACACTGCGGGGTCGCCCGAGCGGGGATGATGCTCGGGTGATTCGCCGAGGTGGTTCGTCGAGGTGGATGTGCTCGACACGAAGGAGCGGTGCCCCGGCCCGATGAGGGGGAACGGCCGGGGCACCGCGGTGGCCGAGCGGATGTCGCTGCGGCCCAGCGTCCGACTGCTCCGGCCGGATGCCGTGGGACGAGTAAAGCATGGCGCTCAGTGGATTTCACTCGGCGAAGCCCGGATGCGATGAGGATCGCATGTCGTAACGCTACCGAAAACCGAACCTATTGTGCTGGAATGAGTTTCGTTACATCTGAATTGTCCGAGTACCGTTTTCGGACAATCGGAACGGAGCGGGAATCGAGGAAGTGCTGCGCCGCCGCGCGCAATACTGGCACGCTCGTGCCATGCGATCACGACGGAAGCTGTCCTGGATGGTGGCGACGGCCGCAGTTCTGACGCTGGTTGCCAACGTGACACCGGCGAGCGCACACCCGCGCGTCGCGACGGACGGCGAGTCGCTGACGCTCGACGGACGGCGCTGGTGGCCCGCCGGACTCGACGCCTATCAGCTCGCGACCGACTGGTCGATCAACTCGGGTTGCGGGGCCGAGGTCGATCTCGACGCCTTCTTCGCATCCCTCCCGCCGAACTCGCTCACGCGATTCAACGCCTTCGCGACGCTCGCGACCGACCGCGTCACGGGCGCGCGCGACTTCCGGCCGATCGACGCGGTGTTCGCGGCGGCCGAACGGCACGGCCAGTTCGTCATGCCGGTCCTGTCCTCGTTCGACGGCGCGTGCGAGGACGAGGTGTTCAAGGAGTACTCGTGGTACGCCGACGGCTGGCGGCGGCCGTCACCCCCTCCCGCCGGAGAGACCGTCGTCACCGAGATGCCGAGTTACGCAGCGTGGCTCGAGACCGCGCTCACGCGGTGGAAGGACTCGCCCGCCCTCGCGATGTGGGATCTACTGGGCGAACCCGAGCCCCTCGTCGGCGGACTCGGCGGCACGTGTCCCCGTGATGCGGCGACGGTGTTGCGCCGCTTCGCCGACGACGTCGGCGCCCTCGCGCGCGGGATCGATCCGGTGCATCCGTTGTCGCTCGGCACGATCGGCGGCGGGCAGTGCGGGACGGCCGGGCCCGAGTTCCGTCGCCTCGCCGAGTCTCCGTATCTCGACGTCCTGCAGTACCACGACTACGGCGCCGACGGAATCCCGCTGCCCGGCAACGAGTTCGACGGCCTCGCCGTCCGGCTCGAGCAGGCGCGTGCAGTGGGAAAGCCGTTGCTGGTGGCGGAGATCGGCCAATACGCGGGCGGGCCGTGCGGCACGGCCGAGCAACGTGCTGCCGACATCGCCGCCAAGATCGACGGCCAGCGTGCGGCGGGCGCGGCCGGCGCACTGCTGTGGGCCTTCGTCCCCGATCCGCGGCCGCTCGAGTGCACCTACGACATCGGCCCGGACGACCCCGTCCGTGCCGTGCTCGCCGAACGCAACACCGTGGGGTGAGTGCGGTCGGACGTCCAGACGCGGCGGCTGGAACCACGGCGATCGTCCGCAGTCCACCGTTGCCGAGCGAGAGTGTCGTGGCTACTCGTGGAACAGGATTCGATCCGGTTCCGGTATCCACATCGAGGCGGCGGGGCGCTGCTCGTAGCCGGCGGTGACGAAGTCGACGAGACGGTCGAGCTGGCCATGATCGCCGATCGACTCTCGCCACAGCAGCGCCATCGGATAGGCGGGAGTCGGATCGACGACGGGAACACGGCGAAGCCGCGGGTGCCACGGCGTCGTGGTCCCCTCGCCTCCGAACGTAACCAGCGAAGTCGAGGCGGCGATGCGATCGACGATGCTTGCGAAACCGATTCCGCCGGGGGGACGTTCGATCGTGATGGTGATCCCCCAATCAGCGCTGAGCCGCTCGTAGAAGTCGGCCACCTCGGAGTCGAATCCCGCTCCCGGAACCCATGCCGTGAGACCGGCGAGCTCGTGCATACCGACGTGATCGCGGCGCGCCAGAGGATTGCCTTCCCCCACCAGGAGATGCAATGCGTCGAGGTATGCGGGTACGGCGACGACATCGGTAGGTAGCGGATGGGCGGGCCAACTCGCACGTGCGAACGCGACCTCGATCCGCCCCTCGATCACTGCATTCCTCGACGTTCTCGTGGGACCCATCATGACGAGCTCGACCTCGGCGTCCGGGTGCTTGTCCACGTAGAACCGCATCAGATTCGCATCGGCGATCTGGTTACCGTGGACCGCAACCCGGAGTGTTCGAGAATCGCGCACCGCGTCGACGGCGGCGTCCGCAGTCGCGAGCAGCGAGCGTGCGTGAGGCAAGAACCGTGCGCCGTGTGGAGTGACGACGCTTGCGCCCACCCCTCTCTCGAAGAGCCGAGAACCGAGCTGGCTTTCCAGCTTCGAGATCCGCTTGGAGACGGCCTGCTGGCTGACTCCGAGTGCTTCGGCCGCCAGCCCGAATTGCCCCTCGTCGCTGACGGCGACCATCGCACGTACCGCAGACAGATCGAGATCCACTACGACTACCTCCACCGACATCTGTTGGTTGTCGTGGCCGCCGTGTCGTTTGTTCGACTGGAGGCCACTTCAGCTGCTCGTATACGTACCGGACCGGAGCTCGATGGGACAACCGATGGCGACTTCAGAGGTGGGTGATGGTGATGACACCGGCATCGTTCGTGCATCTTCACAATCACACCGAGTATTCGATGCTCGATGGTGCGGCGAAGGTGGGGCCGTTGTTCGCGGAGGCGGAGCGGTTGGGGATGTCGGCGGTCGGGATGACCGATCACGGCAACATGTACGGGGCGAGCGAGTTCTACAACGTCGCGACGAAGCACGGGATCAAGCCGATCATCGGGATCGAGGCGTATGTGGCGCCGGAGTCGCGGTTCTCGTCGAAGCGGGTCAAGTGGGGTGATCCGGGGCAGAAGTCGGACGATGTGTCGGGTAGTGGTGCGTACACGCACATGACGATGGTCGCGGAGAACGCGACGGGTGTGCGGAATCTGTTCAAGTTGTCGTCGTTGGCGTCGATCGAGGGCCAGTTGGGTAAC
>NZ_BCXD01000028.1 GCF_001894925.1 Rhodococcus rhodnii NBRC 100604 | reverse complement strand
AGTTCAACGAGGGCGAGACGATCGTCAACGGCGCCAACTTCTTCCAGATCAACGGCCGTGAGGACGGCGTGCGCTCGTCGTCGTCGGTGTCCTACCTGCACCCGATCCTCGAGCGCGAGAACCTCACGATCCTCACCGACCACTGGGCGCGCAAGCTCCCCGTCGAGGACGGCCGGTGCATCGGCGTCGACGTCGTGCTCTCCGACGGCATCCACTCGCGCCGCATCACTGCGCGCAAGGAGGTGGTGCTGTCGGCCGGCGCGATCGACTCGCCGAAGCTGCTCATGCTGTCGGGGATCGGTCCCGCGGATCATCTGCGCGAGGTCGGCATCGATGTCGTCGTCGACTCCCCCGGCGTCGGCTCGCACCTGCAGGATCATCCCGAGGGCGTCGTGCAGTGGGAGGCACGCAAGCCCATGGTGACGCGCTCGACGCAGTGGTGGGAGATCGGCATCTTCTCGCCCACCGAGGAGGGCCTCGACCGTCCCGACCTGATGTTCCACTACGGCAGCATCCCGTTCGACATGCACACGCTGCGGCAGGGATATCCGACGTCGGAGAACGCGTTCTGCCTGACACCCAACGTGACGCATGCGCGGTCGAAGGGGACGGTGAGGCTGCGCAGCATCGACTACCGGGACAAGCCGAAGGTCGATCCGCAGTACTTCACCGACCCGTACGACATGGCGATCATGATCGCGGGGGTGCGACGGGCGCGCGAGATCGTGGCACAGCCGGCGATGGCCGAGTGGGCCGGCCGCGAGCTGTCGCCCGGCGAGGACGTGCAGACCGACGAGGAGATCGCGGACTACATCACCCGCACGCACAACACCGTCTATCACCCGGTCGGGACGGTACGGATGGGCGCCGCGGACGACGACGATTCACCGCTCGACCCGGAGTTGCGGGTCAAGGGGGTCGAGGGGCTGCGCGTCGCCGACGCCTCGGTCATGCCGAAGATCACCGCCGTCAACCCCAACATCACGACGATGCTCATCGGCGAACGCTGCGCCGACCTCATCCGAGGCGCTTCGCGCTCGTGAGCGAGTTTCCGGTGTGGAGACCGGAAGATCACTCACGAGCGGCGGCGCCGCCACAGGGCGAACGAGCCGGCTGCGGCGAGGAGGCCGCCGCCGAGCAGCACCCACGGCGCCGCCGCGGGTGACTCGGCGGGCGATTCGGCTGGCGGTGCGGCCGACGCCGCGCCGTCCCCGGACCGCTGCTCGTGGAAACGTTCGACGACGTCCGGGATCCGCAGGATCGGCGGCAGGGGCCCGCCCCGCGCCTCCGACGCGACGAGCAGATCGCCGTTCGGGCCGAACGCGACGGCCTCGCCCTGCGGCTGCGGGGGCAGCTCCGCCGTGACGTCGGGCCCAGCCGTGAGCGCCGCCGCGATGTCGCGGCCGCGGAGGTCGAACAGGTGGACGTGGCTGTAGCTGCGGACCGCCCCGACCGAGCCGTCCGCCGCCACCGCACCGCCCGTGAAGACCGACTCCGACAGCGCGGCGCCCGCGTCCTGACGCTCCGTGAGGTCGAGATCCCCGATGTCCTCGAGCGGCGTCGGGCCCGGCTCGGCGAGCTGGTCGACCGGCACCGGCGTGCGGTAGATCCCGCTCGGGCCGAAGAGGTTCTTGGTGACGATCACGGCGACGCCGTCGGCGCCCATGAGGATCGTCTCGGCGTCGTGCGGGCCGTCGGGGTACGTGAGCCGGTGCAGGGTCCCGGTGCCCGTCGCCGGATCGACGGAGATCAGCGCGACGGTCTCACGACGCCGCGCGTTGTCGCCGATGTCGGCGAACCACAGCGTGCCGTCCGCCGTGCGCGCGAGATCCTCGACGTCGTACGGGTCCACGGGCAGCGGAATCCAGCGCCGCACGGAGCAGTCCGGCCCGAGTTCGGCGACGGCGTCGTCGGACCCGCTGTCCCCGACGACGTAGAGACTCTCGCCATCGACGGCGAGGCCGGAGATCTCGTCGAGCCGTGGATCCGGATCGGTGGGGGTACAGAGCGTCTCGGCGTCGCCGAGGTCCGCGATCGCTGCATCGCGCGGCGCGGGCTGGGCGGCAGCGGTCCCCGCCGTGAGGACGACGGCCGCCGAGGCGACCGCGACGACCGCTCTCCTCACCGGGCGGGCGAGCCCGTGAACTCCGCGAGCACTCCCGCGAGCGGCGGTGCGACGAGTGCGCGAAGGTGGGTGCCGTCGCCTTCGTGCGCGCTCTCCAGGATGCGGCCTTCGGCGTGGACGCGCGCGACGAGATCGCCCCGCGTGTACGGGATCACGACGTCGATCTCGACGTCGGGGCGGTCGAGCAGATCGTCCAGTCGCGCCCGGAGTTCGTCGATCCCCTCCCCCGTCCTCGCCGACACGAACACGGCTCCGGTGAGCAGCCCACGGAGCTGGGTGATCGTCGTCGGGTCCGCGGCGTCGATCTTGTTCACGACGATCAGCTCGGGCGGCGGCGGCGCGTCGCTCTCGCGCAGCACCTCCGTGACGACTTCGCGTACCGCCTTGATCTGTTCGGTCGGCAGCGCATCGGAGCCGTCGACGACGTGCATGAGCAGGTCCGCGTCCGTGACCTCCTCGAGCGTCGACCGGAACGCCTCGACGAGCTGCGTCGGCAGGTGACGGACGAATCCGACGGTGTCGGTGAGGACGTATTCGCGGCCGTCGTCGAGCTTCGCCCGGCGGCTCGTCGGATCGAGCGTCGCGAACAGCGCGTCCTGGACGAGGACGCCACTGCCCGTGAGGGCGTTGAGCAGACTCGACTTGCCGGCGTTGGTGTATCCGACGATCGCGACGTTGGGTGTCGCGCCGTGGACGCGGCGATCGCGTTTGGTGTCGCGTGCGGCCTTCATCGCCTTGATCTCGCGGCGAAGCTTGGCCATGCGCTCGCGGATGCGGCGGCGGTCCGTCTCGATCTTCGTCTCACCGGGACCGCGCAGACCCACACCGCCGTTGCTGCCGGCGCGGCCGCCCGCCTGGCGCGACATCGACTCACCCCAGCCGCGCAGCCGCGGCATCATGTACTCCATCTGCGCGAGCGCGACCTGCGCCTTGCCTTCGCGCGACGTCGCGTGCTGCGCGAAGATGTCGAGGATGAGCGCTGTCCGGTCGATCACCTTGACCTTGACCACGCGCTCGAGGGCGGTGAGCTGCGCCGGTGTCAGTTCGCCGTCGCAGATGACGGTGTCGGCGCCGGTCGCGAGCACGATGGCGCGCAGTTCCTCCGCCTTGCCGGATCCGATGTAGGTCGCGGCGTCGGGTCGGTCACGGCGCTGCACGAGTCCTTCGAGGACTTCGGAGCCCGCGGTCTCGGCGAGCGCAGCGAGCTCGGCCATGCTCGCGTCGGCCTGGGCGGCCGATCCGGACGTCCACACCCCCACGAGGACGACCCGTTCGAGGCGAAGCTGCCGGTACTCGACCTCGGTGACGTCGGCGAGTTCGGTGGACAGGCCAGCGACGCGACGCAGTGCGCCGCGGTCGTCGAGCTGCATCTCGCCGGTCGACGGTGCGATGCCGCCGCGGCTCACGCGGGGGCCCGCATCGGCTGCCGTGCGATCGGAGGAATCCGAGGAGAAGGAGGCGCCGGCATCGGCTGCGGCGTCCGGTTCGGTGGCGGCATCGGCCGCGTGCGTGTTCGTCATACCCCACCATGATCCCACGGATCGCGGCCGGTACGCACCCGACTTTCCGGGCAGCCGTCCCGGTCGGGCCCGGTTCGGCCGCGCGGTGCGCTCAGCCGAGCGTCTTCCACCACCGCTCCGACAGCGATCCGGAGGCGAGCAGCACCGACGGACCGCGCAGCGTCGCCGTACCGCCGTGGATCGTCACGAGGACGTCGCCGCCGGGGACGCGGACGGTGAGTGCGCCCTCGTCGAGGCCGTCGTAGCGCAACGCCGCAGCGGCCGCGGCGACGGTTCCCGTACCGCACGACCTGGTCTCGCCGACCCCACGCTCGTGGACGCGCATGTCGACGGCGCCGTTCTCGAGCGGCGTCACGAGTTCGACGTTCACGCCCTGCGGGAAGACGCCCGGGTCGAAGCCCGGTGCGCCGCCGAGATCGAGTGCGGCGAGCGACGACGCCGTGAGGTGTGGGTCGACGCAGGCCAGATGCGGATTTCCCACGTCGATCCCGACACCCGTGAACACCCGCCCCGACACCGTGGCGGTCGACTCGCCCAGCACCCGCACGGCGCCCATGTCGACGGTGACGTCACCCGCCTCGGGGTCGGCGTCGTGCACGACGACCGGCTTCCCGCCGGCACGGCTGCCGACGACGAACTCGGTGCGCTCCTCGAGCCCCGACGCGACCAGGTGATGCGCGAAGACGCGGACGCCGTTGCCGCACATCTCCGCGATCGAGCCGTCGGCGTTGCGATAGTCCATGAACCAGTCGTCCCCGGTCACGCCGTCCGGAAGCGCATCCAGCACACCCGCGCTCACGAGGGCACCGGCGCGCGCGACGCGGAGCACGCCGTCGGCGCCGAGACCACGGCGGCGATCGCACAGTGCCGCTACCCGCTCCGGCCGCAGGTCCACACCGACGTCCTCGTCCGGCAGGACGACGAAGTCGTTCTGCGTGCCGTGCCCCTTCACGAAGGGGATGCCGGCCGTCCGGCCGTCCCCGAGTCCAACCGCGTCACCCATGCCCGGCAGTCTAGTCGGCGCGGCGGTCGCCTTCCCCTGACGAGACGTCGTCGACATGCCGCGCGACGCGCTCGGCGACGTCGGATTCGGCTGCGTCGAACCACGTGATCCGCTCGTCGCGGCGGAACCACGATCGCTGCCGCCGGACGTAGCGACGGGTCCCGATGAAGGTGCGCTCGCGCGCGTACGCGAGGTCGGCGTCGCCGTCCAAGTACTCGAGCACCTGCGCGCAGCCGATCGCACGACGCGCGGTCGTCCCCTCCCGCAGGCCGTGATCGGCGAGGTGGGCGACCTCCGCGACGAGGCCGTCGTCGAACATCCGCTCGGTGCGCTGCGCGATGCGGCGATCGAGCTCGTCGGTGTCGCGGTCGATGCCGACGAGGATCGCGTCCCAGCGGGGCCGTCCCCGCTGCGGTTGCGACGCCGCGAACGGTGCGCCCGTGATCTCGACGACCTCGAGCGCCCGCACCATCCGGCGCCCGTCCGTGGGAAGGATCGTGGCCGCGGCCTCGGGATCGCGCTCGCGCAGCGCGGCGTGCACCGCGTCGACCCCGGCGGTGTCGAGAACGTGCTCCCACCGGGCGCGCACCTCGGGATCGGTGGGTGGCAGCTCCCACGAGTCGAAGAGCGCCTGGACGTACATCATCGACCCGCCGACCACGATCGGGACGAGGCCGCGAGCCCGGATGTCGTCGATGTCGGCAGCGGCCGCGCGCTGATACCGCGCGACCGTCGCGGTCTCGGTGACGTCGAGGACGTCGAGCTGGTGGTGCGGGATGCCGCGGCGCTCGCGCACGGTCGCCTTGGCCGTCCCGATGTCCATCCCGCGGTACTGCTGCATCGCGTCGATGTTGACGATCTCGCCGCCCCGGTGTTCCGCCAGGGCGAGTGCGAGCGCCGACTTTCCGGTGGCCGTCGGCCCGACGATCGCGACGGGCCGGGGCGGCGGGGCCTCGTTCGTGCTCACCCGCGCCACGCCCCCACGTGATAGCCGACGCCGAACGGGGCGGCGCGATAGAGCTCGACGACGTCGGCGGGCGGGGCGCCGTCGAACAGCCCGGCGAGGGTGTACCAGGCCGCGACGGCCGAGACACCCACCTCGCGGGCGAGCGCCCCCGGCACCTCCGCGAGCGCGGAGGGATCGCCCCCGGCGAGCGCGTCGTCCAGGCGGGCCTGCAGCTCCGGCCCGCGGTGGTCGAACGCGCCGGGGGCACGCTCCGTGAGCGTCGTGGCGCCGTCCGCGACGACGAGCACAGCGCTCACCTCTCGCTCACGATCGAGCCGGGCACGCAGGCCGCGGCCGAATTCGGTGGCCTGCGCTCGGTCCCAGGCCCGCGGCACGAGCCGGACGTCGAGCGCCACGTGCGGCGTCCAGGTGGCGCGCACCCACCCGGCGATCAGCCCGGGCAACGGCATCAGCGGATCCGGCGCGCCGAGATCGTTCCCGCCGAGATGCACGGCGACGTCGGCGCCGAAGCCCGCGAAGGTCCCCGTGCCCCGCAACTCGCGCACGTCGTCCGTGTCGCCCGCCCCCACCACGACCCACCGATCTGCGGCGGCTGCGAGCGTGCCGGCGAGGGATTCGACGGCTTTGCGCAGGTCGTGGATGTCCGCGCCGCCCGCGAGTTCGGGGACGAGCACGGGTGGTGACGGGACGAAACCTGCGGCGGCGAACACGGAAGCAACGGTAGCCGAACCCCCCGAAACGACCCGCGCGTCACCGCGAGTCCCGATCCACGTGATTCGATAGCCGCGTCGGCCCGATACCGGGTTCAATGGAATCCGACACGAGCACCCGGGGAATCCGACACAGGCACCCGGCCGCGGCACGGGGCCCGGACGTGCGCAGGCAGCCGTGACGCGCGGCAGAGAGGTGGACGACCGATGACCGAGAACCACGACACGGGGAGCGTTCGCGACCCCGCAACGCACCCCGGTCCCACGCCGGGGCCCGGTTCCGCACCGAAGCCCGGCTCGTCCCCCAAGCCCGGTCCCTCCCCCAAGCCCGGTCCTGTGCCGCGCCCTGGTCCCCACACCGCCGCCGCGACCGAGCCCCACGCACCGGTCCTGCCCGCGAGCGATCCCGCGAAGTGGGGCCGCGTCGACGACGACGGCACCGTGTGGCTGCGCACGACGGCAGGCGAACGCGTCGTCGGGTCGTGGCAGGCGGGCGACGCCGCCGAGGGCCTCGCGCACTTCGGACGGCGATTCGACGATCTCACGACGGAGGTCGCCCTCCTCGAGGCGAGGCTGTCCGCGCACAGCGGCGACCCGCGCAAGACGCGTGCAGCCGCACTGACCCTGATCGAGACGTTGCCGGACGCCGCCGTCGTCGGCGACGTCGAGACGCTCGAGGCGCGACTGCGTGTCATCGCCGCCGACTCGGAGGTCGCCGCCGAGACCGCGAAGGCCGAACGCGAGACGGTGCGGCAGGAGAGCGCCGATCGCAAGGCCGCACTCGCGGACGAGGCCGAGGCGATCGCCGCGGATTCGACGCAGTGGAAGGCCGCGGGCGACCGGCTGCGCGAGATCCTCGACGAGTGGAAGACCATCCGCGGCGTCGATCGCAAGCTCGACGATCAGCTGTGGCGGCGCTATTCCAAGGCACGTGAGGCCTTCAATCGCCGGCGCGGCGCCCACTTCGCGGAACTCGACCGCGATCGTGCGGCGGCGAAGGCCCGCAAGGAGGAGCTGGTCGAGCGAGCCGAGGCGATGGTCGACTCCACCGACTGGGGCCCCACGTCCGCCGCCTTCCGTGAACTGCTCGCCGAGTGGAAGGCCGCCGGCCGCGCGCCCCGCGACTCCGACGACGCGCTCTGGAAGCGTTTCAAGGGCGCTCAGGACGTCTTCTTCGCGGCGCGCAACGCCGCGAACTCCGAACGCGACGCCGAGTTCGAGAACAACGCGGCGGCGAAGGAGAAGCTGCTCGCCGAGGTGCACGTCGACCCCGAGCGCGATCTCGCGGGCGCCCGTGCGGCACTGCGCGAACTGCAGGAGAAGTGGGACGCGATCGGGAAGGTTCCCCGCGAGCGGATGCACGACCTCGAGTCCCGGCTCCGCGCCGTCGAACACAAGGTCAGGGACGCGTCCGACGCCGAGTGGCGACGCAGCGATCCCGAAGCGCACGCACGCGCCGCGCAGTTCCGCGAGCGGGTCGCGCAGCTCGAGGATCAGGCCGAGAAGGCCCTCGCCGCAGGCCGGCAGAAGGACGCGGACCGGGCGCTCCAGCAGGCGGCGCAGTGGCGCGAGTGGGCCGAGGCCGCCGAAGGCGCCGTCGGCGGCTGAGCCGGTCCGTCAGAGCGGTGGGCCGAGCACCGGCCCGCCCTCGCCACGCTCCTCCGCCTCGGCGGCGGCCGCGCGGCGACGTTCTTCGGCCTCGAGCTGACGTGCGGTCTTGCTCCACACGACACGGACCCAGTGGAACGTCAGCACGATGATCGTGAGCCATCCGAGAACGAGCCCGAGGCCCGGACCGGCCTCGGTCACGTCGGGGGCGGTCTGCCGGGTCCAGATCGCGAACATGCCGAAGACCATCGACACCGCGCTGCCCGCCGCCGCGATCCACGCGACGAACCACCGGCGCGTCACGAGCGCGAGCATCGACGCGACGACACCGAACACGAGCGCGAACCACACGAACAGCACCGAGGGCACCCGGATCGCCTCGGCGTCGGCGCGCTCGCCGAACGTGAGGACGTCGAATCCGCTCGCCGATCCGGTGTGCGGGAGCGCGAGCGACACCAGCAGCACGACGGTGCCGACGGCGACGACGAGAGCCCGTGCGCCGGGATCGATCTCGCTCGCCACCTTCTTCTCGGTCGCGTCGGCCTCCTCCCGGTAGCGGGCGAACGTCTCGCGTTCGCTCATGTCGCCGGAGTCGCTCATGCGCTGCATCCCATCTGTGCTGGTTCGGGTGCGGGCGCCCCCACCGCAGGTATTCCGAGCCCGACGCCGATGGGCGGGGTCTTCGGGGTGACGCCGGATTCGAAGGAGTCCCCGGCACGGGTGCGCCGGTGACCGTGGACGTCGCCGTCGGCGACGAGGTGGTGGGGGGCCGCGCCGGTGACCGTCACGGTCACCAGATCGCCGGGACGGATCGCGCCGTCGAGCGTTCCCTCCGGACGGAAGTGCACGAGGCGGCCGTCGCGGGCGCGTCCGCTCATCCGCGCGGTCGCGGCGTTCTTGCGGCCGTCGCCGTCGGTCACGAGCAGTTCCACCTCGCGTCCGACGATCTTCCGATTCTCCTCGAGGCCGATGGCCTCCTGCAGCGCGATCAGCCGCTCGTAGCGGTCCTGCACGACGTGCTTGGGGAGCTGATCGGCCATGTCGGCGGCGGGCGTTCCCGGCCGCTTCGAGTACTGGAAGGTGAACGCTCCCGAGAACCGCGCCCGGCGGACGACGTCGAGAGTTCCCTGGAAGTCCTCCTCGGTCTCCCCCGGGAACCCGACGATGATGTCGGTCGTGATCGCGGCGTGCGGCATCGCGGCACGCACCTTGTCGAGGATCCCGAGGAACTTCGACGTCCGGTACGACCTGCGCATCGCCTTGAGGACGCGGTCCGATCCGGACTGCAGGGGCATGTGCAGCTGCGGGCACACGTTCGGGGTCTGCGCCATCGCATCGATGACGTCGTCGGTGAACTCGGCGGGGTGCGGCGAGGTGAACCGGACCCGCTCGAGCCCGTCGATCTCTCCGCACGCGCGCAACAGCTTCGCGAAGGCGCCGCGATCACGGGGGGCATCGGGATCGGCGAACGACACCCCGTAGGCGTTGACGTTCTGGCCGAGCAGCGTGACCTCGGCGACGCCCTCGTTCACGAGGGCCTGCACCTCGGCGAGAATGTCGCCCGGCCTGCGGTCGACCTCCTTGCCGCGCAGCGACGGAACGATGCAGAAGGTGCACGTGTTGTTGCATCCCACCGAGATCGACACCCAGCCCGAGTACGGCGAATCGCGCTTGGCCGGCAGCGTCGACGGGAACGCCTCGAGCGCGTCGAGGATCTCGACCTCGGCACGGCGGTTGTGCCGCGCGCGATCGAGCAGCGCGGGCAGCGACCCGAGATTGTGCGTGCCGAAGACCACATCGACGTAGGGGGCACGCGAGACGACGGTGTCGCGATCCTTCTGCGCGAGGCACCCGCCGACCGCGATCTGCATGCCGGGGTTCGCTTCCTTCACGGGCGCGAGATGACTGAGATTGCCGTACAGCTTGTTGTCGGCGTTCTCGCGGACCGCGCACGTGTTGAAGACGACCAGATCGGGCGAGTCGCCCTGGTCGGCCCGCCGATAGCCCGCATCCTCGAGCAGGCCGCCGAGCCGTTCCGAGTCGTGCACGTTCATCTGGCATCCGTACGTGCGTACCTCGTACGTCCGCTGCGCGTCCGTCGTGCCGGAACCGTTCGAATCCACGCGTTCCAGGGTACGGCCGGGGCGTGGCGCGAACCCAATCACCCGGCACTCACGGCTCCGGAGCCACGGGCATTCCCGGTGCGTTCGGGCCCGAACTGTCCGGATCGGGTTACCACGCCCGAGCACTTCGACGGTACTGTGCCAATGCTCGCAGCGACCCGACACGATCCTTCGCGCGAACTCCGCCGTCTACACCTAAGGTTTGCGATTATGACGAACGCCGACGACTCCGTCGTCCCCGCAGCGGGTGACGCCACACCGATGATCTCGATGCACGACGTCGAGAAGACGTTCGGTGATCTGCACGTGCTCAAGCACATCCAGCTCGACGTCCCAGCCGGGCAGGTCGTCATCGTGCTCGGACCGTCGGGGTCGGGCAAGTCGACGCTGTGCCGCACCATCAACCGGCTCGAACCGATCGACTCGGGTTCGATCGCGATCGACGGCAAGACGCTCCCCGAGGAGGGTCGCGCGCTCGCGCAGCTGCGCGCCGACGTCGGCATGGTGTTCCAGCAGTTCAATCTGTTCGCGCACAAGACGATCCTCGAGAACGTCATGCTCGGCCCGCTCAAGGTCCGCAAGAAGGGCAAGGACGAGGCCAAGAAGCGAGCACTCGAACTGCTCGACCGCGTCGGCATCGCGAACCAGGCCGAGAAGTACCCCGCGCAGCTCTCCGGCGGACAGCAGCAGCGTGTCGCCATCGCACGCGCCCTCGCGATGGACCCCAAGGTCATGCTGTTCGACGAGCCCACCTCGGCGCTCGACCCCGAGATGGTCAACGAGGTCCTCGACGTCATGACTGCCCTCGCGAAGGAGGGCATGACGATGCTCGTCGTCACCCACGAGATGGGCTTCGCGCGCCGCGCGGGCGACCGCGTCCTGTTCATGGCGGACGGCGAGATCGTCGAGGACACCGACCCGGAGTCGTTCTTCACGAGCCCGAAGTCGGACCGCGCCAAGGACTTCCTCGGCAAGATCCTCAGCCACTGACACCAGCCGAAGTCACCGACTTCGCGCTTCTGCTGTTCCGGCGCGGCGACAACCGAACCGGCAGCGTTCGGATTATCCATTCCACAACGAAGGGAACTCGATGAGGATCACACGAACGGTCCGGACGGCCGTCGCCGCGCTCGCCCTGGCCGCCGTCGCCACGGCGTGTGGTGGCGACGAGGAGCGCAGCGCCACACAGAGCGCTGCGGAGGGCAACCTCACCGTCGGCATCAAGTTCGACCAGCCGGGCCTCGGCCTGCGCACCCCGGACGGCAGTTTCACCGGTTTCGACGTCGAGGTCGCGAAGTACGTCGCCGACAAGCTCGGCGTCGCACCGGAGAACATCGAGTGGAAGGAAGCACCTTCCGCGCAGCGCGAGACGCTGATCCAGAACGGCGAGGTCGACTACGTCGTCGCGACGTACTCGATCACCGACGCCCGCAAGGAGAAGGTCGACTTCGCGGGCCCGTACTTCGTGGCCGGACAGTCGCTGCTCGTTCGTGAGGACAACACGGACATCACCGGCCCCGAGTCGCTCAGCGGCGGCAAGCGGCTGTGCTCGGTGACGGGCTCGACTCCCGCCCAGAACATCCTCGACAACTACGCCGGCGACGTGCAGCTTCAGCCGTACGACACCTACTCGGCCTGCGTCGAGGCGCTCCGCAACGGCTCGGTCGATGCCGTCACCACCGACGACATCATCCTCGCCGGCTACGCCGCGCAGTACCCCGGCGAGCTCAAGGTCGTCGGCGAGCCCTTCACCGAGGAGCGCTACGGCATCGGCCTCGCGAAGGGTGACGACGAGACCCGCGGCACCATCAACGACGCCATCGACGAGATGATCTCCGACGGCTCGTGGGAGGCCGCCTTCGAGGAGACCGTCGGCGCGTCGGGCTACGCACTGCCGACTCCGCCCACGGTCGACCGCTACTGACGATTCCCCCACGGTTCCGCCGATCACCTCCGCCACGAACGGAACGTGATCGGCGGAATCGTCCCGCCCCACCCTGATCAGGAGAGGGTTCGTGAACCTACTCGACAAATACGGCGATCAGCTGATCGACGTCTTCTGGATGACGATCAAACTGACGGCGCTGTCCGCGCTCGGTGCGCTCGTGATCGGAACGGTGCTCGCAGCGATGCGGGTCTCGCCGGTGCCGGTCGCGCGTGCGATCGCGGCGACGTACGTCACGATCTTCCGTAACACCCCCCTCACCCTGATCATCATCTTCTGCTCGTTCGGGCTGTACCAGACGATGGGTGTCGCCCTCGCGCAGGAGACGTCGCCGACCTTCCTGGCCGACAACAACTTCCGGCTCGCGGTCCTCGGCCTCGCGGTGTACACCGCGGCATTCGTGTGCGAGTCGCTGCGGTCGGGCATCAACACGGTCAACGTCGGCCAGTCCGAGGCGGGGCGGTCGCTCGGCCTGACGTTCTCGCAGAACCTCCGCCTCGTGGTTCTGCCGCAGGCCTTCCGCGCGGTTCTCGCACCGCTCGGCAGCGTGCTCATCGCACTGACGAAGAACACGACGATCGCGTCGGTCATCGGCGTCGCCGAGGCGTCGTTCCTCATGAAGACGATGATCGAGAACGAAGCCGCGATCTTCGTCGTCGGTGGCATCTTCGCCCTCGGCTTCGTGATCCTGACCCTGCCGATGGGCCTGCTCTTCGGCTACCTGAGCAAGCGATTCGAGGTTGCCCGATGAGTTCAGCGACCGTTCTGTACGACGCGCCGGGCCCCAAGGCGCGCGCGGTCTACCGGGCCGCCTCGGGTGTGGCAGCGCTGCTGCTCGTCGCCGTCGGCTTCCTCGTCTACACGGCCCTCGACGACAAGGGCCAGCTCACTGCGGACAAGTGGGAGCCGTTCCTCGAGTCGAGCACGTGGTCGACGTACCTGATTCCCGGTATCCAGGGAACGATCGTCGCCGCCGCGCTCTCGATCGTCTTCGCCCTGATCCTCGGCTTCGTGTTCGGGATCGGCCGGCTCTCCGATCACGCCGCGATCCGGTGGTTCTGCGGCGCCGTCGTCGAACTCTTCCGCGCGATCCCCGTCCTGATCCTCATGATCTTCACGTATCAGGTCTTCGCCGAGTACCAGGTTTTCCAGTCTCGCTACCTGGCACTCGCGGCGGTCGTCACCGGCCTGACGCTCTACAACGGCTCGGTCATCGCCGAGATCGTCCGTGCCGGCATCAAGTCGCTCCCGAAGGGACAGTCCGAGGCCGCCTACGCACTCGGCATGCGCAAGAGCCAGGTCATGGCGACGATCCTGTTGCCGCAGGCCGTCACGGCGATGCTCCCCGCGATCATCTCCCAGATGGTCGTCGCGCTGAAGGACTCCGCGCTCGGCTACATCATCGGCTACGTCGAGGTCGTCCGCTCCGGCCAGCAGGTCGGCGCCTTCTACGGCAACTACCTCCCGGCCCTGCTCGTCGTCGCCGCGATCATGATCGCGCTCAACAGCGCGCTCACCGCACTCGCGACGTGGGTCGAGAAGCGGCTGCGCACCCGCGGACGCGGCGCCGCCCCGACTCAGGCCCCCACCGACGTCGCGGTGCCCGGCATGGATCTCACCGACCGGCGCACCTGACCCGCCCGAAGTCTCGACGGTGGACGTCAGGGCACTCGCTACGCGCATCGGCGCCCGGCCTCACGGCCGCGCCGGTGCGCGTGTCGTCGCGATCGACGGTCGTTCCGGAAGCGGGAAGACCCGGCTGGCGCACGATCTCGCGCCGCTGCTCGACGCGGCCGTCGTCCACATGGACGATCTGTATGCGGGATGGGACGACCTCATCGCGTCGGGCGCCCGGCTACACGACGCGATCCTCGCCCCGCTGGACGCCGGGCGGCCCGCCCGGTGGCGTCGATTCGACTGGGAGCGCGGTGAGTTCGCGGAGTGGCACAAGCTGCCGCCGCACGGGACGATCCTCGTCGAAGGATGCGGAAGCGCACGCCGTGCCTGGCGCGAGCTGTACTCGTACGTCGTGTGGCTGTCGGTTCCCGCCGAGGAGCGAGTGCGGCGGCTGCGCGCCCGTGCCGACTGGCCGGCCCACCGGGAACACGTACAGCGGTGGGCACACGACGAGTCGGTGCTCTACGGCGACGAGAGGCCGTGGGAGTGGGCCGATCTCGTCGTCGGTGACGCAGCGAATCCGCTCGGCTGAACCGGCCGGTCCCTACTCGCTCGCCGCCGAAGTTCACTCGCCGTCGAGATCCCCTGCGAACTCCTCCTCGACTCCAGGGAGGTGCTCGGCGACGACAGCGTAGGCCATCGACGACGGGAACCCGCGGCGCGCGAGCATGCCGACGAGCCTGCGCCGCACCTTCTCCCGCTCGGCGTCGTCGCGGATCCGCGTGGAGCGCAGCTTGTGGGTGACGAGATCGGTGGCCCGCGCGCGTTCGTCCTCGGGCTCGATGGCGTCGAGAGCGTCCGCGGCGATGTCGTCGTCGATACCCTTGCGCCGGAGTTCGACTGCGAGAGCCCGTTTTCCCCGACCCGAATGAGTGTGTCGCGACTGCACCCACTGCTGAGCGAAGGCGGTGTCGTCGACGAGACCGAGCTCGGTCAGCCGGTCGAGGGCCGCTCGCGCGGTCTCCGGCGCGAATCCCCGGCCGTCGAGTTTGCCGGCGAGTTCTGCTCGACTGCGAGCCCGATCGGCGAGCAGGCGCAGGCAATAGTCCTTCGCCTGCGCCTCGGTGCCCCCGTCGCCGGCCGCTGCACCGCGAGAGCGTGCGCCGCCCGAACCAGCAGTTCCCGAGCCTGAGCCGCCACCCTCGCGGCGCCCGGCCGACCCTCGCATCATCCGATCAGAACTCGACCGGCTTCTCGGCCGCGTTCTCGTCCGTCGCGGCGGTCACGTCCGCGCCGACACCGAGCTTCTCCTTGATCTTCTTCTCGATCTCGTCGCGGATGTCGGTGTTCTCGAGGAGGAACTTGCGGGCGTTCTCCTTGCCCTGGCCGAGCTGATCGCCCTCGTACGTGTACCACGAGCCGGACTTGCGGATGAAGCCGTGCTCGACGCCCATGTCGACCAGCGAGCCCTCCTTGCTGATTCCCTGGCCGTAGAGGATGTCGAACTCGGCCTGCTTGAACGGCGGAGCGACCTTGTTCTTGACGACCTTGACGCGCGTGCGGTTGCCGACGGCGTCCGAGCCGTCCTTGAGCGTCTCGATACGGCGGACGTCCATTCGGACCGACGAGTAGAACTTCAGGGCCTTGCCGCCGGTCGTCGTCTCGGGCGAGCCGAACATGACGCCGATCTTCTCGCGCAACTGGTTGATGAAGATCGCGGTCGTTCCCGAGCTCGAGAGGGCGCCGGTCATCTTGCGCAGCGCCTGGCTCATGAGCCGGGCCTGGAGGCCGACGTGGCTGTCGCCCATCTCGCCCTCGATCTCGGCGCGAGGCACGAGCGCGGCGACCGAGTCGACGACGAGAATGTCGAGTGCGCCCGAGCGGATCAGCATGTCGGCGATCTCGAGTGCCTGCTCACCGGTGTCGGGCTGCGAGACCAGCAGCGCGTCGGTGTCGACGCCGAGCTTCTGCGCGTAATCGGGGTCGAGCGCGTGCTCGGCGTCGATGAACGCCGCGATGCCGCCGTTGGCCTGGGCGTTCGCGACGGCGTGGAGCGCGACGGTGGTCTTACCCGAGGACTCCGGGCCGTAGATCTCGACGACGCGGCCGCGCGGCAGACCGCCGATGCCGAGTGCGACGTCGAGCGCGATGGAGCCCGTGGGAATCACCGCGATCGGCTGCCGCACGCCCTCGCCGAGCCGCATCACCGAGCCCTTGCCGAAGCTCTTGTCGATCTGCGCCAGTGCCAGATCGAGGGCCTTGTCCCTGTCGTGTGCCTGTGCAGCCATCGTGATCCCCATCGCTTTCTCGAGTCGCGCGACGTTTCGCGTCACGGATGTTCCGGTCGTGTTCGGTCTGCGGCACACAGTAGAGCGACCCACCGACAAGCTGGATGCACCGTGGCGGCCTCGTCGACCGGGCACCAGCATAGCCGAACAGATGTTCGAGATTCGGGATCGGGGCTCCGACACGCCGCATCGGGTCACGGGGACAGCCGCCACGGGCGACCGCCGTCAGCTGCGGTCGCGGGGAACGTCGAACTCCTCGCACAGCCGACGCCACACGTCCCGCGGATCCTCACCGGCCTCGATCGCCTGGCCGGGAGTGCGTCCACCCAGCGACGCCATGACGTGATCGGAGAGCAGCACCTCGCCGCGCATCTCCCCGAACTCGTCGCGGACCCATTCGTGGAACTCGGTCAGTCGCACGAGCCCCACCGTACCCATCGCCCGGCCACGGCACCCACCGCAGCGGCGCTCACCGACGGACGGCGGCGTGGCACACCGCCACCGGATCCGCGACGGCCGCCGCCGAGGCACCGGCAGCCGCGGCGGCCTCCCGATGCCGCGGATCCCGGAGCACCGCGCGTACCGCGTCCCGGATCGCGTCCGGGCCCACCGGACGCACCACGACCGCGCTCCCCTGCCGCGCCGCACGATTCGCGAGCTCCCACTGGTCGCCGCCGCCCGGCACGACGACCGCGGGGACGCCGTGCGCGAGCGCCTTCGCGAGCATCCCGTGACCGCCGCCGCACACCACGACGTCGGCGTCGGCGAGCATGACGTCCTGCCGGCCCAGCCCTCCGGTCACCCACTCCGGGGCCCCGGGCGGCAGCGCGGACTCGAGCAGCGACGCGATCAGCGCGACTCCCTCGCCCTGCAATCCTTCGATCGATGCCTCGAGCATCCCCACGGCGCCCGTCACGGCGGTCGACGGTGCGACCATCACGAGCGGCCGATCCCCCGCCGGCGGCGCGACCACGGCGCTCGTCGGTTCCCACAGCAACGGCCCGACGATCTCGGTGTTCGGCGGCCAGTCGGGGCGGTCGACCTCGAGCGCCGGCAACGTCGCGATCAGCCGGGCCGCCGGGCCCGGATCGCGCCGCGGCAGGCCGATCGACTGCCGCGCCGCGCCGCGCTGCCGCAGTCCCCTGCGCACCGATCGGCCGGTCGCCGCACGCAGGATCACGTCGCGTACACGGCCCCGCACGCCGGTACCGCGCGCGAGACCGCTGCCGATCGGCGGCAACCCGCGCGACGGGAGATAGAGCGAGTGCGGCGAGAGTTCGACCCACGGAATCGACCGCATCTCGGCCGCCAGGCCGCCGCCCGCCGTGAGGACGTCGGAGACGACGAGGTCGGGACGGACGGCGTCGAGTTCGGGCAGCAGGCAGGTGGCGATGTGCGCGGCGCGCTCGTGGATCCGGGCACCGGCATCGAGATCGTCGTCCTCGGGGCGCGGCGCGAGACCGGGCAGCAGCCGCGCGTCGACGCCCGCCTCGCGTGCGCCGTCCAGCCGTGACGTCCCGGTGAACAGCACGGGCTCGTCGCCGTTCGCCGCGAACCGCAGTGCGAGCGCCGTCGCCGGGAAGGCATGTCCGGCATCGGGTCCGGCGACGAGGGCGATGCGCACCGAGACAGCGTGTCACACGGCGAGCGGCCGCGCGCAGCCACGGAGATCACGTGAACCAGTAGACCTCGAAGGCGACGGCCCGCTCGGCGGAGAATCCGTCGCGCGGCGCGGTGACGGTGTCGACCTGTTCACGGGCCTGGACGTCGACGGGCGTGTCGGACAGCGCCGCCAGATACCGCGCGTGCTCGGCGAGCGATCGCGCCGCGACGTCGGTGTAGCCCGTGACGTCGACGGCGTGGCTCGCGTCGGGCGCGGCGACCGCGACGAAACGCACGCCGTCCCACGCCGGCAGTTCCGCGAGTTCGGGAAAGATCCATTCGTTCGCGGCGTCGGACACCGCGTCGAGTGCGGCGCGGCCGAGCACACGATGATCGGCACTGTTCGCGCGGCCACGGGACCACGTGTCACCGAAGTGCGCCGTGACGACGACGTCGGGCCGGTGCCGGCGGATCGCCGCCGCGAGGTCGCGACGCAACGCGGTACCGCTCACGAGCCGTCCGTCGGGATGACCGAGGAACTCGACCTGCGACACCCCGACGACGGCGGCCGAACGGCGTTGTTCCTCCTCACGAACGGGCTTCGACCGTTCCGGGGGAAGCCCGGCGATACCGGCCTCACCGCTCGTGGCGAGAACGTACCGAACGTCCTTGCCCTGCGCCGTCCACCGCGCGACGGCCGCTGCGGCGCCGTACTCGATGTCGTCGGGATGCGCGACGATCACGACCGCCGTCCGCCAGTCCTCGGGAATCGGGTCCATGCTCACCGAGCCTTCCACCGCGCGCCCCGCCGCACGGGGATTCCGCCGCGCGGACCTCGCTCAGTGCAGCGATGTGGTGTCGCGATCCTTCGACAGCGCCTTGACGAGCAGGTACCCGCCGCCGGCGAGGGCACCGATCGCGACGAGCCAGAACACGCCTTCGAGCACCGCGCCGAGCAGTGCGCCTGCGACCGAGATCACGACCCACAGTGCGACGATCGCGAGTAGAACCTTCCAGATCATTTCCGGTGCCTCCTGTAGAGCCGCGTCGCGTACAACCGCCCGCTGCCGTGTCGTTCGTCGTCCAGCATGTCCGTTTCTCCCTTCGAGACTGTCAGACGAGACGCGCCACGTCATGAGGCGGAGGCCCGAATGGGGGAAAGATCAGGGCACACCCCGAGCCCCGGTGGCACTCGCACGAGCCCCTGGTCCACGGCGCCCGGTGACGTACACTCGGCGGGCTCGGCGCATTCTCCGCACGGCATTGCAGAACCGCAGTGCACCGGACGTGCAGGGAACTGCATTGCACAGAAAGTGGTACATCGTGGCGTCCTCCCGTCGTCTCTCCGCGCGCGATCTCGCACAGATCGCGGTCTTCGCGGCATTCGTCATCGCGCTCGGCCTGCCGGGCACCATCGCCGTGGGATCGTCCGGCGTACCGATCACGCTGCAGTCGCTCGGCGTCATGATGGCGGGCGCGCTCCTCGGCGCCCGCAAGGGCTCGTTCGCGATCCTCACCGTCATGGCGATCGGCCTCGTGCTGCCCGTCCTCGCGGGCGGACGCACGACGCTCACCTCGCTCGCCTCCCCCACCGCCGGCTTCCTCGTCGGCTGGCTTCCCGCAGTGATCGTCATCGGCTGGCTCACCACCCGGATGCTGCCCCGCTATCGGGTCACCGGCGGCGTCGCGATCAACCTCCTCGGCGGCGTCGTGGTGCTCTACGCCTTCGGCATCGTGGGAATGATGCTGCGCACCGACCTCACGCTGTGGGCCGCGATCACCGCGAACGCGCCGTTCCTGCCGGGTGACGTCGTCAAGGCCGTCGTGACGGCACTCGTCGCCGTGCAGGTCCACAAGGCCTATCCCGCTCTGCTCGCGCATCGCGTCTCCCCCGCCCCGGCCGCGGGCTGATTCGCGCCGTGCCCCGGATCGAGTTCCGCGGCGTCCGGCACGCCTACGGTGAGCGCGTCGTGCTCGACGAAGTCACGACGACCCTCACCGAGCACCGGATCGCCGTCGTCGGCGCGAACGGCAGCGGCAAGTCCACCCTCGCGCGCATGATCAACGGGCTCGTCGTCCCGAGCGAGGGCCACGTCCTCGTCGACGATCTCGACACGCGCAGGTCCGGTCGGCACGTCCGCAGACGTGTCGGGTTCGTCTTCACCGACCCCGATCGGCAGATCGTGATGCCGACGGTGAGCGAGGACATCGAGTTCTCGCTCAGGCGCAGCGATCTCGGCCGCGCCGAACGTCGCGACCGCGTCACGTCGGTGCTCGCCGAGTTCGGCCTCGCCGATCACGCCGACCACCCCGCGCACCTGCTGTCGGGCGGCCAGAAGCAGCTGCTCGCACTCGCCGCCGTTCTGGTGACCGAGCCGGACGTCGTCGTCGCCGACGAGCCGACGACCCTGCTCGACCTCCGCAACAGCCGGATCATCGCCGAACGCTTCGCGCGGCTGCCGCAGCAACCCGTCGTCGTCACCCACGACCTCGAGCTGATCGAGGACTTCGACCGCGCGCTGCTCGTGCAGGACGGGCGGATCGTCGCCGACGGCGCGCCGCGCGAGACGATCCGCCGCTACCGCGAGTCGGTGGCGTGAGCACACTCGGCGTCCATCGTCCCGGCGATTCGCTCCTCCACCGCGCCGTGCCCGGCGTCAAGCTGATCGCGCTCGTGGTCGCGGTCGTCGCGGTGACACTGCTCGTGCGCCGGCCAGTGGATCTCGTCGTGCCCGCCGTGCTCGTGGTCGCCGCGTTCGCCGTCGCCCGTATCCCGTTCGGTGTCGCGATGCGGCAGCTGCGGCCGGTCGTGTGGATGCTGCTCGTCGTCGGCGTCTTCCAGATCGTGTTCACCGGGCTCGCGCGCGCGATCGTCGTGTGCGGGGTGATCCTCGTCGCCGTTGCGCTCGCCGCACTGGTGAGCCTCACGACGCGGCTGTCCGACATGCTCGACACCATCGTGCGGTGGCTACGGCCGCTGCGCCGGATCGGCGTCGATCCCGAACGCGCAGGACTCGTGCTCGCGATGACGGTCCGGGCGATTCCGCTCGTCGCCGACATCGTCCGGCAGGTGAACGAGGCGCGCCGCGCACGAGGTCTCGGCTTCTCGCTGCGCGCGCTCGTCGTTCCCGTCGTCGTCGGGACGCTCACGACGGCCGACGCGATGGGCGACGCACTCGCCGCCCGCGGCCTCGACGACTGACCACTGACCCGCCACCACATCACGAACGCCGCCGGCCGAGTCCTCGATGGACTCGGCCGGCGGCGTTCGTACGTGATGTGCGGGATCAGCTCTCGGCGGGCTTCTCCGGCTGCTGCGGTTGTGCGGGCTGCGCCGGCTGCGCGGGGGCCTCCGACTGCTGGTTCGAGGCGCCACCGGCGGGCAGCGCGTCACCCTTCATCGACGCCCTGATCTGCTCGAGGCGGCTGTGGCCCGCGAGCTGCACGCTCGCCTGCTGGACCTCCATCATGCGGCCGTTGACCGAGTTCTGCGCGAGCTCGGCCGAACCGAGCGCCGTCGCGTAGCGCTTCTCGATCTTGTCGCGGACGGCGTCGAGGCTCGGCGTGTTGCCGGGCGCCGACAGCGTGCTGTCCATCGACTGCAGCGACGCGCTGACCTGCTCCTGCATCTTGGCCTGCTCGAGCTGGCTCAGCAGCTTGGTGCGCTCGGCGACCTTCGACTGCAGCGTCATCGCGTTCTGCTCGACGGCCTTCTTCGCCTGCGCGGCAGCCTGCAGGGACTGATCGTGGAGGGTCTTGAGGTCCTCGACGTTCTGTTCGGCCGTCACGAGCTGAGCCGCGAACGCCTCGGCCGCGTTGGTGTACTGGACGGCCTTGTCCGAGTCGCCCGCAGCCTGCGCCTGCTCGGCGAGAGTGACGGCCTGGCGGGCGTTCGCGTTGAGCTTCTCCACCTCGTCGAGCTGGCGGCTGAGCTTCATCTCGAGCTGACGCTGGTTGCCGATCACCGACGCGGCCTGCTGCGAGAGCGCCTGATGCTGGCGCTGCGCGTCCTCGATGGCCTGCTGGATCTGCACCTTGGGGTCGGCGTTCTCGTCGATCTTCGAGTTGAAGAGCGCCATGAGGTACTTCCAGCCCTTGACGAACGGATTAGCCATGGGTGTGTTCCTGCCTCCATCTGTTCCGCCGCGATACTCGCGACCGTCGATGCGCGACCGTCACGCATCCGACACTGCCGGCGCTCCCCTCCGCGCCGACCATCCCCTGCCACGACAGGACCGGGGTTTCCACGATGTGAGTACGTCGACCGTCAGGCCGCGGCGAGGGCGCGAGCGGACGGCTGCGGAATGACGACCCGGGTGTCCCGGTCGATACCGACCGCGACCTCGTCGGCGGCGCGCTCGACCGGAACGGTCGCGAGATTCTCGCTCACGTCGACGAGCACGTCCGAGAGCGGCACGTCGAGTGCTTCGCAGATCGCGGCGAGCAACTCGCTCGACGCTTCCTTGCGCCCCCGTTCGACTTCGGACAGGTACCCCAGGCTCACGCGCGCGGTGTTGGACACCTCGCGAAGCGTGCGGCTCTGCGCGACGCGAGTCCGCCGGAGACTTTCGCCGAGTGCTTCCCGCAACAACAGCGCCATTTCGGTCCTCCTTCGTCCGGCACCTGTCTCCATACAACGAGAGTACGAGACCGATTGGTTCCCGACCTTATCGTGCGCCGCCGCCCAGCATGCGGTCGAGGAGCATCGACACGGCACACGAGACGGTTCCGATACGAATCTGCCACCGCGAGCCGTCCAGCGCGAGCCGCCGCACCACGACGTCGTCCGGCCCCGCGACGGCGACGAAGACCGTCCCCACCGGATGCCCGTCCTGCGGATCCGGCCCGGCGACGCCGGTCGTGCCGACACCCCAGTGTGCACCGCACCGCTCGCGCGCCCCCGTCGCGAGGGCACGGGCCGCGGACTCCGCGACGGGGCCGTCCGCCGCGAGCGCGTCGGCCTCGACACCCGCGAGCGACGCCTTGAGGTCGGTCGCGTACACCACGAGGCCGCCGCGCAGGACGGCGCTCGCACCCGGCACGGAGGCCAGGGTCGCCGTCAGCAGTCCGGCGGTGAGCGACTCGGCCGCCGCGACGGTCGCGCCGTCACGGGTCAGCGCCGCCACGACGTCGGAGGCTGCCGGGACGGCGCCGAGCAGCGGGTCGGTCACGTCCGCGAATCCGACGCCGGAGCGTCGCCCCGCGAGCGTTCCGGCTCGTCACCGGCCTCGACGCGGTGCACGCCGGCACGCAGCCGGATCGCCTGCACGACGTAGTCGAGCCCCGTCGCGACGGTGAGCACGACCGCGGCGCCCATGAGTATCCAGGCGATCACGTGGAAGGCCGCGACGTCCGGCAGCGGCAGAACGAACAGGCCGATCGCGAACGTCTGCACGAGGGTCTTGAGCTTGCCGCCCCTGCCCGCCGGGATCACGGCGTGACGGAGCACCGCGAAGCGCAGCGCCGTGATACCGAGCTCACGCGCGAGGATGACGACGGTGACCCACCACGGCAGGTCGCCCAGCGCCGACAGGCCGACGAGCGCCGAACCCATCAGTGCCTTGTCGGCGATCGGGTCGGCGATCTTGCCGAAGTCGGTCACGAGCCCGTGCCGTCGCGCGAGCTGACCGTCGATCCGGTCGGTGACGGCCGCGACCGCGAACACCACGAACGCCCACATCCGCCACGGCCCCTCGTGGCCGTCCCCCGCGAAGAGGAGGGCGAGGAAGACCGGCACGAGCGCGATACGCAGCATCGTGAGGACGTTCGCGATGTTGAGCAACGGAACCGGCGTCTCGGCGGGATCGAGCGTCACCGGCTCGCCGCGGGACGTCACGGCGTGCTGCGCGGTGCGCGGATCCGCCGTCTCGTGGCCGCCGTGCTCGTCGCGGGTGCCGCTCATCCGGTCACCGTCGCGAGACACCGCACCTGCGGACACGGGGCGGATCGGAGGTCGACACACATGTGCCCAGAGTATCCGTTGAGGGGAGGGCTAATGTTCACCGCATGACCCCGTCCCCCTCGGACCCGAACCGGACACCGCACGAACCTGCTGCACCCGCCGAGGCTCGGGGCATCGTCGTGCGACGCGCACGCACGTCGGACGTTCCCGACATCAAGCGGCTCGTCGACATCTATTCGGGCCGCATCCTGCTCGAGAAGAACCTCGTGACGCTGTACGAGGCGGTGCAGGAGTTCTGGGTGGCGGAGCACGAGGGCGCTGTCGTCGGGTGCGGCGCGCTGCACGTCCTGTGGGCCGATCTCGGCGAGGTCAGGACGGTCGCGGTCGATCCCATCGTGCGTGGCCGCGGCGCGGGACACCTGCTCGTCGAGACGCTCGTGGACGTCGCCCGCGATCTGGGGCTCTCACGCGTCTTCGTCCTCACCTTCGAGGTCGACTTCTTCACCCGGCACGGTTTCGTCGAGATCGACGGGACGCCCGTCACCGCCGAGGTCTACGCGGAGATGTGCCGCTCCTACGACGCCGGCGTCGCCGAGTTCCTCGATCTGAGCTACGTCAAGCCGAACACGCTCGGCAACACCCGCATGCTGTTGACCCTCTGACGATCGCCCCTCCGACGACGCCGGCCGCCGACCGAGCCCGCCGTCACCCGAACTCGAACGGAGTCCCTCGATGCCGATCTTCGTCGTCCACTACTCGTACGCCCCCGAGCAGGCCGCCGACCGCGATCGGGTACGCCCCGATCACCGCAGCTGGCTGTCGGGCCTCGTCGAGGAGGGTGTGGTCGTGTCCACGGGCCCGCTCGCCGACGGCAGCGGCGCCGTCCTGCTGCTGCGCGGCGACGACGAGGCCGCGGTGCGGTCCGTGCTGGAGCACGATCCGTTCGCCACCGCGGGCCTCGTCGCGAGCATGCGCCTCGCCGAATGGACGCCCGTGCTCGGCGTCCTCGCCGAGTAGGCCGACTCGCGGCGGCAGCCGCGAGTCACCGCCGGGTGTCAGTTCTCCGCGGACTCCCGGTCGCTGCCCGGGTCGCGCTCGGGCTGGGCGAGCTTCGGGGCGTCGCCGCCGCCGGCACCACGTCCGCGCGTCCTGATGAGGCTCGCGACCGTCGTCACGACGAGGACACCGATGATCACGGTGAGCGAGAGGGTCGTGGAGACCTCGGGAACGCCGTGGATCGGTTCGCCGTCGTTGAGGAACCACAGCGTGTTCTCGTGCAGAGCGTGCAGCACGAGCTTGACGCCGATGAACGCGAGGATGAGCGACAGGCCGTAGGACAGGTAGACGAGCCGCTCGAGCAGACCGCCGATGAGGAAGTACAGCTGCCGCAAGCCCATCAGCGCGAAGGCGTTCGCGGTGAACACCAGGTAGGGCTCCTGGGTCAGGCCGTAGATCGCGGGGATCGAATCGAGCGCGAAGAGCAGGTCGGTGAAGCCGATCGCGACGAGCGCGAGCAACAGCGGCGTGACGAACCGCTTGCCGGAGATCTTCACGACGAGCCGATCGCCGTGGTACTCCTCCGTCGTCGGCAGCACCTTCCGGACCAGCCTGATGATCCGGCTCTCCTGCTGCTCGGCGGGATCCTCGTCCTTCGCCTCGTCACGAATCAGCTTGACGGCCGTGAACAGCAGGAACACGCCGAAGAGGTAGAACACCCAGCTGTAGCGGTCGATCGCCGCGGCGCCGAGCGCGATGAAGATGCCGCGCATACCGAGGGCCATGACGATGCCGATGAGCAGAACCTTCTGCTGGTACTCGCGCGGCACCTGGAAGCTCGCCATGATGATGACGAAGACGAAGAGGTTGTCGACGGACAGCGCCTTCTCGGTCACGTATCCGGCGAAGAACTCACCGCCGAAGGTCGGGCCCCAGATCCACAGCACGATGAAGCCGAAGATGATCGAGATGCCGATGTAGAAGGCCGACCAGAAGCCGGACTCGCGCAGCGACGGTGCGTGCGGCGTGCGCACGTGCGCGAAGAAGTCGAAGACGAAGAATCCGAGCACCACGGCGATCGTGATGATCCAGACCCACAGGGAAACGTGCACGAGCAGAACCTCCGGTGAACATAGATCGTTACCGGAGGTCTCTCCCACCCGTGTGCCGGGCCGAGCGCTCCGGATCGGCGCCGTTGCCGATCGTGTTGACGAAGCTCTCGCGGATACCGGGGATACTCCCCTCCACTGCGGGCAATTCAACCACAACCCGCGGAGCATTCCGCAAAACGCCAGGTGCGGGGCAGTGGCGGGCCGTCAGGGAGCGTCGGACTCGGGCGCGTCGGCCGGATCGCCACCCTTGATCGACCACAGCAGCCCGTCGAGTTCGTCCGGCTTGACGAGGACGTCGCGCGCCTTGGATCCTTCGCTCGGACCGACGATTTCGCGTGTCTCCATGAGATCCATGAGCCTGCCCGCTTTCGCGAAGCCGACGCGCAGCTTGCGCTGCAGCATCGAGGTCGATCCGAACTGGCTCGACACCACCAGTTCGACGGCCTGGAGGAACACGTCCATGTCGTCGCCGATGTCCGGGTCGACGTCCTTCTTCTCGCCGGCCTTCGCCGACGTGACGCCCTCGGTGTACTCGGGGTCGGCCTGGTTCTTCGTGAAGTCGACGACCGCCGAGATCTCCTCGTCGGTGATGAACGCACCCTGCAGTCGCGTCGGCTTGCCGGCGCCCATCGGCAGGAACAGCCCGTCGCCCATGCCGATCAGCTTCTCGGCACCCGGCTGATCGAGAATGACCCGCGAGTCCGTGAGCGAGCTCGTCGCGAACGCGAGCCGTGACGGCACGTTCGTCTTGATCAGGCCGGTGACGACGTCGACCGACGGCCGCTGCGTCGCGAGTACGAGATGGATTCCCGCAGCGCGCGCCTTCTGGGTGATCCGGACGATCGCGTCCTCGACGTCGCGAGGTGCCGTCATCATGAGGTCCGCGAGCTCGTCGACGATCGCAAGGATGTACGGGTACGGTCGGTACACCCGCTCGCTGCCGAGCGGCGCCGTGATCTCGCCCGAGCGCACCTTGGTGTTGAAGTCGTCGATGTGGCGGACGCGGTTGGCCTGCATGTCCATGTACCGCTGTTCCATCTCCTCCACCAGCCACGCGAGCGCGGCCGCCGCCTTCTTCGGCTGCGTGATGATGGGGGTGATCAGGTGCGGGATCCCCTCGTACGGGGTCAGCTCGACCATCTTGGGGTCGATGAGGATCATGCGAACCTGCTCCGGCGTCGCGCGCGTGAGCAGCGAGACGAGCATCGAGTTGACGAAGCTCGACTTGCCCGAGCCGGTCGAACCCGCGACGAGCAGGTGCGGCATCTTCGCGAGGTTCGCGCTCACGAAATCGCCCTCGATGTCCTTGCCGAGGCCGATGACGAGGGGATGCCGATCGCGGCGGGTCGACGACGCGCCGAGCACGTCGGCGAGCCGCACCATCTCGCGGTCCGAGTTCGGGACCTCGATGCCGACGGCGGATTTGCCGGGGATCGGGGCGAGCAGCCGGACGTTGTCGGTGGCGACGGCGTACGCGATGTTGCGGGCGAGCGCCGTGATCTTCTCGACCTTGACGCCGGGGCCGAGTTCGACCTCGTAGCGCGTCACCGTCGGGCCGCGCGTGAAGCCCGTGACGGCGGCGTCGATCTTGAACTGTTCGAGGACCTCGGTGATGGCCTCGATCATCGCGTCGTTCGCGGAGCTGCGGGTCTTCGGGGGATCGCCCTCCACGAGCAACGACGCGGGCGGCAGGGTGTAGTCGCCGGCGGCGTCGTCGCCGGTGAGGAACGCGCTGTCGGCGTCGAGATCGGGCAGCGGCGGCTGCTCGGGCTCGGGTGCCGGTTCCGGAGCGGGCTTCGCCTTCTTCCGGGTGCGCCTCGCCTTCTCCTGCTGGGCCGGCTTCTCCTGCGCGGCGGGCTGCGCGAGGGCGGTCGTGGGCTCGTCGCCCGCGGCGGGCGCGTCGTCGAACACGCCGATGACCTCGGTGCGCGAGTCCCGGACGAACTCGTCCGTCGGGTAGTTGTCGTGCGGGCTGCGGCCCGCTTCGTGCAGCGGGTATCCGTCGGCGTCGAAGAGCGTGGGGTCGTACGAGCCGTCGTCGCCGTACTCGTCGTAGTGCCCGCGGCCGAATCCGAAGTGCGCGCGCAGCATGTCGGGCACTTCGCGGACGGTCGTGCCGGTCAGCAGCAGGACGCCGAACGCCGCCGCGATGAGCAGCAGCGGCACCGAGATCCACTCCGTCAGGCCGTGTGTCAGCGGGCCCGCGACGGCGTAGCCGACGAATCCGGCTGCGGTCGTGCGGCCCTCGGCGTCCTCCGGTTGCCCGAGCGCGAGATGCCACAGCCCCAGGACGGGCAGCCCGACCAGCAGCGAGCCGAGCACGAGTCGCGGCCTGATCTCGGGCTTCGCCTCGGTCCGCATGAGCACGATCGCGACGACGACGAGCAGCGTCGGCAGCAGCACCGAGGCGCTTCCGAACACCGCGCGCACCCCGGTCTCGATCCCCTCGCCCACCGGGCCGCCGACCGTGAACCACACACTGCCGCCGAGCACGACGCCGATCGCGACGAGCGCGAGTGCGATCCCGTCCCGCCGGTGTCCGGGCTCGATGTCGCCGGCCCGGCCGACCGCTCGCGCCGTCCCGCCCACGGCCCGTGCAGCGACGTTCCAGACGGCTCCCGCGCCGCGGCCGATCGCCGCCGCCGGGCCTCCGGACCTGCGTTTGGGCGCGGGCCGGGAGCGTGCCGGGGCAGTGCGTGCGGCGGTGGGCTTGCGCGGCGTCGTGACGGTCCTCGTCGTTCTCGACCCCTTGCCTGCGGTGCCCCCGCGGGCGGCCGACGAGCGCGCACCGGACGCCGTCCCGGATCGGGACGACGACTTGGAGTTCCGCGCGCTCGTCTTACCAGCCATGGGCTCAGGTTAGCCGCTTCGGCACCATCGGGACCATCTGCAACACCCGTCCCGCTCGGTGTCGAGTGTCTCGCGGGCCCCTCCCGTCACAGTCCCCGATCGAGTGCGTGGATCGCCGCGACGTCGTCCGGTTCGCCGGATACGTCGAGGTCGACGCGGTCCCGGCCGAACGCGTGGAGCAGCAGTTCCGACGGCTCACCGGTCAGCGTGACGGTGCGCGGCGTCCGGGAGCGATGCACGGTCGCGGTGTCGCCGCCGGGGCGCGCGAGCACCACCGACACGGGGGCACGCCGGTAGCTGCGCATGCCGGCGGTGCGCGCGAGCCGCCACAACGTGTCGGCCTGCTCGTCCGTGAGCTCGCGGCGGGTCCAGTCGTCCTGGGCGCGCCGCACGTCCTCGTGGTGCACGAACATCTCCGCGACGTTCGCGACGGAGTCGAGCACCCGGAACGGCGACCACACGGGCGGGCCGCTGCGCACGTCGCCCAGCAGGTCCTCCCACGAGTGCTCCGCGTACTCGCGCCGGATCCGCTCGGTGTGCCCGGCCAACGGCGGGAGCAGAATGCCGGGGGCGGCGTCGAGACGCCGCTCCCGCACGACGAGATGCGCCGCGAGATCACGCGCGTCCCATCCGTCGCAGAGCGTGGGCGCCTCCGGGCCCACCTGCCTCATCGTGTCGACGAGGGCGTGGCGTTCGTCCTGTGCGTAGGTCACCGCACGACGGTAACGCCGATCATGCCCCGTCGCCCGAAGGAACCGCCATCACGGTCGGGACGATCATCGGGCGGCGACGGTACGTATCGGCCACCCAGCGGCCGACGATCCGGCGAATCGACTGCGCGATGCGGTGCGTGTCGTTGACACCCTCGCTCGCGAGCCGCTCGAGCTCGACCTCGACGAGCCGCGCGGCCTCCTTGAGCGCCGTCGGATCGTCGGAGAAGCCTCGACCCGACACCTCGGGGGTGCCCACGGCGCGTCCGGTGTCCTCGTCGACCACCAGCGTGATCGCGATGAAACCGCCCTCCCCCAGCACGAGCCGGTCCGACAGCGTCGAGTCGCCGACGTCGCCGACGGAGAGGCCGTCGACGTAGACGTGCCCGACGGGCACCCGGCCGACGATCTCGGCGAGGCCGTCGACCATGTCGACGACGACGCCGTTCTCGGCGAGCACGATCCGGTCGGCGGGCACGCCTGTGGCCTCCGCGAGCGCGGCGTTGGCGCGTAGGTGCCGCCACTCGCCGTGCACCGGCATCGCGTTGGTCGGCCGCACCGCGTTGTACAGGTACAACAGCTCACCCGCCGACGCGTGACCCGACACGTGGACCTTCGCGTTCTGCTGCGTCACGACGGTCGCACCACGTCGTGCGAGCCCGTTGACGACGGCGAACACCGAGTTCTCGTTGCCCGGGATCAGTGACGACGCGAGCACGACGAGGTCGTCGGCACGGACGTTGATCTGCCGGTGCTCACCGCGCGCCATCCGCGACAGCGCCGAGAGCGGCTCGCCCTGCGAGCCCGTCGAGACGAGCACGACCTTGTCGTCGGGCATCGAGGCCGCGGTGTCGATGTCGACGACGAGCCCGTCGGGGACGTTCAGGTAGCCGAGGTCCTGCGCGATCTGCATGTTCCGGACCATCGAGCGCCCGACGAACGCGACGCGCCTTCCGTAGCGATGCGCGACGTCGACGACCTGCTGGATGCGGTGGACATGCGACGCGAACGACGCGACGATGACGCGCTGGCGCGCCTTGCCGATCACGGTGTCGAGGACGCCACCGATCTCGCGTTCCGGCGTCACGAATCCGGGGACCTCGGCGTTCGTCGAATCGACGAGGAACAGATCGACGCCCTCGTCGCCGAGGCGCGAGAACCCGGCGAGGTCGGTGAGCCTGCCGTCGAGTGGCAACTGGTCGAGTTTGATGTCGCCGGTGTGGAGCGCGATTCCGGCCTCGGTGCGGATCGCCACGGCGATCGCGTCGGGAATCGAGTGGTTGACGGCGAAGTACTCGAGTTCGAACGGGCCGTGCTGGGTCCGCTGTCCCTCGCGGACCTCGACGAGCGTCGGCCGCTGCCGGTGCTCACGGGCCTTGGCCGCGACCAGGGCGAGCGTGAACTTCGAGCCGACGACCGGAATGTCCGGACGCAGTCGCAGCAGGAACGGCACGGCACCGATGTGATCCTCGTGGCCGTGAGTGAGGACGAGGGCCTCGACGTCCGCGATGCGATCCTCGATCCACCGGAAGTCCGGGAGGATGAGGTCGACGCCCGGCTGCTGGTCCTCCGGGAAGAGCACACCGCAGTCGACGATGAGCAGCTTGCCCTGATGCTCGAAGACCGTCATGTTGCGGCCGATCTCGCTGATGCCACCGAGTGCGGCGACGCGCAGCCCCTTGAAGGGAGCCTTCGGCGGAGCTCCGAGCCGGTCGTAGGGATCCGCGACGGGGACCGGAGCCGAGCCGCCCGACTTCCGCGAGCGACGGCCCGATCGCGAACCACCGCCCTGCGATGCCCCGGTCTTCGCGGACGATGCCTTCACGGGACCGCGCGAGGCCTTCTCCCGGCCGCTGTCGCGCTGCGGACGCGCCGCCGGCTCTGCAGCGGGTGTCTCGGCGGCAGCCGGTGCCGGTGCCGGTGTCTCGGCCACAGCGGGTGCCTCGGGAGCGACCTCGGGCGGTCCCGCGGGACGGCGCGAGCTCCTGCGACGATTCGGTGTGGTCACGACAGCACCCCCGCGGCGTGGAGTTCGGCGGCGAGCAGGTCGATCTGCTCGTTGGTCGGAGCGACTTGCGGCAGGCGAGGTTCGCCCACGTCGATGCCGATCAGACGGAGACCGGCCTTCGACGCGCTGACGCCACCGAGCCGGGCCACCGACCGGATGACGGGAACGAGGCTGAGGTTGATCGCACGGGCACGGGCGAGATCACCCTCCATGAACGCGGTGTGCAACTCGCGCAGCCGGTTCGGGACGAGGTGGCCGATCACGCTGACGAAGCCCGCGGCACCGACCGCGAGCCACGGCAGGTTGAGTGGGTCGTCGCCCGAATAGAACAGCAGGTCCGTCGTCGCGATCAGCTCGCCACCGGCGTTGAGATCGCCCTTGGCGTCCTTGACGGCGACGATCCGCGGGTTCTCGGCGAGCCGGCGGATCGTGTCGGTCTCGATCGGGACGACCGAGCGCGGCGGAATGTCGTACAGCATGACGGGCAGGTCCGTCGCGTCCGCGACGGCGGTGAAGTGGGCGTAGAGGCCCGCCTGCGGCGGACGCGAGTAGTACGGGGTGACGACGAGCAGGCCGTGTGCGCCCGCGCGTGCGGCGTCGCGGGCGAGTTCCACGCTGTGCGCGGTGTCGTTGCTGCCCGCACCCGCGATGATGCGCGCGCGATCGCCGACCGCCGAGATGACGGCACGCAGCAGATCGAGCTTCTCGTTCTCGGTGGTCGTGGGCGACTCGCCCGTCGTACCCGCGAGAACCAGTCCGTCACAGCCGTTGTCGACCAGGTGAACCGCCAGCTGCACGCCCGCGTCGATGTCGAGTTTCCCGTCCGCGGAGAACGGCGTCACCATGGCGGTGGACACCGTGCCGAAAGGACATTCGACAGGAGGGACGAGATCACCGTAGGTCATGGTCAGAAGGCTACCCGGTCGTCCGGCGGCGAACGACGCGGCTCGGCTTCACGAATCCGACTCGATCACATGTCGCCGAACTCGCTCGTCGCGGTCTCCGTGCCGTCCCCGTCGCGCTCGATCACGAAATCGCCGAACACGCTGGGTGCGAGCGTCTGCAGCTCCCGGAGCACCGCGATCGCGACCCGCCTGATCTCGAGGTCGGCGTGCGGAGTGGCGCGCATCGCGACGAAATGCCGCCACGCGCGGTAGTTCCCGCTCGCGACGACCCGGGTCTCCGTCGCGTTCGGCAGTACGGCGCGGGCGGCCTGCCGGGTGAGCCGGCCGCGTAGCGCGGGCGCGACGTCGTCGCCGAGTGCCTCCTCGAGCGCGTCGAGCAGTTCGCGGTAGGCGTCGTGCGCAGCGGTGGTGGCCTTCTCGAAGAGCGCTTCGAGCACGGCGTCGCCCGCGATCGCCGGCGGCACGACGACGGCCGCCTGATCGTCACGGACGAATCGCTGCGACAGCTGTGAGAAGGAGAGGTGCCGGTGGCGGATCAGTTCGTGAGTGCACGATCGCGACATGCCGGTGATGTAGAAGGACGCGCTCGCGTGCTCGAGGACGGAGTCGTGCCCGACGGCGAGCAGGTGCCGGAGGTAGTCGGCGTTGGACGCCGTCCGGGGGTTCGGCTTGGACCAGCTCTGGTAGCAGGCGCGGCCCGCGAACTCCGAGAGCGCCTCGCCGCCGTCGGCATCGGTCGACCACGGGACGTCGTCCGGCGGGAGGAACTCGGTGCGGGCGATCAGGCGCACCTCGAGTGGTACCGCGTGCATGAGCAGGCCCCTTCGTCTGGACCGACCACTGTATAGCCCGGCGGCCGGGTCGCGCGCCGTCGGCGCTCGCGTGACGCCACCGGCCGCCGGACCGTGGCGTCATCGTGACATCACCATGACGCCACGGTATGTACCGTGGAGATCATGAACATCGACGATCACGTCGCCCGGCTCCGCAACGACCTCGTGTCCGCTGCCGCCCTCGGCGACGAACGCACCCAGCAGATCGCGGCAGCACTCGCCGAAGCGATCGTGCCCGCCGCCCGAATGACGATCCTCTCGGTCGCGACGGAACTCGCCTCCGAGATCGACGACCGACTCCCCGACCGTTCCGTCGGAGTTCGGCTCGACGGCGACCGCATCGTCGCCGAGGTCCGCTCCTCCGATGCACCCCCCACCGATCCCGTCGACGTGTCGGCGGCGTTCGACAACATGAGCGGTGAGATCAGCCGCGTCTCGCTGCGCCTGATGGAACAGCTCAAGTCGCGCGCCGAAGAAGCCGCGTCGCAGAACGGTGTATCGCTCAACTCGTGGCTGTCGCAGGCCGTCCAGGGCGCGCTGCGCGATCAGATGCGCCGCAGCACGCAGCGTCCCGGCGGGTTCCCCGGCGACGTCCGCCGTACCGAGTCCGAACGGACGGAGTCGCCCGGCGACGGCGGCACGTCCGAGCCGGGGCGCACCGCCGACGACACCGATCGCCGCGACGACGGCGGAGCGTGAGCGACCGCGCTCCCGGTACCCCCTCGCCGGTCGTGGTGTACTTGCAGCCGTCATGAGACTTTTCTCCGGAGGATCGATTCTCGACGTGGGAATCGAGGTCACCGGCGATTCGAGGAGGGGACACAGTGGCCGTATCGGGTAGCAAGCAGTTCGAGATCGCGGCGGAGCCGGCGACCGTCATGAAGGCACTCGCCGACGTCGACCGGCTGCCGGAGTGGTCGTCCACCCACAAGAAGGTGACGATCGAGTCCACGCACGACGACGGACGGCCGCACCGCGTCCGGATGAACGTGTCGATCCTCGGCATCAACGACGAGCAGGTCGTCGAGTACTCCTTCGTCGGCGACGACGAGATCGCGTGGACGCTCGTCGAGAGCGGCCAGCAGAACACGCAGGACGGGCGATACCGCCTCGCCCCCACCGAATCCGGGGGAACGTCGGTCGAGTTCGAGCTGACGGTCGATCCGAAGATCCCACTCCCGGGATTCCTCGTCAAGAAGGGCCAGAAGGTCGCCCTCGAGACTGCGAGCAAGGGCCTCACGAAGTTCGTCGAGGAGCACTGACCGCAGATCGACCTCAGGCGGCGACGGCCTTCGCGAGATCGGCTGCGAGATCGCCTCGTTCGGCGACGCGGACGGCATCGAGGCCCAGCCAGCGTGCAGTGGCGCCCAGCCGTTCCGCGAGCGCGTGTGCGACGGCCACCGGATCGCGTCCCGGTTCGGCGAAGGCCGACTTCACGTGCAGGACACCGCTCCGGCGGTCGCTGGACAGGTCGACCCGCGCGACGAGTTCGCCGTCCATGAGGAACGGGCAGACGTAGTAGCCGTGCACGCGCGCGGCCTCGGGCGTGTAGATCTCGAGGCGATAGCGGAATCCGAAGATCCGTTCGGCACGTGGACGAAAGAACACGAGCGGATCGAACGGGCTGAGCAGCGCCGTGCCCGACGCGATCCGTGGCCGTTTCGCGTCGTGATGGAGATAGGCGGGGCGGTCCCAGCCCTCGACCTCGACGGGGGCGAGGACGCCGGCGTCGACGAGTTCGGCGACCGCGCGGCGTGAGACGGCCGCCGGAAGCCGGAAGTAGTCGCGCAGATCGGGCTCCGTCGCGATGCCCAGCGCTCGTGCGGAGCGCTCCACGAGCGCGCGGATCGCATCGGGCTCGTCGACTCGTCGCGCGAGCACCTCGGCGGGGACGACGCGCTCGGCGAGATCGTAGTGACGGACGAATCCGACGCGGCGATCGACGGCGAGCGCTCCCGACGCGAACAGTGCCTCGCAGGCGACCTTCGTCTCGCTCGGATCCCACCACGGCCCGACGTTCTCGCGTGCGGCGATACCGAGCGCCGCCTCGATCTCGGCCGCGCTCGCCGCTCCGGTCTCCGTCACGACGTCGAGCACGTCGCGCATGAGCGCCGCACGCTGCGCCGCGTCCTCTCGGCGGCCACGCCACCGGCCGAAGCGGTATTCCTCGCGCCGCCACGCGAACAGCGGCCAGTCCTCGATCCGCACGAACGCGGCCTCGTGCGCCCAGTACTCGACGAGCATGCGCGGGCGGCGGGAATCGTGTGACCACGCCGCGGAGTCGAGGAGCGAGCGGTCGTAGTGGCCGACGCGGCTGAACAACGGCATGTAGTGCGCGCGGACGAACGCGGAGACGGAGTCGATCTGGACGACCGAGATCCGGTCGACCACCGAGGCCAGGGTTCGGCGCGTCACCGCCTTCGGCGACGCGTCCGTCCGGACTCCGCCGAAGCTGCGGCCGTCGAGTCCCTGTGCGGCGACGGCGATCCGGCGCGCCGCAGCGGCCCCGATCGCGCTCATGCGAGCGTCGCGGCGAGGGTGCCACCGAGCTCGGTGCACGCGTCGCGCCCCGCGGCATCGACCGAGGTCAGTTCGAGGATCTCGGCCGCCTGCGACAGTTCGAGACCTGCGGTGATCGACTGCACGGCCCGCACGGCACCGGCGGTGTCGTTGTTGCCGTGGACCCACAGCCCGTAGGGGCGGCCCGCCACCGCACCGAGCACCGGGTAGTACGTCGTGTCGAAGAAGTGCTTGAGTGCGCCCGACATGTAGCCGAAGTTCGCGGAGGTGCCGAAGAGATAGCCGTCGGCGCCCAGCACGTCGGTGATCGTCGCCGAGAGGGCAGGCCGCACCTGCACGTCGACACCCTCGATGTCGGGATGACGGGCGCCCGCCAGAACCGCTTCGAGCAGCTCACGCGTGCCGGGCGAGGGGGTGTGGTGCACCACGAGCAGAGTCGTCACGACCCCGACCCTAGGCGCAGCCGCCGACAGGACGGGACCGGACGGGCCATCAGGCTCGACGTTCGTGGCGTTCCAGCGCGACCGCGCGGCGCATCGTCTCGCGCGCACGCGAACGATCCCCGGCGTAGTCGTAGGCTCGCGCGAGCCGATACGAGTTCCGCCAGTTGTCCGGGTCGGCCTCCCATTCGGCCTTGACCTCCGCGAACATCGCATCGGCGGCGTCGCGGTCGATCCGCCCCGACGGCATCCGCGGCATGCCCTCGACGCCGAGTTCGAGGCCCTCGTCGCGCGCACGCTCCGCGAGATGCTGGTGCGCGAATCCGGCGCGCAACGTGGTGGCGACGATCCAGAGCCCGATGATCGGCAGGATGAGGACACCGATGCCGAGACCGACGGGCACGACACCGCCCTGCCCGATGAGCGCGATGCCACGCTGACCGAGCAGGAAGAAGTAGAACAGCAGGATCGCGACGAGGACCGCGATGATCGCGACGACGCGAACGACCGGATTCCTCACAGGTCGAGAAGCGGGTCGAGGCCCACGGTCAGCCCGGGACGTGCCGCGATCTCGCGGACACCGAGCAGGACACCCGGCGCGAACGACATGCGATCCATCGAATCGTGCCGGATCGTGAGGGTCTCCCCCTCCGTCCCGAGCAGGACCTCCTGGTGCGCGATCAGGCCCGCGAGGCGGACCGAATGCACGCGCACTCCGTCGACGCTCGCACCGCGCGCACCGTCGAGTTCGGCGGTCGTGGCGTCCGGGCTCTCGCCGACGCCGGCCTCACGCCGCGCCTGCGCGATGAGCCCGGCGGTGCGGTACGCGGTGCCGGACGGCGCATCGGCCTTGTGCGGATGGTGGAGTTCGATCACCTCGACCGACTCGTAGAAGCGTGCGGCCGCCGCGGCGAACCGCATCGACAGCACTGCGCCGATAGCGAAGTTCGGTGCCACGAGGACACCGACCTGCGGGGCGTCGGCGAGGAGCCCGCGCAGCGTCTCGAGCCGATCCTCGTCGAAACCCGTGGTGCCGACGACGGCGTGGATACCGTGCTCGACGACGAAACGGAGGTTGTCCATGACGACGTCGGGATGCGTGAAGTCGATGACGACCTGCGCCTGCGTGGCGACGAGGGTGTCGAGCGCGTCGTCCTTGTCGATCCGCGCGACCAGTTCGAGGTCGGCGGCGGCCTCGACGGCGTCGCACATGGCGCGCCCGACCTTCCCGCGTGCACCGAGAACACCGACCCTGATCGGCTCGCTCACCTTCGACACTCCGATTCCTCGTGGATGCAGGCTCGTTCGGACGGGGGATCCGTCGCTTCGAGACTACGCACCGGCACCCTCACCGGGCGCGGCGGGATCAGGACGCGAGATCGCGGACGGCGGGCGGAAGATCGCGCACCCGACGGTACGGCCCGACGACGACGGCGCCGTACGGCCTGCGCAGCAGGCTTCGGGCGACGTCGCGGACGTCCTCGGGCGTGACGCGGTCGATCGCGGCGAGGGTGTCGTCGACGGTGGTGTGCGTGCCGTAGACGAGTTCGTGCCGCCCGATGCGGTTCATCCTCGACGCCGAGTCCTCGAGGCCGAGGACGAGATTGCCGCGGAGCGAGCCCTTCGCCCGCGCGCACTCGGCGTCGGTGACGCCGCCCGAGGCGACGCTCGCGAGCACCTCGCGGACGACGGCGGCGACGTCGGGCAGGTTCTCGGGCTGGCAGCCCGCGTACACCGAGAACGATCCGGTGTCGGCGTACGTGTCGACGCCCGAGTAGACCGAGTACGCGAGCCCCCGCCGCTCCCGGACCTCCTGGAACAGCCGCGAACTGAGGCCGCCGCCGACCGCGGTGCTGAGGACGTCGAGCGGCCATCGGCGCGGATCGTGGCGCCCGAACGCACGGACACCGAGCGTGAGGTGCGCCTGTTCGCTGTCGCGTTCGACGACGTCGACCGCCGGGCTCTCGCGGAAGCGGGCACGCCCGGAACGCCGGGACGCCGGGGACCCCGCACCGTCGCGACCGGCGAAGCGCCGCGACGCCAACTCGACGACGTCCGCGTGGTCGACGTTCCCCGCGACGGCCACGACGGTGCGTTCGGGCGTGTAGCGGCGGCGATGGAACGAGTGGAGCTGGTTGCGCGTCATGTCGCTCACGGAATCGATCGTCCCGATGACGGGCCGGCCGACCGGGTGATCACCGAACAGCGCGGTGGAGAAGACGTCTCCCGCGAGGTCCTCGGGATCGTCGTCGCGCATCGCGATCTCCTCGAGCACGACCTGTCGTTCGAGGTCGACGTCGCTCGTGCGGCACGACCCGTTGAGCACGACGTCGGACACGACGTCGAGCCCGAGCGCGAGATCGGAGTCGAGCACGTGCGCGTAGAAGCACGTGTACTCCTTGGAGGTGAACGCGTTGAGCTCGCCTCCGACACCGTCGACGAGCTGGGCGATGTCGAGCGCGGTGCGTTCGGGAGTGGCCTTGAACAGCAGATGTTCGAGGAAGTGGGCAGCACCCGCGACGGTGGGGTGCTCGTCGCGCGACCCGACGCCGACCCACACTCCGACCGACGCCGAGCGGACGCCGGGCACGAACTCGGTGACGACACGCACACCGTTCGCGAGCAATGTGCGGTGAACGCCGGTGGCCGGCGACGAAACTGAAGAAGACGTCCTGGTCATGGCAACGGCCCACTCTACACGCGCGCGCCGGCACCACCGGCGGCGCTACGGACACGGCGCCGTCGCCGGGCGAGCACCGACCCACCGAGGAGCCGCGAATGAACACGCCGGGCGAGACTGCGCGGCCGGACGAGACGACGGGGCCGTACGCGACGGTGAGCGAGACCCACACGTCGGTGCTGTTCTTCGTCGCCGATCGCGTACACAAACTCAAGAAGCCGCTCGACCTGGGGTTCCTCGATCACCGCGAGCGCAGCGCCCGGGAGCGCGCGTGCCACCGCGAGGTCGAGCTGAATCGGCGGCTCGCGCCCGACGTGTATCTCGGTGTCGAGGATCTTCTCGGCCCGGACGGCGCACCCACCGACCATCTCGTCGCGATGCGGCTGCTGCCGGCGTCCCGGCGGCTCTCGACGCTCGTGCGCGCCGGTACGGACGTCACCGGGATCGTCACCGACATCGCACGGCGGATCGCGGGCCTGCACGCCCGCTCGCCGCGCTCGGACGCCGTCGACGAGCGTGGGAGCGCCGACGCCCTCGACGCGCTGTGGCGCGACAATCTCGATCACCTCGACTCGCTCGCGCTGGGCGACGACGTCGCGCGGCGATCGCACGAGATCCGCTCGCTCGCAGCGCAGTTCCTCGCGGGCCGCGGGCCGCTGTTCGAGTGGCGTGTCGCCGACGGGCGCGCGGTCGACGGGCACGGCGACCTCATGGCCGACGACATCTTCGCCCTGCCCGACGGCGCGAGGATCATCGACTGCCTCGAGTTCGACGACGCGCTGCGCTGCGGCGACGCGATGATGGACGTCGCTTTCCTCGTGATGGATCTCGATCGGCTCGGCGATCGGCGTGCGGCACGGGTCCTCGTCGACACGTACTGCGCCGAGACGGGCGATCCGTGTCCCACCGCGCTCGTCCACCACTTCGTCGCGTACCGGGCGGTCGTGCGCGCGAAGGTGTGGGCGCTGCGGCACCTGCAGGGTGACGAGCCGGCGCGGGCGGCCGCGATCGACCGGCTCGATCTCGCTCTCGATCATCTCGCGCGCGCCCGGCCCCGGCTCGTCCTCGTCGGCGGGGCGTCGGGCTCGGGCAAGTCGACGACGGCACGCGCTGTGGGTGCACTGCTCGACGCCCCCGTGCTGCGGTCCGACGTCGTGCGCAAGGAGATCCTCGCTCCCGGTGCCGACCCGTACACGCCCGACCGGCTCGCGGCGACGTATCGGGAACTGGTGCGCCGCGGCGCCGAGGAGCTCGCGTCGGGCCGCTCGGTGGTCCTCGACGCGACGTGGCTCGATCCGGCCGAACGGCACGCGGCGGTCGCCGCGGCGCACCGCACGCAGGCCGAGATCGTGCAGGTCGAGTGCGTCGCCGAGCCCGCCGTCCTCCACGAACGCATCGCACGGCGCAGCGCGGCGGGCGACGATCCGTCCGACGCGACGGGCGCCGTCCTCGACGAGCAACTACGGACGCGCGCGCCGTGGCCGGAGGCGGCACCGTTCGACACCGGCGTCACCGATCCTCGGGACGGACTCGACGAGGCGTGGTGGTGCGAGGTCCTCGGCCCGCTGCCGTGGGCGCGGCAGCCCCTCTCCCTGCCGGGCGAGTCCCTGCCGGGCGAGAGCGTCAGCCGACCGTCGCCCGCAGGACCGCGACGAGGTCGTCGCGACGACGGCGGGTGACGGTGGCCGCGCCACGTGACCGCCCGCCGCGGGCACCACCGCGCGTCCGGACGGCCCGCGGCGAGGCGTGAACGCGTTCCGCCGCGATCTCGACGCGCAGCCCTTCCCGCTCCAGGAGCCCGGTCGCGTGCTCGATCTCGGCCCTGCCGACGCGCGCGAGCAGCAGGACACCGTGGGGTTCGAGCAGTTCCGGCGCCTGACGGCAGATGCGTTCGACCAGATCGCGGTCGGCCGCCGCGCACACGCGGTGCGCTTCGGGCGTGGCCGCGTACCGCGCGGTCCTCGGGGGATCCGCGACGACGAGATCGAATCGCTGCGCCTTGACGGGTTCGGTCAGATCACCGCGCACCACCCGGACGGACTGGCCGCCGAGTTTCGCGTTGATCCAGGTCGTCGCGGCCGCGAGGGGCGATGCGTCGATCGCCGTCACCCAGCCGGCTCCCGCGGAGCTCGCCCGCAGGGTCACCGCTCCCGCACCGCTGCACAGGTCGAGCACCCGTGTGCCCGGCCCGAGTTCGTGTGCTTCGAGTACTTCCGTGAGCAGCCACGTCGCGTGCTCGGGGCGTGAGACGCCCGGCATTCTCACCATGGGTATCCGGAACACTGCTGGGCCTCCTCTCGTGCACTGCCGCCAACCGTGTCCGCCTCGGCGCGCGTCCGCCTCGGCGCTGCATGCCCGGTGAAACCTTCCCACCGGGATCTTCTTCGCGGTCGTGACTTCCCCGACACGAGCCAGGACCCCGTCTATCTCCTGTTGCGGCGATCTCCTGTTGCGGCGATCTCCTGTTGCGGCGAGCGCGACGCGTCACCCTCGCCTGGGCACCAGAGTGACGCGGCCACCCCGCTCACGGCAACATGCCGCGCCAGTGTTCACGACATGTTCCCCTGCGGTGTAGCGCATATCACACGGAGGGGGACGGGATACGGCGAGGCCCCCGCACCGGGAACGGTGCGGGGGCCTCGCTCAGGTCCGAACTCGGAAGACCGAGGTCACTCCGCGTCGGCGGCGGGCGCCTCGTCCGCGGCACCGGCGGCGGAATCCTCCTCCACCGGGACCAGGGAGATCTTGCCGCGGTTGTCGATGTCGGCGATCTCGACGCGGATCTTCGATCCGACGCTCACGACGTCCTCGACCTTCGCGATGCGCTTGCCGCCACCGAGCTTGCTGATGTGCACGAGGCCGTCGCGGCCCGGCAGCAGCGACACGAACGCACCGAAGGCGGTCGTCTTGACGACGGTGCCGAGGAACCGCTCGCCGACCTTGGGCAGCTGCGGGTTCGCGATCGCGTTGATCTTGTCGATCGCGGCCTGCGCCGAAGGGCCGTCGGACGCACCGACGTAGACCGTGCCGTCGTCCTCGATCGAGATGTTCGCGCCGGTCTCCTCGGTGATCGAGTTGATCATCTTGCCCTTGGGGCCGATGACCTCGCCGATCTTGTCGACGGGCACCTTGATCGCGGTGATCCGCGGTGCGTACGGGCTCATCTCGTCGGGTCCGTCGATGGCCTCGGCCATGACCTCGAGGATCGTGAGCCGCGCGTCCTTCGCCTGCGTCAGCGCGCCGGCGAGCACCGACGACGGGATGCCGTCGAGCTTGGTGTCGAGCTGGAGCGCCGTCACGAAGTCCTTCGTGCCCGCGACCTTGAAGTCCATGTCGCCGAAGGCGTCCTCGGCACCGAGGATGTCGGTGAGCGCGACGTAGCGCGTCTCGCCCTCGACCTGATCGGAGATGAGGCCCATCGCGATACCCGCGACGGGGGCCTTGAGCGGCACACCGGCGTTGTACAGCGACAGCGTCGACGCACAGACCGAGCCCATCGAGGTCGAGCCGTTGGACGACAGCGCCTCGGAGACCTGGCGGATCGCGTACGGGAACTCCTCGACGCTCGGCAGCACCGGCACGAGCGCACGCTCGGCGAGCGCGCCGTGGCCGATCTCGCGACGCTTCGGCGAGCCGACACGGCCCGTCTCACCGGTCGAGTACGGCGGGAAGTTGTAGTGGTGCATGTAGCGCTTGCTCGTCTCGGGGCCGAGCGAGTCGATCTGCTGCGCCATCTTCGTCATGTCGAGCGTCGTGACGCCGAGGATCTGCGTCTCGCCACGCTCGAACAGCGCGCTGCCGTGCGCACGCGGGACGATCGCGACCTCGGCGGAGAGCGACCGGATGTCGGTGATGCCGCGTCCGTCGATACGGAACTGGTCGCGCAGGATGCGCTGGCGGACGAGCTTCTTGGTCAGCGAGCGGAACGCCGCGCCGATCTCCTTCTCGCGGCCCGCGAACGACTCCTCGAGCGCGAGAAGGACCTCGCCCTTGATCTCGTCGGTACGGTCGTCGCGCTCCTGCTTGCCGGCGATCGTGAGCGCCTCCGACAGCTTGTCGGCAGCGACCTTCTCGACGGCCTCGTACGCATCGGGTCCGTACGCGGGGAACAGCGGGAACTCGCCGGTCGGCTTCGCGGCCTTCGACGCGAGCGCTGCCTGCGCGGTGCAGAGCCGTGCGATGAACGGCTTGGCGGCCTCGAGGCCTTCGGCGACGATCGTCTCGGTCGGCGCCTGCGCGCCACCCTCGACGAGCTCGATGACCTTCTCGGTTGCCTCGGCCTCGACCATCATGATCGCGACGTCGGCGTCGTCACCCGAACCGGAGACGATGCGGCCGGCGACGACCATGTCGAAGACGGCGTTCTCGAGCTGCTCGACCGTCGGGAACGCGACCCACTGGCCGGCCTTGTTCTCCTCGGAGGTGATGAGCGCGACGCGCACACCGCCCACGGGGCCGGAGAAGGGAAGGCCCGCGATCTGCGTCGACGCGGACGCCGCGTTGATCGCGACGACGTCGTAGAGGTCCTTGGGATCGAGGCTCATCACGGTGACGACGACCTGGATCTCGTTGCGGAGGCCGTCGACGAACGACGGGCGCAGCGGCCGGTCGATGAGGCGGCAGGTGAGGATCGCGTCGGTCGACGGGCGGCCTTCGCGACGGAAGAACGAGCCGGGGATGCGGCCCGCGGCGTACATCCGCTCCTCGACGTCCACCGTGAGGGGGAAGAAGTCGAAGTGCTCCTTGGGTGCCTTGCTCGCGCTCGTCGCGGAGAGCAGCATCGTCTCGTCGTCGAGGTAGGCGACGACCGAGCCTGCGGCCTGCTGTGCGAGGCGACCGGCCTCGAATCGGATGGTGCGGGTGCCGTACGAACCGTTGTCGATCACGGCGGTGGACTCGAACACGCCCTCGTCGATCTCGGCGACTGCGGGGGTTTGTGTCATGCTTCGTCTTTTCTCTTCGTCTTCTCGTTGCATCGTCTTGTCGGTGGCACGTGCTCGTGCCGCGTGTGCTCGCCACTCGGGCGGCGCGGGCACGCGGAGCCGCGTGCCGTGAGATCCCGGGGGGTCCGCCGAAGGGGCGGTACTCCTGCCCGGCGGTCATCGATCGAAGCTGCCGGATGCGTGTCGCGTCGCGGCAGCCACTACCGAGGACCGACCGATCGCAGAAGCGGACCTCGCGCGGAACGTGCTAGAGCACGTCCCCGGTGCCGAACACTACCAGTTGGTATGCGAACGGCGGCACACCTCGGCGCCGCGCGTGTGGCTGCACGGCCGTGCCCACCGCAGACGACGATGCCCGCCCGCCGAACGGCGGACGGGCATCGGGTCGCGCTCGTCCGGAGACGATCGCGTGAGGTCAGCGACGCAGACCCAGGCGCTCGATGAGCGAGCGGTACCGGTTGATGTCGACCTTCTGCACGTACTTGAGCAGACGGCGACGGCGACCGACGAGCAGCAGCAGGCCACGACGCGAGTGGTGGTCGTGCTTGTGGATCTTGAGGTGCTCGGTCAGATCGGTGATCCGCTTGGTGAGCAGGGCGACCTGAGCCTCGGGCGAACCCGTGTCGGTCTCGTGGAGCCCGTACTCCGTGAGGATCTGCTTCTTCTGATCGGTGGTCAGTGCCACGTCATCACTCCTGATGGTTACGTCCGCGTGCGAGGAACGGGCCCGCCCCGGGCCGACCGGGAGAGCGTGCCCCGGTGTGGCCACCGCGAACCGCAGCACACACCGACGGACCAGTCTAGCAGCGCGGCGAGGACGACCCGCCCGCGCGTACCGTCAGCCGCCCGCGAGCAACTCGCGCGTGCGCGTCGCGTCGCGTCCCATCTCCTCGACGAGGGCGTCCACGCTGTCGAACTTCTCCATCCCACGCAGCCGCTCGACGAAATCGACGGCGACGTGCTGGCCGTAGAGGTCGGCCTCGTGGTCGAGGACGTACGCCTCGACCGTGCGGGCCCGCCCGGAGAAGGTGGGGTTGGTCCCGACCGATACGGCGGCGGCGTACCGGCGCCCCGGCACGACGGTGCCGATCTCGGCGCCGGGCCCGAGCACCGTGAACCACGTCGCATACACGCCGTCCGCCGGAATCGCCGCGTGCATGGGCGGCGCGACGTTCGCGGTCGGGTAGCCGAGATCGCGCCCGCGGCCGTCACCGTGCACCACGACGCCCTCGACGCGGTGCGGCCGGCCCAGCGCCTCGGCCGCCGCGCGCACGTCGCCGGCGTCGACGCAGGCGCGGATGTAGGTCGACGAGAACGTGACGTCCTGCGCCGAGAGCGCGCTGTGCTCGGACACGAGGTTGACGCCGTCGACGGTGAAGCCGAAGCGCGCTCCGAACTCGCGGAGCATCGGGACGGTGCCGAGGGCCTTCTTGCCGAACGTGAAGTTCTCCCCCACGACGACCTCGGTCACGTGCAGGCGCTCGACGAGGATCTGGTGGGCGTAGGCCTCGGGGGTGAGCTTCATGAAATCCGGGGTGAACGGCATGACGCAGAAGACGTCGACGCCCAGTTCCTCGACGAGTTCCGCGCGCCGCGCGAGCGTCGTCAGCTGCGGCGGGTGGGTGCCGGGCCGCACGACCTCCATCGGATGCGGGTCGAAGGTCATGAGGACGGTGGGAAGGCCGCGTCTGCGTCCTGCCTCGACCGCGCGGCGCACGAGCTGCTCGTGACCGCGGTGGACGCCGTCGAACACGCCGATGGTCAGTACGCACCGACCCCAATCGGCTGGAACCTCGTCGAGACCACGCCACCTCAGCACGGGGGAAGCCTACGTCGCACGACCCGTGCGGTCACATGCACCCGCCGCGACGCGCTGACATAGGCTCGTGGACGTGACTGCGTACAAGGACGGCGAGACCGGGCGGAGCGTGGGCGAGTCCGCTCCCGCGACCGCGGCGTCGGCCGATTCGCTCTCGTCCGTCGCGCAGGACTACCTCAAGGTCATCTGGACGGTGCAGGAGTGGAGTCACGAACGCGTCTCCACCAAACTGCTCTCCGAGAAGATGGGGGTGTCCGCCTCCACCGTCTCCGAGGCGATCCGCAAGCTCGCCGATCAGGGGCTCGTCGACCACGCCCGGTACGGCTCGATCGCGCTCACCGACGCGGGCGTCCTCGCCGCGATCGGCATGGTCCGCCGGCACCGGCTGCTCGAGACCTTCCTCGTGGAGGAACTCGGCTACGGGTGGGACGAGGTCCACGACGAGGCCGAGGTGCTCGAGCACGCGGTCTCGGATCTGCTCGTGTCGCGGATCGACGCGAAGCTCGGTCATCCGGCGCGTGATCCGCACGGCGATCCGATTCCCCGGAGCGACGGCACGATTCCCACTCCCCCGGCGCGTCAGCTCAGCGATTTCGGCAACGGCGAACGCGGCCGAATCGCGCGGATCTCCGACGCGGACCCGGCGATGCTCCGGTACTTCGATTCGGTGGGCGTGAGCCTCGACGTCACCGTCGAGGTGCTCGAACGACGCGATTTCGCGGGCACCATCTCGATCCGGCTCGGCTCGTCCGCCGACGCCGTCGATCTGGGAACCCCTGCGGCAGAAGCGATCTGGCTCGTCTGAGCGCTCGACTCAGCGCAGCGTCGCGGGGCGCACCACCATCACCGAACTCGCACGCTTGCCGCGTTCCTCGATCAGCGCGATCGTCGTGCCGTCCGGTGCGATCGCCGCGTGGACGCCCTTGCGCCCGATCGGCTCGAGCCAGCGCCCCTGACTGATCGACTCCGCCTCGTCCGCCGAGATCTCGCGGTGCGGGAACGCGACCCGCGCGGCTTCGTCGATGTCGAGGCTCACCCGCGGATCGTCGGCGAGGCCGCCCAGCGTCAGGGCGTGATCGAGCGAGAACGGCCCGACCCGGGTGCGGCGCAGCGCGGTCAGGTGACCGCCGACGCCGAGGTCGGCGCCCAGATCACGGGCGAGCGCGCGCACGTACGTCCCCGACGAGCATTCGACCTCGACGTCCAGATCCACGAACTGGCCCTCGTCGCGCCGCGCGGTCACCTCGAAACGGTCGATCCGCACGCGGCGCGGTTCGAGTGCGACGTCGTGTCCCTCACGGACCAGGGCGTGCGCCCGACGGCCGTCGACCTTGATCGCGCTGACCGACGACGGGATCTGGTCGATCTCGCCGGTCGACGCCGCGATGCGGTCGGCGATCTCGGCGTCGGTGACGTGCGAGGCGTCCGCAGCCGAGACGGTCTCGCCCTCCGCGTCGTCCGTCGTCGTCGCCGCACCGAGCCGGATCGTCGCGGAGTACGCCTTCGTGGTGAGCGAGAGCAGACCCAGCATCTTGGTGGCCCGTTCGACGCCGAGCACGAGCACACCGGTCGCCATCGGATCGAGCGTCCCGGCATGACCCACCTTGCGGGTGTTCAGCAGCTTGCGGACGCGGGCGACGACGTCGTGGCTCGTCATGGCCGGCGGCTTGTCGACGACGAGCAGGCCCGCTCCGTCCAGACCGGACCGTGGGGTTCGGCCGGACGCGGGGGGTCCGTCATGCTCGTCGCTCACGTGATTCGCGCTCACGTGATTCGATTGTGCCAGCCCGCCGGGGCCCGTCCTCACGAGACCGCGATGGCGGTGAGGATCAGGCCGTCCGCCGCGAGCCAGCGCCCGGTGAACTCCGTGAGCGGCGCGCCGCCGTCGACGGTCTCACCACTCACGAGCAGCCGTGAGCGGAAGCGTCCGGTCACGGCGCCGTCGGCGCTGTCCGCGTCCCGCTCGAAGGTGATGTCGGCGTCCTCGAAACCGAGCCACCTGTTCGTGAGCGGGAACCACGCCTTGTACGTCGCCTCCTTCGCGCAGAACAGCAACCGATCCCAGTGCACGGTGTCGTCCGCGGCCGCGAGACGCTCGCGCTCCTCCGGCAGGCTCACGTGCCCGAGAACGCCCTCGGGCAGCGGGGCCCCCGGCTCCGCGTCGATACCGAGGGATCGCATCGCCATCGCGTACGCGAGCACGGCGCCGCGGTAGCCGTCGCAGTGCGTGAGCGACCCGACCAGGCCGCGCGGCCACACCGGTGCGCCCTTGTCGCCCTTGAGGATCGGGCCCTCCTCGACCCCGAGTGTGCGCATCGCGGTCCGGGCGCAGTGCCGGGCACCGACGAACTCGCGCTTGCGCTTGTCGACGGCGCGCGCGACGAGCGGCGCCTCCTGCGGGTGCGGTGCGAGACCCGGCGGGTCCTCGAACAGCTCGGCCGCGGCGACACCACCGGGAAGAATCCGCTCGATCACGACCGCGATCTCCGTTCCCGAACCTTGGCACGCATCTCCTCGGCCTCGGCCTCCTGCTCGGCCGTGACCGCGAAGTGCCCGCCCCACTTGTTCAGAGCGCCCGGCGGATACTCGGGCACCGGCAGGATCGTCCGGAGCAGCTCGTCCGGCAGCCCGCGCCGCTGCCATTCGCGCGGGTAGCCGAGCGAGACCTCCTCGAACCGCACGCCGTCGTACCAGGTCGTGCGCGGGATGTGCAGGTGCCCGTAGACCGAGCACACCGCGTTGTAGCGGACGTGCCAGTCGGCGGTCGCCTCGGTGCCGCACCACAGCGCGAACTCCGGGTACCACAGCACGTGCGTGGGCTCACGGACGAGCGGAAAGTGATTGACGAGAACGGTTCTCGTGCCGGGCGCGAGTGCGTCGAGCCGCGCGGCCGTGTACTCGATCCGGGCGCGGCACCAGGCGTCACGCGTCGCGTACGGTTCGCTGGCGAGCAGGAACTCGTCGGTCGCGACGACGCCGCGCTCCCGCGCGATCTCGAGCCCGCTCGCCTTGTCCGTCGCGCCGTCCGGCAGGAACGAGTAGTCGTAGAGCAGGAACATCGGGACGACGGTGACCGGCCCCAGTGTGGGGTCGTTCCACACCGGATACGGATCCTCCGGGGTCACGACGCCGAGCTCCCGGCACATCGCGACGAGGTGGTCGTATCGCGCGAGGCCGTGCATCTGCACGGGGTCCTTCGCCGTCGTCCACAACTCGTGGTTCCCGGGCACCCACAGCACCTTCGCGAAGCGCTGCGTCAGCACCTCGAGCGACCAGCGGATGTCGTCGGACCGTTCGGCGACGTCTCCCGCCAGGATCAGCCAGTCGTCGGGTGAGTGCGGATGCAGCCGCTCGGTCATCTCGCGGTTGCCGCGATGACCGACGTGGGTGTCGCTGATCGCCAGCAGTCTCGCCGTCACGTCGCCATCCTTCCATTCGTGCGCCCGCCGATCTCGGCGCCCTCGATCGACCAGCGATTCGAACGGAACCGCCACACGACCGCCACCATCCGTAGCACGACGAACAGCGTGAGGCCGCTCCAGATTCCGACGAGCCCCCACCCGAAGGCCAGCGACAGCCAGATCAGCGGGAGGAAACCCGTGATCGCGCACAGCAGCGTCGCGTTGCGCAGGAACTTCACGTCGCCCGCGCCGAGCAGCACGCCGTCGAGCGCGAACACGATGCCCGCGATCGGCATGATCGCGACGAAGAACCACCATGCGCTGTCCATCTGGTCCAGCACGCCGTCGTCGCTCGTGAACAACCGCGGTATCACCGTGTATCCGGCCGCGAACAGCGCGGCGAGGCCGGCACCGAAGATCGCCGACCACACCGTGACGCGGCGTGCGATCCGGCGCGCCGAGCCCGCGTGCCGGCTGCCGAGTGCGGCACCGACGAGGGTCTGCGCCGCGATCGCGAGCGAGTCCAGCATGAGCGTCACGAGGTTCCACAGCTGCAGGACCACCTGGTGCGCCGCGACCGACGCCGCACCGAACCGCGAGGCGACGGCGGCGGCCGACAGGAAGCACGCCTGGAACGCGAGGCTGCGGGCGACGAGATCGCGGCCCATCACCGCCTGCGCCTTCATGACCGCGAGATCCGGTCGCAGCGGGACACGTTCGCGCGCGAGAGCCACGACGAAGAGCACAGCGGTGAGGGACTGGCCGATCACGTTCGCAATGGCGGAGCCCTCGAGCCCGAGTTCGGGTGTGCCCCACATGCCGTGGACGAGCACGGGGCACAGCAGCGCCGACAGCCCGAGCCCCGCGATCACGAAGCGCAGTGGGCGCACGGTGTTCTGCACCCCGCGCATCCACCCGTTTCCCGCCATCGAGACGAGCACGAGCGGTGCACCGACGATCGCGATCCGCAGCCACGACTCCGCCGACGCCGCGATACCCGAATCGCCCGCGAGCACCCCGACGACCGGACCGGCCACGAACTGGGCGAGCACGACGATGACGAGCCCGACGGCCACGGCGAGCCACGTCGCCTGGACGCCCTCGCCCACGGCACCGGCGCGGTCCCCGGAGCCGTGGCGCCGCGACGCCCGGGCGGTCGTGCCGTAGGACAGGAACGTCAGCTGCGTCGTCACCTGGGCGAGTACCAGCCCGCCGACGGCGAGCCCGGCGAGATCGAGCGCGCCGAGGCGGCCGACGACGGCCGTGTCGAACAGCAGATAGAGCGGCTCGGCGGCCAGGACGCCGAGCGCCGGGAACGCGAGCGCGAAGATCGTCCGGGCCGACACGTCACCGGACACCGGACGCACCGGCTCAGTCAAGCGCGGCCACCAGCTCGTCGACGAGATCGTCCGCCGCTGCCGTGCTGGTGTAGCCGGCGGCGCGCTTGTGACCGCCGCCGCCGAGCCGCGACGCGACGGCGGACACGTCGACCGAGGACTTCGAGCGCAACGACACCGCCCACGTGCCGTCGGCCGCCTCCTTGAACACCGCCGCGACCTCGGCCTCCTGCGTCGTGCGGACGATGTCGACGACCGACTCGATCTCCTCGGGGCGCAGCCCCGCCGAGTCCGCCGCACGGACGAGCGCCGTCACCACGCCTCGGCCGCCCGCGGCAGCCGGATGGAGGGTCGCCGTCGCGAGAACGGCCGAGAGCATCGGGAGCCAGCCGAACGGGTGCGTGTCGAGCAGGGTGCGCGCCATCGCCGCGGCATCGACCCCCGTCGCGATGAGCCGCTCCGCGAGCGCGTGACTCCCCGGCGCGACCCACCGGAACGACCCGGTGTCGGTGACGAGCCCCGCATAGAGGCACGTCGCGATCTCGGCGTCGATGTCGACACCCCACGCGTCGAACACCTCGACCAGGACGGCCGTCGTCGATTCGGCTCTCGGGACGACGAGATTCGCGTCCGCGAAGCGCGTGTTGGACAGATGGTGATCGACGACGAGCGACGTGCGGGCGCCGTCGAGGCGATCCGCGAGACGGCCGAGCCGTGCCGCGCTCCCCGCATCGACCGCGACGACGAGATCGTCACTGCTCGGGACGTCCGACGGCGGGACGAGCAGGTGCCGTCCCGGAAGCGACGACATCGACTCGGGTAGCGCGTCGGGCGCCGCGAACGCCACCCGCACGGGAACGCCTCGCCGCTCGAACGCGAGTCCGAGGGCGAGGCCGCTTCCGATCGTGTCGGCATCGGGGTTGACGTGGCACAGCACCGTCACCGACGTCGCGGCGTCGAGCGACGCGACCGCGCCGGCCACGTCGACGTCGCGTGCCGTGCCGGTCATGGACGACGTCCGGTCGGTCACCGGGGGCGGCGCGCGTGCGCGTCCTCGTCGGCGCCGCCGGCAGCCGTCTCGTCGCTCGCGTCGTCGACGTCCGCGTCGTCGCCGTCACGCGGTTCGCGGTACGGATCGGCGTCGCCTGCGGGCTGCGCCGCCGCTGCCGCACGGGCGACCTCGTCGTCCGCGGCACGAGCCTTCGCGAGCAGCTCCTCCATGTGCCGTGCAGCGTCCGGGACGGTGTCCTCGACGAACGTCAGCGTCGGGGTGAACCGAACCCCGGTTCCCGCACCGACTTTCGAGCGGAGCACGCCCTTCGCCTTCTCGAGTCCCGCAGCGGCCGCCTCGCGGTCGGGCGGGCTGTCGAGATCGACGCCGCGCACGGTGTAGTACACCGTCGCGTCGTGCAGATCGTTGGTGACGCGGGTGTCGGTCACCGTCACGTATGCGAGCCGCGGGTCCTTGATCTCGTGATCGATGGCACTCGCGACGATCGTTCCGATGCGCTTCGCGAGCCTGCGCGCGCGGGCCGGATCAGCCATGACCGGAAGTCCTCTCCCTCACCGGCCGGGCGCTGCCCGGCCACCATCCCTGCTTGTGTGTGGACCGTTCAGTCCTCGGGCCCGAAGACCCGCCGCCGGACGGCGAGCAACTGCAACTCCGGCCGTTCCGCCACGTGCCGCTCGCACGTGTCGAGCACCTCGTGGAGGTGATCGACCCCGGAACTCGCGAGCACGACACCGAGCATCGACCGCCGATAACGCTCCTGTTCGCCCGTCTCGGCCGCCGAGACGCCGAAGCGTCGCAACTCGGCGAGCACGGGTTTGACGAGCGCGCGCTTCTCCTTGAGCGAGCGGACGTCACCGAGCAGAATGTCGAGCTCGAGTGCCCCGACGTACACCAGACCGTCCTCCTTCACGCGTTTCTCGCCTGCCCCGGTGGTATTCATTCCGGGGCAGGCGAGCACCTTACGCGATCAGTCGCGCGGCTTCTCGCGCAGTTCGTACGCCTCGATGACGTCGCCGACCTTGATGTCGGAGTACGAGATGGTCAGACCGCACTCGTACCCGTCGCGCACCTCGGTGACGTCGTCCTTCTCGCGACGCAGCGACTGGATCGTGGTCGTCTCGGCCACGACGGCGTTGTCGCGCAGCAACCGTGCCTTGGCGTTGCGGCGGATCGAACCGGACGTGACGAGGCAGCCCGCGATGTTGCCGACCTTGGACGACTTGAAGATCGCCCGAATCTCGGCGCGGCCGAGCTCGACCTCTTCGTAGACCGGCTTGAGCATGCCCTTGAGGGCCTTCTCGACCTCGTCGATCGCCTGGTAGATGACCGAGTAGTACCGGATGTCGACGCCCTCGCGGTTCGCCAGCTCCGTCGCCTTGCCCTCCGAGCGGACGTTGAAGCCGATGATGACGGCGTTCGACGCGGCGGCGAGGTTGACGTTGGTCTCGGTGACACCACCGACACCGCGGTCGATGACCCGCAGCTGCACCTCGTCGTCGATCTCGATCCCGAGGAGCGCCTCTTCGAGCGCCTCGACGGTGCCCGAGTTATCGCCCTTGAGGATGAGGTTGAGCTGGCTGTGCTCCTTGAGCGCCGAATCCAGATCCTCGAGGCTGATCCGCTTGCGGCTCTTCGCCGCCAGTGCGTTCCGCTTGCGCGCGTTGCGGCGGTCGGCGATCTGGCGGGCGATGCGGTCCTCGTCCACGACGAGGAGGTTGTCGCCTGCACCCGGCACCGACGTGAAGCCGACGACCTGGACGGGCCGCGACGGCAGCGCCTCGGAGACGTCCTCGCCGTACTCGTCGATCATGCGACGGACACGGCCGTAGGCGTCGCCCGCGACGATCGAGTCGCCGACGCGGAGCGTGCCGCGCTGGATGAGCACGGTCGCCACCGGGCCGCGGCCGCGGTCGAGGTGCGCCTCGATCGCGACGCCCTGGGCGTCCATGTCGGGGTTGGCACGCAGGTCGAGCGACGCGTCCGCCGTCAGCAGCACCGCTTCGAGCAGCTGCTCGATGTTGAGCCCCTGCTTCGCGGAGATGTCGACGAACATCGTGTCGCCGCCGTACTCCTCGGGCACGAGACCGTACTCGGTCAGCTGGCCACGGATCTTGTCCGGTGCCGCGCCTTCCTTGTCGATCTTGTTGACCGCGACCACGATCGGGACGTCGGCGGCCTGGGCGTGGTTGATCGCCTCGACCGTCTGCGGCATCACGCCGTCGTCCGCCGCGACCACGAGGATCGCGATGTCGGTCGACTTCGCACCACGGGCACGCATGGCGGTGAACGCCTCGTGACCCGGGGTGTCGATGAACGTGATGAGCCGCTCTTCGCCGTTGAGATCGGTCGGCACCTGGTACGCACCGATGTGCTGCGTGATGCCGCCGGCCTCGCCCTCGCGGACGTTCTCCTTACGGATGGTGTCGAGCAGTCGCGTCTTGCCGTGGTCGACGTGGCCCATGACGGTGACCACCGGCGGACGTGCCGCGAGGTCCTCGTCGTCGCCCTCGTCCTCGCCGTAGGTGAGGTCGAAGCTCTCGAGCAGCTCGCGATCCTCGTCCTCCGGGCTGACGACCTGGACGACGTAGTTCATCTCGCCGCCGAGTAGCTCGAGCGTCTCGTCGTTGACCGACTGCGTCGCCGTCACCATCTCGCCGAGGTTGAACAGCGCCTGCACGAGTGCGGCGGGGTTCGCGTCGATCTTCTCGGCGAAGTCGGAGAGCGATGCGCCGCGAGCGAGCCGGATGGTCTCGCCGTTGCCGCGCGGCAGCCGAACGCCGCCGACGGCGGGCGCCTGCATCGAATCGTATTCCTGACGCTTCTGCCGCTTCGACTTGCGACCGCGACGCGGTGCTCCGCCGGGACGACCGAACGCGCCTGCCGCGCCACCGCGCTGACCGGGACGACCGCCGCCGCCACCGGGACGACCGCGGAAGCCACCGCCCGCGGGTGCACCGGGAGCGCCGCCACCGCCGCCGCGGTAGCCACCGCCACCGCCGCCACCGGGACGTCCACCGGGGCCGCCGCCGGGGCGACCGGGACGACCACCGGGCGCGGGACGTGCCGCACGCTGCGGCATCGCACCCGGGCTCGGACGCGGGGGCATCGAGTTGGGGCTGGGCCGGGGGCCACCCTGACTGGGGGCCGGACGGGGACCGCCCTGGCCCGGTGCGGGACGGGGGCCGCCCTGGCCGGGAGCCGGACGGGGACCGCCCTGACCGGGTGCGGGACGCGGTCCGCCCTGACCGGGACGCGGCGCACCAGGGCGCGGCGCGGGGCCGGGCCGGGGCGCGGGGCGTTCCGCCGGAGCGGCCGTCGAGTACGGGTTGTTGCCGACGCGCGGCGGCTTGGGGCCGGGGCGCGGGGCCGCCGGCTTCGGGCCGGGTGCCGGGGCGTTCGTGCGTGCCGC
>NZ_BCXD01000027.1 GCF_001894925.1 Rhodococcus rhodnii NBRC 100604 | reverse complement strand
GTCAGTGGTATCGATGCCTTGAAGATGGTAAAGAAGGCAGCGGAGAAATAGCCGATGACTGTGCATCGCAACGAAGGGGCGCCGCCGGACGAAGCCACGCCCCAGCCGCACGGCTCGTACGGTGACGACCGGTACCCGTCGCCGCGCGCGATGCGACGACGGTTGGCCTTTCTCGTCGATTGGCTGTTGCACATCGGGGTCTTCTTCGGTCTCCTGATCGGGTTGCTGCCTGCGCATTTGGCCACGAAGACTCTGTTCGGCATCGCCCTGCTCGCGTGGATCGCTGTGTCGTTCCTGCACCGGGTCGTTGTTCAGTCGATATGGCGAACGACCCTGGGCAAGAGGTTGTTCGATCTGGAGATGGTCCGCCCGGATGACGGCGGGCGTCCCGACTTCAAGTTCCTTGCCACGTGGTGGGGAATCGGATTGGTCGCTGCGATCACGTCGTTTTCTGGCCCGAAACCGATAGTCGGAGAAGTCATGCGACGCTACCCCCGGTTCCCGTGTGCTGTGCGGACGCGGGACATCAAGAGTCGGGCGCGCGCGCTCGGTCTCGACGGATAGGTAGTGTCGACATGAACCAACTCTGGGACTCGTTCGTCCCTGGCTTGAATCCCTACGCGCTGCCGGAGATTCGCCTCATTCCTCATGGTGCGCACGGCGACACGCGATATCCGTCGCCACGTGCGGCCCGGCGATCCATCGCGTTCGTGATAGACATCGTCGTCCATTTCGGTATCGGGCTGGGTGCGGGCTTTGCGGTCTCCACGGTCGCGACGGAACGAACGGCGTTCGTCGTCGCACTCGTTGTGTGGACCGCGGCGTCGATCCTCGACCGCACGGTGGTGCAAGCGATGTCGGGCGGAGCCACCATCGGCAAGTTCGTCACCGACATCCGGATGATTCGTCCCGAGGACGGTGGGCCACCGCAGTTCCGGCTGCTCGCTCGGATGTGGTTCAAAGGCCTGTACGACGCTTTCGACTTCTTCCTCAGCCGTCGAAGCAACTTGGAGCTCGGCGACGAGACCGGCTCCAAAAACCCGAAGTATCCTTGCGCCGTCCGCACCCGGGACTTGAAGCACGAGCCGGTTCGGTGGGTTCGGCGTCGTGACCGGGTCGACCCGCTCCGAATCTAAAGCGAGTTCCGAACACTCTGGGGGAGTTAATGATCACGGAGCAGGATCCCGACGACAAGGGATACCGGGGGTTCTTCGACGTCAGGTACGACGTCGACAAGATCCTGGCGGAAAACGCGCGGCTCCAGGCCGAGCTCGATGCACGGCCTATCCCGCATGGCGCTCGGGGGGATGCCCGCTACCCGTCGCCGCGGACGTTGCGGCGAATGCTCGCATTCGCTGTCGACTGGTCGCTCCATGCAGCGGTACTGGTACTGCTGTTCGTCACGGTGCCGCTCGGGGGAGGCGCGGTAGGGCTGGTCACGCCTTTTGCGGGGCATCTTCTCGTGTCCTTCGCCAATCGCGTTGTTCTACAGTCCGTCACCCAGACGACGGTGGGTAAGGCGCTGTTCGATCTGCGCATCATTCGTTCGGACAACGGGCAGGCTGCGGACTTCGCGTACTTGGCGAGGACTTGGTTGCGGGGGATCCCTGCTGCCACCGAATCGGTGTGGAAGCGTGGGAGTTCGGGGTTCGACTTCCCGAACGAGGTGCGCGGCACCCACCCCGAATTCCCGTGCGCCGTCCGCACCCGCGACCTGAAGGCGAGATCCCCGGAACCGGAACGGGCCTGATCCAACCTGATTCAGCAACCTGAGCGAACGGCACCCATCGTTGTCAGCTCTGCAGCGATCGCTTCTGCGAACGCCGTATGCCCTGCGGCGCTGGGGACGACGCCACCGTCCGTGAAGTGCTCCGGCTGCGCGAGCCACTGCTTCTCGACGGGGTCGAGGAACACCACACCGTGCGCCTGGGCGGCCTCGGCGACGGCATCGCGCGACGCGAGCACATCGGATTGCCCCACCCCGGGTGCCGCGACCGGCCCGATCGCGACGATCGACGCCTGCGGCAGCGCCGCCCGCAGACCACCGAACACCGCGGACGCGGCCTCCGTCTGCTCGACGCCACCGGTGTCGATCGTGCTGCCCTGCACCACCACGACATCGGGGCTCGCGGCCACGACGTCCGCCACACGATCGGGGAACGATGCTCGCCCCTCGGATGCCACGGCCGGGACAGTGTATCCGGTGCCGCTCTGCCCGAGCACGACCGTGTCCCAACAGAATTTGCTGCCGACCTGCATCGCGAAGCCCTGCGTGGACGACTCGGCGCCCGCGCCCTCGGAGTAGGCGTCACCGAGCACGACGGCACGCACCGGGGCCGCGGCGGCCGCGGTAGGCGACGCGTACGTCGAGACGTAGTCGGAGTCCGGCGCGGGACGCACCGATGCATAGACGGTGCCGGCGACGATCGTCACCACCCCGACAGCCATGAACACCCAGAACCCGATCGTCGTCGCGGCGACGGTGGACAGACGCCGCATCAGCCACACACCGGGACGTCGACGGTGACGACGGGATCGTCGACGAGCGGCTGCACGGGAACCCGTGCAGCACCCGCGGCGGTCGGCTCGTCGAGCGTGTACTGCAACGTCACGGTCTCGCCCCGCGGAATCGGAACGATGATGTCGTACATGGGATGTCCTCGTTCGGCACCGGTGAACGCGAACGCAGGCGTGTCGTCGACCGTGACCGATGTCAGTGTCGCGCCGTTGGTCGCCACCAGCGACACCCACGCGACGTTCGTGTACTTCTCCGCACCCAACTGATTCTGCGCCTGCCCCGCGACGTACCCGGTGAGTTCGGTGAATGGAGTGTCGTTCGTCAGCGAGACGGTGACCTTCGACTCCCGCGTCGGGCCGTCGCACGATTGCGCGGTGTACGAGATCTCGCGCCGCAGGTAGTAGTCGAGCTTGTTGCCCGCGTGATTGTTGACGACGACCGCGGCGTACGGCGCGTCGTCGGTGGGGATCGCGCCACCGAGGGGCGTCTCCTCGAGCACGCTCTGCGCGTCCGGGTCGGCGCTCCACACCGACAGCCGTCCCTCGCCCGCCGCGCGACCCAGCGCTTCGAGCAGCGCGGCCGGCGACGACATCGCCCCCGACATCCTCGCGACGACCGTCGCGGCGATCGTCTCCAGGTACCGCTTGCGGCCCGTATTGTCGTCCGCGAACTCCTGATACAGCGTCGACTGCGTGAGCTCCACGACGTTCTCCCCCGTGACGACGCGCCCGTCCGGCAGCGTCACCGGCCCGGTGGCGCCGAGAATGTACGACAGCGCAACGGGATCGGTGGCGATCGCACCGTCCACGACGTCACCGGACTCGTGCGCCCACATCGACCGCCAGATCTGCGCGGCATACGGGAAGTGCGCACTGAGATTCGAGTTCCGGAAGTCCTGGGCAGCGCCGGTGCCGCCCCACTGCTGCGCGAACTCGGGGCCGAGATCCACAGGTTCGGTGACCTCGGGCGGCCGGCCGGTCCGCGGATCGGACGCGGGCAACTCGACGTTCGTACCGAGATCGTCGACGGTGATCCGGCCGCCGTCGGCACGGACGATGCCGAAGCCGCCGACGAGTCCGCCGGTGCCCCGTGCCTCGGCGTTGGTCTGGAACGCGAGGAAGTACGTCCGTGGCCCGTCGGCACCGAGCAGCCCCGGCGCGATGCGAGCCGCAGTCGCCGTCACGGTGAGCAACGAGTCGAGTTCGGCGGTCTGCTCGGCGAGCTGCGTGCGTGCGTCGGTGATCGCACCGAGGTACGCGGGCTCGGGCACGGCCTGCGCGCGTGCGTCGAGGTCCGCGGCGGCCGCGGCGGCGGTAGCGAGGGCGGGTTCGGCGTCGCGCAGCGCCTGCAGATCGACGGCCCCCGCCTGTCCGAGCATCCGCGCGGGCGACAGCGCCGTCCCGGCGTCGACGGCGGGCGTCAGGACGTCGGCGGTGAGCCCGTGGACGATCGCCGTCATCTGCTGGGTCGACGCGAACGGCGAACCGAGCCACGGCACCGCCGAGGCGGCGGACCACACGACGCCACTGGTGAGGTCGACGGCGCGAGCGGCCTCGGTGGATGCGGTCACGCTCGCAGCGCGGGCGGTGTCCGCATCGCCGCTGAGCAGCGCATCCTTGGCGCGAGTGGCGTCGTCGCGTGCGGCGTAGAGCGCATCGCGCGCCTCCAGCGCCGACCACCCGATCCACCCGGCGCAGACCAGCCCGACGACGACGATCCCGGCAAGCCCCAACCCCAGCGCGCGACGATTGCGGGAGGTGTGCGCGGGGTCTCGCGACGCGCCGCCGGGGGCCGCGCCGGCCCGTTCCTCGCTCTCGTTCACGCTCTCTCGTCTCTTCCTCGGAGGGTGTGACCCCACTCTCACGTTCGGCACTGCTGTGGAGCGTGTCGGACCCGCTCACTATCCTCTGAATATCGAGCCGCACCACTTGAAGCGAAAACTTCCTCGGTGGCGTCGACCTCGTCGGATGACTATTCATACACCGTCTCGCGGACACGATCACCCCCGCGGTACGGCCGGAGCAGGGGGGCGGTGACGGTGGAGTTCGCGTTGTCGGCCACCCAGCGCGGGCTCTGGCACCTGCAGCAGGCCAACCCCGGAGAAACGTTCGATATCGGACAGTACGTCGAGGTTCTCGGTGATCTCGATGTCGATTTGCTGCGACGTGCATCCGATCGCGGCAGTCGCGAACTCGAGTCGCCCACCGTCGAACTCGTCGACACCGGCGGCGAGCCATGGCTGCGGATCGTCCCCGACATCGACGACGCGATGGGCTACCTGGATCTGCGCGATCGGCCGGATCCCGAGGCCACCGCACAGACGTGGATGCGCACCGACATCACCCGCGTCCGAGATCCGTTCGCGGAGCGGCCGATCGCCGCCACGCTGCTGCGGCTCGGCGACGCGCACTGGTACTGGTACTCGCGCGTCCATCACCTGCTCATGGACGGCAGTGGTGCGATGGCACTGACCCGCCGCGTCGCCGAGATCTACACGCACCTGCAGGCGGGCACGGAGCCGCCGCCCGCGGGCGCGCTCACCCTCGCGGCGCTCGCCGACGAGGACGCCCGCTACCGGGCGAGCACGCGGTACGACGCCGACGAGCGGTACTGGAGCGAGCGCATCCCGGAGCTGCCCGATCCGCCGCGCGTCGCCCGTGCCTCGGCGCCTCCCTCGACGCTTCCTGCGCTCGCGCGCACGACGCTCGACCGGGCCCTCACCGCCCGGATCGCCGGGCACGCGGCGACGGCCGGCTCCGACGTGCCCGTCGTCGTCGGCGCGTTCGCGGCGTACGTCGGGCGGCTCACCGGCACCGACGACGTCGCGCTCAGCATCCCGGTCTCGGGTCGCACGACCGCCGCCGCACGCCGCTCTGCGGGAGCCGTGTCCAACGTCCTGCCGCTCGTCGTCGCGGTCCACCCCGGCGTGACGCCCCGCGAGCTCGTGACCCGTACGCGCACCGCCCTCACCGGCATCCTGCGGCACCAGCGGTATCCGTTCGCCGAGATCGTACGACGGGGCGACGGCCGGCTGCGCGACTTCGGGCCCGCCGTCAACGTCATGGCGTTCCAGTCGGAGATCGTGCTCGGCGAGACCACGGCGTCGTTCCGGCTGCTCTCGACGGGACTGGTCGACGATCTCGCCCTCGACATCTATCCGGCAATCGACGGCGGCCTGCGCGTCGATCTCGAAGGCAACCCGGCGCTGTATTCGCCCGCCGATCTCACGTGCCATCTCGACCGCTTCGTGCGCTATCTCGATGCCTTCACCGCCGAGTGGGACGCGCCCGAACGGACGCTCTCACTGCTCGCCGACGACGAACGCGCCGCCCTCGTCCCCGCACGCGGTGCCGCCCCACCCGAGCCGGCACCGGTGCATGCTCTCGTCGCCGGTGCACCCGACGACGACGCCGTGCGCTGCGGCACCGTGACGCTCACGTATCGCGTACTCGCCGAGCGAGTCACGGCACTCGCCGCCGCACTCCGCGAGCACGGCGTCGGGCCGGAGGTGCCCGTCGCGGTGGTGCTGCCGCGGTCGGCGGAGTCCGTCGTCGCGCGGCTGGCCGTGTCCGCCGCGGGCGGGGTGTACGTGCCCGTCGACCCCGCGTACCCGGAGCAGCGCGTCCGGGACATGCTCACCGGTACGGAGGCGCGCGTCGTCGTCACGCACGACCCCGGCGCCGTGCCGCCCGGCGCCGTGCGGGTCGCGCCCGACGCCACCGGAACCGCCTTCGTACCGCCGCCCTGGCACCCCGACGCAGCGGCCTACATCGTCCATACCTCGGGATCGACGGGCCGGCCCAAGGTCGTCGTCGTGCCACATCGGGGCGTGGCGGCGCTCGCGCACGCACGGCGTGAGGTGTTCCCCGTCGGTCCCGGCGATCGCGTCCTGCACGTCGCGTCACCGGCGTTCGACATGGCGCTCGAGGAGACGCTCGTCGCCCTCGCCCACGGCGCGACGCTCGTCGTCGCCCCCGAGGGGGCCACTGCGGGAGACGAACTCACGGATCTGCTCGACCGCGAGCGCGTCACCCACGCCATCATCACTCCGACCGTCGCGGCCAGCCTCGGCCGGACGCCGCACCTGCGCTACCTCGACCTCGGTGGCGAGGCAGTCCCGCAGGAGGCCGTCGACAGGTGGGCCCGCTCCGTCGTCCTGCTCGACGGCTACGGCCCGAGCGAGGCGACCGTCACGACGCTGCTGAGCGCACCGCTCGATCGCAGCCCGGAACTGGGTCGCCCCGTCCCCGGGACCACCGCGCGCGTCCTCGACCGGCAGTTGCGGGCGGTGCCGCCGGGCGGCATCGGCGAGCTGTACCTCTCGGGCGACTCGCTCGCGCGCGGCTATCGTGACGCCGCGCTCACCGCGAGCCGGTTCGTCGCCACGAGCGACGGCGAGCGGATGTACCGCACGGGGGATCTCGTCGCGGTGGGTGCCGACGGCACGCTCACCTTCGCGGGCCGATCGGACGATCAGCTCACGGTGCACGGCCATCGCATCGAACCCGGCGAGATCGACGCCGTGCTGCGCGAGGTGAGCGGTGTCGCGTCGTCCGTGACGCTGATCCGCGACGACGTGCTCGCGTCGTACGTCGTCGGTGACCGGGGCACGCGGCTCGACGCGGCGGACCTGCGCGCCCACTGTCTCGCGCGGCTGCCGCGGCACATGGTTCCCGTCGTCACCGTGCTCGACGCCCTCCCGCTCACCGCGCACGGCAAGACCGACCGCGCCGCGCTGCCCGCGCCGCGCAGCGGAGCAGATCGCGCCGCGCACACCGAGACCGAACGGCTCGTCGCGCAGACCGTCGCCGACGTCCTCGGCCTCGATATCGCCACGCTCGGCGCCGACTCCGACTTCTTCGCCGCCGGCGGAAACTCGCTCACCGGAACGCAACTCGTCGCCCGGCTCGCCGCCCTGACGGGCCGGCGCGTGAGCCTGCGCGACGTCTTCGAGTCGCCCACTGTCGAATCGCTCGCGGCGCGGATCGACGCGCGCGAGGGCGAACGGCAACCGCTCACCGCACGCGGCGACGGCCCGGCCCCGCTCTCGCCCGCACAGCGCCGGATGTGGGTGCTCGGCCAGCTCGACTCGCCCCGCTACGCGATGCCGTTCACCGTCGAACTCCCCGCCGCGGTGAGCGTCGACGTCGTCCGCGCCGTCGCCCTCGACCTCGTGACGCGGCACCGCGCACTGCGCACCGTCGTCGCGTTCGTCGACGGCGAGCCCGTCCAGGTGGTGCGCGAACCCGCGATCGAGATCGACACGATCGCCGCGGACGAAAAGACCGCGTACATCCTGCAAGGACTCGACCTCGAGGCGCAGGCGCCGCTGCGCATCGCGGTCGTCGGTTCCCCGGGCGACGCGCTGGAGCTGCTCGTCGTGACGCACCACATCGCGTTCGACGGCCTCTCGCTCGCGCCGCTCGCCCGCGACGCGGCGACGGCCTTCGCGGCCAGGGCAGCGGGTGAGCAGCCGCAGTGGGACGCACTTCCCGTGCACTACACCGACTTCGCGTGGTGGCAGACGGAGTCGCTCGGCGATCCGCGTGATCCCGGTAGCCTCGCGGCGCGCGAGATCCGGTACTGGCGGCGCACTCTGGACGGACTGCCCGCGACCGTCGCGCTGCCGCTCGATCGGCCCAGGCCGACGGGCGCGTCGCCCGTCGCTCAGTCGGTGGCGTGGCGCATCCCCGCAGCCGACCGCGCCGCGCTCGACGCCCTGGCCGCGGAGAGCGGCGTGACGTTGTTCGTCCTGCTGCACGCGACGCTCGCCGTCCTCATGCACAAGCTCTCGGGCGACACCGATTTCGCGATCGGCACCCCCACCTCGGGACGCAGCGATCCGGCACTCGACGACGTCGTCGGGACCTTCGTCGGCACCGTGGCACTGCGCTCGACGATCGACCCGCACCGCCCGTTCGCCGACCTGCTCGCCGCAGGACGCGCCGCCGTGCTCGGGGCGTTCGCGCATGCGGAGCTGCCGTTCGACGCCGTCGTCGACGCGCTGGCACCGCCGCGGGTCTCGGGCGCGCATCCCGTGTTCCAGGTGATCTTCGCGTACGACGAGTACGCGTCGCCCGTCCTCGCGCGGCTCGCCGAGCACGGGATCGCCGCGCGCGAGGAGACGCTGCCGATCGCGCGATTCGACCTCGAGGTCCACGCCGTCGACAGTCACGACGAGCCCGGCGCACTCGACTTCCGGTTCGCGTTCGCCGCACGCGCCCTCGACCGCGACACCGTCGACGTGTGGGCGCAGCGCTGGCGCCGCATCCTCGCCGCCGTCGTCGCCGACCCGCGGACGCCCGTCGCGCGCATCGACACGCTGACCCCCGCCGAGCACGCGGCACGCGACGGCGCGCCGTGGCACGAGCCGGAGGCGACGACGCTCGGCGAGGCGTTCGAGCGGCGCGCCGCACTCGACCCCGACGCGGTCGCCGTCGTCGCCGGTGACGAGACCCTGACGTACGGCCGGCTCGAGGCCCGCTCGCGTGGTCTCGCCGCGGCACTCGTCGCCGCCGGTGTGAGGCGCGGCGACGTCGTCGGTGTCGCGGTGGCCAGATCGGTGGACCTCGTCGTCGCACTCGTCGCCGTCGTGCGTGCGGGAGCCGCCTATCTCCCGCTCGACCTCGCCTACCCGGACGCGCGGCTGCAGTACCTGCTCGACGACGCGCGCCCCGTCGCGGTGATCGGCGACCTCCCCTCGGGCGTGGACTCCGGCGGCGTACGCGCGCTGCCCGTCGACGCCCACGCCGACGCGCCCCTGCCGCCGCCCGCCGCGGGTGCTGCCTACGTCGTCCACACCTCGGGCTCTACGGGGCTGCCCAAGGGCGTCGTCGTCGATCACGCCGCCGTGCTGTCGCTCCTCGCGAACACCGGCCTCGACGCCGGCCCCGACGACGTGTGGACGATGGCGCACTCGGCGTCGTTCGACTTCGCGGTGTGGGAGATGTGGGCGCCGCTCACGACGGGCGGACGCGTCGTCGTGGTCGGCACCGACGTCGCCCGCAACCCGGACGACCTCGTGGCGCTGCTGCACCGCGAACGCGTGACGATCCTCGACCAGACGCCCACCGCGTTCGGCCGCATCGTACATCACGACGTACCGGACTCGTTGCGGCGCATCATCTTCGGTGGCGAAGCCCTCGATCACGACGCCGTGCAGGGGTGGCGCACCCGGCACCCGGACGTACACGTCGTCGACATGTACGGCATCACCGAGACGGCGGTCCACGTGACCCGCCACGACGTCGCGGACGGGCAGCGCGCGATCGGCTCGGCCCTGCCCGGGCTGCGCACGTACGTGCTCGACGCCGCGCTCGCACCCGTCCCGCCCGGCACCGCGGGCGAGCTCTACGTCGCCGGCCGCCAGCTCGCGCGCGGGTACCGGGGCAGGCCGGGGCTCACCACGACGCGGTTCGTCGCCGACCCGTTCGTCGCGGGCGAACGGATGTACCGGACGGGCGACCGCGTCCGCGCCACCGTGACCGACGGCCGCGTCCTGGAGTACCTCGGCCGCACCGACGCGCAGCTCGAGATCCGCGGGCACCGCGTCGAGCCCGCCGAGGTCGAGTACGCGCTGCGCGCGCATCCCGGTATCGACACCGCCGCCGTCGCGGCGCGCGATCTCGGCTCCGGCCCGGTGCTCGTGGCATACGTCGTCGCGGCCGATCCCGAACTCGAGTCGTCGGCGGTGCTCGCCCACGCCCGCGCCGTGCTGCCGAACCATCTGGTCCCGTCCGCGGCGATGCTCCTGGGCGCCCTGCCGCGCACCACCAACGGCAAGCTCGACCGGGATGCGCTACCCACCGAGGTCGCCGCGCACGTCATCGTCACGGGGCCGCGGACCGCGCTCGAATCGGCGATCGCCCGTGCCGTCACGGAGGTCGTCCGGGTCGGTGCGGTCGACGTCGACACGGACCTGTTCGAGCTCGGCGTCGACTCGATCGCCGCGACGCGGCTCGCGAGCGCGATCACACGGACGACGGAGCTCGCCGTCGGGATCCGCGACGTCTTCGAGAACCCCACCGTCGCGTCGCTCGCCGCGGTCCTCGCCGACCGCCCCGCGCACGCGCCGGTCGCCGCGCCCGTCGACCGCCCCGAGCGCCCACCGCTCACCCGGAGCCAGCACCGCATGTGGTCGGCACACCGGCTCGACCCCGAATCCACGGCTCTGCACGTCGCGGGCACAGTCGCGTTCGACGGCCCGGTCGACGTCGCCGCGTTGCGGTGCGCGATCGACGACATCGTGGGCCGGCACGAGGCGCTGCGGACCCGCTATCCGCTCGGCCCCGACGGCACGCCCTATCAGGACGTCGCGGCCGATGCCCGTCTCGTTCCGGGTGGCGACGGCCCACCAGGACCCGACTTCGTCACGCGGCCCTTCGTTCTCGCGAACAGCGCGCCGGTCCGGCTCCACCTCGAACGCGCGGACACGCGGTGGATCCTGCACGTCACCGCACACCACATCGCGGTGGACGAATGGTCGCTGCGGCGACTCGGCCTCGACCTCGTCCACGCGTACGGCGCGCGCACGGCGGGCGTCGCGCCGCAGTGGGAGCAGGTCGGGCAGCCCGTCGATCACGCGCTGCGTGAGCGTACGAGCTCAGTCCCGGAGCCGAGTGCGGCGGCACCCGTCGCGGCGGCGACCCTGCACGCCGTCGGGCCGCGGACCGGCGTCGCGGGAACGATCCGCCGCACCGCGCCCGTCGACGTGCGGGCACTCGCTCGGACCGCGGGCGTCACCGTCTTCTCCGCCGCACACGCAGCATTCGCGATCGCACTCGCGCGCCTCGGCGGTAGCCGCGACGTCGTCGTCGCCTCGGCGGTGGCCGATCGCCTCCACGCCACCGACACCGTCGGCATGTTCGTCGACACCGCTGCCCTCGCGGCGACCGTCCCGGACGCGGCCACCTTCGCCCGGTTCGCACGCGATCTCGCCGCGGCGACACTCGACGCTCCGGTGGACGGCGCGGACGTTCCCCCGATCGCGCTCGGCGTCGGCACGCCGCCCGAGCCGCTGGCGCTGGGCGACGTCACCGTCGCGATCGGCGACGTCCCCACCGGTGCAACGAAATTCGACCTGCATCTGCACGTGACCCACCGCGACGGTGCGGTCGACCTCACCGCCGAGTACGACACCGGCCGCTACGACGCCGACCTCGTCACGGCGGTCGTGTCGCTCGTCGCGGACGTCCTCGCGGAGGCGGCGGCGAGCCCCGAGACCGTGGTCGCAGGGCTCGGACGTGGCGACGGCGCTCCGGTGCCCGGCGGCGACGCCGCACCCGAGACGGCGCTCGCCGACCTGTTCGCGGCGACCGCGGCGGTCCACGCGGACCGGCCCGCGCTCACCGACGGCGTCGCCGAGCTGCGGTACCGCGACCTCGCCGCGCGCGTCCACGAACGGGCCGAGGTGCTGCGTCGTGACGGCGTCGGCCCCGGCTGGATCGTCCCGATTCCGTTCGGCCGCGGAATCGAGTTCGTCGTCGAGATGCTCGCGATCGCGGCGACGGGGGCCGCCTACAGTCCCGGCTCGGGCATCGCCGCAGCCGAACAGCGCAACGACGCACACGGACTCGCGTACGTCGTGCACACCTCCGGCACGACCGGAACGCCGCGTCCCGTCGCCGTCACGGCGTCGGGAATCGCGTCGCTCGCGGCGGCGGCCGTCGAGCACTACCGCGTCGGTCCCGGCGATCGCGTGCTGCACGCCTACCGCCCGACCTTCGACGCCGCGCTGCTCGAGATCCTCCTCGCGATCGCGTCCGGCGCGTGCCTCGTCGTGGCGTCCGACGATGTCGACTCCGGGCCCGAGCTGTCGCGATTCGTCGCGAACATCGTTGTGACGCATGTTCTCTCGACTCCCTCGGTGCTGACGACGCTCGACCCGGACGAGATGACGGGCGTGCGTGTCGTGGGTGTCGGCGGCGAACCGCTGCCTCGTGCCCTCGCCGAACGATGGAGCCGAGGACGGCTGCTCGTCGATGCGTACGGCACGAGTGAGGCGACCGTCGTGTCGACCCTCGCGCACGTGCACACCGACCCCGGCACGATCGGCCGCCCGATCCGCGGCACCACCGCCGAGACACTCGACGCCGCGCTCCGGCCGGTGCCCGCAGAGGGAATCGGTGAGCTCTACGTCTCCGGTGTGGGCGTCGCACGCGGCTATCTCGGCGACCCCGCCACCACCGCGGTGCGGTTCGTCGCGGCACCCGGCGGCGCGGTGCGGTACCGGACCGGCGACCTCGTGCGGCGCCGTGCGAACGGCACCGTCGTGTACCTCGGCCGAAGCGACCGGCAGGTCCAGATCAACGGTGTGCGTACCGAACTCGACGGACTGGAAGCGCGGATCGCGGCCGTCGCCGGTGTGCGCGGGTGCGCCGCCACGGTGCGGGGCGGCACGATCGTCGCGTACGTCGCCGGTGACGTCGCGGCCGTGCGGCGCGCGCTCGCCCACGAACCGGGCACGAGGTCGATTCCCGTCGTCGCGGTCGGGGCGTTGCCGCGCACCGCCAACGGCAAGATCGACCACGGCGCGCTGCCCGATCCCGCGCTCGATGCCGGTGAGCCTCCCGCCACCGGCGACGAACGCGTCGTCGCGGATGCCGTCCGCGAACTCCTCGGCGTCACCGTCGGCCGCGACGGCGACTTCTTTCGCGCCGGCGGCACGTCCCTCACGGCGACGGCTCTCACGGCACTGCTCGAGACCGCGCTCGGCGTGGACGTGCCCGTTCGCCTCGTTTTCGAGAACCCCACGCCCCGCACACTCGCCGCCGCGCTCGCCGCGCACGCGCCGGCGCCGGCACCGGATCTCGCACGACCCGACCGCCCGCCGCTCACCGCTGCGCAGCACCGCATCTGGATCGCGGCCCGCATCGATCCGTCGGCGTACACCGTGCCCGTCGTCGTGCGGACGAGCGCCGACCTCGACGGCGACCTGCTCGGCGCCGCGTTCCGCGACGTCGCGGCGCGACACGAGTCGCTGCGGACGCGTTTCCCCGTGGGCGACGACGGCGTGCCGTGGCAGGACGTCCTGCCGGAGTTCACCGTCCCCGTCGAGGAGTGCAGCGTCGAGACGTGCGACCTCGAGGCGACCGTCGACGCGCTCGCGGCCCGCGAGTTCGACGTCACCGCAGCACCACCGGTGCACGTGACGCTGCTGCGCGCCGAGTCGGAGACCGTCGTCGTCGCTGTCGTCCATCACATCGCGACCGACGGCGCGTCGGTGCCGCCGCTGCTCCACGACCTCACGACGGCGTACGCCGCGCGGAGTGCGGGCACGGCGCCCCGCTTCGGTGCGGCGCCCGTGCAGCCCGCCGACGTCGCGGTCCGCGAGGCCGCCGCCACCGTCGACGACACCTTCTGGCGCGAGACCTTCGCGGACGCCGCGACGACGCTCGCCCCGCTGCCGACCTACGGCGCCGACGACGACGCGAGCGTGACCGTCTCGATTCCCGTCCGGACCGCCGAAGGCGCTGCCGCGTTCGCGCGCGAGGAGGGAACGACGCTGCTCGCGGTGCTGCACACCGCGGTCGCCGCCGCTCTCGGAAGGCTCTCCGGCACAACCGACCTCACGATCGCGACCGTGACCTCGGGGCGCGGCCCGGCATCGCACGACGCCGTCGGCATGTACGTCGCACCTATCCTCGTCCGCACGCGGCTCGGCGACGCCGCGACGTTGCGCGAGGCCGCACGCGAGGTCCGCGCCGCCCAGCTCGCCGCGATCGCCCATGCCGACGTGCCGTACGGGCGGATCGTCGCGGCCGCGGGTGCGCCCCAGGTCTCGCTGGGACACGACGACGTCGCCGCGTTGCCGGATTTCGGTGGCTTCGCCGGGGCGCGTGTCGAGGTGCGCGGCGGCGACGCGATGCTCGCGCCCGTCCACATCCACGCGACCTCCGGCGCATCGGACGCACTCGAGCTCCGGGTCCGCTGCCGGGGCGCGAGCCGTGACGTCACGCGCACGCTCGCCGAGCACGTCGTCGCGATGCTCACGGCGCTCGTCGCCGATCCCGGGGCCGACCCCGCGGACGTGCCGCTGCGCCGCGCCGAGCCGATGCGCACGGATGCCGTCGCGCCCAGGACGTTCGGCGACGTGCTCGTGCGTGCCGCGGCGGCCCACCCCGATGCCGTCGCGCTCGTCGCGGACGGTACTGCGATCACCTATCGCGCGTTGCTCGCCGCAGCCCGCGAGCACGGACGCGCGCTCGCGCTCGCACCGGGATCCCTCGCGGGTCTGCCCGCGGAGCGATCGGGGCGCTTCGTCGTCGACGTGTGGGCGGCAGCGCTCGCGGGCGCGACGTTCACGGCGGCCGATCCCGACGCCGTCGCACCGCTCGGCGACCTCGCGGGCGTCGCGTACGTCGTCGCGACCTCCGGGACCACGGGCACACCGCGTTTCGTCGCGGTCCCGCACCGCGGCGTCGCCGCGTTCGCCGCGACGGCCGCCCACGGGCTCGCCCCGGGCGACCGCGTGCTGTTCGGGCTCGGCACCGCGTTCGACGCCGCGCTGTACCCGCTGCTCGCGGCCGCCGGATCGGGCGCGACGCTCGTCGTCGCACCGCAGGACGCCTTCGCCGGACCGCCGCTCGCCGACGTGATCGCGGAACACGCGGTGACCCACGTCGTCGCGACGCCGTCGATCCTCGCGACACTCGATCCCGCCGCGGTGCCGTCGGTCCGGCACGTCGTGTGCGGCGGGGAAGCGCTGCCCGCGAGCCTCGCGGCGGAGTGGAGCCACTGTGTCGTCGTCGATTCCTACGGACCGGCGGAGTCGACCGTCGTGGCGCTGACCGGCCCCGCGGGAGCCGGACTCGGCCGGCCCGTGCCCGGCACGAGTGCGCGCGTTCTCGATCCTGCGCTGCGGTCCGTCGTGGTCGGCGGTGCCGGCGAGCTGTATCTCGACGGCGACGGGCTCGCGCTCGGATATCTCGGCGATCCCGCGACGACGGCGGCTCGCTTCGTCGCCGCGCCGGGTGGCGCGCGCCGCTACCGGACGGGTGATCGCGTCGTCGCGCGTGCCGACGGCTCGGTCGAGTTCGGGGGACGCCTCGATCGTCAGGCGAAGGTACGCGGCATCCGCGTCGAACTCGGTGCGCTCGACGCCGTCGCGCGCGCGGTCCCGGGCGTCACCGCCGCCGCCGTCACGGTGACCGGCGGCGACCTGCGGTGCTACGTCGTCGGCGATGCTGCCACGAGCACCGTCGCCGCCGCTCTGCACGGCGCCGTCCCGGCGCTGCGGGTGCCGCCGGTCGTCACGTCGCTCACCGCGCTCCCGCTCACCGCGAACGGCAAACTCGACGAACGGGCACTGCCCGCAGCGTCGGCGGCCCGGCCCCTCACGACCGACACACAGCGTCTCGTCGCCGCGGCGTTCGCGGCCGTGCTCGAGCGGGACCTCGACGAGATCGGTTCGGACACCGACTTCTTCGGTGCCGGCGGAACTTCGCTCACCGCGACCCGGCTCGTCGCGCGGCTCGGCGCGGCGACGGAGCGCTCGGTGCCCCTCGGCCTGGTCTTCGGCGCCCCCGTCGTCCACGACCTCGCCGCGGCGGTGGACGCCCTGCCGCGGGGTGGGGCCATCACGCCGGAGGCGCGGCCCGAGCGAATCCCGCTCTCGCGCGCGCAGAAACGGATGTGGATCGCTGCGCAGCGCGACCCCGCGTCGTCGCTGCACGTCCTGCCCGGACTCGTCACGATCGACGGGCCGCTCGACGTCGCCGCGCTGCGCGCCGCGTTCACGGACCTCGTGACGCGGCACGAGGTCCTGCGCGCGCGGTACCGGCTCGGTCCCGACGGCGAGCCGTTCCAGGAGATCGTCGCTCCGGAGCACGTCGCGCTCGACATCCGGAGCGGCACGGTCGATCCCGACGCGATCCACCGCGCCGCGAGCATCGGGTTCGGTCTGCTCGACGAAGTGCCGCTGCGCGCCGTTCTCCACGGCGTGGGGGAGCAGCGTCACGTCCTCGCCGTCACGGCGCACCACATCGCCGTCGACGGCTGGTCGATCCGTCCGCTGCTCGGCGACCTCGTCGCCGGCTACGCCGCTCGTCGCGCGGGCGCCCTGCAGGACATTCCGCCGCCCGCGATCCAGGTGGCCGATCACGCGCTGTGGGAGGCACGGCAGAGCATCGACACGTCGTACTGGCGTGCGCGTCTCGCCGGACTACGTTCGGTCGCACCGATTCCTCGTGACCGCGAGGTGGAGCTGCGGCCCGACACCCCGGCGACCGCGGTGCGGGTGCCGCTCGCCCCGCACGTCGCACGTGGAGTCGCAGAGTTCGCGGCGCGGGCGGGAACAACGGAGTTCGTCGTCGCGCACGCCGTCCTCGCGCTGCTGTGCGCCCACGAATCCGGCTCCGCCGACGTCGCGATCGCGACCGCCGTCTCGGGCCGCGGCCGACCCGAACTCGACACGCTCCCAGGCATGTTCGTCGACATGGTCGTGCTCCGCACGCTCGTCGACGTCGGCCGCACCGCCGAGCAGCATGTCGTCGCCGTCCGAGGTGCCGACACCTCGGCCTTCGCCCACGCCGACACCCCGTACGACGCGGTCGCGCCGCTGCTGCCCGGCCACCCCCAGATCGCCGTGGCGCTCGACGATTTCACGTTCGACGTCCCACCGGCAGCGGACCTGACCGTCACCGTCGAGGAGATCGCGCTCCCCGTCGCGCGCTCCGAGCTGTTCTTCACCCTCGACCGCCGGGCCGGCGAGGTCGTGCTGACGTACTCGACCGAGGCGTTCGACGTCGCGACGGCCCAGCGCCTTGCGCGGCGCTACGCCGACCTGCTCGCCGAGGTCGTCGGGCACCCCGGGCGCGCCGTCGCCGAGTGGACCGGTTCACTGGCCGTCCCCGAGGCGCCGCCCGCCGACGAGCCCGCCCCGCTCGTGGCGCCCCGGTCGGCGACCGAACTCGTCGTCGCCGACGTCTTCGCGGAGGTCGCGCGGGCCGCGCAGGTCGGCGCCCTCGACTCGTTCTTCGAGATCGGCGGCGACTCCCTCGCGGTGCCGCGCGTCGCGACGCGGCTGCAGGAGGCGCTCGGTGCACCCGTGCCCGTCGCGGCGGTCTTCGCGAACCCGACCGTGGCCGCGCTCGCCTCGGCCATCGACGAGGGCCTACCCGAAAACGGTGACCTCACAGCACTTCTCGGCACCGTCGTTCACCTGGGCGGACACGGCGACGGCGCCCCGCTGTTCGCGATCCACCCGGCGGGCGGACTCGCCTGGTGCTACGTGGGCCTCGTGGAGGTCGCGGGCGGCCGCGACGTCTACGGCGTGCAGGCGAGTGCGCTGCCCGCGGCGCCCGCGAGCATCACCGAACTCGCGGCCTTCTACGTGCGGGCCGTCACCGCAGTCGCCTCGACCGGGCCGTACCACCTGCTCGGCTGGTCGCTCGGCGGACTCGTCGCCCACGAGATGGCCGTCCAGCTCACCGACGCCGGCGAGCAGGTCGCCTCGCTCGTTCTCCTCGACACCGTCCCACCCGAGTTCTTCGCACTCGCCCCGGACGCGGGCGGCGCCGACGCCGAGTTCCGCGAGGCGGCACGCGCACTCGCCGCGTCCGTCGCCCTCCCCGACGACACCGCCGACCGGATCGACGCCGTCGTCTCCCGGCTGCGCGAACTCGCGCCCGCGCACGTCCCGCGGCCGTTCCCCGGGCCGATCGACTTCGTCACGGCGACTCGCGCACTCGCGTACCACCCCGAGCCCGTCGCGGCGTGGGACGGACGACTCGGGCCGCTCGTCACCGAACACCGCGTCGACGCCGACCACCACGAACTGGCGGACCCCGAGCACCTCGGTGCCCTCGTGCGGTTGCCGACACACGACGCGCTCGACTCCACGTGAGCGCCCGAGACCGACGTATCGCCCCACCGAGAGAGAGATCCATGGAGATTCAGGACTACCTGCGCATCCTGCAGGCGCGATGGAAGATCATCGCGATCACGACGGTCGTCGCCGTGCTCGGCGCGCTGGGCGCATCGTTGCTCGCGACACCCGTCTACCAGGCGTCGGCGCGGCTGTTCGTCTCGACGTCGGCGGGATCGTCGGTCAACGAGATCTACCAGGGAAACCTCTTCTCGCAGCAGCGCGTGACGTCGTACACCCAGCTGATCACGGGTGAGACCCTCGCGCAGCGGACCATCGACCGGCTCGGGATCGACGCGAACGCCGCCGAGCTCGCGTCACAGGTGACGGCGACGTCGGCGCCCGACACCGTGCTCATCGACCTCGACGTCCAGGACGCCTCGCCCGAGCGCGCCCGCGACATCGCCAACGCGATGAGCGACGAATTCGTCGTCATGGTGCGGGAACTGGAGACCCCCGAGTTCGGTGGTGCTCCCGCCGCGCGTGTCGTCGTCGAACAGCGTGCCGACACTCCCGCGGCTCCCGTCTCGCCCAAGACGACGCGCAATCTCGCGCTCGGCTTCGCCGTCGGCCTGCTGCTCGGTATCGCGTTCGCGGTGCTGCGCGACCGGCTCGACAACACAGTCAAGGACCGCCGCACCGTGGAGGAGATCACGGGCACCGCGATGATCGGCACCGTGCCGTTCGACAAGGAACGACTCACGACGCAGCCGATCGACTTCGCGTCGGGCAACTCCGTGAGCGCCGAGTCGTTCCGCGAACTGCGCACCAACCTGCAGTTCCTCGAGGTCGACAACCCGCCGCGGGTCATCGTCGTCACGAGTTCGCTTCCCGGCGAGGGTAAGACGACCACGGCGATCAATCTCGCGCTCGTGCTCGCCGAGAGCGGCAAGCGGGTCTGTCTCGTCGAGGGCGACCTCCGCAAGCCGCGGGTCTCGACGTACATGGGGATCATGGGCTCGGCCGGGCTGTCGAGTGTTCTCGCCGGGCGCGCCGATCTCGAAGACGTCCTCCAGGACGCCGGCCACAGCGGAATGCAGGTGCTCGCGTCCGGGCCGATCCCGCCGAACCCGAGCGAACTCCTCGGCTCCGACACCGCACGCCAGGTGCTCGCCACGCTGCGCGCCGAGTTCGACTACGTCGTCGTCGACGCATCGCCGCTGCTGCCGGTCACCGACGCCGCCGTGCTCTCCGCGATGGCCGACGGCGCGCTTCTCGTGGCGCGGCACGGCGAGACGAAGAAGGAGCAACTGGCGCGTGCCACCTGAAATCTCGTGGCCGTCGGCGCCAACGTCCTGGGCACCATCATCACGATGACGCCGCGAGGACGAGGCGTCTACGAGTACAGCTACCGGTACGACTCCGACGCTCCGTCGACGCCGGCGGCCCCGTCGGCGACCCCCGATCCCGCCGGCAGCGGCTCACACCGCGCGTAGCAGGGGCAGGATCCGCGTGGTGAGGTCGGCGAGCTCGGCGCCGACCCGCTCGAAGACCGCGGGTTCGCGGCCCATCGGGTCCTGGACGTCCTCGGGCGAGGCCGTCGCGCGGTGTGTCGTCCGCGCGGCGGCCAGCGTCGCGACGTCCGACGCACCCGTCGCGGCCACGAGCCTCGCCGCTTCGACGAAGGTGAAGGTGCGGCGCATCGCGCGCGGTGCCTCGGCGAGCACACGATCGCGTTGCCGTTCGGTCATCGTGAGGACGAGGTCGGCGTCGCGTGCGAGCGCGGGCGTGAACATCCGCGCCGTGAAACCGGACGGATCGCCCCCGAGCCGCGTGAGAACGTCGGCGGCCGTGGGTTCCATCGCGCTGCCGATCACCGCGCGGACACCCGCACTCGACACGCGGCCGGACAGGTCGATGCCCTCCGCGCGTGCGTACGCGAGCAGCAGTCGCTCGGCGCTGGGGGAGCGGCAGATGTTGCCGGTACACACGAACAGCACACGCATCGGCCCAGGGTAACGAGTCACGGAACGGAACGGGCGCCGGCCGCCGCGCCCCGTCGTGACCTTTTCGATACACTCACCGGGCACGAGCGGGGACAGTCGGGGTCTCTCGCGTGAGAACCGAAGGCGGCTGGTGAGTTCGATCCTCGGGGTTTCGATCGGAACGAGCACCGTCCGCCTCGTTCACACCGGCAGGCTCGCCACCAGCGGCACGGCGTTGCAGCCGGGAATGCCGCAACCGCAACCACAACCGCCCGAAGCCGAGGCGATCGACGCACGCGGTCAGCGCGGTGAGGCGGTCGCTGCCGCAGCGGTCGGCGTGGCGGCCGCGGCGGGGCTCGCGACCGTCACCGGGATCGCGGTCCGCGACGACGACCAGGCCGGAGCGGTGCTCTCCGCGATGGAGAGCGAACGGATCGACGACTGCGTGCTCGTTCCCGAACTCGCCGCAGCCCTCACCGAACTCGACGAGACGGGCATCCTCGGACCCGCGCGCACCGTCCTCGTCTACGACATCGGGGCGTCCGGCGTACGGGTCCACGTCGTCGACCGCGGCACCGGCGCGCTGCTCGCCTCGGAACGCACCGAGGCGATCGGCGGCGACGTGTTCGACGCCGCGATCCGTCGCTACCAACTCGGCGAACGCCGCATCAGCGAACCCACCGACGCCGCAGCGTCGGCCGAACTCGACGCCCGCTGCCGCGCCGCGAAGGAATCGCTCTCGGTCGGCGGTGCCGCATGCGTGCCCGGCCCCGGCGGCCTGCTGCTGCTCTCCCGCGACGTCTTCGAGGGCCTCGTCGCCGAGACGATCGAGACGTCCGCGCGGCTCGTGCGTGACGTCGTCGCCCGCTGCGATCAGCCCGTCGAGGTCGTCGCCGTGATCGGAGCGTCGGCCCGAATCCCGTTGGTACCGCGCGTGCTCGAAGCATGGACGAGGCTGCCCGTCGTCGTCCCCGCAGAACCCGAGACGGTCGTCGCACGCGGTGCCGCCGTCCTCGCCGCCCGCACCGCGGCGGGCCGCCGGACCGACGTCTCGCCGCTCGGTGTCCCGCAGACGCACGGCAACGTCGTCGCACTCGACACGACCGCCCTCACCGGCACGCCGAGCACTTCGGGCACGCCGAGCACCTCGGCGCTGCCGTGGAATCCGATGCCCGCGGCCGCCGTCCTCGCACCGAACACCGCGCTCGCCGAACCGGACCCGGCCGACCCCGCGCCGTCACGACGCCCCCGCGGTGCAGCGCTCGCGGGCGGAACCCTCGGCGTCCTGGCGCTGGTCGCACTGGGTTTCGGCTACGGCACGACGCGCATGGAGAGCACCGAGGGCACGGGGCGTCCCGTCGACACCGTGGAGGAGGAGCCGTCGACGACGTCACCCCCGCCGTCGCCGACCACCACACCCGAACCGCCGCCGCCCGTCGTCGAGGAACCGGTCTACGTGCCGCCGCCCGTCACGACGACGGAGCCCGAGCCGCCACCCCTGCCGCCTCCGCCGTCGATCGAGATCCCCGGTCTGCCGCCGATCGAGTTGCCGCGCATCGAACTTCCGCCGCTGCCGGGGCTTCCCCCGCGCGGCTGACCGTCAGGCCTTCGCGTGCCGGCCGCGCGGACGCTCGGCCCCCGCCGAGCCCGGCGGCCGCGCGAGGATCGCGGCGATCGCCGTCGTGAGCGGGACGGACAGCGCGAGCGCGATGCCACCCACCGCCGAGCGCGCGATCTCGATCGCCACCGCATCGCTCGTGAGCACGTCGAGGAACGGTCTGCCGGTGACGCTGAAGAGCAGCAGCAGCGGCAGCGCTCCGCCCGCGTACGCGAGCACGAGGGTGTAGACGGTGCTGGCGATGTGATCGCGCCCGACTCGCATCGCCGACCGGAAGATCGCGCCGGGACCGGCCGATTCGTCGAGGGCCGCGAGCTCGAAGGCCGACGACGCCTGCGTGATGGTGACGTCGTTGAGCACGCCGAGCGACCCGATGATGAACCCCGCGAGCAACAGTCCCGACAGGCTGACCTGCGCGAGATAGGTCTGGACGTTCGTGTTCTGTTCCTCGGACAGCCCGGTGAGCGTCGTCGCCTCGATCGCGACCCACGACAGCACCGCGGCGAGCACCATCGACGTCAGCGTCCCGAGCAGCGCCGAACTCGTGCGCAGCGAGAACCCGTGTGCGAGATAGAGAACGGCGTACAGGATCACCGAGCCCGTCACGAGTGCGACGGGAACGGCGGGCCGCCCGTCGAGCACCGCGGGGAGCGTGAAGACGATGAGCACACCGAACGCCACCGCGATCCCGATCAGCGCCCGCAGGCCACGGCCGCGCGCGATGACCACCACGACGATCGCGAACGCCGCCGCGAGCAGCGCGAGCGGAAGCCCGCGCGAATAGTCCTCGAAGCTGTACTGCGTCTGGCCCGTCGTGTCGTCCTGCCGCAGCAGCCGGATCGAATCACCGGGCTGCAGCTGGGGCTGGCCCGGCCCGCGCACGATCTCGAGCAGAGTCTGCGCGCCCTCGTTCGGTCCCGATTCGATCGTCACGAGGCTGCGGTCGCACTCGTAGGACTGCGCGGGCGGCGGCAGCGGTGCGCCCGTGAACGCCCGTCCCGCGGACGGGCTCCCGCACGGCCCGATGCTGTGGGCCGTCACGGCACCCGATTCGGTGACGCCCGCACCGCCGACGGCGTCCTGATAGGCGCTCGTGTCCGCGTCTCCGCTCGGCCACAGCGCGACGGCGCCGGCGATCGTCGCGACGAAGCCGACGACGAGCAGCACGACGACGATCCGCGCCGCCGATCTCCCGATCGGAACCGGGCCGTCGTGGCCGTGACCGTGGCCGTGACCGTGGCCGTGACCGTGACCGTGTGGGGACGGGGCTCCCGAAGTGCTCGACCGAGACGGCATCGGATCAGGGTAGCCCGGTGGCGGGTCCCCGAACTCCGGGCACGGAGCGATTGCCGGCGCGTCGCTCCTGTGTGGCTTCGGTGTCGCCTGTGTGGTTCAATGACTGCGGCACAGAACAGGCTGTGGCAGCGGGGTGGGCTGCCGCACGACGGACTGCGGCGCAGAACACGGAGCGTGTCGAACGAGGGGTACGTTCCGGGTTTCTGCGTGATCTCCGGTCGATCCCGGGATCGGCACGAGAGTTCTGGGTGAGCGCGAGAGTCGGCGTGAACACACGAACGGCGCGGAATGATCGAGCTGGGTGGCGGGGTACAGGGGGTTTGACCCCGCCACCTACCTGCGCCCACAGGGGGGGATGGGGCGACAGGCGCTCGAGGCACTCGAGGGTGCCGGGATCAATGTACCGACACCGGACGGGTTCACGTCAACCGAAACCGGAAAAATTCCGTCCGTATTGTTTTGACTGCGCGTGCGCGCGGCACTTTCCGCAGGTGGATCCGCCGAACTCCGCGACGCCTCGACTGTGACGCGTCACCATCGGTGCGGTCACCGGGCACGCCCGACCCGCCCCGTACACTTCCTGATTCGGAGGTGGATTGTGAACGTGTTCGGTCGACGGGGGCGCACGGCTCCCGGGCCGCGATCGGCAGCGGGGCTGCGCAGGATCGTCACCGGCCTCGCCCTACCCCCGGGCTGGACCCGCGACACTCTCGTGGAGGTCGTCGCACGCCGACGTCGCCGGCCGATCCAGCTCGTCCCCATCGACGCCGCCGTCATCGGCGGCCAGTACTCCGGGGCGTGGCTCAAACGCGATCACGACGACCTCGTCGTCTACGCGGATTCGAGTTCGCTGCGTCACTCCACCAACGTCGTGTGCCACGAACTGACCCACATGTTGCTGCGCCACGACGAGGTCGCGACGCCCGAGTCGGCCGCCGACGCCGTCGACGTCGTGCGGGCCGTGTCCCGGCCCGGTGTGCGTGCGGTCTTCGGCCGTTCCGGGTACGCCGACGAGCAGGAGTACGAGGCCGAGCTGCTCGCCGGAATGATCATCGCCGCTCGGCGCCCGGGATTCGGCGACGACGCCGCCGGGCGCATCGCCGGCAGCTTCTGATCCGGGGATGGTCACCGAGATCCTGGTGTGGCTGGGCACTGCCTTCGTGTGGGTCGCCGTCGCCCTGCGGTTCGTCTTCCGCGGCACGAAACGCGATCAGCGTGCCGTCGACTGCGCCCTCGTCTTCGGTGCGGTGTCGCTGCTGCTGTCCAAGCGAACCTTCGGTAGCGCGCTCGAGGACGTCGTCGGCCCGGCCCAGCGGTCGAATCTGTCCAACTCGCTGACCCTGTTCGCTGTCGGCTTCATCCTCGTTCTCGTCGTGGTGTGGCGTCACGGTGACGACGCACCCCGGTGGATCGAGTCCGTCGCGGTCGGCGGTGTCGCGGTCTTCTGCATGGCGCTGTTCGTCATCTCCGCCGATCTGCCCGAGAACACCCCGATCCACGAGGGGTCCGACGCCGCGAGCGCGGCGTACCTGTCGTTCTATTCGGTGCCGCTGCTCGTCCTCGCGTTCTACGGTGCGTGGGTTGCCGCCACGGCGTCGCGTCGCGGCGAGTTCGTCGGCACCCGGCGGTGGACGGTCGCGGCCGTGTTCGGGTTCGCGGTGCTCCTCGGCGTCGGAACCGTCGCCGTGCTCGCGGCGGCGTTCCACGAACTCGTCAGCGGCTCGGACGCCGTCGCGGCCGTCCAGACCGACGCCGGGCCGGACTATCGCGTGCTGGTGGTCGCCGCGGGTGCCGCGATCGCGATCAGCCCCGTCGTCCGCGGCGGTGCACGCCGCTGGGCCGCGCGCCGCCACATGCGGCGGCTCCGGCCGATGTGGCGCGACCTCACGTCGGTCGCGCCCGAGGTCGTGTTGCGGCTGCGCCGGCGTGACCGGGTCTCCGTCGACGCCCTGTACGCGCTGCATCGCATGTGTGTCGAGATTCGCGACGCAGTGACCGTCGTCGGAGGCCACCTGCCGGACGGCAGACTGCCCGAAGGGCCGGCGGAGCAGGCTCGCGTCCTCGCGGCGGCCGTGCGCGCCCACGCGCGGGGCGAGGAGCCTGTGCACACCGCCGACCTGTCGGGCTACGACGTCCTCTCGCCCGAGGCCGAGCTGCATCTGCTGGTCGCGATCGCCGACCACTGGCCCGCCCTCGCCGTGGCCGAGCCGCCGGCGACTCCGGTCAGTGCGGCGGGAGCTGCTCGAGCACCGTGAGCCACGACCGCATGTCGGCGACCGACAGATCCTGACGCTCCGCGAGCGACCGCAGCGAGAGGTGACGGACACCCGCGTTGCGGACCGCGATCTGGAAGCGCAGCTGGACCTCGAGGTCGGCGTCGCCGTCGATGAGGTATTCCGGCGCGCACCCGAAGTGTGCCGCGACACGGGTCAGCAGCGCCGGGTCGGCGTGCGTCGCGCCGTTGCGCAACGCGGCGACCTCCTGCTCCGTGACCGGAACGCCACCCGCGGCGGTCACCGCCGCCGCGACGTCCGACTCCGAGGGCGGGGTGTCGCCGAGTCGATGTGCCGCCGCGAACAGCAGGTCGAGACGCTGTCCGAGCGTGCTCATGCCGATTCCTCCGACCGTTGCCACCGTTGCCGATTCGTTTCCCACCGTTGACGGAACCGTTCGCGGGTGTGGGTGTCCATGTCCGCCGTGCGCCCGTAGAGGAACCTCCGGTAGAGGGCCTCCTCCAGTTCGTCGGGGTCGTTCGCGGCCGCGGGGACTTCGAGCAGATGGCCGAACGCGAACTCCAGGAGCGGCTGACGTGGCCCCTCCGGCCCGCCGTTCGCCTCGAGCAGGCGGGTCACGTAGGCGCCGGTGATGGAGCCGACGACGTCGTCGAGATCCGCGGAGATCTCGGCGAGCGCCCCGATCTCGGGGTGCTCGAGCGCGAGCCGGGACAACCTGCCCTGCGGGCCGAGCAGGTCGACGAGCGTCTCGAGGTCGAGCGGGATCTGCCGCGGTCCGAGCTGCAGTTCGGGGGCACGACGTCGCGGGGGAGGCGCGACGTCCTCGATCGGCGTCGGCTCGCCCCCGGCCAGGGTGCGCGCCGCGCTACCCGGCTCCCAGCGAAGACCGAGATCGAGTTTGCGGAGCGTCTCGGCGCTCGGCGCCGGGCCCGTGCCGTTCTCCGCTCGCGTCTGCGCCGCATCCGAGGGGCCACCGGCGGCGGTCACCTCGTCCTGGGTCAGACCCAGCGCGCGGCGCCGTCGATGGACGTAGTCACCGAATCTCGTTCGGATGTTCTCGTCGCTCCTGATGTTCGCGACCACAGCTTCCCCCACCGCCCCCGACCAGGGAGCTCTCGACATGCGAGCTACACGTAAGCGACACGTGTCGCCTGATCACGATACCAGCGGCCACACGACCGGCGTGCGGCCGCCGCATCGGTCACTGCTTGTAGCTCGTCAGGAAGTTGCCGAACCGCTCGATCGCGACCGCGAGATCACGGGCCCACGGCAGCGTCACGATGCGCACGTGGTCGGTGGTCGGCCAGTTGAAGCCGGTGCCCTGCGTCAGCAGGATCTTCTCCGACACCAGCAGGTCCTGGACGAGCTTCTCGTCGTCGTGGATCTCGTAGACGTTCGGATCGAGCCGCGGGAACGCGTACAGCGCACCGCGCGGTTTGACGCAGCTCACGCCCGGAATCATGTTGAGCTTCTCCCACGCGACGTCGCGCTGCTCGAGCAGCCTGCCGCCGGGCAGGATCAGATCGTCGATGCTCTGGTAGCCGCCGAGGGCGACCTGGATAGCGTGCTGACCAGGCACGTTGGGGCACAGTCGCGTCGACGCGAGCAGATCGAGTCCCTCCAGGAATCCGCTCGCGTGGTCCTTCGGCCCCGTGATCGCGAGCCAGCCCGAGCGGTAGCCGGCGACCCGGTACGCCTTGGACAGGCCGTTGAACGTCAGGCACAGCAGGTCGGGGGCGAGCGTCGCGAGCGAGATGTGCTTCGCGTCGTCGTAGAGGATCTTGTCGTAGATCTCGTCGGCGAGCAGCAGCAGCTGATGCTTGCGCGCGAGATCGACGATCTGCTGCAGCACCTCGTGCGAGTAGACGGCGCCCGTCGGATTGTTCGGGTTGATGACGACGATCGCCTTCGTGCGATCGGTGATCTTCGACTCGAGATCCGCGATGTCCGGATTCCAGTCGTTCTCCTCGTCGCACAGGTAGTGCACGGGGGTGCCGCCGGCCAGCGACGTCATCGCCGTCCACAGCGGGTAGTCCGGCGCGGGGATGAGCACCTCGTCGCCGTTGTTCAGCAGCGCCTGCATCGTCATCGTGATGAGCTCGGAGACGCCGTTGCCCAGGTAGATGTCGTCGACGTCGACCTCGGGGAAGCCGGGGACGAGCTCGTAGCGCGTCACGATGGCGCGGCGTGCGGGGAGGATGCCCTTCGACTCCGAGTAGCCCTGCGAGTAGGGCAGTGCCGCGATCATGTCGCGCATGATGACGTCGGGGGCGTCGAACCCGAACGGTGCGGGATTGCCGATGTTGAGCTTGAGGATGCGATAGCCCTCGGATTCGAGTCGCGCCGCCTGCGCGTGTACCGGCCCGCGGATCTCGTAGAGAACGTTCTGCAGCTTGCTCGACTGTTCGAGCTCGCGCAGCGGCCGGTGACGGATCGACTCTTGGTTGCTCACGCGAGCCATTCTCCCACCCCGGGGCAACCGGTTTTGCGGCCACCACCGACGTTTTTCGCCGAACCACCGGCCCGCACCGCCACCGCGCGGTGACTATCGAGTGTCCCCGCGGTCGGTACCGTGTGACCGAAACGACGAATGAGCCCGCCGGGCAACTGCACCCCGACTACAGCGATCCCGACGCGACGCCACCTCCGTGGAGCGTGATCGACGGCGTGCTGCGCGACGCGGGGATCTACTGGCTGACGACGACGCGGCCGACCGGACGACCGCACACCACACCGGTGATCGCGGTGTGGGACGGCCGGAGCGTGTGGTTCTGCACCGGACCCGACGAACGCAAGGCCCGCAACCTCGGTGACCGCGGACCGTGCACCGTGACGACCGGGTGCAACGACTACGAGGCGGGTACCGACGTCGTCGTCGAAGGCGACGCCGAGCGGGTCCGTGAACCCGCAGAACTCGCACGCTTCGCCGACGCACTGCACGCCGGTTACGGCGACGACTGGCGATTCGACACCGTCGCGGACGGCGTCGAGCATCCCGCCGGCGGTGTCGCGGCGGTCTACCGCGTTCGCGCCGACGTCGTGTTCGCGTTCACCCGCGGACCTGCCGCGCAGGTGCGGTATCGGCCGTAGCGGTGGTGCCGACGGGCTCGTCCGGCGGCTGCCAGCGGAACACCCCCGCGCCCTGGGCGAACGCGAGGTGCCCGCCGAGCGCGCCCCCCGCGCCTGCGGCCGACATGCCCAGCAGGCTCCAGACGACCCCCGCTCGACCCGACCCCTCCCGCGAAGCACGTAGGAGATCAGGAAGCACGACGAGCCCACCGAGTTGGCCATCGCGTGCACCTCGGCGACACGGCGCTGGCGCACGTCGTCGAGACGCCCGTACTCGGCGGCGCCCGCCAGCGCGGCGGGCGCCGTACCGAGGAGGCCGATCCCGACGAGGATGCGGGCGGCGTCGCGGTGACCCGGTATCGCGTCGAAGATCAGCGAACACGTCCAGGCGCCGATCGGGATGGTGGCGAGGGTCGGATGAATCGGGTGGCCGACCGGTTCACCCGTGAGCAGGCGTCCGATCGTTCCCTTCCCTATCGTGTTCCGAACGACGGTTGCCAGGGCGTTGGAGGGGCCGTCGAGAAACGAGAGCGATTCGGCGGCGCGCAGGATGCGGTGTCCGTTCATGCCGGGGGAGTACCCGAATCCGGCGGATTCGATACGTCGAAGCGGCATCGTGACGCGTCGAGCCGAGGACGTCGCGATACCGCTCGGTCGTTCTAGGGTGAGGTCATGAGACGCGCGCCGTACGGATCCTGGGAATCGCCGATCACCGCCCGTGACCTCGCAGCGAGCGGGCACCCCGTCGAAGGCGGGGTGTTCGTGGGAGACCAGGCGTGGTGGGCGGAGCTTCGCCCCGACGAGAACGGACGGACAGCGATTCGCCGGACGGGTCTCGACGGCCAGCCCGAGGACGTCCTGCCCGCGCCGTGGAACGCGCGTACCCGCGTCCACGAGTACGGCGGCGGCGCGTGGCTCGTCACCCCGCAGGCACAGGTCGTCTTCGCGGAGTACTCCGATCAGCGCGTGTACCGACTCGACGGTTTCACGCCGATCCCGCTGACGCCGGAACCGCCCCGCGCGGCGTCGATCCGCTACGGCGACCTCACGCTCTTCGGCGACGAGGTGTGGGCGGTGCGGGAGCAGCACGCCGAGGACGGCTCGATCGAGCGAGACATCTGCGCGTTCCCCCTCGACGGGTCGGGCGCCGACGGCACGGGCATCCGGTCCGTCGTGGGCGGCTCGGATTTCCTTGCGTACCCACGCGTGTCGCCGGACGGCCGCGCGCTGGCGTGGATCGCGTGGGATCACCCCCAGATGCCGTGGGACGGAACCGAACTACGGGTCGCCGCACTCGAGAACGGCACGGCGACCGACGTCCGGACGCTGCTCGGCTCCACCGAGGAGTCTGTGCTGCAGCCCGAATGGATCGACACCGACTCGCTCCACGTGATCAGCGATCGCAGCGGGTGGTGGAACATCTATCGCGTCGCGGTCTCCGGCGGTGAGCCCGTCGCCGTACACGAGATCGCCGCCGACTTCGGCGGGCCGCTGTGGACGCTGGGGACCAGGTTCTACCTGCCGCTCGACCGCGGCAAGTTGCTCACGGTGCGGACCGTCGGCACGGACACGCTCGCGGTGCTCGACCCGGCGACGGGGCGGCTCGACGACATCGACCTGCGCGGACTCACGACGGTGCGACTCTGCGACGCGAGCGGTGGCGCAGTGCTGATGCGGTCCGGTGGCGCGCTCGCCGCGGCCGGGCTCCGTACATACGACCGTACGAGCGAGGAGATCTCCGTCGTACGGCTCTCGTCCGAGGAACTTCCGGCGGGCGAGTACCTCCCCACCGCCGAACCGGTGACGTTCGAGAAGAACGGCCGCGACGTCCACGCCTTCGTCTACGCGCCGCACAATCCTCGCTTCGAGGGCATGCCCGACGAGCGGCCGCCGTTCGTGGCGTTCGTGCACGGTGGCCCGACGGCGCACGTCGCGCCCTCGCTCAGCGCGGTGTTCGCGTTCTTCACCAGTCGCGGTATCGGCGTCGTCGACGTGAACTACGGGGGCTCGACGGGATACGGGCGCGAGTACCGCAACCGGCTGCGCGGGCAGTGGGGTGTCGTCGACGTCGAGGACGTGATCGCGGTGGTCGAAGGACTCGCTGAATCCGGGGCCGCGGACCCGGCGCGACTCGCGATCGAAGGCGGCTCCGCCGGCGGTTGGACGGTACTGGCCGCGCTCACGTCGTCGGACGTCTTCGCGTGCGGTGCATCGTATTACGGCGTCGCCGAGCTGCGGGAGTTCGTCAAGGAGACCCACGATTTCGAATCGCGGTACATCGACGGGCTCATCGGTCCGCTGCCGGAGGCCGCCGCCCTCTACGACGAGCGGGCGCCGCTGAACAACGTCGACGGTCTCGCGTGCCCGGTGCTGTTGCTGCAGGGACTCGACGATCCGATCGTGCCGCCCGCTCAGGCGGAGCGATTCCGGGACGCGCTCGTGGCGAAGAAGATCCCGCACGCGTACATCGCGTACCCCGGTGAGTCGCACGGCTTCCGGCGCCTCGACACGATCGTGGACTCGCGCAACTCCGAGCTCTCGTTCTACGGCCAGGTGATGGGATTCGAGACGCCGGGAATCCCCAAGCTGCGCTTGTGGACGTCCGAAAGCGCATGAGCCAGTAGCCGATCGAGGCTGCTGCGCCGCCACGCACGGGAGGTGCGGTGACGTCCGCCGCCGGCGGTGGCCGAGTCCGCCGCCGGGCGGGGCTGCGGTTCGTAGGGTCGATCGGTGCTCATGGCGCCTCTTCCGTCGTGTCGGCGCGTGCAACACTCCTCCGTCGTGTCGAGGCGTGATCCACGCGTTCGTTCTCGACAGTAGGAACGCACTCTGAGAAACGCCCGAGAGTGGGCTTCCGCAACTCTGAGGATCGTCGGTCACTCGCCGACGACGCGGTCGACGAGCACCTGCACCTCGATCCCGCCGGCGGCGAGTTCGAGCGCGCCCGTCGACGAGAGCACCGCGATCCCGTGGACGCCGACCCACATCGCGGCCGCAGCCTCGCGAGAACTCGCGTCGCCGGTGAGGTCGACGAGCCAGTCGAACAGCGGTCGCGAGACAGTGCGTAGTTCGGCTCCGGATCCCTCGATCAGATCGTGGCGGAAGATCAGGCCGAACATGGCCGGACGCCGGCGGGCGAACTCGACGTACGCTGTCGCCGCCGCACGTAGTGGCTCAGGTGCGCCGTCGGCTGCGGAACGGAGTTCGTCGGACAGATCGCGCAGGCCCGTGCCGGCGATCGCTCCCAGGAGTGCGCGATGGGTCGGGAACCACCGCCGCGGCGCACCGTGGGAGACCCCTGCTCGCCGTGCGATGGCGCGCAACGTGATGTCGGTGGATCCCGTCTCTTCGAGCAACTCGACGCCCGCCTCGATCAGCGCCGACCGCGTGCTGTTCTCCGCCATGTGGACAGTGTCCACCATCGAGGTGTAGACACTGTCTACATGAGTGTGGGGAGCGTCATCTGCTATCGGCTGTGCCGGCACCTTCTCATCGGACCTGCGTTGTACGGGTGGGGGCGTCCCCGAGTCGTCGGCCGGGTTCCCCGCCTGGGCCCGGTCGTTCTCGCAGCCAATCACCTCGCCGTCGTCGACTCCTTCTACCTCACACTCGCCGCACGGCGTCACGTCGTCTTCCTGGCGAAGCGCGAGTACTTCGATCGCCCCGGCATCGGGGGGCTGCTCCGCAGGGCGTTCTTCACTGCGGTCGGGCAGATCGCGGTCGATCGACGAGGTGGTGCCGCCGCGTCGTCGGCGCTCGACGCCGCGATTGCGACGGTCGAGGCCGGCGGCGCCTGGGGAATCCATCCCGAGGGCTCGCGGTCTCGGGACGGCGATATCCATCGCGGCAGAACCGGCGCCGTGCGCGTCGCGATGGCGACGGGAGCCCCGCTGATTCCGGTGGCGATCACGGGCACCGCGCGTTCCGGTGCAGCACCCTGGTGGCGCCGCAGGGTGGTCGTCGAGATCCTCGAACCCTTCGACCTGGCGCCGTACCGCGATGGGGGCGCTGCGGGTGTCCGCGCGGCCACCGACGCACTCATGGCGACGATCGCCGCGCGGACCGGGCAGCGCTACGTCGACACGTACTCGACGTCGTGGCAGCCGACGGCTCCCGACGCGGCCTGACGCCCGATTCTCGAAGCGGGACGGGGCGCAGACGAACGATGGCCCCACCCGAATCGGGTGAGGCCATCGTCGCTCGCGCTGCTACTTCTTGCGGCCGGGTGCCTTCGCGCCCGACTTGAATCCGAGGCCACCCGGCTTGGCCTGCGGCGGTGCCGGCGTCTCCGCCGCCGACGACTCCCCGGCCGACGACTCGGTTGCGGGTGCCGACTCGGTTGCGGGTGCCGACTCGGTCGACGCCTCGGGCGCAGGAGTCTCGGCCGCGGGCTCCGGCGCCGGTGCTGCGGCGGGCGCAGGAGCGGACTTCTTCGCGCCCGGCGCCTTCGCGCCGGACTTGAAGCCGAGGCCGCCCGCCTTGGGCGCGGGCGGTGCCTTCGGCGCCTCCGCGGCCGGAGCCTCGGTTGCGGGTTCGTCCGCGGCCTCCGCCGGCGTCTCGGCAGGCTTCGGTGCCGTTGCCGGTGCCGCAGCCTTCGCGCCCGGCGCCTTCGCCGCACCCTTCATCTGCAGACCCTTGCCGGGTGCCTTGGCAGCGCCCTTCATCTGCAGTCCGGGACCGGCCGGCTTCGCGGTGGCCTCGGGTGCCGACGTCTCCGGTTCGGCCGGCGTCGTGCCCGCCTCGTCGGCGGGGGCCTTCGCGCCCGGCGCCTTGGCGGCGCCCTTCATCTGCAGGCCCTTGCCGCCCGGCGCCTTCGCCGCGCCCTTCATGCCGAGACCGGGAGCCTTCTTCGGCGCCTCGTTCTCGGTGGCCACGGCGTCGGCAGCCGGATCGGCTCCTGCGGGCGCCTTCGCTCCGGGTGCCTTCGCGGCACCCTTCATGCCGAGGCCACCGCCGCCGGGTGCCTTCGCTCCGGGTGCCTTGGCGGCACCCTTCATGCCGAGCCCACCACCGGCAGGCTTGCCCGCAGTGCTCGACGGCGTCTCGGCCGGCTTCTCGATGTCCTCGATCCGCTGGTCCTCGACGGTCTCGGCTGCTTCCTCGACCCGCTCGGCGGGCTTGTCGGCCTTCGGCCGCGGAATCACCTTGATGTTGTCGGACAGCGTGTCGGGGTCGAGTCGCTTGACGGACGACAGCATCAGCTGCGCGACGTCGACGACCTCGACGCCCTCGCCGCGGCCACCCTCCTGCGCGGCGGTGACGCCGTCGGTGAGCATGACGCGACAGAACGGGCAGCCCGTCGCGATCTTCTTCGTGTCGGTCGTGAGCGCTTCGTCGACGCGGTCGACGTTGATGCGCTTGCCGAGCTGCTCCTCCATCCACATGCGAGCACCACCGGCACCACAGCACATCGAACGCTCGCCGTGGCGCGGCATCTCCTTGAGGTTCGAGCCCGACGCCGCCATGAGTTCACGCGGTGCGTCGTAGACCTTGTTGTGACGGCCGAGGAAGCACGGGTCGTGGTAGGTGACGTCCTCCTGGACGGACGCGACCGGTACGAGCTTCTTCTGGCGCACGAGACGGTTGAGCAGCTGCGTGTGGTGGACGACCTCGTACTTGCCGCCGACCTGCGGGTACTCGTTGCCGAGTGCGTTGAAGCAGTGCGCACACGTGACGACGATCTTGCGCTTGCGCTCCTCGACGCCCTCGAAGACCGAGTTCAGCAGCTCGATGTTCTGCATCGCGAGCTGCTGGAACAGGAACTCGTTGCCGGCACGGCGCGCGGAGTCACCGGTGCAGGTCTCCTCGGCGCCGAGGACCATGAACTTCACGCCCGCGGTCGCGAGGAGCTCCGCGACGGCCTTCGTGGTCTTCTTCGCGCGGTCCTCGTAGGCACCGGCACAGCCGACCCAGAAGAGGTACTCGTAGTCCTCGAAGGTGTCCGCATCCTGGCCGAAGACCGGGATGTCGAAGTCCATCTCGCCGATCCAGTTCAGCCGGTCCTTGGCGTTCTGGCCCCACGGATTGCCCTTGTTCTCGAGGTTCTTGAACAGACCCGCGAGCTCGGACGGGAACTCCGACTCGATGAGCACCTGGTAGCGGCGCATGTCGACGATGTGGTCGACGTGCTCGATGTCGACCGGGCACTGCTCGACGCACGCACCGCAGTTGGTGCAGGACCACAGCGTCTCGGTGTCGATGACGGGGGCGAGTTCGCCCGCCGCGAGCAGGTTCTCGGTCTCGCCGACGAGCTTGCGGCCCGCCTCGTTGCGTGCGTCCTCCGAGATCCGGGAGAGCGCCTTCTCGTCCGCATTGCCCTCGGCGTCGACGAGGCCGACCTCGTCGCCCGCCATGTCGCGGCGTCCGCCGGCGAGCAGATAGGGGGCCTTGGCGTAACCGTGGTCGCGCAGCGACGTCACGAGCAGCTTGGGCGAGAGCGGCTTACCGGTGTTCCAGGCGGGGCACTGCGACTGGCAGCGACCGCACTCGGTGCACGTCGTGAAGTCGAGCCAGCCCTTCCACGAGAAGTCCTCGATGTTGCCGGCGCCGAACGTGTCGTTGTCGGGATCGGCCTCTTCCATGTCGATCGGCTTGCCGCCGGACATCATCGGCTTGAGCGCACCGAGGGCGACGCCGCCGTCGTCCTCACGCTTGAAGTAGATGTTGAAGAACGCCGAGAAGCGGTGCCATGCGACACCCCAGTTGATGTTGCGGCCGACGATGTAGAGCCAGATCATCGCGGACATCAGCTTGACGAAGGCGAAGGCCGACACCATCTCCGGGCTTGCGGGGAGCAGCTCGGCGACGCGCATCGTGAAGAAGTCGGTCCACGGGTTGGCGTGGCCGTAGGTCGCGATCTTCCCGGCCTTGACCAGGATCATGCCGAGGCCCTCGATGATGACGACGGTCTCGACGAAGTACGCCGCGCGGAAGTTCGAGCCCGCGAAACGCGACATCCGCTCGGGGCGGCGCGGGTGGTTGAGCTGGCGGATGATCACCAGCGCGACACCACCGATGACGGTGCCGATACCGAGCAGCTCGTCGACGAAGTGGTAGACCCCGGTGCCGCCGATGATCGGCCAGTGGCCCTCGGGGTTGAAGGTCTGGATGTAGGCCTCCATCGCGACGATCGACCCCAGGAGGAAGCCGATCATCACGAGCCAGTGGGCCCAGCCGACGGTGCGGAACTTGTTCATGCGCGTGTGCGCGAGGAACTCGATCAGCATCTGCTTGAAGCGCGGGAAGAACGGGCGCCACCGATCCGGCGCGGGCTGACCTATGCGGATCGCACTGAGGATCCGCCAGATGCCGCTGAAGAACGATGCCCATGCGGGAATACTCAGCAGCACGCCGATCGTGCCCAACGTGATCGTCAGGGCATTCATGTCGCGGCCTTTCGTTCACGGCGGCACCGTGCCACCTCGGGACTGCACAGCATCCTAGACGCCAGGTAAGTTACCGACGGGTAACCTACGCGATGCTACCGGTGAGTAATGACGCATGACGTGTCGGGGGATACATTCACACGCCACGGTAGGCCGGTGCAGGACGGCCCGTCTTGCCAGGTTTGCCTAACTCGGCCCCCGGTGTCGCGAATCGGGCGAAGTGCACCTCGTCGATTCACCCGCCGGAGAGTGTGGCCTCGGTTACGGTGAGCTCGCTCGGTCGCGTGTCCTGAAAGAACGTCCGGCCCGTCGACCGGCACTCCACCACCCACATCCAGGTCGGGGACGAGAACGAGGACCCAGATGTTCGTGAAACGAGTACTTGCCGTCGGTTGTCTGACGGCTGCGGTGACCGGTGTCGGAGCGGGGATCGCCACGGCGACGGCATCGGCGGCTCCCGCCGTGCCGGAGACGGCTGCACCCGCGCTGCCCGCCCTCCCACGTCACGACGTGGCGTCCCGGCAGGAGAACGACCGAGCGCTCGCGGCGTTCGGCACGCAGGTGGGGATCGCGACCACCGTCGGTGGCCTCGCGGGCACCGCGCTCGGTGCAGGAATCGGATGCGTCGTGACGCTCCCGGCGGGATGCGTCGCGGGAGCGGTGACGGGCGCGGGGATCGGCGGGGTCGTCGGGACCATCGTCGCGGGCGGACCCACGCTGATCGTCAGCGGGATCCAGCTGGCCGAGACACTGAACGCGGCGCCGGGGACCTCACCGTACGCCGACCCGGTGTATTCGACTCAGCCGTGATCCGGGTCGGCGCAGGAGGCTAGTTCGTACGGACGGTCAGGCCGGAGTTGTCGTCGAGGATCGACTGGATCGGCGTCGCGAACAACTCCGGTCCCTGGCCGATGAAGAAGCCGACGGCCTGCGCGACCTCGCACATCGGGTACTGGCCGACGTTCGAAGCGCTCGAGACGCCGATCGCCATCGTGCCGCTGACGATGGGGCCGCCGCTGTCGCCCTGGAGGGCGCAGATGTTCGTCGAGAAGCCGTCATCGAGGGTGCGGGAGCCGACCTGGACGCTCTGTCCCGCCGTCTGCACGGTGCCGCAGCTGAAGCCGGTCGTGGTGCCCGACTTGCACACCGGGGCCCCGACGACGGGCTGGCCGACGCCGGTGATCGCGAGCGGAGCCGCGCCCGGCACCCGGACGCCGTTGTTCTCGAACCGGGCGCGAGACGAGTCGTCGGCACGCACGAGTGCGTAGTCGAGGCCGTCGAGGCGCGACTTCGCGAACGTGCCGAAGCGCGGCCCGGCGCCCTGTGGGGCGAGCGCGAACGCCTCGGACGCCGCGCCGGTGCCGGCGGCGGCGAGGTTCGGGTCGCAGTGACCCGCGGTGATGTTGACGGGGTCGCCCGCGCCGGTCGTCGCGTTGAAGCCGAGCGAGCAGCGCAGTCCGCTGCCGCCGCCGAGGGCACCGAAGCCGTCGCCGCCGAGAAGCGAACCCGGGGTCGCGGGGTCGGCGATCGGCTGCAGATCGGTCGGCGGCACCGCGGGCGACGGCGCGGGGGCGATCGTCACGGGCGCCGCGCGCAGGAAGTCGGGGAGATCGAGCGCTGCGCCCGCATCCGTGCGGACGACGAGGCCGTTCGAGACGACGTCGAGCGTCACGCCGCGCACGAGATCGGAGATCAGCGGCGGCTGCGTCTCCAGCCAGGTCGACAGGGTGTCGATGGTCTTCTGCAGGTCGCTCTCGCTACGCGCGACGTCGCGGACGACGAAGCCCTCGGTCGCGACGGCCGAGGCGGCGGCGTCACGGCCGTCACCGGGAGCGAGTGCGACGACGGGCGTTCCGGCCTCGTCGAGGTAGGCGCCGCCGAAGACCGCGGGGAACTGCTCGCGAGCCGACTCGGTGAACTCCGCGAGCCGCTGCGCGAGCTGCGAGCGGTCCAGGTACTGCTGCGGGTCGAGCTGCAGATCGTGCGCGAGCGCCGTGATCAGTTCGGCGGGCAGGTCCGACGTGGGCGCCGGCTCCTCGGCCGCCGGGCCGTCCTGCACGGGGGACGCGTACGCCGCGCTCGTCGGGACGAGCAGGGCGAGCGCGGCTGCACCCACGGCAGCGGCGCGGGTGGCGCGTGCGCGGGTCGTGCGGAGACGCCGGGCGCTGGAGAAGAGCATGAGTGCCTTTCGAATCGAGTCGAGCGAAGCGGGGAGCCTGGCGGCGTCAGTCGCGGGTGGCGGTGCGGATGTTCAGTCCCGGCTCGGCGTCGAGGATGTCGACGACGGGGATGCCGAGGTTCGCGGTGCCGCCCTCGGTCGACAGGACGAGGTTCGCCTCGGTGCAGTTGGGGGCCATCGAGGCGTTCGATCCGCTGGTCACGCCCAGCGCGAGGCTGCCCGTGACGATCGCGCCGCGGCTGTCGCCCGCGAGCGTGCAGGCGGTGCCGGCGAACCCGCGCACGGTGCGGCTCGTGCCGTCCTCCATGAGCAGCTGCGTCTCGACGGTGTCGGCGACGACGAGCCCGCACGTGAACGACGAGCTCTGTCCCGACTTGCAGATCGGGGCGCCGACGACGGGGCGTGCCGTCCCGGTGATGTCGAGGGTCGTGCCGTTCGCACCACGCACCGTCGGCCGGTCGAGCCCGGCGGCGACGCCCTTGTCGTTGAGTGCGATGACCGAGTAGTCGAGTCCGCCTGCGGCCGAGCCGACGGCGGACCGGTCGAAGCGGCCGATCTCTTCGCTCGCGTCGATGTTCTCGCGGTCGGGGAGGTACACCGACGACGCGGTGCCCTGCTCCGGATTGCAGTGCCCTGCACTGATGTTGACGGCGGAGCCGTCCGCGTCGGTGCCGTTGAAGCCGAACGAGCACACGCCGATGCGGTCGGTGGGGGTCTCGCGGAGCGGGCCCGCGGTGGTGACGTAGGTGTCGCCACCCATCGGGCGTCCGTCGACGGGACCGCCGCTGCCGGGGCTCAGCACGACCTTGACGCCCGCGACGATCGTCGGGAGGTTCAGCGCCCGGCCGATCGGGCTGTTGACGACGTCGATCACGATCCGGTTGTTCAGGAAGTCGATCGCCGCGGAGTTGATCTGCGACGAGAGTTCGCGCGGCAGCGTCGCGATCCACGTGTTGACGTCGGAGAGCCCCTGCTCGAGACCTGCCGCGGAGACGGGCGCCATCCGGGTGGTGTAGCCGTCCTGGCGAGCGGCGTCGGCGGCGTCGGAGCTCGTGACGGCGACGATCTCCTCGCCGTCCTCACCGATCCAGGCGCCGGCGAACGCGTCGGGGTGATCGGCACGGAACGTCGACGCATAGCTGCTCAGTTGCTGAGCGGTCGCAGCGCGATCGAGGTACTCCTGCGGCGTCATCTGCAGATCGCGGTCGATCGCCTCGACGAGTTCGGCGGGAAGTTCGTGCGCACCCAGCTGGGTCGGCGCGTCCGCGGGCTGCGCGGACGCCGTCGCCCCGAAGGGGGAGAGGAGGAGCACCGCCGAGGCGGAGAGCACAGCAGCGCGGCGCGCCAGCACGGTACGCAATGAAATCCCTTCGGGGGTTCCGTCGTTGTCAGCGCCCTACCCTATGTCACGTTCGAGGTGGGCATGAGGGTGGACCGCGACTGTGCTGGTCGCTCGGTCAGCGGCCCGAATTCGTGTCCGATGTGACGGAATTCGCGGGTGCCGGCGCGACTCCGCGCGCGGCCGGGTCGGTGGTCTCGCCCGACTCCGGTGGCGTCGTCTCGGTCGATGTCGGATCGGTGATCTCGGGCATCGTCACCTCCGGCGGCGTCGTCGGTTCCGGGGTCGTCGAGGGCGTCTCGCTCGGGGGCGGTGTGGACGATTCCGGGGGTGTCGTCGGCGCCGGCGGTGGCGGCGGCGGGGGAGGTGCGACCGTCGTCTCGACGGTCGTCGGCGGCGGGGTGTAGACGGGTTCCGGAACGATTGCCGGAGCCTCGTAGGTCGGTTCGGGTCGCGGCGGCGCGACGGTCGTCGTCGTGGTGGTGGTGGGCGACTCGGGCTGCATGATCGCGTCGCGCGCGGACGAACCGCTGCCGGTGATCGCGATCGCTCCGGCGATGAGGCCGCCGCCCACGAGCACGGCGCCGATCAGTGCCCCGCCGACGAGCAGTCCGCGCTTGTCGCGGGACGACGCGCGCTGTGCGCCGGTGTCCACCGTGGCCGGGTTCGGCGCCGAGGGGGAGGGGTCGTTCGCGGGAATCACGGCCGAGTACGCGGTGAGGGGCGTCGCGCTCACGGTCGGGATCGCCTCGGTGTCGGCGTCCGCGGCGTTCGCGAACGGGACGGCACCGGCGGCGAGCGCCGCAGCCCCACGCGCGGTGAGTTCCGGCGGCGCGGCGTCCCCGGCACCCGCGGTGTGCGCGGCGGCGAGCGCCTCCTCGTCCGGGACGAGGGTGATGTCGGCCAGTCCCATGTACTCGAGCGCGTCGCGCAGGCTCGACACCTGATCCGGCGACCAGCCGTGCGGGTGGGTGACGACGGTGGAGACGGGCGTCGTCACGCCGTGCACGGCGTCGCGGAACAGACAGAAGGCCGCGGTCGCGACGAGATCCTCGGCGCGAGTGTCCTTGCCGCCGTACTCGATGCCCTCGGGTTCGCCGACACGGGAGAGGAAGCCGCGCACACTCTCGGCGGCATCGGCCGCGGGGTCACCGAGGTGGACCGTGCCGTCGGCGGCGCGCCACACGACGGTCTGCCGCGTGACGACGCGCGGCGGTCCGGATTCGTCGACGACCGCCACCGACGTGTCGTCGCCGATGGTGAGCCCGACTCCCGTTGCCATGTACGCGAAATCCTCCGATCGGGCGGCCCGACACCACCCCTGTCGACTGTGTCGTTCTCGCCCCCGCGTCGGTTACGCGCCGAAGCGGTGATCCACGCTACCTGGCGGCACCGAGGATGCGGATTTCGCGTTTCGGACGGGCGGGCAGCGCCGGGGACCGGCCCGAGTCGGGGTCCGATGGGGGATCGTCCGGACCTGCGAACCCGGGCTGGGCCCGGATGTGCACGAGCCGCGAGACGCCGACGATCGAGACATGCTTCCGCGACCCGCCCCCGATCGGCCACCCGAGACCGTTCCGCCGCGACGTCGGCTTCGCCGCGCCGCGGCCATCGTGGCCGCGGTGCTCACCGTCGCCGTCGTCGCGATCGCGGGTGCATCGGCGTATCTGTGGTTCGCGGCTCCCGTGAACACGGTGGGCGCCGTCGCGTTCTCCCGCTCGCTCGCGATCCCTCCCCTCGCGGACTCCCGCGTCACCGACGACGGCGTCCGCGAGTTCGACCTCGATCTCACCCGTGGCACCGCGGATCTCGGGCACGGCCCCGGAACCGAGGTGTGGGGCGTCGACGGCGGATATCTCGGGCCGACGGTGCGTGCGCATCGCGACGAGCAGGTGCGGGTGAACGTGACGAACGGGCTGGGCGAGACGAGCACGCTGCACTGGCACGGAATGCGGGTTCCCGCGGCGATGGACGGCGGGCCGCATCAGATGATCGCGGACGGCGAGACGTGGTCGCCGCAGTGGCGGATCGATCAGCCCGCGGCGACGCTCTGGTACCACCCGCATCTGCACGGCGCGACCGCCGAGCACGTGTACCGGGGCGTCGCCGGGCTCTTCCTCGTCGACGACGAAGCGCCGGGCGACGGGCTGCCGGATCGGTACGGCATCGACGACGTCCCGGTGATCGTGCAGGACAAGAATTTCGACGGCGATCGGCTCGACACGGGAATATCGGCCCTGTCGGGTGTCGGCATCCTCGGCGAGGAGATCCTCGTCAACGGTACGCCCGGGCCGTATCTGGACGTCACGACGCAGGCGCTGCGGCTTCGGCTGCTCAATGCGTCGACTGCGCGCGTCTACGATTTCGGGCTGTACGACGAGGACGGCGGCGCCCGGCCGTACGAGGTCGTGGCGACGGACGGCGGGCTGCTCGAGGCTCCCGTGCCTCGCGAGCGCCTCATGCTCTCGCCGGGGGAGCGCGCCGAGATCGTGGTCCGCGTCGATCCCGACGATCGTCTCGTACTGCGCAGTACGCCACCGGATCTCGGGACGGACATCTTTCACACACGATTCGCGGGCGGAGCCGACTCCTTCGACGTCCTCGAGCTGCGGGCCGCGGGCGAACTCGCGCCGTCGCCCCCGCTGCCGCCACGGCTGCGCGCTGCCGACCCGGCGCCGGACGACCCCGCCGAGATCCGGCGATTCGCATTGGCGAACAACAGAATCAACGGCGAGGCGATGGACATGTCGCGTATCGACGCCGTCGTGCGAGCGGGCAGCACCGAGGTGTGGGAGGTGACGAACGAGGACGGGCTGCCGCACAACTTCCACGTCCACGACGTCCAGTTCGAGGTGCTCGGCACCGATGACGCCGTGCTGCGCGGCCGCAAGGACACGGTGTGGATTCCGGCCGGCGACACCCGCCGTCTGCTCGTGCGGTTCGGCGATCACGTCGACCCGGAGACGCCGTACATGTTCCACTGCCACATCCTGTATCACGAGGACGCCGGGATGATGGGGCAGTTCGTCGTCGTCGGTGCCGACGACGACGAACCCACGGTGATCGATCACGAGATGCACGACATGCACGGGGATCACGGCATGCACGGCGGACACTGACCGCAGCGGGCTGCGGCGGCGGTATCCCTTTCCCCTTCCAATCCATAGCGCACCCCGGGCCTTGCGGCAAGGCCCGGGTGGGGGTGCACAATCGCTGATCCATGGCCAGGACCTGCGCGAATGCAGGTTCCGGTCTCGTGGGGGAAGCGAGGCACGGGATGCGAGACGACCAGACACGGGACGACCAGACACGGGACGACGAGACACGGGACGATTACGAACGAGAGCTGGACGCGGAACGGCGGTACGTCGACGAGCTGTACCGGCGGCTCGACGCGGAACGCGCGAGTGTGCGCGGCCGCTACCGCGACGCGCTGCGCAGCGACGGGCGGCTGCTCGTCGAGCGCGATGCCGAGGTGCGGGCACTCGCGAAGGAGATCGCGCGACTCGACGTCGCCGACAACGCGCTGTGCTTCGGGCGGCTCGACGCCGAGGACGGAGCGCGGACGTATGTCGGCCGGCTCGGCCTGTTCGACGACGGCGAGGACTTCACCGCCGGCGGCGACGTCGAACAGCTCCTGCTCGACTGGCGCGCACCCGCGGCGCGGCCGTTCTACACGGCGACGGCGGCGCACCCGGAGGGGATGCGCCGGCGACGGCGGTTCCTCACCCGCGGCAGGCGCGTCACGGAGTTCACCGACGACGTGCTGGGCCGCCCGCACGACGGCGAGCGGGGCGACGCCGCGCTGCTCGCCGCGGTGAACGCGCCGCGCGGCGACGGCATGCGCGACATCGTCGCGACCATCCAGAGCGAGCAGGACGAGGTGATCCGGCTCGATCACCCCGGTGTGCTCGTCGTCGAGGGCGGGCCGGGCACGGGCAAGACCGCCGTCGCGCTGCATCGCGTCGCGTATCTGCTGTACACCGAACGTGCCCGCATCGCGGGCCACGGCGTGCTCGTCGTCGGGCCGACGTCGTCGTTCATCGACCACATCTCGCGGGTGCTGCCGTCGCTGGGCGAGTCGGACATCGTGTTCGCGACGCCCGCGACGCTGCTGCCCGGGGTGCGGACGACCGCCGAGGACACCCCGGCGGTGGCGGCGGCGAAGGGTGCGGCGGGCATGGTCACCGTGCTCGCGGCGGCAGTCGCCGACCGGCAACGTCTTCCGGAACGGCCGATCCCGATCACGCTCGGCGGCACCACGATTCCGATCGACACGCGGACCGCGGAGTGGGCACGCGACGAGGCTCGCGGGAGCGAGTTGCCGCACAACGACGCTCGCGCGGTGTTCCACGACATCGTCTCGTGGGTGCTGGCGGAACGAGCGCTGCAACGCATGGGCGACGAGTGGCTGGACGAGTCGGATGGCGCGGAGTGGGACCGGTTGCGCGCTTCGCTCGTCGGCGAGCTCGCGGAGAACGACACGTACGCCGCGGCGCTCGACGAGCTGTGGCCGCTCCTGACGCCGCAGGGCGTTCTCGCCGAGCTCTACACGTCACCGGAGCGGCTGCGGACCGCGGGCGGGGAGGAGGCGCTGGCGCGTACCGACGGCCACGCGTGGACGGTTTCGGACGTGCCCCTGCTCGACGAGCTGACCGAACTGCTCGGCGAGACCGGTGCCGACTCGCCCGCGGCCGGGGGTGACGACGCCGAGGCGCGCTACGCCGAGGACGTGCTGGACAGCCTGGTGTCAAGACAGGACAGCATGGACGACGAGGATCACCTGTACGCGACGGACCTGCTGTACGCCGAGGATCTGGCAGGACGCTTCGAGGAGCGCGACACCCGCGAACTCGCGGAACGTGCTGCCGCCGAACGTGACTGGACGTACCGGCACGTCGTCGTGGACGAAGCACAGGAACTGTCGGCGATGCAGTGGCGCGTGCTCATGCGCCGGTGTCCGAGCAGATCGTTCACCGTCGTCGGTGATCTCGCGCAACGCCGTTCGGCAGCGGGAGCGCGGTCGTGGAGTGAGATGCTCGACCCGTACGTGCCGGGCCGCTGGGCGTATCGGACGCTGTCGGTGAACTACCGCACGCCCGCCGAGATCATGGCCGTCGCCGCCGGCGTGCTCGCCGAGTTCGCGCCGGAGATCGCGCCACCGGAGTCGGTGCGGGCGTCCGGTGAGGCGCCGTGGGCGCGCCGCGTGGCCGACGACGAGGTCGCCGACGCCGTCGCGGAGTTCGTGCGCGACGAGTCGCTGCGGGAGGGGACGTCGATCGTGATCGGGCCTCCCGACGTGCCCGGTGCTGTTCCCGTGGCCCGGACCAAGGGCCTCGAGTTCGACGCCGTGCTCGTCGTCGACCCCGACCGGATCGTGGCCGACGGGCCGCGCGGCGCGGCGGAGTTGTACGTCGCGCTCACGCGTGCGACACAGCGGCTCGGCATCCTGTATCGCGGCGAACTGCCGCCCACGCTGGCCCGCGGGATGGAGGTGCGGTCCGGCGGGCGGGTGCGGGGTCGATAGGGTCGAGCGTGTGACCACGAGCGTGCCCGACCTCCCCGTGCCGGTGCCTGTCCGCCGCCTCGCCGGGGACGCGACGATCGTCCCGGTGTGGCTCAACGACGTCGGCGGGGTGACGTACCGGATCGACGGGCCCGCTCCGCTGTACGTCAAGTGGCAGCCGCCGGGATGCGAGATCGATCTGCTCCGGGAGGTCGCCCGGCTCGACTGGGCGGGTGCGCTGACCACCGTGCCCGAGCCCGTCGAATGGGGCGAGGACGATACCGGGACGTGGCTCGTCACGCGCGGTCTCCCCGGCACGAGCGCGGTATCGCCCGAGTGGCTCACCGAGCCCGAGATCGCCGTGCGCGCAGTGGGTCTCGGGCTCCGTGCGTTGCACGAGCGGCTGCCCATCTCGTCGTGCCCGTGGGAGTGGAGTGTTGCCGGGCGCATCGCCGAGGCGCGCGATCGTGGACGGCACCCCGATATCGGGGAGCCGCCTACGATCGACCGGCTCGTCGTCTGTCACGGCGACGCGTGTTGTCCCAACACGCTTCTCGCGCAGGACGGCACCGTCCTCGGGCACGTGGATCTCGGCTCGCTCGGCGTCGCCGACCGGTGGGCGGACATCGCGGTCGCCGCGGCGAGCACGCGCCGGAACTACGGTCCCGGCTGGGAGGACGCGCTCGTCACGGCGTACGGCCTCGAACCCGACCGCGATCGGATGGACTACTACCAGCGGTTGTGGGACGAGACCTGACGGTCACTTCCGCGAGGTGCGGCGCAGCCGGGTGTTGACGAACTCGCCCATGCCCCACTTGCCGAGCTCGCGCCCGAAGCCGGAGCGCTTGACGCCACCGAACGGGAGCCCGGGCAGCGTCGTCCCGTGCTCGTTGACGTACGCCATGCCGACCTCGAGCCGATCGGCGATCTCCTTGGCGCGGTCGAGATCGGTGCTCCACACTGAACCACTCAGCCCGAAGCTCGTGTCGTTGGCGAGTGCGACGGCCTCGTCGACGCTGTCGACGGGGTAGACCATCGCGACCGGGCCGAAGATCTCCTCGCTGTAGGCGTCCATCTCGGGGGTGATGCCGCTCAGCACTGCCGGCCGCATGAACGCGCCGTCGCCGTCCACGGCGTCGCCGCCGGTGTGCAGCGAGGCGCCCTGCTCGACGGCCTTGCGGACCTGTTCGACGACACCGTCGCGTGCCGAGACCGACGACAGCGGTCCGACGTCGACGTTCTCGTCCGCGGGATCGCCGAGCGCCGAGCCCTCGAATCGTTCGGTGAGCCCGGCGACGAAGCGGTCGTGGACATCGCGCGGCACGATGAAGCGCTTCGGCGAGTTGCACGCCTGGCCGGTGTTGGACAGGCGTGCCGTCGCGGCGATGTCGAGCACGGAGTCGACGTCGGCGTCACCGAGGACGAGGAAGGCATCCGAGCCGCCGAGCTCGAGGACGGCCTTCTTGAGGTTCTTGCCGGCCGTCTCGGCGACCGACGCACCGGCTGCCTCGCTGCCGGTGAGGGAGACGCCCTGCACGCGCGGGTCGGCGATCATCGTCGCGATCTGATCCGTCGACGCGAACACGTTGATGTACGCATCGACGGGGACGCCGCCCTTGTGGAGCAGTTCCTCCATGAGCAGCGCCGAGGCGGCACAGATGCCCGCGTGCTTGAGCAGGATCGTGTTGCCGACCATCAGGTTCGGCGCGACGAAGCGCGCGACCTGGTAATAGGGGTAGTTCCAGGGCATGACGCCGACGAGCGGCCCGATCGGCTCGGTCTCGACGAGCGACTCCTGGGCGCCGGGAACATCGAGCGACTCGGGCTCGAGGAGGGCGGGGCCGTGCTCGCTGTACCAGCGGTAGATGTCGGCGGCCAGCTGGACCTCGCCGAGCGCTTCCTTCTTGCGCTTGCCCATCTCGGTGGTGATGGTGGCGGCGAGTTCCTCGGCGCGCTCCTCGTAGAGATCGGCGGTGCGCGCGAGTGCCTGGGCCCGCTCGGCGGGGGTGGCCGCGCGCCAGCCCTCGAACGCCGCCGTCGCACGGGCGAGCGCGTCCTCCACGCCCGCGTCGTCGAGGCTCTCGAAGGTCTGCAGGGTTTCTCCGGTGGCCGGGTTGGTGGTCGCGTAGGTGCTCATCCTTCGACCGTAACCGCCGAAGCGGAGCTCATGGGACAGTGTCGTGATGAAAAGCATTCAGTAGCAATACAGTTCGATCAAAGTGTACCGACGCGAGATATCGGGCCGGTAACGACGGTGCGCTCGGGCTCAGTCCGGGAGGTGGGGGAGCAGCGCATCGCACTGGATCGGAAGGCTGCGGAGTCGCGCTCCCGTCGCGTGCCACACCGCATTTCCCACCGCCGCCGCGGACCCGACGATCCCGATCTCGCCCGCGCCGCGTGAGCCCATCGGCGAGGCGACGTCGTCCGATTCGTCGAGCCACTGCGCGTCGATGTCCTCGATGTCGGCGTTGACCGGGAAGTGGTACTGCGCGAGGTCCGCCGTGACGATGTGCCCGAAACGGGCATCGCGTACCGAATGTTCCTGCAGTGCCATCGAAATTCCCATGATCATGCCGCCGAGGAACTGCGAACGGACTGTACGCGGGTTGATCACGCGGCCCACCGAATACACGCTGCGCATCCGCGGCACCCGGACCTCACCGGTGTCGGCGTCGACGCGCACTTCGACGAAGTGGGCCCCGAACGACGCCGGAGTCGTGCGCTCGAGCTGCGGCAGCTCGGGTGTGCGTGTCGTGACGGCATCGTCGATGTCCGGGTCGTCGCCGTACTTCGCGCGGAACTCCTCGGCGGCGGCGACGATCGTCGTGCCCCACGTCGCCGTGCCCGACGATCCGCCTGCGACGGCGGCGCGCGGCAGGGCGCTGTCGCCGATGTGGAGGGAGATGCGGTCGGGATCGACGCCGAGGGCGTCGGCGGCGATCGCGGTCAGGGCCGTCCATGCGCCCTGGCCGATGTCGGCCGCCGCCGTCGAGACCGCGTAGCGGCCCTCGGGCAGCGCGCGAATCGAGACCCGGGTGCCCGGATTGATCAGGTGCGGGTAGTACGCCGATGCCATGCCGGTGCCCACGAGCCAGCGCCCGTCGCGGCGCAGGGCCGGACGCGGATCGCGACCCTCCCAGCCGAAGACCTCAGCGCCGCGGCGCAGACACTCGACGAGGCGCCGAGACGACCAGGGATTGCCGCTCGCGGGATCGACCGGGGCGTCGTTGCGGATCCGCAGCTCGACGGGATCGATGCCGGCGGAATGAGCGAGTTCGTCGAGTGCCGTCTCGACGGCGAACATCCCCGGTGACTCGCCGGGGGCCCGCATCCAGAACGGGATGGGGACGTCGAGTGGGACCATGCGGTGCGTCGTACGCCGGCTCTCGGTCGCGTACACGCTGCGCGAGACGGTGGACGCGTTCTCCGCGAACTCCTTGACGCGCGCGGTCTGCGAGAACGAGTCGTGCGCCAGCGCGGTGAGCCGTCCGTCCGCGTCGGTACCGAGTTGCACGTGCGAGACCGTGGGGGAGCGGTACCCGACGATCTCGAACATCTGCCGTCGCGTGAGCGCGAACGTGACTGCACGGCCGGGGAGTTCGCGTGCGGCCATCGCCGCGAGGACGTTGTGAGCGTGCGGTGATCCCTTGGACCCGAAACCGCCTCCCACGAACGGGGATACGACGCGGACGTCGCCGGTGTCCATGCCGAGCACGCGGGCGACCTCGTACGAGACGCTGCTCGCGACCTGCGTCGAGTCGTACATCGTCAGCGTTCCGGAGTCCGGTTCCCACCGCGCGACGGTGGCGTGCGGCTCCATCGGATTGTTGTGTTCCTCGGGAGTCGAGTACCACTCGTCGACTCGGTGCACGGCGGCCGCGAGTGCGGCGTCGACGTCGCCGACGCTCTCGTCGACGGGGGTGACGCCGTTGAGATCGTCCGGCTCGTAGGCCGCGGGGTGATCGGCGAAGAAGGCCGAATCCTGTGTCCTGATGTCGTATTCGACCGTCACACGCGCGGCGGCGTCGGCGGCGATCTCGGGCGTCTCGGCGACGACCGCTCCGATCAGCTCGCCGTGGAAGTGGACCTCGATGTCCTGCAGCACCGCGAACTCGGCGTCGGACGTGTCGGCGAGGGCAGGGGCGTTCCACGGCGTGAGCACCAGCAGCACGCCGTCCATCGTGCGGACGGTGTCGACGTCCATCGTCGTCACGGTCCCCCGTGCGATCGTGGAGCGGATCGGCGCGAGATACGCACGCTCGCCGGCATCCTGCTCGTACGCGTACGGAGCCTCGCCACGCACCTTGAGCTCGCCGTCGACGCGCGGCCCGTCGGCGCCGACCCTGTTCCATCGGTGCACTGCGGTCACGACGCCAGCACCTCCCGCAACGTCGCGCGGAGTGTTCGCGCGGCGAGGTCGACCTTGAATTCGTTCCCCGGAACGGGGTGGGCCGCAGCGAGTTCCGCCGCGGCGGCTCCCCGCAGCAGGTCGTCACCGCTGTCGTCGCCGGCGAGCAGGAACTCCTCGGCGGCCCGGGCACGCCACGGCTTGTGGGCGACGCCGCCGAGCGCGATCCGCGCCGAGGTCACGCGGCCACCGGCGGTGGCGACCTCCGCCGCGACCGACACGATCGCGAACGCGTACGACGCGCGGTCGCGCACCTTGCGGTACGTGCCGACGGCGCCCGGGACCGGCGGCGGAAGCTCGACGGCGACGATCAGTTCGTCGCGGCCGAGGACGGTGTCGACGGCGGGCTCGTCACCGGGCAACCGGTGGAAGTCGACCACCGGAATCGTGCGCTGCCCGTCCGGCCCGACGACGATCACGACCGCGTCCAGCGCGGCGAGCGCCACTGCCATGTCGGACGGATTGGTGGCGATGCAGTGCCGGCTCGCGCCGAGGATCGCGTGATAGCGCGTGAACCCGCCGAGCGCACTGCACCCCGTCCCCGGCTCGCGCTTGTTGCACGGTGTCGACGAATCCTGGAAGTAGCCGCACCTGGTGCGCTGCATCAGGTTTCCGCCGGTCGTCGCGAGATTGCGGAGCTGCGGCGACGCCGCCGAGAGCAGCGCGCGCGCCAGCATCGGATACTCGCGGCGAACGTCCTCGTACGCCGCGACGTCGGCGCCGCGCGCCATCGCGCCGATGCGCAGCCCGCCGTCGCCGGTGCGGTCGATCTCGCCCAACGGCAGGCGCGTGACATCCACGAGCAGATCGGGTGCGGTGATGCCGAGACCGAGATGGTCGACGAGATTCGTCCCGCCCGCGAGGAATGCGGCGTTCGGTTCGGCCGTCATCGTCGCGACGGCGTCGTCGACGTCCGAGGCGCGGTGATAGCGCAGCGGCATCATCGCAGGTTCTCCCTCGAGGTGTCCTTGTCCCGGTTCGCCGTTGCAACGGAGCGCACGGCGTCGAGGATGCCGCGGTACGCGCCGCACCGGCAGAGGTTGCCGCTGAGTCGTTCGCGCAGTTCCTCGTCGGTCGGCTCGGGCGCCTCGGTGAGCTCCTCCGTGACGACCGACGGTGTGCCGCGCGACAATTCGTCGAGCATGCCGACTGCCGAGCACACCTGGCCCGGGGTGCAGTAGCCGCACTGCAGGGCGTCGTACTCGACGAACGCCGACTGGACGGGATGCAGGCCGCCCTCGGCGAGCCCGCGTGCCGTCGTCACCTCGGCGCCGTCGTGGGCGACGGCGAGCGACAGGCACGTCGTGACGCGGCGGCCGTCCTCGAGGACGGTGCACGATCCGCACTGGCCGTGCCCGCAGCCCTTCTCGACCGACGTGACCGCGAGGCGATCGCGCAGGGCGTCCAGAAGCGTCGTGCGGTTGTCGACTGTGATCTCGTGGCGTTCGCCGTCCACGGTCAGGCTGATGGGGGTCCGGTACTGCTCGCTCGAACTCGAGAACTCCGTCACGTGGTGACCTCCCCGGTCGGGTGCTGACGACGTTACGCGGACAGTGTGGGGCGATGGGGTCAGTCGGCGGGCCGGGGCAGATCACGGGGCGTGTCGACGTCGTGCGGATCGCCCGTCCCGGTGCAGTCGACCTCGACGACGAGCGACGGATGCGCCCGCAGGTGGTCGCGGGCCCCGACGTCGCCGTGCGCGCTCTCGCGCACCGGTTCGAGCACCGCGCGGCCGAACGCGATGGGGTGGCCCCGCGTGCCGTCGTAGGTCGCGGCCGCGACCGCGGCGCCGCGCCGGGCCGCGTCGAGCACCCGGGCGACGGCGTCGGGCCCCAGCCACGGCAGGTCCACGAGTGTCACGACGAGGGCGGCCACGTCGCGGGCGAGAGCGGCGTCGATCGCGGTGCGCAGCGACGATCCCATGCCGGACTCCCAGTCAGGGTTGTGGACCACGTCCGCGCCGGCGACCTCGAGCGGGGCAGCGCCGCTCACGACGACGATCTCGTCGCATCCGCCGTCCCGAAGCAGTGACGCCGCGCGGTCCACGAGCCGTTCACCGTCCAGTCGCACCAGCGCCTTCGGCCCGCCGAACCGGCGGCCCGCACCTGCGGCGAGGACGGCGCCGACGACCGCCCGGCCGGCCCCAGGGTCAGCGATGGATTGCGACATCGGTCGCGTGCAGCGGTGCGCCGGTGCCGCCGCGGCGCGCCGCGACGACTCCGGACAGGATCGACAGTGCCGTCTCGCGTGGTGTCACCGCGGCGAGGTCGAGGCCGACGGGAGAGGCGATCCGGGCGATCGCGTCGTCGGGGACGCCGCGCTCGCGCAGCGCGTCGATCCGGGCGCGATGGGTCGCGCGGCTGCCGATCGCGCCGACGAAGAACGCCGCTGTCGTCGCGGCGTGCGCGAGCACCGGGACGTCGAACTTCGGATCGTGGCTCAGTACGACGATCGCCGTCCGCGCGTCGACGTCCGCCGCGGCGACGAACTCGTCCGGGCGCGCGCACACCACCCGATGCGCGTGCGGGACGCGCTCGGCTGTCGCGAACGTGGGCCGCGCGTCGCACACCGTCACGGTGTAGCCGGTGGCGGCCGCGAGAGCGGCGAGCGTGTCCGCGATGTCGACGGCTCCGACGACGAGCAGGGCGGGCCGCGCCGCGAACCGCAGGACGAGGGCGTCGCCGCGCACCTCGGCGGTGTCGTCGGGCAGTCCCGGATCGCCGGGCTCCACGTGGCCGCCGTCGCGCGACAGCACGAGCGTCGCGGCCCGGCCGTCGTCGAGAGCAGCCAGCGTCTCGCCGATCGCAGCGCGCGCCGCCGGTGTGATGACGGGCTGGAGCCGGATCTCCATCGTCCCGCCGCACGTCGGGCCGACGCCGAAGATCCCGTCGTCGGGGCCGTAGCCGACGGTGAGCGCCTCGCCCTCGTCCACCGCGCTCGCGGCACGCGCGACGAGATCGGCCTCGACGCAGCCGCCCGACACCCCGCCCAGCACCGCCTCGTCGCGCGAGACGGCCATCGTCGTCCCGATCGGCCGGGGCGCCGACCCGTAGAGGTCGACGACCGTCGCGAGCGCGAACGATGCGTCGCGGCTCAGCCACTGTCGTAGCGCAGCGGTGTAGGAGTGCATGCCTCGATTGTGCGGCGAGGACGGCGCGGACGCCCGGGCCGGGGCCGCTCCGCCGAGATCCGGTCCGCGTCGCCGGGCAACTCTGTCGTCGACTCGGGCATTCGCACAGCCTGCCGATGAGTTCGGTGTAAGGCGAGTGTTAGGCGCCCACGCGATGCTGACGGCCGACGGAACGACTATCGACGGAGGCACGTGCGAATCCCGACCGAACTGCAGGTGGTCGCCATCGACGACGTCGCTGTCGATGTGCGCACCCTCGAATTCGCCACCACCGACGGCACGCCGTTTCCGGAATGGGAACCGGGCGCGCACATCGCCCTCGAGGTGGGTGAATTCCGACGGCAGTATTCCCTGATCGACGGCTCCGGTGACCGGTGCAGAATCGCGGTGCTCCGCGACCCGCACAGTCGCGGCGGATCGGAATACCTGCACACCCGCGTCCGGGTGGGCGATCGGCTGCCACTCGGGTCGCTGGCGAACGATTTCGTCTTCGCCCCGCGGCCGGTCACCTTCGTCGCCGGCGGCATCGGCATCACCCCGATCCTGCCCATGATCGACGAGGCGCTCGGCCGCGGTCTGGAGGTCGATCTGCACTACGGCGGCCGCGACCGCGCGCACATGGCCTTCCTGGACCGGATCACCGGCCTGACCGGGCATCCCCGGTTCGCGGCGGTCGTCACCGGAGACGACGTGGACGGCCCGATCGACGTCGCCGCGGCGCTCGCCGCACGGCCGGACGAGGATCCCGTGTACTGCTGCGGACCGGCCGGCCTGATCGACGCGGTGCGGGGCGCGGCGAACGGCCGGACGGTGTATTCGGAGCTCTTCCGCGCCGATACCGACACCGCGGGCGCCGAATTCTTCGTGACGATCGGCGAACGCGGTGATCCCATTCCCGTGGCCGCGGAATCCACCCTGCTGGACACGCTCCGCGATCGGGGATACGACCTTCCTTCCTCGTGCGAGGAAGGCACCTGCGGAACCTGCGAAATCCCGGTCCTCCGCGGAGACATCGACCACCGCGATCACGTCCTCGGAGAATCCGAGCGCCGCGCGGGCGACACGATCATCCCGTGTGTCTCCCGCGCGCCCGGCGTGCTCGCCATCGAACTCTGACTCGGCCAGAAAAGGAATCCCTCATCGTGCCCGGAGAAACTTTCACCGACTATTTCCATGTCGTCGCGGAACGGTCCGAAGTCCGGCCCGAGCAGATCGCTCTGGGGTATCTCACCGAGGACGGCTCCGCGCTGGCCGCCGAGGAATGGACGTACGGCGAACTGATCGCGCGCAGTCGTTCCGTGGCCGCGCGACTGCGTGAGGAGATGGCGGAGGGCGAGCGGGCGATGCTGCTCTATCCGCCCGGCCTGCCGTTCGTGGCAGCCTTCCTGGGGTGCCTGGCCGCCGGCGTCGTCGCGGTGCCCGCGCCCCTGCCCGACGGCCGCGACAAGGCTCAGGATCGGCTGGCCGGCATCGTCAGCGACTCCGGCGCCCGGGTGGTGCTCACCGAGTCGTCGATCGCCCCGATCGTCGACGGCTGGGCACGGACGCTGCCCAGCCCGGTGCCCACCCTCGTCACCGACGGTCTCGATCTCGCCGTAGGCGCGGCCTTCACGCCCGTCGCCGCCGACGCCGCCGCACCCGCCTTCCTGCAGTACACGTCCGGATCCACGAGCGCGCCCAAGGGTGTCGTCGTCACCCACGGCAACCTCGTCGACAACGAGGTCGAGATCGGTCTCGCGCTGGAGACGGACGCCTCGATGTCCATGGTGAGCTGGCTCCCGCAGTTCCACGACATGGGACTGATCGGGATGTTGCTGCATCCGCTGTTCCAGGGGGGAACCGGCCGCTTCCTCTCCCCGATCACCTTCGTCAAGCGGCCCGTCACCTGGATTCGGGCACTGTCGGCGTACCGCGCCACCGTGTCGGTGGCGCCGAACTTCGCCTTCGATCTCGTGGCGCGGCGGTGCTCGGCCGACGATCTCGCGGGACTCGACCTCTCGACGGTGCGGTCCATCCTCAACGGCTCCGAGCCCGTCCAGTGGGAGTCGATCGCGCGGTTCACCGCTCTGCTCGCACCGCGGGGCCTGCACGAGCACGCGGTGATGCCGGTCTACGGGCTGGCCGAGGCCACGCTCTTCGTCACGGGCACCACGCCGTCGAGCCCCGCCGTGCGCACGGTGGTCGACGCCGACGAGCTCGCGGCGAACCGCATCGCCCCGGTGCCCGCGGACAGCCCACACGCCCGGGTACTGGTGGGCAGCGGACACCCGCGGCGGCTCGAGGTGCTGGTCGTGGACGAGGACGGTGTCCCGGCGGCCGACGGCCGGGTCGGCGAGATCTGGGTGCGCGGCGGCGGCGTGGCCGCCGGCTACTGGAACATGCCCGAGCTCTCGGCCGCCACCTTCGACGCCACACCGGTGGGCGGCACGGGCGGCTGGCTCCGCACCGGGGACCTCGGCGCGTCCGTGGATGGCGAGCTGTTCGTCACCGGACGCACGAAGGACGTGATCATCGTCAACGGGCGCAACCTGTACGCGCACGACATCGAGGCGGCCGCCAGGGCCGCAGCACCCGCGCTGGCCCGGGGCGTGGGCGCGGCTTTCGCCGTCGGCTCCCCCGAGCGCCTTGTGCTCGTGCACGAGCTGCGCCCGGAGCACCTCGGCGACGCCACGCTCGACGACGTGACCGCGGCCGTCAGGTCGGCCGTCTTCGCCGAGTTCTCCGTCCCTCTCACCGAACTCGTGCTGGTGGCCAAGGGCGTGGTGGCCCGCACCACGAGCGGCAAGATCCGCCGCACCCACATGCGCGCTGCACACGAAGCCGGCACCATCGCCCGGCTGGAGCAGGCATCGCAGCCGGAGGTGGCTCGGTGACGCGCTCGATCGTGGCGGCCCGGTTCCCGGCCGTCGAGGCAGTCGAGGACGCCCTCGGCGACGCGCGCGATCCGTCGAACCCACTCGGGTTCGACGCGCTCGGCGCACTCGACCGGATCGACGGCTTCCCGGACGACGCGGTGCGTGTCCTCGACGAGCTCGGTCTGGCCGAGCACTACGTTCCCGCAGGAGACGGCGGCCGGCTCACCGACTACGTCGAACTGTCCTGGATCATCCGTGCGCTGGCGCGACGCAACGTGACCCTGGCCGTGGCGCACGGCAAGACCTTTCTCGGTGCGGCGACGGCGTGGATCGGCGCGGCACCCGAGCAGCGCGCCCGGATCTCGGAGCTCGTGCGCGCCGGTGAGCTGGGGCCTGACGGAGCGCGCACACGGTTCGGATCTGCTGGCCGGCGACGTCGCGCTCGAGGCGGGGGCCCTCACCGGAACGAAGTGGCTGATCAACAACGCCACCCGCGGCGGTGCCGTGGTGGCGATCGCGCGCACCGCGCCGGAGGGCGGCCCCCGCGGATTCGACCTGGTGCTCGTGGAGAAGTCGGTGGCCGTCACCGAAAGCGGCGAGCCCGCCTACCGTTCCCTGCCCAAGGAACGGACCCACGGCATCCGCGGCGCCGACATCTCCGGGATCGAGTTCCTGGACGCCCCGATCACCGCCGGCGACGTGATCAGCGCACCGGGCCGCGGGCTCGAGAACGTCATGAAGGCCCTGCAGCTGACCCGCGCGCTGTGCTGCAGCCTCTCCCTCGGTGCGGCGGACCGTGCCCTGCACACCGCCGTCGGATTCGCGGAATCCCGAGTGCTGTACGGGCGTTCGCTCGTCGACCTGCCGCAGGCACGTCGCGTGCTCGCCGACGCGTTCGCCGATCATCTGCTCAACGAGGCCACGACGCTGGCGGTGCTGCGCTCCGTCCATTCGCTGCCCGGCGAGCTGTCGGTGCACGCCGCCGCGGCGAAGTTCCTCGTGCCCACGCGCACCGAGGCGCTCCTCGCGGCGCTGCGCGGCTTCGTCGGCGCGCGGGCGATCCTCGATCCCGACCACGCCGACGCGCCGCCGCTGACCCGTACCGAGCGCGATCACCGGATCGTCTCGCTGTTCGACGGCAACACGGTGGTCAACCTGACCTCGCTGATCGCGCAGTTCCCGATGCTGGACCGCACCGGTCTCCCGGCCGACTCCGTCCGGATCGTGGGTGAGGCCGAGCCCGCCGATCTGTCGAGGCTCTCGCTGCTCAGCCGCACCGGTTCGACGATCCTGCGCATGCTGCCGAACGCCGTCGAGCAGCTCGCGGGGTCCGGTGTTCCGGACGAGGTCGCGGCGTTGGGCCACCGGCTGGCCGGCGCGGCCCGCCGGGTACTCGACGACGCCGCCCGCGCGGAGCGGAACCCCGCCGACATGCCCGATGCCAACTTCGCCGTGGCGGAACGGCTCGCGGCCGCGATCGCCGGTGCGGCGGCGGTGCACGTGCACCTCGCCCACTCCGGCGCGATCGATCCCGCGCTGGCCGCGAACGCCCTGTGGCTGCGGCTCGCGCTCACCCGCGCGCTCGCAGCCGTCGACCCGTCGGCACCGACCACCTGCCCCGCCGCCGTGCACGACGACGCCGTCGCCCATCTGCGCCACCGCAACGCGGCGGACCGCGGCTTCGGCCTGTACGCCCCGAACGGAGAGACCGCATGACCGCCGTCGCCGCACCCCTCACGCCCGCCGTCCTCGACGAGGCGCTGGGCGACCCGTTCGACGCGGGGAATCCGTTCGGGATGGACGCGATCCTCGCGGCCGACGCCGCGGGCGTGCCACTGGCATCCGCCCATGCGCTGCTCCGTGATCTCGGCGTGCAGCGGCTGTTCGTGCCCACCGAGCTCGGTGGCGCACTGGACTCCGTGCCCGATCTGATCGCCGCGCTGCAACCCGTGTTCGCCCGGGATGCCGGACTGGGACTGGGATTCGGGGTGACCACGCTGATGGCCGCGCTCAACGTGTGGCACAGCGGCGACGACGAGCTGCGGCGCCGGGTCGCCGGTGTGGTGCTCGCGGGTCACCCCGTCTCGGTGGCGTACCACGAGCTCGACCACGGAAACGACCTCGCGTCCAACGATCTTCGTGCGGACCGCACCGCGAGCGGATACGCGCTCACCGGCCGCAAGGAGGTCGTCAACAACGCGGCACGGGCGGCTGCCGCGGTGGTCTTCGCGCGCACGTCCGAGAAGCCCGGCCGCAGCCACTCCCTGTTCTACGTCGACCTCGACGAGGCCGCGAGCACCGCGACCCGGCTCGACCGGTTCCGCACCACCGCGCTCGACAGTGTGCAGCTCGGCGGATTCGCCTTCGACGCGCATCCGGTGGCGGAGTCCGCGCTGATCGGCGCGGAGGGCAAGGGAATCGAGATCGCCCTGAAGTCGTTTCAGGTGAGCCGCGTGGTGATGGCCTCCGCGGGACTGGGGCCCGTGGATCTCGCGTTGCACACCACCGCGTCCTTCGCGCGGCAGCGTGTGGTGTTCGGCCGGCCCGTCGATGAGATCGCGCACGCTCGAACGAATCTCGCGATCGCCCAGTCGTTGTTGCTCGCGGTCGAGGCCGCCGTCGACGAGGCGGCCGCGTCGCTGCACACCGCTCCGGAAGCCGCGGGGGCCCGGGCGGCGGCGGTGAAGTACGCCGCGCCGCTTCTGCTGGAATCGGCGATGGAGCATCTGGCCGTCGTGCTCGGCGCGCGGTTCTATCTGCGCACCGGGCCGTTCGCGGTGTTCGGCAAGCACTACCGCGATCTGGCACCGGTGGGCATCGGGCACGCCGGGAGCACCTCGTGCCTGCTCTCCCTGCTACCGCAGATCCGGCAACTGCTCCGCGAGGACGCGGGTACTCCCGTCGCGGCCCGGCCGGACGATCTGGGCCACCTGGACCTCTCACGGTTGTCGCTGCGCACCGGATCTCCGGACCCCGTGATCTCCGCGATCCCGCACGCATCGCCGCTCACCGGACCCGAGGGGGCCGATCCGGCGGCCGAGGCAGCGGAGCGGCTCGACCGGCTGCGGGCCGCAGCGGCGGCGCTGCCCGCGTCGGCGCTCGGCGTCGCCGCACCCGCCGAGGCCTTCGACGTGGCCCACGAGTACGCGATCACCTTCGTCGCCGGTGCTGCACTCGCGGCCCGCGAGCGCGATCGGTCCCCGTTCGCCGATGCCTGGGTACGGATCGCGCTCGCCGCGGTGCACAACCACCGCCGTGCCCGTCCCGCCGTCGCACCCGCCGATGTCGCGGTCGTGGCCGACCGCATCGGCCGGCACCTCGACGACGGCCGGTCGCTGTTGCGCGACGGGCGCCCGGTCTGCCGGTCCATGCCCGCCCTCTAGTCCCCGAACCGACACTCAGCCAAGGAGAATCCTCATGACCGCACCCGCCCTGGACGACTGGCTCGCCGAGAAGATCGCCGGGTACCTGTCCGTCACACCCGAGTCCGTCGACCGCGACCGCAGCCTGGCCGACTACGGCCTCGACTCCGTGTACGCGGTGACCCTGTGCGGCGAGATCGAGGACGAGTTCGGCCTCGTGGTCGAGCCGACGCTCGCGTGGGACCACCCGACCGTCAACGCGATGTCCGATCATCTCGAGACCCTGCTCGGCTCCGGGGTCTAGGCAGCAATGGAGATCGACGTCGCCGGCATGGCGTGCCGGCTCCCCGGCGCACCCGATCTGGATGCGTACTGGGACCTGCTGATCCACGGACGCCACGGCATCCGCGAGGTCCCGGCGGATCGCTGGCCGGTCGGCGAGTTCTCGTCCGCCACGCAGGTTCCCGGCAAGGCCAACACGCGGCGTGCCGGTTTCATCGAGGCACCCGAACGGTTCGATCACGCCTTCTTCGGCATCGCGCCGGTCGAGGCCGCTGCCCTCGACATCCAGCAGCGGCTGGTCCTCCAGAGCGCGTATCACGCCCTCGAGGACGCCGGAATCGATCCGCGGCGACTCCACGGCTCGGCGACGGGCGTCTTCGTCGGCGTCATGTCGAGCGACTGGGGCGCGCTGCACCTGACCGACTACGCGGGGATGACACCGCAGCGCGGCGTCGGCAACGGCTATTGCATGCTGGCCAATCGTGTCTCGTACGCCCTCGACCTCGTGGGCCCGAGCATGTCGGTGGACACCGCCTGCTCCTCCTCGCTCACCGCGATCCACCTCGCCTCGAACGCCCTGCGCGCGGGCGAATGCGATCTCGCGATCGTGGCCGGCGTGAACCTGATGCTGACGCCCGCGCTGTCCATCTTCTACACGCAGGCCGGGCTCTCCGCCGAGGACGGCCGCTGCCGGCCGTTCGCCGGATCGGGCGGTGGCATCGGGCGCGGCGAGGGCGTGGGTGTGGTGGTGCTGCGTCGCGCCGAGGACCGTCCGGACGATGCTCCCGCGCCCTATGCCGCGATTCGCGGCAGCCACGTGTGCCAGGACGGGCGCAGCAACGGGATCACCGCGCCCAGTCGGCGCGGTCAGGAGCGCGCGGTCTCTCGTGCGCTGCGCAGCGCCGGGATCGACGGTGCCGAACTCGATTTCGTGGAGGCGCACGGCACCGGCACCGCGCTGGGTGATCTCATCGAGGTGCAGGCTCTCGGCGCCGTGTGCGGGCAGCGGGGCGGCCGCGCCCCACTCGTGATCGGCTCGGTGAAGGGCAACATCGGCCATGCCGAGGGCGCTGCGGGGATCGCCGGGTTCATCAAGGCGAGCCTGGCCGTGTATCACCGCACCGTGCCGCCCAGCCTGTTCGGCGACGACGAGAATCCCGCGCTCGGCTTGGCCGGACGTGGGTTGCGGCTCGCCGCCTCGGCCGAGAAGCTCTCGTCCGGTGATGTTCTCGGTGGTGTCAGCAGCTTCGGTCTGGGTGGCACCGACACCCATGTCGTGATCGGCTCGGTCCCCCGGAAGCGGCGCCCGGCTCGGCCCGGTGGCCTCGGCGTGCTCACCCTGTCGGGCAACGACGGTGCCGCGCTCGAGCGCAACCTGACCGCACTCGTCGACGGCTTCGGCAGTGGTGATCACTGGGCTCGCTACTGCTATTCGTCGAACCGGGTCAAAGCGGCCGGCGTACAGCGGCTCGCGCTGGTCGCGCACACCGTCGAGGAGGCCCGCGCCGAGGCCGAGGTGGCCCGGCACCGGCTCGCCCGGCACGAAGGGCGGCCCGCGCGCAGTCGGCGACCACGCATCGCGTTCGTCTTCACCGGCCAGGGTTCGCAGTACCGGTCGATGGCCCTCGCGCTGCGCGCCGACGTCCCCGCGTTCGCTGCGGCGCTCGACCGCGCCGACGCACTCCTGGCACCCGCCTTCGGCGGATCGATCCTCGCGGCGATCGAATCGGGCGTCGACCACCGCGGCCGCCCGCTCGACGACACGGCCGTCGCCCAGCCCGCCCTGTTCGCGGTGCAGCTCGCGTTGACCGAGGCCTTCGCAGCGCACGGCGTCCGGCCCACCGCGGTGCTGGGACACAGCGTCGGCGAGATCGCGGCCTGCGTGGCCGCGGGCATCCTGTCGGTTGCCGACGCCGCCGCACTGGTGGTGCTGCGCGGCGAGCACATGGGCGCGTTGCCGGCCGGCGGCACGATGCTGGCCGCTCGCCTCGCCGCCGACGATGCGGCCGAGTTCGCCACCGGCGCAGTGTCGCTCGCCGCCGTCAACGGACCGGAGAGCGTTGTCTTCTCGGGCCCCACCGAGGAGATCGAGGCCGTCGCCGACCAGCTCACCGAACGCGATGTGAAGGTCCGCCGACTGGTGGTCTCGCACGCGTTCCACTCCGCCGCGATGGAGCCCGCGGCCGACGAACTGGCAACGCGCGCACCGGTGCCCGCGACCCCGGAGCCGAAAAGCCCCGTCTTCGTGTCGACCCTGGACGGTGCCGTGACCGCAGCCGAGTCGGTCACGGGTGACTACTGGCGGCGCCAGCTCCTCGCCGGGGTCGCCTTCCACGCCGGCACACGGACACTGGCCGAATCGGGAACGACGCATGTCGTGGAGATCGGCCCGCAGGCGACGCTGCTCGGCCTGATCGCAGCGGCCGACCTGGTTCCCGGTGCGCTGCGCGTCGCGCCCGTCCCGGGCTCCTCGGCCACCGGAATCGATTTCGCCGGTGCACTCGCGCAGCTGTGGCAGAGCGGCGTCGAGGTCGACTTCGCGCCGCTGTACGGCGAGCGCAACCGGGTGCTCGGCCGTATCCCGGCGTACGCCTTCGCCGACGACGAGCGCTGGTTCGCCTCCGCTGCCACCACCGGCCGAACCGGTTCCGTCGTCGCGACCGCGACCCCGATCTCTGCCGCGCCGCAGGTAGTCGATCGGACCGCTGTGAGCGGGGACGAGACGACCGACGCCGTTCGGTACGCCGTGGTCCGGGTGCTCGCCGATGTCGGCGGGCATCGGACCGATGCGCTCCGCCCCACCGCCGATCTTCGCGACGACCTCGGCTTCGACTCGGTGCAGGCGATGCAGTTCGCCGACCGCATCGTCGCGGAACTCGGCATCCCGGAGATCGACCCGGTCGCGATGGCCGACAGCCACACCGTCGGCGATCTCACGCGGCTCGTCCTCACCCAGCTCGCCGTCACCTCAGCCCGAAGAGAGGGAGCATGAACCGCCCCACGCACATCCTGGCAACCGGCACCGCGCTGCCCGGCGATCCGATCGACAACGCCGCGTTGTGTGAGGTGATCGGCGCCCAGCCCGAGTGGATCGACCTGTTCGTCGGCACCAGGACCCGGCACTTCGCCGTCGACCTCGACACCGGCCGGCAGACGCACAGCCTCACGGACATGGCGACCGACGCGGCTCGGCAGGCGATGAGCCGGGCCGATGTGACTGCCGCCGACATCGGCTTCCTGGTGCTGGGTACCGCGACGCCGGACCACCTCATGCCGACCACGGCGAACCTGGTCGCCGATGCGCTGGGGCTCGACCGCATCCCGACGTTCCAGCTGCAGTCCGGGTGTTCCGGCGCGATCGCCGCGTTCGATCTGGGCATCCGCATGCTCGACGACGAGCGACAGCTGGGTCTGGTGATCGGTGCCGACGTGTGCGCCAAGCACCTGCGGATCGATCGTGATGCCAGCACCGCGATGTCGCCGTCCGAACTGATCAACTTCGTCCTGTTCGGCGACGGCGCGGGAGCCGCGGTGCTCTCGCACGACGACGACGGGGCGCAGCTCACGATGCGCTCGCTGATCAACCGGTTCGCCGGGCTGGGCCGGGCTCCCGCGCAGCAGATCGAGTGGTTCGGGCTCGCCGATCGGCACCTGGACGGGCCCGCGCTCGACGAGGACTACAAGGCCATCGAGCAGTGGGTGCCGTCCCTGTCCCGGGACGTGCTCGGCGACGTCGTCGCAGCGGCAGGGCTCGCCGCCGACGACGTGGAGTACCTGCTGCCGCCGCAGCTGAGCGGCCGGATGACGACACGGGTCGTGCAGCAGATGGCGCCCGCCGCGGGCACCCGTGAGATCTCGGTCGTGGCCGATACCGGCAACAACGGAAATGCGCTGCCGTTCCTGCAGATCGACGCACTCGCGAACGAGATCCGGCCGGGTGAGCGTGCGGCGGTCGTGACCATCGAGTCCAGCAAGTGGATCGAGGGCGGCATGGTCCTGGAAGGGGCGTCGTGACCGCAACGGTCGACACCGGCCGCGAGCCGAGCGCACCCGCTGCGGCGCGGGCGATGCGCAAGCAGCCGCCGGTCGGCGGGCGGCAGGCTCTTGCTGCCGGATTCGCGGATCTGGTGCCGCTGCTCGCGGAGGCCGGTGACGACGACGTGATCCGCACCGGCACCGTGCTCCGCCATCTCGAACTGGGTGATGTCGATCCGGCGGTGACCACCGCGCGGCTCGCGGTCCTGGGCACGTCCACGACGGGTCCGCTGCAGGCGCCGCTGCTCGGCGCCCTCGCCTCGCGCGGGATCGCGGGACGCGTCACCCTCGGCGATCACGACGGCATGATCGCCGAGTTGCTCACCCCGGACAGCCCGTCGCTCGCCGACGATCCGACCGCGGTGGTGCTGCTTCCGGACGGCGACGCGGTGTTCCGGTACGCCCCGGTGCCGTTCACGACCGATTCGGCCGTCGCCGCACTGGACGAGACGGTCGATCAGCTCCTCGACGCTATCCGTGCGTTCCGCGCGCGCTCGTCGACGCCGGTGATCGTGCCCACCCTGCTGTTGCCGCCCGAGCGCTCGGCGCTGCTGCTCGATCTCCCGGGCCGCGCCCGACTCTCGGCTGCCTGGCATCGCGCCAACGCACGGCTGCTGGACGCGACGGAGACCGTCCCGGGACTGATCGCGGTGGATCTGGGGCAGATCGCTTCCTACGCGCCGGCGACGGCGACCGATCCGCGTCTCGCCGCGTACACCCGGACGCTGTTCACCGAGCCGCTGCTGCTGGGGTACGCCCGGCAGGTCGCCGCTGCGGTGGCCGCACTGCAGGGCAGGACGGCCAAGTGCCTCGTGCTCGACCTCGACGGAACCACCTGGGGCGGTGTACTCGCCGACGACGGCCCGCGCGGCGTGGTGAGCGGCGAGGGCCGGCTGGGCGAGGCCTTCGCCTGGGTGCAGGACGCTGCGCGGCAGTTGTCCGCGCAGGGCGTGGTGCTGGCGATCGCATCAAAGAACGACGGCGCCGCGGTCCGCGCCGCGCTGGCCGAGCACCCCGGGGTGCGGGTGAGCGAGCAGGACTTCGCGGTGGTGGCCGCGGACTGGAATCCGAAGCCGGGCAACATCGCCGGCATCGCGGCGACGCTCGGCATCGGACTCGAGTCACTGGTCTTCGTCGACGACAACCCGTCCGAGCGGGGGGCCGTGCGTGCGCATCACCCCCACGTGCGCACGGTGGCGGCCGATCCCGACGATCCCTCGCTCACCGTGCCCGCGCTGCTGCGGGACGGGGCCTTCACCACCCTGCGGATCACCGACGAGGACCGCCATCGCCCCGCGCGGTATCGCGCCGAGGCGGACCGGACCAGCTTCCGGCAGTCGGTGGGCGCCGTCGAGGACTACCTCGCCGGGCTGCGCACCGAGGTCGTCGTGGCCGCTGCCGAGGACACCGACGTCGATCGTCTCTCGCAGCTCACGCTGCGCACCAACCAGTACAACCTCACCACGCACCGGATGGACTCGGATGCCGTGCGGGCCTTCGCCTGTCGTCCGAACACCCTCGTCACGACGGTCCGCTGCACCGACCGGTTCGGCGATCACGGGCTGGTCGGTGCGCTGTTCGCCGAGATCGCAGGCGGTGAGTTCCGCATCGTGAACTTCGCGATGTCGTGCCGGGTGCTCGGCCGCGGGGTGGAATCGGCCGTGCTGCGCGCCGCGCTCGCCGAGGGCGCCCAGCGGGGCGCCCGGGTCGCCGTCGGCACGTTCGTCCGGACCGCGAAGAACGAGCGCGCGGTCGGTTTCTTCGCCGCCTCGGGATTCGCCGTGGACGGCGACGACGAGACCACCCGCATCGGGGGCCGCACCGTCTTCCGTCGCACCCTCGCGACCCTTCCCGATCCGATCCCGCACCTGACCGTGAACACCGAGAGGCAGACGCCGTGAACGCCGAAGAATTCCACGAACTGGTCGTCGACGAGATCGGCCTCGACATCGCCGTCGCCGATCTGACCGTGCCGCTCGACGACGTGCCCGACTGGGACTCGGTGTACCTGCTGAAGCTGGTCACCGCGATCGAGGAACGCACCGGCGCTTCGGTGGTGGTGTCGGCGCTGCTCGACGCTCGCACCCTCGACGACATCCGGCAGGCCGTCGCGGCATGACCGAGACCGTGATCGGACCCGTCCCCGCCCGCCGGCGACACACCCTGGCCTTCCTGCGGGCGATCCGCGGTGACGCCCCCGTCCACCTCGCCACCGAGGTGGACGTCTCGGAGCTGCTGGAACGGCGGGCGGCGGCGTCGCGGCGGTACTCGTACGTCACCTACGTCGTCGCCGCGCTCGGCGCCACCCTGGCGAAGCACCCCGAGGCCAACGTCGCGATCGGCGGGCCGTGGTTCGCGCCCCGCCTGGCCCGGTTCGCGACGGTCGACGTCAAACTCGCGCTGGACAAGACCGACGGGGGCGTGCGGCACGTGGCGTCCGCCGTGTTCCCGGACGTCGAGGCGGCCACCCTCGACGAGATCCAGGATCGAGTCGACCGGCTGCGCGACACCCCGGCCGCCGAGCTCGACGAGTTGGCGGGATCGCGACTGCTGGACCGGCTTCCGCCGTTCCTGGGCGGCGTCGCCTTCGCCGTGGCGACACGGCTGGACCGGCGTCCCGCCACGCTCGGCACCGTCGCGCTCTCGAGCCTGGGCCACGCCGACGTCACCGCTTTCCATTCCGACGGCGGCACCGCCGTCACCGTCGGGCTCGGTGCCGTGCGGCAACGCCCGGTGGCGGTCGCGACCGGTGCCGGACACGAGGTGGCGGTGCGGCCCGTGCTGCCGCTGAGCCTGACGTTCGACCACCGCGCCCTCGACGGTGCCGCGGCCGCCGACGTGCTCACCACTCTCGCGGATCTGCTGGCGCACGGAGGTTGTCGTGCGTGACGCCGCCCTGCCTTTCGCTGCCGCGGTGCCGATTGCCGACGACCTGTTCCTGGCGCGTACCGACATCCGGGACGTGGCCGCTCCGCCGGCGTCGCACCGCGCACTCGTGCGGCTGCTGGACTGCGACTACCCGCGATGGGCGGCATCGACGTCCGAATCCTTCCGCGCCCGGTTCGCCGCCACTCGCCGATTCGCGAAGGCCGCGGTGGCCGGGGTCGCCGGCGTGGACGTGGACGACATCGCGCTCCGCCGGGACCGGGCCGGCAGGCCCCTCTTCGTGACCCGCGACGGCGTCGCCGCGGTGGCCGACGCGAATCTCTCGCACACCGGCGACGCGGTCGTGGTCGCGGTCAGCACACGCGGACGCGTCGGGGTCGACATCGAGGCGGCGCGGCGCCGACTGGACCACGGCGGCTTCGCCGGCGCGATCTGTCATCCCGACGAGTTGCGCCGCTATCACCGCTGCGGTCACGCCGGCCGCAACCGCATGCTGCTCGAGGTGTGGACGTGGAAGGAGGCCACCACCAAGGCGATGGGCACCGGCCTCGCCACCGCGTTCCCGTCGCTGCGCACCGATCCGGAACGCCGCACCGTGCACGCGCCCCGCGGCGAACGCTGGCGGGTGTACACCGCACCCGGCGACGGCCACCACGTGGCGATCGCTCGCCGCAGCGAGGAGGACCTCTCGTGCACGAACTGACCGAGCGCGCCGAGCTGGTACGCCTGCACAGCCGCGCCCAGGGCCTCTCGGTCGCGGCCACCGAGCGCGTGCTCGCCCGCATCGACACCCTCGACGACGGCCCCACCGGCTGGTCCACGGTGTGGGCGGAGGACGCCCGGCGGAGCGCCGCCGCCGGCCGCACCCCGGACGCAGTGGCCCGGTACAACCTGGCCCGCTTTCCCTTCCCGCACACCCCGGACGGTCGTGCGGCGCACCGCCGTTGCGTCGATCTCGCGGCGGACCTGCTCGCCCGCCGGGGCGCCGCCCGGATCGAGGTGGACGGCACCGCTGCCTGGCACCTCCCCGCGCCGGACGCCGCCGACGCGCCGCGCTTGCTGGTGGTGTGCGGCGGCATCGTGAGCATCAAGGAGCAGTGGATCGGGCTCGCCGGTCTGGCACGGCGGATGTCGATGGGGCTGTTGCTGACCGAGCTCCCGGGCGTGGGGGAGAACTCGGCTCGGTACGGGGCCGATGCCGGTGCCCGGTTCGGCGCGCTGCTCGACGCCGCCGCTGCGCGCGAACGGTTCTCGGCGGCCTTCGCCCTCGCCCTGAGCTTCGGCGGCACCGTCGCACTGCATGCGGCGGCCGCGGATCGGCGGATCGGCGGCGTCGCCTCCGTGGGCCCACCGGTCCGGCACTTCTTCGAGGACATGCAGTGGTGGAGTCGCGTCCCGCAGACGACGAAGGACGCCCTGGCCGTGACCACCGGTGTCGCGGAACGCGACCTGCCGGCGGCGCTGCCCGCGCTGGCGCTGACCCGGGGACAGCTCGGCGACGTGCGGATCCCGGTGACGTCGGTCGCCAGCCTTCGGGACGAGATCATCCCTGCGGCAGACCCGATCGTGCTGCGCGAGGAACTGCCCGACGTGCGGGTGGTCGCCTTCGACGACGTGCACGGATCTCCCGCGCACCTGCTGGACACGCGACTGCTCACGATGAGCGCACTCGCCGCGTTCGCCTCCCCACCGCGGCCCCTCCTGGGTCGCGCGGCCCGGGCCGCCCTCCGGGTGCGGCGTTCGGAGCGCAGTCTCGTCGGCGATCGAGAAGGGGCCCACCGGTGACCACACTCCTGTGCTTCCACCACGCCGGCGGCGCCGGTACCACCTTCCGGTCGTGGCAGAACGACGCCGCCGGTTCGGATCTCGCGGTGGTGGCCGCACAGCTTCCCGCCACGCGTCCGCTGACCGGCCGCCGTGTGCACACCGACACCGCCGCGCTCGTCGAGCACCTGGTGCAGACCCACGCTGCCGAGCTGCGGGGACCGCACGTGCTCTACGGCCACAGCATGGGCGGACTGCTCGCCTATCTCGTGGCCCGGCGGATCGGGGGAGATCCGGCGTTCGCCGCGTCGTCGGCGCTCGTCGTGGCGGCCAGCTGGTCGCCGCGGATGCGGCCGTCGATCGACGTGGACGCGCTGACCGACACCGAACTGGTCGATCTGCTGATCGAGATCGGCGGCATCCCCGCCGATCTCGTGGCCCGGCGCGAGTGGCTCGCGCCGATGCTGCCCCTGCTGCGCGACGATCTGCGGATGTGCGGCGGCTACCGGCACGATCCCGTCGCCGACCGGGTGACGGTGCCGCTGCACGTGATCGGTGCCGAGGGCGACCGGCTGGTTCGCCGGGAACAGACCGACGGCTGGGCGGCGCTCGGCACGCCCGTCACCATCGAGTACCGCGAGGGCGGTCACTTCTTCGAGACGGATCCCCAGGGGCTGCGCAGCCGCGTCTTCGAGATCGCCCGCGCTGCAGCGGAACCCGCCTGACCTCGACGGCATGCGTCCGGCCTCGGGCCGGTCAGAGTTCGGCGTCGGCCACCGGGGGGAGCAGCGCGAGCACGTTGATCGCCAGCGAGAAACCTGCGAACCCGAGCACCCAGGAGGTGCGGACCCCGGCGACGGCGAGCAGGGCGGTGGTGCCGCCGTACAGCCCGATCTTCACGGCGTACCGGGCGGCGGCCACGTCGACGGGGGCCTTGGGCGCCGCGAACAGCCCCCACAGCACGCAGGCCACCACGACCGCGCCGATCGCGGCCGCCCAGCCGACCGGCCCCCGCCCGGCCAGGCGCCACACCGCGTGGCCGAGCGCGCCCATGAGCACGACCTCGCTGACGAACAGCAGCAGGCTCACGGTCCAGACGTACACCGTGGTCACGGTCGAGCCTCAGTCAAGGTCATGCTCGCGCCGCTCCCGTTCGGCTGTGGTCGGCGGCACGACCTCGAGCCAGCGGCGCAGGGCCGCCGACGCGGGGTTCGCCGCATCGGTGAGCGCGTAGTAGACGGGCGTCCAGATCCGGCGCTGCACGGGCGGCAGGTGGTCGACGATCCGGTACACCAGACGCCGCACCACGGCACCGAGACCGCGGAGCTCGAACAGGTGCTCCTGGCGCAGCTGCGTGGCCCTGGCCGCGTCGACGTGCGGGCGGCGCAGCTCCGCGAACCGCAGAGCTGCGGCGTCGGCAGTGGCCGGGTCGACGGCACCGGGCGCCGTCGCCGCGCGCAGTTCGTCGGTCAGCACCAGCGCGTCGACGATCGCGTTGTTCACGCCCTGCGCGAGGACGGGCGTCATGGTGTGCGCGGCGTCGCCGATCAGCACCAGCCCGGGCACACTCCACCGCTCCGCCTCGGTGGTGAAGATGTCCAGCATCGACGTGTCGCGCCAGCCGGTGACCTCGGCGCGCAACGCGTCGGACAATTCCGGGACCGCCGCGGCGACCTGATCCCGGAAGGCGTCGAATCCGCGTTCGCGAACGTCCCGGATTCCGCCCTGCGGGATGTTCACACCCAGCCGGACCATATCGGGAACCGTGGGAATGCACACCACGTGATCGGACCGATTGATACGCACGTGGTAACGGTCGGAATCCCATTCCGATGGCGCGGTCACTTTCATCCAGAGAAAGTCGCGCGCCAGCATGTTCTTGTCGTATTCGATATTCGCGATGTCGCGAACGGTGCTGTACCGGCCGTCGGCGGCGATGGTCAGACCGGCCGTGATCAGCCGTTCGTCGCGGCCCGCCTGGTATCGGACGCCGGCCACCCGGCCGCCGTCGAATTCGAGCGCGGTGACCTTGGCGCCGAAGCGTACGTCGACCGTGCCGGGTGTCTCCGGAGCGCACGCGACGGCGTGCACCGCGGCGAGGAGGGTGTCCTGGGGAATCTCGGCAGGAAGCTCGAGTCCCGGGAGAAGCCGATCGAAATCGACTGTGAGAACACGTGACCCGTCGTCGGTGATGGTGGTTCCGAGAACCGTGCGCATCGCGCCGTCCGGCACCTGCGCGAGCACTCCGAGGTCGCGGAGGATGCGGACCGAGTCGGGCGAGACGGACTCGCCGCGGAAGGATCGGCGCAAGCCTGCGGCCTTCTCCAGTACTGCCACGTCGAAGCCCGCCCGCGCCAGCAGCGTCGCGGTGAGCATGCCCGCGGGGCCCGCCCCCACGACCAGGAAATCCACGTCCGTCATGTATGCCCTTCCTCGATGTGAGGACGACGTTATGACGGATTCCTAATCCGCCACTAATTCGCTGCTCACGAGGTGATGACAGGCCCGTCCCGCGCTCGAGAAACGGCCCTAGACTGCGCCGCATGACGGAAATCGACGCTCCGGATCAAGCCCGGAAATGCCCTTACTCCTATCCGTTTCCCCGGCCGTCCACGCTCGGCGTGTCCGAGCTCTACGAGGAGATCCGGGAGACCCCCGGCACCGCCGAGGTGAATCTTCCGTCGGGTGATCGGGCGTTCATCGCCACCCGGTACGACGACGTGAAGACGGTGCTCGGCGACAAGCGCTTCTCCCGGGCCGCCACGCTGCAGCCCGGCGCGCCGCGCCTCGGTCCCGCGCCGCAGAATTTTCCCACTCTGCTTAC
>NZ_BCXD01000026.1 GCF_001894925.1 Rhodococcus rhodnii NBRC 100604 | reverse complement strand
TAAAATCCCTACGCCCCGCAGCCTGGCGATGCCTCACTTCTCATCGCCACCCGCGCAGCAGCGTGACGCGCCAACTGCCCACATCTCGGTGCATCCATGAACACTCGGATTCTCTGAATCTCGCCCGAAAATCATCAGGGAGCGCACGAAATTTACCGTTGTTGACGCCAAATTTGAGCCAAAACCTGCAGTCGGATGTGAATTTTCTACTCGAACTAGAGCCTCACGTAGCACGTATTCACGTCCAGCGAATTGTTCACCGATGGTTTTCCGAGGGAGAACCCTTCCCTTTTGGTCAGTCGCTACATTTGACTAATGAAAACAATAATCGACACGGATAATGCGTCTCGATTCCGATCCGGCTCGATCGTCGGTCTCGGAATGGCTACTGCGGCCGCGGTAGCGATCGGACTGGTCGGCGGAACCGCCACTGCCCAGGCGCAGCCTGCCCCTCCCGAGACATCCACGGCAGTGGCGGCAGCCGACACTTCGGTCATCTACCTGGACACGGAAGCGATCGCCGTAGCCAATTCGCTTGCCGTAGAGCGAGGCGAACCAACCCTTCCTCCCGAGGTCCGATCGGTGATCATCGCCCCCGAAGGGCTGTTCGCGGCGGATGCCGACGGAAACCAAACAGTTAACGAATCAGGTAGAATCGGAAAAATTCATCACCATCTGTCGCACGGGCCATGGTATCCGTTGTTACGTTTCCGACAAGTGAGTTGTTTAGCACACTCTCGGGGAGGCCACCATAGTCCGATGATCTGCAATGTAGACCAGCGGTGCGAAACCGGGCGTATCATCGACAACTTGGATTAATCCATTCGTGCTCACGTTTTCGAGTTCTCGGGAGTTCACAACGCCGAGATACTCCAGACAGTAGGGCTCTTCGTCGGGATATTCAGTGGTTCCCGCCAATGCCCTATTCCAGGCATCTTCGTTACTGAAGTCTGTGCGGATCAGTGGCGCGAACCCGGCATCTCGTAGCGACGGCATGGGCCAGTATTCTATACCGGTTCTCATAAATGTTTCGGTTAAAATGGCCGAGAACAAGGGGTGCGCGGGACCAGGTGATCGATCCACTCCTCTGTTGACACTCGGACTGATAAGAAATCAGTCGTCTATCGAGGACTTCTGACTGCCGGACAGTGTGCACACCAAACATGACCAGTGGCACTCGAGTCGGCGTGTAAGAAAACGCGTCTCTCACCTATGGAATCGAGTAGCCCTGTGAATGAACCATGATCTCCTGAGGTCGTCCATATATTTTCCCGGAGAAACGACGGTCGGGCTCTTATTCCGCGGCACCTCGGCTCCAACTGGGTGGCCGCCGGTGACACCCTGACCGCACTCCTCGTCTCGTCGGCAGAACTGCTGGGTACATCGACACTCACATTCACCGCAGCGAGCGGTCGTCGACGAAGCCAGCAACCGATCGCCGCGTGTAGTACGGGAGCCTGCTCCCGTACTACACCTCGCTTGATCAGATCGCCCTGCCGCGCAGCGGTGTTGCACCACCGGTGCCGGTCGGGTCGGTGATAGCCAGCGCAGTGCAACGAACGGGTGCGCTGAGGCATCGCGTCGCCCCGCACCCCGCCGGCATGCTCGTCAGGCGTCGCCGGCGGGCCCGTCGTCGAGCAGACTCTCAAGCATTCGGAGTGCGCGGTCGGCGCGCTCTTCGACGTCGTCGAGAACATCGAGAACTCCGTCGAGATCGTGTTGCGCCTGCCGGCGGATGGCGATGCCACGGTCGAAGACGTCCGGGTCGAGCTGGATGGGCGGGACGTGTGGTTGCGGTTCGGCGGGCCGGTCGTCGTCGAGGATCGACGCGGACCGCAGTGGTCGTTGCCGGCGCTGCGGCGGGCTATGACTGAGGTGGGCGCGGACGAGAGCGGCGAGCGAGGCAGCGCTGATCGCGGCCATCGGGAACGGTGGTGCACCGTGCGGGTCGAGTGGCGGGATGAGGGGGATGTCCGCGACGTCGTCGAGCTCGCGCGTCCGCGGTGGGGTGAGGGTTCCGGCCTCGATGCACCGCGCGAGGTGGCGGGCGGTGGGGATGCGGTGCAACGCCGCGTGCACGGCGAGCCAGGTCTCGGCGATCTCGGTGACCGGGTGATCGGGGAGGTGCCGGTCGGTGATGGCGGTGTGCCCGGCGATGGTGATGCCGTCGGGCTTGGCAGTGAGGTCACCGCAGTGCAAGCGGGTGATGTCACTGTAGGTCAGACCGGCGGCGACGAGCACGAGGACCATGCGGTCGCGGTAGGCGAAGAGGGCGCGGGGCCACCCGGTGTCGTCGAGCCCGTCGAGGCGGGCTGCGACGGCGCTGCGGAGCACTGCGATCCGGCGGGCGCGGGAGTCGTTGACGTACATCCGGATCTCGGGGGTGCGTCCTGGTGGGCGGTGGCCGGCGGCGGTGTGGGCGGTGTTGACGACGCTCACGCGCCGGCGCTGCGTCGCGACGCTGGCGGGGTGCTCGTCGAGGAACGTCGCGAGTGTGTGGGGGCTCGCAGGGATCGGTGCGCTCTCGATCGCAGTGCACCAGTCGGTGTACTGCGCCCATGTGACGCGGTCACGGTAGGTGAATCCGGGATCCGTTTCCTCGCTGCGTGTCTCGTGGGTGTGCATGTCAGAGGCCGAGTTCGGTGGCGGCGTTGCCGAGCAGCGGGGCGTGTTCGCGGCGGTAGAGCTCGACCGTCGCTGCCGAGGCGTGGTCGGTCTGGCGGGCGATCTGCTCGCTGGTCTGCCCGTTGCGGAACGCTTGGGTGACGAACCCGGCCCGGGGGGAATGGCCGCCGAGTTGGGCGACGATGTCGTCGGGGTAGCCGGCGAGCGTCGCGCGGCGGCGGATGCGTTCGTGCACCGCGGCACCCGAGAGTGCGGTGTCGCGGATCTGTCCGCCGCGGGTGACCGGACGGAACACCGGCGCGCCCGCGAGGTCGCGTGGGATCGACGGGCACGGGGCGGAGCACACGTGCTCGGCGAGCGGCGGGGCATCTCGCAGTGCGCGGATGACGGCCGGGCGCCCGCTCGTGTGGTGGGCGATCAGGACGTCGAGCCAGCGTCGCAACGCACAGGGCGGGCACGTGTCGACGTGCGCGCCGTACGGCAGGGCGAGGACCCGGCCGCGGCCTTCCTGGTCGGTCTTCGATCGCCGGATCCGCAGGTGCACACCGTCGACCGGATGCCACACGATCGTTTCCACGGTCAGTGCGACGAGGGAGCTGCGTCGCAACGCACCCGCGTACTGGGTCAACAGCATCGCGGTGTCGCGACGCTCGAACACCTGAGACACCCAGCCGTCGGTGTCGCGGCGGGCGGCCGCGACGATCGTGGCGACGTCGGCGGTGAGCAAGGGCCGCACTCGGCGGGGCGGGCGTGCACCGGCCGCGGCGTAGCTGCGGCGGATCCCCGACAACGTGCGGCGCACCAGCTCGGTGTCGGTCGGCGACGGCGCACCGGCAGCGCGGTGATACCAGCCGATCGCCGCGGCCCACCGGGCCAGCGTCGCCGGCGAATACGCTCGCTGCCCGTCTTCGGTGAGAGTCTCCGCCGCGTCGACGAGATACCCCGCGACCGTCGCGGGATCCGCGGGAAGCCCGCGATGCTTCCGCGTGTCGCACCACCCGGTGAAACGCTGCCACGACGAGCCGTACGCACGCACCGTCTCCGGCGCCTGCCCGCGCTCGAGCGTGTGCACCAGACGCGCCCGCAACACCGGATCGAGCGCCCCGAGCTCACCGACCGGCCCGCGGCCACGCTCCGCGAGCTCGGTCACCGCCACTCCCCTGCCACTGTTGTACCGCCCGGAATCCTCGTCACGACCTCAGTCCACCACACCACCCCGACACCATCATTTCGTCACAGTGACGGCAACTGGCGATCTTCGACCCGAAAACGCGCTGAGCACACGCTTTCCCGGAGACATTGCGGTAATGGTGATTACCAATGGTCATCGCTGAAAAGTATCGAGTGGCTCTGCAACCGGCCGACACGATGCCCAGAAACGGCGACGGCAGTCGCATTCGATACGACTACGAATCAGGGCCGGCCAGGCGCGACCGATCTCCGAAGCAGGTCGTCAGAGGTGTTTCAAGCGTGCGCGGACCTACTGACCCTTGCCTCGTCGGTCCCGATTCACACGCCTGCCCGTTCCAACTCACGAGCGCCGCCGACGCTCGGAGCGACGACGTCGCCCGAGGTCGCGCACGGGAGCGGCGGGACCGTGAAACCCTCGGTACGCGCGAGCGCCTCGACACGGTTCCAGCGTCGCCACACCGTCGAACGATCGACTCCGAGACGTTGCGCCACCCGAGTCTTGGGCATGTCCGGTTCTGTGATCAACAGCCGGGCAGTCGCACGATCGTCCTCGTCGAGAACCGGGACGGTGTCGATGAACTCGAGCAGTCCCGCGACAGTCTGGTCGAATCCGCTGCGCGTGCGCCCCATCTCTCGCGCCGTCGGGGTAGCAGCTGCTGCGCCGTGCTCCATCGTGTTCGGGCCCGCCGCACCCTCGACGGTTTCCTCGTCGCGACGCTCCGCCGCGAGTTCCACGGGCGGTGCAACAGCCGCAGGAGGAGAAAGAGTCCCCCGCGAAGTCACGGCGTCAGTCGACTCCGGGATAGGGGTGCGGGTGGCGGCGATCGTCGACAGATGCACCAGGGCGAGCCACAACAGCGGGAAGATCATCGCGATCGCTGCAGCGATCCACGGTGAATGCGGTTGATACCCCAGGTCTTCCCCCACGGCAGCGCGCCGTTGCAGCTCCGCTGCGACACCGAACGTGTGGTATCCGTTCCCCGCCACCGACAGGCCCGCAGTTGCAACAGCAAGCCACCGGCAGAACAGCACATCAGCCCGCGGCGCCGGCACCCGCCGGCGCCCCAACCTCATCACCATCCACATCGCTGCCGCCTGCGCAACATCGATCGCAACAGGCGCCATCCACGCCAACCCCTCACGGATACCGATCTCCACCGCAAGCGCGCGTTGCGCATCGAACGACAACGTGAACGCCATCGCTGCAACACTCATCGTTGCAACCGCCAGAACGAGGAACGCAGCCCTACCCTCCCCCTCCTCGAATGGTGCAACACCACATCGAGTCTCTGTATCGTCGTGCATGACCGGGTTCCCTCTCGTAGATGTTCTCGGTCCGGTCGCCCCGCACGGCTTGGACACTGAAGCGGGGCGACCGGCTAGTGTTGCTAGCTGTGCTAGCTAGCAACCGTTTCGCTCGAGGTACTGCACAATCGCCGCATCCGTGATCGAAGCGGCACTGATCGATCGGTCGCCCGTTTCGTAACGGAGTTTGTCCACCGCCCTGCTAAGCCGAGCCTTCGTCGACTGACGGATTCGAACGTTGTGCTGCTCGACCAACTTCTCACCGGCCGGGTCATTGGCGACAGGCGCTGCATCCGACATCCTGCGTCCAGCTGGAGCGAAATCAGAATCATCTGATTGCACCTGGCTTGGGCGTTCAGGCAAGGATGCGGCCGGATGCTGCTTCCTCAGTACGGGTTCACGCTTGACACTGCTCATGCTGGCGCTCCTGTGATGATGGGTAGCTCTGCGAGAAGATCCGAGTAGGCGATCTGAAGCGACAATGACTTCCCTCCGGTGAATCCGTGGATCGGAGTCTGCGCGCTGTGTGCGTCTTGTCGCGCGGCGAGTTCCGGAATCGCGGTTCGCGCAACCAGATCCCCGTAGGTCGTCCGCAGCTCCTCTTCTCTGAACTTGTGCTCGCCGGTCGCCCGCTTCCTGCTTAGGACTATCTTGTCGAGCACGATCGAGGGATTCGGGCGCATCTGAACGTTCCGGATCGTCTCCTGCAGGTTCTCTACACCTCGCACGGAGTCGATTGTCGGTTCGGTGACGGCGACGACTCCATCGACCGCGCAGAGGACTGCGAATAGAAGCTTTCCGAGTGACGGTGGGCAATCGAACAAGACAGCTCGATAGCTGGAAAGATCCAGCCCTTCGAAGGCGATGTCAAGCCGAAATATCAAGTCGTTCGATCCGTCCGACTCGATATTCGCTAGAGCCTCATCTGCGGGAATCAGATCCACCCTGTCCCACCGTGTCGCGACTACGGCGTCAGCAGCCGTGCCTGGGCTCGTTCTACTCATCAGATCGAATGTCGTCGAGACATCATCGCTTACAGAGAATCCCAGTCCTGTCGTTGCGTTTCCCTGAGGGTCCATGTCCACAACAAGGACGTTGCCGCCGGTATGGGCAACTGCACTAGCCAACCCGAGGGTGGTAGCAGTCTTCCCCACCCCCCCTTTCTGGTTGCAGATCGCAATCTTGCGAGTCATTTCCCCTCCTTCGTTTGGGTTCGGACGAACCTGACCGCCGCCTCTTGTGGGGAGAATCGTAGCTCTGATTGCTACCGACGCTACGGAGGCGCGCCGGGATACGTTAACTAGTGTAGCTAGGTTTGCTAGCAGCAGTTCATGCGCTAGCCGACACTGCCGTAGGCCTTCGAGCAGGCGCGTTACCGTGGCGGTCGAGCCGAGTCCCACCAGAGAGGGATCCGCTAGGCTAGCTAGCCTAGGTAGATGCGTGCGCCCGGCTAGCAGAGCTAGTAATGACTCACTGCGCTAGCTCGCGTAGCGTGGCTAGCGTCGCTCGCTCGCGTTGCTACGCAAGCATTACTAACTGCAGACTCCCCCCTCCTGTTATGGGGGATCGAACCCAGTTCGAGGTACGGATTTCTTTCCCCGTACATGCCCGAGAGGCGCTGATCGAACTTGGATGCTTTCCTTTTTCATCGAGGAAGGGGACGCCGGCGGATAGAGGACTCAGTGAATCGCCGATTCCGGCGCAAGGCCGATCGCACCTGACACATCAACGCGCCGTTGGATTACCCCTGGATTTCCCATGCCTCGGCACTCGTGCGTCGAGGATTTGTTGGACGGCGCGTCGGCCGGGGCCGGTGAGTGCGGTACGTGCTGTTGCGCGTGCTGTTTCGGCTGCGTGGAGTCGGGCGTCGCGTGCGGCGAGGAGTTCACGTCGTTCGCGTGCGGCGATGTCGCGTGCTGCTTGTTCGTGGACGTGGGGTGGGGTTTCGATGTCGGTGTTCCAGCGGTAGAGCAGGTAGCGGAGCCAGCGGCCGGGCTCATGCGGGGTGGGGGAGATGCCAGTGGTCCTGGCCCAGGTGTCGATCGTGACGTTGATGTCGTGGCTGTTCCAGCCGTGCTCGGCGATGCGGCGTAGCGCGCGTGACCAGTAGGTGGCGGTGTGTCGGTGTGCCCAGCGCGGTGTTCGTCGCTCAGCGAGCCACTGAGAGGCCAGAACGTACGCTGGCGCGCCCCGGTCGACCCGCTGCTTGTCGTTGCGGCGCGAAGCGCCTTCGTTACTGTTGTTTCGCTTTGTACGGAAGTTGGGAATAAAGCGAGAGGGGGAAGAAAAAGAGGCCCTAACGGGGTGGGGTGCGCTCTGAAGGAGGTTTCCCTGGTCGTCGCGGGTGTTGTCCACAGGGCGCAGCGCGGGGTGGATGCTCGGGTGTAGGCCGTAGACCGAGGCCCAGCCGCGGGATCGGTCGCCGCGTTTCCATGATGCGAACCGTTCGTTGCGGCTGCGTTGGCGGCCGCGGAAGATCTCGGTGGCCACGCCGAGCAGTCGGAGCAGGTTCAGGGCGCGGGCGACGGTGCGGGTGTGGATGGGTCGGCCGTGCTGCTGGTGGAAGCGGCCGGCGATGGTGGCGCGGGAGAGGCGGGAGTTGCGGCCGGTGCGGCCGTCGGCGGCGTCGGCCATGATCTGCGCGACCCCGAGCAGGGTGGGTAGCGCGATGCCGCGATCGAGTTGGGGGCGCAGCAGCAGGTAGAGCCGCTTGTAGGCGGCTTCGACGGCGCCGATCCAGTCCTTCCGGTTGTTCCAGGCGGGGACGCCGGCGTAGGCGCGCTCGCCCAGGTCCAGGGTTCCCTGGCAGGTTTCTCGGCACGCGACGTCGATGCCGCCGAGTTGGGCGACGTGGAACGGGTGCACGTGCCGGCATTGGTGCCCGACCTTGTCCGACAGCAGCCGCGGGAACGTCCCGTGGCCACGGCGCGGTACGTCGCGGGTGGTCCCGCGATACCAGTGTGTGTGCTCGGTGCGCGCGTGCAGCAATCCCGTGGACCGAGGCTGTGAGAGCCCGGTTGCGAGACCGTTACCGGCGACACGGAGCGCATTGATTGATGCTGATTCAGGGTGTGCGTTACCCTGAGAGCACTCGGTCAACGAGTCTCCCTTGCGAAGGGCAGCACGCGAGCGGACGGCGAATCCGCTGGCAGACAAGTGCACATTTGCGAAACCCCGGCTGGCCGGCCGGGGTTTCGCGCATCAAGGCACTCGCTGCCGGTGCTGCGCGAAGTTCAGTTGTGGGACTTCGGTGTGGCTATGTACCGGTAGCGGGTAGCACCTCCTCGGGATCCGGTGCTGTCAACTCGCTGACGGTCGTGCCGGATTCGGCAGCGACCCACTGAGCGAGGAGAGCGTGTTGGGGGATCCCACGCTCCGCGGAAAGCTCACGTAGCCGGGCACGCACCTTCGGGTGCACGTCGTACGTGACCTTTACCGGGTCGTAGAAGCGCTCACGGGGTCTCCCCGGCTTACGCCCTGTTTTCGTCCTATGGCCGGTCATGGTCGTCATCATTCAATATCCACGGGAGAATCCGGGGGGGCGACACGCCGGGAATCGCCCGGGCAAAACGTCGGATCGCGTGACACTCAGTGGTCGCATGACACATCCCCTCCATCTGGTTGGGGCGCACCACTTCTACTACGGATCCGATCTCGACCGATCTGCGGTGCGTGCCCCGCGCGTTGGCCTCCGGGGCTTGACCCTACCCCGAGATGCACCGGCGTTGCATCCATAGCCGATCGTCATTCATAATCCGTGTTGTTCATGTGTCATTTGTGAGCTGTGATATCCACCTGAGCAGGTGATACAGGGCGTATGGCAATCTGTCACCGCGGTACCTGAACACGTCGAACGCCCGGGGGAAGACCATTGAGCCAGATGCAGCATGGGAGGGGTCCCGACCTGGCCGAGCTTGGCGTCTCCAAGATTCCACTGGTCAAGCCCTGGCGGTTGAGCGACGTGGTCGAGCGGGTCCGGGCCGAGCTCAGTTTCACGATCCTGCGAGTAGCCGAGTGGACCGGCCCGGAGTCGGTTCTTCGCGACGCGGGGTCATGCGGAGCACTGACGGTCGTCGGGACCGAGGGCGCAATGATCCGCTACGACGCGAAGCGGTCACCGGCGCACCAAGAGCGCCAGATCTACCATGAACTCGGCCACCTGCTGTGCGGCCACCACCGGGTGAGCCAGCAGCAGGAGCACCCGGAGATCGCGACCTCGTACGTGGGCGGCATCAACCTCGGCACGATTTTGGGCACCGTCCGCCGCGACATCTTCACTTCTCCTGAGGAACTCGCAGCGGAGAGGCTCGGCCGAGAACTGTCTCGTGGCTCCGCCGGAGTCGACCACCGTGGACGTTGGTCTCTCGTTGGTTCAGTCTTCGGTGAGTGAGTCGACCAGCGAGATTCTGCTGAACCAGGCGAGATCCACTACGAGTCCCGGAGTCGCGACCGTACTGATAGCGCTGGTTCTCGTCGTTCTGGTTGTCCGGTTGGCGGTGGTACGGACAGGTCGGCCGCAGCTGATGCTCACAGCCCTACTGACGGTCATGGCAGTAGTTGTGCTTCTGCGTGACCCTCGAGTCCAGGATGTATTGAGCGCGGCGGGTATCAACCTCGCGTCCGTGAGAGTCCTCGGACACTCAGTCATCATGTTCGGCGCGGTTGCAACCTGGTTCCTGGCTCGAGCCTGGAGATCGTCATACGTATTCCGTCGGCCGGAGGTAGCCGTCGCCCTCGCCGGCGCTGCGATGCTGAGCGGATGGCTGTGGTGGGTCTCCCGACCTGCTCGCGAGCTCAACGTCGCAGTCGAGGACTTCGAATCATGGGTGACGGCCGGCTACTTGGTTCCCGTTTCCCTTCCCGTCCCCGTCGCGTGCGCAGCCATCATCGTTGCGTTGGTCATGCACGGCGTGGAGCGACGGAGCTGGCGTACCTGGCTATGGGTGTCGGCTGGCCTGGTGGCAGCGGGTTTCCAGTTGGTCGACCATCTGAGCCGCGCGATCTCGGGCTTCCTTCTCAGCCTCGGGCGTCATTCGTGGTTGACCGACCTTCGGACACAAGGAGTCGATCAGCTGTTTCTGCCCGCCGTCGCCGCGCTGGCGCTCTGCACCATCCCTGGCATTGTCTCCGAGCTGCGGAGCGTCGGCCATCGCCGCGATGCCCGCGCTGCGGCGACGGACCTCGAGCTTCTCTGGAGAGAGATCACAGCAGCTGTTCCGGGCGTATCCAAGCCCGAGACCGGGACCTTGCCGATCGAAGAACGCGTCGCCGAGATGTTGATCGAGATCGAGGATGGGCTGATTCGGCTCAATCTGTCGCTCGCGTCCACGAGCGCGGAGGAAGCTGCCCGAGACCTAATCGCACTACTCGCTGCGCCCGCACTCGAATCGTCTACCGTTCCTTCATCGGTCAGAGTCCCCGATTGGGTAGCTGATCAATCGAAGATTCGACTCGTAGCACGGGAGTACCGCGCCATGACCAGCGCAAGTCACGTGTCGATCTGAGCAGCGACCTCGTTCGCTGTCGCGGCCATGTCGGCATGGTTCGGGTGGAACGGGGGAGTACGCAGAGCTGTCGTGAGCCCTGCGGGAAACCCCGTAACCCACGGTTCGGATGAACCCAGCCCATGCGTGCTACTCACCTTCGACATTCGCACTACATCAGCGCCGCCGCGTGTACCAGCTGTCTCCGTCGCGGCCGCGAGCGCATCAGCGATCTCGCGGTAGCGCTCGATGAGCTCGGGAGCTAGCGGGATCTCCGCCGACGGCTCGGTGTCGACTCCACAAACCGTCAGGTAGTCAACCAGGACTATCCGGGCGTTCGGGGCTGCCTCGTGGATTGCATCGACGGTTCGATGCAGCGCGGACTGAGCTGTCTCGAAGACCGAAGCCGGATCAGGAACCCGGGTGAGCAGCGGCAACCTGGAAGCCACCCGGCCCGCGGGCCCCTTTGCTCTAAGCCTGCTGCCCACTGCATTCATGATGAGTGTCCCGATGTAGCCGACATCGTTTCCGCCAACAGTCACGGTGACCAGGTCCGTGTGAGGCGAGAGGGCCAGGATCTGGGGTGGGAGTCTGCGAAGGCCCACGCGCTGCGCTGTGTTGACGATGTGGGAACTCGTTGCGCCGGAGGAAGACCGGTCGAGCAACTCTGCACCGAGCAGATTCGCGAGGATCGAAGGTTAGTTGCTGGACGACCGCTTCGAGGTCGGGTCGGCAACCGGGTCCAATCCGGGACCGGCTGCGAATGAACTACCGAGCGCGACAAGCTGCTGGTACGCCATGCGCAGGATGCTAACAAAGCCGTCGGGTGCGACTTCTGGTCAGAGTCAGCTGGGCGAATCGCGCTTGATGGGTATCTGCTGAAGTGTCTGAAGGACGGCGGCGAGTTCGGCAAGGGTGGGGGACGATCCTGCCCTCCCGGCCAGGTAGGTGATCCCTCGATCGCGAATCTCGATGCCGATCCGCAGCTGGAGTGTGTAGCGGCGTACCGACTCGGTCGTCTCGGCGCTCTCCAGATAGGACTGCGGGACACCGAGCGGATCGCACAATGCGGCACGCAGGTCCTCGGATACGTAGGTGGCGCGGCTCTCGAGCAGGTTGTCAAGCTCATCGCTGGAAACCACTCTGGCGATCTCCAACCCTGACGCAAGGGACGCGAGCGAGTGCCGCGTCAAAGGCGCTGCGGCGCTCGGGCGTCGGCAGTCCAGCAGGGTTCGCACTCTCATTGCCAACGTGATGTCTTCGTACTCGTCAGGCTGGTTCCCGATCACCGGCCCTCCCTTCGTAGCGCGAAGCGTGCTTCGGCTCGTTTTCGATCGTCATCCGTTAGGCGGTCATTTCGGCCGAGCAGCCAACGTAGATAGATCGCTTCACCCTGGTCGTAGCTGTCGAGTGCGGTATCTGATCGGGCACTGAGTTCTGGCGCAAGTATGAGCGAGAGCAAAGGATCGTCGTCGATCGTGCCGTCGTCCATCAACCGCCGTTCCGTGTAGTCGATCAGCCACGCGCGGTTGAGGCGATCGACAACGATCTCGAGATCACCAATCGCTGATATGAGTTCAGTAGGCATCTGGCCTTCCGCTGAGGCCAGCCCCTCACGCAACCGGTTGACGACACGAGTCAGCACCGGAAGAAGTTGGCTCGACACGAGAATCGACGAACCGTCGTTCTCGTTCAGGGGTCTCGCCCCTAGCGCTCCCTGATTCCTGGCTTCCTCGGCAGGCAGCGGTGTTCCACCGTTCCACGCCTGGCTGGCTGAACCGGGGACCCAGTTCAGGGCCCGATCCAACCGCTGAAACGTCGCCAAGGCCGGCTTCGGCTCCAGACCCCTCTCGATCTTGCTGGTGGTGGCAGGGACCGGACCGCCAGCGTTGCGTAGCGCAACCAAAGAGAGGGCCAAGGCTCGCCGCCGCTCTGCGACGAGTCGGCCGAATCGGTGAATGTCGTCCTCCGTCGCCACGAACCGGACTCTACGTGGCCAGCATGAATCGGTCATAGGATCGCATTCAATGAGTCGTAGTTAGCACGTTCGTTAGCATGGCACTGCAATGTCGAATGTGCTTCAATGCGTGTTGTCGAAGTTCTCGCGCAGGTGATTGCCCTGTGAGGACGCACATCGAAGCAGAGGGAGAGCTCTGATGAACAAGAAGGCTGTTCGCCGACAACGCATGGCGGCCACAACGTCGTTGGCGGTTGCGATGTCGTTGGCGTGCGCGGCGTTTGCGCAGGCCGCGCCCGCGGATCAGCCGGGGGTGACGGCACCTGCTCCTGTGGGGGATCAGCCGGGCGTCTCGACGCCGCCTGCTCCGCCGGTGCAGCGTGAGTATCTGCCGCTGTATCAGCCGTCGCCGCAGGTTCAGGAGTCGCAGTGGCGGTCGATCGACGATTTCGAGTCGGGTCGACAGCAGCCGGTGTATGTCGAGCCGTCGTATGTGGCGCCGGTGGAGTCCGTGCCGTCGTACAGCGAGCCGGTCTACACCGAGCCGGTGATCAGTGCTGATCCGGTGGCCACCGCGCCGGTACCGCAGCCTCCGGCACCGCCGGTGGTGCAGCGGCCGGGGATCGCGCCGGTGGAGGCTCCGGAGGGCTACATCTTCACCGGTGTGGGTCTGATCGAGCAGCCGCAGTGGCTGCCCGATGCGGATCGGGACCGGATCACGAACACGATCGCCGCCGCACAGGCCGATGCGGGTAACGCGCTGATCGGTGCGGGTGTCACTGCCCCGCAGGCGGATCGGATCACCGGTGGCACGATCGCGGGCGGTCTGACGGGTGCGGCGATCGCGGGCGGTACCGGTGCGGTGGTCGGCGCCGCCGGCGGCGGCGCGATCGGGCTCGGTATCGACCTGTCGACGGTGCCGGGCACGTGGTGGGTTCCCGGCTGGGGCTGGGTGTTCGGTCCGGGCCTGGGCGCGGCGATCGGTGCCGGTATCGGTGCCGCGGTGGTCGGTGTTCCCGCGGCTGCCCTGGGTGGCGCGGCGGGCGCAGCGATCGGCGCGACGGTCTTCGGTGGTGAGGACACCGTGATCGAGGAACCCGCACCCGCCCCGGCACCCGAGCCTGCCCCTGCTCCGGAGCCGGCGTCGGTGTGGGTGCCGCCGGTGGACACCGATGCGGTGACCACGCAGACCGCCGCGGTGGTCGAGCAGGTCGAGCAGGCGGGTGGCTCCGGGTTCGTCGAGACGGCCCGCGAGGTCGTCGCGGCCGCCCCGGTGGTGGCCGAGCAGGCGGCCCCGCAGGTCGACGGCGCGCTCACGCAGGTCCGCGAGGCTGCCGTGGCGCAGCCGGGCGGCGAGCAGCTCGTCGCGCAGGTCGAGCAGGCGGGCGCGGATCTCGCGGCCGCGGCAGCACCCGCGATCGAGCAGGCGAACGCGTTCGCCGGTGCCGTGATCGCCGGGCTGAACGGCTAGAGATTCCGAGGGAGGGACGGGAATGGATCGCGAGAGCTGGCTTCCGCGTTTGGATCCGGAGATCGGCGAGGAATCCGATACCGAGGTGCCGCTGCAGGGCGACTCGCCGGCATCCGACGATGCTGTCGATCCGCCGCAGGCGGGCGCCGACGGCGAGGCGGCCGCGGCGAATGCCGAGGATGCTTCCCGTCCCTCTTTGTCGGTGATCACCGAGAGTGATCACCACGGTGACGGCCCGGCGTGGGCGAGCGAGTGGCTCGCCACTCACGCCGATGCCGTGCCTGATGCCACCGCTGCTTCTGTCCCCGAGGCTGACGCTGCGCCCGATCGGGCGGATCCCGGTGTCGATCGTCGTCGGGGCCGGGCGGCGCTGGGTGTGGCGCTCGGTGCCGCGGTGGTGGTGATCGTGGGCGGCGGCGTCGCGGCGGGAACGCTGCTGGGGTCGTCGAGTACGCGTGCTGAGCCGATGGCGGTGCCGGGAACGACGACCCCGGCCGCGTCGGCGACCTCGCCGTCGACCGCTGACGAGGTCGGTGCGGCTGACGGCGAGGGAGAGTCGTCGTGGTGCAAGCCCGTCGAGTTGGACGACCGCGTCGAGGGCAACGGGCCCGGCGGGACCGATTCCGGGCCGGCCGCGATTCTCGCGTTCGATCACGGCTTCTACGTCGAGCGTTCCGGTCAGGCGGCGCGGCGCAGTGTCGCGTCCGACGCCGCGGTCTCGCCGGCGGAGGTGCTTCAGGAGGGGATCGACGGGATTCCCGAGGGCACCGAGCACTGCTTGTCCATTCGGCTCGTCGCGCCGGATGTGTGGGACGTCGATGTGCACGAGAAGCGGCCCGACGGGTCGATCGAGTACTACCCGCAGACCTTCCGCACCGATACCCGTGACGGCCGCACCCTTGTCACCTCGATCACCAAGAGGTTCTGATGACCGACAGCTGGATGGAGTGGACCACCGGGGGACCGGTGGCCGTCGACGAGGATCTCGTTGCCGGGCAGGGCGGCGACGCGGCGACGGCCGATTGGGGGCCGGCTGCACCGTTCGTGGCGGACGGGTCTGCCCGCGACGTCGGGGAGGACGGGCCGGAGGCGGCTCCGCTGGTGGTGGTTGCGGGCCATCGTGGTGGCGCGGGCGCGACGACGACGGCGATCGGGCTGGCGCTTGCGCTCGATGAGCACGGCCCGGTGGTGCTCGACGAAACCGGCTCCGATGGCGACCTGCTCGAGCGTGGTGCGCTGACCGGTGCGCACGCTGCGCAGTGGTGGTCCGGCGGCGAGCAGTGGGTTCGTACCGGCAGGACGCTGTGGCGTGCTCCTGCTCCGCAGGTGCCGTATCCGCCGTTGCCCATGATCCTGGCGCAGCTCGGCCGCCCGGTTGTCGTGGACACCGGTGCTGGTCTGGCCGGTGCCGGGCTCCACGGGCTGGCGGCTCCGGCGGGGACCGGCGCGCCGCTGCCGCAGGTGGTGTTGGCGATCGCGCCGCGCGCGGGCGAGGTCAACCGGTTGCCCGGACGGCTCGATGTGCTCACCGATCTGCTCGGTGGGCCGGGCGGGCTGACGCGGGCGCATCTGGTGGTCTGCGACACCCGCGCTGTGTCGGCGCCGATCGTCGAGCACCTGCTCGAGCACCTGTCCGGTCGTGTCGGGTCGGTCACCGCGATTCCGCACGATCCGCACATCGCCGAGTGCGGGCCGATCGACCCTGCCCTGCTCGATGCCGCGACGGCGCGGGCGTTCGCCGATCTCGCCGCACGGGTGTGTGGGGCGGCGGGCTCGTGAGGGTGCCGGATCTGCTCGCTCTGGTCGCTCGTGATGTTCGGGCTGCGGTGCGCGAGCGCCTGTTCGCATCGCCGCCCGCGGTGGGCGGCGATCACACGAAGGAGACGGCATGGAAGTAGTACAGCTCCCTCGCGTTCGCGCGACGGTGGTACGCGGCGCGCTCGTCACGGTCTCGTTGACGGTGGCTGCAGCGGCAGCGGTCACGGTCCCGCAGGCCGCGGCGGCCAGCGAGATCGAGTGCACGCCGCTGCATGTGGTGGCGGTGCAGGGCACCAACCAGTCGGCCCCGGATGCCTCGCCGACGGCCGATTCGGGGTTTCTGGGTGCGGCACTGCTGACGCCGCTGCTCGACACCGTCTCGCCGGGGTCGCTCTCGCGCGAGTACATCCCGTACGCGGGGGATTTCGGGTGGCGTGGTCAGACCTACGAGCAGTCGATGCTCGGCGGCGTCGACACGGCGACGCAGGTCCTCGGCGAGTACGCGGCGCGGTGCCCGGACGCGAAGTTCGCGATCGTCGGATACAGCCAGGGCGCGCAGATCGCCGACACGCTCGCCCGCGAGATCGGTGCGGGAACCGGCCCGGTCGCGGCGAGCGATGTCGCCGCGGTGTCGTTGTTCTCCTCGCCCACCCGGCCGGAGGGTGCCTCGGTGTTCCCCGGTGCGCCGGGCCGCACGAGCCCGGCGGCGCCGGTGGGAGTCGATCAGTCGGCGCTGGCCGATCTCGATGTGGTGGTGCCCGCTCCGGCCGAGGGCAGCGGCGGCGCGCCGAACGTCGCGGCCGCCGGCGGATACGGCTCGCTGGCGGGCCGGGTCGCGTCGTGGTGCAACGAGGGTGATCTCGCCTGTGCGATTCCCGAGGACGCTCAGCTCGCTCGGGCGGTGACGAACATCGCGGGCCAGCTCCATCTCGACGGGCAGGATCCGCAGCAGACGCTGATCGACTTCGCGGGCGCGTTCGGCGGCGCGGTGTTGCGCACCGGGGCCGAGGTGATCAACAACGACGTCGAGTTCACCGGGGAACGCTTCCAGGTCACGCAGTCCCGAAACACCGTACTCGGCCGGCTGGCGGACAACACCGATCCGCGTTCGGCGACGCCGGAGGCGGACGCGGACATCGTGCGCGCGGTGATCAAGACCGGTGTCATGGGTCTGCAGGCCGGTGTCGCGGTCGCGAAGAAGGTTCTGACCCCGGCGACGATCGGGCAGCTCGCCGCGGTGGGGATGGCCAATCCGCCGGCGGCTCTGGGGTTGCTGGCGGTCAAGACCGGTGAGGCGGTCCTCGATCTGTTCCCGCCGGCCACTGGCCGCGAGGTCGAGCGCTACATCTACAACGAGGTCTCGCGTGGGGTCGAGGACAACAAGGGCCTGATCAAGATGGCCACGGACCTGAAGTACTGGGACACCGCCCGCAACCACGCCACCTACGACGTGAACGTCGTCGACGCGGCGGGCCGCACAGCTGCCGGATTCACCGCGGCGTGGCTGTCGAGCCTGGCCGAATCCCTCTCCGTGCCCGCCGATTCGGCGACCGGAACCGCCGGACCGAGCACGAGCTCGACGGCCACGCGCACCAGCAGCCCGGTACCGGCCACGTCGCCCGCGCCCGCCACGTCGTCGACGGCTGCGCCCTCGACGATCGCCCCGACGTCGGCGGCGGCGCAGTAGACCCCGTGGGGGCGGCCAACCGCCCTTGGCCGCCCCCACGGTTTTCCTCTTGTCCTCGAAGTTCGTGTGAGATCACCTGCAGGAGCGTTCATGTCCGGATCCAGCGGCCGCAGCAGCGGTGCGATCGCCGGGATCGTCGCTGCGCTGGTGGCGTTGCTGCTGATCGTGGTGCTGTTCGTCGTGGTGATCACCGGCGGCAGCGACGACTGCGTTCCCGGTTCGCCGACCGCCGCGTCGGCGCCGTCCGGCTCGCACGTCAAACCCACTGATCCTGCGCAGACGAGCATGACGTCCGGGTTCGGGGAGCGGTGGGGCACGCAGCATCAGGGCAACGACTACGCGGGTCCGGAAGGGACCGCGATCCATGCGTTCACCGACGGCCGTGTGGTCGACGCCGGTCCGGCCTCCGGGTTCGGGAACTGGATCGTGATCGATCACGAGATCGACGGGCAGATCTACTCGACGGTGTACGGGCACATGTGGGACGACGGAGTGTCCGTCGCGACCGGTGATCAGGTCTCCGCCGGCCAGCGGATCGGCGCGATCGGCAACAACGGCGAGTCCACCGGCGCGCACCTGCATTTCGAAATCTGGCAGGGCCCGCGTCTGGGCGGCGGAACCGCACTCGACCCGACGTCGTGGGTCGAGGACGCCGCCGCGCCGGGCGAAGCGCTCTCCCCGCCGCCGGTCTCCGGCGGTGAGCTCGCCCCGGTGGGCGGTCTGAACGAACGTCAGCTCGCGCTCGCCGAGCACACCGTCGCCGTCGGTGAGGCGATGGGAGTGCCCGAGCAGGGGATCGTCGTCGCGCTGGCGACCACCGGCCAGGAATCGACGTATCGGCTGCTCGCGAACTCGAACGTGCCGGACTCGCTGAACTACCCGCACGACGGTGTCGGCTCGGACCACGACTCGGTCAACCAGTTTCAGCAGCGTGTCGGAATGTGGGGGACCGCCGAGGAACTGATGAACGCGACCACCTCGAACGTGAAGTTCTACAACGCCCTGCTCGCCGTCCCGGGGTGGGAGGCGATGGCGGTGACGGTCGCGGCGCAGACCGTGCAGCGCTCGGCCTACCCCGATGCGTACGCCGACGACGAACCGCTCGCGCGCACCCTCGCCGCCCGGTTCGCCGGGGCGAGCGCCGAGCTCGATCCGGTCGAGCTCGACGCGATCCGCTCCGGAACGGCGGTGGCGGTCTCGGTCGCCGCCGGCGGTCAGCTCGCCGGGTGCACGAGCGCGCCGTCGAACCCCGAGGCTCCCGGCTACGTCGAGGGCGGCCCGTTCGGGATGAACGTGATCGCGGCGGCCGCGCGCTGGATCGGTACGCCGTACGCGTGGGGCGGAGGTGATGCGAACGGCCCGACCCGCGGTATCAGCGACGGCGGCGGATTCGCCGATGCCAACGGCGACAGCGGCAAAACCGGGTTCGACTGCTCCGGTCTGACGCTGCACGCGATCTATCAGGCGTCCGGTGGGCAGATCGAACTGCCGCACTTCACCGGTTCTCGCGCCAATCCCGGCCAGCTCTACGACCCGCGGGGCACCGACATCGCGTTCGAGCAGAAGCAGCCCGGTGACCTGATCTTCTTCGGTTCGGACGGCGACACGCACCACGTGGGCATCTACTACGGCGTCGAAGGCGGCCAGGAGATGTTGCTCAACGCCCCGCAGTCCGGCGACGTCGTCTCGATCCAGCCGCTGTCGAACTGGTCCGGGGACCAGATGTACGTCCGGCGGTTCGGATGACCGGCCGCGGGCGCGGGCGCGCCGATTGTGGGCGCACCCCACCACCGACCATTTACTATGAACTAGTTAATAGTTGTTCCGTGTGTGGTGCATGCGGGCCGAGAAGGGGAGCGAGTTCATGACCGATCGCACACGCGGCGCGCTGATCGCGATCGTGGCCACGGCCGCGCTCGTGCTGGCGGGCTGCGGGTCGAACGACCACGACCACGACCATCCGATGGATCAGGGCGGACCGGCCGCGGCGTCGACCACCCCGCCGCCACCGCCGCTACCTGCGCCGTTCACCGATGTGGACCAGGACGACGCCGAAGCGGTGCTCGTCGCGGCCGCCGAGTCGCTGTTCTCCTACCGGCCCGCCGAGCAGAGCTCGCAGGTCGACGCGGCCGCGGCGACCCGCCCGCTGCTCGACGACCGGTTCTTCGCCGCCAACGAGGCCGGCTTCGGTGTGCTGGCACCGATCACCGGCGCGATGTGGGAGCGCTGGCGCAGCCAGGGCGCGGCCGTCACCGCCACCGCGCAGGTCACCAGCGACGCTCATCCCGCCGATCAGCCCGCCCGGATCTCGCGTGTGCTCGCGGTGACCGTGACCGCTCACGCCCCCGACGGCACCGAGCTCGACCGAATGCAGTGGCCGGTCTACATGAGCGCGACCAAGCTCGGCGTCTGGCGTGTGAGCGCGGTGGCAGTGCGATGACCGCCGCCGTCTCGATCGACGAGTTCGACGACCTGCCCCGACGTGCACGCATCGTCGGCGCGCAGATCCCGCCCGCACAGCGCTGCGCACCGATCTGGGACGGGCCGGTGCGCCGCGGCGAGCACACCCCGCACAACCCGATGGTGTGGCTGCTCGGTGCCAGTGGGGGAGTGGGCGTCTCCTCGCTGACCCGCTCGATCGCCTACGCCGGCGACTGCGGCCGCGCCTGGCCCTCGCGTATCGGGCCACGCGAGGACTCGCCGCTGATCGTGATCGTCGCGCGCACCACGATGCACAGCCTTCGCCACGCCCACGACCTGCTGCTCCAGCACGGGGCAGGAGCGACGCCGGAAGGCACCACCGTGCTCGGCGTCGCCGCCGTCGCCGACTCCGACCGGCCGCTCTCGACCCCGATCCGCTCCCAGCTGCACGTGTTGTCCTCGCTCGCCGGGGCCCTGTGGCATGTGCCGTGGATCGAGCCGTGGCGCGTTCTCGAACCCCACGCCCTGCCCGAATGGGGACCGAACTCGGTGCCCGCGGCCGCCAAGAAGCGGTGGCGCGGCGGCGAGGACGTCGCCCATACACCCCCGCCCCCGGTGATCGAGCTCTACCACCGGATTCAGACCGCCGCCCACGAGCGGATCACCGCAATGACCCACGGAAAGGACACCACCCGATGATCACCGACACCATGCTGAGCGTTCATCAGCTACTGCTCGCCCAGGAAGGCAGCTTCAGCGACATCACGGTCGTCACCCCGCCCGGCGATATGGAAGGCAAGACCAAGCTGATCCTCGGCCTGGGCCTGTGGCTGGCCACCGCTGCGCTGATCGGCCTTGCCATGTACTGCGGATTCACCTTCGCCAAGTCCTTCGCCGACGGGCAGGCGTCACGCGGAGAGAAGTTCGCGTTCATCGGCTGCGGTATCGGAGCGGTCCTGGTGGCCGGCGCGAGTTCCTTCGTCACGTTCTTCATGTGATCCGGCGATGACCGTGTACCTCGCGCAGCCCGACCTCCCGGCCCGTCCGGGCGGGATCGTGTGGCCCGAACCCGAGGTGTTCGCCGGAATCACGGAGCTCCTCGGATACGGCCTGTACTTCGTCACCGCCGCGATGATCGCAGCCGCGTTCGTCGCGGGCGTCGAGACCGCTGCGGCGCGCGAGCGCGGCGAAGACAACCCCGGTGTCCGCCGGTACCTACTGGTCGGCTGCTGCACGATCGGCGCTTTCTCGGCCGGCTCACTGGGCACCTGGCTGCTGATCTGACCCCGGCCTTCCCCCTTCACTCGAAAGGCACTTCCGATGCACACCGACCGCACCCGCCCCCGCCGCCGCCTCGTCGTCGCCGCCGCTGTGGCGGCCGCCACTGCGCTGCTGCTCGGCGGCTGCGGCTCCGACGACAGCGCCCCCGCCCCGTCGAATCCGGCTGCGGCAGCCGACACCACATCCGCCCCGGGCAAGGTCACCTGGAGCGACTACCGCGGCGTCACCGTCCCGAAATCCACTGTCGACGGCCCGTTCTCGATGACCGCCGCGATGGTCCCCACCGGGTACGCCCGCACCCCGCAGGGCGCGGTGCTGGCCGCGATGCAGGGACAGACACGCCTCGCGCTCACACCCGACGAGAGCTGGTCCGACGTCGCGCAGACCGTACTGACCTTCGGCCCCGGCCGCGACGCCTACGCCGTCGCCCGCACCCTGACCTCGATCACCGAACCCGCCGATCCCGCCTCGACCGCACAGTTCGCGGGATTCCGCGTCGAGCACTTCGACGGCGACACCGCCCGCATCCAGCTCGCCACCGCACTGCCCGACGCCACGCTCGTCGCCCAGCCGACGGAGCTGACCTGGTACCGCGACGACTGGCGCATCACCCTGCCGGATCCCGCGACGAACCTCGAGGACCCGGACACCGGCGCGGTGGCCACCGATCCCGTTCCGCTCGACTCGCTCGACGGATACACCCGATTCGCCGCCCAGGAGCAGTGACCATGACCGAGACCTCGCCCCCCGACACCGACCGCCGTAGCGAATCGAGCCCGGGCCGGTTGCGCAGCGCAGGCCACTGGTGGATGAACAGTCCACTGACCCTGTGGGTTTCGATCACCGTCCTGGTGCTCATCGTGATCGCCGCCGCCCTCGTCGTCGTTTCCACGAGCGGCGACGACCGCCCCGGGGCGCGGCCGGCTGCCCCCACACCCGCCCCGGCCACCGAGCACCCCGGCGGGGAAGGTTTCGGTCCGCCGACCGCCGACGCCCTCGGCCGACCGGTGACCACCCCGCACAACCCGGACGGGCAGGCGCTGCCCCAGCAGCCCGTCGCGCGCGGCCCCTACACCGCCGGCGAGCAGCTTCCCGCCCCCGAAGGACTCGAGTGGCAGCGCACCTCCGGTGCGGTGCTGCCGTTCTCCACCAGCGACGGCCCCGGCCGCATCACCGGTGAGCTGCCCTACGACTTCGCCCGCACTCCGCAGGGCGCGGCGTTGGCCGGATACCAGCTGCCCATGCGTGGCCTCGTCGACGACCGCACCTACCGCAACATCACCGAGAACCTCGCCGTGCGCACCCCGGAGGTCGATGCCGCGCTCGCCGACCTCGAACCGTTCGACGCCCGCGAGATCGCCGTCGCCGCACCGCGCCCGGCCGCCTTCCGGATCACCGGCTGGATCGAGGGCGAGTTCGCGGCGATCCAGTACGCACTGCCCGCAGGCCGACACGGCCCCTACCGCGTGACCAACAGCGAGGTGGTCTGGCAGGACGGGCAGTGGAAGATCCGCGACGCCGCGGCGATGGCGGTGGGGGAGAAGAACATCACGACTCTGGCCGGGTGGACGTTGTGGTGAAACGTCTGCTGCTGCTCGTGCTCGCGCTGGCCGCCGTCATGGTCGCCGCCCCGCCGACCGCGCTCGCGCAGGAAGACCCTGCCGCCGAAGAGCAGAGCCCCTGGTACCTCGGGCACTGCAACCTCGCCGACGACCTGCTCGGCGATATTCCCTGGATCGGTGAGCATGCTCGCGGCACTTGTGAAATGGGCACGCAGCTCGCCATTCCCGGCGCGGCCCCGGCCGCGGCGGCAGGTGCAGCGGTCGAGTTCGTCGGCGGCTATTGGGATTCCCAGCTCGGCGAGGCCACCGAGGCACTCGTCGACGGCTGGAAAGACAGCATCACCTTCATGATGTCGTGGTGGATGACCAGCGGTGTCGCCGGACCGCTCCAGGACAACGGCGGTGTCGCCGGACCGCTCCAGGACAACGGCGTCGAACCGTTGACCTACCAGATCCACCAGTACCTGCGGGTGATCCAGATCGGGGTGTTCCTCGCCTCGGTGATGGTCTCCCTGGTCGTGCTGGCCTGGTCGAAACCGCGCATGGTTGCGGCCAATGCTGGTGAAACCGCGAAGATCCTGACCCGATCGGTGTTCGCGACCTGGGCCCTGACCCCGATCATCATGCTCGCCGACGCGGTGTGCCGCGGCCTCGGCTCGTGGTTGATCGAACGCGTCGTCGGCGACAACATCGACGGCGCGCTCGACCGGATGCTCGGCGCCGCCCAGTACGGCACCCTCGGCGCCGGTCTGGTCCTCGTGCTCGCTCTGTTCGGGATCGCCGGCACCCTCGTGCAGGCGGTGTTCATCATCGTGCAGGTATCGCTCGCCAGGCTGGTCCTCGGTTTCGCGCCGATCGCCGCGGCCGCATCCGGGCTCGGGCAGGCCGGCAAGCAGGTGTGGGCCAAGTCGATCTCGTGGCTCGTGGTCCTGGTGCTGTTCCCGCTGGTGACCTCTGTCGTCTACGCCATCGCGTTCACCGCGTTCTCCGCCGACGATCCCACCGGGCAAGGCGTGATCACCGGGATGATCTTGCTGACTCTCTCGTTCGTGACACTCCCGGTCCTCGCGCGGCTGATCGTGCCGACGATGACCGGCATGGCCGGCGGCTCGGCCGCCCCAGCCCTGACCGGTGCCGCACTTGCGACCGGTGCCGTCGCCGGCGCCGCGATGAAGTCGATGGGCGGGGCATCCGGCGGCGCCAAAGCGTCATCGAGCGGGGCCGCGGCCGGTGGCCGCAGCGAAGCACCGACCGGCGCGACGCCGATGCCTGGCGGCTCGATGGGTCCCGGCCAGAACGGCAGCGCCGGACGCAGCGGCGGCGCTGCCGGTGGGGGCGCGTCGGGCGCGGCGAGCACCGCCGCGATGGCGCATCCCGCCGCCGGAGTCGCTGTCGCCGCGGGCAAAGCCGTCGGTGGCGCTGTGCGCGCCGCCGGCGAACAGACCTCGAACATCGCCGACGGCGGGCAGCCCCCGTCCGGCTCCGTGAGTGGAGGGAAGTCGTCGTGACCACTCAGCCCCACCGCATCGACCAGAAGGGAAGCCCCGATGAGTGAGCCCGTCGAGCGCCCCACCTACGGCAACATCCACACCCCGAACACGAACTACCTGGGCGGAGTCGGGAAAAAGACCTTCTACCTGCTCGTCGTCGCTATCGCCTCGGGTCTGCTGATGCTGATGCTCGGGATCTGGATTCTCGGGATCGTGATCCTGACGGTCGTCGCGATCGGGTGGGCACTGATGAGGATGCGGTTCAACAATCGCTCCGGTTTCGAGCTGCTGTCGATCGGGTGGCGCTCGGGAACCGAGCACCGCACCGGCGCGAACATTCTGCGCGCCGGTGCCCTGTCGAACCAGGCCGGGGGCCGTACCCGGCTGCCAGGGATCGCCGCAGCCACCGAAATGTGGTGGGGCATCGACACGCTCGGCCGCCGCTTCGCGATGATCTACATGCCCTCGACCGCGCAATACACCGTCGTGCTGCGGTGCACCGCTCCCGGATTCGCCGGGGCCGAACAGGACCGCATCAACCTCGACGTCGCCAGCTGGGGCGAATTCATCAACGTCAACGGACAGGCCGGGGACGTCGCGGGCATCGCCACCGTCACCGAGACACTGCCCGAAACCGGGGCCCGCGCCGCGGCGAACATCGCCGAGATGTGCGCCCCCGGGGGCAGTCCCCTCGCCCAGCAAGCGGTCCGGGAAACCCAGACCGCCGCGGACAGCGACGGCATGCAGATCTACACGCGGATGGCCATCACCTGGAAGGCGAAAACCTCCCAGCAGAAGAAGAACCCGATGATCATGATCGGCGATCTCGCCGAACGCATCCCCACGATCTGCGAGAACCTCTCCCACCTTCGGGTCGTCGCTGTCCCGATGAGCGATCACCTCCTGGCGGCGACCGTTCGCCGCAGCTACGACCCGCGTCCGTCCGTCGAGGCGGCGGTCGAGCGGATTCTGCGCACCGACGAACCTGTCGTCGCCTGGTCCGACGCCGGCCCGCTGACCACCGAGGGCACCAAAGCCAGCTACTTCCACGACGGCGCGGTCTCACGGACCTGGGAGATGAGCGTGGCCCCCCGCGGCGCCCTGCACGAGGGCATCCTCGCGGTTCTGCTCGCACCGAACCCGCGAGTGCCCCGCAAGCGAGTCACGTTGATCCATCGCCCACTCTCGCCCGCGGACGCCGCCACCGCCGTCGAGCAGGGATTCGTCAACGCGGTCAACGAATCCGGAACCCAGAAGGGGGTGAGCACCGCCCGCGGCGAACTCGCGCTGCGCGCAGCCCGGCAGACCCGCGACGAGGAAGCCGCCGGGTCCGGAGTCACCGACTTCGCGCTGCTGGTGACCGTCACCGCCGACACCGAGGCCGAGCTCGACCGCATCGCCGAAGACGTCGTCGAAATCGGTGTGCAGGCCCGGCTCGGCCTGCGCCCGTGCTGGCGATTCCAGCCCGCCGCATTCCTCGCCTCCCTCGGCGTCGGGGTGCTGCTCCCCGACCACGCCACTACCCCCAAGAGCCTTCAGGCATAGGAGCACCGATGCCCTCGACGATGATCGCGCGACTACGCCGCCGCGCCGCCGACCTCACGCACAGCTACGAACCGCGACACCAGCGCTCACGGCGAGCACTGGCCGATCCGATGGCCGCCGCCCGCGCCCGCCGCCGCGAGGAAGAGAAGGCTGCCCGCGAACGCGAAGAAGCCGACCGCAAGCAGCGCGCCCTCGACCGCGACCCGTCCCGCGGTGAGCCGACCTGGCGGCGCGCCCGCAAACTCACCACACGCGGCTTCGCCGGCTACGGCGGCGGCGCGATGCACGCCGTCGACATCCCACCGATGTTCCGCGCCACCACCGTGCAGGCCGCCGGAATCAACCCGTGGGTGATCGGCGACGCCTACCCCAAGCGCGGGGCACCGCTCGGAGTCGACATGTCCGGCCGCACGTTCAACTACGACCCGATCTCCGCGACCTACCTCACCCGCCAGCAGAACACCCCCTCGACGTTCATCCTCGGCCTGCCCTCGCTCGGAAAGTCCACCGTCGCCCGCAAACTCGTGTCCTCGTCGATGGCCCGCGGGCACATCCCGTTCGTGTTCGCCGACACCAAACCCGACTTCGCCAAGGAGATCGAGATCCTCGGCGGGCAGGTCATCAAACTCGGCCACGGCGAGGGCTACCTCAACCCGCTCGCCGTCGGCGCACTCGGCTCGATCATCCCGCTCCTGAGCGAGCACCCCGACGTCCAGAGCAAGGTGATCAAACAGGTCCATCAACGCCGCAAGCGTCTCGTGCGGGCACTGTGCGAGATGGAACGCGAGGAAAAACTCACCATCGTCGAGAAGAACATCCTCGACGGGGCGTTGATCGCGCTCGCCGACGATCCGAGATTCGATCACCGCACCCCACCGCTGCTCTCCGATCTCGTCGAGATCATCGAATCCCGCAGCCCGGTCGTGATGCGCCGCGCCCGCACCAAGACCGAGGACGCCTACGACGATCGGGTCGACGGGCTGTTGCAGACACTCTCGGCGCTCCTCGACGGCGACCTGGGAGAAGTGTTCTCGCAGCAGACCACCACCCCCATCGACCTCGTCGACAACCCTCCCTCGGGGATCTGCGTCGACATCTCCGGGGTCAACACCTCCGACACCAAACTCGAAGCCGCCGTGATGCTCGCGTGCTGGGAAGACGGCTTCGGCGCCATCGAGGCCGCGCACATCCTCGCCGACTGCGGACTGCGCCCGCAGCGGCTGTTCCTCGCCGTCCTCGACGAGCTCTGGCGAGTCCTGGGCTCCGGTCCCGGCATGGTCGCGCGCATCAACGAGCTCACCCGCCTGACCCGCACCCTGGGCACCGCTCTGGTGATGATCACCCACACCGTCAAGGACCTCGAATCGCTCGAGCACGACTTCGACATCGCCAAGGCGAAAGGATTCATCGAACGCGCCGGCGCCCTGATCGTCGGGGCACTCCCGCGCTCGGAGATGGACAAGCTCGACGCGATCGTGCCGTTCACCAGCGCCGACCGCCAATGGGTGGCCTCGCTGGCCACCCCGGCGGTCTTCGATCCGATCACCGAACAGGAACTGCCCCCACCCGGCCGCGGGCACTTCCTGCTGCGGCTGGGCACCGAACGCGTTCCCGGATACCGCTTCCGCACCACGCTCACCCCCACCGAGCTGCACTACGACTGGCACGACACGAACGCCCGCTTCACCGCCGGAACCGCCCCCCGTTCCCTCACCGCCGAGGTCGCCGCATGAGCCGTCTCCGATACCCCGCCGCCGTCCGAGCCGCCGCCGTGGCCGCGGTCCGCGAGCTCGAAACCGCCACCACCTCGCAGTGGGCCGCGATCGAGACCGTCGCCGCCGACACCGGCGTCCACCCCTCGACGATCCGCACCTGGCTGCGCACCGACACCGGGCCGATCCCCGCCCGCCCGCGTCACCCCGACGCCGAGCTCGCCGAACTGCGCGCCGAGGTCCGCGCCCTCTCGAGCGCCCTGCAAACCCTCATCGGCGACCAGCGCACCGCCCCCAGCGCCCAGCTCTGACCCACCCCACCGATCGAAGGAGAACCCATGCCCGCCAAGACCACCACGACCGCTTCGTCCGCCGAGTGGGACACGGTCGAAAACCTCGTCAAGAACAACGTCGACGAGCTCACCGCCGCGACCGACCATCTCGCACTGCGCACGTGGGCCGCCGACAACGGCCTGGCCACCAAGACGCTGTTCCCGAAGTTCAAGACCGTGCTGCTCAAGCGGTGCGGTATCGACTACACCGCGCTGCGCGAGCAGGCACGCGCGACCGAACGCGACGAGATCGCCGCAGCGGCCGCCGACGCCCCGACGGTGCTCCTTTCCTGCGCGGGCGACGACGAAGCACGCAGCTACGCCGTGTGCGGTCCCGACGGCGCGCCCGCCTGGTACGGCGAGTTCTTCGCCGACGACAAGACCTGGACCGAAGGCGACCAGAGCTCCGCCGACCTCTCGGCCGCCAAAAAGGCCCTCTTCCTGGCCGGCAAGACCCGCGAAGAACTCAAGCTGGGTGCGATCAACGTCGAGCTGCACGTGGTCAATCACGACGTCACCATCGACTCGCTCGCGTTCGACGCCATCCGCGCCCGCGCCATCGTGACCGTGCACATCGACGACGACGGCAACGACGCTCTCGAATGGTGCCGCGAGAACGGCTACCGGAACTGGCGCGAACAGAACCTGAGCGAGCTGCTCGCCCCCGGTGAGAACGCCGAAGACGACGCCGAGGAGGTGGCGTGATGGTGCGTGAGCTGCGCGACCCCTCCGGTCGCGATCCCGGCATGGAATTCGCGCTGTTCGTCGCCGCGATCGTCGTCGTGGTCGGCACCGGACTGTGGCTCGCGCTGCTGATCGGTGCCGACCCCGCCGCCCCGGGAAACCCGTTCGCCGCGATCGCCGCCCTGATCACCGGAGAGATCACCTGGACGACCCTCTCGACGATGGTCGCGGTCGGCTACGGCGTGCTGCTTCTCGCCGTTGCGGGCGCCATCCTGACCCGCAAGATCCGTTCCGCCCGCTCCCGCAGCCGCATCGACGACCGCGCCGAGCACATGGGCACCCTCCGCGACGTCACCTCACTCACCGAGAAGTCGGTGCGCGCGGCCGCCTCCCGCCTGCAGGTGGACATGCCCGACCGGCGGGTGCCCGGCGTCCCGCTCGGCCGGCACCTGCCCAGCAAGAAGATGCTGTACTCGTCCTACGAAGACCTCCACGTGTGGATCTGCGGGCCCCGCGTAGGCAAGTCCACCGCGATCGTCATTCCCGCCGTCGTCAGCGCTCCCGGCGCGGTCCTGACCACCTCGAACAAACGGGACGTCGTCGACGCCACCCGCGGGGTCCGCGACAACTACGGCACGGCCTGGGTGTTCGACCCCCAGCAGGTCGCCACCGAACCCGCCAGCTGGTGGTGGAACCCGCTGTCGTGGCTGCGCCGCGAGATCGACGGCGAACAGATCGCCGACGAGGTCCGCGCCGCCGACCTCGCCGAACACTTCGCCTCCGGCAGTGCCGCGGCCGACGCCAAGACCGACTCGTTCTTCGACCCGTCCGCGAAGAACCTGCTCACCGGCCTGTTCCTCGCCGCCACCCTCGCCGACCGGCCGATCACCGACGTCTACACCTGGGCGACCGACGAAACCAGCCAGGAACCGGTCCGGATCCTCGAACACGCCGGGCCGCGCTACCGGCTGCAAGCCGAAGGACTCGCCGGCCAGTACAACGCCCCCGACAAGCAGCGCGGCGGCGTGTTCGGCACCGCCCGCAAGATGATCCACTGCCTGACCATCCAGTCGATCCGGCCGTGGGTCACCGGCAAGAGCACCGGGCACCGCGCCCGCCCGCACTTCGACCCGGCCGCGTTCGTCCGCAGCACCGACACCCTCTACCCCCTCTCGAGGGAAGGAGCCGGATCGGCCGGCCCGCTCGTGACCGCCCTGACCGTCGCCGTGTGCGAAGCGGCAGAACAGTACGCCACCGTCTCCCCGGGCGGACGGATGCCGATTCCGCTGCTCGCCCCGCTCGACGAAGCCGCCAACGTCGTGCGCTGGTCGAACCTGCCCAAGCTCTACTCCCACTACGGCTCGCGCGGCGTCGTCATCCAGACGATCCTGCAGTCCTACGAACAAGGCGTGAGCGTGTGGGGCCGCGACGGCATGGCCATGCTCACCTCCGCTGCCAACGTCCTCGCCTACGGCGGCGGCGTCAAAGTCGGCGGCGACGGCTTCCTGCGCTCGATGTCCGAAGCCATCGGCGACCACTACGAGATGACCGGATCCGTGTCCACCAGCGGCAACGGCACCGGCAACCGCTCCATCTCCCGGCAACGCTCCCGCGTACGCACCTTCACCGAGAAGGACCTCGAAGCACTCCCACGCGGCCGCGCGATCATCCGCTCCTCCGGCAACCCCGCCGTCCTGATCGCCACCGTCCCGTTCTGGGAAGGCCCCTACGCCGACGCGATCGCCGACTCCACCCGCACGTACGCGCCCAGCACCGGCAACGGCACACCCGCCGAAGCGAACGACCCGGTACCGGTGAGCGCCGGCCCCCCGACCGGGACCCTCGTCCTCGACGGCGCCGTCGTCGACCGAAAGGAACTGTCATGACCGACATCGACTGGGACGACATCGAGGCCCTCGACAACCTCGACGAGAGCGAGGACGCCCCAGCAGAACCCGAACTCGTCTACGGCTCGGCGGGCGAGTTCTTCACCATCAAGCTCGCCGGCCTCTACCGTCGCGAAGTCTCCGGCACCGTCACCGGCCGCCGCTGGTGTCCGCAGTGGTGGACACACTCCGAAGCCCTCTCCCGCATCGAATCACTCTGGCGCGCGTGGGAACACCTGCGCCTCGACGGCGCCACCGGCATGAGCGTGTGGTGGCGCGACCACGCCGACCACCACATGAACGCGCTGCTGAGCCCCGACGGCACCTTCGCGCACTGCTCGGTGAAAAACGGCCACCACGACGAGAGCTCCGCCATCGCCCCGCTCCCACAGCACGACCCGCCGCCGGAGCTGTTCCCCGACGCTCGCACCGCCTGACCCCACCACCTGCCCCCGACCGAGAGGTGCCCGCCATGTCCGACAACGAGATCCCCGAAATCAACCGCGAGTTCGGCACCATCATGCGCGTGGGAGTCCAAGCCGCGACCCGGCTGGCCGAACGCGCTGCCCGCTCGCGTGAAGTGCAACGCCGTCACGCCCAGGACGCCAGCGAGGCGAACCGACGCAGCCTCGAAGCAGCGTTCACCGCCGAACGCGCTCACGCCGAAACCACCTTGTCCCGCATCCACCACGACCAGTGGTGGGACCGCACCGGGCCGGGCGCGATCGCCGACCACTACCACCTCGCCCGCTCCTGGGAGAACGAGTCCTCCGCCGCTCACGCCGCCGCCCGCGAGATGGAACAACGACTTCGCCAGCGGTACGGCATCGACGCCACCGAACGCGATCACCGCGAGATCAACGCCCTCCTGCGCTCCGCACAGGACGACATCGCCCAGGCCGCCCAGGAAGACCAACAAGCCGCCCGCAACAACCTCACCGCCTCCCAGCTCATGGAACATGCCGAGCGCGCAGACCGCGGCGAGGCGCCGGCCGAAGCCGAACAGCACCGTGAACGTGCCGACTCCGAATGGGACAGCGCCGAACGACGCGAAGCATTCGCCCGCGAGATGCGCGCCGCCGGCATCGACGACCAGACCACCGCAGCGCGGCTGCAAGCCGACCTCGACCAGGCAACCCACCCCGCGGCCGCCGTCGCCGGCGGCGGACCACGCCGAGCACCGAAAGCCCGCAAGGGATCGAGCAGCCCCAGCCAGACCCCCGAACGCGCCATCAGCAGCCGCTGACTTCCGCACGCCACCACGACGGGGCCGCCGACCACCACGGTTCGGCGGCCCCGACGCATTTCCCGGTCGTTGACGACGCGGCGGCCGGTGGTGCCGGCGGCGGTGCCGCTGTACGCCCGCGGCCGTGCCCGGGTGATCGCGCTGGATTTCGATGCCAAGCACCACGGCAGCGATGCGGTGTGCGCCGATGTGGGCCGGGTGTTGGGGTGGCTGGCCGAGTGCGGCGGCCGCGCTGTGGTGGATTCGTCGACCAGCGGCGGGCGGCATGTCCTGGTGCCGCTGGCCCCGGGCCAGTCCGCCGGCGTCGACGAGCTCCGCCCGTTGCTCACTTTGCTGGCCGCGCGGTTGCCGACGTTGGACATCGTCCCGATGACCAACCCGGCGACGGGGTGCATCACGGTTCCGGGGTCGGCGTGCAAGGAGGGCAGCCACCGGATCCTGCACGGCGACCTGGACACCGCCGTCGACGCCCTCATCGTCGGGTCGCACCCGGCGCTGTTGACCCGGCTGGGTGCGTTGCTCGGCGGCACCGCCGCAGCCGCCCTCACCGGCGGCGACACGGCGTCGACGGTGGCCACCCGGTCGCGCGGCCACGCGGCGGCGGTGGCCACGGAAATCGAGGCGATCACCGCGGCCGACCGCATCGTCGGTGTCGGCGCCGCGGCGCGGCTGCATCCACGGTGGTGCCGGTCCACTCCCCTGCCCGCCCCGGTCGCGGCTTTCGCCGCCACCGGGCGGCTGGACACGGCCCGGTGGCCGTCCCGGTCGGAGGCCCGCCAGTCCGTCGTCACGCACTTCGTCCTCGCCGGCGGCACCGCCGCCGACATCACCGCCCGCGTCCTCGGCGCCGACGAGGCGTACGCGGGCCTGCGCGCCGCTTACCAGCACTACCGCACCCCGGCCGCCGCGATCGCCCGCGACACCGCCCGCGCCCTCACCTGGGCCGCGTCGTCACTTCCCGACCCAGTCCGGGATACCGGGCACGAGTACAAGCTCACAGGGGGGCGCGGGGATGCCCCGGAAATTGTTCGCTCGTGGCTGGTGTCGGCTCAGCGGTGGGTGCAGTCGCGCTACGCAGGTCGTCGTGACAGGTGGACCACCCACGCGGTGATCCAGGCCCTCGCGTGGGGTGCGGCGGTCGCGGGTGAGGTGGTCGAAGGTGTGCCGGTGGTGGCGCTCGGTGGCCGGTCCCTGTCCACGGCGGCGGGCCTGCTGCCGGAGACGACGGTGCGGGACACCCTGACCCGGTTGCGGGACGCTCCCGGGTCACCGGTGCTGCTGATCGAGCGCGGAGCGGGCCAGAACGCCGACCGGTACGCCCTCGTACCGGCGAAGGGGGTCGATGCGTCAGCGGGCGACTCAGGCCCAGAAACGGGCACTCAGCTATTTGCTGGGGTGGGCACGGTGCACCCGGTGTGGAGTGTCCTCGGGTATCGGCACCGCATGATGTACGACGCGGTCGCGGCCGCCGACACCCCCATGAGCGTCGAGACACTGCTCCAACTGGTGCGGATCGGCCGCAGCAGCGGCTACGAAACCCTGCTCGACCTGCGCATCACCGGTCTGCTCACCGTCGCCGACGGCCTGGTGCAGCTCGGCACCGCGGACCTGGACACCCTCGCCCACCGGCACGGCCTCGGCGCGGCCGTCCGCGCCCGCATCGTCCGCCACCGCGCCGAACGGGTCATCTGGCGCGACTGGCTCGCCGCCCACGAAGCCGCCCGTACCGCTCCCCCACCACCAGGCCCGATCCTCGTCGACGACGGCACCGGACCACCCGACGAAGGACTCTGGGACGCAATCATGGCCGACGAAGGACTCTGGGACAGACGGCAGTTCGATCCATACGCACGCGTGCGGAGGTTTCATACGCCCCACGCGCCCGTAGCGGGTTCACCGCGGCATCACTGAGACGGCCGAATCGCCGTAAGTACAGTAAGCTGTATTGCCGTATACAGCAGACCGTAAACACAGGTACCCGGTAGTGCGGCAAACCAGCAACATGGCTTTACAGGCTTCCGGCTAACTGTATACTTTTATACAGTTAGCCAGGTTGATGTACGCCTGCAAAACCGTGCACCTGTCAAACCAGCATTCCGTATACAGCTTTACGGCGACCCGTCAACACAGCAGGGAAGGCTCCGAGTGATTATCAGTTTGGTGAACACCAAGGGCGGAACGGCCAAGACCACCAGCGCGATCTACCTCGCCGCGGCCTACCGCCGCCGAGGTAGCGACGTAGTAATGCTCGACCTCGATAAACAGGGCTCGGCGACAGACTGGGCCGACCGCGCAGCCGAAAGCGGGGACCCCCTCCCGTTCAAGGTCGAGGTTGCCAACATGAAGAGGCTGGCGAAGTACACGGCACGGGCGGGAACAATCGTCATCATCGACACGCCACCTGGTGACGGCCAGGTCATCGACGCGGCGATCGCCGCATCGGACTTCGTCATCCTGCCTACCCAGGCAACTGGCCTCGACACAGCCCGAGTGTGGGAGACCCTGCCGTCCATACAGGGTCGGCTACCGTTCGGTGTCCTGATCACCGCGGCTCGGTTGGGCACCAAGCTTCTCTACGAGGCGAAAGAAGTGTTCGACGCGAACGACGTTCCGCGTTTCGACACCGTGATACCGATGAAGGAGCGGGTGCGCTCGACGTTCGGCACGACACCACACCATGACGAGGGCTACTCGGACGTGGTACGCGAGATCGAGGAGTCCCTGGCATGAGTCTCAGCAAATCCAGTGCGCTGGGTCCCCGTTCACGTCCGGCCACCACAGTTCCGGCAGCTCAGTCCGTGGAATCAAGTTTCGCGCACCCGGACGACGATCGAACAAAGATGACAACCTGGATCGCGAGCACCGTCCACAGGCGGTTCAAGGCAACGGCCGCCGCCGAGGGAGTGAAGATGCGCGACGTTGTGGAAGAGCTCGTCGAAGAGTGGATCGAGCGCCATCAGCCCGACACCAGGGACGGTGCCCGATGACCGACCGGCACCCCGGAGGTGAGCACGCACCGCCCCCCGCCACGCGGTAGCCGACTCGGTGTTCCACCGGATCGACCATCTCGTCGACAACCAGCCGGTCATCGTCCCGGCCGCCGTACCGCCGACCGGACCGGCGTGGCGGGAACTTTTCTGCTTCGTCTTCCCGACCGTGCTGTATCCGGTGAACACGGACACCGACACGACGTACCTGATCGCGGTGCACGGGGAGAACCTCTGGACACTGGTCGGGCTCGACTACCTGGCCTGCCGGATGTGCGAGGACCCCGTCTGTGACGACATCCGTTCCTGGGCTGCGATCGAACTCGCAGCGATCCCGGCGGCCGGGAGCTTGTTCACCGTGACCGAGGTGGTGCCGGGCGTTGCGTGGTTACCCGACCCGTTGCCGTATCTGATCCACATCGGTGACGCCGCCGACGTCGGCGGCGCCGCGTCCCGACCGATCGAAGTGCAATTCGGCGACCACGAGCACTGACAGAGACCGCGCCACAAACGACCGTTTCTGGCACACCCCGCCGGGCCGAATCGGGGCAGTGGGCGACCAGCGGCGATCCTGTGCCAGAAACGTGTGCGAAACCGGCACTGCCACAACCAGCGCTGTCGGTGAGTTGTGGCACCCTTCGGGGCTGTGGGACACACATACGGCTACGCCAGGGTCTCGACCACCGAACAGACCCCCGCCCTGCAGAGCGACGCCCTGACAGCGTTCGGGTGCGAACGCATCTTCACCGACACCGCCAGCGGCGCGACCACCAGCCGCCCGGCTCTGTCGGATCTGCTCGACACCTTGCTGCCCGGGGACACGCTGTGCGTGTGGCGGCTGGACCGACTCGGCCGCAACCTGCCCCACCTGATCGAGCTCGTCACCGACCTCAAGAGCAGGGGAGTGGCGTTCGCATCGGTGACCGAGCAGATCGAGACCAGCACCGCCGGCGGCGAGCTGGTCTTCCACATCTTCGGCGCGCTCGCCGCCTTCGAACGCCGACTACTGCGCGAACGCACCGCGGCCGGCCTCGCCGCCGCCCGCGAACGCGGCAACATCGGCGGCCGACCCCCTGTGATGAGCCCGGCCAAGAAACGCGCCGCCACCCGCATGCGCAACCAAGGCGCCACCGTCGGCGACATCGCCGAAATCCTCGGCGTCAGCAGACGAACGCTCTACCGCCACTTCGAGAAGAGCGCAACCCGAAACAGCTGAGACGCGAATATGGTCACCGCTGTGACGCTGCCCGCCCAAGCCCCACGCAGACTCGACACTGCCCCGGGTGCCGGCGGACACCGTCCGGCCCAGCTTGATCGACTGACCCGAACCCCGATCGACTCTAGAACGACCTGGTCCGACAATCGGGGGTCTGCCACCTCGCCGATGCCCCATTCGTAGGTGATGCGGGCATCGGCAATCTATACTACCGTGAGGTTTGTAACGATCGGTAGTAAGCAACATCAACACTCAGGAGACCGCATGAACGGCAGAAGACACCGGGCGCTGGCCACCATCGCAGCTGCCACCATTGCTCTATCGGCAGCTACCGGCGCGGTTGCGTCGGCTTCCCCCGCCGAGGTAGATGGTCCCTCGACACCCGATTCGTCGCTTCAGATTGTTGACCGGCCTCTGACCGACGAGGAGCTGCGGGTCGCCGAGAAACAAGCGGAGCATATATTCACCGACTTGATCGTCCAGGACAACTACGAGTGGGTCGTCAACGAACAGCTCGCCCATGCCGAGGGGGTCGACGTCGACGCGTTGGCTGCCGTGACACAGGTGCTGAATCAGCCATCTCCCGAGCATTCGGTCAGCTCACCTGGGTACCGACAGTGCGTTCTCAACGCTGTCGGACTCGGTGGGCTCACAGGCGGTGCAGCGGGAGGAGGCAGTCAACTGGCGTACCTGATCGCAACCAAGAATTTCAAAGAAGTTGCCTGGGTACTAGCGAGGCTGGTCGGTGTCAATGCACTCAAGGGCGGCGTGGCGGGAGCAACCGCCGCGCTCGTCGGCGCCGGGGCCTGGTGCGCTACACCGTTCGCAAAGTGATACTGGCACGGGTGTTCCGCCCACCTCATGCCGCACGCGACGCGGCGGAGTTCGCGAACACGTACCTGCGTGAGCAATCGGTGAGCGAATTCCTCCAGCAACCCCAGTTCGCTCACATACTGGCCGCGATACCCGAGGACTCGTGGGACGTCACAGCACAGAAATTCCGTGCAGCGGTCGGGTGGGACCTCAAGACCAGCGTCATCGCCGCCTCGATCGCGCGGGAGCACTCGAAGACCGACCACAACGGGAAAGCCTGACCACTGTCGCTGAGGGACACGATCCGCTCCGGAGGCAGGCTGCGGGGGTCGACGACGACAAGTTCGACCCCCGCAGCCGGCATTCGATCCGCCAGTCGGGTGAGTGCCCGGCATGCAGACCAGCTGCCCAGCGACGCCCCCGTTCAACCAGGAAGCCAACGATGTCGAACTCAGGACGGTTCGCCCACAGAGTTTGGGCAGCAACGCTTCTCGCCCTGTCACTGATCACCGTCGGAACGACAGCACATGCCGCCCCACCGCAGAACCTGCCCATCGACCCGGTCGGTTACCGAATCGTCGACGACACGATGGACATCTCGAACCCGCTGCCCGGCGACGGGCTCAGCGACGATGTCGGATACTCGCGTACCGATTCCTCGAACGGTTCCGCGCGCAGTCCACGGTCAATCATCGGACCCGACGACCGGACCAGCGTGACGGACACCCGCTTCGCTCCCTACCGCCGCACCGGAGAAATCACGTTCTCTTTCGGCACTCCAGCGCAGACAGCGACATGCACCGGATGGCTGATCTCGCCGTCCACCGTGGTGACAGCCGGTCACTGCCTCACCGACGGAACAGATCTCAGTTCGCACATAACCTTCACACCTGCCCGAAACGGAACGCAAACCGGTCCGTACGGAACCTACCGCGCATCTACTGTCTGGTTTGACTCCAAATACGGTGCCCCGGGGCGAGACTGGGGTGTGATCGAACTCGACGGACCTGCCGGCAACGACGTCGGCTGGTACGGCCTCGAGCCTGTCACCGCCGCTGATCTCGTCGGACAACCCGCCCGAATCATCGGATACCCCACCGATCAGGCACCCGGCACAATGTGGCAGGACAACGCCCCCATCGTTCGCCAAACCGACCGCACGCTGCGGTACACAACCGACACATACAGCGGACAGAGCGGGGCATCCGTCACCATCACCGACGAAGACACTGCGAACGCCATACACAACGGTGGCGGGCTCGCCAACAGTGGGACCATTCTGACGGCCGAGCTGTTCAACACCCTCGCCCGTCTACGCTCCTGAACGTGTTTCGTCTCGAATAGGTCGAACCAGCGCCAGCGATCCGCGGAGGCTGCATGCCCGGCACGGGTTCGTCGACGCCGACCGCAACGCGCGCGGCTCGGGCTGCTGCGGCGGCGTCGAGCGCCTGGTCGTAGGTGGTCCAGTAGGTGTCGTTGATGCTCATGGCAGGTGGCCTCTCTCATCGGTGGCGGGTTGCGGACTGTGCCTGTCCCTTCCCCTCGTTCTTTCGCCGTCATCGGGCGCTGCCTCATCTCCGCCACGCCCGATGACGGCGAAAGAACGCACCGGGAGAAGGGGACCGCACACCATGAGCACACACCGCACCACCACCAAGTCGGCCGAAGACAAAGCAACCGCCCGCCGCGAGCTGTCCGAACGCCTGCAAGCCTCGATCACCGATCAAGTTGCCGCGCTGGTGGACTCGGACGCCTGGACCGCCTACCTCGACCACATGACCGCGTTCCACTCCTACAGTTTCAACAACCTGCTGCGGGCGTGAAGCAGGAACTGGTGTCAACTGATCGTTAGTGCCGGGAGGCGCTGACGGGGAGGATGTCATCATGCCCGGTCCTTATCCCCAGGAGTTCCGCGAAGACGTTGTCGCGGTCGCGAGGCGCCGTGAGATCGGCGTGACCATCAAACAGATCGCCACCGATTTCGGTATCAGCGAAGCGACGCTGCAGAACTGGCTCCGCCAGGCCGATGTCGAGGAGGGCAACCGTCCTGGCCAAACTGTTGCTGATGCCGCGGAGGCTCGGGAGTTGAAGAAGCGGATCCGGTTGCTCGAGCAGGAGAACGAGGTCCTTCGGCGTGCGGCGGCGTATCTGTCGCAGGCGAACCTGAAGCTCGGTGGCTCCCCAAAATGACGTACCCGCTCGTATCTGAGCTCGCCGATGCGGGGATTCCCGTAACGGTGTCGTGCCGGGTTCTCAAGCTCGCGAGACAGCCCTACTACCGGTGGCGCAACGACCCGGTCCGTGACGCGGACGTGCTCCGGGCGTATCGGATCAACGCGCTGCATGATGCGCACCACGACGACCCGCTTGAGCAATGTCGAGCGCGGCGAGGCGCCTCTCGGTGAGGACTTGAAGCACCGACTGGCGTCCGCGGTTGGTGTCGATCCGGTCGTCGTCCAGGATGCTTATGATCGCGTCAGAGCGCGCCCACCTGGCACTTCCCCGTAGCTCGTTTCGCACGTCTCTAACACTCCCGACGGACAAGCTACACTCCCCGGCGAAGTGCGCCTTGAGTAGCTGCTGCAAACTGCTACTAGACGCAGCGTAACACGCACGCTAAAGCATTTCTGTGCAGCAAGTGCAGGCAACCTGTCGCGGGCGGCAAATCGGCGTGTCGCCTCGGCTTGCTAGGTCGTCACGGCCTGCTTCTGTCGGCAGTTGCGCGGATTGCGTCCTCGATGTCCGCCAGGCGGTTGCGGGCGAGTCCGGCGGTGCGGCTGGTTGCGCTCTCCGACCAGATTTCGCGGTCGCTCGGTGCGAGGACTTTCAAGGCTCCCTCAATGCGCATCCGCTGCGACCATTCGGACACGTACCACCGAAGCCTGCGAAAGCGGTTGAGCCGACCGTGCACCTTTTCCCAGTTGTAGGACAGGATAGCGTCGGCGAGTAGTGCGACGCCGCCTGTGAGAAGGATTTCGCGGAGCGCAGCGGTCGCTTCGACGTCGATCAGCTCGGCTTGTTTGGCCACGATCAGAGCCAACGTCGCCACCTCGGCAACTGCGCCCGCGCTGACCAGTCCGAAGGTCACGGCGAGTGGGCCGCGCTGTATGGCGCTGAGTCCGATCACGCCTGCTGCGAGAATGCGGCCGAGTGATAGCAGGAAGAACCCGTAGAACAGGCTGAGATAGACGGTGTTTCCTACGGTGTCGAATGACAGTTCGCTGACGATCCCGTATGACTTCTCGTGCACGATTTCAGTGCCCACGTAGGCGCCGGCGGTGGCGATGATGCCCGCGATCCCTAGGCCGTCGATCACTCGCGCTTTGGTGGTGTCGGTGGTCAGTGTTTCGGCTATGCGAGCGCAGAACAGTGCCGACGCTTGATACCCGATTACAGCTGCCCAAGACGAGAAGTTGTGAAATCCGGTCGCGGCGGCGAGTCGATCATCTACCCAGTCGTCCATGACGACGGGTACCGAAACAAGGCTCGCGAACGCTACGGACCCGCCGGCGCCGGTGGCGGCGCCGGGGAGACCGCGAGTTCTACCGGTGCGAATACGACGAATCGTGATTCCGCACAGTGCAATTCCGACCACGCTACGTGCCGCGATCTGGACTATCAGCCCGGTATCCATCAGCGTCCCTCCAAGTGCTGGACATAGCGCCGAACGATTGCGGGCTGGCGGGGCGACATCGCACGACCGTGCCCGACGATGCTGTCATGCCGCGCGAGAAACAGATGACCAAAGGCGGTCGCCTCTTCCTCGCTCTCCCGGTCCAGGGCCGCGCACGAGTCGTGGCCCAGCAGGAGGTGTCCCACCTCGTGCCCGAGGTCGAGAATGTCGACCCCCCGCTCGGGAGTTCACGCAGGGCGATGACGACTCGCTGAGGGGTGGTTGTCGTGAAGCCTGCAACTCCGCCGACCGCTGGCATCGTCCTCATCACGACGGCCTTGCCGAGTCGATCGCTCAGCATCGCAGCAAAACCGTTGGTGTCCCATGGAACTGGCATTTCCAGGGTCGAGAGCAGGTCGCGCAGTCGATCGCGGTGCTCGCTGCGCGTCACGCTGAGGGACGCTCCACTCCCGCGCTGAATGCGTCAAGCACCGCGCGGAGCTGCGGCGGAGTCAACCGCCCCGTATATCGGCGGAACCGAGTTCCTGTCGACTTTGCGGCTTCGCGGACGATATGCGCGAGCTCCGCCGGGCTGTAGTGCAACGCCTCGATGACTGTCACATCGAGGGGCTGATGAACGAACTCCGACAAACACCGGAACCGCAGTCCGCGCCACCACCGCGCGCCAACCAATTCGAGTCCGTCGCAGCGACATGGGGAGCCTGCGGGCCGAACTCGCCCACCGACAAAGTCGTTCGCACCTTCGACCGCGCCGGACTCATCGACGGCGACCATCGACTCGTCGAAGGCCGCACCGTTATGTACTGCGGTACCGAGAACGGCGGCTTCCGTCATGTGCAGGTGAAACACTGGAACGATTGGGGCCGACTAACTCCAAACGCGAACTGGCGACTGATCGCGGACGAAGGGATGGAAGCGGCGCTGCGCAATCCCGAGGTGGTCTGTTACCGCGAAGACAACAACACCTTCACGGTCGGACGCTTGATGTACGAGTACAACAAGAAGAACGGGTTGCCGACAGGCAGGATTAAGTGGGCGAACGTGACGGTCGACGCCAACACCGGCCGCGTTGTTACGTCGTTCCCTACGTCTGGAAAGCCGAGATGCAAACAGTGAGATCCGGCCAGCCCGCCCGCACCTTCGCATTCGCGGCCGTTGCGGTCGTGCTCGGTGTTTCCCTGAGTGCCTGCGCCACGTCGGTGCAGGCGACGTCCCCAGCCGCCAACGAGGAATCGGCATCTATGACGACGGACCGACGCCCGTGGACCTGTGAGCGGATCGCGGAGCTGATTCCGGACTACCTGACCGGGCTCATGGAGCAACGATTCGAGCCCTATCCCGGCGACGACCCGGGTGCCGTGATGTGCAAGTGGACGACATCGAACGATGAGACGTCGGTCGTGGTCGGCGTCACTCCTGAAGCGGTCGGCGAGTCGGGGGTTGTCGAGGTTCGTGAAGGCCGTCGGTACGACGACGGCCTTGAGCCCTTTTTCCTAGTAGTCGATACAGAACGCCTGCGGACCGCTGGCGCTGCCGCCGTCTCGCGCGACGACAGCGACCCTGTCGCCACACCGTGGGGTCTTGCTTCAGTAATCGTCAATACCCCATTCACACGATTCAACGTGTCCACCATCGGACTCGACTGGGCAATCGAGATCGGAACACGACTCGCCGAGAACGACTGACCGAATCGTTCGCAAGCGCAAGCACTCGGCCTGCGGAAGTCCCCACCCACGTGGGCTCGGCGAACGAGTATGGCGGCGTGCTCACCGGCCTCGCTCGTCACCTCCCCGGCCCGTCGTGTGCGCTGTGCGCGCCGGAGGGTCGAGCCGTGTCGGGATGGGGGAGCCCGGTGTGCTGGTCTTCGGTGCGGTGGGGAAGTCGCTTTCGCGTTGACGCTGCGCTTCCGCGAGCTCGGGGTCGAGTGTCGTCGTCGCTGCACGCGCCGCGGCCGGAGCGGGCCCGTCCGGTGTGTGGTCGAGGCGGGCGTGCACAGCGTCGAGGCGAGAGTGCACAGCGTCGAGGCGGGTGCGTGCGAGGGCCTCGAGTTCGCGTGCCCGGTTCGCGTCACCGGCGGCGCGGTGCGCGGCCGCGATCGCTTCGGTGGTCTTGATCAGCTGCCGCATCAGCAGCGCGTACGCGACCGACTGGGACAGGTTCGGGCTCGCCTGCATCACGATCAGTGCGGTGCCGCCGGCCGAGAGTGTCCCTTGCTTGCGGCGGAACTGCTGGTGCGCGGGGACCTGCGCACTGCGGGAGAATTGACGTGCTGCGTCGGCGAGCGGTCCCGGTGTCGTCTCCAACCGGTGCGACCATGCAGCGAACACGCCCGCGGTCCGTCCCGCGGCACGCGCCCACTGCGCGCGGTCACTGACCGGGACCGACGCGAGATAGCCGTTCCATGCAGTCAGGTCCTTCACCGCGCGATCGAGCATCCGAGGATCGGCGACCTGCTTGCGTTCGCGGCCCGGGGCGACCGGCTTCTGCCCGCGCCGGGCTGCGTTCCACTCCGCGACCGCAGCATCGGCCTGCTCCGGAGTGTCCGCCCACTCGCCGCGCAACCGCGGCAGTGTCAGGTCCTTCGCGAGATGCCCCCCGCCGTAGAACACCGGCGCGGTGCTTCGCTCACGCGGCCGCAGCGCGACCTTGTATCCCGTCACGACGTCGGCGCGGCCCGCAGCCATCCGGGGTCGCACGATCAGCCCCTGCCCGCGCATCCGGCGCACGAACTCCGCTTCGTCACGTGAGGCCGTCGCGCACGCACGCACCCGCCGCGCGAGCAGATCACGGTCGAGCTCGACCGCGCCCTCGCGCTCGGCTCGATGCTTCTCGGCGCGGTGGAAACCAGGTTCGCCGATCTGCGCGCTGCGCGAGTCGATCACCGTCAACCCGTGCTCGACTTCGAGTGCATGGGCGGCTTCCGACGCCCGCTTGTAGTCGCGGTAGAGATCGACCTTCGTGCCGTCCTCACGGACCGCCGACGCCGCGATGTGGATGTGATCGTTGCCGGCCGCGGACATGCCGTGGTGCACCGCAACCCACCGAGCCGGCGAACGTCCCGACGCCTCGGTGAACCCCATCCGGTCCATGAACGACTGCGCGATCTGCCCCCACTTCTCGTCCGTCAGCCGGCCCTCGTCCGCACGCAACGCCAGCGAACAGTGCCACACGTTCGCATCGCGGTCCGGGTCGATCGGATCGCGCACCTTCTTGCCCGCGCGGTCACGCATCTCGCGGCCCTGTGCGTCCCGCAGATAGTTCGGGATCGTCACCTTCGTTCCGAAATGCCGGTACGGCTTGTCGACCGCACGCGCCACCTCGAGTGCCGCCGTGTGCGAGAGCTCGTCCTCGCCGTGCCACGCCATGATCGCCGGATCACCGGTGATCAGATGCGGGTCGGTGTGCTCGTTCGCCTTCCCCGGCCCCTGCAGATACGACAGCAGCCCGGTCATCTTCTCCCCGCGCACGATCTTCACGATCACGACAGCGGCTCCATCGCGTCGATCGCCCCGTCGATCCGTATCGCACACCGCCGCACCTGAGCCAACGTCACCGCCAGCTCCTCGGCGACCTCACCGGTCGCGTTCGTCGCCTTCGCCATCTGATTGACGTTGTTCGACAACGCGGCCAGTAACCGGAACGCGCGGAACAACTCTTCGAGCTGGGTACGGCGGTCGGTCGCCGTCTCTCCGTGATCGGCGAGCGCCGCCTCGACCATCAACCGCGGCACCGACACCCGCGCCTGCTGGGCGCGCGCGAGTAGCGCCGACTCCTCCTCGGGGGTCACCTTCACCAGATGTGCCTTCGTGCGGCCCCCGGTCGCGTTCGCGCGCCGTTCGCGGCGCAAACGGAAAGGACGCGGAGTGTCGGAATCACTCATCGTCTCGCCCTTTCTCGTCAGGCCCAGCGCAGCGCCCCCACCGCTGTGGGGCTACACGCAGTGTCCCAGGTGCTTGCGCGATCAGCAAGCACCTGACCAACGTAGATAATCTAAGTTGCTATCTTGCTCCGCCGGGGCTCCATCGGGTTGCACGAAGCGCCTGCGTCTCGTGCCCGCTCTTTCAGCGAGGGACGAGCGCGAGCGCAGCGAGCTCCACGCTCTTGCCGCGTCCGTCCACAGCTGGGGGCTGGTCCCGATTGTGGGTGCCCGAGATCAGCGAAGCGGCCGAGAAATCTCGGGCATCCACATGAGGGCCAGAGCAGTCCCCAACTGTGGACGGACGCCGCGAGAAAAGAACAGCCCGGCGAAGCCGGCCGATGTCCGCGCGCAGCGCGGACCACACGCTCGATCAGCGTGGCGTTGCCCCCAACTGGGCACCGGCCTTCACGGCGATGGGCACACCCGACATTCCTGTCCGCTCCGCGATGTCGGGTGCACCCAACGCCTAGCCGGAACCCAGCCGGGACAACCGAGAACACGTCCCCTCGGTCTGGATGCGCTCACCGACAACCGCCCTAGGATCAACGCATGACGAACCCGACAGCACTCAAAACCACGACGCCCGGCAACAGCAACGCCGACACGCAAGCGGCGGACACCTCGCCGCTCGACCGCGAGATCGCCACCCACGTCGAGCAGATCCGAAAGCAAGCCGAAGCGAAGATCGAAGCGATCCACGTCGTCGCGAAAGCACACCGTGCGCTCACCGACGCACGCGAGGAGTTCGCGCGCATCGACAAGCAGAACGCCGACCGGCTCGCCGCCGCGACCGCCGCCGCGCGGCGCGCAGGATTCACCGACAAAGAACTCGCACAGTGGGCGATCAGCGAACCCACCAAGCGCGCACCCCGCCGCTCCGCATCGCGCGGCAAGCGCACCCGCGTCGCCGACACCGACGCCGCCGAGCAGACGCACTGACGAGCGCTCCGGGGAGTTCCCAGCCAACACATCGCCGCGCACCTCGTGCCCGAATGCGGCGCTGCGCCCCGCCCGGTTCCGGGTGGGGCGCAGTGCTGTCGACGGTGGCGATCAGTCGTCGAGGTCGACGCTGTCCGCGTCGATCTCACGGGAGATCACCTTCTCGACGTCGGTCATGCGGTGACCGTTCGCGGCGAGCATCTCGAAGTAGATCGGTGCCAGACGCGGGCGAGTGCGCCAGGCGTCTTTGGGCAGGTGCGATTCGAATGCGGAGACGACCATCGCGAACGTGATCATCCAGCCGCGCTGTTCGCTCACTCCGACGGCGTGGTCCGCCAGCTCCTTCCCGGCGGCGTGCCCGCCGCTGAGGAGAGTCGGCAGGAGATCCCCTGCGTGGAATCCGCTCAGCAGCGACGCATCGTGCGCGAGCATCCGCGCCGTGAACACCGAGGCGGTGCGCGGCGGTGTCTTACCCGCGAGCATCCGGGCGAGGAACTCGTGCCGCAACGTGCGCGCTGCTTCGCTCTTCTTGTTGAGGATGCGCACCCGCGCACGCTCCCGCCGCTCGGTCTCGCGCCGTTCCGCGAGGGCGGCTTCGCGCGCGTCCTCGTCGGCGGGGAGCGGGTTGTCCGTGTCGACCCCGGCCCTACGCAACGCGCGGTCCACGTACCACTTGCCGCGTTCGGAGGCGACGAGCCCGGCCTCGTCCATGCGGGTGATGTCGCGGAAGAAGAACACCGGGACGGCGGTCTCTTCCTCGCGCACATCGTCGGCGTGCAGCGTTCCTTCGGCTGCCTCGAGGTCGCGCTCTTCGATGGTGGCCTCGTCGATGTCGTCGTAGTCGACCGGCTCGCCGGTCTTCGCGTGGAAGTGCGCGTACTCGAAGTCGATCCACACCGCCCACAGATGCGGTGCGGCGCACAGGGTCGCCTCGTCGAGCGGCTGCTCCGGATCGTCGGCGCGGCGGAACATCGCGGCCTCGACCAGCGCGCTGTAGAGCGGCCGCGCGTCGAGGGCGGTGAACCCGGCAGCGACGAGCGGTGCGAAGTGCTCGCGGCGCACTCGCAGCTCTTCGCGCTTCTGGAGCAGTCGCTGCGCCGTGTAGTCGAAGTAGCCGGGGCTCACGGTGGTGAGCTCGCGCACCGCCTCGTCGTCGCCGTCGGCCTCGAACTGTGCGAGCACCGCTGCCTGTTCGAGAGTGAGCGATCCGTCGAGGGCGTCGGCCGCGTGCGCGCGGCGACCGACCGCGCCGTAGAGGGCGACCGATTTCTGCGGCACCGACAGGGTGCGCGCGACCGTGGCGACCGGGACACCGAGATCGAGCATCTCGGTGACCGCGCGCGCGTTCTGCGCGGCGGTGAGCGCGCTGCGGTGGTTGTTGGACACGACCTGCTCGCCGATGCGCGCGATCGCGTGCTCGGCAGCGGTATCGGCGTCGTCCGGCCGCACGATCACCGGGACGGTGGATTGTGCAGCGATGCGGGCGGCGAGCACGCGGCGCTGCCCGTCGATCAGGACGAGGACGCCGTCGTCGCGGCGGTGCGCCGTCACCGGGTGCAGGACGCCGTGTTCACGGATCGAGTCGACGAACTCGGGCGTCACGTCGAGGTCGACGTGATCGCGCACGTTGGTGCCGATCTCGATGTCGTGGGGGTCGGCAGCGACCAGTTCGGCGCGACGGTCCTGGGTGGGTGTGCTCATCGGGGTTCTCTCTTCCGGTAGTTTCGCGGGAAGAACACCGGGCAGGTTGCTGCTGCCCGGTGTTCTCGTGTCCGGGGGTGTCGGTCAGACCGGGTCGGCGAGCACGGTCGCGGCCGTCGCGGCTGCGAGCGCGAGCGTCGCGTGGACCTGAGCCATGTCGGCGAGTGCCCGAGCGCGGGAGTCCGCCGAGACCATCGCGGTCTGCTCGAGCAGTTCCAGCGCGGCCGTGGCGTGCCGCTGATAGGCGACGAGGTCCGGATGGGTCGTGTCGATCACTGTGGTGTCCCTTCGGTCGGCGGTCGGTCCCGGTGTCGGTCCCGCCCGCGTTTTTTGCCCTTCTGGCGCTGTAGATGACGACCGGCATGAGGGGGCCGGCCCGCAACTTGCGAGCGGGACAGTTTCCGGGGGAGCGCAGCGGAGGAGGAAAGTGTCCCGACCCCGCAGGGGCAAGCGCAGCGCCGTCGTCTGGTTGCGGGACGGGCACCGCCGGTCACAATCGAAAGGCCGGAAGGGAAAAGGAAAAGCTCTTCTCAGCGCGGAGCGAAGCGACGCTCCCTATGGAGGACACCGAAGGTGGCCCGCGACGGCGCGTGCGCCGTCGCCGACCGAACCGAGCCTGCCGCCGAGATCACCGGGCACCGCGTCTGCCGGGCCCGGTTCGCGGTGACAGCAAGCTGTCATGCGGGTGCTGTCATGGCCGCGGAAACGCCGAAGGACCACCCCGTCGCGGGGTGGTCCTTCGTGCCCTCTCCAGTGGCCCGCCCTGTGCACTGGAGAAGATCATGGGTGGTGCCGGGGTCTGGGGGTCAGCGGGCGGGGCCGCGTTCGGGTCCGGTGTCGCGGCCACGCTGCTGGGGTGGCCGCTCGTCCGGTGGTCGATGCCCCGCCCCGCCGGGCCGATGCCCGGGTGGAGTGGGGAAGTCGTTCTCGCGTTGGGCGATCGCGTCCCGCAGCGCCTGTCGTTCGGTCTCACCGGCCCGCCCGTGGTCCCCGCCGGGCGCCGGCGTCTCGTCGCCGCCGGCCAGGCCGGTCGGCTCGGTGTGCTCGGCCGCGGGCGCGGCGATCTCCTCGGCTGCAGCCGGCGGCGGTGCGGCGCCGGCCGCCTCGCCTGCGGGTTCGATGTCGTCGACGGCGGGCTCGGCTTCGGCGAGCTCGACCGGGCCGATGTCCGGCTGCTCTGTCACCGGCTCGGTGTCGGCGCGGGCGCGGGCGGCGGCGAACTCGCGGTCGGCCATGATCGCTCGTAGCTGGTCGGCGGAATCGAGTCCGAGTTCGGCGAGGACCTTGGGGGTGGGGTTCAGTTGCAGTGACCAGCCCGGGTCGCGTCCTTTGGCGTCCATGCGTTCCTTGGCGGCGGCGCGTTCTGCCTGCGCGGCGGCACTGTTGGCTTCCTGACTGAGCTCGACGGTCAGCGCGCGCAGTTCGGTCTTCTTCTCGGTGAGCTCGTCGGCACGGTCGAACGACCCGTGCCCGACCGCGCGCAGCTCGTCGAGGTCGCGTCGCGTGGAGGCGAGGTCACCGCGCAGGATGTCGAGATGCTCGGGCAGCGAGTGGTAGATGTTCTCGACTCGTTGGAGCAGTCCGCGCGCGACGGCGGCGGGGTCGCGGTGCTCGCGGTTGTTGCCGACGGACGCGAACAGCTCGCTTTCCTCGATCACGCGGGTCTTCGACGGCACGGACAAGGCGACGTGCATCGTGGCGTCGGAGGCCGAGCGCGCCGCGAGGACCTCGATTCCGCCGATCGTCGCGATCTGACGTGCCTTGGCGAGACCGTCGTTGCGACCGAGAACGTATGCCGAGCGCACGGATTCGGTGAACGCGGCCGCGGCCTTCTTCGGTTCCGTGTAGGACGTGCCCGCCACGACGATCACCGGGGCCGTGCGCTCGTCGCCGTCGCGTCGTGCCCGGATCTCTGCGGCGGGACGCTCGAGGGTGCTGATCTGACGTTCGAGTTCGCCGATGCGGGCTTCGGCCTTGGTCTGCAGCCACGAGTTGCGGGCGATCGACTCGGTGTGGGCCTTCTGCAGGGCGGTGAGCCGTTTGACGTCGTCGTCGAGTTCGACCTGACGCAGATATCGGGGATCTCCGGTGGCCATCGCCTTCGTGGCGGCCGCGGCGTTGCCGATGTCGCCGCCGGAGAGGTCTTCGATCTCGCGGACGTCGACCTCGCCGCGTTTGGTCTGGTGGATGAACGTGGCCTTGCGTCGCACCGTCTGCCACATGACCGTGTCGGCGGTGTTCTCGGTGACGTACTGCCAGATCTCGATCGTGTCGTTCTGGTTTCCCTGCCGGATGCCGCGCCCTTCACGTTGTTCGAGGTCGGCGGGCCGCCAGGGAACGTCCATGTGGTGGATCGCGATGGCGCGGTCCTGCACGTTGGTGCCGGTGCCCATCTTCTCGGTCGAGCCGATCAGCACGTGCACTTCGCCGCTGCGGCACGCTGCCGACAGCGCGAGTTTCTGTGAGGGGGTGCGGGCCTCGTGGATGTAGCGGATCTTGTCCGCCGGCATTCCGCGGGCGATCAGTTCGTCGCGCAACGCGTCGTACACGCTGAACTCGCTGTGGCCCGGTTTCGGGGTGCCGCGGTCGCAGAACACGATCTGCAGTGCACCCCGAGTCGGTGAGGGCTGCCCGGTCTCGTCGAGATAGACGGTGTCCTTGCTGTATTCGTGGATGCTCGTGATCTTCTCGGCGACGTCGGCGGCGCGGCCACCGTTCTCGGGTGCCGGCAGGTGCGCCAGCCGGGGGTCGAGCGAGGCGTTGCGGCCGTCGCTCGCGATCTTGAGGTTGTTGTCGCGTGCGGGATCGCGCGGGTCGAGGTGATCGACCCGGTAGGCGAGGTCGGTCATGAAGTCGCGGGTCTCCTGGTCGGGGACCAGCGTGCTGATCTGGCGTTCACCGCTGGTGAGCGTCGGCAACCGGACCGGGACCTGATCGCGGGTGACGACGTCGGAGTACACCGACGACAGCTGCAGCAGCTCGGGCAGGTTGACGAACTTGCCGACCCGGGTGACCGGCCGCAGTTTCGTTCCGGTCGAGTTCATCTCGGTGTCGGTGACGGTGGCGGTGAACACCGCCCCCCAGTCGTCGATCCTCGCGACGCCGGCCTCGCGCAGCAGGTCCGGTCGCAGGTAGTTCTGCATCACCCACAGCTCGCCGAGACTGTTCGCGATCGGCGTGCCGGTGGCGAACGTCGCGACCCGTTCGACGACCTGATCGGCGTGCACGCCCGCGGCGATCGCCTCGTCGCGGCGCCGTTGGCGCAGCAGATCGAGTTTCATCGCGAGATCTTCGGCCTGCTGCGAGCCGCGGGGGCAGGCGAGTTCGGTGACGTTCGAGGCGCGGGTCTTGTTCTTGTACATGTGCGCTTCGTCGACGAACAGGTAGTCGCATCCGGACTGCTCGAACGTCAGACCGGTGTCCTTGCGGTCCTGGGCGAGCAGTTTGTCGAGCTTCTCGGTGGCGACCTTGATCGCGAGCTCGATCTGCTTTTTGCTCTTGTCGCTGGTGACGGTGGACGCGACCTCACGCAGCTCGGCGAGATTGGCTTCGATGTAGCCGCGTTTGAGTTCGTCGTCGACGCCGATCAGGGTGAACGCCGACTGCGGCACGATCACCATGTCCCAATCGCTGGTGGCCGACTGCGCCACCAGCCGCCGACGGCCCTCCGCGGTGGTCGCCGCCGTCCCCATCAGGATGTTCGCGGCCGGATACCACTGCTTGGCTTCGCGGCCGACCTGCTCGAGGATGTGGTTCGGCACGACGATCCAGGGCTGTTTGACCAGGCCGAGGCGTTTGAGTTCCATCGCGCCCATGAACATCGTGCCGGTCTTGCCGGCCCCGACGACGTGATCGAGGAGCACCGTCGGCTCGGCGATGATGCGCGCGACCGCGTCACGCTGATACGGGTGCGGGACGAAATGATCGGCGAGACCGGGAAACGTCAGATAGCTCCCGTCGTGACGAGGGGCGCGTCGCGAGTTGAAGCGGGTGTTGTACTCGCGGGCGAGCCGGTCTGCGCGTTCGGGATCGGACCAGATCCACTGCTTGAACTCCGCGGTGATCTTCTCGGCCTTGGCCTGCGCCGCGAACGTCGCCTGACCGTCGAGCGCGGGGCCGCCGTCGCGGGCGATGTCCTCGGCCGAGCGGTTGACCTCGATCGCCTTCGAGTTGCACAGCTTCTCGAACAGCTCCACACCGTCGAGCGACGGCGTGCCCCAGTCCTCGGTCAGCCGAGGGTTCTTGCGGTGCCAGCTGGGGACGTCCACCGTCCACCGGTCGGGCAGCTTCTCGATGGTGACGTGGTCGGGTTCGATCCCGAAGGTCTGCGTCACGAATCGGGTCATGTCGTTCGGGGTCACCCACGTCACGCCGGGCCGGACCCGGATCTCGTGCGGTTCGAGCTCGGGTGGGATGAGCGCCTCGAGAGCGGCGACGTTCTCGCGGTAGATCGGGTTCTGGCCGGCGGCCGCGACGGCGGCGTAGTACTTCGCGCGCACGTTGCCCGAGAGGTAGTCGGTGGCCGGCACCAGCGTGTCCGGGTTCGACAGCGACGGGTACACGAGCCCGCTCAGCTGTTCGCGGGCGTCGGCGACGTCGGTACGCAGCAGGGCCGCGATCCGCTCGACGTCGACGGTGCGGGAGACTTCCATGCTCAGGGCGAGCGCTTGCTGCGGGCTGTCGGCGTGCTCGCGGGGCACCGGCGGGCTCAGGACGTCCTTGGAGAACAGCGGTGCCTTGCTCGCCTTCTGGCTGTTCTCGTCGAAATGCTCGAGCGCGGCGATCACCGCCCACCCCGGGTCGTTGCGGATCCCGCCCTCGAGGTGGGGGCGCCGCTTGACCGGGTCCGTGCTCTTCCACGCCTTCTCGTCCCAGCGTGCCGCGAGCTCGTCGGGAACCCGGCCGGCGTAGGGGCCGATCTCGTCGCCCTCGGCCTCTCGCCAGGCCGCTTCGAGCTTCGCGTACCGCTCGTCGTGCTTGGCCGCGGTGGTCTCTTTCGGTCTGGTCATGGTGAACCGGTTGATCGGCCCGTGCACCCGCACGTAGTCGTCGTAGCGGCGGTTGAGCTCGCCGCGCAGTGCCTCCTTGTCGGCGGTGGGGCGGCCGTCGCGCTGGGCCAGGACCAGCGACGTCGCGACGTCACGCAGCTCGAGCAGCTTGCGGGTCTCGGCGATCTTCGAGCTCGCGGTGTTGTTGTCGACCCACGCGGTCCCGGTCCACCGGTCGATGCGGTGCTCGTCGGCGTTGTAGCGCAGCGTGTCCAACGGCGTCGCGGGCCCGCGGTCGGCGGCGGTGATCAGTCCGGGGTCGAACCGTTCGTGCTCGACGGTGACCAGCGAGTCCGCCGTCGCGGTCAGCCCGTAGCCGAGTTCGCGGGATCGGTCGATCACCGGGCCGAGCTCTGCACGGATCTCGTCGGAGACCGACAGATCGTCGAGAGCATCGACGACCATCGTCTGCGCGCCGTACTGGCCGTGACCGATCCGGACCGTACCCAGGATCCGGTTCGGGTTCTCGACGAAATACGTGTTCACCGCCACCGATTCGGGTGCCTGCGCGTCGAGGTCGATGTCGTCGTCGGTCCGGCCTCGGCGGCCGAGGAGCTCCCCGCCGGGGGAGACGGCGACGTCGACGGTGCGCACCCAGTCGGGCATCGGACCATCGCGTTCGCTCTCGCGATTGCGCAGCACCAGCAGGTCGGTGGTCACGTCGGTGCCGGCGACGCGCGCGAACGCTGCCGTCGGCAATCGGACCGCGCCGATCAGATCGGCGTGCCGAGCCATCTCTTCGCGTGCCCGCGATCGTTGCGCGTCCATCGTGAACCGGCTGGTGATCACCGCGACGTAGCCGCCGGGCGCGGTCAGTGCGATCGACTTGAGGATGAAGTGGTTGTGGATCGAATGCCGGTCCGGGTTGTGGACCGGGTCGGGGACGGCGAACCTGCCGAACGGGACGTTGCCGACCGTCGCGGCGAACGAGCCCTCCGGGACGCGGGTCTGCTCGAATCCCTCATTGCGGACCTGCGCCGACGGATACAGTGCCGCCGCCATTTTCGAGGTCATCGGATCGAGTTCGACGCCGACCATCACCGCTTCGCTCGGGGCGTGACCGAGGAAGTTGCCCGACCCGCAGCCCGGTTCGAGAACGCGGCCACCGGAGAACCCGGCGCGCTCGAGCAACTGCCACACCTGCTGCGAGATCGCCGGATCGGTGTAGTGCGCGTTGAGGATCGACGCCTCGGCCTCGCGGTACTCGTTCGCGGTCAGCAGCTCCTTGAGCCGGGCGCGTTCGGGCTCGAACGTAGCGTTGCGCGGGTCGAAGACCTGCGGGACCGCGCCCCACCCCGACCAGGCCGCGATCGTCGTCTGCTCACTGCCGGTGGCCGGACGCGACTCGCGGGCGAGCTGCTGCACCAGCTCGATCGCCGCGATGTTCGCGCGTGCCCGCGCCTTCCCGCCCGAGGGCACCGTCACCCGAGACCCCAGCACGAAATCCGCCACCACCGCCGCACTCTCGGTGCGTCCGGCATCGCCGGGACCGCTCACCGGCTGCTGCTCCGCCACGGGCTGCGCCTCGGGCGACGGCGCAGTGGGTGCCGTCGCGGTGGGCGGCGGCGGTGCGGGGGAGCGGGTCGGTGCCGGCAACGGCGCACCGCCCGGGTCGATCACCCGCGGGTCGGTCGGGATGTTGCCGAACTCGTCGAACAGCGAGAACTGCTCGGCCTCTATCCGTCGAGCGGCAGCCCGTCCGCGCGCAGATCCTCGATCACCAGTGCGGCGAGCTCGTCCGCGAGCGGATCGCTCGGACCGCTCGGCAGCGGCTGCAGGTCCTCGGCGCGGGTCTGGAGCAGATACTGCGCCTTGATCCGGAAGTACCCCGTCCGCTCCGGCCAGATCGCCGCGACCGCGGCGTCGATCTCCGGCGTCGGTTCGCTGCGATACACCGTCCGCCACCGGTCCGGATTCGTGCGCGCCGCGTCGAGCGCCTCCGCCGGCGGCCGGTACGCCATCAGGTCCGCCGTCGTCGCCGACACCTGCGGATCGAGTAGATCGAGAGTCTCGGTCTCCTCCGATGCGATCAGGCGGTAGAGCTCGCTCGTCAGCACCGTCTCGCGCGCGATCTCCTTCGCCTGGTTCACCAGGTCCACGTGCACCGTGAAGTCCGGCTGCCGATCGTGATCGCGCACGTACGTCGCGATCGTCTCGTCCTGAATCTGTTCGGCCAGCAGCGTGATTCGCTGATTCAGCCGCGCCGTCTCCTGATCGACGAACACCCTGGTCTGTTCGTCCGTCCAGCTCGGGTCCACCCCGATGCTCGTCCGGTACGTCTCGTCCACGATCCGGCGTAGTTGCTCGTTCATCGGCAGATTCCTCCCAAGAGCTGAACAGATCCGGCTTCGAGGGCTCGGATTCCTTGCGGGCCATACGGTTCTCCCCTGCGTACGCCACAGCCGCCCCTGCAGAAACTCTGCAGCAGCAGCATTCACGTAACGCCCTGGCGCCGCCCCGCGCTCAGCGTGCGAGCGATTGCCGCTTCGCCCGGCCATCGTCACCGACCCCCTCGACCGAACGCAACCGCAGTGACGCAGAACACAGCCGCGTTCTGGACTGTGCCCACCGGCTGTGGGGTATCAGCGGGCCGGATCAGTCCGGGTGGTAGCTGATCGCGTTGCGGGAGCGATTCGGGGTGGGAAACGGCGTGCCGACCATGTCGTGGCCGGCCAGCAGCTCTCCCTCGATCGCACGGCGATCGCCGGCCTTCGACACTGCGGTCACGGTCGCGACCGCCCGCACGATCCAGTCCGGATCCACGACGACCGCCAGCTCCTGCTCGAGGGTTCGGCCCTCCTTGAGCTTCCAGACCCCGCGGCCGCGCTCCCAGACCTCGGACTCGGTCAGCCCCGGGCGATACCCGACGTGGGTGCGGCCGAGAGGATCGCCGGCCAGCGCCTGTTCCTCCGGGCCCATCCGCACCACGATCACGCCGCCACCTCCATCCGTACTCGGTACTTGAACCAAGTATGGACGACGCGCGGATCGCCGCGCCCAGTCGCCACCGGAGTGGCCGCCGTTCATGCGTTCACCTGCGCCATCTCCTCGACGGCGAGACGCCGGCGCTGGGTGCGGATCGCCTCCATGAGCACCCCACCCCAGATCCCGTACCGCTCGCCGCGCTCGATCGCCCAGCTCAGACACTCGCCGCGCACCGGGCACGACCGGCAGATCTCCTGCGCCGCACGCACCTGCGGACGGCGAGACGCCGCGCCGCTGTGCCGCGGCGCCTCGGGAAAGAACAGGTCGGGATCGATCTGCGCACACACCGCGCGCTCACGCCAGGTCGGTAGCGGATTCCCCATCACCACTCCTCGAATCTTAACTAGTAACAAGTTAATAGTTAACGCGTGCGGTGTGGATCTGTCAACGGAATCGAGCCGAGAACAGACGAAAGCCCCGGAAATCCGGTCGCGCCTCGGGGGGATGAGGGCTGTGGACCGGGTCCGGGGCTTTCTGACCTTGCGCCTACAGGGGGGGTTGAGGCACAAGGTCGTCTCGGTGCACTCCACCTGGGCAGCGGCTGGCTGCTACTCGGGTGCGGCGTCGAACAGACTGTACTGGTCCGCGGCGGCCGCAGCATCGGTGCGTCGCCGGTAGGCGTCGGCGGCGAGCCGGGCGAGCGGCGCGGTGCAGCCGAGCTCGCGGCCGATCTGCGCCCAACCCAGCCCCTGCTCGTGCAGCTCGAAGGCCACGCGCAGGTCGTCGTCGTTCATCGGTCCTGCCCACGTCCGGTGGCAGTCGACAAGGTGGCGTAGCGGTGGTGATGATCGCGCTGTGCCCGCCCGAGCTCGCACATATAGGCGTAGAGGTCGTCGGTGGCGATCGCCCCGGCGGCGGCCTCGGTGAGCGCGTTGCCGGCGATCGCGGTCGAACGCCGCAGCGATTGCGCGACGACGGCTTTCGCGTAGTGCGCGCCCCGTTCCGGGTACGCCGTCGCGTCGACGATCCGCACCAGCCGGCGGCGCAGCGGCACCCGGTGATGGGCGTCGGTGTCGGGCCGGGCGTCGATCTCGTGGGCGACCATCGGGAAATCCGCCGGGAGGCCGCGGCCGAGCATGCCCGCCACGATCCGGTACAGCGCCCCGTGGACGGCGTCGTCGAAGTCCGCGGGCACGACGTTCGCGAGGATCACCGCGATCTGCTCCCGCTCGCGCAGCTGCATCAGCGCCGACAGCAGGCACGCTTCCGCGTCGGCGGCGGGACGGTCGACGGGATCGCCGCCGGGGTGACCGGGTTCGCTCGGATCGGCGACGTCGGGCGCCAACTGCAGTGCTGGTGCACTCATCTCGTCTCGCTTCGGGTCGGAGGCGGTCATGGCAGAGGCCCTCATGCGGCCAGGGCCGCGATGCGATCGGGCCGGAAACCTGACCAGTGCTCGCCGCCGGCGGCGACGACGACCGGTGCCTGCCGGTGGCCGAGGTTCGCCGCGAGCTCGCGCGCAGCATCGTCGGCGAGAATGTCGACGACGTCGTAGCCGATCCCGAGCCGCTCGAGCGCGCGGTACGTCGCAGCGCACTGAACACATCCCGGCTTCGTGCACACGGTCACTTTCTGCATTTCCCTCACCCCTCGATATCGCGACCTCGAACGTTGCTTTTATTCTATCGCAAACAGCCTCGCCATTCGAGATATCGAACCCTTTTTGTTCAATTCTTTTCGACTGAACTCTCTACACGACACAGCCTGTCTGTAACGCTGCTGGCCTGCGCTTACGTTCGGTTCGTTCCCTTTTCGGAATATCGGCCGATGCTGCGTCGATCGGCGATCGTGTCCACTGCGAATCGAGAAATTCTCGCGCGAAACAAGAGAGCGCAGCGAGCGCGTGCGGGAAATTGTCGACCGAGTAGTTGACGCGGTCGTCGTGAGATCAGATCATCGCGGATCATCCGGGAAGGAAGAACCTCCACACTCGGCCCGGCCGGGCCCGACACAGAGGTTGTATCGGCATCCGGGGTGCCACTACGGTCACTCGGAGCGGTCGGGGAGGACCGCGCTGACGAGGGGGAGCCAGATGACACGCGACATCGACATCCGGGTCGAGCAATGGCGCGAGCAGGCGCTCTGCGCCGACAGCACGAGCCCGGATCTGTGGTTTCCCGAGCGAGACGGGCAGCGGCCCCACCGCGAACGAGTGCGCCCCGCCGTCGACGTGTGCCACCGGTGCCCGGTTCGACGCCCCTGCCTGCAATGGGCACTGACCCAGATGCCGCCGTACGGGATCTACGGCGGGTTCGACTTCGGCTGGAAACGAGACCGCGACGAGCTCGACAAGATCGCCGACCGACTCGCCAGCTGACCGGCGCGCCGCCGCGCGGTCGTAGAGTTCCGGGCATGGCGTTCCCTCCCGACGACGATCGCGGCCAGGTCGGGCTCGTGCTCACCACTCCCGGCATACCGGCCGATGCCGAGCAGGATGCGGGCGGTCCGGCGGTGCCGTGACCTCGTGCGGGACCGTTCACCTCTCGTCGGCGCGCTCGATCGCGCCGGCGGGGATCAGCTGCCGGAGCGGGAGCCGGCCGAGCCGGTTGCTGGTGTGCAGTTCGATGTCGACGACTCCGAGCCAGTCGCCGCGATTGCTGCGGCACCACCCGAGCAGCTCGCCGTCGACGATCTCGTCGAGCACGAGCCCTTCCGCCCGCACTCGCAGCGCGATCTCGTTCGCCTTGGCCGGGGCGTCGCGGGCGATCGCGGCCGCCAGGCGCACCCTCACCCGCATCGGCGGGTCGACGATCCGCCGGCACTGCGGCTCCAGCCCCTCGGGCCACTGCTCGAACACCCCACCACCATAATCGAACGCTAGTTCGAGTCGTGCGGTAGTGTGGCGCTCGCGGGCCGGGAGTGTGGCCATCGAACTCGGCCAGGGAAGCGGCCCGGCCCGCAGAAACCATTTCGGTGTATCGCATTGTTCCGTCGAGCGCGGTGACCGCCTGTCCGGGTCAGGCCTCACGTCACAGCTGCTCGGGCCCGGGGACTGTTACTGCACCAGTAGAGCTCCCGTGAACAGCACCGCGGTGGATACCACGAACTCCTGTGCCGTCGGCCAGTCACGGCGGGCTCCCCACGCATAGATCAGGGAGGTTGCGGTCGCGAAGACCAGGGTCAGGATGAGCAGGCCGATCAGTCCGGCAAAAGTGGTCATAGGCCGATTGAATGACGAAACCCGATTTTTCCGCAACGGACCCCCTGCGCGGGTCAGGATCGAGTGCGTTCGACGGCTTCGGTGAGTGCTTCCTCGGCCCACTCGGTGAACGACGGGTACTGCTCCTGCTCGGTCCACCATGCCGCGCGGGCGCGGTCCCACACCTCGCGTCGGCACGTGAAGCTCCGCCGTGTCCTGTCCGGTGTGCTGCTGGTCCGCTCGCGGCGGCCCGGCGGAAGCTTGGCCGGTGCGGGCTCGAGCCCGCCGGGATGCCGCGCCGCGGTCTCGTCGGCTTTCGCTGCCAGCGCGGTTTCGAGCCACCACGCCCATGCCGGGAAGTCGTGCGCACACGCGCTCCACGCCGATTTCGCGGTGTCCCACACCTCGTCCGAGCACGAGAAGCTGCGCTGCACACGCACGGTCGCTCCGGTGAGCTCTCGGTCGGTCACGGGACTCCTCACGCCACGGTGCGCCACGCCGAGAGCCCGGCATGGCGCACCGATTGTATCGACAGCATCGATACATGCAGGGAGGGCTCGCACGGTCGCGAGCACGCACGCGCCGCCGCCGCTCACACGGCGATCGCGACGGCCGTCGCGGCCGGGGCCGGCCGCCGCGGCCACGGCGCCGGATCGAGGCAGGCAATCGGGAGACGGACCTGCACGAAATCGCTGTACCACCGGCCCGGGGCGTGCAGGAACACGTGCGCCTCGCAGATGCCCTCGCGCTCGTTGGCGCGGTATTCGACGATGTCGGTGACGATCCCGGGATAGGCGGGATCGGTGGAGACGAGATGCATGAAGACTCCTGGAAAGACGTGTCGGCAGCGGCGGATCGGCCGCTGGTTCAGTCGGGAATGCTGTGGTCGCCGTGGACGAAACGCGGGTGCGGGGCGGGTGCCGGCGCGGCAAGACGTCCGCCGTCGAGGTAGGCACGGAACATCGCGGACGTGATGCGGCCGTTTCGGCCGATCGAGGTCACTTCGAGTGCCCCGTGCAGTGGCAGGAGCTGCGCGAGCTGCCGGTTGGTCGTGTGAGTCAGCGTCACGGCGAGCTGAACGTGCACTGCGCCCACACCGCCGAGCTCCGGCGGCAGCATGACCTGCGCGGGGACACTCGCCCCGCCGAACCTCATGCGCGCGCCCCGACCGCACCGGCCGCGGCATGCTGCAACCGAATCTCGAGCGCGACCCACTGATCCTCGGTGATCGCTCCGGATCGGCGGGCTTCGCTCAGATCGCGCTCGTACTGCCCGGCGATCTCGCCGGGATCGCCGCCGCGGGCAGCCCGCCGCTCGAAGGCGCGCTCGAGATCCCACTCGGTCGTGCGGGCGGTGAACCTCACCTCAGCTCACCACCATCAACCCGAGGCGCATCACGGCCAGCCCGGCCAGATAGACCCCGGCCACCGCGCCGGCGCTTGCGCACCACACACGCGCGGTCTGCGCCTGCTTCGCAGTGATTCGTACACTCGTTCCGTGGGACATGACGGCTCCGATCCGTTGTCGTTCCACAGGTCCCGGTCGTGTTGCAGCACGGCCGGGACCATCTATTTTCAGTTCGCGTCGAGCTTCGATAGATTCGATAGCGTCGATATTTTCAATCTAGCGGGTCCATCGACTGGTGTCTAGAGATCGCCGCAATTGCATCGAGGATCCCTCGATCGCGCCGTATGGGTTCGTATCTCTCACGCTTGCAGGAGGATTCGACAGTTGTCGATAGATGGGCGAAGACCCCGGCTCACGTGCGGACCGGGGGGTCGTCGACACGTTCGGGCCGGGGCCTTCTTCCTGCCCGGCGATCACAGGGGGGTGGATCGGCCGGACGGCGAGGCCGAGTATTGCACGGCGACGTATGCACATCGCAATGTCGGTGCCGTAGTGGATAATCCCGGCCACACCGAGATGGACGAACGAGCAGTGAGGTGAGAGAGATGGAAGGCATCGCCGCCGGCGTCGTCCTCGTCGCCCTTGCGGCGTGGGTGTTCGGATCCGGCATCGCACGGGCCGCCGGCGGTCTCCTCGCGATCATCGCGCTGGTTCGCATCGCCGCAGGTCACGAGAGCCCGCGGATGTGGATGTTCCTGGCCGTCGGCGCGGGGCTGTGGCTGTTCGGGCACTGGCTCTGGGCCGCCAAACACAAGCTCTGGCGCAGCCGTCTCGCGCTGAGCATCTTCAGCACACCACTGCTCGACCGCCTCGCACCGATTCCGACCAACCGGATACGACGCCAGCCACGACCCGGACGCCGCTGGGTACAGCCCCGCAGCGGCACCCTCTGACGCCCACCGGGCCGCCAGCCCCCGTGGCGACCGACGGCCGCGCGGTCGAGATCGGTGAGTGGCCGCCGCCGGGGTTCCGAATCACGTCAGCATCAGAGATGTCAGGATGACGACCCCTGCAATCGTGCCGAACTCCTTGCGCGTCGGGACCAACCTGTCCCGTGAGGCGATCGCATAGGCGACAGCGAAAGCCGTCGTGGCGAGGAAGAGCAGGATGAGCTTGCCGAGCAGGTATTCGAGTGAGTTCATGGGCACAGTAGATGCGGAGACCCCCACTTCCACCAACTGGGTGTCACCGGAGGACTCACGTCGAGTGCCGGATCCGGCCGCACGCGGGTGACCGGATCCAGCCCGAAGATGTTCAGACCTCGTGTCCATGATGAACAGCGCGCGACCCGTGCCGTCGTTGCCGAGACCCGGCCGCGGCGAGCCCGATCGTAGTGCGCTCCCTGACCAGGTTCCTCTTGAGTTCTGCGATGCACCAGGTATCGAAACGCTGAGTATACCAACGGAATTGGAGGTATAGAGCGCTCCAGCGAGGACCGGGAACGTCACTCTTCTGTCACCGAGGATCTCGACGACGTCGAGCAATACTTGCCTGCATCGGGACTCCCGGCCCCAACCGGGTACGACGTCGGCGTCGCCCCGACCTCACGACTGGTTTCTCATGACGAATCCTCGTGCGACCCATCAGGAGGCTGGTCGGCGGCGGATGAAGTCAGCCATACCTGGGACCGTGAAGGCGATTCGGCCGTGTTCGGGCGCCCAGACCAAGCCCTTGCGGATTGCCGAGTCTCGGACGTCGCTGACCCCGCTCACGGTCACCCCCATGAGTGCGGCGACCTTTCCCGAGCGTGGGGTCTCCTCCCCGGTGTCGGCGATGGCGGTGAGGTACCGCCGTTCACGATCGGTGGCGCGGTCCCAACGTGACGGGAAGAATCCTTCGTCGAGATGCTCGCGGCCGACCTCGACAGCCAGCTCGGCATCTTCCAGCTGAAAGGGAGTCTCCGGCGCGAGATTCCAGATCGCCTTCCCGAACTCCTGAAGGAAGTACGGATACCCGCCGCTTGCTGTGACCAGAAGAGTGAGCGCGTCGTCCGTGAAGTCGCCGCCGTGCTTCCGGACAGGCTGCCGGAGCGCATCCGCCGCCGCATCGCGTCCGAGTGGACCGATCGTGCTGTAAAGGAACTGCCTCTCGGCGTACGAGCGGCAGTCCGCGAGAGTAGCCGGAAGGTTCGGCAAGCCAGCGCCGATCACGAAGAACGGCCATTCGCGCTGGCTGGCACGATGCTGCACCGCGAGTAGCGCCGCGAGGAGGTCCCCGTCGAGATCCTGCATCTCGTCGATGAACAAACCGAACGCGCTCCCGCGCGGCTTGAGCTCCTCGGCGATCGCCTCCACAAGCTCCTCGACGTCCAGATCGATGTCACCGCTCGCAGCCGGTTGCCCCGACGAAACATTGACCGTGGCCGGCCCCAGACCCACAGCAAGGGAGAACCCCCGAACAATCTCCAGAATCGGGTCGAACGCTCGCTGAACCCTGTGCTTTCGACTGTAGCGACGAAGCCCGAGGTCCAACTGCTGCCCGAGCTTGCGCCGCATCGCTGCCGCACCGTCGGCATTCGGCCGAGCTTCAATCTCGATCGTCAGCCACCCATGCCGATCGGCATGGTCGGCAAGAGAACTGAGCAGAGTGGTCTTACCGACACCACGGAGCCCCGACAAGATCAGCCCACGGTCGTAGATGCGGCGCTTACTGCGCGCCACAAGAAGATCGAACGCCTCGACCTGTTCGCCTCGACCCTCGAGGACCGGCGGACGCAGGCCGGAACCGGGCTTGAACGGATTCAGTTCACGATCCATATGGACGATTATAGTTATATATGGCATCGAGTCAATACTCGACCATAGTCACCCAGAATGCACCTCCACGCACCCAGCGCGACGAGTGGACTCACCAGCCCGTCCACCGGCCGCACGGTCGCCGACTGGCGAGCCCGAAACGACCATTATCGGCCGAGGCACCTTCGACGAGCACTCTGAGCACAGTCCGATCTCGAAACGCGGACGCTGCACCGCTGCACCGCTGCACCGCTGCACCGCTGCAACCGGGGAAGTGTCAGGGCTCCCTGACAGACTGGGTTCACTGACTGCGACCGACTGAAGGAGATCCCAATGGGGTGGATGACCGAACGAGGCGACCACGCGGGCTGGGCGGCAGCGGTCACCCCCGATGGACGGGGGTCGGTGGGGTCGACGCAGGGGCACATGCTCTTGCCGGATGGCGAGCAGATCGCCGACAACCTCGTCGTGGGCTGGCGGGCTCAGTGCGAGTGCGGCTGGGTGGGCCCGCTATGGACCCGCGCCACGGACTCCAGGGCGACGGACGTGCGCGAGCACCAGGTGTTCGACACCGAGGGCGGTGATCCGACCGTTGAGGTCGAGGATCTGATTCACGCAGAGTGGAAGGTGCACGTCGCGCCGTTGGAGTCTCTTTCGGCGGTGGCGACCGCCGCGGCCGACGCGCGGCAGTCAAGGAGCCGGCTCGACGGTGTCGTCGCCGAAGCGCGAGCACTCGGTGCATCGTGGGCCGATATCGGACGAGCTGCGGGGATCAGCCGTCAATCTGCCCACGAACGGTGGGGGTGAAGGCTGGCCTGGCCTTCGCGAGCGGCAGACGACCGCTACCTTCGCTGGTGAACCGAACAGAGTCTCCGATGAGCTAGACGACCCCCGTGATACCGAGCGCGACACCGACGATGAGGACGGGTGTCGCCTTGCCTGCTCCCTCAGTCCGTTCGATCGGGATGCTCGCGAGCGCGATGACGAGTCCGGCGAGAATCAGCAGGATCGCGGTATCCGTTCATGGGACGTATCCAATGAGCGAGCAGCGAAGTATCACGACCGCGTCTACCACTGCCGATAACTTATACTATGACGTTTATAGACGGCCGAGTCCGCTTATCGAGAGGCCCGCATGCCCGTCCAGGCGACAACACTATTTTCGAGAATCGCCTACGGTTCGTACGCTCTCGCGTCAACGAGCAGGCATGATGGTTGCCGATGATGACCAGCACCAGCCCTCGTCCCGACGACGACCACTGGCGCGAACTAACAATGCAGCGGATGAACAGGGCCTCCAGCGTGTTGCATCGGATCGAGTCGAACGATCCTTACCCCGTCGAACCGAACAGCGACCTCGACGGCGATCGCAAGCAGGTGCCCGAACTTTTTGTCGACACTCTCGCGTCACGAAGGCTGAAGGTCGCGGTCGACTATCTCGCCGGGCTCCGTGACATCCTCAACGCCGGAACCCATTACTACACTCCATTCGCCCTCCTGCGCGCTGCTTTAGAGTCCAGCGCCACCGCCGTGTGGCTACTTGAGCCAGAGGACCGAATAACCCGTCTGCAGCGGCTCGTTGGCCTGCACATCGACGACACGAACAACAAGAAGGCTTTCCAGTCCATGCTCCCCGAGGAGTATCGAGATCCTTTCGATCACGAACCAGGAATAGAGAAGATGGTGGCCGATTCGGGCTCATCACGCGACAAATGTAAGTTCCCTGGCTACACATCCGTGCTCAAGAAGATCGACGACCTCCCGGACGAAGGCGGGTCGATGCTGCTCACGTGGCGCATCTGTTCCGGCTTCTCGCACGGCTTGAGCTGGGCCACCACCGGACTGATTCCTCAGTCGAACAAGGAACAAATCGGCCCCACATTGCACCGTGCCGAAACGGCACCGAACTACGAACTGGTTTCCAGTCTCACAACGACCGTGGTTCGGACCATCGAACGCGCCGACTGCCTGTTCGCGGTCCGCCGTACGAGCAGGCCCCACAACGTCAAACTCACATTCAGCCGCGACTGAGCTGCTGGAATTCGATAATAACTCGCAGAAAGATGAGGGCTTGTTGCGGTGCTCGTTCGCGTCAGCTCACCGGTGAGGGTCGACCGGTGCCGGGTGCAGTCGGGCACGTGAGACTCGATGGCGCTACGCGTCGAATCTGCTCCGTTTCAGCATCTTCCTTTTGGTGCTCGTACGGTTCGGCTTGCAGTCGGTAGTAGTGGCGGTATAGCCCGCCGCGTTGCATTAGTTCTGTGTGCGTGCCCCGATCCACCATTCGCCCACCGTCAAGCACGACGATCTGGTCGGCCAGGCTCACACCGGAGAGCCGGTGAGTAATGAGCACGACCGTCCTCCCACCGGCCTGGGCCCGGATCATGTCGAAAATCATCCGTTCGGCGGGTGCATCGAGCGCAGCCGTTGGCTCGTCGACAATGAGTAGTCCTGGGTTGCTGTACAGGCCGCGAGCGATGGCGAGGCGCTGCCACTGACCGCCAGAAAGGTCGGTACCCCCGACGTAGGACGGATCGAGCATCGTGTCCGGCCCGTCGGGCAATCGGGCGAGCACCTCCTGGACGCCTGAGGCCGTGCAGGCCTGGCGGAATCCGGCGTCCGGCGCACTCGTCGGCACTCGGCCGACCGTAATGTTGTCTCGCGCGGAGAATGGCCAGCGCGTGAAGTCCTGAGCGACTACGGCGATCCGGTCACGTAGCCACCTCCTATGCACATCCTCGATTGGCACGCCCGAGTACCAAACCTGTCCACTCTCGGGCCGATACAGTCCTGCGATGACCCTGGCGAGCGTTGACTTGCCCGCACCGTTGCCGCCGACGACGGCGATCACCTGCCCCGGAGCGATATCCAGGTCGATTCCTCGAAGCGCAGGCATCGCCGCCGACGGATAAGTGAATGACACATTGCGCAACGTGACGCCGACAGCGTTGGAGTACAGTATCGAGGTTCCGGAACGTTCTCGGCGGTGCTCGGCCTCCCGCACGAAGTCGAGGTAATCCTGGTAGAACAGCGCGTTCTCGTAGGCAACATTCGTAGAAGCGCTGAAACCGGTCATTGCCGATAGCGCTGTCCTGATCGCGACCGCTGCAGTGCCGGCGACGGCCAAAGGCATCGCGCCGACATTAAGCAGGATCAGCAACACCGTATAGACCAGCCCGACACCCGCTCCGGACAACACCATTCCGAAGGCTCGGGACCTGGCCTGGGTGTTCTCTGACTCCAGTTGCTTATCTCGCACATATCTTGCGAGCCCACCAAACTGGGCCAGGAGATAGGACCCCATTGCGAATGCCCGGATCTCGGCCGCGGCCCGTCGACCCGACATCAGTTCGGCCAACGTGTCCATTCTCCGTTGTGAACCGCTGGTCTCTGCATACACGTTGTAGACCACCCGAGCAGCCAACACCGACGCGAACCAGGTCGGCACCACAGCCACGATCATGAGCGGCAGAAGGACTGGGTGCAGCACGGTCAAGACCCCGCCTACGGTGAGGAGTCCGACCACACCGGAGGCCGTTTCGAGCCCGCTGAAGAGCAACCCGGTCACGGCATCCGCAGATCGCTCGTTCACGCGATGAAGCACGTCGCGAAAACGGCGATCGTCGAAGGCGACGAGTTCGATCTCGGTGGTCAGGGTGAGAAGTCGCGTACGAACCGCCAATCGAAGTCGCGGAACAAGTCGGCTGCGTTGCCATTCGACGATTTCCCGCAGTCCCGCACGCACGACGAGCGCGATCAGCATCAGAGCCAGCCCAGGAGCGGCGGCACGCACCCGGTCCGGGGTAGGCCCAGCTGTGAGGAGACTCGACAGGACATCTGTCGTGCTGAGCAGGCCGACTGCAGTCGAGATCTCTGCGCCCAGGATGCCCCCGATGATCGTGACCGTGCTGGCGGGGGCAACTTGGAAGCATTCGCGAAGCAATCGTCCGTAGACCTTGGGCATCTTCTTGGCTACGGTCCAGAATCCAGCGGTGCGGACAACCTCGTCGTGGGCAGTCCACGATTCCACTCCGGGTGCAATTCTCGGAGTTTCAAAGGTATCTCGTGACCGTGGGTGCACGGTCACTCTTCCTCGACTTGGTCGATGACAAACGCGTCACCGTCGTACAAGTCAGCGATCACTGCGGCGACCATTCCGCGATCAACGGTGTCGAGGAGGCGACGGTAGTCATCGATAACGTCGACGCGACCGTACCGGGCGACGAAGCCGCATATTGCGTCCACGAATTGCGGCAATCCGGATACGTTGATATCCAGCAGACTCTGCGCGCAGGATTTTGCTCGGGCGAGAGTGTAGTCGCTGAAATCCATCCGTCCCACATGCGCAATCGCAGCGCGGGTCCGGTCCGTGATCTCCACCGGGGCGCACGCCGTATTCGCCCGGTATTCGATCAGCATGACGTTGCGGCCCCCTATGGAATCGATCGTGGAGTGTGCAGAAGTAGCCGAGATTCCCTCCACGGCGAGGTGTTCCTCCAGCATCGATCCGCTGGGGTGGTTCACCATCATCGCAGCCACGCGCGCGGCGATGTGCCTATGGTCGCCCTCGTCGTAGTAGGGCCTGGCGGCAAGGACGATTCGGTTAGTTCCCATGGTCATCAGTTCCGATCGTTCGTCATCCGGGCATTGCCGACGACACGAAGCCCATGAGGATCGTCGTCAGGGACAGCGCTCCGGTCCCGAACGCTGCGGACAGCGCGTAGCCGACGAGCAGCTCTTCCGTGGTCGGGATGGGTGGCTCGATGGTTTTGTGCAGCACCTTCTTCGGCAGCGTCCAGAACACGTCGACGGTGCCGTCAGCACGTAGGGTGAACTCGCCGAACTCCTTTTCGATCTCGTGCGGTCGTCCGTTCAGGTAGGTGGTCGACTCGATGTCCTTGGGACGCAGACTCACGCATCTGCCGTCGAACTCGGCCACGATGCGATAGGTGCGTTTGAGCAGTCCGCCGCTGCCGATTGTCAATGCCAGTTCGCGCCCGTTCACCTGGGCACGAACTGCGGCGGAATCACGGGTGCCGAGGGGACATTTGTCGGTTCGTGGACCGATCCGCTCGACAGTGACGGATGTGCTGTCGTCGGACTCGAGGAACGTCCTGATCGTGTTCTCGGATCGTTCGATCACCATCGGTCCGCAGATTAGCGTGTCGACCGCGGTGGATTCAGATTCAGTACTGGCCATTGCGTCCTCACATATTCCCGCCGATGACGGCGAAGGTTGATGGTGCTGTGGTGAAACGGGGTTCGGCTTCTTGGGCAATCCGGTCGAGAGCGCGTCCCGATACAGCCAATGCTCGGGACATCACCGACCGGCGAATCTGGGCATAGTCCGATTCAGGTTGCATTGCGGTGTGCTGAGCGGCTGGATCCGCTTCCTCGGTGCTCGGGACGACGCCCTCAGCTGCTGCTGTCACCTCGAACACCGCGAGTGCGAGTGTGCGGGTGTCCTCCCATTCGCTTTCGATGCAGCTGGCCGAAACGATGATGGTCAGTTCGTCGTGGGAGACCGAGAGGGAGGAGCCACGTGCCCAGCCGCGCGATAGCTCGCTTCCCGTCTTCGTCGCAGAGGTGAGGGCGTCTACGGCGCGTAGGTAGGCCGCTCGAACCTGGCAGGGCGGCCATGTCGCGGTCATCCGCACGAACCGCGCCTCCACAAGCGGGTTTCCAGGGTCAGTGATGGTTATGGTCCCGATGTCGGTTGACGGTGGTGCGGCGCGGCAGTCGGTACTCATCGTTGCTCCGCTCTCACAGGGGCTATCTCGGGATCTGTCACGAGCATCTGCTCGACCAGCTGCGACAGCCGCTTCATCAGAAGGTGGTTTTCGGCGGCAGTGCGGTTCGACATCCTGAGGTCCGGATGGTCGGGGTTGCCGTGGACTTTCGCACGGGTATGGACGATTGCGCGCTGGGGAAGAGCCTGATTCAGTCGCGCGCGCCGGAATGATTGATAGCGGTCCACCGCGGCCATAAGGCCAGTGTTGGCGAATTGGATCTCGGTAAGCAGTATCTGGTGGACGTGTTCAAGAAGTCGCTGGGCGAGGTTGCGGTAGTCCCCTGTCCGGACTTCTCGATCCGCGAATATCCCGATCCCCAGGTACTCGGTGCCGCGGGTCACGTATCGCTCACCGAACTGGCTCACTCGGATTTCCCATCGGTAGTGGGTCATGTCGCGGGTCAGCTTCTCGTTGACTGCGATGCGCATGAGCATTGTCAAGTCGTCGAGATCCGCCGATGAGCGCCAGTCGTCGTACCGGAAGAGCCAGCCGCAGTATGCAGCCCGGCTGGCCTCGGAGTCGACGCGGTATGTGTGGTCCGCTCCAGTGGGTACCGTTTCCAGCCCGGTCATGTCGTTACTACGGCCCTCCTCGTTCATTGAGGGCCGCCACTGTGCAGCCTCGGGGGTTGTTGTCGAGAAGATGGCGGGTTGTCGGCCCCAGGTCCGATGCACGGCCGCTGCGAGGCTGTCGACCGTCCATTCGCCAAGGAGGTCGCGGTCGCCGTACCCCCAGTCAGCCCCCGTGCTGTAAGCCTCGAGGCGTTGCGGCAGCTGGCGGTCGAATGCACAACCGACGGCATCCGATTCTGCAGCAACGATCTCTTCGCCGATCCTGGCAACCTCGTGGGCGAGATCCGCCTCCGACCACTGCCACCAGTCGATCGTCCCTAGGGGTGCTACTTCGGAGTCGGTGAAGAGCAGTAGCTCGGTCTGGTACTGGAGGGTCTTCGCGCTGCACATGACGAGGTGATCTCCGTACATGCGATGGAGAGAAGCCAGCGCCCAATGCTCGCGAAGGTGTGCGAATCCATGACCGTAGATCGTGTCGTCCTGGGCACCGCCGTCGATGATCACGGAGATCATGGGATTTCGCCGCGCTCCGCGGATCAGCGCGGAGGAGAAGTCGATCTCGTGGGCGGTATCTGTCGTCAGCATGACGCCCCAATCGGAAGATTCGCCGAGTAGTCGTGTGGGTGGACACCGAAGTCGAAGGCACTTTTCTCCAGTGCAGCGGCCAATACCCCTCCAGTGAGGGCAAACTCGATCACTGCATCGGCGATCATCAAGCTTCGGTGTTGGCCGAAGCTCAGGTTACGAAGCGTGGGATCGTCCGGGTTCACCCGAGGTTCCTGCGCTGTCGAGATGCCAGGGTGACGCTCTCGTGTCAGCAGAGAGCCGCTCACGAAGTGAGGCTGATAGGCGGTGCTCCACGCCTGAACTGAGTCGCAGATCTCTTCCGGGTCGCAATTGACGTAGAGAACTATGGAGTCACTACGTGGGTACTCAGTTGGGCAAGTCAGCACCTTCATGTCGAAGTCGAGGTCCTCGGCGTCAAGCCGTCGAACGAGGTCGACGAATAGTGGTCCCGCGGCTTCCGGGTTGCCGATGGACAGGTAGACGCGGGTTTCCTTCTCGCGGTACTGCCCCTCGTCGAGCGACGACGGTCCATAGACATAGAAGAAGCCTGGTGAGACGGCGCTCGAATGGTGTTGAAGCGTGATTCCGACCTCGGCGCCACGGACACCGACCACTCTGTCTCGCGTTGTCTCCATGCGAACTCCGTTCTGCATGTAGACGACGGAATTTGCTCGCTCCTCCACCAGTGCGCGGCGGGCAACGAACCTGCGATCCGCGAACGCCTGCAGGAGAGCGACCTCCATGAGGGAACCGCCTGCGGGTTTGGGCGCGAGTGTTGGGTTTTGTCCCTGCGTCCGCTTCCGGACGGTGGCATCCACAGAGCGGCGCGCATGCAAGATCTCGTACAGCACCGCGGCCAACTTGTGTCGAACGATGCCCGCGGGTCCGGTCAGCTCATCGCCTGCCAGAGCGACCATGATGTTGTCCCCACGACGTCCGGTGCGCTCGAGAATTCCCTGCAGTACCTCTGCGACCGCGGCGCTGCTGTTCGTCGTCATGCCATGATCCGATCTAGCTCGAACTCTTCAATGAAGGCATCGGGATCGAGGAGCAGTACTCGTCCCACGCCGGCGAGTGCACGAGATTGCGCAGTGAGCGTGACGGCGCCGGCGGCGTTGGCCAGTAACCGGTCGAACTGGTGCCAGCCGGCGAATCGCGAGACCTCCGAGGCCCACGCGCGGTCAAGAAGCCGATTCGGTCGTCGGCGGCACCACGCCTCGTGGTAACCCACGCAAAGTTCGGCGACCAACTTCTTCGCGTTCGTCAGCCCGGATTGGACGGCGGTCTCGTGGACCTCTCTGCTGGCTGTCGTGCTGTCGACGCATAGCGAAGCGATGACCGACGAATTGACGATGTCACCGATCAGAGAGCCGAGATCCCGGGCAGTGGGCCCGATGCCGAACTCCTCCCAGTCGACGATCCAGTGGTGCTCGTTATCGGAGATCAGAATTTGGTCAAGTCGTAGGTCTCCGTGCAGGAGTCCGGAGGGCGAGGAAGGCATATCCGACAGCAAGCGGGTCGCCGCAACGTAGAGCGCATGATCGCCGTGCAGCAAACGGAGCGCCACCAGCTGGGCTGCGGACAGTCCCGGTACAATCGCGTCGTCGACTTCGCCGACCGCGTAGCCCGAGGGCATGACACCGGCAGGATGAACCGCTGGGGCCGTCATGGTGTCGGCGCTATGGAGTGCTCCCACCGATTGTCCGATCTGATACATCGTCAGCGGATGCAAAGTCTGTTCGATCAGTCTTTGCTGTGCAGTCGGCGACCGCGGGACAACGTCGTAGACTTGGACACGGCCGTCCTCCGACATCGCGCGCAGTGTTGGTGTCGAGATGCTCTGTCGCAGTGTGTCGTCGAGTTCAAGCAGGGTATGGAAAGTCTTTGTGCGCGAGTGCGTCCGATGTGTGGGAAGCGGGTTCGCCTCGTACTTGACGAAGACGGAATGCCCTCTCGTGGTCCTGCTGACCCAGTTCGGGTTTCGGCCACCGAGCTGGATCGGATCGACCATGGCGCCAACAGACGCTCCAGTTAATACTTCACGCACCTCCTGGTAGTCGTTCAGATCCTCAGGGGCGTAGCGTAGCGGCGCTTCAGCCAGACCGGTCAAGGCAGTATCTGGTCCCATTGAATGCTCCTTAGTAGTGCGAACCACTCATCCGTCATGTCGTCGATGGTCGAGATGAACGAGTCCGCGTAGTCCAGGATGTGGAGCACCGTGCGGTGTTGGGCGAAGGCCATAATCGACCTGCGATCCATTCCGGGCGTGTACGTGTCCACGATCGAGTTCAGAACTTGGCAGTGGCGGGCGATCGGATACGAACCCAGCAGCGCGATCTCTGCGATTTCCCCAACCAGGAATCCCCAGTCCATCTCGGGCGGACCGGTCGAGATGTCCTCTCCGGCTAGGACCAGCGCACGTTGCTCAGTCAGATAGGTCAATGCCAGGGAGGGCGCGCCATGCAGCAGACAAGGGCGGGACGAGGATGTCGGCACCAAGGGTGCGTCGAAATACTCGGCTGGAATCTCACGCCCGAGGAACGCAGCCACATCGTTTGCGCTACAACGAATTGCACGTAGATGTCCCTTGAGTCTTCGAATCCACGAAGGAGTGGCGTGAGCACCTGTTGCCACGCTGTCGTCGCCCCATCCATGCAGTTCGGCGAGCACATCTGCGATCGCAGTGACTGCGGCTCGTGCATCCGCGGCCTTATCTACCTCCAGTGCGATGGATGAATCTGCTGGTAGCCGGTACTCGAATCCCCCGGCGTCCGCAGTGGGCAGTGCTACTCGGCGTTCGTGGCGCAATTGGGCAAGATCGGGCACCTCCTGCTCGCCTTGGTCGTATCGAAATCGCACGATCCTCAGCGATTCAGAGGTGCGATGTTGGAAAGAAACGAGATTCCGGCTAGCCGAGACCGACACGGGGATGGTTGCCTTCATGGTTTCCTACCTGGTCCAGCAGCTCTATGACGTCAGTGAATGGGACGGGCGCACCGCGAACATCGGTCCCGAGCGCTACGCTCGGCGCGACGATGGTTTGAAGCAACTGGACCCGCGCGTGCTCGCCGAGTCGCGTCTTGGCCTGCCCGAACGAGAACGACTCGGCACCGCCTGGCGGAAGCGCCGGGGCGATGACGATGGGGGCCGCGGAGCACTGGATCGACAACATGGCTGGTGTATCCACTGCGCCCAGCGAGAATCGCGTGACGAAGTTCAGGCTCGCCGGATAGACGATGATCGCGTCCGGCCATCGGCTGAGCTCAACATGTTCCCCACTGCCCATCTGATTCCAGTCGTCGAGAACAACGCGGTCAGCATGCATCGCGCAGGCGTCTGGTGTGACGAATCGGCGTGATGCGGCGGATAGGGCCACCCACACCTCATCGGCTGGCCGTGTTGCGCGGAGCATCTGTAGACAGAGTGGAGTCAGCGGCGCCATGGCTGTTCCGGTGACATAAAGGAGAATTCTCATCGTGGATGTTTGGTTGGCGCGCACGTAGTGCGCGCCAACCAAACCCCTTTCTACCGCCGAGTCAGATCTTTAGCAGACAGACTGGATTGTCTTCTTGACGTTCGGCGTTCCGCCGGCAAGCGAGATTGCGCACTGCTGCGACGACTTTTGAGCGATGAGAGTCGCGCGAAGGAGCAGCGGGACCAGGACGGGCGTCGTTGCTGGAGCAGCTACTCCAGAGACGTTCCCTGCTGCCAGTTCGTCGTCGGTGGTGTACATCCGGTATCCATCAGAGAGAGCCATGGTGTTCCCTTTCGGTCCTGAGTTCTGACGACCGTTGTGCCGTCCTAGAATTGGACGCTCGAAACCGCGGCATGGTTCCCAATCGGGATTGTTATGCCAGTCACACTGGCGGCACCCCGAATCCCACACTCCGTCCTTCGTAACTGACACCGAACGGTGTTGTAACACAACATTAATTGTCCGATAACAAATATTACCGGCATTTTGCCTGCTAAAATCC
>NZ_BCXD01000025.1 GCF_001894925.1 Rhodococcus rhodnii NBRC 100604 | reverse complement strand
GTTAATGTCACGGGCCGATAACGTCGGGGAACAGGAGTGTGGAACAGCGTGATGACGAGGCGGACCAGGAATCGGACGGCGGCACTGCTCGCGGTGGCGGCGGGCAGCGTGTGGCTGACGGGCTGCGGATCGGCGCCCGACGAGGCCGAGCAGACCGCTGCGAAGTGGGACACCGTCGACCCGTGCACGCTCGCGCAGGACGACGACCTCGCGCCGCTGCTCACCCAGGGCCTCACCGACGGCGAGCCCGTGCAGGGCGCCGGGCGCACCGAGTGCACGTGGGGAAACCTCGAACAGCTCAACGTCGTGACGGTCTCGCTCGCGTCCGCACCCGGCGACGACGCCGACACGCTGCGCACCGTCACCGTCGCCGGCAGGACCGGCTCCGTCCTCGCCGAGAGCAAGTACCAGTGCATCGTCGAGTTCGACAGCGAGGACGACGGCACGCTCGCGATCGAGGCGAAGTTCGGCCTCGACGCCGTCGCGACGCCGGATTCGTCGTGCGATCGCGTCGAACCGCTCGCCGAGCAGTCGCTCTCCCGGCTCGCCTGGAACGCCTGACCCGTCACGCACGGGCCGATCGGGACCGTCACCAGCCCGTTTGGCGTAGCGGCCTGCGGCTTCGGTATGCTCCGACGCGGAGGATTCGCCTAGTGGCCTATGGCGCTCGCCTGGAACGCGGGTTGGGTTAACGCCCTCAGGGGTTCAAATCCCCTATCCTCCGCCACAAGAACGCCCGCGACCTGAATCAGGTCGCGGGCGTTCGTCGTTCCCCGGCTCTATCGTCGAGGGATGAGCTGGTACCGCCCGACCGCTCCTGCACCGAAAGTGCGCGGCGCCCTCGTGTGCACGTGGACGGCTGCCGTGTCCGGGACACACCTCCTCGTTCCGGATGCGTGCGTGGACGTGCTGTGGATCCGCGGCGTCGGGATGCGGGTGTGCGGACCGGAGACCGCCGCGTGGACGTTCCGGTTGCCGCCCGGCACCGAGGCAGTGGGTGTGCGCTTCCGTCCCGGCGCCGCCCCGGCAGCGCTGGCGTGTTCGGCTGCCGAGATGCAGAACATCCGTATCGGACTCGACGACGTACTCGGTGCCGCGCCTGCCCGCGCACTGACCGATCGCATCGAGAACGCCGCCACCGACGCGCAGCGGATCGGCCACTTCGAGGCCGCGATCCGCGCGTGGTGCGAGGACCGGCCGATCGATCCCTGGGCCGCGCCGCTGACTCGCGCCCTCGGCACGCCCGGGCAGTCGATCCGCGCGCTCGCCGACGACGTCCACGTCTCCGAACGCGCGCTGCAACGGCGCTGCCACCACCTGTTCGGGTACGGACCCACGACGCTGCGCTCACTCCTGCGGCTGCAACGGTTCATGGCGCTCGCGCGGGCCGACTCGCAGGCGCGGCTCGCGGATCTCGCCCACCGCGCGGGCTACGCCGATCAGGCGCACCTGTCGCGGGAGAGCCGGCGCATCGCCGCGATGACGCCTACCGACCTGCTCGCGAGCGAGGCCCCCGACTGGCACGGCGGGCTACCGCTTCTGGACGTCGGATTCGTTCAAGAACCACGCCCGCGCATCCCGCAATACTCGACTCGGCGACAACTGCCAACCGATGACGCGACGGGAGAACACATCGATCACGAATGCCCGCATCGACCCATCCGGCGAACGTAGGTACAGAAATCGTAATGTAGGCAACCTACAGTTGGTCAGGCGCTGATGCTGTGAATCCACGTTTGACGAGGTCAGTGGGCCTGCCTTGTCCGCTGCGGCGATCATGGTCGCGTGTTCTTCGTCCTTCCGATACCGCGCAGCCCTCCGGCGCGCATCAAGCGTTCGACGGTGCCCCGGGCCACACGAATACCTTGCCTGTTCAGCTCCGCATGGACTTTGCGGGCACCCTAGACGGCGTAGTTTTCGGCGTGGACCCGGTGGATCCGTCCGGTCAGTTCCCTATCGCGGACGGCTCGTGACGATAGTGCGCGGGCCTTGGCGGCGTGGCAAGTCCACGGGGCGATCTACCCACCGGCCTGGCTCAGGACCCGGCAGATCGGCTCGACCCCGTAGTCGGCTTTGTGGGCGTCGGTGTAATCGACGATCACTTGAGTTTGTGGTCGAGTTCCGCTGCCGGAAATACGCCGAGGCCGTTTTCAGGATCTCGTCGGCACGCCGCAATTCTCGGTTATCACGTTCGAGTTCGGCAATGCGATTCGCCTCGTCAGTGGTGCTGCCCAGACGGACACCACCGTCGATCTCGACCTGCCGAACCCGCGTGCGCAGGGTGTCGTGAAGGGTGCCCAACCGATCGGCGATCCGCGATCGCTCCTGCTTTCGATCCTGGATCGCGGCATGCCTCGACTGCCAGTCGCGTCGCTCGTTCCTTCAGCTCCTCCGGGTACTTCCTCGGCGCTCCCACGGATCCCATCCTTCCGTGCGATGAGACCCTCCAACAGGCCCGGTACGCGACACAGCCAGGCCACAATCGCCCGGTGCCACACCGCAGACGTCGATGTCTAACGCACTACACAAAACTTATCGACGCGGTCACGCATTCCTCAACCCCCGATGCAATCGCCACCATCGATTTCCGAATGGATAGCAATGACCAGCCATGGAGGAAGCATGATCTCGATCGTCGCCGTGGCGATTTCAGACCGATCATAAACGACCCTCGTCCATATCCATCCATTAGACAACACACGCACTTCATCGACCATAAGATCCGACGTCAACAAATCGAGCGCCGGAACGCGCCTCCCATCACTGCCAATGAAAAAACGTCCCCTCAGTCGATCATGCGCATCGTTCGAAAGCAGAATGGTATTGAGAGCTGATTGTGAACCGGATCCTTCCGATCCCCGCCCAATGACATCCTCGACTATCCTCACAAGGTTATCCCTCTCGCAGTGTCGCGATATAGCGTTAAACATTTACTGTAGGCAACTTTTGAAGGGGCCGGTCATTTTGAGAGCGACCCCGGGGTCGATACCTGAGCTACCGATGAATTGCAGGTCATCAATGCCGCCAATGAGACGAGTGCAGCAGCACCACACAGGCCGCCCCAACCAAAAAACGACCACAACGGGCCTGCTACAGCGGACCCGATGGCGCCAGCCAGCAGATTCACCGTCATATAGGCAGTCGTCCCACGGCTACGCATTGTCGGCAACGCGCGTGAAACGAGAGACTGACTGGTGACGTGCTGAGCCTGCATACCGGCGTCGAATGCGACAATCCCAGACAGAATCAAGATGATGCCGACGACCCCACCACCCAGGCCACCCGCCAGCATCCCGACAGCCCCCGCCACCATGAACATCCATGAGCTCCTGGTTACTCCCAACGCCCACCCGCGGTCGACCGCGGTCCCGGCCCCGCGCGCAGCTGCCGCACCTGCGAGGCCAGCAATCCCGAATAGACCGATAGTGGCCGGAGAGAAATTAAACGGCGCCGCGCTCAATCCATAAGTAAGTCCGGTCCAGATTATACTGAATGCGCAAAAACTCAATGAGCCAAGGACCATTCGGCGATGCAGCAGTCCCGAACCACGAATAATTGTTGGAACGGATTGAATCAGTTGACGATACGTGGCCGATTCAGCCATCTGAGGCGCGGGCGGAAGCATGAAGTGTACGCCGACGAGGACCACAAGCATCAATACTCCACCGAGTAGTAGCATCCGTCTCCATCCGATCAGTCCAGCAACGAATCCCGCCACAGAACGCGAAGCAAGTATTCCGACGAGCATGCCAGACATTACGTAACCCGTTGTCTGACCGCCCCGTCCATCCAAAGCCATATCCGCTGCAAGAGGGATTGCGATCATCCCCATCACCCCCGCCGCACCCAAAATCGCCAATGCTGCACACAGCATCGCAAGGTTGACCGAGAGCGCCGCCACCACCAAGGCGCCGCCAGCAATGGAGATTAGAACCTTCAGTAGTTGACGCCGATCGAATCGGTCCCCCAAAGGAGCAACGAACAGTAAACCCAGGCAATTACCGATTTGTGTCGCAGTAACTGTTACGCCAATTGTCGCTGTTGAGACCCGCATATCTACGGCGATTGAAACGAGTAGAGGTTGGATGTAATACAGGCTTGCAGCCCCGATGCCGCATACAAGGGCAAGTATGGAAATAGCGTGGCCCTGGGTGGTCATTGCATCGCCAATTCGCTGAATCGAGAGCGTCCTTCTCACACGAATGAGCATCCCCGAGACGAGTTCGGGATCGGTAGCCTTCTTATCCATGGGCTTCACAGGACCACCCTTGAGCAGGGCATCTCTGCCACAATGGGGCACATGAGATCGCGCGAGCGCCGGGCGGTCGGAGATTTCCTGCGTCGACGTCGCGAGGAGCTCCGTCCCGAAGACGTGGGAATGCCAAGCGTTGGTCGCCGCCGTGTCGCTGGTCTGCGGCGAGAGGAAGTCGCGGCCCTGTCAGGGGTAAGCCTCGACTACTACCAAAGAATAGAGCAAGGCCGCGCCTCACCGTCGCTAGAGATCATGAGGATGCTCTGTGACGCACTGCACTTGAACGAGATTTGCCGAGACTACCTTATGACTCTCGCCGCAGATCGCGGTCCCGACTCTGCCGACGTACCGCATGCGGACGACGTGCATCCCATCGTCGGACATTTGCTTGCGAACATGGGCCATCTGCCGGCGTATGTAGTCAACTGGCGGCGGGACGTGATCGCGTGGAACAACCTCGGCGCCGCACTAATCCTCGATTTCAGCAACCTCCAACCGCACGACCGAAATCTGGCGTTGATCTACGTACGGGACCCGAGAATGCGAACTCTATATGCCGAATGGGAAGCCGGTGGGCGGACGTTAGCCGGTCAACTGCGCGCGGCTCAAGCAGCGCATCCTCGGGACGCTAGACTTGAATACCTCATCAGTGAACTCCGGAGCACATCTTCCGACTTCGAGCGGTGGTGGGAGAACCACGAAGTGGCGGCAAAGAGCAACGGGACAAAACGATTGCGCCACGATATAGTCGGCCAGATCGACCTTGACTATCAGACATTCACTATAAATGGAGCGCCAGACCAGGAACTGTTCGTCTATGTCCCTCGTCGCGGATCACGCGAGGAAGAGGCATTGATGATTCTCGGGGCCTGGGACCCAGGTGCGACCCTGCCCGATTCTCGGAATCCGCGCGATACACCCTGCGTTGATGTTACATCCGACCGGCCATCCGCCAGGAATTTCCCAACGGAGCCTGGATACCAGGTGCGATGATACATGCATGCTCCCAATCACACCAAAAATCCTGAATCGTCAACCAATTAAACAATGACGCCTACCGACCTGCTCGCGAGCGAGGCCCCCGACTGGCACGGCGGGCTACCGCTTCTGGACGTCGGATTCGTTCAAGAACCACCGCCGCGCATCCCGCAATACTCGACCGCATGACCACGACGATCACTCCCGCAGAGCGCTACCGCTCCGCCGCGCACACCCTCACCGACCGCATCACCGCCGTCCCCGACGACGCGTGGACCGCCCCCTCGCCGTGCGAGGGCTGGACGGTCCGTGACGTCGTCGCGCATCTCGTCGAGACCGAACGCGACATCGTTCGCCACGTGGATCTCGAGCTGCCGCACGACCCCGACCCGGCGACCGATCCCGTCGGCGCATGGCTCGCGACGCGCAACGCGATGCAGGCGATCCTCGACGATCCGGAACTCGGATCCCGGGAATACGACGGCCATTTCGGGCGAACGAACCTCGCCGCGACGATCGAGACGTTCTACTGCTTCGACCTCCTCGTCCACGGCTGGGACATCGCACGCGGCGCGGGGATCGACGACCGCATCGAGACGAGCGACCTCGAATGGCTCGACTCGCTCCGGCCAGTCATGGGCGAGGCGATCCGCTACGACGGCGTATGCGGTCCCGAGGTACCCGTCGCCGCGGACGCCGATCTGCAGACACGCGTCCTCGCCTACCTCGGCAGGCGCAGCTGAGACGTGCCGACGACCGAGCCCGTGTCCCTCCCACCTACCGAGCTCGCGAAAGATCAAGCAGCCGACGCTCTTCGCGGCGGAACGATGTGCCCAGCGGCACGCAGGGCGACGAACAAGCCGATCAGAGCCAGTCCTGCGGCTCGACTGCCCCGAGCGTCGAGCCTGTTCGAACACACCCGCTCCAGCTCACTGTGCGGAATCGGACGAGATTGCGACACCGGTTCCTCCGAACGTACGACCGTGACGTTCAGTTCCTCGGCCGACACCGGACTGACGACCGAGCCGCAGACCACTCCCCGAGTTCCGACGCTGTCGACCGGGGCCGAGACGGTGACGAACAGCGCCCACCCGGTCATCAGCAGCGCCATGACTGCAACCACTGCGCAGCAGAATCCGAACACCAGGGCACAGCGATTGCGACGGCGTCGCGTCCACCAGAGAGTTGCGAGCCCTAGCCCGGTGCCGAAATACGCCACCCAGGCCCACCATCCGAACAACCCGAGCACTGCGTACGCGAACAAGAGCGTCACGATCCAGAACACCGCAGTCAGCCACACGGTAGGTGATCTCATGATCTGCCGGTTTGTGAGCGCCACCGAATCATCCTGCCTGACTCGCACCGACAACCAGCGGCGATTCGATACCCGGTGAGTCTCGACTACGTGTCGAGCTCCACGACGTCGTATCCGAATGCGGCAGCGACGTTCTCGTTGTACAGACCGCCCTCGTGCGTCATCAGGCCTTCGCGTAGCCCCGGCACGGTGTCGACGGCCTCGCGCCAGCCTCGATCGGCGAGGGCGATCACGTACGGGAGCGTGACGTTCGTCAGTGCGTGCGTCGACGTGTTGGGCACGGCGCCCGGCATGTTGGCGACGCAGTAGAAGATGGACTCGTGCACGACGTACGTGGGGTCCGCGTGCGTCGTGGGGCGCGAATCCTCGAAGCAGCCGCCCTGATCGATCGCGATGTCGACGAGGACCGAGCCGGGCTTCATCCGGGCGACGAGCGAATTGGACACCAGCCGAGGCGCTTTCGCTCCGGGAACGAGCACGGCGCCGATGACGAGGTCGGCGGCCACCACTTCGCGTTCGATCTCGAACGGCGTCGAGACGACGGTGTGCACCGCTCCCGCGTACCGCACGTCGATCTCGCGCAACTTGTCGATCGAGAGATCGAGCACGGTGACGTCGGCGCCCATCCCGAAGGCGATCGCGACCGCGTGCGAACCCGAGACGCCCGCACCGATGACGACGACCTTCGCCGGCCGCACGCCCGGGACACCGCCCATGAGAACGCCGCGGCCGCCGCTCTGCTTCATGAGCTGATCCGCGCCGGCCTGCGGCGCGAGCCGTCCCGCGACCTCGCTCATCGGCGCGAGCAGCGGCAGCGTGCCGTCGGCGGCCGTCACAGTCTCGTAGGCGACGGCCGTCGTGCCGGACTCGAGGAGCGCGTCGGTGCACGGCTGCGACGCCGCGAGATGCAGATACGTGAAGAGCACCTGCCCGCGGCGCAGGAGCGCGTACTCGGGCTCGACGGGTTCCTTGACCTTGAGCAGTAGATCGGCGGACGCCCACACCTCGGCGGCGCTGTCGAGGATCTGCGCACCGGCGGCCTCGTACTCGTCGTCGGGAAAGGACGAGCCGAGGCCCGCGCCGGATTCGACGACGACCTCGTGGCCGCGTTCGACGAGTGCGTGCGCGCCGCCGGGGCTGAGCGCGACGCGGTACTCGTTGTTCTTGATCTCGCGGGGGATTCCGATTCTCATGCGATCGACTCCGGATGCCGTCGGTGGATGCGGTGGTGGTCCGATGTCGAGGTTGTCACGAACGCGGGGAGATTTCCCGGTTGGACGGCCGACCGGTCCCGAGGTCCGCTGCCGCGCCACGAGAGCGAAGTCGACGGGTTTCATCCACAGGTCTACGGCTATCCCCAACTGGGAAAATGGGTCTTGTGTCGAACGGGTGTACGAACTAGGTTAGTCGCATGGGGTCGGGGGATTCACACACAGCACACGGCACGTGGGCCGTACACGGGGAGCCGTGGCAGCTCGGTGACGCCGCACTGTCCGCCGCGGTGCTGGATGTGTCGCGGCAGATCCAGGTGTTGCAGGCCCGGCGGATCACGCTGATGGGTGAGCTCGCCGACCGTGGCCTCGCGACCGCAGCGGGCTACCGGGATGCGGGGTCGTGGCTCGCGGCCCACTCGATGCTCGAGATCGGTGAGGCACGCGACGTCACAGCGCTGGGAACGAGCCTACGGACGCAGCCCGAGATCGCTGCCGCCGTCGCCGAACAGCGCATCTCGCCGCGACACGCAAGCATGCTGTGCGGATTCTTCGACACGCCGCCGTCGCTGCTCGCAGCACTGGCCGACACCGACCCGGACGAGCACGCGGCAGTGATCGCCGCATGCCGCGACGCGCTGCTGGCGGCCGCAGTGCCGGGCCCGGAGACCGCGACGAAGTCGGTACGCACCGCGATCGAGACGCTGCGGGTGCGCCTCGACATCGACACCGACGGCCCGACCACTCGCGAACGCGACGACCTCAACACGCTCACCGTCTCGAACACCCTGAACGGCAGGGTCGTGCTGCACGGCGACCTCGACGCCCTGTCCGGTGAGATTCTGTCGACGGCTCTGTCGAAGCTGTCGGCACCTCGGCCCGCAGCGGACGGGACCCGTGATCCCCGCTCCGCCGGGCAACGCCGCGCGGACGGACTCATCGAGATCTGCCGACGCCACCTCGACACCGGCGACAACGGACACGAAGCCGCCGAGAAACCCCACGTCACCGTCCTCATCCACCAGCGCGACCTGAAAGCACAGCCGCAAGGCCGTGACGAACGGGTGAGCGCGTCCGTCACCGCCCTACTCGACGGCATCGGTCTGCCCTGGATGCCGTGGGGCGGAACCCTCACACCCGAGACCGCACGGGCCGTCGCATGCGACGCACACGTGACACCGATCGTGATCGACGACCACGGCGTCCCACTGAACATGGGCCGCACCACCCGCCTGGTCACCCCCGCACAACGCCGCGCGTTGACTGTCCGGGATCGTGGCTGCGCCTTCCCGACCTGCACAGCCCCCGTGAGCTGGTGCGAAGCACACCACATCACGCACTGGGCCGACGGCGGACCCACCGACCTCGACAACACAGTGTTGTTGTGCGGCAAGCACCATCGCCACATCCACCACAGCAACTGGACGATCATCCCGACACCACGAGGGCGACCCCGCTTCGAACCACCGGGCGTCGAACCACCAGGTCCACCGCCACCGATCGTCGCGTGACCGGTGGCGGCGTGACGCTCGGCGTCCGTCCTCGCTGTCGTCGTGCAAATATCTGAGCGATCAACTACCTTGTGGATCACCGACACGACGAGGAGATCGCCATGACACCGGCCGTACGGACAGCACTCGTCGTCGGCGGCGGGATCGCGGGCGCATCGGCTGCGATCGCACTGACCAGCAAGGGCATTCGCACCATGCTCGTCGAACGCAGCGATCCCTGGACGGCAACGAGCTCGGGAATCTTCGTGTACTCCAACGGCCTCGACGCCCTCGGCGCGCTGGGAGTCCTCCCCCACGTGCTCGAGTCCGGATTCACGATCGACGACGGGTGCAACGTCTACACCGACCACACCGGCGCGCACATCGTCGACACCGTCTACCCCTCGGGCGGAACCGACGGACGCCAGGTACCGCCCATCGTGGGCATCCGGCGATCGGAGCTGCATCGCGCACTGGCCGAGCGCACGTACGCGCTCGACGTCGATGTGCGGCTGGGCACGACGGTGATCACCGTCGACCCCGAATCCGGACGGGCCGACTTCGGCGACGGCACATCCGGCGCGTTCGATCTCGTCGTCGCGGCGGACGGAATCCGTTCGCAGTTACGCGGCCTCGTGTGCGGTGACATCTCCCCGCGCTACACCGGCCTCGGTGTCTGGCGCAGTATCCACCAGCGTCCGGCCGAGCTTCGCGCCAAGACGATGATGATGGGGCCCGGCAAGCGGCTGGGCATCATGCCGATCTCGGACGACGAGCTGTACCTGTTCGGGACGGTCGCCGAGCCCGCCGACGTCCACTACGAGAACGACGCGCTCCCTGGTCTCATGCGCGAGCGCTTCGCCGAGTTCGACGGCCCCGCCCGCACGTTCCTGGACGAGCTCGGCCCGCAGTCGTCCGTGCTGTTCACCCGCGTCGAAGAAGTACTCGCGCCGTTGCCCTGGTCCCGCGGCCGCCTGGTTCTCATCGGCGACGCGGCGCACGCGTCGACTCCGTTTCTCGGCCAGGGCGGAGCAATGGCAGTGACGGATGCCGTCGTTCTCGCGGACGTCCTCGGCGGAGCCGCCTCGGTCGCCACGGCGCTCGACTCCTTCGCGGCGCTGCGACATCCCGCATGCCGGTTCGTCCAGGACGAGTCCCGAGCCGTCGGCGAACGCGGCGCGCGGGAGACCGCACACGACGGCGTTGCGCTCCGGGACGCGATGCGACGGAACGCGCAGGCCGACGTCGACCGCTTCTATCGCGAGCTCGCCGAGCGGAGCCCGCTCCCCGCGGCATGACCGGCGACGGACCGCTCACCAGCACTGGAGGGGTCGACGACCCTAGATCTGTACGCACGTCCATACACATATAAGGTCTTCGCATGACAACGCGCCGGTACTCGTCGACGAACCCTGAACTGCTCGCGCAGGCAGTGTTCGACGTCGCCGCCGACGCGGGACTCGACAACGCGAGCGTGCGCGAGGTCGCCAAGCGTGCGGGCGTGTCGATCGGCGCTGTTCAGCACCATTTCTCGACCAAGGACGAGATGCTCGTCTTCACCCTGCGGGCGGCCTCGGCACGGCTCGTCGAGCGCGTCACCGACGTCGCGTCCATCGCCGCGGGCGGCCCGCACGACGTCCTCGTCGCGATGCTCTCGGAGATGCTCCCGCTGGACGAGCGCCGGTCGAAGGAAGCGCACGTGCGTGCCGCGTTCGCGGTCCGCGCCGTCTCGGTCCCCGGGCTCGCCGACATCCGCTCGCGCGGCATGTTCGCGATCCGCTCGGCCGTCGCGGCCGTCCTGCTCGACGCGGGCGCACCCGATGCCGAGATCCGCGCCGGGGGGCTCGTCGCGTCCGCCGAGGGCTTCGCCGCGAGCGCGCTCGCCGACCGGCAGTCGTATCCCACCGCCTACCTGCAACGCTCGATCGCGCAGTTCGTCGACCTCGCGCTGCGTGATCGCGTGGAGGTGGGCGACGCGGTCGAGCTCGCGAGCTGACCGTGACGACCGGTGCGGGGCGGTTCGCCCCCAGCCCGTCGGGCGACCTGCACATCGGAAACCTGCGGACGGCGCTGCTCGCGTGGCTGTTCGCCCGCTCCACCGGGCGCAGCTTCCTGCTGCGCATCGAGGATCTCGACCGCGTCCGTCCCGGCGCCGAGGAACGGCAGCTGCGTGACCTCGCCGCGCTCGGCCTGGGGTTCGACGGTGAGTCGGTCCGGCAGTCGAAGCGGCGCGCACGCTACGACGCCGTCGTCGACGCGCTGGGCGAGCGCGGTGCGACGTACGAGTGCTTCTGCACGCGGCGCGAGATCCTCGAAGCAGCGTCCGCGCCTCACTCCCCGCCGGGCGCCTACCCCGGAACCTGCCGCGATCTCACCTCGCGTGAACGCGACGAACGACGTGTGAGCGGGCGCTCCCCCGCGATCCGGCTGCGGGCGGACGTCACCGAGTACACGGTGACCGACCTCCTGCACGGATCCTGGACCGGGGCCGTCGACGATCTCGTGCTGCGACGGGGAGACGGCATCCCCGCCTACAACCTCGCGGTCGTCGTCGACGACGGCGACGCGGGCATCGACCAGGTGGTGCGCGGCGACGACCTGCTCGCCTCCGCGCCGCGGCAGGCGTACCTCGCGAGCCTGCTCGGCATCGACGAGCCCGTCTACGCGCACGTGCCGCTCGTACTGAACACCGAGGGAAAGCGGCTCGCGAAGCGCGACGGGGCCGTCACCCTCGCCGACCGGGAGGCCCTCGGCGAGACGCCGCGCGACGTTCTCGCGATGCTCGCGCGCTCACTACGGCTCGCAGGCGACGGCGAACATCCCGGCACCGCCGACCTGCTCGCGCGGTTCGACCCGTCCGCGCTCCCCCGCGAGCCGTGGATCGTGGATATGTCTGCCTGATCACGGCTCACGGGAAAATGTTCCGTGGCGTACCACTTCGGACATAGTCTCGGGTACGACCTGCGCCACACGACGTGTCAGCGAAGGAGCGAGATGTCCACAGGAGGCTTCGATCCGAACGAGCCGGAGAAGTCCGGCCGCCAGTCCGGTGCGGGTGACCAGCCGCCGGGGGGCTACCCGCCGCCACCCCAGGATCCGCCCGGTGGCTATCCCCCACCGCCGCAGGGCGGCGGATACGCGCCGCCACCGGGAAACGCTCCCCCACCCGGCGGCTACCCACCTCCCGGGAACTATCCGCCTCCTGGGAACTATCCGCCCCAGGGCGATTACCCTCCGCAAGGCGACTACCCGCCCGGCAGCTATCCGCCGCCGCCACCGATGGGTGAATACGGCGGCGGCCCGTCCGGCCCGATGGGCCGGCCCGAGCTCTCCGTCGGCGCCGCGATCTCGTACGGATGGAAGAAGTTCGCCGACAACTGGATGATCTGGGTGGGCATCCTGCTCATCGCCGCCGTCATCCAGGTGATCCTCGGCTTGATCTTCCCGTCGAACTTCGACACCGAGCGGCTCACCGGCGGTGAGGCGGCCGCGTTCTCGGTGTGGTCGCTGATCGGTTCGCTCGTCACCGCAGTCGTCGGCATCCTGATCCAGGCGGCCCTGGTGCGCGGCGCGCTCCACGAGGTCGACGGCAACAAGCCGGCCTTCGGCTCGTTCTTCCAGTTCAGCAACATCGGAGCGGTGATCCTCGCGAGCATCCTCGTCGGCGTGCTCACCACGATCGGCTTCATCCTGTTCATCATCCCGGGATTCGTGGTCATCTTCCTGACCTGGTGGACGCTGCAGTTCGTCATCGACCAGAACCAGAACGCGATCGAGGGCATCAAGTCGAGCGTGCGGGCGATCTCGCAGAACTTCGGCTTCGTCCTCGGGCTCGCGGTGCTGCTGTTCCTGATCAACCTCGTCGGCGTGATCCCGTTCGGACTCGGCCTGCTCGTCACCGTCCCGCTGACGCTCATCGCGTCGACCTACGCGTACCGCGTCATCACGGCGCGCTACGTGTCCGCCGTCGCCTGAGCCCTGCTCCCGACGCACCCCGAGGCGGCGCGAATCCCACCGGATTCGCGCCGCCTCGTCGCGTGATGCTTGGATTGCACGCGTGTCGACGCAGGGCAGCAACCAGAATCACGCGACGTTCGCGCACGTCGGGCGCAGCTACTATCCGATCTTCGTCGCGGTCTTCACGGCCGTACTGCTCATCTCGAACATCGCCGCGACCAAGGGTGTCGCGTTCTTCGAGGGCGAGGAGCTCTCGTTCGGCCCACTCCAGATCCTGCCGCTCATCACCGACGGTGGCTTCTTCCTGTTTCCGCTCGCGTACATCATCGGCGACGTCCTCAGCGAGGTCTACGGCTTCAAGGCCGCCCGCCGCGCGATCTACACGGGCTTCGCGTGCCTGATCCTCGCGGCGCTGTCGTTCTGGATGCTGCTCGCGCTCCCGCCCGCCGAGTTCTACGTGAACCAGGAATCCCTGGAGGCGGTCGTCGGCGTGTATCCGCGACTGCTGCTCGCGGGTCTCGCCGGGTACCTCGTCGGGCAGTTGCTCAACGCGGGCGTGCTCGTACTCATCAAGGAGAAGACCAAGGAGAAGCACCTGTGGGCGCGGCTCATCGGATCGACGATCGTGGGCGAGTTCTTCGACACCCTCATCTTCTGCTCGATCGCGGCAGGAGCGATCGGCATCTCGACGTGGGAGGACTTCGTCAACTACGTCATCGTCGGGTTCCTGTGGAAGACACTCGCCGAGATCGTCGTCATGCCGCTCACCTACCGCGTCATCAACTACGTCAAGAAGCACGAACCGAGCTACTCGGTTCCCGCCGGCGACTGAGGACCCGTCAGCGCCGAAGGGTGGTTCAGCGGTAGAAGCGTCCCAGCGTCTCGTCCTTGAACGCGTCGTAGTCGCCGCTGTCGATCGACCGGCGGATGTCGTCGACGAGCCGCACCGTGAACCGCTCGTTGTGGATCGTGCACAGCGTCGACGCGAGCATCTCCTTCGCCTTGAACAGGTGATGGATGTACGCGCGCGTGTAGTGACGGCACGTGTAGCAGTCGCACTCGTCGTCGATCGGCGTGAAGTCGCGGCGGAACCGGCTGGTGTTGATGTTGAACCGCCCGTCCGGGTGATAGATCGCGGCGTTGCGCGCGACGCGGGACGGGTTGACGCAGTCGAACGTGTCGATGCCGTTCTCGACGGCGACGAAGAAGTCGTCGGGCTCGCTGATACCGAGCAGGTGCCGCGGCTTGTGCTCGGGCAACTCGTCCGTGCACCACCCGACGATCGTGCCGAGATTCTGCTTCTCGAGCGCACCGCCGATGCCGTACCCGTCGAAGCCGCGGCCCGTCTCGCCGACGATGGACTCGAGCCCACGGCACGCCTGCCGTCGCAGGTCCTCGTACTGCGCGCCCTGCACGACGCCGAACAGTGCCTGATAGGGCTTGTGGGCGCGCTGCGCGGTGAGCTTCTCGTGTTCGGCGATGCACCGCACCGCCCACGCCTGCGTCCGCTCGACGGAGCGCTCCTGGTACTCGCGTGTGTTCATGAGCGTCGTGAGCTCGTCGAACGCGAAGATGATGTCGGCGCCCAGCTGATGCTGGATCCCCATCGACACCTCGGGGGTGAAGCGGTGCCGCGAGCCGTCGAGGTGCGACTTGAACGTCACGCCGTCCTCGTCGACCGTCGCGAGCCGCTCCTTGCCCTTCGCGATGACGTCGTCGGATCGCACACCGACGGCCTCCATCGCGAGGACCTTCTTGAATCCGACGCCGAGCGACATCACCTGGAAGCCGCCGCTGTCGGTGAACGTCGGGCCGTCCCAGTTCATGAACCGGCCGAGCCCGCCTGCCTCGTCGACGATGTCCGGTCCCGGCTGCAGGTACAGGTGATACGCGTTCGCGAGCAGCGACTGCGCCCCGAGATCGCGCATCGACTCGGGCAGCACCGCCTTGACGGTCGCCTTGGTGCCGACGGCGACGAACGACGGCGTCGTGATGTCGCCGTGCGGGGTGTGGATCGTGCCGGTGCGCCCGGCGCGGTCGTCGAGCCTGGTGCCGATCGTGAAGAAGGGGTCGGCTGGGGCGGGGCTGGCGGCACTGTCGGTCACCTGGGCATTTTCTCACGACGCCACATCCGGCCCACGCTTCACCTGTCCGTTTCCCCGGCGCGCGATAGCGTTGTCGGCATGAGTATCTCGGAAGTCGCCACCGTGCTGGCCTGGCAGGACGCCCTCAACGGCAACAACATCGGCACCCTGCTGGATCTCTCCACCACCGACATCGCTCTCGCCGATCGCGACGGCGCCTACCAGGGCCTCGACACGCTGCGCGATTGGGCGACCGAGGGCGGCCTGAATCTCGAGAGCGGCCGGATGTACGAGTACGACGGCATCGTCGTCGTCGAGGAGACCGAGACGTGGGGGCGCGACGAGCACCCCGCACCGGCCGCAGCGGTCGCGTTCCGTGTCGTCGACGACAAGGTCGTCTCCGTCTTCCGTCACGCGACTCTCGCGGACGCCTTCGAGGACACCGGTCTGAGCGAGAAGGATCTCTGGGAGGGCTGATCCCGCTCGCCTGCTCCGCCCGTCACCCCGCTCCGCCCGGCCCGAGGAGAGCACATGACCGGCAGTACCCCCGCCCGGCACACGCAGCGCGCCGTCGACGTCCTCGGCGAGTTCGGTGTCGACCCCCAGCAGGGCCTGCCGGCGAGCGAGGTGACCAGGCGACGCGACGAGTACGGCGAGAACCTGCTGCGTGAAGAAGCCCGCGAACCCGCGTGGCGCAAGATCGCCCGGCTGCTCGCCGACAAGATGACCCTCGTCCTCATGGTGGCCGCGGTGGTCTCGGCCGCCGTCTCTCGCGAGTGGGAGACGCCCGTCGTGATCCTCGCCGTCATCACGATCAACACCGTCCTCAACTACGTGCAGGAGACGCGCGCCGAGGAGAGCCTGCAGGCGCTGCGCGACATGTCGGTGGCGCACTCGCGGGTGCGGCGCGACGGCGCCGTCACCGAGATCGCACGGACCGAACTGGTGCCCGGCGACATCGTGCTGCTCGAAGCCGGCGACGCCGTGCCCGCCGACGGCCGCGTCGTGGAGGCAGCGCGACTGCAGGTCGCGGAGTCGGCGCTCACGGGCGAATCGCAGCCCGTCGACAAGAGCGTCGACGAACTCGACGACCCGGATCTGCCGGTCGGCGACCGTACCAACATGCTGTTCATGAACACCGAGATCACGCGTGGACGTGCCGCGATGATCGTCACCGGCACCGGCATGAACACGCAGATCGGGACGATCGCGACGCTGCTCGGCGGTGCGGGCGGCGACAAGACACCGTTGCAGCGCAGGATCGATCAGCTCGCGACGCTGCTGACGACGGTCGCGCTCGTCGTCGTCGTCATCGTGTTCGTGCTCGGCCTGCTGCGCGGCCAGTCGTGGGACGAGCTGCTGCTCACGGCCGTCTCGCTCGCCGTCGCGACCATCCCGGAGGGGCTGACGGCGGTCGTGGCGTTCACCCTCGCGATGGGTGCCTCACGGCTCGCGAAGCAAGGCGCGATCATCAAGCAGCTCTCCGCCGTCGAGACCCTGGGCAGCACGACGCAGATCGCGACCGACAAGACCGGAACCCTGACGCTCAACGAGATGACGGTCCGGCGGATGAACGTTGCGGGGCGCTCGCTGCGCGTCACCGGCGAGGGGTACTCGACGGACGGGTCGTTCCTCACCGACGACGACCGCCCGATTCCCGACGCGAAGCGCGCGTTCCTCGCGATGGCGCTGTGCAACGACGCGACGGTCGACGACGGTGCGCTCGTGGGCGATCCGACGGAGGGCGCGCTGGTCGTGCTCGCCGAGAAGGGCGGGGTGGACGTCCCCGGCGCGCGGGCGGCGAGCCCGCGCCTCGCCGAGGTGCCGTTCGACTCCGAGTACAAGTTCATGGCGACCTTCCACGCCACCCGCGCGCCCGACGGCACCGAGGGCGTGCGGTGCTACGCGAAAGGCGCGTCGGGCGTGCTGCTCTCGCGCGCGACCAGCATCCGCGACGAGTCGGGCGACCGGCCGCTGACCGACGACGATCGCGCGCGCATCGAGCGCGGCGTCGACGCCCTCGCGCGGGAGGGGTTGCGCACCCTCATGATCGCCGGACGGACGCTCGACGAACTCCCCACCGATCCCGACAGGCTCTTCGAGTCGGTCGAGAGCCTCACCGTGTACGCGATCGTGGGGATCGTCGACCCGCCGCGTCCCGAGGCGCGCGAGGCGATTCGCGTCGCGCACGGCGCGGGTATCGCGGTGCACATGATCACCGGTGACCACCTCACGACGGCGTCGGCGATCGCAGCGGATCTCGGGATCGGCGGCGACGCGGTCTCCGGCACCGATCTCGACGCCGTCGGCGACACCGAACTCGCCTCGCGGGCCGAGTCGTTCGGCGTCCTCGCACGCGTTGCCCCCGAACACAAGATCCGCTACGTCGAGGCGCTGCAGGCCGACGGGCAGATCGTCGCGATGACGGGCGACGGCGTCAACGACGCGCCCGCCCTCAAGCAGGCCGACATCGGAATCGCGATGGGTATCACCGGAACCGACATCTCCAAGGGCGCCGCGAAGATGATCCTCACCGACGACAACTTCGCGACGATCGTTGCCGCCGTCCGTGAAGGACGCGGAATCTACGCCAACATCATCAAGTTCGTGAAGTTCCAGCTCACGACGGCGTGGGGTTTCGTACTCATCTTCCTCACTGCCGGCGTCGTCGGGATCGCGGGCGGGGCGCCGTTCACGGCACTGCAGATCCTGTGGGTCAACATCATCATGGACGGCCCGCCCGCCCTCGCGCTCGGTCTCGACCCGACCGAGAAGGACACGATGCGGCAGAAGCCGCGCCCGCCCGACGAGCGACTGCTCAGCCGCAACCGCATCCTGCGGATCCTGTTCTTCGGCATCGTCATGGCGACGGGCACGATCCTCGTCATCGAGTTCGCGGACGAACTGTTCCCGGAGAGCGCCGGCGATCCGCTGTTCGCGACGACGCTCGCCTTCACGACGTTCGTCTTCTATCAGGTGTTCAATCTGCTCAACGTTCGGTCGGATCGTGGGTCGGTGTTCTCGATGCAGACCTTCACCAACCAGACGATCTGGGTCGCGCTCGTCGGCGTCGTGGCGCTGCACGTCGCCGTCGTCAATCTCGGCTTCTTCCAGAGCCTGTTCGACACGACGACCCTCACCTCCGACGAGTGGCTCTTCACGATCGCCGTCGCGTCGTCGGTGCTGTGGATCGAGGAGATCCGTAAGGCAGTGGTGCGCAAGCTGTTTCCCGTCGAGAACGTCCCGGAAGAGGCGCCCGTCGCCGGACGCCTCTGAACGTCAGCCCTCGACCTCGACCGGCGTGATGGCGACGTGGTCGACGCGGCGCCGCGTGACGTCGAGAACCTGCATCCGGTAGCCCGGGATCTCCACGGTGTCGCCGGCATCGGGGATGCGGCCGAGGCGGTCGATGACGAAACCTGCGACGGTCTCGTAGTCGCCCTCCGGCAGCTCGATTCCCGTGACGCGGAAGAACTCCTGCAGGATCAGCCCGCCCTGCACGCGGATCGTCCCGCCGCTGCGCACGATCGCGTCCTCGGGCTCGATCGCGGAGTCGTACTCGTCGTAGATCTCACCGACGATCTCCTCCACGAGATCCTCGAGCGTCACGATGCCCGCCGTACCGCCGTACTCGTCGAGGACGAGCGCGATGTGATGCTGTTCCTTGCGCAACGTGCCCAGCGTGTCGAGGACCCGGTTCGTGTCCGGCACAGCGTGGATCGGCCGCACGACGTCGCGCACCGCGGTCGCGTCGTCCCGCTCGAAGATGTCGCGGATGTGCGCGAAACCGATCACGTCGTCGACGGATTCGCCCGTGACGGGGAAACGCGAGTAGGAGAGCTCGTGGACGTAGTCGCGTGCCTTCTCGATCGTCCAGGCCGCCTCCAGGAACGTGACGTCCGGACGCGGACGCATCACCTCCCGGATGGACCGATCGCCCGCGCCGAGCACGTCGGTGAGGATCGCGCGGCTGCCCGCCGCGAGGCCGCGGGTGTCGCCGACGATCATCGCGAGCTCGTCGGCGTTCATCTCCTCCGTCTTCGCCTCGGGGTCGCCGCCGAGCAGCCGGACGACGGCGTTCGTCGACACCGACAGCAGCCAGATCACGGGCCGCATGAGGTTCGCGAACACGCCGAGGGGCGGTCCCGCGATCCGCGCGAACCCGACGGCGCGCTGCATCGCGATGCGCTTGGGGACGAGTTCGCCGAAGACGAGCGAGAGGTACGCGATGAAGAGGGTGAGCAGGATGAACGCGACGGTGTCGGCCGTCGCGTCCGGCAGTCCGAGGTCGGCGAGGAAGGGCGCGAAGTCGGGCGCGAGCGTCGAGGCACCGTACGCGGCCGAGAAGAATCCGGAGAGCGTGACGCCGATCTGCACCGCCGACAGGAAGCGGTTCGGGTTGCGAGCCAGTTCGGCGAGCTTGCGGCCGCGCGTGCCGCTCTCCTCCAGCTGTTTGATCTGCCCTTCGCGCAGCGACACCATCGCGAGCTCGGTGCCAGCGAAGACACCACCGATGAGCACGAAGAGCAGGACCAGCCCGGCATTGACCAGAGTGTCGGCGTCCATACGGGGACACTAGTGCCGCAGTGTCACCTCGTGTGCCCCGAACGCGCACGATGTGACATTGCGCCACGGGGAAGGGGTGATTCGGGCAGGTCGGGTGAGGTGGCGGCAGGCCCGGCGGTGGCAGGCGTGGTGGTGGCAGGCGTGGTGGCCAGGGCCGCGAGATCGACGACGGTGTCGGCCCAGGCCGCGACGAGGTCGTGGTCGTGGCTGATCGCGAGAACTCCCGTCCCCTGCGCGGCCTGCTCGCGCAGCACGCCGACGAGGAATGCCGTCGTCGCGGGGTCGAGCATCGAGGTCATCTCGTCGCACACGAGGTAGCGCGGCTCCTGGACGAGGGCGCGCGCCAGGCATGCGCGTTGCAGCTGCCCGTCGGACACCTGGTGCGGACGGCGCGCCAGCAGGTCGGGGGTCAGCGCGACACGCTCGGCCGCTGCGGCCACGGCCCTGCGCCGCTGCGCCCGCCGCACACCGCGCAGCAGCAGCGGCTCGCCGACGATCCGTTCCAGCGTCCAGCGCGGGTCGACGCCGCGCCGCGGCGACTGGAACAGCATCGCGATCTCGCCGCGCCGCGGTGGTCGCCCACCGATCGTGACGACGCCGCGCGCCGGTGAGTGCAGTCCGGTGAGCACCCGTGCGAGAGTCGTCTTCCCGCTTCCGGACGCCCCGGTCAGCGCCGTCGTCGCACCCGGCGGCACCACGACGCCGACGCCACGCAGCACGGGCGTGCCGTCGTAGCCCGCGTGGACGCCGTCGGCGCGCAGCTCGCCCGTCATGCGAGCACCCGCGTCCGGACCGCGCGCATCCCGGTCCACCGCAGTGCGGTCGGCCCGCCCGACTGCGTCGTCGCGGGATCGCGCAGGTGGTACACGCACTCGTCGGTCATCCCGTGCTGCGCGAGCGCGGTGAGATCCGGCGGCGAACCGGGCATCGGACGCAGCCCGTTCGCGGGCAGCGCCGCGAGCAACGCGCGGGTGTAGTCGTGCCACGGGTCGCCCAGAACTGCTGCAGCAGGCCCGGTTTCGACGATCCGGCCCGCATACATCACGGAGATCGCGTCTGCCCAGGCGTGGACGCGCGCGAGGTCGTGCGTCACGACGAGGACGGCGGCCCCGCCGCTCGCGCAGTCCACCAGCAACTCCGTCATTGCCTGCGCCGCAGCGGGATCGAGGCTCGCCGTCGGCTCGTCCGCGACGAGGACGTCGGGGTCGCCCGCGAGCGCGCACGCGACCGCGACACGCGCGCTCATCCCACCCGACAACTCGTGCGGGTACAGCTCGGCCACGTTCGGCGGCAGCCCGACTCGCGCGAGCAACCCCGCGACGGCGTGCCCGCTGCCGTGCACCTCGGCGGTCTCGGCGATCTGGCTCCCGACGGTGCGCACCGGAGTCAGATGCGTCGCCGCCGACTGCGGCACGAGGGCGACGACGCCACCGCGCGCACGGGCCGCGGCCGCGTCGTCACGCAGATCCACGACACAGCCCGTCCTGTCGGTGACGTGCACCCGTCCGTCGACCCGCGCCGATGCGGGCAGCAGGCCGAGACACGCATGGGCGAGAACCGATTTGCCGCAGCCCGATTCGCCCACCAGCGCGTGTACGCTGCCGCCCGCGACGGTCAGCGACACGTCGCTCACGGCGGGGACGTCCCCGGCATGCGTGGCGATACGGACGGACAGTCCTTCCAGGTTCAGCGACGTCACGACGGAATCCGTTCCCGTTCGAGCGGAGCCACGACGCGCCGCGCCGCGCTTCCGAGTCCCGCGACGGCGAGCGTCGTCACGACGAGGGCACCCGCGGGGAAGGCGAGCGTCCACCAGCCGCCGAGCAGGAGTGACGAGCGCGCCTCGTCGAGCAGCGTCCCGAGCGAGGGGCGGTCCGGCGGCAGGCCGAGGCCGAGGAACGACAGCGTCGATTCGTGCCAGATCGCGTGCGGCAGCAGCATCACGACGGCGACGACGGCCTGCGAACCCGCCGCGGGGACGAGGTGCAGCCGCACGATCTGCCACGGCGTCGCGCCCGCGAGCCGCGCCGCCGCCACGACCTCGCTGTCGCGCAACGCGAGCACCTCCGCCCGCGCGATCCGCGCGACCTGCGTCCAGTGGGTGAGCGCGATCGACGCGATGATCGCGAGCAGATTCCCGGGATAGAACGCGACGATCGCGATGCCGAGCAGCAGGTGTGGCAACGCGTTGACCCCGTCGACACAGCGCATGACGATCCGGTCGACCGTCCCGCCGAGCGCGGCCGACGCGACGCCGACGAGCGTTCCGATCACGGTGGACGCGAGCGCGCAGACAGCCGCGACGATCAGCGAGATCCGCAAGCCCTCGGCGGTGCGGACGAACAGATCCCGGCCCGCACCGTCGGTCCCGAACCAGTGGTCCGGGCCGGGCGCGAGCCGTGCGGACCCGAAGTCCACGGACGGGCCCGACCCACCCGAGACGAGTGGCACGAGCACCGCGTACCCGACGATCACCGCCAGGACCGCGGCGGAGACGATCAGCGTTCGGTCACGCATCGGGTTTCGGTCACGCATCGGGTTTCGGTCACGCATCGGCCCGCACCCTCGGATCGAGCCGGACGTACGCGATGTCGGCGAGCAGCGACCCGAGCAGCACGACGAGCGTCGTCCCGAGCGTCAGGACGGCGAGCAGCGGGAAGTCGAGCTCGCGCGCCGACGTCACGACGGCACCCGCGAGGCCCGGCCACGAGAAGACCTCTTCGACGATCGCCGCGCCCACGACGAGTTCCGGCAGGCGCAGGCCGATCACGGTGACGAACGGCGCGAGCGCGGTGGGCACGACGTGGCGGCGCACGATGGTGCGCTCTGGAATCCCCCGCGCGCGGGCGCCCAGCACGGCGTCGGACGCCATCGCCGCCCTGGCCGACTGCCGTACCGCCATGAGCAGCCACGGCACCTGCGACAACGCGAGGACGGCGGCGGGAAGAACGAGATGACGCGCGACCGCCCCCGGTGTCGGATCCTCGCCGGGTGCCGTCAGCCCGCCGGTCGGCAGCCACCCGAGACCGAGTGCGAGGACGCCGATCGCGACGAGCGACAGGACGAACGGCGGCGTCGACGCGACGATCGTGGCGAACGGCGAGACGATCCGGTCGATCGCGCCGCGCGGGCGCACACCCGCCATGACGCCCAGGACCAGTGCGAGCGCTGCCGCGACGACGAGTCCCGTGATCCCGAGCAGCATCGTCCACGGAAGGCGCTGCGTCACGACGTCCACGACCGGCATCCCGAACGACCGGGAGATGCCGAGATCACCCGACAGAACGCCGCCGATCCAGCGGCCGTACTGCGCCCACCACGGGTCGTCGACACCGAGTTCGGCTGCGATCCTCGCCTTGTCGGCGTCGGACGCCGTCAGGTAGCGGTCGCCGAGGTAGCCCGCGAGCGGATCGAACGGCGACCGCGACGCGAGCGCGAACAGCCCGACGGAGACGACGCCGAGCAGCGGGACGACGAAGGCGATGCGGCGCAACACCATTCGTCCGATACCCCGGTCGCGTGCGCGCCGCGGCACGTCGGCCACGGCGCTGCGTTCACGCAGCCTCGTCACGGACGCCGCCACTCCCGCAGATTCCACCACGGGCCCCAGTCCACGCCGTGGCTGTGGGGCTCGAGGATCGGCTCGATTCCGGCCCAGTCCGACGCCGTCCGTACGTACGTGTGGTCGAGGAACACGAGCATGACGTACCCGGGATCGGTGACGTAGGCGCGCTGCACCTCGCGATACGCGGCGTCGCGTTCGGCGGGGTCGAGCGAACGGCGTCCGGCGTCGAGCGCGGCGTCGACCTCGGGATTCACGTACCCCGAGGCGTTGTCGTAGGCGCCGCCGACCCCCGGCGCGTTGTACGACGAGTGCAGCGTCGCGTACGCCTGCGTGTCGGGGTCGTACGGCAGATCGCCGCCGCCGAGCATCGCGGCGTCGCGGGGCAGTCGCTGCGGGAGCACGGATCGGTCGGCGGCATCGAGGTCGACGCGAATCCCGATCTCGTGCGCATCGGACGCGAACGCCTGCGCGAGATCGCGCCGCAGCGTGTCCTCGGGGAAGTACATGACAGTGAATCGCGCCGGGATGCCGTCGCGCTCGCGCATGCCGTCCGCACCCGCACGCCACCCGGCGTCGTCGAGGATCTGCTGTGCCCGCTGCGGATCGTGCGCGAAGACGGCACTCGGGTCGTACGCGTCGCCGTAGACGTCGGGGATCGGCGTCGAGGCCGCGCGGCCGTACCCGGCGAGGATGCCGTCGACCATCGCATCGCGGTCGACGGCGAGATTGAGCGCCGTCCGTACCGCGGGGTCCGATGTCACGGGCCCGTCCGGCGCGAGCGAGATGCCACGCCAGTCGGCCGAGGTGTTGGCGTCGACCTCGAGGCCACCGCGCCCGCTGAACGTATCCGCCAGCAGCGGAGGCAGATTCGCGCCGTCGACCTCGCCCGCGGCGACCCGCTGCGCGCGTGCGTTGTCGTCGGGGACGTGGACGACGGTCAGCGTCTCCACCCCGGGCGCGCCGTCCCAGTAGTCCCGGTTCGCCTCGAACACGGCTTGATCCGCACGCAGGGACGTCAGCCGGTACGGGCCGGTGCCGACGGGTTCGGTGTTCAACGCGGACGCCTCGGCCGGGCCCGGAGCGAGCCGCTCGGACGGCGCGATGCCGAGCAGCATCTTCGTCGGCCACGCGGCGTACGGATACTTCAGCCGGAACTCGACGGTGTCGGCGCTCGGTGCGGCGACGGACTCGAGCATCTCGAACGAACTCGCGAGCGGCGACGCCGATGCGGGATCGAGGATCGCCTCGTAGGTCGCGACGACGTCGTCGGCGCCGAACGGCGTGCCGTCGGTGAACGAGACGCCGTCGCGCAGCCGGACCGTCCACACCTGTCCGGACGGATCGGCCACCGGAGGCTCCGCGGCGAGGGCGGGCTCGAACTCGGGCATCGCCTCACCCGCGCTCGCGAGCCGGAGCAGGCCGTCGTAGATGCGGGAGTTGCCGGCCTCGCCGTGACCTGCGACGGGGTTGTATCCCCCGAGTTCGTAGCCGTCGGCGAGGACGATCGAGGTGGAGGCGCTGCCGCCGTCGTCGGGCGCCGCGCATCCGGCGACGGCGAGCCCCCCTGCGAGCAGGAGCACTCCGGCGCGCGCGACTGCAGGTGGAGCGGTGATGGTCAACGAGGTCCCCGTGTCGTCATCGGAACATATGATCAGGTGTTCAGATATTCGACCACACGTGTCCCCCGTCCGCGACGCGTGGCGCCCGATCCCCGGGCGGGAGATACGATCGGGCGCGTGCACGATCCGGATCCCTCACGCGCGCTCACCGGCCCGGACATCGACGGGTGGGCGCGCCGCTTCGAGTTGCTCTCGGACCGGGGCCGGCTGCGGATCCTGCACTGCCTGCACCACGTCGAGTCGATCACGGTCGGCGACCTCGCCGAGACCGTCGACATGACACCCACCGCCGTGTCGCACGCCCTACGGCTGCTGCGGCACCACGAATGGGTCAGCGCGGAGCGGGACGGCCGCGAGATGCGCTACCGGCTGATCGACGAGACCGTGCACTCGCTGCTCCACGTCATGGGTGCGGTGCACGGGCACGACCACCACGCGGGCTGATCACGCAGCACGGCCCGCGGAGCCGCACGGCTGCGTGACACACGGCTCGATCCGGTTCGCCGTCCGCCGCAGCGTCGCCGCCATCCGCGAACGGACCGAGAACGACCGCCGCGGAACGACGTTGCGGCACCGCGCGGCGTCGTGGAGATCGGCGAGCCGGGCGTTCGCCGCAGCCATCCCGCCGCCTTCCGTGAGGTGTCTGAAGTCGCGATATTCGTTCATGTGCATCAGTAGACCGACCTAGACTGGCCAGCGATACTCATTTACTGATCGTTTCAGAATGAGTTCGGCGTGGCAGATGGTGCCCTGCGCGGGTTTCGGGCACCGTGTTGCCGGTGCCTGTTGATCTTGTTCCTGACGATCTGTGGGAGCGGGTAGCACCCCTGCTCCCGCCCAGATCTGCTCGCCGCTACCGACACCCGGGGCGCAAGCCGGTCGACGACCGAGTCGCGTTGGCCGGCATCATGTTCGTTTTGCGCACCAATGTCGCCTGGCGTGACGTCCCCGCCGAGAAGATCGGATGCAGTGGCGTGACCTGCTGGCGCAGGCTGCGGGAATGGACCGAGGCCGGGGTGTGGGCGCGGCTGCACGAAACGCTCCTCGCGGAGCTGCGGGCCGCCGACCTGCTCGAGATGAACGACGTCGCCATCGACGGCTCGCACGTGCGAGCCCTCAAAGGGGGGATCACACCGGTCCGTCCCCGGTCGACCGCGCCCGCACCGGCAGCAAACACCATGTGATCGTCGACCTACACGGAACACCCCTGGCAGTGTCGCTGACCGGCGGAAACCGACACGACGTCACCCAACTGATGCCGCTGGTCGAGGCGATCCCCCGCATCCGTGGCCGTCGCGGTAGGCCCAGGAACAGGCCTCGTAGGCTGTTCGCCGACCGAGGATACGACTACGACAAGTACCGGAACCTGCTCCGCGGAAAGGGCATCACTCCGATGATCGCTCGCCGCGGTGTCGCACACGGTTCGGGTCTCGGGAAAGTTCGCTGGGTCGTCGAGCGAACCTTCGCCTGGCTCCACCAATTCAAGCGTCTGCGAACACGTTCCGAGGTACATGCGAACCTTCACCAAGGCCTGCTCGAACTCGCGTGCAGCATCATCTGTTTGAGGCGACTACGAAAGTCATTCTGAAACGATCAGTTAGGTGACGGCTCAATCGAGAGGTGCGCGATGGCGCTGACGTACCGGCTGTCGGTGGACGAACTCGCCCGCACGCGGTTCGCGATCTCCCCGGTCAACGAGGCGGCGCTGAGCCTGTGGGTGCTGACGGACACCGGGTGCGGCCCGCTGCCGCACCTCGCCGGCTGGCTGCGCGACACGCGTGCCCGCAGCAGCGAGTACGACGTCGACACGCTGTTCGCCCTCACCTCGACGACTGCCCACCGCCTTCCCGATTTCATCACTCCACTGCCCGGTCGCGCCCGGCCGACGCTCGACGACGAATGCGAGACGATCGCGGCGACGCCGGCCGACGTCGTCGTCCGCGATCTGCTCACGCTGTCCGACGAGGAGCCGGGCCCGACGCTGCGCACCCTGCTCGACGACCCCGAGAAGGCCGCGACTCTCATCGCCGAAGCCCTGCACCGCTACTGGCACGCGGCGATCGCCCCGATCTGGCCCGTCCTGCTGCGCATCCTCGAAGCCGACGTGACACACCGGGGCCGCGAACTCGGCCTCGGGGGCGCGGGCCGGGCACTCGCCGGCATCTCGCCGTCGCTGACGTGGCTGGACGACGGCGGCGTCGCCTTCGACTCGGCCTGCCACAGTACGACGACCGTCGCCGAGACCGGAGAGGGGCTCGTGCTGACGCCGAGCGCCTTCGTCCTCAGACCGATCACGTGGGCCTCACCGCTCGCCTCCGCACCGTGGGTCTCGTATCCCGTGCGCGGGGCGGGTGAACTGGGCGAACGGCAGGTCCAGCGCCCGCCGGCAGCGCTCGAACGGCTCATCGGGGCCGCGAAGGCGCACATCGTGGTCGCGCTGGACGAGAGCCCGTCGTCGACGACGCAGCTCGCGCAGCATCTGGGGGTGACGGCGGGCGCCGTCTCGCAGAGCCTGCGAGTGCTCGCCGACAACGGCCTCGTCGACCGCACCCGCCACGGCCGCGAGGTCCTCTACCGCCTCACCGACACGGGGAGGCGGCTACGCCGCTCGTGAGTGAATTTCCGGCTCCCACACCGAAAGATCACTCACGAGCGCGAAGCGCCGACGAACTGGCTGTTGTAGAGGTCGTAGTACGCGCCGTGCGACGCCAGCAGGTCGTCGTGCGTCCCCTTCTCCACGATCTGCCCGCCCTCCATCACGACGATGAGGTCGGCCTCGCGGATCGTCGAGAGTCGGTGTGCGATGACGAAACTCGTGCGATCGGTGCGCAGCGCCGCCGTCGCGTGCTGCACGAGCAGCTCGGTCCGCGTGTCGACGGAGCTCGTCGCCTCGTCCAGGATGAGCAGCGACGGCTTCGCGAGGAAGGCCCTCGCGATGGTCACGAGCTGCTTCTCGCCCGCACTGATGTTGCCGCCGTCCTCGTCCAGGACGGTGTCGTACCCGTCGGGCAGCGAATGCGCGAACCTGTCGACGAAGCTCACGCGCGCTGCCTCGTGGATCTCCTCTTCCGTCGCATCGGGATTGCCGTACGCGATGTTGTCGCGGATCGTGCCGCCGAACAGCCACGCGTCCTGCAGCACCATCCCGATCCGCGACCGCAGATCGTCGCGGGTCATGTCGCCGATGTCGACGCCGTCGAGCGTGATGCGCCCCGAATCCAGTTCGTAGAAGCGGAGAACGAGGTTCACGAGGGTCGTCTTGCCCGCGCCCGTCGGCCCGACGATCGCGACCATCTGCCCGGGCTCGGCGACGAGCGAGAGGTCCTCGATCAGCGGCACGTCGGGGTCGTACCGGAAGGTGACGTCCTCGAACACCACGCGCCCGCAGCGCGTCTCGGGACTCTTCGCGGTCGACGGATCGGGGATCTCCTCCTCCTCGTCGAGCACCTCGAACACGCGCTCGGCGGACGCGACACCCGACTGCAGCAGGTTGACCATCGACCCGATCTGCGAGAGCGGCTGTGTGAACTGCCGTGAGTACTGGATGAACGCCTGGACGTCGCCGAGCGTCATCGTGCCCGACGCGACGCGCACACCGCCGATGACGGCGACGGCGACGTAGTTGAGATTGCCGAGGAACATCACCGCCGGCATCACGAGCCCCGACACGAACTGCGCGCGGTAACTCGCCTGGTAGAGCCGCTCGTTCTCGTCGTCGAACCGCGACTGCACCTCGTCCGTCCGGCCGAAGACCGTCACGAGTTCGTGTCCCGTGAACGCCTCCTCGACCTGCCCGCCGACGACGCCCGTCGACCGCCACTGATCGGTGAAGTGCCGCCGCGACCGCCGCGCGATGAGTGCCGTCACGACGACCGACACCGGGATCGTGAGGACGGCGATCATCGCGAGCAGCGGCGAGATCACGAGCATCATCGCGAGGATGCCGACGACGGTGAGCACCGACTGGATCAGCTGGCTCATCGTCTGCTGCATCGCCTGCGACAGATTGTCGATGTCGTTGGTGACGCGGCTCAGCAGATCGCCCCGCGAATGGGAATCGAAGTAGCGCAACGGCAACCGGTGCACCTTGCGTTCGACCTCGGCGCGCAGCCGGCGGATCACCGACTGCACCACGATGTTGAGGACGTACGCCGAGCACCACGCGAACACGCTCGACGCGACGTAGAGCGCGAGCACGCCGAGCAGGACGGTGCCGAGTTCCGTGAAGTCGATGCCCGCGCCGGGCGTGACGTCCATGCCCGAGACCATGTCGGCGAGCTGACCCTGCCCACTCGCCCGCAACCCGTCGACGGCCTGTTCCTTCGTCGTGCCCGCGGGGAGCATCGAGCCGACGACGCCGTCGAAGATGATGTTGGTGCCGTGCCCCAGGATGCGGGGTGCGACGGCCATGAACGCGACCGACACCGCCGACGCCACGAGGACGACCGTGACGAGCATCCGGTGCGGCCGCAGCCGTCCGAGGATCCGCTTCGTCGACGGCCACAGCGCCTTCGCCTTCTCCGCTGGCGGCGCACCCGCCGGCCGCGCGGCCGGGCCCGGGCGAGTCACGACGCCTCCTGCACGGCGCGCTGCGATTCGACGATCTCGGCGTACTCGTGACACGTCTCCAGCAGTTCGCTGTGCGTGCCGAGCCCGACGATCGCGCCGTCCTCGAGCACGACGATCCGATCGGCGTCGATGATCGTCGAGACACGCTGCGCGACGACGATCACCGTCGCGGTGAGTGTCTCCGGAGCGAGCGCCGCCCGCAGCCGCGCGTCGGTCTCGAGGTCGAGCGCCGAGAACGAGTCGTCGAACAGGTACACGTCGGGACGGCGGACGAGCGCGCGGGCGATCGCGAGCCGCTGCCGCTGACCGCCCGAGACGGTCGTGCCGCCCTGCGCGATCGGGCTCTCCAGGCCGTTCGGCATCTTCGCGACGAAGTCGGCCGCCTGCGCGACGCGCAACGCGTGCCACAGCTCCTCGTCCGTCGCGTCGGGCGCGCCGTACCGGAGGTTGGAGGCGACGGTGCCGCTGAACAGGTACGGCCGCTGCGGGACGAAGCCGATGCCCGACCGCAGCACGTCGAGGTCGAGTTGCCGGACGTCCACACCGCCGACCAGGGCGGTTCCGCCGGTGACGTCCATGAGCCGCGGGACGAGCGAGAGCAGCGTGCTCTTGCCCGAGCCGGTGCCGCCGATGATGGCGGTCGTCTCGCCCGGCTGCGCGCGAAAGGTGATGTCGCGCAGCACGGGATCGTCCGCGCCGGGGAAGGTGAACTCGGCCGCCCGGAACTCCACGACGCCCGGCTCGCGCAGGGCGGTCACCGGATCGCTCGGCGCCCGCACCGTCGGCTCGGTGCCGAGGACCTCGCCGATGCGGTCGGCGCACACCGCCGCACGCGGCGCCATCATCGCGATGAACGACGCCATCATGACCGACATCAGGATCTGCATGATGTACGCGAGCATCGCGGTGAGCGCACCGACCTGCATGTCCCCCGACTCGATGCGATGACCGCCGAACCAGATGACCGCGACACTCGTGACGTTCGCGATGAGCATCACCGACGGGAACATCAGCGCCATGAGCCGCCCGACGCGCAGCGCGGTGTCGGTGAGCCGCTCGTTCGCGTCCGCGAACCGGCTCTCCTCGAATCCCTCCCGCACGAACGCGCGCACGACGCGGATACCCGTGATCTGCTCGCGCAGGATGCGGTTGACGGCGTCGATCCGCGTCTGCATCTGCCGGAACGCCGGAATCATCTTGGCGATCACGACCGTCATCACGGCGGCCAGCACGGGCACCGTCACGGCCAGCACGAGCGCGAGACCGCCGTCGAGCCGCACCGCCATCACGATGCCGCCGATGCACATGATCGGCGCCATGACGAGGATTGGGCAGCTCATGACGACGAGCATCTGCACCTGCTGCACGTCGTTGGTGCTGCGGGTGATCAGCGACGGCGCACCGAACGTCCCCATCTCGCGGGCCGAGAACGATCCGACGCGCGCGACGATCGCGCCGCGCACGTCACGGCCGAAGCCCATCGCCGCGCGGGCGCCGAAGTACACCGAGCCGACGGAACACAGGACCTGCACGACGGTCACGGCGAGCATCACGCCGCCCGTCGACGCGATGTAGCCGATGTCTCCCTGCGTGACGCCGTCGTCGATGAGATCGGCATTGAGGCTGGGCAGATACAGCGCGGCGCCCGTCGCGACGAACTGGAAGGCGAGCACCGCCAGCAGTTCCGGCGGTACCCGCGAAGGAACCGGGTCAGCAGTGGGATCAACACGCGGGGCCCCGCGAACGCACCGTCATTGCGACGACGCTACCCGTTCGCGGGGCCCCGGATCGACGAGTTTCTCCTCGCCCGCGTCAGCTGCGCGCGGGCTCGGACTCCTCCCGTGTCGCGTCGAGGTGGCGACGCAGTTTCTCGCCCTCGACGTCGACGTTCGGCAGGATCTTGTCGAGCCACTTCGGCAGCCACCACGCCTTGTCGCCGAGGAACGACATGACCGACGGGATGATGATCATCCGGACGATGAAGGCGTCGAAGAACACCGCGGCGGCGAGGGCGAAGCCCATCGACTTGATGAGGGCGTTGTCCTCGAACATGAACGCCGCGAACACCGAGATCATGATGACCGCGGCGGCCGTCACGACCCGGGCCCCGTGGGCGAAGCCGGTCCGGACGGCGTCGTTCGGGGCCGCGCCGTGGACGTACTCCTCCCGCATGCGGGTGACGAGGAAGACCTGGTAGTCCATCGCGAGACCGAACACCACACCGATGAGGAAGATCGGCATGAAGCTCACGATCGGCTGCGGGTTGGAGATCAGCCCGCCCCTGCCTTCCTGGAACACCGCGACCGTCGCACCGAACGTCGCGAGCACGCTGAGCAGGAAGCCGAGCGTCGCCGTCAGTGGCACCAGGATCGAGCGGAAGACGAGCATCAGCAGGATGAACGCGAGCCCGACGACCACCGCGAGGTACGGCGCGAGCGCCCCCTGCAGCGTGTCCGAGACGTCGAGTTCCATCGCCGTCTGGCCCGTGACGCCGTAGTTCACCCCGATCTCGTCGTGCAACGCCGACTCGTGACCACGGATCGTGTCGACGAGCGTCATCGTCTCCTGATCGCTCGGCCCGCTCGCGGGTGTCACCAGGATCTGCGCGGTGTCACCGGCCTCGTTGACGCCGACGATCTGCGCGTTGACGACGTCGTCCTCGGCCGAGATGCTCGACACGACCGCGCCGAACGCCTCCTGCTCGGGCACCGACGCGTCCTGCGCGTCGACGACGACGAGCAGCGGGCCGTTCTTGCCGGGGCCGAAACCCTCGCTCATGAGGTCGTACGCCTGCCGCGACGACGTCGCGGGGTCGGCAGTGGCCTCGGTGGGCAGCGCGAGCCGCAGCCCGGTCGCGGGCAGCGCGACGATCGCGAGCAGCAGCACGCCGGCGATCAGCGGCACGATCGGCCGCTTGACGACTGCCGCGATGTAACGGGACGAGAAGCCGGGCTTCGCGTCGTCGGCGTCGGGGTCGCGGCCCGACAGGAACGGGACCTTGCCGGCGAACGCCTTGGCACCGAACAGGCCGAGGATGCCCGGCAGCAGCGTGAGCGCGATGAGCACGGCGATGAACACCGCGAACGCAGCGGCGAGGCCCATCGCGGTGAGGAACGGAATGCCGACCACCGACAGCGCGGTGAGCGCGATGATGACCGTCAGGCCGGCGAACACGACGGCCGAACCCGCAGTGCCGACGGCACGCCCGGCCGCCTCCGCGCGGTCGGTTCCCACGCTCAGTTCGTGCCGGTAGCGCGAGAGGATGAAGAGCGAGTAGTCGATCGCGACGGCGAGACCGATCATGATCGCGAGCGTCGGAGTCATCGAGCTGAGCTCGGTGAAGCCGGTCGCGGTCGTGATGGCGAGGCTGCTGATGCCGATACCGATGATCGCGGTGATCAGCGGCAGACCGGCCGCGACGAGCGAACCGAACATGATGACGAGGACGATCGCGGCGATGCCGATGCCGATCAGCTCGGCGGTTCCGCCCGGCATCTCGGTGTCCTGCGCCGCCGAGCCACCGACCTGGACGTCGAGTCCGGCGTCACGGCCGGGTTCGGCCGCATCGGTGATCTCCTGCTTGATCTCGGGGGTGAGATCGGCCCACTCGCCGTCGAGGGCGACCTCGACGTAGCCGACGGTCCTGTCCTCGCTGAGCGGCGAGAGCGCCTGCGCGTTCGCGAGCGCGGCCTCGACCGGCATGCCCTGTTCCTGCGCGGTGGCCTCGGCCATCATCCGCATCTGCTGGTCGGCGACGACGGGATCGACCAGCGCGGCCGGGTTCTCGGGCGACGGTTCGCCGCGGGCGGCGTCGGGGAGCAGCGAGATTCCGCGGATCTCGTCGAGCACCGCGTTCATCGCCGCGACGTTCTCGGGCGTGTCCAACGTCTGCCCCTCGGGGGCGGCGAAGACGTAGCGCGCAGACAGCGCGTTCATCGGGTCGCTGCCCGCAGCCTGCGGGAACCGCTCGGCCATGAGGTCCTGCGTCTGCTGCGCGGGCGTGCCGGGAATCTCGAACGAGTCCTTCGTCGGACCCGACAGGGTCGCGGCGGCGACTCCGACGAGCACCAGCAGCGCGAGCCACGCGCTGAGGACCACGCCTTTTCGCCGATAGGCGAATCGGCCGATCCGGTACAGATAGGTGGCCATGCCGAAAGCTCCTGATGTCGGTGAGTGGGTGGGTCTGGGCGGGCCCCGGCCGTGCCGGCGACCGCGGCGATCAGGGCTCCGGGAGTCCCGATCGGATCTGGCGGAGAGCGTCGCGGACGAGCTCTTCGGGGCCGCTCGCCGTCGAGCGGCCGCTCATCCACAGGTCGAGCGCGGACTTGCACGCGCCACCCACCGCGGTGTGGACGAGAGTCGGGTAGAGGTCGGTGTCGGGGTTCGTTCCCGTGCGCTCGGCGATGACCTCGCCGAGCATGCGCGAGACCCGCGAGTTCGTCTCGACCTGCTTGGCGAGCAGGGTCGGATTGAACTCGCACATCCCGAGCATCTCGACGGTCTCCTCGAGCGGGCGATCGGGATCGGTGACGACGTCGACGACGACGGCCTCGATCGAGTCCCAGATCGGTTCGTCGGCGGGCCGGGCTCGGAACTCGTCGACCCAGTCGCGGACGTAGTTCTCGAAGTAGTGCAGGACCGCTTCTTCCTTGCTGGAGAAGTAGTTGTGGAAGGTCCGCGTCGACACGCCGGCTTCCGCTGCGATCATCTCGGCTGTGACGGCCTCGATTCCCGAGGCGCGCACGAGGCGCACCGCGGCGTTCGCGAGCGCGGTGCGCGTCGCGGCCTTCTTGCGGTCACGAAGCCCGGCGTGTTCTCCCGTCGCGGGGAGGTCGGCTTCTGCGGTCACTCGTCCGAGGGTACACATTTTGCAGTACCCGGAAACTTTGCATAGTCATGCAGTTTTATGCGTTGGGTCACCCTGTGGCGCCGTGGTGACCCACTTCACCCGACGTGATCGGCGCGACGATGCCACGCGCCGGGATCGGACGCCAGATCCCCCACGAACGCGGGCAGCTCCCCCGTCGCGACGTCCGCGATCGTGATGTTCTCGAGCACCGCCCGCAGATTCACGCGCGCCGCGATCCACACGTCGACGAGCGACGCCGCCGCACCCGGATAGCGGACGTCCTCGGGCCGCTCGCCGCGTACCGACGCCAGCGGACCCTCGACGGCCCTGACGACATCCGCGACGGAAATCTCCTCGGCAGGCCGCGCGGGCCAGTACCCGCCGTCGGGCCCGCGCCTGCTGAGCACGAGTCCGCCGCGCCGCAGGTCGGCGAGCACGGACTCGAGGAACTTGTGGGGAATCGCCTGTGCGGCGGCCAGCCGCTCGGCCTTGACCGGCGCGGGGGCCGCGGCGGCGAGTTCGGCGAGCGCGCGCAGCGCGTAGTCGCCTCGCGCGGTGATGTGCACGCGACAATCCCTATCATTTCGACCGGAAATACGGCAATACCTACGATCAGCCGCGTGCGAACGTCAGCCGCACGTCGATCGTGCCCGCGTCCTCGACGCTGCGCTCGCCGCTGGCGAGCGGGGCACCGAGGAAGCTGCTCCAGCGCACCGGCACCGAACCCGCCACGACGAGCTGGGCGCCGGGGCGCAACACCTGCATGTCGAACCGCACCGGATGCGGCTGCCCCGCGACGATCAGTTCGCCTGCCGCCGTGACTGTTCCCGGCCTGCCGTCGAGCGGAACCGAGCCGATGTCGATCGGCTCCGTCGAGACGAACCGCACGACGGGATCGGCGTCGGCCGCGAGCAACGTCCGAAAGATGTTGTCGCGCTGCTCCGAATCGCTCGTCACCGTCGTGACGTCGACGGCGATGTCGGACTGCATGACGAAGTCGCCGGCCAGGATCACCGACCCCGAGACGTAGCCGGTGGACCCGCTGACGGGCGCTTCGGGTGCACCCGGACCGCGCACCCGCGCGGTGTAGCCGACCTGGGTCTGCGGGCCGCCCGCGCCCGTCACCACCACCCAGCGGCCGGGTTGCGGCGCCCCGGTGTTGCCGCCCACCTCGAAGGACGCCGCGGCCCCCGTCTCACCCACGACGAAGCGCGAATACGCCCACGGCCCGATCACGGCGACGACGACGGCGAGCGCGGCGAGTGCGATCGGCCACCACAGCCACCTCATGGGTGCCAGGCTAGTTCCACGAGCAGGCCGGGTTGTCCGGAATCGACCGGTCCGCTGTGGCGGACGAACGACGGGAGCTGCGATGAGCGACGACACGACCACCACGAGCGATCACGACGTCATCCGGCGGTGGGTCGACGGTCACGACGGATTCCCCGCGCGCGTGCCCGCCACCGAGTCCGACGGCCCCGGGGGCGTGCTGCGCGTCGACTTCGCGGGCGGGCCGCCGAGCGCCGACATCGAACATCTCACGTGGGATCAGTGGTTCGACATCTTCGACGATCGGCGGCTCGCGCTCGAGTACAAGGACGCCGAGTATCCCGGCGACGACATGTGGTTCGCGTTCGTGCCCCGCCCGTGACGCCGGGCGCGGCGATCACTGCAGAGGCATGAGCTCCGCGGTCGCGGGGTCGACGTCCGGGACGTCGAGCGGTTCGCCGTGGCCGCTCATCGTGAGCGTGGTGCCCTGCATGACCTGCTGGACGACGCGGCCGTCGCCGTCGACCCAGAACTCGCCCCGGGCGACATGAGCGCCTTCATCTGCTCGATCTGCGCGGGATCGACCTCCGATCCCAGGGCCTGCAGCGACGCTGCGACGTAGGCGTCGAGGTCGAGGGTCGCGACGTAGTGCGTCGTCTCCACGCCGTGGATCGTCTCGGTGCCCGTCTCGGTGACGTCGACGAGCGCGTCCTCGACCGCCGCATGCGAGGCGTAGGGGTCGGCCGATGCGGCCGCGAGCTGTGCCGACTGCATACCCAGCGGGCTGTTCGCGTCGACGCGGTACCAGGTGCCCGAGGTGAACGGGAAGCCTTCGGGCACATCGGAGTAGCGCATGAGCGTGTCGTCGCCGATGACCAGCGTCTCCTGCTCGCCGGCGCCCGGAACGCCCGTGCGCATGTACTGCACGCCCTCTTCGCGCGAGATCTGGCCCGTGATGTGCGCGCCGTTGGCCTCGGTGTCGAGCCGGACGGGATCGAGCGAGTTCGTCACCTTCATCGCCGCGAGCAGCTTCTCGCGTGGCGACGACGCGTCCTGGAACTCGCTGCTCGCCGCGGGATCGGCCCCGGCCTCGGTCGCGCCGTCGCTCGAGCAGCCGGACAGCACCAGTGCTGCCGCCGTCGTCGCAGCGAACGCGAGAACCCGGACACGGCCGGTCGATCGAATGTTCATCTCTCCCCCTTCGAGCGGACGCATCCCGCGTCCCCGACGCGGACGGACCCTTCCGCCGCCGGGACATCCTCGCACCCGGCGGTGCTGCAGCACGCGTGTGGGTGGTGCCCTCGGTCGAGCGATGCCGGTCGGTAGGTCCCGTACACACCGCGATCGTCGCGACGTACCCGCCCCACACCGAAGCGGCGAGGACGGCGCCGCAGGAGGGTCCGACACGTCCGGACATCGACGGAAATGCCCACACACGAAGAAGTCCCCCACCCGAACGGGTGGGGGACTTCGTGGCGGTGGCGGAGGGATTTGAACCCTCGGACGGGGGTTACCCGTCACACGCTTTCGAGGCGTGCTCCTTAGGCCGCTCGGACACGCCACCGCCAACAAATGTACATGACGGCCGCTGGAGCACTAAATCGCCTGGTCAGCGCCAGATGCAGGGAATCAGGACAGCTTGTCCTTGATGTCCTTCGCGGCGTCCTTGATCTTCTCGCCGGCGTCCTTCACGGACGACTTGACCTGATCGCCCTTGCCCTCGTTCTCGAGGTCTTTGTCGTCGGTCGCCGAGCCGACGGCTTCTTTCGCCTTGCCGCCGAGGTCGTCGGCCTTGTTCTCCGCCTTGTCTCCGATACCCATGAGTCCTCCTCGTGGTTCGTGTGACGTGGTCCGTGATATCGGACCCTCCACTCCACACAAGCACGAATCCCGCACGTCGGCCAGGCTCTGCGGTGACGAAGGTCACTCGAACCGATGTTTGGCGAAGAAATCCGCGAGCCTACCTGCACATTCGTCTTCGAGAATTCCGCCACGAACTTTCGGACGATGCGTCAGCCGGCGGTCGCGCACGACGTCCCACAGCGACCCGACGGCGCCGGTCTTGGGCTCCCACGCCCCGAACACGACGCGCTCGACGCGCGCCAGCACGATCGCTCCCGCACACATCGTGCACGGTTCGAGGGTGACGGCGAGCGTCGTGCCGCCGAGCCGCCAGCCGTCGCCGTGGGCCCGGGCCGCGGCGCGCAGGGCGAGGATCTCGGCGTGCGCGGTCGGGTCCCCTAGCCGCTCGCGCGCGTTGGCCGCACTCGCGAGGACGCCGCCGTCCGCGTCGAAGACGACGGCACCCACCGGAACGTCGGCGGCGTCCGCCTCCTCCGCCGCCGCGAGCGCAGCACGGACCATGCGTTCGTCGTCGGTGACGCTCACGGGAGTGCGATCACCGCGAGCGCTCGAGCACCGCGGTCAGCTGCGACCCGAAGCCGAGCGTCTGCGCGATCTGCGTGATCTGCTCGTCCGGGTACAGGCTCGAATCGCCGACGATGACGGCGAGGACCGGCTCCTGCATCCCGAGATCCGCGAGGATCGCGCCGTCGCCCTCTTCCCACGGCTCGACGTCGTCGATCTCGTCGGGGTCGAGGTCGGGCAGATCGATGTTGAGACGCTCGAGGACGTCCGCTGCGATGTCGTAGTCGAGTGCGGCGGTGGCATCCGACAGAAGAAGGCGCGTCCCCGCCGGTGCGGGACGCGCGACGATCAGGAACTCGTCGTCGACGTTGAGGAGCCCGAAATACGCGCCTTCGCTACGCATCTCGCGCAGTTCGCGTTCGGCGTCGGTGAGCGAGACGAGCGCGCGCGAGGCGAGCGCCACGACCTTCCAACGGCTCTCCTCGAGAACCACTGCTACTCCGAATCCCTCGAGGTCGTCCGAGGAATCCCACGAGGCGCTGCCGGCACCCGACGCAGCGCTGCCGCGCCCGTCTCCGCCGTCGCGACCCGTGCTCTGTGCACCCATGGGCGCAACCGTAGCGCTCCGGCCACCGCGATATGAAGTCCCGGCGTGATTGTGCCAACCTGTGATCGTGTCGAGCACAGCGTCAGGCCTGCCGTCCCCGCACGATCCCCGGCCGCCGGTGTGCGTCCTGGGACTCGGATTGATCGGCGGCTCACTGCTGCGCGCCGTCGGCGCCGCAGGACGAACCGCCTGGGGCCACGCCCGTTCCGCTGCGACCGCCGACGCCGCCGTCGCCGACGGATACGACGCCGGGACCGACCTCGCCGACGCCCTGCGCAGAGCCGATCGCGAGCGCGCGATCGTCGTCGTCGCGGTGCCCGCTCCTGCCGTCGACGAGGCCTTCGCGGCGATCGCCGAGCACGCCCCGAACGCGACCGTGACCGACGTCGTCAGCGTCAAGACCGCCGTCCTCGCCGCCGCCCGAGAGCACGGCCTCACCGGCCGTTACGTCGGCGGCCATCCGATGGCCGGAACGTCCGAATCCGGCTGGGGTGCGGGCTTCCCCGAACTCTTCCGCGACGCCGTATGGGTCGTGGGCACCGAGGACGACTCCGACCCCGACGTCTGGACCCAGGTCGCGGCCCTCGCCTTCGACTGCGGCTCGGTCGTCGTCCCCGCCGCCGCCGTCGAGCACGACAACGCCGTCGCCCGCATCTCGCACCTGCCGCATCTGCTCGCCGAAGCGCTCGCCGTCACCGCGGACGCGGGCGGGCCGCTCGCGCTCGGGCTCGCCGCCGGATCGTTCCGTGACGGCACGCGCGTGGCCGCGACGGCGCCCGGACTGGTGAACGCGATGTGCGAGGGAAACCGCGACGCCCTGCTCGTCGCGCTCGACGACGCACTGACGCTGCTGCGCGATGCACGGAACACCCTCGCCCAGGAGTCGTCGACAGCCCCGCTCGTCTCGGCCGGACACACGGCACGCACGCGCTACGACGAGCGCACCCACACCGTTGTCGAGGGCATCGTGCCCGGCAGCGACGGCTGGACCGAACGCATGCGGGACGCCGGACGACGCGGCGGGCGGCTGCACCGACCGGATGAAGATTCCTTCATGTAGACCTCATCGCGCCGTCATCGCCGGTCGGCATAGTGACGTGCATGTCCGGATCCCGTTCGCTCGCCGCCCTCGCCGTCGTGATCGGCGCCGTCGTCGTCGTACTCGCCAGCTTCCTGGTCACACGCTCACCCGAGCCGTCGCTCGACCCGGCACCCGTCTCGGTGAGCGTGAATCCGTCCCCGCAGGGGACCGCCCCACGCGACTCCCCCGACGCACCGACGCCCGCGCCGAGCGAGCCGGCGCCGCCACCGGCGCCGGGCCCGGTCCATCCCCCGGCACCCGGTGACGACGACCTCGACGACCTCGACCCACACGACGACCTCGACGACCACGGCGACCACGGCGACGACTGGGACGACCACGACGATGACTGACTCGCGTGGCGACGACCCGCCCACCGCTCGGTTGGCGACGCCCACCCGCGACCCGCGGCCCGAGCGCGGGCGGGTGAGGCGGGCGGTGCCGCCGCTGTCGGCACGCTGGAAGATCACGGCGTGGATCATGGTGACCACGCTCGCGCTCCTGTCGGTCGTGCTCGTCACCGCCGGAACGCTGTTGCTGCGCGACGTCGAGACACGCGCCAACTCCGACCTCGCACAGGAGGCGGACGAGTTCCGTACCTTCGCGGCCGAGGGTGTCGATCCCGCGACGACGCGGCCGTTCACGTCGATCGCACGCCTGCTCGACGTGTATCTGCTGCGGCAGTCGCCCGCCGACGGCGAGGTCATGGTCGGCGTCGCGGACGGCGCGGTCCTCGACACCGTGCGAGGCCAGTTCCCCGCCGAGGTGGGCCCGTCGTTCTTCACGACTCTGCTCGCGACACCCGAGACGGCCGGCATCGTCGACACACCGGCGGGCGAACTGCGATGGGGGCGGGTCGACGTCGACAGCACGGCCGGCGCGGGTTCGTTCGTCGTCGGCGCGTTCGTCGACACGGGCCGCGCGGCCGTCGACCGAACGATGCGCACCATCACGATCGTCTCGCTGCTCGGTCTCGTGCTGACGGCGGGCGTCGCGTATCTGGTCGCCGGTCGCATACTGCACCCTGTCCGCACGGTGCGGGCCGTCGCCGCCGACATCAGCGAGAGCGACCTCACTGCCCGCGTCCCCGTCGCAGGTCACGACGACATCGCCGAACTCGCCGAGACGTTCAACGCGATGCTCGACCGCCTCGAAGCCGCGTACACGACGCAACGACAGTTCGTCGACGACGCGGGTCACGAGTTGCGCACCCCGATCACGGTGGTGCGTGGACACCTCGAACTCCTACCGGACGACCCGGAGGAGCGCGGCCGAACGCTCGCCCTCGTCGACTCCGAACTCGCCCGGATGGGGCGCATCGTCGCCGACCTGCTCATGCTGGCGAAGGCCGAGCAGCCCGACTTCGTCGTCCCTCGGCCCGTCGACGTCGCGCAGACGATGCTCGACATCGAGTCGAAGGTCCAGCCGCTCGGCGAACGCCGCTGGCACCTCATGGAGATCGCCGAGGGCACGGCGTGGATCGACGCACAGCGCGTCACCCAGGCCGTGCTCGCGCTCGCGGCCAACGCCGTCGAGCACACTGCGGACGGCTCGACGATCCGGCTCGGCTCGCGGTTCGTCGACGGGGGCTCGTCGCCGCGGTCGCTCTCGCTGTGGGTGTCCGACGACGGGCCAGGCGTCTCACCCCACGACGCCGCGACGATCTTCGAGCGATTCCAGCGGGGCGCGACGGCCGCCGAGACCACCGAACGGCGTCCCGGTGCCGGACTCGGACTGGCGATCGTGCGCGCCATCGCCGACGCACATCACGGCGCGGCGTGGGTGCGCAGCGTTCCCGGTGACGGCGCGACGTTCGGAATCGACCTGCCCACCGAACCCGTCTCGGTCCGCGAGATGCGGGACGGAGACGACCGAAAGGAGCGGATGTGAGCCGCATTCTCATCGCCGAGGACGATGTCCACATCGCCTCCTTCGTCGGGAAGGGCCTGCGCGCAGCGGGTTACACCACCGACCACGTCGCGGACGGCGAGCAGGCCTTCACGCTCGCTCGCACCGGCGGCTACGACATGGTGGTGCTCGACATCGGGCTTCCGAAGGTCGACGGATTCACCGTGCTGCGCCGGCTGCGCGGCGAGGGCGTCACGACTCCGGTCGTCGTGCTCACCGCACGCGACAGCGTCGACGACACCGTCGCCGGGCTCGAGGGCGGCGCGAACGACTACATGACGAAACCGTTCCAGTTCGCGGAACTGCTCGCGCGCGTCAGGCTGCGGCTCGCCGACGAACCGACCGCCGGCGCCGCGGACCGGCTGACGCGCGGCGACCTCCAACTCGATCTGCGTACCCGGCGAGCGCGCGTGGGCGACCGCAGCGTCGATCTCACGGCACGCGAGTTCGCGTTGCTCGATCTGTTTCTGCGCCACCCGGATCAGGTCCTCAGCCGCGAGCAGATCCTCGGCAGGGTGTGGGGTTACGACTTCGATCCCGCGTCGAACGTCGTCGACGTGTACGTCAGGGCGCTACGCGGCAAGATCGGCGCCGAACGGCTCGCGACGGTACGCGGGATGGGATACCGGCTGACGTGACGATCACCGAGTTCCGCACGAGTCCCCCGCCCGCACGCACGTCGCCGGCCGGGCGAACGCGCCCGGCGTGGCATGTCGTCGTGTCGCTCGTGGTCGCGGCGCTCGCCGGCGCCGGGGTCGTCGCCGCAGCTGCGGGCGGTGAGCTCTCCCGGGACGGCGCCGTGGCACTCGCGGTGTTCGTCGCAGCGGTGTGGCTGTGGATCTTCACTCCGCTCGACGACACGTACGTCGCTCTCGGCGCGGCGATCTCGCTGGTCGTGCTGGGCCCGCTCGAGGTCCCGGAATTCACGGGGACACTCGGCGAATCCGCCGTCTGGCTGCTGGTCGGCGCATTCGTCGTCGCTGCAGCGGTGACGACGACGGGTCTGCCGACGCGACTCGTCTCGGCGGTCGTCACCCGGGTGGGCACACCACGCGGCCTGATCCACGCGACGACGGCCCTGCTGACCCTGTCGGCGTTCGTGATTCCGGCGACGTCGGGGCGTGCGGCGTTGGCACTCCCCGTGTTCCTCGCGCTCGCCCACGTTCTCGCGGACCGGCCACGGGTCGTGCTCGCGCTCGCCGTCGCGGTGCCGTCGGTGATCCTCACGTCCGCGGTCGCGTCCCTCACCGGCGCGGGCGCACACCTGGTGTCCAGCGAGATCCTGCGCGCGGCAACCGGACACGGATTCGGTTACGTGCAGTGGCTCGTGCTCGGTCTTCCGCTCGCGGTCGTGTGGTCTCACCTGGCCGCCGAGATCGCGTTGACGGTCTTCACCGATCGCACCGATCGCACTCGGCCACTGAACATCCCGGGAGATTCGTTCTCGTCACCGCGCCGGTGGACGGATCCCGAACGCCGCATCCTGATCGTGCTCACCGCCGTCGTGCTGGCGTGGTGCACGGGCGAATGGCACGGGATCGACCCGGCGATCGTCGCCCTGGCCGGAGCACTCGCGGCGACCGCTCCCGGCCTCGGCGTCACGACCCTCGGCGCCGCCGTCGCGGCGGTGCCGTGGCCACTGCTGCTGTTCATGGCGGCGACGTTCGCTCTCGGGCTCGCGCTCACGACGTCGGGGGCGACCGCGTGGCTCGCCGAGTCCGTGTTCGCGCCGGTCGCAGCGCTCGGCGATCACGCGCAGGCGGCGTTCCTGGTGACGGTCGTGCTCGTCTCGCTCGCTGCGCATCTGCTGATCCAGTCGCGCTCGGCCCGTTCCGCGGTACTGATCCCGGTGATCGTCGCGACGGCGACGACACTCGGCGTCCCACCGGCGACGGCGGTGTTCGTTTCGACGGCCGCGGCGGGCTTCTGTCACACGCTCACGAGCTCCGCGAAACCCGTCGCGATGTTCGCGAGGTCCGAGGACGTTCCCGGCTTCGCGCCCGCCGACCTGCTCCGATACTCGGCCGCGCTGGCGCCGGTGTCGGCGGCGCTTCTGCTCGCCTTCACCCTCTGGGTGTGGCCTGCGCTCGGCCTGCCCACCTCCTGACGCGACTCCCCACCCACCCCCGAATCCCGAAGGAATCACCGTGACGATCCGAGTTCCGCGACGAGTCCTGATCGCCCCCAGCGGCTTCAAGGAGAGCCTGTCGGCCGAGTCCGTCGCCGCGGCGATCGGAGCCGGTGTGCGGCGGGCACTTCCCGGAGTTCGCGTGGATCTCGTTCCCGTCCCGGACGGCGGCGAGGGAACCGCGGCGACGCTCGTCTCGGCGACCGGCGGTCGTCTGAATCCGGTGACGGTCACCGGGCCGGTCGGTGAGCCCGTCACGGCCCACTGGGGCAGACTCGGGGGCGCGGTATCGTCGATCGCGATAGTCGAGATGGCCTCTGCCGCTGGTCTTTCTCTCGTTCCGCGCAACCGGCGCGACCCGGGAGCGACGACGACGCACGGGGTGGGCCAACTCGTCGCCGCCGCACTCGACGACGGCGTCGACACGATCATCGTGGGGTGCGGCGACTCGGGCACGTGCGACGGCGGCGCGGGCGCCCTCGAAGCACTCGGTGCCCGCATCCTCGACGCGGCGGGCGAGCCGCTCGGCGGGCACGGCGGCAGCCGGCTCGTCCGTGCTGCACGGCTCGATCTGTCTCGGTTGCATCCCCGTGCGCGGGACACCACCGTCGTCGTCGCCGGTAATCCTCACAACGTGCTGTGCGGTCCCGCGGGTGTGGCGCGGGTGTTCGGTCCGCAGAAAGGGGCGACGCCCGAACAGGTGTCGCAGCTCGATGCGGCACTGGACACCTGGGCCGACGTCCTGATGCGGGCACGCGGACCGGGCCCGGATCTGCGTACCGCATCGGTCGGCGGCGCCTCGGGCGGACTCGGTGCGGGCCTCGCCGGGGGGCTCGGCGCGCGCCTGTCGTCCCGATTCGACGCCCTGCTCGACTCCGGCCTGTGCGGCATCGACCTCGATCGCAGGATCGGAAAGGCCGATCTGGCCATCACCGCCGAAGGGTCGATCGACTTCCAGACACCGCGCGGCAAGGTGCCCGCCGAGATCGCACGGCGATGCGCTGAGCGCGGAGTTCCCGTCCTCGCGATCGCCGGCTCGCTCGGGCGTGGCGCCCCAGCCGTACACGACGTCGGAATCGCCGCGATCGCCTCGATCATCCCGGTCCCGATGCCACTCGAACAAGCAGTCGCCGAGGCCGAACGGCTCCTCACCGATGCGGCCGAACGGACGATGCGCATGGTGCTGCTGGGTGGCGCCGTCTCGGCCCGCGCCAAGCGCAGTCGGCGGACGACGCACACGAACCGGCCGGTCGTCGGCCGCGCCACCCCACCGCTCCCCGTCGACACGCCACACTGAGAGGGCAAGGCGACAACTCGAGAAGGGAGCGTGTGATGGTCGATGAGAACTCCGGTCCTGCAGAAGCGGTGAAGGGTGTCGTCGAAGACGTCAAGGGCAAGGCGAAGGAAGCGGCGGGAGCCGTCGCCGGCCGCGACGATCTGACTCGCGAGGGCAGGGCCCAGCAGGAGAAGGCCGAGGCCCAGCGCGACGCCGCCGCCAAGGAGGCCGAAGCCGAGAAGGCTCGCGCCGAGGCCGCCGCCAAGGAACAGCAGCAGAAGGTCGAGCAGTCGGGCGACTGACCCGCCCCGATCGACACGACGAGGGCCGCCGGGAGATCTCCCGGCGGCCCTCGCTGTAGGTGTCCTGCTCTGTCAGCCCACCGAGTCCTTCGGCCACACCGAGAGATCGGGGAAGCGGTTCATCGGCCGCTCGCCTTCGTCGTAGACGGTGTCCGGCGAACCGATGATGAGCGAGTCCGACCTGCCGACGACGCGCGGGTCCTTGCCGGTGTAGTCGAACCGGTTGAGCACCCACTTCATCGCTTCGAGCCGCGCCCGCTTCTTGTCGTTCGACTTCACGATCGTCCACGGCGCGTGCGGGGTGTTCGTGTAGAACAGCATCGCGTCCTTCGCGTCCGTGTACGCGTTCCACTTGTCGAGGCTCGCGAGGTCGGTCGGCGAGAGCTTCCACTGCTTCACGGGATCGGTGCTCCGCGCGAGGAACCGGGCGTGCTGCTCCTCCTTGCCGACGGAGAACCAGAACTTCACGATGTGGATGCCCGAGTTGACGAGCATCCGCTCGAACTCGGGGGCCGACCGCGTGAACTCCAGGTACTCGGCGGGCGTGCAGTAGCCCATGACGCGCTCGACGCCCGCGCGGTTGTACCAGGACCGGTCCATGAGCACGATCTCGCCGCCCGCCGGCAGATGCCCGACGTAACGCTGGAAATACCACTGCGTCTGCTCGCGCTCGGTCGGCTTCTCGAGCGCCACGACGCGCGCACCACGAGGGTTGAGGTGTTCGGTGAACCGCTTGATCGCGCCACCCTTGCCGGCGGCGTCACGGCCCTCGAAGATCAGCACGATCTTCTCGCCGTTCTCCTTGACCCACGCCTGCAACTTGAGCAGTTCGATCTGCAGCGCCCGCTTGCGCCGCTCGTACTGCCGGCGGCTCATCTTCGTGTCGTACGGGTATCCCTGACGCCAGGGCGCGTCGGGGCCGTCGTCCGACCGCTTGGGCCCCTTCTTCCGGAGCAGTTCGCCGATCTCGTCGATCTCGGGCGTGACGTCGATCTGCTGCGGATCGGCCATCTCGAAGTCGTCGGCCTGCTTCCCGTTCGAGGCGCGTTTGCCGTTCGACGAGGCAGAGCCGGATTTCGAGCTGGATTTCGACGAGTCACTCACCCCTTCGACGCTACTCGTCCGGACAACTCGGTGCGTGGAGTCGAAGGTCCCGCGCTGGACGGAATCGGACGCGGCGGTCTCAGATCCGGGCCGCGAGCCCCGGGTAGTCGACGACGAATCCGTCCTCGTCGACCGCGACCGTCGAACTCGACACCGGCGAGAGGACGTGGATGCCGTCGGCGCCGCTGCTGTACGTGAGCGTCGCGCCCTCGACGCGGAGATCGAGCAGGCTCACGTAGACCACGGGCAGTTCGATGTCCTCGGCCTGCTGCGCGAGACCGAGACGGCGGATCGGCAGCGTGTTGAAGAACGGGCTGAGCACGACGTCGACGTCGAGCGCGCCGTCGAAACGCGACCGCTGATGGGTCGAGCCGTCCTCGACCATCCAGGTGCCCTCTTCGTCGCGGCTGATCGACATCTGCCGCTCGCGCGCCGCGAGTGCGAGGCGGATCGAGAGCCGCCGCGTGACGCCGGCCTCGTCGGTGACGAGATCGTATGACGCGCTGAACGCGGGGTGCTCGGCGCTGTCGGCGCCGACGATGCGGCCGGACGCCTTGATGCGCTGTCCGGCGAGCTGAACCCGCACCGACTCCATGCGGGGTGCCGTGTGCGACCGCCACGTGAAGATCGTGGGGAAAGTCCGGGCAACGGGTGCTGGGCTGCTCACCCGCTCTACGGTAGGCGACGGCGAGCCCCGGCGTAGCACGGCCCCGCCCATCCGGGCCGCCGGACCCGCCGACTCCACCGGGGGACGAACCACACACTGCGCCGGGTCGTTGCTCGGACGCGGCCGGACCCTCGAGTAACGTGCTGGAGCACAAGTGTGAATTCGGAAGAGGGTGCCGGTGACGACGACGGGGAACATGGTGGGCCTGTTCGCCGGTATCGGCGGACTCGAGCTCGGCATCTCCGAGTTCGGGTGGCGCTCGCAACTGCTGTGCGAGATCGACCCCGGCGCGCAGGCGGTGCTGCGAGCGCGGTTCCCGGGCGTCCCCGTGCACCCCGACGTCACCCGGCTCCGTTCCCTCCCCGCGGACATCGAACTCGTCGCGGCCGGCTTCCCGTGCCAGGACCTCTCCCAGGCCGGACGGACCGCGGGCATCACGGGCGCGCGGTCGGGCCTCGTCGACGAGGTCTTCCGGCTCGTGCGCCGCAAGCGTGGGCCGCGGTGGCTCGTGATCGAGAACGTCCCCTTCATGCTGCAGCTCGGCCGTGGCGCCGCGATGCGTCACATCACGCGGTCGCTCGAGGACCTCGGTTACGCGTGGGCGTATCGCGTCGTCGACGCCCGCTCGTTCGGCCTGCCGCAGCGCCGTCAGCGCGTCCTCATGCTCGCGTCCCGCACCGAGGACCCGCGCGCCGTCCTGTTCGGCGACGACGCCGGCGATCGGGGCGTGGGCGACCCCTCGCAGCATCCGTGCGGCTTCTACTGGACGGAGGGCACCCGAGGCCTCGGGTGGGCCGTCAATGCCGTTCCCACGCTCAAGGGCGGGTCGTCGGTGGGAATCGCGAGCCCCCCGGCCGTCCATCTGCCGTCCGGCGAGATCGTGACGCCCGGGCTCACCGACGCCGAACGGCTCCAGGGCTTCGATCCCGACTGGACCCTGCCCGCGACGACGGACGCCGGCCTGCGCGCCGGTCACCGGTGGAAGCTCGTCGGGAACGCCGTGAGCGTGCGCATGGCGTCGTGGATCGGCGAACGGCTCGAGTCGCCCGTCGACTACTCCCCCGACCGCGAGACACCGCTGCTCCCCGGCGATCCGTGGCCGAGCGCGGCATGGGGCCGCGACCACGTCGCGTACCGCGTCCACACCTCGACGTGGCCCGTGCAGCAGCCGTACGAGGACCTCAGCGGCTTCCTCGACGACGCACGCCTGCTGTCCGCGCGCGCGACGGCCGGATTCCTGCGCCGCACCCGCATGGGGAATCTGCGTTTCGCGCCCGGCTTCCTCGACGACGTGCAGGATCACCTCCTTCGGATGGGCGGGTTCCCGGAGGCCGCGGCCTGAGCCGATGACCGCGTCCCGCCCGCCCACCGATCCCGCGACGAGCCTGCGCCTGTCGCGGCAGAAGCGCCGGGACACCGCCGCGGAACTCGCGGTGCGGCGCGAACTCCATCGCCGTGGGCGCCGCTACTTCGTCGACCGCGCGCCCGTGCGGGGCGTCCGGCGGCGCGCCGACCTCGTCTTTCCCCGCCGCAAGGTCGCCGTGTACGTCGACGGCTGCTTCTGGCACCGCTGCCCGCAGCACGCGACGGCACCGAAGAACAACGCGCAGTGGTGGGCGGACAAACTCGCGGCCAACGTCGCGCGTGATCGCGACACCGACGCGCGCCTGCGCGAGGCGGGATGGACCGTCGTGCGGGTGTGGGAGCACGAAGCGCCGGGCGAGGCCGCCGATCGTGTGGATGCCGCACTCGGCAGAACTCGCCCCTGACACACCGCCACGACGCGACAATGAACTCGTACGACACATGCGTGGCAGTGCATGAACTGCCGCACCGAGTCGAAGGAGCGAGTGGGCGATGAGGGCTATCCAGATGGTGACACCGCAAGCCGAACCCGAACTGCGCGAGATCGACAAGCCCACCCCCGGACCGGGGCAGGTGCTGCTGAAGGTGACGGCGGCCGGCGCCTGCCACTCGGACGACTTCGTCATGAGCATGCCCGCGGACGCCTTCCCGTATCCCCTGCCGATGACCCTCGGTCACGAGGGCGCGGGCGTCGTCGAGGAACTGGGGCCCGGTGTCGACACGATCGATGTGGGGACGTCCGTCGTCGTCTACGGACCGTGGGGCTGCGGCGTGTGCTGGTTCTGTTCGCAGGGACTCGAGAACTACTGCTCGCGCGCCCAGGACCTCGGGATCTTCCCGCCCGGGCTCGGCACCGCCGGGGCGATGGCCGAGTACATGATCGTCGACGATCCCCGCCACCTCGTCCCCATCGGCGACCTCGACCCCGTCGAGACGGTGTCGCTCACCGACGCCGGCCTGACGCCGTACCACGCGATCAAGGCGTCGCTACCGAAGCTGCACGGCGGTGCGACGGCCGTCGTCATCGGTGCGGGCGGGCTCGGCCACGTCGCGATCCAGATGCTCGCGCACCTGACGTCCGCGCGGATCATCGCGCTCGACGTCACCGAGGAGAAGCTCGCGTTCGCGAAGGAGGTCGGTGCCCACGAGGCCGTCCTCAGCAACGACGACGCGGTCGCGAACGTCCGCAAGATCACCGGCACCGGCGGCGCCGCGGCCGTGTTCGACTTCGTCGGATATCAGCCGACCATCGACATCGCGATGGGAGTCGTCGGCACCCTCGGCGACGTCTCGATCGTCGGGCTCGGCGACGGCAAGGCCGCCGCGAGAGTGGGCTACTGGGCGCAGCCGCACGAGGTGTCGGTCCGCGCTCCCTACTGGGGTTCGCGGTCCGAACTCATCGAGGTGCTCGACCTCGCGCGCGACGGTGTCCTGGACGTCGCCGTCGAACGCTTCTCGCTCGACGACGGCACCGAGGCGTACCGCAGGCTCGCGGCCAACGAGTTGCGTGGGCGGGCCGTCGTCGTTCCGTGACCGCTCACAAAAACCGACCGACCGCGACGAATTCGCGGTCGGTCGGGTTCTCGTCTGTTCGGTTGTCGTTCATGTCCCGCCACCCGCGAGCGGGTGCGCTGCGGCCGTCAGAACCGGCGTGACCGCAGCTCCGAGATGCAGATGAACTTGTGCAGGCCGATCGCCCGCGCCTCGTCCACGCGGTCCGCAGCGCGGAGCGCACGCTCGCGAGCGAAGAGGGACTCGATCATCGTCTCCAGCTCGTCCTTGCGCATGACGCAGACGGAGTCGATCATCTCGCCGACCGAGTCGTCGTCTGCGCGGCGTCGATACCGCACGTGAACCGGTCCGACCGCGTCGAGCCGGCGCGGCGCCACCACCACCGTGGCCAGCGCCATCAGGGCCGTCGCGATCATGATCACGAGCGCTGTCGAGGTACTCATCACAGGATGCACCGCCTGGCCGTTGCCTTCCCTTGCATAGAGCAGTTTCCTCCGTCCGGGCACGCGAGTGTCCCCCGACACTCCGCGCAGTCGCGAGTAATCCCCCGTACAGGTCTCCCCCGGAAGTGACGCGGCTCGATCGGCCGCATCCCCGCAGACGATTGAACACGAGACCTGTTCGTTATCCGAGGGGTCGAGAAGATCACTGTGCCGAATCACAGCGGTAACGGCGTGTCATCACGGCGTGGCGCGGGAGCGTTCGGAGGCGCGGGGGCTGGGCGAGAGATGCACGTCACACAGCGCGACGAGAAACGCCCCACGCGATTCGCGTGGGGCGTCTCTCACTGTGCGCCCGAAGGGATTCGAACCCCTAACCTTCTGATCCGTAGTCAGATGCTCTATCCGTTGAGCTACGGGCGCAGATCTTCATTTGTTCACCGACGACGGACGTCGGCGTGGCGGAGGCGAGAGGATTTGAACCTCCGGTCCCCCGTAAAGAGGACAACTCATTAGCAGTGAGTCCCATTCGGCCGCTCTGGCACGCCTCCCTGGGGGTTTCGATTCTCTCGAACCGCCGGGTCGAAAGATTACACAGGTTCGGGTAGCAAAGGCAAAACGGGTGGTCAGGGACTTACAGAAGGGCGGCGCTCACCGCAGGTTCCCGTCGAACCACTCGAACACGCGATCGCGGGCATCGAGGACGTCCTCCTCGTCCGCGCCGTCGGAGAACCCGTCAACACCGTCCGAGAACAGCGAGGGCTCGCTCCGCCGATGCGCGAGCGACCGATACGAGACGACGAGCGCCGCGACGGGCGCGTGGGCGGCGGCCTCACGGAGCCTCTCGACGTGCTCGGGCGTCGTCTCGTCGTCGTCGTCGCCGTACAGCGCGAGCCACGGGGCCGCGAGCGTCGCGACGGCCTCGACCAGGGCGGGCGCGCCGGGCGCGAGCGGTGTGAGGACGCCCCGCGCCGCGACGCTGACGGCGGCCCCCACGGGACGCTCGACGGCGACGGTGACCGCCGCGGTGCCGGCGTCGTCGAACCCCAGCACACCGACGCGGTCGCCCGTGACGCCGCGCGAGAGCAGCCAATCGAAGGACGCGTCGAAGTCGTCGAACAGGTCCGAGCCGAAGACGCCCACATCGCCGTCGTCCCGGCGATGGAACAGGTCGGGCGCGACGGCGAGCCAGCCCTCGTCGGCGAGCGACCGCAACAGTTGCCGCACGCTCTCGCCGAACCGCCTGCTCTCGTGCAGCACGACGATGCCGCCGCGCACCGGCCTGCCGTCCGGTTCGGCGACCGCCAGCGGCACCGTCGCGCTGTCGTCGCGCAGCGGCACATTCTCGGTGGTGATGCCCGCCATGTGTCCACTGTGCCACCGCGTGGACCTGCAGCGCGACGATTCCGGCCCCGACGGGCCTGCGGCAGCGCCCCGGGGTGCGCGCATAATCTGGACTGTGGATTCCCCGGCACCGCACATCAGGCCCGATCTCGACTCGCTGCCCGCGTACGTTCCGGGCCGCGACTTTCCCGGGGCGATCAAGCTCGCCAGCAACGAGACGACGCTCGGCCCGCTGCCCGAGGTCGCGGCGGCCGTCGCGGAGGCCGTCACGACGGCCAACCGGTACCCGGACAACGGTGCGCGGGCGCTCGTGACGGCGCTGAGCGAGTTCCTGGGCGTGCCGCCGCATCACGTCGCCGTCGGGTGCGGATCGGTGTCGCTGTGCCAGGAGCTCGTGCAGCTGACGTGCGACGAGGGCGACGAGGTCGTGTTCGCGTGGCGCTCGTTCGAGGCGTATCCGATCGTCACGCGGGTGGCGGGCGCCGTCCCGGTGCAGGTGCCGCTCGATGCCGACTTCGGCCACGATCTGCCCGCGATGCTCGACGCCATCACCGACCGGACGCGGCTCGTGTTCGTGTGCAACCCGAACAACCCGACGGGCCGCTCGCTCGGACGCGCCGAACTCGAGAAGTTCCTCGACGCCGTGCCCGCGCACGTCGTCGTCGCGCTCGACGAGGCGTACTTCGAGTACCACCGGTGGGCCGATCCCGCGGAGGGCACCGACGGTGTCGCGCTCGCGCGAGGCCGCGCGAACGTCGTCGTGCTGCGGACGTTCTCCAAGGCGTACGGCCTCGCCGGTATCCGAGTCGGGTACGCCGTCGCGGATCCGGCGATCGTCACGGCGCTGAGCAAGGTGCACATCCCGTTCTCGGTGAGCGCGCCCGCGCAGGCAGCGGCGATCGCGTCGCTCGCGGCGTCGGATGCGCTGCTCGCGCGTACCGACGGCGTCGTCGCCGAACGCGACCGCGTCCGTACGGGGCTCGTGGAGGCCGGGTACACCGTCCCCGACTCGGACGCGAACTTCGTGTATCTCCCACTCGGAGAACGGTCGTCGGCGTACGCCGATGCCGCCGCACAGGCGGGGCTGCTGCTGCGCCCGTACGGCAACGACGGGGTGCGCGTCACCGTCGGCGATCCGCACGAGAACGACCGCTTCCTGGCCTTCGCCGCGACGGCCGAGGTGCGCACACTCGCCGGACTATGAGACGCAACCGTTACCGCCGAGTAGACGTCTCGTGACCCCTACTTGCCAGACTCGGTGAGTCCTGCCGGGGAGGAGCCGAGATGCGCCGAGTGCGTGCGATCGCAGCAGCGCTGTTCGTCGCGCCGCTCCTGCTTCTCACGAGCGCTCCGGCCGGCGCGGCACCGTCCGAGACGACCTCGGTTCGACTCCTCGCGATCACCGATCTGCAGGGCACACTCGAGGCTCCCGTCGGCGAGAGCAGCAACGTCACCGAGCCCAACGGTAGGCGCGTCGAGGCGGGCGGCGTCGCCTATCTCGCCGCGTATCTGGAGCAGTTGCGCCACAACGCACCGAAGTCGCTGCTGTACTCGGTGGGCGACAACTGGGGTGCGTCCGGCGTCGCGTCGTCGCTGTTCCACGACGAGCCGACGGTCGACGTCCTCGGCCATCTCGATCTGGCTGCGTCGGGAGTCGGAAACCACGAACTCGACGCCGGTGCAGCAGAATTCGCCCGCCTCCGTGGAGGCGGGTGCCATCCCGACACCGGCTGCCGCTACTCCGACACCTTCGGTGGGGCGACGTTCCCGCTCGTCGCGTCCAACACCACGACCGCCGACGGAACGCCCGTCGCGATGCCCTTCTCGGTCGACTACGTCGACGGGATCCCGGTCGGCGTCATCTCGGCGCTGCCCGCCGACACCCCCGCGGCACTGCCACCCGGCGTGCGCGACGAGTTCCGCTTCGCCGACGAGCTCGACGCGATCGACGCCACCGCCCGCACCCTCGACTATCTCGGCGTCTCGGCGATCGTCCTGCTGCTGCACGAGAGCGACGACGCCGGCTCTCCCGCGCCGCCGTGCGACGAACGGCAGGGCCCCGGCCACCGGCTCGCCGCCGCCGCGTCGCCGCTCATCGACGTCGTGTTCACCGGCGACAACGCCGCACGCTACGACTGCACCGTCACCGATCCCGACGGTAATCCACGCGTCGTCATGAACCCGCATTCGCGCGGCCAGGGGATCGCCGTCGCCGACCTCGTACTCGATCATGCGACCGGCGACGTCGTCCGCGAGCGCACCACGTCGTTCAATCAGACCGTCGCCCACGACATCACGCCCGACGCCGAGGTCGCCGCCATCGTCGATCGCGCGAACGAGAAGGCCGCCGATCAGGCCGCCCGGCGCGTCGGTGTGCTCGCGGCTCCCATGAGCAGACGAACGGGCCCGACGGGCGAGTCGGCGCTCGGCAACCTCGTGGCCGATGCGCAGCTGTCCGCCGCCCGTGTCGCGGGAGCGCAACTCGCCCTGACGAATCCGGGCGGGGTGCGCGCCGACCTCGACGGCGATGCGGAGGGCGTCGTGACGTTCGCCGACGCGCACGCCGTGCAGCCGTTCGAGAACGATCTCGTCGTCGTCACGCTGACCGGAGAACAGCTGAAAGAAGCTCTCGAACAACAGATCCAGGATCGCGACGGGCAGGCGATCGAGCGGATCCTCGCGCCGTCACAAGGGTTCTCGTACACCTTCGAGGCGGCGGCCCGGCCGGGCGATCGCGTGTCGGGCCTCGCGCTGGACGGCGAGGCGATAGCCCTCGATCGGGACTATCGCGTCGCGCTCAACCGCTTCCTCGCCGACGGCGGGGACGGCTTCCGCGCACTCGGTTCCGGTCGCGACCGCGTCCAGGTCGGGACGGATCTCGCCGCGTTCGTCGACTATCTGCGCGTCAACTCGCCCGTGCCGGTGCCGTCGACGGAGCGGATCTCCGCTCCGACCTGAGCGATCAGATCTCCAGTGCGCGTGCGATGTCCGGCCACGCGCGCCGCATCTCGTCCTGCCAGTACGGCCACGAGTGCGTGCCCTGATCGTGATAGACGATCGTCGCGGGGATCTGCATCGCGTTCATCTTGCGCTCGAACGACTGCGTGCAGTAGTTGGCGGCGGCCTCGAGCGGGCCGCCGATCGCGATGCGCGGCGCATCGGCGACACCACCCGTCTCGTAGCGTCCGGGAAGCCCGTTACCCGTCGAGACGTAGATCTGCTTGCCACGCAGCGCTTCCGCGTTCGCGGCGGGGTTGTGCGCGGTCCAGGCGGGATCGGAGTCGAAGCCCCACATGTTCGCTGCATCACCACCCTTGTAGGCGACGGTGCTGCGCACCGAATCGCGAGCGATCGGATCGGTGGTGTCGAGGCAGCCGCTGAACGCCGTCAGGCCGCGATACAAGTCGGGGTGGCGGGTGATCAGATTGCCGGCGCCCATCGCGCCCATCGACACGCCCGCGACGGCGTTGGCGCCGTTGCCGTGCATCTCGGAATCGATGATCCTGGGGAGCTCCTCGGTGAGGAAGGTTTCCCACTGCGGCTGGCCGAGGCCTGAGTCGGGACGCAGCCAGTCGGTGTAGTAGGCGCCGGTCCCACCGACGGGCAGGACGACGTTGACGGGCTTGTCGGCGAAGAAGTCGACGGCGTCCGTCTCGAGGGTCCACGTGCTCTCGGAGTAATCGGACTCCTCGCCCGCGCCGACGCCGTCGAGCAGATAGAGCGACGGGCGCGGCGTCTCGTTCGCGGGGTGGAGGACCTGGACCTGGACGATCCGGCCCATCGCGGTCGACTCGACGAACAGCGCCGTCCGGGTGTCGGTGATCTGCTCGACGCGGTCGAGGCGTGCGCCCACGCTGCGCGGCGAGTCCACCGCCCCGGCCGTCGGGTCGACGGGCTCGGCCGATGCGACGGTGACGGTCGATCCCAGCACGGCAGCCGCCGCAGCGACTCCGGCGACAGCGACGACTCGGCGGCCCACTCTCAAGATCCCTTACCCCTCGTTCGGCAAACGCAACCCTGCGCACAGTACAGCCGCAGCCGCCAGACTTCATCACGGCCCGGTAACGGAGAATGTGCCTGCCGGGACCGAGTTCGGTTCGCGCCGACCAGGCATCACGCGGGCAGTGGCCATGACAGTCGCCCTGCGCGAGTGCCAGCAGCTAGTCCCGCGCGAGGCGACCTCTCGCCTGCCGACCGACGTCGTCTCGCCCGCGTGGACGGAAGCCCCTGGCTCGATTCGGACACTCCGGCCCCTGTGTTCTCGGGGAAGTGCTCCGTCCACCCGGATAACTGTGCGAACGCCCTCGGCACGCACCACCGTGTACGACACCTGTCCGCGGCTACTCCTAGTGGCTCGTCGAAAGGAACCATGGCAAGGCGGATCGGGAACTCGGTCCACGTCCGGAAGCGCGGCGGCAAAGTTCAACGGGATCACTGTGCACCCGATCGGGGGACTGCCGTCTGGACGATCGACACCGCGAGCAAACCTGGCATGATGCAGCGATGACGATGGACCAACTCTTCGGGGAGGAGCCGGAGCAGTGGGGACTGCGCGGCGATCCGTATGTGTGGGCGGCGATCCGAGAGCACCTGGCCGGCCTTCCGCTTCCCGATGACGACGCGACGTTGGAAGAGACGCTCCTCGATGCCTTCACCACGGTGGTCGGCGCGGACTTGCGAACCGAGCTAGCTGATGAGGTCTACCGGACAGAGTTCGCCCACGGCGGCATGTCCAGCGGCCACGTTTGTATCCCGGTCTGGCGGGATCGCCTGATTCCACTACTGGTCAGTCGGGGGAAAAAGGCCTGAGTGGCGGCGGGGTGGGAGACTCCGCCGGACTCGGCATCGCCGTCCCGTCGGCCGGCGTCAACCTCGGGGCGCTGCAACGGATACTCGGGCACGCATCGGCCGCCCTGACGCTCGACACGTACGCGGATCTTCGACGACGATTCGAAGGCGTTGGAACCGCGCTCGATCGCGCACGATCACGAGCGAGTGTGGCCAATGTGTGACCAGACGGGCCGGGAGCAACCGAGCAGCAGGAGCAGGAATGAAGGCCTCTCCACCAGCACAAACAGGCGGAGAGCTCGTGCGGAAGCGGAGGGATTTGAACTCTCCCGAGCCTCCCAGTCGGCGCGTCGAAATGCGTCCTACCTGCGCGAAGCGGTCACGCCCAGTCGCGCTGATTCACCCAGATTCGTGGGCAAGTGTGGGCAAAGTGTGGGCACAGACCCGCATCATCGATTGAAGTTGGAGGCCTGACGGTCAGCTTCAGCGAAGTAGGCGCGCATGTCGCTGATAGCAATCTCCGTGTTGAGACCCCCAGCGGCCATCGCCGCGTTCCAGGGCCTTTCCTCGTGGGTCATGTCCCCCAAACGAAAACCGGAGTAAGCCCCGTACACATCTACGACCGCATCGACGTGCCTACGTTCGGCGTCGCCGAGCTTCGATGCATCTCCCATGGGCCACGCGTCGACATAGTTCCGACGGCGATGTTCGCGGTACAGGTCAGGACAGACAGGACCCATCCGCCAAGCCTCAAGCGGTTCCGGGAAGAGCACTGAGTCATTTCGTGCTACCCACCACCCCTGGCAGTAGTACACGAGCTTCTCCAGCTTCATGGTGCCGATGACACCAAACTTGCTGGTCAGGTACGCAGCCAAGTCATGAACCGATGCCATCTCCGCCACCTCCCTTAACCTCTGAGTCGACGCTAACACGGGGTACAGACAGCCGAGGAAGGCTCGCGGGGCTCTGCTGAACTAGGTGGAATCCGCTTCCAAGGAACCGGCCGTACAAGTTTGCGATCACCTCGTGGTCCTTCGTGAGCGCAGATTTCTGCGGCGAGTCGATCATCAGCATGCCGTACTCATGATCGTTGTAAGTAACGGGGACTGCGACGAAGGTCTTGTAGTACTTGTCCGTGCAGTCGAGGACGGCGCGCAGCTCAGCGGGGGGCTTTTCGGTGTCCTCAACCCGAATCGCCTTCCTCTCGTTCATCCGCTGGATCACGAACTTGCCGTAGTCAGTGGTCGAGTCGAACACCGATCGCGGCGGATCTGCTCGACCGATCCCGTTTCCGCACAAGAGAAGCGTCATAGAATCCTCGGCATGCTGCGGGCGCTCCGCCCCATCGACAAGGTATAGACAAACGCGTGACTCTAGCGTCGCAGTAGCCTTCGCAAGGCTATCCATCACGTTGGCGAAGTACCGGTCGAGATGGGGTCGGGTCTCCGAATCACCGGATCCGACCTGCGCGAGAAAGCTCGTTGTGTACTGCGGAATTCCAGAAAACGAGTTGCAGATCGTCCTCATCGCCTCTGAACGTGCCTTCGCAACCTCAGCTTCCATGACGCCCGCACGCTTCCGCTCGGACTTCTTGACCAGCGCATCCACGGCAAAGGAAACGACATAGAGGACCGCACCGAGAACTACGAGCTGCACCCGGTGTTCGGCGCCGTCCTTCCAGGCGAAAGCGAATGGTACTGCCGCCCCCGCAGCGAGGATCTTAGTGACGACGAAGATCCAAGTCCCGTCCCACCGCTTACTGCTGATGAATTTGTCCCAGCCCCGTTTCACCGGACAATTGTGGCATGCACCACTTTCAGTCCAGCGACGCCGGCCGGTAGTTGCCGTACAGGCCCCGTTCGTCGCCAGCGAGGTACTGCTCGTGCTGGATCTGTGCACGGGCTGCGAGCGCTGACTGGCGCGCCCGGACGCCATTGAGATGGTCGCGCCTCTTGTGACCGAGCGCCGTGGTCGCCATGTACACGCCCCAGACGACGATGCCGAGCACCACGGCGCCGACGATCCACTTCCAGTAGCTCAGCAGGAACGCGAGCACGAGGAACGCGGCGATCCATGCGAACAGGCTGCGCATTTGGCACTCCCCTCCCGCCTTCTGGGCGACCTAGTTTCGCACGGGCATCGGACATCCGAGCCTGATCGGGGTTGGCTGCTGCGATGACCTGCGTGGTCCTCAGGACCACACAGAACGACCCCCGAGCGGTGAGAGCTCGGGGGTCGAATGCATGGTTGTTCAACGCCTTCTAGACGGGGCTCGGCAGCACCCCACCGATCGATGACCAGTGGGCGACAAGGTCCTCAGATGCAGATTTCGCGAGGGCCGCGGTCAGCTCCTCTTGGGCTTCCTCGATGAGCTGTCGCCGGCTCTCATCGATCGTCGCGTTGAGCCGGGCCGTCTCCTTCTTCCAGCCTGGCATCAAGGCCTCCATAAGGTCCTCGCCGGGCAACTCGACGCTTGACAGCGACTTGATTTCTAGCAGTCGCGCGAGGTGGTCGAGAGGGACTAGGTCAGTGCCTGCGACAGCAATTCCTTTGCTGCACGCAATGCCCTGGCGGAGGGCAAGACGGAGCGTCACGAAGTCAAAGGGCCGATCGGCCGGATCCCATTGCAGCTGACCGAGATCGACGGGGTTCTTCCGGAGAACCGATTCGAGGGTCTGTTTCGAGATGTCGAACCACTCGAGCTTGAGGTCGGGACGGATCAGGTAGTACACGGCAGTCCTTTCGAAGAATCGCGCATCCGACGCCCGATTTGGCAGCGCAACGCCAGTCGGGATGCCTTGCAGAACCAACTATCGGTTTGGATGGCTGGGATGCTCAGCGTCCAGCACGTCAGCCGACTCTCCGAGCCAGCGGCCCACCTCCCGCGCAGCCGACGGCAGGAGGTCGAAGACCAGGCGCTCCGCGATGTGCCCCTCCTCATCGGTTCGATACAGAGACAGTTCGACGTCGTTCTGCTCGCCCGCCTCCGATCGACCGACGCCGACCTTCCACTTGCCATCTGTTGTGGTGATCGGGATCGGCCCGTTGTATTCGCTCATGGCTGGACAACGTACTGGACAAACCTGACATGAACGCCGGAACGCACCCGGGTAATGGGCGCGCGGGGTCGTTCTGGTGTTCGGCGCTGGTCGGGTCCTGGTCGGTGAGGAAGGCCGTGCCACTTCGCCGGCCCTACCTCCCCGTCGCCACATGAAGATGCGCGAACGGTGGCGCGGGTGAGCTTGACGCCGACCGGACCTAGTCGGGGTTGAAGCCCGGTCAGGTCGGTATCCGGGGCGCGCGGCGGCCGTACAGCGTGCATTTCGCATCGAGGGCGGACCGAAACAGCTCGAGCGCCCCACCTGACCAGCCGTGCTCGTCGGCCCAGGCCTCACGGGCGGACGACCACAGCTCGTAACTGTCGGCAGCGGTGTCGGCCGGCCAGTCGGCGGCGTCGAACGTCCGTAGGCGTGCCGGGACGGCCTGCTAGGGCGTCGCGGTGTCCGGCCGGCGCCTACGCATCGTCGCCCTCGGCGGGCTCGTCGGCGTCGTCGGGGATGCCGAGCATGCGCAGTAATCGGGTGAGAACGAGCCGCTGCTGGCGCGCTTCGGTCAGCGCCGGGTGCGCCTTGCGGCCCTGCGGGGACTCGATCACGACGCCATCGGCCGCGGCGATCGCGACGAGGTCGTCGATCGTGTCGATGGTGCGGCAGCATTCGAGCAGCATGACCTTCTCGTGTTCTGCCAGGGCGAATCTGGCGAGGACGGATCGCCAGAGGCGTCGGCCACCGGTCTTCAGCGGCATCGGGGGCTTCGAGATTCGGGTCGTGGTGGCCACGGTCCGGACTCCTTTCGGTAGGGCCGATTTGTTCAGGACGTCGGGGGGAGATCGGACGCCTCGCCGTGTGGCTTCCGCCGACCCTCGCAGGGGGTGTGCCCCTCCCCTGGCCAGGTCTGATGAGCGGGACCGCCTCACCGGTTGCGGTGGGCGGTCCCGTGGGCGCTGGAAGGGTCTTCGGCTGCGAACGAGTGTGGCCTCCCCCTCCATCGCTCCCCGTGCACCGTGACGGCTGCCTGGCGGTGGGGTGACGTTGACGCCCATACCGAGCTACGTCGTCCAGTCCGGTGGGGAATCGGGCGCCCGGAACTGCTGGGGGCGCCGGTACTCGTTGCCGTCGGCGTCGATGATGACCGACTCGTTGGTGTCGAGGTTGAAGTGTCGGGTGTAGCTCGTCCCGTCGATGTCGACTGTGTCGACCTCCATACGCCCGCCTCCCAGCCTCACCCTGGCGACGGGATCGTCCGCTGCGCGCTGAGCGTCTTGCGCGTTCTGGTCGCGCAGCTCTGCGAGCTTCTCGCTGTCGGCGATCACGGTGTCTGCAGCTGCGTTGCTCTCGTCGATCTCGCGCGCGATTCTCTCGCTCGCTGCATCGTCGACAACCGCTGCTATCGGCCGGGCGAGGAAGTCCGGCGAGATCTGCCCGTCGTGCCATCCCGCGATCGAATCGAGTGCCGCCATGTTCCGCGGCGGCGGTTCGCTCCCGAGCGCCGCGTGCGCGCGCTCAACCATCGCCGACGCAACGTCGCGGCCGCGCTTGGCGGCAGCCAGGTCTACGAGGGCCTGTACCCACGGCTGATCGGCGAGGGCTGCGCGGAACTGTCGTTCGGCCTGGCGCGTGGCCGTGCCGAGCGCTGCCTGCACGCCAGGGGCGACGTGCTGGAGGTAGTGCCGGGCCCATGCCTGCTCGGGGGTGTCGGCCGCAACCTCGTCTCGGGTTGCCGGCGCGGGCGTCGCCTCGACCGGCTGGAAGCCCTTGCCGTCGATCGCGATGCGTTCGGCGTTCACTTGCGACCCTGCTCTGCAGTTCGGATGTCGTCGAATGCCTGCGCGAGCCGGTCGACGCCGGGCCGGGGCCGAGGCGGAGGTGCGGTGTTGCGGGCCTCGCTCAGCAGGGTGCGGTACTCGCCGTCGTCGAGCGCGGCGATGTAGTCGATGATCTTTCGTCTTTCCATGTCAGGCAACCTTTCTCATGGCGTACTGCTCGGTCACGCTCTGGCGGTCGAGTAGCCAACGGCCGAAACTCGGTTACATCACCATCGGCGAGGTCGGGCCCGACTGGCTCGAGCGCAAGGAGGCCGACCTGAAACCGTCGGCGTACCGGTCGCTCGAGACGGTGTGGCGCGTGCACGTCGAGCCGCGATGGGGCCGCGTCCGCCTGGCCGACGTCGACCTCGACTCGGTCGAACACTGGATCGCCGATCTCGGCCGCACGAAGACCGTCGACGGCGAGAAGGTGAAGGGCCGCGGCCCGTCCGTCGTCATCCGCGCCTACGGCGTCCTCGCCGGCATCCTCGACACCGCGGTGAAGTCCGGCCGCCTGGCGAAGAATCCGGCCCGCGGCGTCGAAAACCTTCCCCGTAAGCAGCCGAAGGCGCGCGTGTACCTCGACCACCAGCAAGTCGAGGCGCTCGCGAGCAAGGCCGGCGACCGACGCACACTCGTCCTCCTGCTCGCCTACACGGGCCTGCGATGGGGCGAGGCGGTCGGCCTACGGGTCAAGCACCTCGACCTCCTACGGAAGCGCCTACACGTCGTCGACAACGCGGTTCAGGTGAACATGGAGATGCACGTCGGCACGCCGAAGAGTCACACGACGCGGTGGGTGCCGGTCCCCGAGTTCCTGGTCACCGAGCTCGCGCGCGAATGCGGGGGGCAAGGGACGCGAGGATCTCGTGTTCCCCGGCCGAGACGGTGAGTACCAGCGCCGCTCTGTGAGCTTCACCGGATGGTTCACGAAGGCCGTGGAGAAGTCGGGCGTCCCCCGGGTTACTCCACACGACCTCCGGCACACCGCGGCGTCGCTGGCTGTGTGGGCCGGCGTCAATGTGAAGGCGCTCCAGCGGATGCTCGGGCACGCGTCCGCGGCGATGACGCTCGACACGTACGGACCTGTTCGACGACGACCTCGAGGCCGTGGGCAGCGCGATCGATCAGGCACGATCGGCGGCAAGTGTGGGCAAAACGTGGGCACGGGCCGACTGACCACACAAACCCCAAGCAACAGAAAAGGCCCCGAACTGGCGATTGACACCAGATCAAGGCCTTTGCCACTCCGCGGAAGCGGAGGGATTTGAACCCTTCCGAACTCCGAGGCCAGGAGCCGAAAACCGTCCTGACCTGCTATTTCAGGTCGTGCTCGATCACCCTGGATAACCCAGAATTGCGGGCAAGTGTGGCCAAAGTGTGGCCACGGCGCGATTGCCGCAGTCCTGGATCTAGGATCCGCTATGGCCTTCTTCAATCTGGTCGGCGGCGGTGCCGGGATCATTGCGATCGTGACGCTGCTCTACATGGAGTGGCAACGTCGCGCCGAGAAGTACGCCCGAGAGACTGTGGGGCTGACGATCTACCTCGACACACCTGGGATAGCTGTCGACGAGGGGGATGGGAAGCTCCGGAGGCTACACAAGCCTCGATTGGTCCCGACCGGCCCCGGAGTGTGGCGGGACGTTCGCCCGACGGTGTGGGGAGTCGAGCCCGATCGGTGGAAGGGCCAGGTTTCGAGCGTCCGGGAGCTCAGTTGCACTTCAGACCCGCTTTCAGTCGAACTACATCTCACACTCGCTGAAGAACACCGGGCATGGTTCGGGGTAACCCACAGCACTACATACTGGCGGGGGCTCCGAACCGAGGCAGTTCGCGCAAACCTGGGCAACGGCATCATCGAACATTGGCGATGGCGACGGCCCGGCTGGTTCTGGGGATGGCTGGAAGGGCAACGCTGGCTCCGGCTCCTGGGCGGCGGCAAGAAGCGGCGGAGAGGCCGCTGGATCCGAGTCCGGGAAGGCTCGCTGGAAGACTGGCAAGGACCGTCCTACGACAGTAGTCGGCCTACGAATCCGGAATACCCGTCGGAGACCCCGCAGCGGTAGTCCCCTCTTCCCTCCCCGAGCCGAATTCCACACGGCCGCGAGCCTGTGCCGGGGCCGGCGGAACGGCGAACTGAATCCGGCCCTGTAAAAAAGCGGGACTACCGCTGCGGAGTCTCGATGGTGGGGGTGCCTGGATTTTCTGGGGGGCGTGGGTGAGGGCCCCGGGTGGTGTCCCGGGGCCCTCGTGTGTTCGGCGCTGGCAGGGTCTGTGTCTGACAAAAGGGGGCCTGGCTCGCCTGCCATGCATTCCCGTTGTGAGCTCTCGGTCCATGGGTCCGAGTGGGGTGAGTTTGACGCCGAGGCTGTGTGTCAGTGCCCGAACAGTGCGTGGTAGACCTCGTCGCCGTCGTCGGTCCTGTTCCTGGCTCGTGTTCGGGGTGTGGCGAGGTACTGCTGGATGCCGGCCTCGATGGCGTCGGCTTCGGCGATCAGTTCCTGTTGGTTGATGCGCTGGCTGCTGTCGCCGACGATGCTCATTCGCATGTGGTCAGCTCGTCGCGTTGATGCCGGTGATCTTGACGGCGGCGGACGGGTTGGTGACGGCGAAGGCCGGCACTGCGTAGGACTGGATCCAGGTTGCTCGGTGGTGGCGGTCGTCGATGGTCTCGGTGGTGAGGGGCCGTTCGAAGGCGACGACGCCGGCCTTGCCCTGCTCGACGAGGTAGGCGGTGTCGACGGGGATGAGCATGGACGACTTGACCTCGGTGATGCCGGCGCTCTCGAGGGCGGCTGCGAGTCCTTCGCCGTAGCCGATCTTGAGGGCCATGTGCATCTCGGGGTGCAGGAGTAGGACGTTGAGTGTTCCGCCGCCGAGGTCCTGCGCCTGGGAGATGAGGTTGGCTCGTGCGAAGTCGGCGGTCGGCCGGTTCGCGTTGGGTGTCAGCTGGTCGTTGGGGCCGGCGGTGACGAGCTCGTGCCACTTGTGGCCGGGAACGGGGGCGATGCTGTGCTTACTCAGGGCGGCGTCGAGTGCGGCGATGGCTACCTGGTCGATCTTGCGGACGATGGTGTTGGCCTGCTGGATCAGCTTGTTCTTGAGGGTGATGGTGTCGTTGCGCTGGACCTCTTCGTCGAGGACCTGGATCTTCGATCCCCAGTCCTGCGGCTTGGCGAGGTCGAAGTCGAATTCGCCGTCGTTGACGATGTACTCGGCGCCCGGGGATCGTTGCTCGACGTCGCGCATGCTGAAGTTGGAACCGTGGACGAGGACGGAGTAGACGAGTCCGCCGCCTTCCACCTTGTTCGTGGATGTGCCGAACAGCGCGGGCATGATGAGCCGGTTGGCCGTGAGCTGGGCAATGTTCGCGTTCAGTGTCGCCGGGCTCTTCAGGATGGCGTCGAACGATACGCGGTTGTTGTCGAGGGCGGGGACGAGCGGTGAGGGGGGCATTGTCGTGGCCTTCCGTCAGTGGGTGTTTCGGTAGTCGTCGAGGGCGGTGGTGGGGATCCACCATCGGTGTTGTCGTCTGGTCGCGGTGAGGCGTCCGGTTCGGCAGAGCCATCGGACGCCGTCGCGGGTGATGCCGAGTTGTGCTGCGGCGGTGTCGGTGTCGATGACGCTGTCCTGGTCGAGAGTCAACTGGGTGATGATGTCGATTGCTTCGGTGCTCGCGTCTGCGCGAGTGTTGCTGTGGTGGATGAGGTCTCGGCGTATCGCGGCGATCTGGGGTGCGAGGCGGGAGCCGGAGCGTTGCGCGAGGTGCTCGAGGGCGTCGAGTGCGGTGACGAGTTCGGTTGCGGTGTCGCGGTCGATGAGGATGCCGTCGACGTGTGCGATGTGGTCGTTCACCGTTCCTCGTCTCGGTGTCGGCGGCGCGGCGGGTAGCGGCGTGGCAGTTCGTCGTCCGGGTCGGGGTCGGCGTGTTCGTGGAGGGCGGCTTCGACGGTCCGCTGGTGGACGAGTTCGCGGCGCTGAGCGAGTTCGGGGGCGAGGTCGAGGGCGAGGTCCGCGAGCGCGGTCAGCAGTCCGGGGAGGTCGCGGGATTCGGCGGTCATCATCTCGAGCGCCCGGTAGTGGAATCTGATGGTGTCGTTGACTGTGCCACCGGTGGTGCGCATTTCACGTTCCGTGGCGTCGCGGAGGTCGATGCAGTGTCCGAGGATCGCGGCGGCTTCGCGGCGACTGGTCATGTAGTTGTAGCCGTCGTGGTCGTTCATGGGTGGTCCTGTCGGGGTGTGGGCCAGGGCATCGCGCGGTGGCCGAGGAGTCGTTCGTGTCCTGCTGCGGCGGCGAGAGGTAGCCCGGTGACGGCGGGGCGGAGGTGGTCTCGTGAGCCGTCTTGCCGCTGCCGGTTGCAGAGGTGATGCAGCAGCCGGTCCGCGGTGATGCCGCCGCGGGATCGTGCGATCGAGTGGTCGGCTTCGAGGGGCATTCCGTCCGGGTTGAGCGCCGGGTCGCGGTGGAGAGGCTGTCCGCACCACCAGCACGGCGTGCCGTCGACGAGGGCACCCAGGAGGCGGTCGCGGTTCTTGCGGTGCTGGTAGCCGAGGCCGCGGGCGTGCGCGGACTTCTTCGGCGGCATGTCAGGCCCCGTCCGGGACGATCGCGAGCCGCGGCCGGATGGAGAGGGTCGCGGTCACTGTCGACGGCGGCGTGACGGTGACGGTGACGCGGCCCTCGTCGCTGTCGAACTCGATGCTCTGCACGCTCGCCTGCGCGGCATCAGCCGGCCACAGGTGCATGAACGATCGCCGCGGCGCGTACTCGGTGTGGCTGAAGATGGGGCGGCCGTCGCTGTAGTGCGTGCAGTCGCCGAACTTCGCGGCGGCCGCGCGCAGTTGGAGGCGGAGTTCGTCGATCTCGGCGATCGCGCTGTCGCGGGCCTCGGGGCTGGTTTCCTCGTCGGTGAGGGTTTCGCAGCCGTGGCCGATGACGGATTCGGCGTAGTGCGCGAGCCATGCGAGGTAGTCGGCGGCGGTGGGGTTGGTGGTCATGCTGCGGTGTCCTTTCGGGGGCGGCCGGGCGGCCGGGAGGGGTTGCCGACGAGGCGGCCGGCGACGACACCCGCGGTGCGGGTGGTCGTGGCGCACGCGTCGATCACGGGGCACTGTGCGCAGAGCTGCTTGGCGGCGGCGTGCCGGTAGTGGCGGTCCTCGGCGGTCTCGTCGTCGCGTTCGAGGTCGAACAATTCGGGGCGACCGGAGCAGGCGGCACCGGACAGCGCCGGTTGGTCGGCGAGGATCTGGCCGAGGAGGTCGACCCACGACGTTGCCTCGGGGCGGCGGCTCACTGTCTCGGCTCCGGCGCGGCGGTGATCGTCCGGGCGGGGTCGATACGGTCGAGGACGTAGTTGAGGTCGCGGGCGAACGACGCTGCGATCGAGTGCGCGGTGTCGCGAGCGGTGTACGTTCCGTCGACTTTCAGCAGTACGTCGTAGCCGCCTTCCGGGGTCTGCGCGACGACGACCTCGAGCCACTCGCGGCGGGCATCGAGGAAGTCGTCGGCGGTCTCGTACGCGCCGATCTGGTCGTCGTATTCGGTCATGATTTCGGCCTTCCGTTCGGGTCGGTCGTCCTGGTGTCCTTGTGGCTGCCTGTGGCGCGTTTCCCCAGGTCGCTACTCTCGGTGGGGTGCGATGGGGTACCAGTGGTACCCCACCCCGATTCACCCTTGACCTGCGGGATTACGTGGGGTACCTGAGGTACCCCAGTACCCCACTACGGTTGCTCGTCCGACAGCTCGAAAAGCTGCCTGTCGCCGTCCTGGATCATGCGCACGACGCCCTCCTCGGCGAGGTCGTCGAGCACCGGCTGAACGTGCGGCCGGATCTCGAATTTGGTGCCCTTCGAGATGTCCCGGAGGGGCACGCGTCCGTGCTTCTTGAGGCGTCGGAGGATCGCACCGCGGACCCGTTCGATCTCGGCGGCGTGCTTGTGGTCTTCGACGATCGCGGCGCGTTCTCCGTCCGCCTGGGCGCGCGCTCGGTTCACTGCGCGGGCGCTCTCGGTGAGCGTCCGCTCGATGCCGGCGCGGGTGCGGTCGGACACGCGCATGACGACACCGGACAGGTGCCAGTCCTCCTCGCTGCACACGCTGCGGCCGTCGAGGAGCATCAGCCCTACGGCGACCTTCAGTCGGGTGAGCATCCGGTGACCGTCGAGCGGGTCGACGTCCTCACCGCGCAGCGTCGCGAGCCGGTGCCGGTCCATCTCGCGTCGCGCGATCTCGGGGATCTGGAGATGCACGGCGGTGGTGGGCCACTTCGGCATCTTCACGACGAGCGGGTCCGGGGTGGCTGGCGGTTCGTCCGGAGCGTCGGGGTCGCCGACCGGCGCGTACACGAACCGCTGCGGGGTGCCGCCGTCCGCGTCGTGGAGCAGCGGGCGCGCCTTCTGCGGCTGGACGCCGAGGATCAGGCACAGGCGGTAGGAGTGGGCGGGCAGCACCGACCGCGTGGCCCTCGAGGCGTTGTTGAACCCGGCCTGCTCCCCCATGTTCAACTTCCGCAACTCGGGCATGAGGGTGGAGCCCTGCCGAGACCCGAGCGCTGCGAGCGAATCGACTTCCGGGGCACTGACGATCGCGCGGGTGCGGCGCGACGTCTCGTCCTCGCCCGGCGCCGGCAGGAACGTCTTCACGAGCCCTTCACCGCTGCCGAGCGGGAATTCGTCGGTCTCGATGTCATGGCCGGTGTGGTCGACGAACCGCACTGCGTCACGCGATGCGCCCTCGGCGACGCCCTTTCCGCCACCCGAGGGCCCGACGAGCGCGACGAACAGGTTGCAGGACGCGGCGGAGCCGATCGAGGCGGGCAGCATGACGGGCGGCTCGAGCGCGGCGATCGCGCGTGCGAGGGTGCAGTCGAGGACGGCCCAGAGGCCGGCACGTCGGGCACGGGCGAACTCCCGGATGTGGGAGAGCGCGGGGCGTGCCTGCCAGAACTCCTCGTATCCTCGGTGCAGCTCGATGACGTTGGCTGTCATGCCTTCTCCCCTCGCAGTGCGCCGAGCCGCCGGTCATGTGCAACGAGCGTGGTTCCGAGTCCGCGTAGGTATCCGACGAGCTCGTGCTCGGGCCAGCTGTGCGCGGCCTCCACCAACGACTTGCCGGCGAGCTCGTACTGCCAGCGGTATGCGTCGGCGACGACAGCGGCCGCGTACCCGCGGAGGGCGAGTGGTTCGGCACCGGCGGTCGTCGCGTCGATCAGCGCGCGGCGCGCGTCCGGGGTCATCTGCCCGGTCCGTGTCAGTTCGTCTGCGACGCAGACCGTCCCGTGAGGTCGACCCTGTTTCGTCAGGTGACGAATCGTGCGGAGCAGGCGGCGATATCCGGGATGCTCGACGTCGTTGTCCGCGACGTGCTCGAGGACGCTGCACACGCTCTCGCGGCTCGCGGCGATCAGGGCACCGACGAGGAGTGCGGCCGCGTCCGGGTTCGCACGGTCGGTGAGGCGCACGTCGTCGTGTCCGAGTGTCGTGGTCATGCTGCACCGCCGTTCACTCGGCGGTGGCAGACGGGGCCTCGGTGCCGGCGTACGTACTCGGGGTCGCTGATCCACGCGCCGCACGTGTCGCACTTGATCGCGAGCCGGAACGTGTAGCCGCGCAGGGCGGCTCGTAGGAGTCGGTCGGCGGCGTCGATAACTCGCTCGTCGAACGGTTCGGGGGACGTATCCTCGGTGGTACTGGTTCGGGGCACTACGGTGCCTTTCTCTTGGAGCGGGGCCGGTGACACTGCGGAGAGGGGCAGTGGCACCGGCCCCGTTCGCTGTTCAATGGAGGTGTGCGGGTTCCGTTGAACGCTTCTGTTCAGTTGTGGTCGTGCGGGTTTCGCGCGTAGTCGTGGGCGAAGTACGCCACGAGCGCGATGTTCTCGACGGTGAGGATGATCGCGACGAACGCGAACTCGAGGCTCACTGCAGGCCCTCGCGGATCTCGGCGTCGGCCTGGACGGCTTCGGGGTTGCGGCGGATCTCGCGGCCGGTGTTGGGGTGCTCGGCGGCGTAGCGGGCCCAGACTGCGGCGGTCGGGTCGCCCTGGTCGGACACCGGGGCGAAGCCGTCGCGGTAGAGCTGCCGGACGATGCCGATCGCGCGGTCGAGCTGCTCGCGGAGCTGCACCGCTTCGGCGAGTGTTAGCTCGGCTTCCGAGTCCTCGCGGACGCCGAGCATGTGAAGCAGCACGGACGGCAGACGGTCCGGGTCGTAGGCCTGGTCCAGCGTGACACCAACAGCGAGGGCCGGGGCCCTACTGCCTTCCCAATCGGCGTTGGCGGACATGGACAGCGACGCCGTGACGTACTTGTCGGGCAGCGAGTTGTGTTCGTCGACCAGGCCGCTCGTGCGGCACCACCAGTACGGGCAGGCATCGGTGTTGTGGTCGATGCGGGTATGGCGATCTACCATGGGGGTCGAACTCCTTCTGCTCAGTTGGCTGTTCGTCTGGCCCTCGTCCTCGGTTGCCGCCGAGGCGAGGGCATCTCTTTCGGCTCGTCGCCTGTCCTGTTCTTCGCGGAACGCTCGGTACGTCCGCGTCCCCTGCGCTCCCTCGGCCTCGAGGTCGGCGAGGGTCTGCGCGAGCGCCTCGTCCGACGCCGCGACTCGCGGCATCAGACAGCGCGCCGGTCGTCGGTGCGCTGCAACAGATTCGCTTCGGTCCAGGCGTGAACGTCGTCCCAGCGGTAGAGCACACGCCGTCCGTGCTTCACGAACTTCGGACCGATCCCCCTGTACCGGTCGTTCGTCAGCTTGGTCGTGGTGGTGCGCAAGTACTGGGCGACCTCTTCCGGTGTCGCAAGTGGTGCGGTCATCGCACTTTCCTTTCGTGAGCGGGTCCTGCATTGCCCGCTCAACAAGTTGTATCGTGAGTGAGCGTGATTTGCAAGTAGCGCGCACGATCGAGTGTTGGACCACGCGCGCAACCGCGTGGCACGCTCAGCAGATGCCGAACATCGAAAGAAGGTCGTCCCCCATGCCTGACCATGAAGTCGCACCGGGCCTGTTCGGGTACGCGAGCGTCGATGTTTCCGCCGGCCCCGAGGATGGCTACGCCTACGCCTTGACCGCCACAGTCGAACCGCGTGGAGGGAAGTACGTAGTGACCCGCCTCGTCGCCGACCAGGTGGAGGGCGGGCCCCCCGTGCAGCGCGGGGAACTCGCGAAGATCTCAGTCGAGCCACTGATCCGCGAAGCTGCGCGAGAAGCCATGCAGGCAACGGGAAGTGATACCTGGCGGCCGATCACACCGACTGGCGAGTTCTGGGACCGGATCGAATCCGGCGAAGGCATCATCGACGAGGACCTCCCCCAGCTTGCGGCGCTCTACCGATGGGTACGGCTTCAGGACGGTAGGCCGACCGCAATCATGGCTCGCGACTTCAAGGTCTCACCCGCGACCGTCAGACGCTGGCTGTCACGCGCCGTCGAGGCAGGTCATCTCACGCAGGAAGAACGAGCGAAGTGACTGCCCATGGCGACGATTGAGCGCTACGAGACGAAGGCCGGCCCGCGGTACCGGGTGCGGTACCGGACGCCCGATCGTCGATCCACGCAACGCCGAGGCTTCACGACGAAGCGTGCCGCACAGGAATTCGCTGCGACTGTCGAGGTCGAGAAGATGCGCGGCGAATACGTACCGCCGTCGCTCGGCACCATCACGATCGGCGAGCTGGGCCCGACGTGGCTCGAGCGCAAGGAGGCGGATCTGAAACCATCCGCCTACCGGTCCCTCGAGACGTCGTGGCGCATCCACGTCGAACCGCGGTGGGGGCGCGTCCGGTTGTGCGACGTAGACCTCGATGCCGTCGAGCGGTGGATCGCCGACCTCGGCCGCACGAAGACCGTCGGCGGCGAGAAGGTGAAGGGCAGCGGCGCCACGGTCGTCATCCGCGCGTACGGCGTCCTCGCTGGGATCCTCGATACCGCGGTGAAGTCGGGGCGGCTCGCGAAGAACCCCGCACGCGGCGTCGAGAACCTGCCCAGGAAGCAGCGGAAGCCGCGTGTGTACCTCACGCACGCGGAAGTCGACGCGCTCGCCCGGGAGGCCGGCGACCGGCAGACACTCGTCCTGCTGCTCGCCTACTGCGGTCTGCGGTGGGGTGAGGCGATCGGGCTACGTGTCCGGCACCTCGATCTGCTGAGGAAGCGGCTGCACGTCGTCGACAACGCAGTGCAGGTGAACATGGAGATGCACGTCGGCACCCCGAAGTCGCACACGACGCGATGGGTGCCGATACCCGGGTTCCTCGTCGACGAACTGGCCCGCGTGTGCGAGGGGAAGGGTCGCGACGATCTGGTGTTCCCAGGCCGCGACGGCGAGTATCAGCGACGGTCGGTGAGCTTCACCGGATGGTTCACGAAGGCCGTGCAGCGGTCCGGCGTCCCGAGGATCACTCCGCACGATCTGCGGCATACCGCGGCGTCGCTCGCCGTGTCGGCCGGCGTCAACGTCAAGGCGCTGCAGCGGATGCTCGGGCACGCGTCGGCGGCGATGACACTGGACACGTACGCGGACCTCTTCGACGACGATCTCGAGGCCGTTGGAACCGCTCTCGATAGCGCACGATCACGAGCGAGTGTGGCCAAAGTGTGGCCAATCGGGACGGAAGCAACCGAGCAGTAGGCGTAGAAAAGCCCTCCACCAGCACAAACAGGCGGAGGGCTCGTGCGGAAGCGGAGGGATTTGAACCCCCGGTACCTCTCGGTACGCTCGCTTTCAAGGCGAGTGCATTCGGCCGCTCTGCCACGCTTCCCTGCTGGCTGATCCCAGCCGAGCGAGTCTATCGAACCAGGGCTCGCGTTCCGGAATCAGCGGCTCTCGATGGTGCGGTTCACCCGCTCGAACACGTCGCCGAGCACCTTCAGTTGATGCTTCGTGACGATGTCGACGAGGTTCGCCCGCACCTCGCGCACGTGCATCGGCGCGGCTTCTGCGAGCCGCCGCAGCCCCTCGTCGGTGATGACGGCACGCACGCCGCGCCCGTCCTCGACGCAACTGTCGCGGGTCACCATTCCCTGCTCTTCCATCCGCCGGATCTGGTGGGTGAGCCGGCTCCGCGACGACAGGATCCCGTCCGCGAGGTCGCTCATCCGCGACGCTCCGTCGGGCGACTCGCTCAGCAGAACGAGGATCCGATAATCCGCAAGCGTCATGTCGTGTTTCGCCTGCAAGTCGCGGTTGAGCCGGTCCATGAGGCGCTGGCTGCCGTCCATGTAGTTGCGCCACGCCCGCATCTCGTCGTCGGTCAGCCAGGGCGTCCTTCGGTCGAGGTGGTGGTCTGTGGGCACGCCGACAACGATAGTGGGACGAATTGTGAGACAGCACATCGAGGAGGGCTCAGCCCGGTTCGTCCGAAACCTCCCTCGAGTACCCGGCGCCCCACTCGTCGAGCCACCGAACAGCCGGTTCCAGCGTCGACCCGAGTGGCGTGAGCGAGTACTCGACGCGCGGCGGCACCTCCGCGTACACCGTCCGTTCGACGATGCCGTCGGCCTCGAGTTCGCGTAGTTGCCGCGTCAGCACCCGCGGATTGACGGGCCCGACGAGCCGCCCCAGCTCACCGAACCGCCGCCGTCCTCCGAGCAGTTGCTTGACGACGGTGAGCTTCCACGCCCCACCGAGGACTGCGACGGCGACCTCGACCGGGCACACCTGCGTCGCTGCGACGACCTGCTTCCGCATCGCTCACCTCGATACTTACTTTTCTGTCCCTATGTGCCGAGAATGCCGGTACTTCCGTGATCTGCACCGAACGTGCACCGTCGAAGGATGACCGACGACGACCGCGCACGCAACGTCCTCTGGCTGCTGGCCCACCCCGATCACCGTTCGCTGTCCCACGCACTGTGCGCCGACGGCGTCGCATATCTGCGAGCACTCGGCCACGGCGTGCACCTCGTCGACCTCCACGCGGACGGCTTCGATCCGGTGCTCACCGACGCGGACACCGAACCGGGCGCGGCGACGCTCTCGGCGCGGCAGCGCGACGCCACCGAGCACGCGACGCTGCCACCGGAGATCCTGCGCCACCAGGACGCCGTCCGTGCGGCGGACATCCTGATAGTCCAGTTCCCACTCTGGTGGTACGGCATGCCGGCGATCCTCAAGGGCTGGTTCGACCGCGTCTTCACGAACGGGTTCGCGTTCGGCATCCGTGACGCCGCGGGCCGCGTCCGCAAGTACGGCGACGGCGGGCTCGCAGGCCGCCGTCTGCTCCCGATCGTGACGGCAGGAGACCGCGCCACGGCCCTCGGCCCGCGCGGAAACAGCGGCGATCTCGAGGACGTGCTGTGGCCGCTGCTGCACGGGACGGCGCACTACACCGGCATGGCACCGCTGCGTCCGCACCTCGTCGCGTCGGTGCATCACCGCGGCGACGCCCTCGCCGAGACCGCACCCGAATTGCGCGCCAGGCTGAACGGCGCCTTCGCCGAGGAGCCGCTGCGGTATCGCACGCTGACCGGCGGCGACTACGGCGCGGACCACGCCCTCGCCGAGCACATCGCCCCGAACGCGACCGGTTTCGCGATCCACCGAGCGGGCTGCGATCCGTTAGCGTCGAGGCATGCGCGCGATCACGATCTCCGAACCCGGCGGCCCCGAGGTGATGGTGTGGGGTGAGGCGCCCGAACCCGAGTTGCTGCCCGGCCACGTCCTGATCGACGTGCGTGCGACGGCCGTCAATCGCGCCGATCTGCTGCAGCGGCAGGGGAAGTACCCGCCGCCGCCCGGCGCGAGCGAGGTCCTCGGGCTCGAATGCTCGGGCACGATCGCCGCTCTCGGCGAGGGCGTGTCGGGCTGGTCGATCGGCGACGAGGTGTGCGCACTGCTCGCGGGCGGCGGATACGCCGAACGCGTCGTCGTCCCCGCCCAGCAGGTACTGCCCGTCCCGGCGGGAGTGGATCTCGCCGCCGCAGCGGGACTGCCCGAGGTCGCGTGCACCGTCTGGTCGAACGTCGTCATGCGCGGCCGCGTCACGACCGGCGAGGTGTTCCTCGTCCACGGCGGTGGCAGCGGCATCGGGACGCACGCGATCCAGCTGGCCAAGGCGCTCGGTGCGACCGTCGCGACGACGGCAGGCTCGCCAGGCAAGCTCGAACGGTGCCGTGAGCTCGGCGCCGACATCACGATCGACTACACGAACGAGGACTTCGTCGAGGTGCTCCGCGACCTCACGGACGGCCACGGCGCGGACGTCATCCTCGACAACATGGGCGCGAAGTACCTGCCGCGCAACGTCGATGTGCTCGCGAAGGACGGCCGGCTCGCGATCATCGGAATGCAGGGCGGCGTGACGGGCGAGCTGAACATCGGTGCACTGCTCGGCAAGCGCGCGACCGTGACCGCGGCGGGCCTGCGCGGGCGCCCGGTCTCGGGAGCCCACAGCAAGGGCGAGATCGTCGACGAGGTGCGCCGTCACGTGTGGCCACTGGTCGAAGCGGGCCGCGTCGTGCCCGTGGTGAGCGCGGAACTGCCGATCGCCGACGCCCCCCGCGGACACGAACTACTCGACTCCCCCGACAACGTCGGAAAGGTGATTCTGACGATCGACGACTGAACGTCAGCCGAGTGCAGCGAGTTCCTTGACCAGCTGATCGATCTCGAAGCGCGTCGTGTACGGCGCGAGACCGATCGTCACGGCTCCCCCCGCCTCGTTGACGCCGAGCGAGTCGAGCAGTCGCGAGCCGCCGTGCGCCGCGCTCAGCGTCGCGATGCGGCGGTCCGCGAGGTGCGTCACGACCTTGTCGGCGGCGACCCCGTCGATCGTGAACGAGATCGCCGGGACGCGGCTCGTCGCGCGACCGATGAGCATCACGTGCGGCAGCCGGTCGAGCGCCGACAACAGATGATCGAACAGCGTGTCGTGGTAGTGCTGCAACGACGAGATCGACGCTTCGAGCCGCTCGCGTCGCGAGCCCGACGCCGACTCGTCGAGCGAGGCGAGGAAGTCGATCGACGTCGTGAGACCCGCGAGCATCGCGAACTGGTGCTCGCCGATCTCGAGCCGCTCGACGCCGCGCGCGAACGGATCGAGCGACAACGACGGAATGCGGTCGAGCATCCCGGGATCGCGGAACACCAGCGCGCCCGCCTGCGGGCCGCCCCACGACGACCCGTCGACGGCGACGACGTCGGCGCCCAGCTCGGCGAGATCGATGTGCGCATAGGGTGCCGCGCCGTTCGCGTCGACGACGGCGAGACCGCCCACCTCGTGGACGCGGTCGGTGGCGGCGCGCACGTCGGGCGCCGTCCCCACGACCGGCGAGGCCGCCGTGAGCGCGACGAGGCGCGTCGTCGACGAGATGAGCTCCTCGAACTGCCAACTCGGCAGCTCGCACGTCTCGATGTCCACCTCGGCCCATCGCACCGCGGCACCGTAGCGGCCCGCGATCCGCAGCCAGGGCGAGACGTTCGCCTCGTCGTCGAGCCGCGAGAGCACGATGCCGGTCCCGAGACCGAGCCGGGTGCTCAGCGATTCGGCGAGCCACGCGAGCAGGACGGCGCGATCGGCGCCGAGCACCACTCCGGCGGGATCGCCCCCGACGAGATCGGCGACGGCGGTGCGGGCGGAGTCGAGCACGGCGGCACTGCGCCGGTTGGACATGTGGCGCCCGCTCGGCGACGGCGCGGACGCACGGAATGCGGTGGAGACGGTGCGGGACACGGCGTCGGGAATCTGCATTCCCGCCTGCGGATCGAGGTGGATCCAGCCGTCACCGAGGGACGGGATCAGACCCCGAACCCGGGCAACGTCGTACGCCATGCTGGACACTCTAAGACCCGCTCGCCCGGACGTGCGCGCCAGGATGATCCTTCGCACACGCACTCCCGGCAGCGTCACACGAGCGGGAGGGGCTGACGCGAACCGCACCGACCCGCCAAGATGGAGGCATGACGAACCCCGAGAACGACCGCGTGATGGTGATCGGCCCCGACGGACGCCCGATGGCGGTCCCCGTCTCCGCGACGTCCGACGGCACGAACTCCGGGGAGGCCGGCGACGCCTCCGCCGAGCAGAACAAGGACAACGACCCGGTCGGCGAGATGGTCGAGCAGCCCGCGAAGGTCATGCGCATCGGCACGATGATCAAGCAACTACTCGACGAAGTGAAGGCAGCACCGCTCGACGACGCGAGTCGCGCGCGGCTCAAGGAGATCCATCGCACGTCCATCCGGGAACTCGAAGAAGGCCTCGCCCCCGAGCTGCGCGACGAGCTCGAACGCCTCGCGCTGCCCTTCGAGGACGACACCGTGCCGTCCGACGCCGAACTGCGGATCGCGCAGGCGCAGCTCGTCGGCTGGCTCGAGGGCCTGTTCCACGGCATCCAGACGGCGCTGTTCGCCCAGCAGATGGCGGCACGCGCCCAGCTCGAGCACATGCGCCAGGGCGCGCTGCCGCCCGGCCTGACCCCCGGACCGCAGGGCCCGGTCCAGCCGGGCGGCGACACCGGAACCGGCAACTACCTGTGACGACGGACTCGCGGGCGGCGACCGGGAGAACGCCGTGCACGAGTGCGCGCGGTACTCTCGGTTGCCGTGTCGGCATCCGCGATCGAATCCCCCGCACCGGACGGTGAGCTACCCGTGTCGGACTCACAGACTTTCCGGCGGGCATTCCAGGACCTGCGGGACGGGTTCGCGCAACGTGAGCTGTGGCTGAGCCTCGGCTGGCAGGACATCAAGCAGCGTTACCGGCGCTCCGTGATCGGTCCGTTCTGGATCACGATCGCGACGGGCGTGCAGGCGACGGCCTTCGGCATCCTGTACTCGGCGCTGCTCGACATCCCGCTCCAGCAGTTCCTGCCGTACGTGACGGTCGGTCTCATCGTCTGGAACGTCATCAGCGCGAGCATCCTCGAAGGTTCCGAGGTGTTCATCGCCAACGAGGGGCTGATCAAACAGCTACCGGCGCCGCTGAGTGTCCACATCTATCGGCTGGTGTGGCGGCAGATACTGCTCTTCACGCACAACCTGCTGATCTACTTCGTCCTGCTGTTCGCGTTCGGGGTGTGGCGCGAGATCACGTGGACGTCGATAGCCGTCGTACCCGCGCTCGCCCTGCTCGCGCTCAACGCGGTGTGGGTGTCGCTGCTGTTCGGCATCATCGCGACCCGCTACCGCGACATCGCGCCGATCCTCAGCTCATTGACGCTGATGCTCTTCGTCCTCACGCCCATCATGTGGACGACGGAGAGCCTCGAAGCGCAGGGCGGCGAGGTCGCGAAACGAGCGCGGATCGCCGAGCTCAACCCGCTGTTCCACTACCTCGACATCGTCCGCGCCCCGATGATCGGCGCCGATCAGGAGGCGTACCACTGGTACATCGTGCTGACGATCACCGTCGTCGGCTGGGCGCTGGCGTTGTTCGCTCTGCGCAAGTACCGTTCTCGCGTCGCATACTGGGTGTAGGAGTCGACATGAGCGTGAGTATCGAAACCCGCGACGCGTGCGTCGACTTTCCCATCTTCGACGCGAAGTCGCGGTCACTGAAAAAGGCATTCCTCGGCAAGGCCGGCGGATCGATCGGACGCAACTCGTCCGACGTCGTCGTCGTCGAGGCACTGCGTGACATCACGATGTCGCTGAGCGAGGGCGACCGCATCGGTCTCGTCGGCCACAACGGCGCCGGCAAGTCCACACTGCTGCGCCTGCTGTCGGGGATCTACGAGCCGACGCGCGGCGTCGCACAGGTCCGCGGCCGCGTCGCGCCCGTGTTCGACCTCGGTGTCGGCATGGACCCGGAGATCTCCGGCTACGAGAACATCATCATCCGCGGTCTGTTCCTCGGGCAGACGCGCAAGCAGATGCTCGCGAAGATGGACGAGATCGCGGAGTTCACCGAGCTCGGCGACTACCTCGAGATGCCGCTGCGCACCTACTCCACCGGCATGCGCGTGCGTGTCGCGATGGGCGTCGTCACGAGCATCGACCCCGAGATCCTGCTCCTCGACGAGGGCATCGGCGCCGTCGACGCGGAGTTCATGAAGAAGGCCCGCACGCGGCTGCAGGCGCTCGTCGAACGCTCCGGCATCCTCGTGTTCGCCTCCCACAGCAACGAGTTCCTCGCGCAGCTGTGCGACAGCGCGATGTGGATCGATCACGGCCAGATCCGCATGCACGGCGAGATCGAGGACGTCATCCGCGCCTACGAGGGCGACGACGCCGCCGACAACGTCGCGCGCGTCATCGCCGACATGAAGCGTGAGGAAGAGAAGGACCGCCGCGGCTCGTCCGAGCGTGGGAAGGGCGGTGAGCGCGGGAAGGGCGACGGCCGCGGTCTCGACGATCCCGAACGCCGGGACGGCGCCGCGTGAGCGACGGCTCCCCCGAGACGATCATCGGTGTCGTCGTCACGCACCGTCGTCGTGAACTGCTCGCCGAATCCCTGAAGGTCCTCGCAGCACAGTCGCGTCCGCTCGATCATCTCGTCGTCGTCGACAACGCCGACGAGCCCGAGGTGCGCGCGCTCGTCGAGACCGCGGGCGTCCCCGCGACCTATCTGGGCTCGAAGCACAACCTCGGCGGTGCCGGCGGGTTCGCGCTCGGAATGCTCTACGCGCTCTCGCTCGGCGCCGACTGGCTGTGGCTCGCCGACGACGACGGCCGGCCCGAGGGAACCGAGGTCCTGGAGACGCTGCTCGGCTGCGCGCAGCGGCACGGCCTCGCCGAGGTGTCGCCCGTCGTCGCCGACATCGCCGATCCGGACCGCCTCGCCTTCCCGTTGCGGCGAGGCATCGTGTGGCGCCGGCTGCGGTCGGAGTTGTTCACCGACGCCGACGACCCGAGCGACCCGAGCGAAGACCTGCTGCCCGGCATCGCCTCGCTGTTCAACGGCGCGCTCTTCCGCGCGTCGACGATCGACGCGGTCGGCGTGCCCGATCTGCGGCTGTTCGTGCGCGGCGACGAAGTCGAGGTGCACCGACGGCTCGTTCGCTCGGGCCTGCCGTTCGGGACGTGCCTCACGACGGCGTACCTGCATCCGGACGGCGCCGACGAGTTCAAGCCGATCCTCGGCGGCCGCATGCACACGCAGTACCCCGACAACGAGACGAAGCGCTTCTTCACGTACCGCAACCGTGGCTACCTGCTGTCGCAGCCCGGCCTGCGCAGGCTGCTGCCACAGGAGTGGGTGCGGTTCGGCTGGTACTTCCTCGTGACACGCCGCGACCCGAAGGGGCTCGCCGAATGGGTGCGGCTGCGTCGCGCCGGCCGCCGCGAACAGTTCGGCCGCGACTGACGGGTCAGGCTCTCTGGTGAGGCTCCCTGGTCACGTGAGGCTCCCTGGTCACGCTCCCGCTGCCCAGAAGGTCGGTGAGTCGGGTTCGGTGTCGTAGACCTGCCCATCGGGCATGGTCCAGCGCAACAGCCCGTCGCCGAGTTGCCGGACGGTCATGCGGCCCTCCGTTTTCCAGCGATGGTGGCGCCGACACAGGCAGGCCAGGTTCGCTTCCTCGGTCCAGCCACCCTCACTCGGGTTGGCGTGGTCGAACGGGACCGTGTGGTCGATGTCGCACGACGATGCCGGGACCGGGCAGTGCGGGAAGCGGCACACCCCGTCACGTGCG
>NZ_BCXD01000024.1 GCF_001894925.1 Rhodococcus rhodnii NBRC 100604 | reverse complement strand
GTAAGGACCGTTACTCGGACCGGCAACGAAAACACCTGCCCCGATCGAGTAGTACTACTCATGTCCGGCGGCGACCGGCCGTCGATGCTGAAGGCATGGACAATCACGGTGTTCGCTCGATCGATCCGCAGGCCGTCGCTCGGCTCTCCGGTGAGTTCGTCGCGCTCGATCGGCACATGCGTTCCGTCGCCGACGACCTGACATGGCTCCGGACGCAGCTCGAAGCCTCCGCAGCAGCCGTTCCTGCTCCAGCACCGCAGGCTCCGAGTTACGGCACACCCCAAGGTTTTCCGCCCCCGCCACCACCGGCACCGCAGCAGCAGCGGCCGGGGCAACCGTGGGCACCGTACGCGGCACCGCCACCGTCGTATCCCCCTTCTCCCCATCCTCCTGCCCCCTATCCACCCGCCTCGCCCGTTCCGCGTCGCGAACCGTGGTGGCGGCGCGACGGCGCGATCAGCCGCATACTGGCGGCGGCGGGGGCGACCGTCACGCTGATCGGCGTCGTCATGCTGCTCGTCCTCGCCGCGCAGGCCGGCTTCTTCGGTCCGGTCGCGCGCGTGGCGTCAGGCGCGGTGGTCGCAGTGGCCCTGGTCGGTGCGGGGTTGCGTGTGCACCGCCGCGCAGGCGGTGAGGTGGGCGGCGTCGCGCTCGTGGGTACCGGTCTCGCGGGCGGGTTCCTCGACGTCCTCGCCGCGACGACGTACTACGGCTGGTTCCCGCCTGCCCTGGGTCTCGCTCTGGCTGCTGCCGTGGCCGCGACCGGCATGGCCGTCGCGGTGCGCTGGGACTCGCAACCGATGGCGGCCCTCACGATCGTCGCGGTCGCCGTCCTGGCACCGGTGTTGACGGGCGGCATCACGGTGGCCCTCGTCGCGTTCCTGTTGCTGCTCCAGGTGGCGGCGTTCGCTCCGCAGTGGGACCGCGACTGGCCGTATCTGCACGTCGCGCGCACCGTGCCGGTCGTGATCGCACTGTCGGTGGTTCTCGTGAACAGCCTGGGAGATGTGGCCGGTACGCGCACGCAGGCGACGCTGCTGGGCTTCGCGATCGCGGTGGCCGTCGCGGGCGGCGGTTCGGCCGTGTACCTGGTGCGACGCGCCTCCGGTTCCGCGGTCGACACCGTCATGCTCGCGTTCTCGTTGCTGCCGCTCCTGCTGATCGGGTCCGTGCTGCCGCGTTGGAGCGAGGTCGCCGCACTGGCGGCGCTCGCGGCCGTGGTGCTCGCGGTGGTCCGTGTCGTTCCCGGTCTGCCGGTGCACACCCGCGCGACGCTGTCGGCCGTCGCCACGATCGCCGCCCTGCAGGCGGCCGTGAGCGCGACGCCCGGAGACCTGCTGCCGGTCGTCCTCCTCGCGCTCGCTGTCGCCCTCGTCGCCGCTGCGGGACGGATGCACTCGCGCGTCGCCTTCGCGTGCGGCACAGCGTTCGGCGCGGTGGGAACACTGGTCTTCGTCGACGCCGCACCGCCCGAACTCCTGCTCTCGGCGCACACGGTGGCCGCACCGTTCGCCGTCGTCGCGGCGGGCCTCGTACTCGCCGCCCTCGCGGTACTCGTCGTACGGAACGCGAGCGGCTTGGGCCTGATCGACGACCGAAACACGGATGCGGCGTGGATCATCTGCGGCCTCGTGGCGCTCCACGGGGTGACGACGGCCATCGTGACGACGGGTGTCGCGTCGTTCGGGACCGGAGTCGGATTCGTCGCCGGCCACTGCGTCGCCACCCTGGTGTGGGTGGTGCTCGCGACGGTGCTGCTCCGGTGGAGCGCGACGCGGCCGCAGCGGGCTCGCCTGATGCTCGGTGCGGGGTTGTCCGTCGCTGCCGTCGCCCTGGCCAAACTGTTCCTGTTCGACCTCGCCACGCTCGACGGGATGTTCCGTGTCCTCGCGTTTCTCGGTGCCGGGCTGCTGCTGCTGGCGGCGGGCACGCGGTATGCGCGCGCGATCAGTACGGAACCGCGGTGACGATCACGTTGTCGCTGTAGGTGTTCCGTCCGGCAGCATCCTGGACCACCTCACCGCCGCACGTGACGAGATAGAGCTCGCGGGCCCCCTGGTCGCCCCGGAAGATGTCTTGCGGCAGGGCTTCTTTGACGATCGTCTCCATGCCGACGACCTTCCATCGTGTCGTCACGCCGCCGTGATTCAGGTGGATCGCAGCACCGGGGCTCACCCGATGCAGCTCGAAGAGCGCGCCGGCGCCGCGATCTCGGCTGTCGACGTGGCCGGCGACGAGTACCGCGCCGGTCGGCGACGCGATGGGCGCCGACTCGGTCCAGTACGTCACCTGTGCGACGTCCTCGGGGATCACCAGCAGCCCCGAGGCGTCGATCTCGTTGGGCCGCAACGACGCATCGATCCCGAGCGACGGAATCACGACGCTCTCGGCGGCAACGGCGACGGGCTCGTCGGACGGGTCCGTCACGGCACCGGGCGCGAGCGCGAACGTCTCGGTGGGCATCGGAGCTCCCGCCGGCCCCGACGGACCGCCGCCCAGGATGTCCGAGCCGGGTAACTCGGCGCCCCGGAATCCCTGGACTACCAGGAACCCTCCCACCGCCGCGACGGCGACCATCAGCACCAGCAGCGCCGTCGTCGTCGCGGGGTGGGAACGCTTCTCGCGGGACATCGTCGGCTTCCCTGTCAGTGGCGCCGTCTCCAGACCACGATACTCGCGACAGCAGCGGCGATCAGGAGCGCGAGGCCGGCGACCACGAGGCCGATGTTGCGGCCGCGATTCTCGGCGTCGGCCCCGAGACCGGAGTCGATCAGCCCGCCGAGTCCGCCGCGGGTCGTCTGCGGGCTCTGACCGCCCTGGCCACCGGGTGCAGCCGGGCTACCCTGGCCGCCCTGCCCCTGACCGCCCTGGCCCTGACCGCTCTGGCCACCCTGACCGCCTTGCTGCGAACCGCCCTGCCCGCCTGGGCCACCCGGCGTTCCCGGTGCGCCCGGCGTGCCCGGCGTCCCCGGCGTCCCGGGAGGCCCGGGAGGACCGGGAGGCGTGATGCCCGGCGGGATGATGATCGGCGGCACGATGATCTCGATGCAGCAGTCGTCACCATCCTTGACGGTCGTCACCACGACGGTCGACGGAGACGACTCGACCGGATCACCCTCGGGCGGATCTCCGTATGCCACAGCCGTGTTCGTGACGGAGCCGGCCTCGACGTCCTGCGCCGTGATGACGTACGTCGCCGTACACGTCAGCGAGTCGCCGGGCTCCAGCGGCGTGTCCGGACAGACGATCTCGGACATCTGCCCCGAGCCGGAGAAGAAGGTCTCCTCGACACGCACGTTCGTGAGCGTCGTGTTGCCGGTGTTGGTGACCTCGAAGCTGTAGTTCACCGTGTCGCCCTCGCGCAGCCCCGAGACCGGCGCTCCGGTCTTCACCAGGGCGATGTCCGCGTTCGGCTCACCCGTCACGAGAGCATCGGCCTCGTTCGAGGTGATCGGATCCATCCCCGGCGGCGTACCGGTCGACGTCGCGACGTTGTAGATGGAACCGCGATCCAGGTCGCCCTGCTGCACTTGATACGTCGCTGTGCAGGTCACCGAATCGCCCGGCGCGACCGACGCCGCCTCCGGCGGACAGACGATGGCCGACAGCTGTCCGCTACCCGTCCACTCGACCTCGTCAATACCGACGTCGGTCAAGGTCGTGTTGCCGGTGTTCGTGACGCGGAACTCGTAGTCGATCGTCTCGCCGACGGTGCTCATCGTCGGCGGATCGGCCACCTTGACCAGCGCGATGTTGGGCGCACGTGTAGCCACCACATCGGCATCGTCGAGGTTCGACACCACCTGTCCCGCACGCGAATCTCCCAACGCCTGGGCCTCGTTGTGGATCAGGCCACGATCGAGATCGCCCTGCTGCACGACGTAACTCGCGGTACACGTCAGCGAGGCCCCGGACGGCAACGTCTCGGCCGGGCAGGCGATCACCGACATGGGCCCGCTACCGTTCCAGTCCCGCTCCTCCACCCTGACGTTCGCGACCGGTGAACGACCCGTGTTCGTCACCACGAACTCGTAGCTGATCACCTCGCCGACCGTGCTCATGACGGTCGGCGTCGCCGTCTTCTCGAGTGCGATGCTCGCTACTGTGAGCGGTGTGTTCGTGAAAGTGCACTCGACGTTCGTTCCGGTGACGGGCACCGTCGGTATCTGTACCTGCCCACCCTGCGGACTGTCGCCCGACGCGAGTACCGTCCCGTCACGCGCGTTGATGCATTCCCACGTCGTCTGATAGTTCGCGAAGTCGGTGTCGCCGGCGGCGGTCTCCGTCACCGTGACGACGTCGCCGCCGAGCACGATGTGCGGGGCGATCTGCTGATCCTGGATGCCGATCCCGTCTCCGGCGGTCGTCTCGGTGACGTTCTCCGACAGCCCGTCGCCGCTGATCTCGAGGGTGAACTGATCGTCGGGATCGAACCGGCCCGCGGGCAGATTCTTGAACACCGCGATCGAGCTCGGTGTCGAGCACGACGCCATGTCCGTCATCTCGGTCGTCCTGTGCGTATCCACCGCCTCCCCGCTTCTCGGGTCGATGACGACGAGCGACGTTCCCTGTCCGACGTACAGGTAGCCGAAGGGGTTGAACGCGATCGAGTCGGCCGATGCGAAGGCCGATGTGCGTTCCGTGATCCGCGTCGCCTCGAGCGGCTGGGCAGGCCCCGACGACGGCACCGGGCCGGCAACGCTGTAGACGGCCCCTTGGGAGCTGGAGGCGAGGACGACGTACATGTTGCCGTGCGAGTCGAACGCGAGATCACCGTTCTGATCGCCTCGCGCATCGGTGTCGGGAACGGTCACCTGCATGACGAGGCCGAGGTCGGTGCCGGTCTCGGGATCGTATGCGGCGACGTCGATCGTCCCTCCGGAGGCTGCGCGACCGCCGTAGTAGAAGAGACCGTTGGCAGGATTGATCGCGCCGTGCGTGTGGATGACGGCATTCGACGCCGGAGTGCTCGTCGTCTCGCCGGTCTGGGTGTCGTACCGATAGATCGTCTTCGGACTGGTGGCCGACGAACTCGGGCGTGAGGTGTAGATCGCGTAGCGACCGTCGGTACTGATGCCGAGCTGATTGTTGTTCGACGTCGTCGCGTCGATCGGGAATGCATCGGTGTACGCGCCCGTCTCGGGATCGATCTGCTGCACGTAGCCCGCGTTGTTGTCGATCGAATAGAGCATCAGACACGACAGGGGCGCGCGGGGGGCACCGGGCGGTGGAGCCTCCGTCTCCGTCGTGGGCACCGTGGTCTCCGGCGGAGTCGTCTCCGGCGCGGTCGTCTCGGGAGTCGTGGGCGGCGGCGTCGTGGTCGGCAGTTCGGGTGGCGCCGGCTGAGTCGCCGGAGCAGTCGGCTGGGTCGTGGGAGCGGCCGGTGGCGTCGTGGTCGGCTGGGCGAGCGCCGCCGGACCGGCGGTCATCACCAGCAAGCTGGTCAGCACGGTCAGGCAGACCGACCGCGCCTTCGAGACGAACCGGCTCACGCATCCTCCTCATCACGCCGTCACGAGATTTCGTGCGCGGAGAACCGCGGACACGAACCGCGGGACCGGAGGGTGCGCACACGAACTCTGTTGCAGCAGAGCGAATTACACCCATGAGATTCCGTGCGACAACTCCGGAGGCCCACGTCGGTTCAGCATGAGACAGGGCAGGGAGGGCGCGGCATGGTACGGAGACGGCAACAGCCATCGTTACCGAAGTGCAACTGGTGGAAATCGCGGCGCGGTGCTATGAAATCGCACCTCGACCTCGGCTTTTCCAGAACACGCACATACCGACGAGTACGCCGACGGAGCAATGCTCCGTCGGCGTCGTGAAGGCGCGGCAGGTGCCGCGGCTGTTACTCCTCTTCGCCCATCGGCGGCAGGTTCTTGACGAGCGGCGGGTCGTAGTCGACCTTGCCGACCTTCGCGGCACCGCCGGGCGACCCGATCTCGTCGAAGAAGTCGGCGTTCGCCTTCGTGTATTCGACCCACTCATCGGGGACGTCGTCCTCGTAGAAGATCGCTTCGACGGGGCACACCGGCTCGCACGCCCCGCAGTCGACGCACTCGTCCGGGTGGATGTAGAGCATGCGCCCGCCCTCGTAGATGCAGTCGACCGGACACTCCTCGATGCACGCCTTGTCCAGGACATCGACACAGGGCTCGGCGATCGTGTACGTCACGTCAGTTCTGACCTTTCTCCTGCCGGGGCTGCGGCACTACAACGCCCCAGTTTGCCACTCGCGTCGTAGCGGGCACGAGGTAGCCAACCCTCACCTCATGCGGTGAGCTGCGAGCAGGTCACCGGACGCGATCCATGGGCGTGATGAGCGACACGGATCCGCTCGCGATCGCCGGTCCGGAGCGCCTCGAGCAGGGCGGCGTGACGCTCGTACGCGCTGGTGAGTTCGCCCCGCGTCTCGGCCTCGCCCTGGATGTCGCGGGCCATCCCGATCTGCATCTGCGTCAGCAGCCGCTCGTAGGTGTCGGTGAGGCGCGAGTGGCCGGCGGCGCGCACCATCTCGAGGTGGAACGCCCGATTCGCGGCGGCGAACTCGGCCGCGTCTCCCCCTCGCGCGGCGTCGTGCATCCTGCCGAGCGCGCCGTCGACCGGACCGAGATCGGCGACTCCCGCGCCGGGGGCCGCCACGAGATCGAACGCGAAGGATTCGAGGGCGTGCCGGAGCGTGAAGATCTCGTCGAGATCCTCGTCGGACGGATCGATGACGCGGTAGCCGCGCCGGGGCACCTGTTCGAGGAGCCCGTGGCCGGCGAGCACGCGCAGCGCCTCACGCAGCGGCGGCCGGCTGATGCCGAGTTGCTCGGCCAGTCCGGGTTCGGTGATGCGCTGACCGGGCGTCAGGACGCCGGTGAGGATCATCTTCTCGACACTGGACGCTGCGAGGCTCACCAGGCTCTCTTGCACGATCATGTCGTTCACCGTATCCGCGGATTTCGGCTGTTAACGCGGCCGTCACACGACTTCATCCAGTTGTAGTTTGCCGTCTGTAGACAGTTTCCCGACAGCTTCCCCGCTGATGGAGGACCTCTGCTGATGACTGCCCCGACCGGTCTCGCCGCACTGAACGAGCGCGTGCGGCGCGACCTCGAGACCACCGGGAACTCGCCGCGCTGGTGGGTTCCGCAGACGCCCGGCACGGACTACGAAGTGCTGATCGTCGGCGGTGGTCACGCCGGACTGTCGGCTGCGTTCGCGCTGCAACGCGAGCGCATCCCCCGGGTCCTGGTCGTCGACCGCAACCCGCGCACCCAGGCCGGCCCGTGGCGTTCGTACGCACGCATGCACACGCTCCGCAGCCCCAAGTGGATGCGCGGAATCGAACTGGACGTCCCCTCCCTGTCGGTGCGCTCGTGGTTCGAGGCGAAGTACGGCGCGCAGGCGTGGGAGTCGATCACCTTCGTTCCGCGTCTCGACTGGGCCGAGTACCTCGACTGGTACCGCGAGGTCGCGGACCTCCCCGTCCAGTGCGACACCGAGGTGACCGGGGTCCATCGCCCCACCGACCCCGACGGACCGTTCACGGTCGACCTCGCGACGGACGGGCGGACCGAGACGGTCACCGCCCGCCGTGTGATCTTCGCCCCGGGTCTCGACGGCGCAGGCGCCACGTCGGTGCCGGACTTCGTGAGCGCTCTGCCGCGCGAACTGTGGGCCCACAGTGCAGACGACATCGACTTCGGAGCCCTCGCCGGCAAGTCGGTCGGCGTACTCGGTGCGGGCGCGAGCGGATGGGACAACGCCGCGTGCGCCCTCGAGGCCGGCGCCGCCGACGTCACCGTCTTCGCGCGACGCGAGAGCGTTCCGACGCAGAACCCGCTGCGGTGGATGGAGTTCGCGGGCTTCCAGAACCACTTCTACGACTGGAGCGACGAACAGAAGTTCGCGTTCACGATGTACAGCGGAGGGCTTCCGCAGCCGCCGACGCAGCTCGGCGTGTGGCGCTGCCGCGACTTCGACAACTTCACGCTCGAACTCGGCGCACCGTTCACCGCCGTCGAGGCCCTCCCGGACGGCCGGCTGCGCATCACGACCCCCAAGGGAACTCACGACGTCGACTTCCTCGTCGCCGCGACCGGCTACGTCACCGACCTGCGACGACGTCCCGAGCTGGCCGAGTTCGTCGACGACATCGCCCTCTGGGAGGATCGTCACGCACCCGCGAAGGGAACGGGTGTCGGTCCGTGCCCCTACCTCGGCGGTGGCTTCGAGTTCACCCCGAAGGACGAGGCGGCCGCGCCCTGGATCTCGCGCCTGTTCCACCTCTCGGTGGGCGCCCGCGCGAGCATGGGCGTCGCGGGCCATCAGTTGTCCGGCATCACCGCCGGGCTGGGCAGGCTCGCCTCGACGATCTCCCGCGGCGCGTTCCTCGAACACGCCGACGAGTTCGTCGCCGACTTCCGCCGATTCGAATCGACCGAGGTGCACACGTTCGACAGGTACGACCCGTCGCGTGACGCGGTCCGTCCCGACACCGCGTCCCACGCCACCGAAGCCGATGTCGCCCGCAGCGCCGCGGACGATCACCCCGCCTCCCTCCTCACCGAAGGAACCGTCCGATGACGAATCGCAGCACCGCGAAGGCGGTGGATCAGCTGTTGCCGTGGCCCAAGATGGCCACCTTCGGCCTGCAGCACGTGCTCATCATGTACGCGGGCTGCGTCGCCGTCCCGCTCGCGTTCGGTGCAGCACTCGGCCTCGACCAGCACACGGTCGCGATGCTCATCAACGCTGACCTCCTCGTCGCCGGCATCATCACGATCATCCAGAGCCTCGGCGTCGGCAAGATCTTCGGCGTGCGGCTGCCCGTCATCGCGGGTGCGACGTTCGTGCAGCTCACCCCGCTGATCCTCATCGGCCAGGAGTACGGCATGCAGGCCGTCTACGGGTCGATGCTCGCCGGTGGTGTCTTCGGCCTCATCATGGCCTGGCCGTTCGCGAAGGTCATCAAGTACTTCCCGCCCCTCGTGACGGGGTCGGTGCTCGTCGTCATCGGCATCTCGCTCATCAGCGTCGCGGGCGGATCGATCGTCGGCCAGGACCCGACGTCGAGCGAGTACGGCGACCTCAGGAATCTCGCGCTCGCCGGCATCGTGATGGTCATCGCGATCGGCTTCATCTGCGTCGCGAAGGGATTCTGGTCGCAGGCCGGCATTCTCGTCGCGCTCGTCGGCGGGCTGCTCGTCGCGATCCCGCTCGGCCTGCTCGACTTCGGCGCCATGGCGGGTGAGGACTGGTTCGGCGTCGTCACCCCGTTCCACTTCGGACCGCCGCAGTTCCCGATCGCCGGTGTCATCTCGTGCTCGATCGTGATGATGGTGATCTTCGCCGAGTCGCTGTCGTCGATGATGGCCCTCGCCGAGATCACCGGCAAGAAGGTCACCCGCGGTGACATCGCGCGTGGCCTCGCGGCGGACGGCCTGTCGGGTGTGCTCGGCGGCATCATGAACGGCTTCGCCGACACCGTCTTCAACCAGAACGTCGGCGCCGTCCGGACGACCAGGATCTACAGCCGGTACGTCACGGCCGTCGCGGGCCTCATCCTCGTGATCCTCAGCCTCATCCCGAAGATGGGCGCGGCCGTCGCGGCGTTGCCGCCGCCGATCATCGGTGGTGTCTCGCTCGTGCTCTTCGCGACGATCGCGGTCGTCGGCGTCCAGGCGCTGCGTCGAGCGAACCTGCACGACAACGTGAATGCGACGATCGTCGCACTCGCCGTCGGGCTGGGCCTGCTCCCGAAGTTCATGCCCGACATGTTCCAGAACTTCCCGAGCTGGTCGCTGACGATCGTCTCCGACGGCGTCGTCCTCACCGCGGTGAGTGCGTTCCTGCTCAACCTGCTGTTCAACCACACCGGGTTCGCGCGCCGCTCCGACCGCGCGCCCGAGGTGACGGCGGCGTACGAGGCGGGCGAGGCCAACCCGTACGAGACGGACGACGAGCTCGCCATCGACGCCGACAGGGCGGACGACGTCGCCGCCGATGTGTCCGCCGAGGTCACGACCGGTGGCCGCGGCGACGGAAGGACCGACATACCCACCCCCTGACGGCCGACCGGTTCCACCGAGAAGCCACAGAAGCCCGAGAAGCCACCACGGCATCACGCCGTGGTGGCTTCTCGCGTTGCAGGGCTGCTGTGACGAATCATCGGAAAAACTTGACACGTCGTTGGGTTTTCACAACACTACGTTGCATGAGCCCGGTCAAACGGGGGGTAACCCTCCCCATCCACAACCGCATCGGCGTCCTGCGCGCCGAACGGGGGATGAGCCGCGCGCAGCTCGCCGAGCAGGTCGAAGTCAACCCTCAGACGGTCGGCGCCCTCGAGCGCGGCGACCACTATCCGAGCCTCGACCTCGCGTTCCGGATCTGCGACGTGTTCGGCCTTCCCGTCGAAGCCGTCTTCTCGCGCACCGAGTTCTCCCCCCTCTCCACCGAAATGTACGGCGCCACGGAGGGCCGTCGCACCCGCCGATCCGAAGGAGACGATCCCGATGCCTGACGGATCGATCATCGACCGCTACCAGGCCTACCGCACTCGCCGATTCCTCGAGAACGACGAGAAGTACAGCACGATGCTCCCGAAGTGGCGCACCCTCGGCCGGCGGCGGGCGCTCGTCGTCACGGTGGGTGCGGGTCTGACGATCTACGTGCTGTGCGGCCTCGCCGTCGCTCTCGCCGGCCCCGTGTGGGCGCTCCCGATCCTGCCCGTGACGCTCGTGTTCATCAGCGCCTGGACGATGCTGCAGATCGTGTCGAGCCGCCAGGGCGACGCACCGCGTGCCGCACTCGACGAGTGGGAGATCGCCCGCCGCAACAGCGCTCGGTCGATCGGCCTCACCGTCACGCAGTTCGCCGGCCTCGTCCCCACCTTCGTCCTCATCGTCGCCGCGACGGCCGAGAGCGTCAGCCCCGACCTCGCGTACGCGTGTGGCGTCTGGATGCTCGCGGCCGTGTTGCTCGGCGGCATGCTTCCCGCGATGCTGCTCGCCTGGAACCATCCCGACCCGGAGGACGACGTGATCTGACCTGCGCCGCACCACAGTTCGACCGAGACTTCGCTGCCGACCGAGAGACAGGAATCAGATGTCCCAGATCCTCACGATCGACCGAATAAGCAAACGCTACGGCGACGTCGTCGCACTCGACGACATGTCCTTCGACGTCAACCCCGGCGAGCTGTTCGGCTTCGTCGGCTCGAACGGCGCCGGCAAGACGACGACGATGCGGATCGTCCTCGGCGTCCTCGCCGCCGACTCGGGTGAAGCACGCCTGGGCGGCAAGGTGATCGACCTCGACGTGCGCCGCACCATCGGATACATGCCCGAGGAACGCGGCCTCTACCCGAAGATGAAAGTGGGACAGCAGCTCGCGTATCTCGCCGAACTGCACGGCCTGTCGCGTACCGAGGCCCGCGACGCCGTCGCGACGTGGACCGAACGCCTCGGCATCTCCGAGCGCCTCGGTGACACGGTCGATTCGCTCTCGCTGGGCAACCAGCAGCGAGTCCAGCTCGCGGCCGCCCTCGTGCACGACCCCGCGGTCCTCGTTCTCGACGAACCGTTCTCGGGTCTCGATCCCGTCGCGGTCGACGTCATGAGCGACGTGCTCGTCGAGAAGGCACGGACCGGCGTTCCCGTGATCTTCTCGAGCCACCAGCTCGATCTCGTTCAGCGCCTGTGCGATCGCGTCGGCATCATCGCCAAGGGACGGATGCGCGCACTGGGCACCGTCGACGAACTCCGTAGCGAAGGACCCAGCCGACTGCGGGTCGTCGCACCCGGGGCACCCGACGGGTGGGCCGAGCGCATCGGCGGCGTCCGCGTCGTCGGACACGACTCCGGCGCGACGATCCTCGAGCTCGATGCCGGGGCGGACGACCAAGAGGTCCTCCAGGCCGCACTGAACACAGGTCCCGTACACGAGTTCTCGGCAGCGCGACCGTCGCTGACCGAGCTGTTCCGAGAGGTGGTGGCGGGATGAGTACGCCCGTCTCGGGTATGCGCGCGGTCTCGCTGATCGCTCGCCGCGAGTTCCGCACCCAGGTCGTCAAGAAGTCGTTCGTCGTCAGCAACGTCATCGTGCTGCTCGCGATCGTCGGCGGCATCGTCGCACTGTCGATCTTCTCGGGCGACGACGACACGTCCAGCAGCAGGCTCGGCCTCGTCGGGCAGCCCGCGCTCGGCCAGACGTTGACCGCGACCGGCGACGCCCTCGGCGTCCCCGTCGAGGTCTCCGACTCCGCCGACGCTGCGGCGGCACGCGACCGGGTCGCGGCAGGCGACATCGACGCCGCCGTCGTCGCTGCACCCGGCGGCGCGGTCACGATCGTCTCGCAGGACACCCCCGACTCGGGCCTCACGATGGTGATCGACTCCGCGGTGCGCCAGTACGCACAGGACCAGGCGCTGGTGGCCGAGGGTGTCGATCCCGCGGCCGTCGCCGCTGCGGTCGCGGGCGTCACCGTGAACACCGAGGTCCTCGATCCGCCCGATCCCGAACAGGGACAGCGCATCGCGCTCTCGATCGCCGTCGTGATCGTGCTCTACATGCAGATCCTCGGATTCGGCATGTACGTCGCGATGGGCGTCGTCGAGGAGAAGTCGAGCCGCGTCGTCGAACTGCTGCTCTCCACCGTCCGCCCACTGCAGTTGTTGTGGGGCAAGGTGCTCGGTATCGGTCTCGTCGGGCTGCTGCAGCTCGTCATGTACGGCGTCGCGGGCGTCGGTGCCGCCCTCGCGACGGGCGTGCTCACGATCACCGGAACGGCGGTGGGAGTGCTGCTCTCGACGATCGGCTGGTTCGTCCTCGGCTTCGCGTTCTTCGCCGTCCTCTACGCGGCGGCAGGCTCGATGGTGTCGCGTCAGGAGGACATCAACTCGACGTCGATGCCGCTCATGTTCGTCATCCTCGCGATGTTCTTCTCGGCGTTCGCCGCCGTCGACAACCCCGACGGCACGCTGAGCACCGTGCTGAGCTGGATCCCGCCGTTCTCCGCGATCATGATGCCGCTGCGCATCGCCGCCGGCGTCGCGAGCCCGCTGCAGATCGTGGGCACGATCGTGCTGATGCTCGTCGTCACGGCCGCACTGAGCTGGGTCGCTGCCCGCATCTACCAGCGCTCGATCCTGCGGATCGGCAAGGTCGTCTCGTGGCGGGAGGCTGTCGGCAGCCGCTGACACTCCCTCTCCCGCAACCGAATCGGGCGCAGCGTGTCGCTGCGCTCGATTCGTGTGTTTCAGCGCTGATAGCCGCGCCGCATGTCGTCGACGATGTGCGGTGCGTCCAGCGTCGAGGGCGGCAGCTCGCGCGGCGGACGATCGCGCGGGAAGATCGCGGCCGCGGCGAGCGTGTCCGCGTCGAGGAAGCGGAGCGGAGGCGTCTGCGGTGCGAGCGAGAGTTCGGGCGCACGGTCCCCGTGCCTCGCGAGCGTGTACCCCCAGTCGCCGAAGCTGGGCACGAACACGTGGTAGGGCGTGACGGACAGCCCCACCGAACGCACCGTGGACACGGTGCGCCAGTACGCATCCGGCGTCGAGTACGGGCTCCCCGACTGCACGACCAGCCGCCCTCCGGGTGCCAGCGCCGAGGAGACGAGGCCGTAGAACTCGGCGGAGTACAACCGGCCGAGGGCAGGCGTGTCCGGGTCGGGCAGATCGACGATCACGGCGTCGAACGCCGCACCCCGATACTCGCGCAGCCAGGCGAAGGCGTCGGCGACCACCACGGTCAGCCGCGAATCCTGCAGCGCCCCCCCCGTTGAGCGGGGCGAGCGTCGTGCCGGCGAGATCGATCACGGCCGGGTCGAGTTCGACCTGCACGATCTCCCGGACGCCGGTCCGCAGGATCTCGCGGGCCGCGAGTCCGTCGCCACCGCCGAGGACCAGCACGCGCTCGGGGCCACCCGACAACGCCGGGTACACCAGCGATTCGGTGTAGCGATGCTCGTCGACGCTCGAGAACTGCAGATCGCCGTCGAGGAACAGTCGCGTGTCGTCGCCGCGGCGCGTCACGACGATCTCCTGGTACTGCGAACGCTCCGCGACGATCACCGGGTCGGTGTACAGGCGCTGGCGCGACGTCGTTTCGATGTCGTCTGCCGCGACGAGCAGGCCGAGGATCAGTCCCGCAGCCGAGACGAGCGCGAGCACCGCGACCGCGCGCGTCCGCACCCCGATCCAGCCGCGCAGCAGGACTAGTGCGACGACGGCCGCCGCCACGAGGTTGACGATTCCCGTGATCGCCGCACCGCGGATCATGCCGACGGCGGGCAGCAGCAGGAACGGCCACAGCAGACCACCGACGAGCGCTCCCGCGTAGTCGGCTGCGTTGAGATTCGCGAGGATCTTGCCCGACTCCTCCGCGCCGTCACGCCGTCCCGTCTGCAACAGCGTCATGAGCAGCGGAACCTCGGCGCCGACGAGCACACCGATGAGGGCGGTTCCGACCACGAGAAGCGCCGTCGCGGACCCGAGGAAGGTGAACGACACGTACAACGCTGCGGCGCAGAACCCGCCGACCAGACCAAGCGCGATCTCGACCACGACGAACGCCACCGCGGCATGCGGCACGAAGGGCTTCGCGACGAGCGCGCCGACGCCGAGTGCCGCGACGTAGCCCGCGACGATCATCGACGTCTGCGTGATCCCACCGCCCACGAGGCTCGCCGACAGTGTCAACAGCGCGAGTTCGTAGATCAGCCCGCACGCCGCGCACGCTGCGACGGCCGCGAGCAGCACGACTCGGCCCCGCGACGAGAGCGGCGGCCGTGATGCGGCCCGCTGTGCCGCAGGCTCCGTGACCGCGACGGTCAAGACAGTGCTGCGGCGTTGACGATGCCGATCGAGAACAGCGTCGACGCCACGGCCCATGCCGCACCGCACATCCTCGGCTGGTCGACGAGTTCCGCCAATCGGCCCGGCAGCACGAGATTCATGACGCCGAGCGCGATCGCCTGCAGCACGACGCCGAGGAAGCCGTAGACCGCCGAATCGACGATCCCCTGCGCGTAGCCGTCGGCGCTCGTCCAGATCGCGGTGAAGACGATGATCGCGAGGGCGAGATGATTCGCCCCGAGAATCACGGCGGCATTGGGGTTCTTGTCGACGTAGACCTGGTGCCGAAGGTTTCCGGGCGTCAGGACGTCGAGCATGAGGAAGCCGCCCGCGAGCACCGCCATCCCGACGGCGAAGTAGGCCAGCGTCGCGAGCACGCCCTGGCCGAGCACTCCCACGTCGACGCGGCCGAACTCGGTCGCGGCCGCGAGCACAGTGGTCTTCACTCGATCTCCTCGGTTGTGTGTGTTGCCGGGAAGCCGGCAGCGCCTGTCATTTCGCGCTGCCCGTTCTGCCGCTTCCCGCGTTGCCGTCGGACGGCGAGCCGGGCGTGAATCCCGGCCCCAGATAGGCGAATCCGCCGCTGCGATAGGTGCCGTCGATGTCCTCGACCCGGATCGAACTGCCGCCGCCCGCCGCAGGCGAGACGGTGACGATGTCGTCGCGATAACGCAGATACTCGCTGCCGCCGTCCGCGGTGCGTGCCGACGGCTCCTCCTCGCCGACGATGTCGGTGACGGTCGTGCCCACCGGATCTCGCGACGAATACGTCGTGACATCACCCGACGTACTGTCGAGCGAGTACTGCCGCTCGATGAAACCCCGCGGGCCGCCGCTGCATGCGGCGAGCGAGACCGAGGCCGCGACCACGAGTGCCACCACACCGATGCGCCTCACGCCGCCTCCCTGCTCTCCCCGACCCTGCTCGCTGTCGTCACGATCTCGCCTCCCGACCCGTCCGGGTACAGATGCCATGTCCGCCAGTACATCGATCCGTCGTCACCGAACGACGCCGCCAGCGCGGTGAGCGCGGTCTCGCAGCCGGGGAACACACCGCACAACCAGCCGTCGTCGGCGGCGCGGTCGCGGAGCATCGCTGCTGTCCTGCGGAATCCCGCGGAATCCGCGCGGCGGACGTCGGACGCGAATCGGTAGTTCCCCGACCGGCGGGTGGCGGGCAGCGGCTCGCCGCCGAGCCCCAGGGCATCGCACGAGACCTCTTCGAGCACCTCACCGGCACGAACCACGTGCGACGCACCGAGCACGCCGAGGACGATCCGGCGACCACGGCCGTCGGTCACCGTCGCCTCCGCCAGCGGCCGCGCCGACGACGTACCCACGACGAGACCGAGCGAACCCGCCACCACGTCGCGGGGCTCGATCGCCAGGCGATGCAGCGTCACGTCCGGGGACCGCCGGCGTGGATGACGACGAGCTCGCCGCGCAACACCTCGCGACCCGTCGACACCTCCCACGACTGCGTACGCGCCCAACGCTCGAACGAGAGCATCCCGGTCTCGTCGGCGGTCCGGTAGTCGGCGTAGTCGACGGTCCCGGACGGGGCCGTCCCGGTCGTCCCTTCGGCGGTGAACTGTGCTGCACCGCTCTCGACCTCGCGGTACACGCGGTCGTCGAGGACGACGTCGCCACCGGGCTGCAAGCCGGTGCCCTCACGCCGCATCCACAGCGCCATCTCGATGTCGCCTTCGTCGTCCTCGACGGTCAGCCAGCGTTTCCCGGTCTTCCCGTCGAGCAGGTGCTCGCGCCACACGAACCCCTCCTCGTTCATCGTGATCGTCCCGCGGACGACGTGATCGACCCCGGCGTACGTGACGATGTCGCCCACCCCGATCGCGAGCGGGTCGTACACCTCCGGATAGTCCGCGAGCGGATCGGTGCGCGCCGCTCCCTGCGTCGCCTCACCGCGGCGCGTGAACGCCACCGCCGCGACCACCACCGCCACCACGGCGAGCAGCATCAGCAGCACGATCAGAACACTCGTCACCGATTCCCCCATCATCGAGATCGCCTGCGGCGAGGAACTCCCCACCTCGCGCAGGAGCGTACTGCTGTCCGAATCGCCCGCCACCCGCGGCCGGTGGACGCCTAGGCTGGACGCGGTACAGCGTCGTCGACAGGTGAGGAGGAGACCATGAAGGCTCGCGACATCATCGACCTCGTCGTCGATGCCGGCTCCTTCGAGTCGTGGGACGAGCCACCGCTGGACGTGAACCCCTCACCCGCCTACCGCGACGCACTCGGGCGCGCACAGGATCGCTCCGGCGTCGACGAGGCAGTCGTCACGGGCGAAGGGACCGTACGCGGCCGCCGCGTCGCGCTCGTCGTGTGCGAGTTCGCGTTCCTCGCCGGATCGATCGGTGTCGCCGCCGCCGAGCGCGTCACCGCCGCGACCGAACGCGCGACGGCGTCGCGGCTCCCGCTGCTCGCGTCACCCACCTCGGGCGGGACCCGTATGCAGGAGGGAACGCTCGCGTTCGTCCAGATGATCACGATCTCCGCCGCCATCGCGGCGCACCGCGACGCGGGCCTCCCCTACCTCGCGTACCTGCGGGGACCGACGACGGGCGGCGTCTTCGCGTCGTGGGGTTCCCTCGCCCACGTCACCGCCGCCGAACCCGGTGCGCTCGTGGGCTTCCTGGGCCCACGCGTCTACGAAGCGCTGTACGGCGAACCGTTCCCGCCCGGCGTGCAGACAGCCGAGAACCTCTACCGCTACGGCGTGATCGACGGCGTCGTACCACCGGAACGCGTCCGGCTGCTGGTGGATCGCGCGCTGCGCGTCCTCGCCGATCCCCCGACCCCCGATGCAGCCCCGGTCTCGGCGATCACGGACGCCGACGCGTTCGATCCGGAGCCCGCGTGGGAGTCGGTGCTGGCATCGCGCCGCCCGGAGCGGCCGGGCGTACGTCTGCTGTTGCGTCACGCGGCGACGGCCCAGGTGCCGCTCAGCGGCACCGGACAGGGCAGCGACGACAAGACCGTCCTGCTCTCGCTCGCGCGCCTCCGCGGCACCCCGTGCGTGCTGCTCGGGCAGGATCGCGACGGCCAGACGATGCTGCACACGATGGGACCGGGTGCGCTGCGCGACGCGCGGCGCGGAATGCACCTCGCCGAGGAACTCGGCCTGCCGCTCGTGCTCGTCATCGACACGCTCGGTGCCGCGCTCTCACGTGAGGCCGAGGAGGAAGGCCTCGCCCCCGAGATCGCCCGCTGCATCTCCGATCTCGTGACGCTCGACACCCCGACCGTCGCCGTGCTGCTCGGCCAGGGAACGGGCGGCGGCGCCCTCGCGTTCCTCGCTGCGGACCGGGTCCTGGCCGCACAGAACTCGTGGCTCGCGCCGCTGCCGCCCGAGGGAGCGAGCGCGATCGTGTACCGCGACACCGCGCACGCGCCGCAACTCGCGGACGAACAGGGAATCTCCGCGCCGGAGCTCCTGCGTCACGGCATCGTCGATGCCGTGATTCCCGAGAATCCCGATGCCGCAACCGAACCCGTCGACTTCGTGAAACGGGTGGGCGCCGCGATCGCCCACGAGCTGGCCGCCCTCGACGCACTTCCCGCCACCGAACGTCGCGCGGCACGCCACGCGCGCTACCGCCGTCTCGGCGCTCGCTGACTCACGGCCTGCCCGTCACACGGGAACGACGACCGCGACGAGGACCGCGGCGTCGATCGCCTCGACGGCCTTCCGCACGGCCTCGCCGGCCCAGTTGCCCTGCGCGATCTCCTTGGCGCGCCGCTCGAGCGCCTTCTTGTCCGCGTCGGGAAACACCTTCGGTGCGGCACCGACGGCCGACAGCAGAGCGACGAGCGCCGCCGTGCGCTCGCGCGGATCGAGTCCGTCGATCAGCGCGGCCCGGAGTTCGGTGCGCAGTTCACGTTCGTGCGTCCCGTCCACCTCGGGCCAGCGCGTTCGAGGGAACACGCCGAGGACGCGGCTGCGCTCCTCCCGCACCCACCCGGCGTCCACGAGCCGTTCGAGGATCGTCGGCTGGAGATTCTTGGCGAGCCGCTCGATCGCCGGCCGGGGCTTCATCGGCGTGCGTTCGCGGATCGTCGTCACCGCATCCGCGAGCACGTCGTCGTCGGGGGGATCGCGGCGAACCACGAGCCGTCCCTTCTTGACGTCCTCGCCGTCCTCAGCGGGCGTGACGACGTCGGACAGTGCGAGCTCGAGCAGAACGGCGCCCGCGAGCACCCGCGGCATCCGGGTGCCGTCGACCAACGGCGCGCCGGTCTCGTCGTCGAGCAGAAGCAGCAGCAGGTCCTCGGCCAGTAGGGTCACGATTCGACCGTATCCGACGAGGGCGCCTCCCTCGCCGCGGCGTTGAGGGCGCGGAACACCTGCCGGCCGCGCAGCGACGCGACGTACTCGACGACATCGGGCTCGGTGGCGTGCGCCCGCGCGGTCACCCCCGCGAGCGCGAGATAGGTGCGGTAGTCCTCGCTGGTCCACGGTTTGTCGACGGCCCACTCGACGGCGCCGACGTCGCGAAGTCCCGCGACGACGTGCCGATCGAGGATCAGGGCGCCGCCCGACCCGGGCGCGAAGTCGGCGAAGTAGAGCACCTTGGTGAACAGCGGCGCGCCGAGATACGGCACCGCCGCGACGCCCCCGCGCATCGACGCCGTGTAGGCGTCGACCGGCCCACGCTCGCGCAGGATCTCGAGCGATGCGGTCAGCCGGGCGGTGACGTCCGGCGCCCGGAGCGCATGGATCCGGCGCGTGACGTCGCGTGCCGACGGGCCCGTCGCCCACACCGCCGCCGCGACGTAGAGCCGAACCCCCGCGAACGGGTCCGCGTCGCACTCTGCCGCCGTCCGTGCCCCGATCTCGAACACGCTGGTTCGGTCGACGACTCCCCACCGGCCGTCGGTCACGAGCGCGTCCAGTTCCTCGGGCCACATCCGCCGATCGGGGAGCGCCGCGAGCCACCGCTCGCGGTCGAATCTCACACGTTGCCCCGATACCGCTGTGCGCGCCGGAATCCCGTTCTCGAACAGATCGTGCATGGGCTGATGCATGTGGTCCCCCCCGGTGTCGTCGCGATCCCCCGATCGCGGTGCCCGAAGGCTACGCCGCGGGCCCGACACGTGCTCGGCACCGACGAGCCGTGGCGGCCGAGTCGCGTCCGCCGGAGCCCGTGCGAGGATGGTGGCACAGGTCACACGCGATCGAGAGGGGCCGACCATGCACTCGACACACAGCGGCGCGCCGCGCGAGTCCTACTCCGACGTCTACGCACGCAGCATCGACGATCCGGAGGGGTTCTGGCTCGCCGCCGCCGAGGCCGTCGACTGGGAGGTGGCACCGACCCGCGCCCTGAAACCGACCGACACAGCGGCGCCGGCGTCACAGCAGCGGTGGTTTCCGGGCGCCACGCTCAACACCTCGGTCAACGCTCTCGACCGGCACGTGCGCGCGGGCGACGGCGACGCCGTCGCGCTGATCCACGACTCGGCGATGACGAACTCCGTCCGTACCTACACGTACGACGAACTGCTCTCGCAGGTCGAGCGTTTCGCGGGAGTTCTCACCGCCGCGGGTGCCGGCGTCGGCGATCGCGTCGTGATCTATCTGCCGATGATCCCCGAGGCCGCGATCGCGATGCTCGCGTGCGCCCGCATCGGCGCCGTGCACTCGGTCGTGTTCGGCGGCTTCGCGGCCCGCGAACTCGCGATCCGCATCGACGACGCCGAGCCCGCCGTGATCGTCACGGCCTCGGGTGGCCTCGAGCCCGGCCGCACCGTCGCGTATCCGCCGATCGTCGCGGACGCCCTGGAGATCGCGACGCACCGGCCCGCCGCCGTGATCGTCAAGGATCGAACCGAGATCGGTTCTCCGGCAGATGTTCTCGCCGAGTCGGGCGCCGCAGTCCTCGACTGGGACACCGAGATCGCCCGGGCAACTCCGCATCCCGCCGTCGCCGTGCCCTCCGATCATCCGCTCTACATCCTCTACACGTCCGGCACGACCGGGAAACCGAAGGGCGTCGTCCGCGACAACGGCGGGCACGCCGTCGCGCTCACGTGGTCGATGCGCCATCTGTACGACATCGGCCGCGGCGACGTGTGGTGGACGGCCTCCGACGTCGGCTGGGTCGTCGGGCACTCCTACATCGTGTACGCCCCGCTGTTCGTCGGCGCGACGACGGTGATGTACGAGGGCAAGCCCGTCGGCACCCCGGACGCCGGGGCGTTCTGGCGGGTGATCGCCGATCACGGCGTGCGCGCGCTGTTCACCGCGCCGACGGCGATCCGCGCGATCCGCAAGGCGGACCCGCAGGCGCGCGAGTTGCAGCGGTACGACATCTCCTCGCTCACAGCACTGTTCGCTGCCGATGAGCGACTGGATCCGGACACCTTCGAGTGGGCGTCGGCGACGCTCGGCGTGCCCGTGATCGATCACTGGTGGCAGACCGAGACCGGCTGGGCGATCTGTGCGAACCTCCGCGGCCTCGGGCCGATGCCGATCGTGGCGGGCTCACCGTCGGTTCCCGTTCCGGGGTTCCGCGTCGAGATCGTCGACGGCACGGGCGAACCGGTCGCCGCGGGCACCGAGGGGAACATCGTCGTCCGGCTGCCGTTGCCGCCCGGAACGTTGCTGGGACTGTGGAACGACGAGGACCGATACATACGCTCGTATCTCGACACCTTCCCCGGCCACTACCTGACCGGCGACTCCGGGTACATCGACGACAGCGGCTACGTGTTCGTACTGGGTCGCAGCGACGACGTCATCAACGTTGCGGGACATCGCCTCTCGACCGGAAGCATGGAGGAGATCGTCGCCTCGCATACGGCGGTCGCCGAGTGCGCCGTCGTGGGGATCAAGGACGACGTCAAGGGGCAGCGGCCGAGCGGGTACGTCGTCCTGAAGTCGGGTGTGGAGATCGACGACGAGATCCTCCGGGCCGAACTCGTCACGATGGTCCGGGACGCGATCGGCGCCGTCGCCACGTTCCGCGACGTCACCGTCGTCGCCGCGCTGCCCAAGACCCGATCGGGAAAGATCCTGCGCAAGACCATCAGACAGATCGTGGACGGCGAACCGTACACGGTGCCGTCCACGATCGAGGAACCCGCTGTTCTGGATGCCTTCGAGCAACTCCTCCACCCCTGACTGCAGGGCGGATCAGCGAACCTTGCGACGGTGGATGCTCGTCGCGACGACATAGGCCACCACGAGGATTCCCATGCACCAGCCTGTCGCGATCCACACCTCGCTGCCGACCGGATCGCCGGCGAGGAGTGCGCGGATCGTGTCGACGATGGACGTCACCGGCTGATGCTCCGCAAAGGCGCGGACCGGGCCGGGCATCGAGTCCGTCGGCACGAACGAGGAGCTCACGAACGGCAGGAAGATCAGCGGATAGGAGAACGCACTCGCGCCGTCGACGGTCTTCGCGAGCAGACCCGGGATCACGGCGATCCAGGTGATTGCGAGCGTGAAGAGCGAGAGCAGACCGATCACGGCGAGCCATTCGAGCGGCCCCGACGACGTGCGGAATCCCATCGCCAGTGCCACGAGGACGACGACCATCACCGACAGCGCGTTGGACACCATGGACGTGAGCACGTGCGACCACAGTGCGGCCGACCGCGCGATGGGCATCGAGTCGAACCGCTGGAAGATGCCGCTCTGCAGATCACCGAACAGCCGGAACGCGGTGTACGACGTGCCGCTCGCGATCGTGATGAGCAGGATGCCGGGCAGCAGATAGTCGACGTACCGCTGGCTGCCCGTCTCGATCGCACCGCCGAAGACGTAGACGAAGAGCAGCATCAGCGCGATGGGCGTGATCGTCACGGTGATGATCGTGTCGACGCTGCGGGTGACGTGCCGCATCGATCGACCGAACAGCGCGGTGGTGTCGGATACGACGTGAGTGGTCATCGCAGCTCTCCTTCGGGGGCGTTCTTCCCCACGAGTGCGAGGAAGATGTCTTCGAGGCTCGGCTGCTTCTCGACGTACTCGACCTCCGCCGGCGGCAGCAGCTCCTTCAGTTCCGCGAGGGTGCCGTTCGCGACGATGCGCCCCTCGTGCAGGATCGCGATGCGATCCGCGAGCTTCTCGGCCTCCTCCAGATACTGGGTGGTGAGGAGGACGGTCGTTCCGCGAGTCGCCAACTCCTGGACCATCGTCCACACCTCGATGCGCGCCTCGGGGTCGAGTCCCGTCGTCGGCTCGTCGAGGAAGATCACCGGCGGATTCCCGACGAGACTCATCGCGATGTCGAGCCGTCGTCGCATACCTCCCGAATACCCTGCGACGCGGCGTGATCCGGCGTCGACGAGGTCGAACCGGGCGAGGAACTCGTCCGCGATGCCACCCGGATCGTCGAGGTGACGAAGCTTCGCGACGAGCTTCAGATTCTCGCGGCCGGTGAGGATCTGGTCGACCGCAGCGAACTGACCTGTGAGACTGATGCATTCGCGCACATTCGCACCGTCGGTCATCACGTCGAAGCCGTCGACCATGACGGTTCCGGCGTCGGGACGGGTCAGTGTCGCGAGGATCCGGACCATCGTCGTCTTGCCCGCGCCGTTCGAGCCGAGCAACGCGACGATGCTGCCTCGTTCGATGTCGAGGTCCACGCCGCGGAGCACGCGCAGATCGTCGAACGACTTCTCGAGGCCCCGCACGCTGATCGCGGGAGCCGGCACTGCTGTGGTCATCACCCCTCCTCGGGTTGTTCGCTGCGCTCGGCGCGGGCGATGGTGTCGATCGTGTTCGTGAGCCGATCACGTTCCCGGTACAGCCACAGGTCCTGGGAGTAGTTGCGCAGGAACGCTTCTGCGAACTCCACCGGGTCGTCGCCGACGATGTCGGCGACCCCGACACCGTTCTCGGCGCTCTCCTCGAAGAGGACCAGCAGGTCGTCGAGCAGCGGCATCAGCGCGCCTCCTCGATTCGACGGAAACAGCCAGACGTAACGCCGCACCGCTTCGAGTGCTGCGCGATGGCCTTCGGGCAACTGCTTCGCCCGCGCCGTGTGCTGCTTGTAGAGCTTCTTCTCGTTCCACATCGCCGCGAGGTACTCCCACGTCGCCGAGATGCTCCGTCGCATCCACGCGATGCGTCCGGGTCCGGTGTTCGTCATGCCTCTCCTCCACGCAACTCGTCCAGCCGTTCGGCCAGGAAATTCCAGGTCTTCCAGAACTCGTCGAGATACTCGGCACCCGCGTCGCTGAGCGAGTACACCTTGCGGGGTGGGCCCTTCTCGGACGGGCGCTTCTCCGAGGCGACGAGTCCGCGCTGGTCCATCCGGACGAGCAGTGCGTACACCGTTCCCTCGGCGATCTCGGTCAGGCCCTTCTCCCGGAGCCGCGCCGTGATCTCGTATCCGTACCCGGGAGCCTGCGCCAGGCTCGCGAGCACGATGCCCTCGAGGGTGCCCTTGAGCATCTCCGTCATCTGCCTGCTCATGTCTCCCTTCCCTTCGCTACTCGCTATCACTTAGTACCACTAGATAGTAGCGCTGAATAGTGATCGCGCAAGGGATTCGCGGATTTCTTTTTCGCGCTGCGACCGGGGCTCTACTGCGAGCGAATCGCGTCGAACCGCGCGAGGGCGACCCGACGCTCGTGTGCGTGATCGACGATCGGCTCGGGATAGGCGCCGGGTCGGTCCGCGGGATCGTGCACGGCCTTCCCCGCGATCGAACGCAGCTCCGGCACCCAACGCCGAACGAATTCCCCTGTCGGATCGAACTTCTCACCTTGACGGACCGGATTGAACACACGGAAGTACGGCGAGGCGTCGGTCCCCGTCCCGGCCGTCCACTGCCAGCCGTGCTGATTGTTCGCGAGGTCGCCGTCGACGAGCTGCGTCATGAAGTGCCGGGCGCCCCACCACCACGGCAGATGAAGATCCTTGACCAGGAACGACGCGACGATCATCCGCAGCCGATTGTGGATCCAGCCCTCGGCCGCGAGCTGACGCATCGCGGCGTCGACGATCGGGTACCCCGTCCGGCCCCCGGTCCACGCCGCGAACGCCTCGTCGGCACCCCGCCCGGTCTCGTACTGCATCGCGTCGAAGCGGCCGTCGTAGTTGCGACGTGCGGTGTCGGGCCGGTGATGGAGGAAATCCGCGTAGAAGTCGCGCCAGGCGAGCTGGCGACGGTACTGCGCCGCACCGTCGCTGCGTCGCCGGGCCAGTTCGGCGAGCATCGTGCGCGGGTGGATCGTGCCGTACTTGAGGTGCACCGACATTCGGCTCGTGCCGTCCCGGTCGATGCGGTCGCGACCCTCGCCGTAGTCCGCCAGGTCGTCGGCCACGAACTCCGACCACGCCGCGAGTGCACCCGCCTCGCTCACGTCCGGCATCTCACCGCGGGGCTCGGGAATCGGCCTGCGAGCGCGACCGGTGTCGACGGTGTCGGGCTCGACCCACTCGACGGTCTCCGCCGACGTCTCCGCGGGCGGCCGCCACCCGTGCTCCTGCCAGCTGCGGAAGTACGGCGTGAAAACGCGGTAGGGATCACCGTCGTCCTTCAGGACGCGGCCCGGCGACACCACGTAGGGAGATCCGGTCCGGACCAGTTCGACCCCGCGCTCCCGGAGCGCGAGCGCGACGGCGTCGTCCCGGCGCGCACCGTACGGGCCGAAATCGGCGCTCACATGTACCCGGGCGGCACCCGCGGCCGCCGCCACCGCGGGCACGGCCTTCGCCGGATCGCCCTTCACCACGAGCAGTCGGCCGCCCAACTGCTCGTCCAGCGCGGCCAGCGCGCGGTACAGCGCATCGCGGCGACGCTCCCCCGCCGGCCCGAGCAGTGCATCGTCGAGCACGAACAACGCGAGCGCGCGGTCACCGTCGTTCGCGACCTCGAGCAGCGTCGGCAGATCGCCGAGCCGCAGGTCGCGGCGGAACCACACGAGCGCGAGGGCCATCGGTCCACGCTAACGACGATCGCGGCGCGCGTGGGGCGGCGCGCGAACGGGCTACTGCGCCGCCAGGCTCGGGACCATCCGTGTGTACGGCGCGTCGATGCCCTCGCGCTCGAACTCGACGAGAATCGCGCGGTTGAGGGTGCGCTGCACCGCCCACTGCTTGCCCGGCTTGGTCTTCACCGTCAGCCGCAGCACGATGGATTCGGGGTTCACCGAGTTCACGCCGAGCAGGTCGGGCTGCTCGAGCAGGTCCTCGCGAATCGACTCGTCGTCGGAAGCGTCGACCGTCGCGCGCAGCGCGATCTCGCCCGCACGGTGGACGTCGGTGTTGTGCGCGATCGGCACGTCGACCACGGCGACCGCGAAGCCCTGGCTCATGTTGCCGACGCGCAGGATCTCGCCGTTGCGGCAGTACCAGAGCGTGCCGCCCACATCGCGAATCGTCGTCACGCGCAGCCCCACCGACTCGACGGTGCCGACGGCGTCACCGAGATCGACCACGTCGCCGACGCCGTACTGATCCTCGAGCAGCATGAACACGCCCGACAGAAAGTCGCGGACGAGGTTCTGCGCACCGAAGCCGAGCGCGAGACCGACGATGCCGGCCGACGCGATGAACGGCGCGACGTTGACGCCGAGGATGCCGAGGATCTGCAGGATCGCCCAGATGAGGATGACGATCGACACCGCCGACTTGAGGACGGACCCGATCGTCTGGGCCCGCTGCGCGCGGCGCTCGCTCACCTCGGTCTGCTTCGCGGTCTTGCGTTGCGAGCGTCGCAGCAGCGGGGGACGGCCGTTGTCGACGGCGGTCCCGCCCTCGGGGTCGATCGACTGCTCGGCCGCGGGCCGTGGCCGCGTGGTCCGGTCGATCACCTTGTGCAGGGCGAACCGCAGGACGACCGCGAGCGCGATGTAGACCGCGATCTCGAGCGGCCTGTCGATGAGCCACATCCGGCTCGTATCGGTCAGTTCGAACGCAAACAGGGAAGACATCGCACACGAGTGTAGCGAAATGTCACGGAACGATCACGAGCGTCGGCGTGACGACCGGGCACAATCGACACGTGAGCGCATCATCCGACGACCCGGCACAGCTCCTCCCGGCACACGTCCTGGTGGTTGACGACGACGAGGACGTGCTGACCTCTCTCGAACGCGGCCTGCGGCTGTCCGGCTTCACCGCGTCCACCGCACGCGACGGCCGGGAGGCCCTGCGCAAGGTCACCGAACTGCGTCCCGACGTCATGGTGCTCGACATGAACATGCCGGTGCTCGACGGGACCGGCGTCGTGACGGCACTGCGCGCCGTGGACAACGACATCCCGGTGTGTGTGCTGTCGGCACGCACCTCGGTCGACGACCGCATCGCGGGGCTCGAGGCGGGTGCCGACGACTATCTGGTCAAGCCCTTCGTCCTCGCCGAACTCGTCGCGCGGCTGCGCGCGATGCTGCGGCGCAGGACCGCGCCACCCGAACCCGCGGGCGAGAGCCTCACCGTCGGTGATCTCACGATCGACGTCGCGGGGCACCGCGTGTGGCAGGGCGACCGCGAGATCGGCCTCACGAAACGCGAGTTCGAACTGCTCGACGCCCTCGCCCGCAACGTCGGCATCGTGCTCGGCCGCGAGCGGCTGCTCGAACTCGTGTGGGGCTACGACTTCGTCGCGGACACGAACGTCGTCGACGTCTTCGTCGGGTACCTGCGCCGCAAGCTCGAGGCCGGCGGGACGCCCCGCATCATCCACACCGTGCGCGGCGTCGGCTTCGTCCTGCGCCCGGACGCATGACGACGCCCGCGCCGAGGCGGCGCGCCTTCTCGCTGCGCGCCCGCGTCGCCGTCGCGACGGGGCTCGGTGCACTGATCATCGTCGTCGCGCTCGGTGTCGCCGTCGGTGCGGCGATCGCGCGCAACAACCTCGCGCAACTCGATCGCCGACTCGAGGCGGCGTCGACGATCCTCGTGCCCAACGCGGCCGTCGCCGGCCCGTTCCTCGGCTCCTTCGGCGACGCGGGAGCATTCGCGATCACCATCCGCGGCAGCGACGGCGACGTCGACACGAGTACGCCGACCCAGCTCCCGAGCCTCGATCCCGGCTCGCACACCACCGCGATCGACGGCACGAACTACCGGACGTACACCGCGCACGATCCCGTGAGCGATTCGCTCGTCTCGCTAGCGGTCCCGTACGCAGAGGCGCAGGACGTCACCGCCGAACAGCAGCAGCAGGTCGCCGTCGCGGGGGTCGCGGCCGTCGCCGCGGCGACCGGTCTCGGCTGGGTCTTCGGCGGGCGTGCCGTCCGGCCGCTCGTGACGCTCACGCGGCGCATCGCGTCCCGCGAGCAGGATCTCGTGCCGACGCCGTCCGGTGTCCGCGAGGCGGACGAGCTCGCCGCGGCCGCCGAGTCGATGCTGCGCGACTTCGCCGACGCACAACGGGGAACGGACGCCGCCCTCGCGACGGCCCGGGACTTCGCGGCGGTGTCGGCGCACGAACTGCGGACCCCGCTGACCGCGATGCGCACGGATCTCGAGGTCCTCACCTCGCACGAGCTTCCCGCCGAGGATCGCGCCCAGGTGCTCGCCGATCTGACGCGCGCGCAGACGCGCGTCGAGACGACGCTCGCCGACCTCGAACGGCTCGCGCGTGGGGAACTGTCGACGGAGAAGGACTTCTCGGAGACGGATCTGCTGGAGATCGCCGACACCGCGGCGGGCGATGCGAAGCGGCACCATCCGGGGCTCACGGTGAATGTCGACGGACCTGCCACGCCGCTGCGCGGGCTCCCGGCCGGTCTTCGGCTGATGATCGACAACGCCGTCACCAATGCGGCGCGGCACGGGGGTGCGCACACCGTCGACATCACCATCACACACGGGGACGGGGACGGTGCCATCGTGCTCACCGTCGACGACGACGGCAGCGGAATCGCTCACGAGGATCGCGAGCGGGTGTTCGAGCGCTTCGTGCGCGGGACCGCGACGTCGAAGCCGGGCTCGGGTCTCGGCCTGGCGCTCGTGGCGCAGCAGGCCGCTCTGCACGGCGCGGCCGTGCGATTCGACGACAGCCCCCTCGGCGGAGCGAGGCTCGTCGTCACCTTTCCCGGTGCCGCAATGTCACATCGTGTGCATCGAGCGCACACGATGTGACATTGCGGCAGGCCGGGAAGAGATCAGGAACGCGCGTCGAGCAGATCGATCACGAACACGAGGGTGCGGCCGGACAGCTGGTGTCCGCCACCTGCCGGTCCGTACGCGAGCTCGGGCGGGATCGTGAGCTGACGACGGCCGCCGACCTTCATGCCCGGGATGCCGTCCTGCCAGCCGCGGATCAGGCCGCGCAGCGGGAACGTGATCGACTCGCCACGGTTCCACGACGAATCGAACTCTTCACCCGTCTCGTAGTCGACGCCGACGTAATGGACCTCGACGGTGCCCCCCGGGACCGCCTCCGGGCCCTCTCCCACGACCAGGTCCTTGATGACCAGGTCGGTCGGCGCGGGGCCCTCCTGGAACTCGATCTCGGGCTTGCTCATGTTGCTCCTCGTCGTCGGCACCGCAGCGTTGCGGCCCCGATCTCTCGGTGTCGCCGACGCCGGTCGGCGCCGACGGCGAACATGCGCCGACGGATCAGCGCCGCTCGATGTCGTTGTAGTCGCGCTCGGTGTAGCCGGTGTAGATCTGCCGCGGGCGGCCGATCTTCGTGGTCGGGTCCTCGTGCATCTCGCGCCAGTGCGCGATCCACCCGGGTAGCCGGCCCATCGCGAACAGCACCGTGAACATACGCGTCGGGAAGCCCATCGCGCGGTAGATCAGGCCCGTGTAGAAGTCCACGTTCGGGTAGAGCTTGCGCTCGACGAAGTAGTCGTCGGCGAGCGCGGCCTCTTCGAGTCCCATCGCGATGTCGAGGAGCTGGTCTCCGCCGCCGAGCTTCTCGAGGATCGTGTGAGCCGTGTCCTTCACGATCGCAGCACGCGGATCGTAGTTCTTGTAGACGCGGTGCCCGAAGCCCATGAGCTTCACGCCGTCTTCCTTGTTCTTCACGCGGCGCAGGAAGTCGGCGCTGTCGCCGCCCTCGGCGACGATGCGGTCGAGCATCTCGAGGACGGCCTGGTTCGCGCCGCCGTGCAGCGGGCCCCACAGCGCGTTGATGCCGCCGGAGATCGACGTGAAGAGGTTCGCGTCCGACGAGCCGACGAGCCGGACCGTCGACGTCGAGCAGTTCTGCTCGTGATCGGCGTGCAGGATCAGCAGCATGTCGAGCGCCTTGACGATCTCGGGATCGAGTTCGTACGGCTCGGCCGGGAAGCCGAACGTCATGCGCAGGAAGTTCTCGACGAGGTTCAGCGAGTTGTCCGGGTACAGGAACGGCTGACCGACCGACTTCTTGTACGCGTACGCGGCGATCGTCGGGAGCTTGGCGAGCAGCCGGATCGTCGAGAGTTCGACCTGATCGGCGTCGTCGGGATCGAGCGAGTCCTGGTAGTACGCCGAGAGCGCGTTGACGGCGCTCGACAGGACCGGCATCGGGTGCGCGTTGCGCGGGAAACCGTCGAAGAACCGCTTGAGGTCCTCGTGCAGCATCGTGTGACGGCGGATGCGGTTGGTGAAGTCCTCGAGCTGGGCCGCGGTGGGCAGCTCGCCGTAGATCAGCAGGTAGCTGACCTCGATGAAGGTCGACTTCTGCGCGAGCTGTTCGATCGGATATCCCCGATACCGCAGGATGCCGTTCGCGCCGTCGATGTAGGTGATCGCCGATTTGGTGGAGGCGGTGTTGACGAAGCCCGGGTCCAGGGTCGTGTACCCCGTGCTCGCCAGGAGGTTACCCAGGACGATGCCGTTATTGCCCTCGCTTGCCTCGGCAATCGACATCGAGTACTCGCCACCGGGATAGGCGAGTGTGGGCTTTGTGTCATTGTCGGGCACGAAGCATCCCTCTCAAAGCTCGAACCGATGAGTTACAACATTCGATCACGTAGAAAGTAGTCCCCCGGGTGCGCCCCCGCGTAGGGCGGGTTCGGCGCGACCAGGCGAGCACCGCCGCACGCAGCCGACGCGCGGCCGCGAGTGGCGCCGGTCGCTGCGACCTGACCTGGAGTTTCCACGTCACGGGCGACACGTCCAGTGTGCTACCGCTACACCCGATAGCGCACGAACATCGGAAACGCGAAGGCAGCGATCACGACACCGACGACGACGAGGCCGCCGCCGCCCGCCGTCGCGACCGCGGTTCCCACAGACGCCGCGGCCGCGCCGTGCGCGACGTCGCCGATCCGCGGACCGCCCGCGACGACGACCGTGAACACGCCCTGCAGGCGGCCGCGCATGTCGTCCGTCGCGACCTGTTGCAGCATCGTGGCCCGGAACGCCGACGACACCATGTCCGCCGCGCCGCCGAACGCGAGGAACGCGACCGCGATCCACAGGATCGCCGCCGACGACCCCGGCGCCGCGAAGTGGACGGTGACGCCGAAGCCGAGCATCGCGAGACCCCACAACACGACGCAGACGATCACGGCGAGCCCCTGCCGCCGGATTCTCGGCAACCAGCCCGAGAACACTCCGCCGAGCACGGCGCCCGCCGACATCGCCGCGAACAACAGCCCCAGCGCGAACCCGCCGGTCACCGGATCGCCGAACGACTCGTGGGCGATCTGAGGGAACAGCACACGCGGCATCCCGAAGACCATCGCGATGATGTCGACGACGAACGACGCGAGCAGGATCCGCTGCGTCGCGAGATAGCCGAAGCCCTCCCACACCTGCCGCAGCCCCGCGCGGCGGGCCTGTCCCGTCGGCGGGATCGACGGCAGCTTCACTGCGGCCCACAACGTCGCGAGCAGGGCGACCGCGTCGAGGAGATACAGCATCGACAGCCCGATGATCGGGATCATCACGCCCGCGAGCAGCGGCCCGGCGATGGCCCCGAACTGCATCACCGTCATGTTGAGCGAGTTCGCCGCGGGCAGCTGCTCGCCCGGCAGGAGCCGCGGGATGATGGCGGCACGCGTCGGCTGATTGACGGCGAAGCACGCCTGCTGCACCGCGAGCAGCACGAGCACGACCCACACGTTGTTCAGCTCGAGTGCCGCCTGCACCCAGAACAGCACTGCGGTGATGCCGAGCCCGCTCGTCGTGACGATCAGCGGGACGAGCGCGAACACACCCGTCAGCCCGACGTACGCCGACGAACGCGTGATCTCGTAGATCTGCTGCGGCACCGCGACGATCGCGAGCTGGCCGCCGATGACGGTGACGACACCCGCGAGCCACAGCCGTCGATAGTCGCGATTGCGGAGCGGAGTGGTGTCGGCGAGCAGGCCCCTCACGGCTGGAGTCGCTGCGCGACCCAGGTTCCGTCGGTCAGTTCGGCACGGATCCGGTTGTGCATGCGGTCGCCGCGGCCCTGCCAGAACTCGGCGACGACGGGCCGCACGACGTATCCGCCCCAGAAATCCGGGACCGGAACCTGCTCACCGGCGAAACGCTGTGCGACGGCGAGCCACTGCGCGTCGAGTTCGCCGCGCGACGCGATCGGATGCGACTGCCACGACGCCCACGCGCCGATCTGCGAGCCGCGCGGGCGCGTCGCCCAGTAGCGCTCGGTGACCTCGGCCGGCACCCGTTCGACCGGCCCGCGCAGCGTGATCTGGTGCGCGAGCGAGACCCACGCGAACGTGACGGACGCGGCCGGGTGCGCGTCGAGCTGATGCGCCTTGTCGGAGTCGTAGTTGGTGTAGAAGGTGACGCCCGTGTCGTCGACGCCCTTGCACAGCACCGTGCGCGTCCGCGGATCGCCCGCGGCATCGACCGTGCCGAGGGTCATGGCGTTCGGTTCGGGCACTCCCGCGCGCACGGCGCCGTCGAGCCAGATCCGCAGGAGCGGCAACCAGCCCGCTTCGAGATGCGCGACGTCGAGGTCCGGCTCGTCGGGGTGCTGGCCCGCGACCTCCGAGTAGTCCACACGCATCTCGGCGAGACTCGCGCGCACGCGCGCCGACTGTGCGTTCTCCGGCGATCGATCGTTCTGGGCTGACACGCCGCAGAAGGCTACTCCGACGAGCGCACGAGAGGTGCGAGGCGCGAGGGCGGCGCTGACGCGGGGCGCAAGGGCGCCGGTGAATCGACGTGCGGCGAGGACTAGCATTTCGGGTGACGACGCCGCTGATCCGTGCGGTCCGACCGACCGGGCCGGGCGCGGTGCTCACGGACGAAGAACTGCAGTATCGCTCCCATCCGAGCGGTACCGAACCCCCAGGACGGAGCCTGCAATGACCGCGAGCCCGGCGGTGCCCGAGAATTTCGTCAGTGGACTCGAAGGGGTCGTCGCGTTCACCAGCGACATCGCCGAGCCCGACAAGGACGGCGGTGCGCTGCGCTATCGCGGCGTCGACATCGAGGATCTGGTCTCCCGCAAGGTCACCTTCGGCAACGTGTGGGCGCTGCTCGTCGACGGCCGCTTCGGCCCGGGCCTGCCGCCCGCCGAGCCGTTCCCGCTGCCCGTCCACACCGGTGACGTCCGCGTCGACGTCCAGGCCGCGCTCGCGATGCTCGCGCCGATCTGGGGCTACCAGCCGCTGCTCGACATCGACGAGGAGACCGCCCGCGACAATCTGGCTCGCGCGTCCGTCATGGCGTTGTCGTACGTCGCGCAGTCGGCGCGCGGCATCTACGTCCCTGCCGTCCCGCAGAAGCGGATCGACGAGGCGACGACGGTGACCGAGCGGTTCATGGTGCGCTGGAAGGGCGAGCCGGATCCACGCCACGTCGAGGCGATCGACGCGTACTGGGTGTCGGCGGCCGAGCACGGCATGAACGCCTCGACCTTCACCGCGCGCGTCATCGCGTCGACGGGTGCCGACGTCGCGGCGTCGCTGTCCGGCGCGATCGGCGCGATGTCGGGCCCGCTGCACGGCGGCGCACCCGCTCGCGTACTGCCGATGATCGAGGAGACCGAACGCACCGGCGACGCGCGCGGCGTCGTCAAGTCGATCCTCGATCGCAAAGAGAAGCTCATGGGCTTCGGTCACCGCGTGTACCGCGCCGAGGATCCTCGGGCGCGCGTCCTGCGGGCGACCGCCGAGCGTCTCGACGCCCCGCGTTTCGAGGCCGCGGCCGCTCTCGAGCAGGCCGCGCTCGCGGAGCTGCGCGAGCGTCGTCCGGACCGAGCGATCGAGACGAACGTCGAGTTCTGGGCGGCCGTCATCCTCGACTTCGCCGAGGTTCCCGCGCACATGATGCCCGCGATGTTCACGTGTGGCCGCACCGCCGGCTGGTGCGCCCATATCCTCGAACAGAAGCGCCTGGGCAAGCTGGTCCGGCCTGCCGCCGTCTACACCGGCCCCGAGCCCCGCAGCCCCGAGTCCGTCGAGGGCTGGGACCGCATCGACCACGCGTGAGCCCGTGCGACCCGTAACCCGTCAGATCCATCTCGAGCGAGGACAGAAGTAGCACCGATGAGTAACCCGATCATCCCCGCAGAGCTCAAGCCCGCCGACGGCCGCTTCGGCTGCGGACCGTCGAAGGTTCGTCCCGAGCAGCTCCAGTCCCTCGTCGACGTGGGCGCGTCCGTGTTCGGCACGAGCCACCGGCAGAAGCCCGTCAAGGACGTCGTCGCGCGTGTGCGTGCCGGCCTGAAAGACCTGTTCTCGCTGCCCGACGGATACGAGGTCGTCCTCGGCAACGGCGGCACCACGGCGTTCTGGGACGCTGCGGCGTTCGGGCTGATCCGGGAGCGCTCGCAGCACTTCACGTACGGCGAGTTCTCGTCGAAGTTCGCGTCGGTCGCGAAGAACAACCCGTTCGTCGGCGATCCCGTCGTCGTGTCGGCCGATCCGGGCAGCGCGCCCGAGATCGTCGCCGACGGTTCGGTGGACCTCATCGGCTGGGCGCACAACGAGACCTCGACGGGCGTCGCCGTCCCCGTGACGCATCCGGCGGGCTCGGAGAACGCGCTGATCGCGATCGACGCGACGTCGGGTGCGGGCGGTCTGCCCGTGAACGTCGCCGACTCGGACGTCTACTACTTCGCCCCGCAGAAGTGCTTCGCCGCCGACGGCGGACTGTGGATCGCGCTCATGAGCCCGGCTGCGCTCGAGCGGGTCGCCGAGATCAAGGACTCGGGCCGCTGGACGCCCGACTTCCTGTCGCTTCCGATCGCCGTCGACAACAGCAGCAAGGACCAGACGTACAACACGCCTGCCCTCGCGACGCTGCTGCTGCTGCTCGACCAGATCGAGTGGATGAACGGCAACGGCGGCCTCGACTGGGCCGTATCGCGGACGGCCGACTCGTCGTCGCGGCTCTACGAGTGGGCCGAGAAGACGTCGTACACGAGGCCCTTCGTCGCCGATCCGGCGCTGCGGTCGCAGGTCGTCGGCACGATCGACTTCGCCGACGACGTGGACGCGGCGGCCGTCGCGAAGATCCTGCGCGCCAACGGAATCGTGGACACCGAGCCGTACCGCAAGCTGGGCCGCAACCAGCTGCGCATCGGCATGTTCCCGGCGATCGACCCCGAGGACGTCGGCCAGCTGACGAAGAGCATCGACTGGGTCGTCGGCCAGCTCTGATCCGTCCGCCGGTCGGCTCCGCTCCCGCGGTTCTGCACCCCTTTTCGCGTTCTGCACCCCTCTCGACCGGCCGAGAGGGGTGCAGAACGACATTCGGGGTGCAGAACCGCCGGGGCACGGAAGCGGACGGAGATGCGTGTCCTCCCACGAACGGGTCACGCGTGAATTACAGTCGTGTGAGTTGATCGCGAGCCGGCGCGACGAGGAGGGACCAACGGTGCGAGAACTTCGAGTGATCGGTCTCGAACCCGACGGCTCGCACGTGGTGTGCGCCGATGCTGCAACCGGCGAGAAATTTCGGCTACCCGCCGACGACAAGCTTCGCGCTGCCTCCCGCGGAGACATGGCTCGACTAGGACAGATCGAGATCGAGATGGACAGTCAGCTCAGGCCCCGTGAAATCCAGGCCCGCATCCGCGCAGGCGCCTCCGTCGACGAGGTCGCCGACGAAGCCGGCATCCCCGTGTCGCGCGTCGAACGCTTCGCCTACCCCGTACTGCTCGAACGCTCGCGTGCCGCGGAGATGGCGCAGGGCGGACACCCGGTTCGCGACGACGGCCCCACCGTCATGACGCTCAGCGAGATCGTCGCGCAGGCGTTCCGCGAACGCGGCCACGACTTCGACTCCGCGCGCTGGGACGCGTGGCGCGACGACGAGGGCCACTGGGTCGCGCAACTGCTGTGGCAGGCGGGCCGCTCGACGAACTCCGCGCACTGGCGCTACCAGCCCGACGCCCACGGCGGCACGATCGTCGCCCTCGACGACACCGCGTTCGACCTCGTCGATCCCGACTTCGGCCGGCCGCTGCGCGGACTGACCGCGGTCGCGTCCCCCGAACAGGATCAACTCGAGCTCTCGGTCGCCGAGACCCCGGCCGGTGAACCCGATGCGCGTGCCGACGAGCCTGCGCCGGCCGAACCCGCCGAAGAGATCATCGACGCCGAGACCGTCCCGGAGGACGCACCCGCGCCCGATGCCGAGAGCGCCGAGCGCAGGGCGAAGGACAAGCGCGGCAAGCCCGCACTGCCGTCGTGGGACGACGTCCTGCTCGGGGTGCGCAGCAGCGGACACTGAGCGCGCGGCGCACCCGACGACGACTGGGGGAATCGCCACGTGGCTCGCGCGATCTCGACGATCTGGCTCGTCCACCGCGCCGATCCCGTCCGTGCGCTGAGCGACCGGCCGGCTCCCGACCCGGTCGCGTCACGCGGACTGGCGACGGCGCTGCTCGGGACGTCCGATCTCGCGGCGAGCGATCCCGTCCCGCTGAGCACCGTCGCGGGCGGCACCGACGATCAGGTGTACGTCGGCGCGTATCCCCGTGTCACCGTCGTCGCCTCGCCGCTGTTCGCCGTCGATCTCCCGTCGCAACTGCCGCCGTCGCAGCGCCTGCGTGCCGAGCGGACGATCCTCGTCGCCTCGCATCCGCAGGACGCGTCGGGCGCCTTCGCGCTGTGGGAGGGCGACAGATTGCGACGCGCGTTCAGTGCGACGCCGAACCGCATCGTCGAGGACATCGGGTTGCCGCAGGTGTGGGAGGCGCCGTTCTGGGCGGGCGAGCACCCGCTGCGGTACCGCGACGGCACCCTCCCCGATCCGGACGCCCTGCCGTTCCACCCGCAGCAGTTCGCGGAGCACGCCAACCTCGCGTGGCTGGGGTTCCGGTACACCCGTGCTGCGCCGAGCGACCCCGTGCGCGCCGCGGACCTTCGCGTGATCGGCTTCCGTCCCGCCTCGGTACCTGCGCTGCCGGGCCCCACTCCCCCGGAACGCGATCCGCGGCCGACGCCGAACGCGGCGCCGCGGCCCGATCCGATCACCGTCGTGCGGCAGCCGCCGCGCGGCGTCTTCGCGCGCGTGCTCGACTACTTCGGCTATCGCGAATGAGCCTTCGGCTGCCGCGAACGAACCGCGAGCGAGCCGTCACTCCGCGGTCCGTGCCCGTTCGTAGAAGGCCATCGCCGCCGCCGTCGCGACGTTGAGCGAATCGGTGCCCGGCGCCATCGGGATCCGGGCGCGGACGTCGGTCGCGCGCATCGCGTGCTCGGTCAGCCCGGGCCCCTCGGCACCGAGCAGCACCGCGACCTTCTCCCCCGTCATCGCGTCCGCGAGCCGGACGGCGCCCGGGTCCGGCGTCAGCGAGATGAGCTGGAAGCCGTTCTCGCGCAGCAGGTTCAGCCCCCGCGGCCAGTCGGGGACGTCGGCGAACGGGACGCGCAGCACGTGTCCCATCGACACCCGCACGGCGCGCCGGTAGAGCGGATCGGCCGCGCCCTTGCCGAACAGCACGCCGTCGACGCCGAGCCCCGCGGCGTTGCGGAACATCGATCCGAGATTCTCGTGATCGTTGACTCCCTCGAGGACGGCGACGGTGCGCGCACTGGTCAGCACGTCCTGCGCGGTGAGCGGCTCGGGTCGTCGCGCCGCCGCCAGCACACCGCGGTTGAGGTGGAAGCCGATCACCTCGTCCATCACCTCGGTGGGCGTCCGGTAGAACGGCACGTCCACACCGCCGAGGCGGCTGCCCAGTTCGGTGAGTCGCCGGTCGACGCCGAGCAGGCTGATCGGGACGAATCGCGACGTGAGCATCCGCTCCACGACGAGCACGCCTTCGGCGATCACGAGCCCCTTGCCGCCGGGCAGATCGGGACGGCGATCGGACTTGTTGAGATCGCGATAGTCGTCGAGCCGCGGATCGGCGGGGTCGGTGATGTCGATGACGTGAACCACGCACGTCATCGTGCCGCACGCCGCGCCGGCCGCGACTCGCGGTCCCCGGAGCGCGCCGGGCCGGCGACTCGGCGAATACCGCTACTCGACCGAGCGAGCCGCGCCATGGAGTACGACGTCCACCTCGGCGCGCAGGCGCTGTCGTCGGCGGGCTCCGTCCTCGCGGCACTCGTCTTCTGGTGGACGTAGCACCGGATCGAAGCGAAACGTCAGGACGATCCCGTCTCGATTCGCTGACGCCACCACAGGTACGCGACGGCCGCGACGCCGCTGGCGAGCGAGATCGCGCCACCGATCACGAGCGGCGCTCGCGGGTCGAGAACGTCGGCGAGCCAGCCCAGCACCGGACCGCCGAGCGGGGTGCCACCCAGGAAGCACAGCATGTAGATGCCCATGACCCGGCCGCGCATCTCGGACGGCACCGACGCCTGCAGGATGTTCATCGCTGCCGTCGTGAAGGTGAGCGTGAGCGCGCCCGTCGGGACGAGCAGGATCGCGACGAGGACGTACGTCGGCATCACGCCGACGAGGATCTCGAACAGCCCGAACCCGGCCGCGGCGGCGAGGAGCGTGCGCAGCCTCGGCGGTGTCCGGCGCCGCGCCGCGATCACGGCACCCGCGAGCGTGCCGATCGCGAGCATCGTCGACAGGAGTCCGTACGCGTCGGCGCCCTGCTCGAAGGTCGTGCGCGCGAGCACAGCCAGGCTCAGCGGGAAATTGAGCCCGAACGTCGACACCATGAACACGGCGGCGAGGACGACGACGAGATCGGGCCTGGACCGCACGTATCGGAAGCCCTCGCGCACCTGTCCCTTCGCGCGCGGCACCTTGGGTGAGGCGAACAACTCACGTTCCCGCATCGCGGCGAGCCCCGCGAGGACGCCCGCGAACGTCACGACGTTGAGCAGGAACACCCACCCGGTGCCGATCCACGTGATGAGCACGCCGGAGATCGCAGGGCCGACGATGCGGGCACTGTTGAACGTCATCGAGTTCAGGGCGATCGCGTTCGACAACCGCTCGGGACCGACCATCTCGATCGTGAACGACTGCCGCACGGGAGCGTCGATCGCCGACACACAACCGAGGACGAGTGCGACGACGTACACGTGCCACAACACGACCGCGCCCGTGACGTCGAGCAGCCCGAGAACGAGTGCGCACGTGGCCATTCCGACCTGCGTCGCCATGAGCAGCCGGCGCTTGTCGAACCGGTCCGCGAGCACACCGCCCCACACCGACAGGACGAGTGTGGGACCGAACTGCAGCGCCATGACGATGCCGACGGCGAGAGCGTTGCCGCCCGAGAGCGTGAGGACGAGCCAGTCCTGGGCGATGCGCTGCATCCACGTGCCGACGAGCGAGACGATCTGGCCGCCCGCCCACAGCCGGTAGTTGCGCGTGTGCAGCGCCGCGAACATCCCGCTTCGCCGGGGTTCGTCGGGTGCACTCACCCGGTCATCGTCCTCCCGAGCCCGCGACGTCGGGAGCCCGGGGGCCGGTCAGCGTCCGCGCGTGGGGGTTCCGGACGGCGGCGTCACGAGGTCGCGCAGAATCGCGACGGCGTCGCCGATCGTGTTCCGATCGTCCTCGTTCAGCGACGCGAGACGCTCGGTCATCCATTCCTCGCGCGCGTTGGACTCCTCCTCGAAGAGGGCGCGCCCCGCGTCGGTGAGCGACACGAGCACCTGCCGGCCGTCCGTCGGGTGCGGTGTACGCGCGACGAGCCCGGCGTCGGTGAGCGAGGCGATGACGCGTGTCATCGACGGCGGCTGGACGTGTTCCCTGGCAGCGAGGTTCCCCGGCGTCATCGCCCCGTCACGGGCGAGCGTCGCGATCGCCGACAGCTGCGTGAGCGAGATCTGGGCGTCGGCTCGCCTGCCACGCAGCTGACGCGTGATGCGGACGAGGACGAGCGAGAGCTCGCTCGCGAGCGCACGGGGATCGGAGGTCACGCCTGCAGAATACGGGACAGTTCGGGCACCGACGTCGCCGCGGACCGAGATCACTGCCGCTCGGGCGACCGGGATCAGGTCAGTGCCTCGGTGATCGGGTCGATCGTGAAGTACGCGACGAACAGGGCCGCGACGATCCACAGCAGCGGGTGGATCTGCTTCACCTTGCCCGCGGCGGTCTGCAGGACGACCCACGAGATGAAGCCGACGCCGATGCCGTTGGCGATCGAGTACGTGAACGGCATCGCGAGGATCGTGAGGAATGCCGGCAGCGCGATCTCGAACCGGCGCAGGTCGATGTCGAGGACCTGCGCGATCATGAGCGCGCCGACGACGACGAGCGCGGGCGCCGCCGCCTCGATCGGAACGACCGAGTAGAGCGGCGTGAAGAACATCGCGACGAGGAACAGGATGCCGGTGACGACGTTCGCGAGGCCCGTCCTCGCCCCTTCCGCGATGCCGGACGCCGATTCGACGAAGACGGTGTTCGAGCTCGCCGAGGCACCACCGCCCGCGATCGCACCCGCGCCCTCGACGACGAGCGCCTTGCCGATCTTGGGGAGATTGCCCTTCTCGTCGACGAGGTTCGCTTCCTTGCCGAGTCCCGTCATCGTGCCCATCGCGTCGAAGAAGTTCGCGAGGACGAGCGTGAAGACGAGCAGCGACGCGGCGATGACACCGATCCGGGTGAACGCGCCGAACACGCTGACGTCGCCGACGAGGCTGAGGTCGGGCAGGCCGAAGAAGCTGTCGGGCCGCTCGGGAGTCGAGAGGTTCCAGCCCTTGGGATTGGTGCCCTGCGACGGGCCGACGTTCGCGAACGCTTCGACGATGGCCGCGACGATCGTCGTGACGACGATGCCGATGAGCAGGCCGCCCTTGACCTTTCGTGCCACGAGGACGCCCATGAGCAGCAGGCCGAAGACGAACACGGCGGTCGGCCACGACGCGATCGAGCCGTCGATGCCGAGGCCGACGGGGACGGTGGTGCCGGCGGCGTCGGGGATGCGGCGGACGAAGCCCGAGTCGACGAGACCGATGAACGCGATGAACGCGCCGATGCCCGCGGCGATCGCCGCCTTGAGTTCGGGCGGGATCGCGTTGAAGACGGCGGTGCGGAAGCCGGTGAGCGCGAGGACCACGATGATGATGCCGTCGATCACGACGAGCCCCATCGCCTCGGGCCACGTGACCTGCGGCGCGATGGTCACCGCGAGCAGCGAGTTGATGCCGAGGCCCGCGGCGATCGCGAACGGATAGTTCGCGACGACGCCGAAGACGATGCTCATGAGGCCCGCGACGAGCGCCGTGACGGCCGCGACCTGGTTGACCGGAAGGATGTTCCCGAGCACGTCGACCTTGGCGACGGCGTCGTCGGGCGAGAAGCTGCCGAGGATCAGCGGATTGAGCACGACGATGTACGCCATCGCGAAGAACGTGACGACGCCCCCACGCACCTCGGCGCTCACGGTCGAGCCGCGTTCGCTGATCTTGAAGTAGTTGTCGAGCAGCTTGGTGCCGACTGCCATGGCCGTTTCGTCCTCTTCGCGCCGTGATCCCCGAGTATTTCCGAACCCGCGAAAAATACACCCTCGCCCGCCGGACCAACCACCACGGCTCGCGCGTCCCGTGGCGCGATCGCACCGCGTCGGCATCGCCACCGTACAGTGGCCATCATGCCGTCCGAGCCGATATCGGTACCCGAGCCTGCGGTTTTGCGCCGCCTGAGCGATCCGCGCGTCGCGCTCGTGGGAGGCGTCGCGGCGTGGATCGTCACCGGCGTTGTGGTGATCGCCACCGACACGCAGTGGTACGGCGCACTCGAAGCGTGCATCGCGGGAGTGATTCTCGGCGCCGTGGGCTTCGTGCTCTATTCGATTCAGCTGCGGAGTGCGCGCGCAGGAAAACGCGGCGCCCAGCAGGGACTGCTCTGAGTCACCGGCCGGACCGGACCGGCGAGTCAGCCACGTCGTACGCGTGACGCGATCGCCGCGGCGACGAGCGCCAGCGCGCCGCCGGCGGCCCATCCCGCGAGGACGTCCGTCATCCAGTGCGCCGCGAGGTACACCCGAGTGAGTCCGATCGCGATCGTGTAGACCACCATGCACGTGATCGCCGCGACGAGCGCCGCCCGCGGCAGCCGTGATCGCACGAGCACGGTGACGACGACACCCGCGAACAGCGCCGTGAGCATCGCGTGCCCCGACGGGAACGAGTAGCTCGACACCTCGACGAGCCGCTCCGGAACCGGCGGGCGTTCGCGCCGCCACACGAGTTTCAGTACGTTCATCGCGACGAAGCTGAACGCCGTCGCGGCGGCGACGAACACGGCGTCACCGCGCCGGCCCCGGACGAGCAACGCGAGCGCGACGATCGCGGCTCCGATCGCGATCGCCGCCGTCCCGCCCGTGTAGGTGACGGCGTACAGGACTTCCGCGAGACCCGGGGTGCGGTCGCGCAGCACGGAGTCGAGCACGGCGCCGTCGAGCCCGTCGGCCGCCGCGAGTGTCTCCGTCACCGGCGCGCACCTGCGACGACGGTCGGCGAGATCGCGCCACGCACGCAGTGCAGTGTTCCGTCCGGATCCACCCACCACGGGACGTCGTACTCCCCCGTGACCGCGCTGCCGACGCGGACCCGCAGCCGATCGTGCAGCGTCACCGTCGCATCGGGGACGACGGCGCCCGCCGCCGCGAACGCCGTGACGGCCGCGGCGTCGTCGCCGAGCCGCACCCGCTCGCCCGCGCCGAGGACGCTCGCGTCGATCCGCGACGACGCCGTCGGCAGATCGAGCAGGTCGGCGAGGGCCTCGGCCGTCGCGAGATCGCCCACCACGAGCCGATCGGGGTCGACGACGTGCGCGTACCAGCCGGCGTCGAGCACGAGTGCGTCCTCGGCCGCGACGACGGCCCCCGAGATCCCCCGTACCTGTTCGGGCGGCTCGATGTCCGGGACCTCGACGGTCCCGTCCGCGACCGCGCGCGCGAGCGCGCCGTGGGCTCGCGCGACGACGTCCGGTGCCACGGCGCGGTCGCGCTCGCCGAGCGCGGCCACGAGCCTGCGTGCGAGGACGGGCGATTCGACGCGCGCACCGGCGAGCAGGCCCGTCAGCGCCGACGCGGCGGGATGCTCGACGGCGTCGAGCAGGCCCGCGAAGGTCGGGTCGCCGGGTGCGCGGAGCACCGCGATCGGCCGTCCGGCCAGCACGACGTTCCCGCGCAGCCACCACGCGGTGTACCCGTCGCGGTCGGCGAGGAGGGGCGCGACGGCGGGATCGGCGGCGAGTACGGTCAGCGCCTCCCGCCAGCGATCGGGATCCACGAGGTCGAGATCGCGCACGACGGTGACCTGCTCGGGCACGACGTCCCGCGCAGCCGACCACACCTCGAACTCGTCCAGGCCGAGCTCGTCGGCGTCGGCCGGATCGACTGTGGGAACGGCGAATCCGTCGCCCACACCGACGACGCGCAGCGCGTGCTCGCCCCACCGGGCCACGGCGTCGTCGGCGACGATCCGGAACGGCGCGTCCTCGATCAGCAGGCCCGCGAGCGGTGTCGAGGGCACGAGCAGCTGATCGGCCGGCACCTCGTCGCCGTCGCTGTCCGGGAGCAGCAGGCCACCGAGCCAGACGGGAGCGGCGCCGACGGGTACCCGCGCTGCGAGTGCCATGACGGCTTCGGTGACCGCGGCGGTCTCGTCGGCGTCGAGCAGGTCGTCCGCGGCGTCGTCGATCAGCGCGCGCAGCGCCGGATCGTCGAGCAGGTCGACGGCGCTCGCGCGGCGCGCCCCGAGGCGCGCGAGCAGCGGCCGGTCGGCGTCCGGATGGGCGAGCCGAGCCCACGTGACGCCGGTGACACCGGCGAGATCGTCGGCGTCGCCCGAGACCACGGTCCGGGGACCGGTGACGCGGCGGCCGTCCGAGAGCGGGACGGGGAGCGTCGCGAGCTCTTCTGCCGCAACCGAATCCACGACGAACGGGGCGAGCGCGTCGTAGAGCCGCCCCCACCACGCGGGTGGCCGGCCGACACCTTCGAGCAGTTCGGCGAGTCCCGCGAGATCCAGCCGGGCGGCCCCTGCCGCCAGTAGCAGTGCGGTCTCCCGGGAGCCGGACAGCGCCGGGACGGCGAGGTCGCCGACGACGCCGCCCACGATCGCGGCCAGCTCGTCGGTGAGTCCGCCGAAGACCCGCGCGCGCGATCCGGGGACGTCGCCGCCCGCGACGCCGTCCTCGGCGACGGTGGGAACCCACGGCCGCTCCGCCAGCTCGCGTACGAGCGCCTCGCGCAGCACTGCGTCGACCTCGCTGCGCGGGAAGCCGGGGGCAGGGACGAGGCGGGCGCGGTGTTCGGGCGGCAGCGCGGAGACGACGTCGGCGTATCCGGCGGCGAGGCGCGGGACATCGGCATCGGCGGCGACGCGGCGGCGATCGGGCGCCATCGCGACGTCGGCGACGATCCGCGCCGGAAGGGAGAGTGCCTCGTCCGAGGCGGTCGGGGCGCGCAGCACGTCGTCGCCGACGCTGCGCGGCGTCTCCCCGCGCACGGGGATCAGCCACCGCGCGTGCGGTGCGCGGACCTGCCACCACCGCTGGTCGCCGACGGCGATCTCGGTGACCGCGCCGCGCTCTCGTTCGTCGCGCCGCACCACGTCGCCCGCGACGTCGATCGACGCGACCGAGGGAAGTTCGAGCAGCAGGTCCGGGGCGTCACGCGTGATCGCCGCGAGCAGGGCGTCCGTGTCGACGTCGTCGCGCAGCCGCAACACGATCTCCGTCTCGAATCCGTCCGGCGGCGGCGCGGCGATCGGCCACGCGAGTCGCAGAACGGCGATCTCCCCCGGATCCTCGACGCCGTCGGCGGCGAGTGCGGCCCGCGTCCGCTCGGCAGAGAACGCGACCGAGCCGCTCGTCGACCGGACCTCGACGTCGTCGGCGACCGACAGCACGCTCGTGAAGCCGACCCCGAATCGGCCGACCTCACCGCCGGGACGATCGCCGTGCGGCAGGTCGGTCTTGCTCGAGGCGCGCAGCGCGAGCATCGACTGCACTCCCGCAGCGGTGACGGGCACGCCGGTGTTGGCGATCGCGAGCGTCCGCTCCGCGAGCCGGACGCGCACCCGGCCCGGAGTCCCGGCCTGAGCGGCGGCGTCCGACGCGTTCTGGATCAGCTCGGTGAACAGCCGGTCGCGATAGCCGCCACGGACCAGATCGGATTCGGCGGCGGCGTCCTCACGCAGTCGCGTCGGTGACGACAGCCAGGCACCGAGGGTCGCGCGTCGCAGCTCGGAGGTGCCGAACGGGTCGGCTAGCTCGGTGATTCGCCGGCCCCGGTCTCGGTCGCCTGCTCGACAGTCTCGGACACCTGCTCGGCCGTCTCGGCCTCGGTCGCCGGCACGGGCCGCTCGACGATCTCGACGGCGGCGTCGTCGAACGCTTCGTAGCGCGGCGACCCGGCACCGCCGGGGAGTTCGGTGTCGGAGTGTGCACCGCAGCCGAACTCGGCGTGCACGACGTGGCCGTCGGCGGCGAACTCGTTGCCGCACACCCCGAACGCCGAACGCAGCGAACCGGCGAGCGGCAGATAGAACCCGCACAGCCCGCACGTGGACGGCGCGGCCTCGGCCATCGGCGACGACGGGCCCCACTCACCCTCGAACCAGCGTTCGGCGGCGTCGAGCCTGCCCTCGCGGCTCATCACCTGGCGACGGCCGAGTCCGACCTCGAACGCGGTGTCGTCGACGACGGGATCACCCGTCGCGGTGTATCCCGGGACGAGCCGGGGATCGTCGGGGTGCGGCGCGAGCAGATCACCGGGGCCGAGGTCGCCCGCCCTGATCCGCTCGGACCACGGAATCCAGTCGGGCGAGACGAGCGCGTCGGGTCCGGGCAGCAGTGCGATCTCGCTGATCGTCGCGTGATCGGCGCCGGCGGGCGCGGCGACCACCACGGCCCACTGCCAGCCGCGATAGCCGGGCAGCTCGGTGGCGAAATGATGGGTCGCGGCGGTGTCGTCCTCGGCGACGGCGCCCAGGTACGCGCCCACACCGCCTTCGCCCAGATCCTCGACCGCGGCGCGTGCCTGCGCGGCGGCATCGGCGAGCACGTCGCGTACGGCGTGCCGTTCGGGAGTTCGTGCGACGCTCACTCCCCCAGTCTGCCGCATCATCGCTTCCCGTGACCCGGCCGGGTCGCCCGATGATCGCGGAGATACCGCCCCGTGACGCTCGTGGGCTCCGCGGCGACGGCGTCGGGAGGCCCCGCCACGACGATGCGCCCGCCGTCGACACCACCGCCGGGGCCCATGTCGACGATGTGATCGGCGTTCGCGACGACGTCGAGATCGTGCTCGATCACGACGACGGTGGCCCCGCGATCGAGCAACCGGTCGAGCACGACGATCAGGACCGCGACGTCGAGCGGGTGCAGCCCGACGGTCGGCTCGTCCATCACGAACAGCGTGCGGTTCTGCGGGCGGTCGAGCTCGGCGACCAGCTTCAGCCGTTGCGCCTCGCCGCCCGACAGCGCGGGCGTCGACTCCCCGAGCGTGAGATAGCCGAGGCCCACGTCGAGCAGCGTCGTGAGCCGCGTCCGCACCTTCTTCAGGTCGCTCACGTGCTCGATCGCCTCGGCGACCGTCATCGCGAGCAGGTCCGGCAGCGCGACGTCCCCGTCGCCGGTCGCGGACGGCCGCCGATGACGCTCGGCGTCGGGTCCGTAGCGGAGGCCACCGCAGTCGGGGCACGTGATGTCGACGTCGGGCAGGAACTGCACGTCGAGCGAGATCCGGCCCGTCCCGTCGCAGCGCGGGCAGCGCAGCGATCCGGTGTTGTACGAGAAGTCGCCCGCCGTCAGCCCGGCCTCGCGCGCCGATGCGAGTCGCGCGTAGGCGCGTCGGAGTTCGTCCTGGACGCCCGAGTACGTCGCGACGGTCGAGCGGACGTTGATTCCGATCGGCGTCGAATCGACGGTGTCGACGCGCTCGATGCCACCGGCGTCGAGGTCCTCGACGTGGGCGGGCAGCGGTGCCTCCTTCTCGGCGGCCTGCAACGCGGGGACCAGGCCTTCGAGCACCAGCGTCGTCTTCCCGGATCCGGAGACGCCGGTGACCACGGTGAGCCGCCCGCGCGGAATCGTGACGTCGACCGGGTGCACCGTGTGGAGCCGGCCGGTCCGCAACCGGATCGCGCCGCGGGCGAACACCTCCGCCGCCGGGACGGGCCGCCGCACCACGACCCGGCGACTGCCGGTGAGGAACTCGCCGATCAGCGACCGCGGATCGGCCCCGACCTCGTCGACGGTGCCCTCGGCGATCACGGTTCCGCCGTCGCGTCCCGAACCGGGCCCGATCTCGATCAGCCGGTCGACCGACCGCAGCACCGCGACGTCGTGGTCCACCATCACCACCGAGTTGCCCTCCGCCAGCAGATCGGCGATCACTCCCTGCAGTCCGTGGACGTTCGACGGGTGCAGTCCGATCGACGGCTCGTCCAGGACGTAGAGCACGCCGGTCGTCTCGTTGCGCACCGCGCGCGAGAGCTGCACCCGCTGCCGCTCCCCCGTCGAGAGCGTCGCGCTCGCGCGGTCGAGCGAGAGATACGCGAGGCCCAGCTCGAGCAGCCGCCGCGCCATCCCGTTCAGCGCGTCGACGAGGCTCGTCGACATCGGGCGCATGTCCGCCGGCAGCGTCCCGGCGACGGTCGGCGCCCACTCGACGACGTCGCCGAGCGTCATGGCGGTGACGTCGGCGAGGCCGTCCTCGCCGATCCTCGGCGCCCGCGCCGCCGGTGAGAGCCGCGTACCGCCGCACTCCGGGCACACCGACTCGGTGAGGAAGCGCCGCACGCGCGCGAGCCGCTTCTCGTCCTGGGCGCGCGCCAGCTCCTCGGTGACGGTGAGCCGCGCATTGCGGAACGTGAAGTCGAGCTCGTGCACACCGTTCTTCGTCGTGACGGTGATGTGCTTCTTCTCCTCGGGCCCGCCCAGCACGACGTCCTTCTCGCGCCGCGTCAGCTCCCGCCACGGCACGTCGGTGCGGACACCGAACTCGCGGGCGATCTGCGGCTGGACGTTGAACCCGTACATCTGCCACGGGATCACCGTGCCGTCGTCGATCGACAGACCTGGGTCGCGGATCAGCGCGGCGTCGTCGACACCGCGGACCGTGCCCGTGCCGTCGCACTCGGGGCACGCGCCGCCCGAGTTGAACGCGAGCGCCTCGGCCCCCGGCGCCTCGAACACCACGCCGCACACGGGACACACGATCGGCTCCTCGGCGCCGACGTTCAGCGTCGGCTCCTGCCGGTGCCCGTTGGGACACACGTGCCGCGCGAGCCGCGAGAACATCAGCCGCAACACGTTGAGCAGCTCGGTGGACGTCCCGAACGTCGACCGCACGCCGGGGACGCCGGGCCGCTGCCGCAGCGCGAGCGCCGCGGGGACGTGCCGCACGCGGTCGACGTCGGCGCGAGGGGCCTGCGCCATACGGCGGCGGGTGTACGTCGACAGCGCCTCGATGTACCGGCGCGAGCCCTCGGCGTAGAGCACGCCCATCGCGAGCGACGACTTCCCCGACCCGGACACCCCCGCGATGCCGACGAGCATGCCGAGCGGAACGTCGACGTCGACGTTCTTCAGGTTGTGGACGCGCGCGCCCCGCACCTCGATCGCCGCGGGCGCCGCGGTTGGTTCGCTCACGCTACGAGGACTCGCGCCGCGACTCCTGCTCGGGCGCAGGGCGATCGGCTCCGAGGTCTGCGGGCGTGTACCCCTCGGGATATCCCGGGTAGGTGCGATTACCCGGATCGCCGTCGATGGCCACCGACACCGTCCTCGGCGGCATCAGCCGCTCCGCGCGCGCCCGCACCGCGAGCGCCGCGTCGATCGCGCGGCGGACGAGCGGGGACGCGGGCGGGAACCCGAACGCGTCGCGCATCGTGTCGTCGACCATCGCGTACACGCCCCGGCGCACGACGGGACGCAGCGGTGCCGGAAACCACGACGCGAACAGGCGCACCGTGTACTGCCCGATCGCCCGGTTGTCGTCGCTGTACCGGAATCGCGTGTTCTCGTAGTCGGCCTTGAACTCGCGGAACTCGTCGAAGTCCGCGGGAATGCCCTTGATGCCCATCCGCTTGCCGACCTCGCGGTAGAAGTGGAACGCGGCGAGCCGCTCGTGCGGGTGCAGCGCACGCCAGCCGTACCGGTCGATCCAGTCGAGCGGGTCGTAGACGAACGTCGACAGCACGTAGCGCATGTCGTCGCCCGCGATCGTGTACCTGCCGTGCTGCCGGTTGACGGTGCGCAGCGCGCTGCGGCCACGCGGCGAGTCGTAACCGTGCTCGAGCATCTCCGCCATGAGCAGCGCCGTGTCGTCGTAGCGCTTCTGCGGGCGCCGCTCGAACTCGCCGGACTCGACGAGCACCCGCGAGATGCTCGGGACGCAGTACGTCCGGAACAGTGCGAACTCGAGGGCACGCTTGTAGTCCCACGGGAACTCGAAACCGCCCGTGATGCGATGGATCTCGTGCGCGTCGGCGACGGGATCGAGCGTCTCGATGTGCGCGAGCCACCCGTAGCGTCCCCCGCCGGGGAACTCGCTCGGCCGTTCGGCGCGTGCGGCTTTCGTCGTCATCGCCTCGCCTTTCCCGGACTCGTCCTTCGCAGCGTCCGGCCACATCCCTGTGATCGTTCTCACCTTAGTCGACACTCGTGTATCTCTGAGTGAACCGCGTTTCCGGACACGAGGAGACCCACGACATGCGATCGACTCTCGGGCGGCCGCTGCGCGTCGTCGCCGCCACCCTCGCCGCGGTGACCGTCGCCGGGTGCAGCTCGGACGCCGCGACCGACGCACCCCCCACGCCCGCCGCGGTGCACTCGCGGGTCGAGGTCGTCGCAGAGCATCCCCACGACCGGCAGGCCTTCACGCAGGGCCTCGAGATCCACGACGGCGCGCTCTACGAGGGCACGGGGCTCGTCGGGCAGTCGTGGGTGCGCGCGACCGATCTCGACTCCGGCGAGGTGCGGGCACACGCCTACCTCGAGCCACCGCTGTTCGGCGAGGGCATCACCGTCACCGACGACGCGCTGTGGCAGCTGACCTGGCGCAACGGTCTCGCGATCGAACGCGATCCCGCGACGCTCGACGAGCGGCGGCGCGTCCCGATCGAGACCGAGGGCTGGGGCGTGTGCGCGCTCGAGCGGTCCGGTCTCGGCGACGAGGCAGGTGCGAGCGAGTTCGTCACGAGCGACGGCACGGCGACGCTGACCTTCCGCGACGGCGAGTCGTTCGCGCCGACCCGCACCGTCGACGTCCGCGACGCCGACGGCACCGAGGTCACGATGCTCAACGAACTCGAATGCACCCCCGACGGCGTGTACGCGAACGTGTGGCAGTCGGACACGATCGTGCGCATCGACCCCGGCGACGGCACGGTGACCGAGACGATCGACGCGTCGTCGCTGCGCGCCGCGCTCGGGCCGCAGCCGCAGGACGCACCGCCCGCCGACGTCCTCAACGGCATCGCGGCGATCGAGGGCACCGACCGTTTCCTCGTCACCGGCAAGAACTGGCCGACCCTGTTCGAGGTGAGATTCGTCTCGTGACGACCCGCTCACCGGACTCGCCGCGACGCGGGCGGCCTCCGCGCGCACACGAGCGCGAGGACTAGGCCAGAATTGACGACGTGACCGCACCGCGCGATTCCGACACCCCCGGGGACCGTCCCGAGGGCGAGTCGCCGCGACCCTCGCACGGCGACACACCTGACGGGAACCGGCATCCCGGTTTCGACCACTATCCGCCGCCCACCCGCCGCTTCTCGCGACGTGAGCCGCTCCCCCCGCTGCATCCCCCTGCCGACGACGACGCCGCCGGCCGCAGCCACCAGGCCGGTGGCCGCGGCGACGAGGGCACGGACCGCGACACGTCGGCGCGACGGGATCCCAAGGCACCACCGGTGCCTCGCAAACTGACGGTGACGCGTGTCGCCGCGATGCGCAGCCGCGAGCTCACCGGCAAGGGGATCGCGACCTTCCAGCGCGCGGCGAAGGCCGACGGCGCCGACAAGTCCGGCCTCACCGCGCTGACCTACGCCGTGATGGCGAACTTCGCGACCGACGCCGCGCTCGCCGTCGCTCTCGCCAACACGCTGTTCTTCTCGGCGGCGACCGGGGAGGACAAGACGAAGGTCGCGCTGTACCTCGTCATCACGCTCGCGCCGTTCGCCGTCATCGCGCCGCTCATCGGCCCGGCACTCGACCGCCTGCAGCACGGTCGCCGCATCGCGCTCGCGTCGTCGTTCGCGGTCCGCACCGTGCTGCTCGTCGTGCTCGTGTTCGAGTTCGACACGTGGATTCTGTATCCGGCCGCGCTCGGCATGCTCGTGATGTCGAAATCGTTCTCGGTGCTCAAGAGTGCCGTCACGCCGCGCGTGCTGCCACCCGAGATCGACCTCGTCCGAGTCAACTCCCGGCTGACGGTGTTCGGCCTGGTCGGCGGCACGATCGTCGCGGGCGGCACCGCGGCCGCGCTCGCGGCACTGCTCGGGTCCTCGGGCGCGCTGTGGTTCGCCGCCGTCATCACGATCCTGGGCATCGTGCTCTGCATGCGGATCCCGTCGTGGGTCGAGGTCACCGAGGGCGAGGTCCCCGCGACGCTGACCTATCACGGCGACGACGCCCGCACCGAGGTCATCGAGCCGGAGGGCGGCCGCGCCGGGAGCGGACGCAAGCGGCAACCGCTCGGCCGCGCCGTCATCGTCGGGCTGTGGGGCAACGGCACGATCAGGATTCTCACCGGCTTCCTGACGCTGTACACGGCCTTCGTCGCGAAATCGAACATCGACCAGTCGCCGCTCGTGCAGGCCGCGAGCCTCGCGCTCGTCGGGGCCGCGGCGGGTGTCGGCAACTTCGCGGGCAACGCGACCGGCGCGCGGCTCAGTCTCGGCCGGCCTGCGGTCATCGTCGTGCGCTGTGCCGCTGCCGTCCTGATCGTCGCCGTCCTGGTGGCCCTGACCGACAACATGCTCGCCGTCGCCGTCGCGTCCCTCGTCGCCGCGGGCGGCAGTGCGCTCGCGAAGGTCTCGCTCGACGCCTCGATCCAGAGCGACCTGCCCGAGGAATCCGTCGCGTCGGCGTTCGGCCGCTCCGAGACCGTGCTGCAGCTGAGCTGGGTGCTCGGCGGCGCCCTCGGCGTTCTGCTGCCCACCGACCTGTGGATCGGGTTCACCGTCGTCACCGTGTTCCTGGCTCTCGGCTTCGCGCAAACCCTCGTGTCCTACCGTGGAGGCAGCCTGCTTCCGGGTCTCGGCGGCAAGCGGCCCGATCGCGCGACACGGGATCGTGCCACCGACCGGCCGCCTGCTCGCGGCACGGGCGCACACCACTAGCCCGGCCCCCGGGATCGAGACGAGACAGGACGGACGACCGTGAACCTTCAGGCCTCGGCCAAACGCACACTGACCTTGATCGCCGTGGCGCTCGTCGTCGTGCTCATCGCCTTCACCACGGTGATGGTCGTGCTGATTCGCGGTTCCGATTCCGAGCCCGCGCGGATCACCGCCTACACGCACGGCACGACGAGCGAGGTCGCACCGTACGTCTACTGCGGGATCTACCTCGACGAGTGCGTCGGCGACGAGGAGAGCACCTTCCTCGACGTGCCCCCGGGGATGCCGCTGCAGCTGTCGCTGCCGAGCGAGATCTCGGACGCACCGTGGCTGCTCATCGCCGCGTACATGGCTCCCGACGGCACGGGTATCGCCGCGCCGAGTTCGTACGCCGCGGGTGAGGCCGCTGCCGTGACGGTGCCGTCGTCGGAGGAGTTCCCGCTCATCGGCGTCGAGATCCGGCTGCCGTCCGCCGTCATCGACGAGAACGAGAATCCGCAGGCGCGCGCGGTGTGGAGCGTCGCGACCGCCAGTGACGTCGCAACAGACCAGTGACGCGGCGCGGCTCGGCCCGCCGACGCGGGAGCGTCAGCGGTCGAGTTCGCGCGCGACGGCCCGGACTACCTCGGAAATGCGCTGGGCAGTCTTGCGGTCGGGGTACTTGCCCGCACGCAGATCCGGCTGGACGCGGCCCTCGAGCAGCGTGATCATGTCCTCGACCATGCCGTGCAGCTCGTCGGGCGTGCGCCGGTTCGCGGCCGCCTGCTCCTTCTCCTTGCGCGCGACGTTCTTGCGCACGGAGGGAGAAGGATCGAGCACCTGGACGCTCAGTGCCTGCGGGCCGCGACGGCCCGCGGCCATCCCGAACTCGACGCGCTGACCGGGCTTGAGCGCCGAAGTGCCCTCGGGCAGGGCGGAGGCGCGGACGTAGACGTCCTCACCCGACTCCTGGGACAGAAACCCGAAGCCCTTCTCGACGTCGTACCACTTCACCTTGCCGGTCGGCACCGCGATCTCCTGCTCTCGGGGACGGCTCGCTCCGCAGCGCGAGCACGACATGCGTACACATACGACAACGCGCCCCGCTGCGGCGCAGGACGCGATGACCCGAGTCTAGCCGCTGCCGTCGCACCGGTCACGCGAGATATGTGCGGCCACGGGAGCCCACGAGCGGTGACATACCCTTGGGGTGTGATCGACAAGGGCACCGACGGAGACACCGGCAAGGGCACCGGTAAGGGCAGGGCGCTGTTCTACACGGCCGTGACGCTGTTCGCCGTCGGAGTCGCCGCGATCGTGGCGATCTTCGTCGTCGGCGCCATGAGCGATTCGTCGCCGGGGCTGCCCCTCTACGTCGTCTCGCTCGCGTGCCCGCTCGGTTTCCTGCTCGCGATCGTCTACGCGCTACGGTCGGGACGTCGGAGCCGCTGAGCTCCGCTCACATGAAACCGAGCTCCGCTCACATGAAGCCGAGCTCCGCTCGCCCGAGATCCTGAGCTCCGCCCACCACGACGAAACGGAGACCGCCCATGCGCTTGATCCTGAACGTGATCTGGCTGATCTTCGGCGGTCTGTGGCTCGCGCTCGGATACTTCCTCGCGGGCATCGTGATGTGCATCCTCATCGTCACGATCCCGTTCGGGATCGCCGCGTTCCGCATCGGCGTGTACGCGCTGTGGCCGTTCGGCAAGACTGTCGTCGACAAGCCGACCTCCGGGGTGGCCTCGCTCGTCGGCAACGTGATCTGGCTGATCCTCGCGGGCGTGTGGCTCGCGATCGGCCACATCGTCAGTGCCGTCGCGATGGCGATCACGATCATCGGCATCCCGCTCGCCGTCGCGAACCTCAAGATGATCCCGGTCTCGCTCATGCCGCTCGGCAAGGAGATCGTGACCATCGGCGCCGACCGCGGGACGTGGGCACCGCGCTGAATTCCCGTCGGCCCGACGCCCTACTGTGATGTTGCTCACATCACGGCGTCGTAACGAGCCGGTGTACGTCGAGCATCGCCGCGATGCACCGCCCGCTACCTGCACAGAAGCCGCCCTGCACGCGTGAGTTCTCGCGAGGACGCCCACACGGCGCGCGTTATCGAATGGTGACACTGCGGCCGGTGTTGGTTACGGTCTGTCTCGGTCGAGAACGTCGACCGAGTCCGGCCCGCCACGCCAAACCTCGTCCCGCGGGTCACGGATTCCCGAACGTCGCAGTTCAGGGACGAGGACGGGGGACCCACCAGTCCCCGGAAAGCCGCGAGCAGCCGCTCACGGCGATTTGGAGGACACCGGCCGGTCCCGCACCGGCCTCGGGGTGAAGCCAGACCCTCTCCCGCCAGGAGAGGTGAGGCCGAGCAGCCTCTCAGCTCGAACCCGACAGCTGACCTCGCAGGCGCGTGTGGAGAGGATCTCGACCGATGAGCGGACGTCACCGCAAGCCCTCGAACACCGGCCGCACCGTCGCCAAGGTCGCCGTGACCGGCGCGATCATGGGTGTCGCCGGAGCCGCGTTCTCCGGCACCGCGAGCGCAGCACCCGATTCCGACTGGGACCGCCTCGCGCAGTGCGAGTCCGGCGGCAACTGGGGCATCAACACCGGCAACGGCTACCAGGGCGGCCTGCAGTTCTCGCCGAGCACGTGGAACGCACACGGCGGCGGAGAGTTCGCCGCGAGCGCGAACAACGCGAGCCGCGAGCAGCAGATCGTCGTCGCCGAACGCGTGCTCGAGAACCAGGGCTGGGGCGCATGGCCGTCCTGCTCGTCGAGCCTCGGCCTGAGCAGCGCACCCACGCAGCGTGACGCGCCCGCCGAATCGGCACCGGCCGAGACCGCACCCGCAGCTCCCGAGGCCGTCGTCCCCGAGGCGCCCGCCGAGCTTCTCGCACAGGTTCCCACCACCGCCGAGGGCACCGTCGACTACGCCGCCGTCCTCGACAACGCGCTCGCCGTCGTCAAGGCGCAGGGCATCGACGTCGATCCCGGCATCGTCGACCTCATCCACGACAACCTGCACCTCCTGCCGCAGCAGTGAGGTCCGGCGGCCACCCGCCGCCACCCGATCACCAACAAGGGGCCCGCGCCTTTCGGCGCGGGCCCCTTGTCGTCGTTCGGGAGTGTTCGGTCAGCGGTTGATGATCGTGTGCGGGTGGGCGTAGGGCAGGCTCTCGACCGGAACCGGGAACTCGGTGTCCTCACCGAACGGCGACAACGGCCCCGATCGCGTGGCGGCGAGCTCGGTCACTGCGTGGTCGCCGTCCTCGAGGGCCGGCCAACCCGGATCGACGTAGTTGTTCTTCGCGTTGTCAGTCACACGCCCATTTTGTCAGGACTACAGACCGTCGTACAGAGCAGGGATGCCGACGCCACACCCGGACGCCTCGGGAACGTGGTCGGCGGCCCACTCCCGCGGCAGGCCGCCCGACCCGATTGCCTACTGTGGAGAGGCGATGACCGAAACCGAATCCGGCTCGCTGCGCGCGTGGCTCGCGCAGCGTTCGGACGACGAGCTGGCCGAACTGCTGGCGCGTCGTCCCGACCTGGCCGTCCCCCCGCCCGCGACGGTCGGCGTGCTCGCGGCCCGCGCCGAACAGCGCAGTTCCGTCGCGCGCGTCGCCGACGGACTCTCCACGGCGCACTTCGTCGTCCTGGAACTGCTCGCGACGGCCGGCGCGGACACGGCACCGGTGAAGCGCACCGAGCTCGGCATCGGCCGGCGCCTGACCAAGAAGGCGACCGACGCTCTGCTCGGCGAACTGCGCGCGCTCGCGCTCGTGTGGGGCACCGACAGCGCACTCCGCGTGGTGCCGTCGGTCCTCGCCGTCTTCCCGTGGCGGATCGACCGCCGCGACGCGCCCCACGACCTCGGCGAGGGCGAGATCGCATCGCTGCTCACGGCGTGCTCGCCCGACGAACGCCGACTGCTGGACACCCTCGCCCGCTCCGGATCGCTGGGCCGCACTCGCGACGCCGCGCCGGGGACGCCGCCCGATCGTCCCGTCCAGAAGCTGCTCGCGGCGAGCCTGCTCCGCCACGTCGACGACGACACGGTGGAACTGCCGCATCCCGTCCGGCAGGTCGTGCGCGGCGAGGCCGTGTTCGACCCTGCCGCGACCACCCCGCCCGCCCTCACGACGACGTCGCTGGCCACCGGCGACGTCGACGCCGCGGGCGCAGGCGAAGCGCTCGAACTCGTCCGCCACTGCGACGACGTCCTCGCGGCGCTCGGTGTCTCGCCCGCCCCGATGCTGCGCGCCGGCGGGCTCGGGGTGCGCGAACTCAAGCGGCTCGCGAAGTCGACGGGGATCGCCGAGCCGCGGCTCGCGCTGCTCGTCGAGCTGCTCGACAGCGCGGGACTCATCGCGTCGGGCGATCCCGATCCACCGATCGGCCCGGATTCCGGTGAGCACATGTGGGCTCCCACCACCGCCGCCGACTCGTGGTCGAACTCCTCGACCGCGCACCGTTGGTCGGTGCTCGCGGCGGCGTGGCTCGACATGGCGCGCCAGCCCCGCGTGATCGGAACGAAGGATCCGCAGACGGACAAGCCGATCGCGGCGCTCTCGCTCGAGGTCCGCGCTCAGTCCGCGCCCGAGGATCGACGTGCCGTCCTCACCCTGCTCGCCGACGAAACGCCGGGCACGGCCGTCCCGGTGCCGGATGTCGCGCGGCGCCTCGCGTGGCTGCGGCCGCGCTGGGGCGCGAGGCTGCGCGTCGCCGCCGTCGAGGCGATGCTCGACGAGGCACGGGTCCTCGGTCTGGTCGGTCGCGGCGCCGTCACCACCCCGGGACGGGCGCTCCTCGCGGACGGAGACGTCGAGACGGCGATGGAGCGTGCGCTGCCGGAGCCGATCGACTACGTGCTCGTGCAGGCCGACCTCACGGTGCTCGCTCCCGGACCGCTGACACCCGATCTGCTCGACCGGATCACGCTCGTCGCGGACGTCGAGTCCGCGGGCGCGGCGTCGATGTACCGGATCACGGAGGACACGATCCGGCGCGCGCTCGACGCCGGAACGAGCGCCGCCGAACTGCACTCGCTGTTCCACACGCATTCGCGGACGCCCGTGCCGCAGGGCCTCGACTATCTCGTCGACGACGTCGCGCGACGCCACGGGCAGCTGCGGGCGGGGGTCGCATCGTCGTTCGTGCGCAGCGACGATCCGGCGCTGCTCGGCGAGGTGCTCGCGAGTCCCGTCGCGGAGCGGCTCGCGCTGCGCGGCATCGCGCCCACCGTCGCGGTGTCGCAAGCGCCGTTGCGCGAGTTGCTCGACGAACTGCGCGCCGCGGGCTTCTCCCCCGCCGGCGAGGACTCGTCGGGCACGCTCGTCGATCTCCGCCCGCGGGGGTCGCGGGTCCACGTCCAGCGCTCGCGCCGGGCGGCTCGCCCCGCCACCGCGTCGCGCGAACAACGCGAGGCGATAGTCCGGACGATGCGGGCCGGCGACGTCGCCGCGTCGGCGAGCACGCACGGCGGGGTGCGTACGGACGGCTCACGCGCGGGCAGCGCCGCGACGATCGCACTGCTGGGCCGCGCCGCGCGTGATCGGACGAAGGTCGCGATCGGCTACGTCGACGCCGCGGGCGTCGCGTCGAACCGCATCGTCGAACCGATCTCGGTCGGTGGCGGCCAGCTCGAAGCGCTCGATCCCGGCGCGGGCGGGATCCGCCGGTTCACCCTGCATCGCATCACGTCGGTCGGCCTCGTCGACGGCTGACCGCGCGCGCGTGTTCGGGCTGCAGCGAGGGCGCCGGAGTCGTAGGTTCACCTCCGACGTGCGCATCGGGCTGCACGCTCGCGGAGGTGCACATGGCGGTGCGAGGTGGACGGCCGAAGTCGCTGTCGGCGGCGGGAATCGGGGGCGCTCCCGGTGGGCTGTGGACGATCATCGGCTACCTCGCGGGCGTGGAGATCGTCAGCGGCATCCTGCAGGCCTACTACACGCCGCTGTTCCCGCAGATCGCCGATCACCTCGCGATCCTCGAGGGCGACGTCAACTGGTTCGAGGCGGCGCAGCTCGCGTTGTCCGCACTTGTCGTGCCGCTGCTCTCCCGGCTCGGTGATCTGTGGGGTCATCGCAACGTACTGCTCGTGTCGACGGCGATCGTCGCGGCGGGATCGTGGATTCTCGTTCTCGCACCCGGCTTCACCGTCTTCCTGATCGGCTGGTCGCTGCAGGCCGCCTACGCCGTGTGGCTGCCCATCGAGATCGCGCTGATCCACCGCCGCGCCACCGGTCCGCAGCAGGCGATCCTCACGCGGCGGGCGGCGGCGTATCTCGTCGCCGCCCTCGAGATCGGCTGTCTCGTGGGCGCGCTCGCGGCGGGCGCGCTGTCCGGCGTCCTCGGGGTTCCCGCGCTCATGGCGGTGCCCGCCCTCGCCGTGACGGGCTGCTTCGTCGTCGTGCTGCTCGGTGTGCGCGATGCGCCGGTACCGAGCGGTGGGCGGTTCGATCTGCGGGGGCTCGGGGTGTTCGCGCTCGCGATCGGGCTCGTCATGACGGGCCTGGTGACGGTGCGCGTGCTCGGGCCCTCGTCGCCGCTGCCGTGGCTCGTGCTCGTGCTGGGCGTCGCCGCATTCGCGGGCTTCGTCCCGCTGCAGCTGCGCACGACCGATCCGCTCGTCGACGTCCGGCTGCTCGGCCGCCCGGGGCAGTGGCCGGTGCAACTCGCGGCCTTCCTGTTCGGGATGAGCGTGCTCGGCGCGCAGATCCCGCTGTCGACGTTCGCGCAGGCCGACCCCGACCGCGTCGGCTACGGGCTGGGCGTCGGACCGGGCGCTGTGTCGCTGCTCGTCGGCCTGTACGTGCTGTGCATGGCGGCGGGTGCGCTTCTCATGCCGTTCGTCGCGACGCGCGTGGGCCAGCGCGGTGCCATCACCGTGGGGCTGCTCGTCGTCGCGGCCGGGTACGGGAGCCTGATCCCACTGAACGCCTTCTTCGTCGCGGTGATGCTCGGTGTCGCGGTCGCCGGGCTGGGCAGCGGCGCGCTCGTCGCGGCCCTGCCCGCATCGGCCGCATCGGCGGCGCCGCCCGAGCGGACGGCGTTCGCGACGGGCGCGACGAACACCACGAAGACGATCGGCGGCGCCCTCGCGTCGGCGATGTTCGCGCTCGCGCTGACCTCCACGGGATCGGCCGATCCCGCCGCGACGGGCGGCGCGACCCTCGGCGGTTATCTCGTCGTGTGGGCGATCTGCGCGGGCTCGGCGGCGATCGCCGCGGCCGTCGTCGCCTTCGCGCCGCGGGAGCCGGCCTCAGCCGAGCCGCTGCAGTAGCGAGCGATACCAGCCGACGCCCTCGAGCAGCGTGTCGACGGTGATCCGCTCGTCGACCGAATGAATCGTCGCACGCTGCTCGCGCGACATCCGGAACGGCGAGAACCGGTAGACGCGGGCGCAGATCTCGGTGAAGTGCCGCGAGTCGGTCGCCGCCATCATCACGTACGGCGACGGGACGGCGTCCGGGAAGATCTCCCCGATCACCGATTCGAGCAGTGCGAACGCCGGGTCGGTGACCTCGGCCGTCGAGTAGGGCGAGACGGCGCTCGGCTCGGCTGCCTCGACGACGTCGATCTCGACGCCGTCGTCGATCGCGCGGCGGATCCGGGCGACGATGTCGGCGACGGTGTCGCCCGGCAGGATGCGCGCGTTGACACCGGCCTTCGCGGTCGTGGGGATCACGTTCATGCCGTCGGCGGCCGAGAGCGTCGTGAAGGCGAGCGTGGTCTGCACGATCGCGCGCGTCTCCGCTCCCGCGCGTGCGAGCACGGACGCGACGAGCGATTCGGCGCGCACGATCCTGCCGACGAGCGGGTGCAGCGGGCCGCCGAGATGCGGTGCGAGCCGGGCGAGCAGCTCGCGGGTCGGCGCGGGTACCCGGCGTGGGAGCGAGAGGCGGTCGAGCGCCGCGACGGCGTTCGCGATGCGGACGGCGGGACCGTTCGCGGCGGGCGTCGAGCCGTGGCCGCCGCCTCCGCGGGCGACGAGTTCGATCATCGTCGAACCCTTCTCGGCGACGCCGACGACCCCGATCGGCGCGGTGACGCCGGGGAACGCGCCCGACGCGATCGCGCCGCCCTCGTCGAGGACGAACCACGGCGTCACGCCGCGTTCGCGCAGCGTCGCGACGGCACGCGGCGCGGCGTCACCGGACACCTCCTCGTTGCAGCCGAACGAGAGCCACACGTCGCGCGCGGGCGTGTATCCGGATTCGAGGAGCGTCTCGACCGCGGTGAGGATCGCCACGGCCGAGCCCTTGTCGTCGAGTGTTCCCCTCCCCCAGACGCACAGCCCCTCGGGTGCGTCGGCGAGATCGCCGCCGAACGGCGGGCGCGTCCAGGGCGCGTCCCCGTCGACCGGGACGACGTCGAGATGCGCCATGAGCACGATCGGATCGGCGTCGGTCTCACCCGCCCAGCGGACGAGCAGGGCGTGGGGTTCGATCCGCGTCACGTCGAGCGCATGGGCCCGGGGAAAGCGTTCCGCGAGTTCGGTGAGCAGCCGCTCGAAGGCGGCGGCATCGATCCGCTCGTCGTCGCGGTAGGAGATCGTCGGGATCCGCACGACGGCGCGGAGCGCGTCCACCGCGCGGGCGAACGGATGATCGCTGCCGAACGGATGCTCGGTAGTGCTCGACGTCATGCCCGCCCCTCGTCAGTCGTGGACCGCACGGAAGCCGTCACTGTACAAGCAGGGGCACTGCTGCGAGCGGGTGTCAGGTTCTGCCGTCGACGATGCAGTAGGTGCGGGCGTGTTCGCGATACGCCAGCGGCACCTCGCCGTCGGCGCACATGGTCGCTGCTTCGCCGTCCGCCTCGTCTCCGTCGAACCGCTGCGCGGCGCGGATCGTCCGGTCGACGTCGCACGATGCGGGCGCGAGTTCGGTGCCGTCGGTGCTGCCGAGGTAGCACTCGTCGGGCAGGAGGTTCGCCATGAGGCAGTACGTGTGGCCCTCGACCGAGAGGTGACTGTCCTGGTCGCCGCACTCGGCCGGGCCGGCGACGAGTGCCGCCACCTCGTAGACCGCCGACGGGTCCTCGCACGACGCGAGACGCGGCCCGTCGGTCACCTCGCCCGAGACGCCGATCGCGGCCTGGATGCAGTCGCCCTCGGCGAAGAGCGGATCGGGCGTCTCCGGATTCGCGACGACGGCGGCACCCGCGAGGGCAGCACCCGCCGCCGTGAGCACCGCGAGCACGCGCACCCGCTTCGCCGAGGTGCCGCTGCGCGCAGGGGGCCGCTCGGGCTGTTCGGGTGACGGGGCGGCCGGGCCGGGGTCGGTCGGGCCGGGGTCGGTCGGCAAAAGAACTCCTCTCGGCGGGCGCCACGCGGGGATCGCCGGCGGGCGGCGCCCGATCCATCAAATCACGCGCCGGAGACTCGCCCGATCCGCGCCCTCGACGCGGCAGCGGGAGCGCCCCGTGGCACGACCGCGCGGTTTTCGGAAGAATGGACAGGTTGCTGCATCCATCCCGCGGCGACAGAGGAGGAGGCACATCCGTGACCGACGGGCCGCTCATCGTCCAGTCCGACAAGACCCTGTTGCTCGAGATCGACCACGAACGGGCCGACGAGGCACGTCAGGCGATCGCGCCGTTCGCCGAACTCGAACGCGCTCCCGAACACGTCCACACCTATCGGATCACGCCCCTGGCGCTGTGGAACGCGCGCGCCGCCGGCCACGACGCCGAGCAGGTCGTCGACGCGCTCGTCTCCTACTCGCGGTTCGCGGTGCCGCAGCCGCTGCTCGTCGACATCGTCGACACGATGGCCCGCTACGGGCGGCTGCAGCTGGTGAAGAACCCCGCGCACGGGCTGGTTCTCGTGAGCCTGGACCGCGCCGTCCTCACCGAGGTGACCCGCCACAAGAAGATCGCGCCGATGCTCGGTGCGCGGCTCGACGACGACACCGTCGTCGTCCATCCCAGCGAACGCGGCCGGCTCAAGCAGGAACTGCTCAAGGTGGGCTGGCCCGCCGAAGACCTCGCCGGGTACGTCGACGGTGAGGCGCACGCGATCGAACTCGACTACGACGGTCACACCGACGGCGCCGAGGGCGGCTGGCACCTGCGCGACTACCAGGAGATGGCCGCGGATTCGTTCTGGGCGGGCGGGTCCGGCGTCGTCGTGCTACCGTGCGGCGCGGGCAAGACGATGGTCGGTGCCGCCGCGATGGCGAAGGCGAAGGCGACGACGCTGATCCTCGTCACCAACACCGTCGCGGGGCGGCAGTGGAAGCGCGAACTGATCGCGCGCACGTCGCTCACCGAGGACGAGATCGGCGAGTACTCGGGCGAGAAGAAGGAGATCCGCCCGGTCACCATCGCGACCTATCAGGTGGTCACGCGCAAGACCAAGGGCGAGTACAAGCATCTCGAACTGTTCGATTCGCGCGACTGGGGGCTCGTCGTCTACGACGAGGTGCATCTGCTGCCCGCACCCGTCTTCCGGATGACGGCCGATCTGCAGTCGCGGCGCCGCCTCGGCCTCACCGCGACGCTCGTGCGCGAGGACGGCCGCGAGGGCGACGTGTTCTCGCTCATCGGCCCCAAGCGGTACGACGCTCCGTGGAAGGACATCGAGGCGCAGGGCTGGATCGCGCCCGCCGACTGCGTCGAGGTCCGGGTCACGCTCACTGACGCCGAGCGCATGGCCTACGCGACGGCCGAACCCGAGGAGCGCTACAAGCTGTGCTCGACGGCGCGCACCAAGATCCCGGTCGTCGAATCGATCCTGCGTCGGCACGAGGGCGCGTCGACGCTCGTCATCGGCGCGTACATCGATCAGCTCGACGAACTCGGTGAGGCGCTGGACGCGCCCGTCATCAAGGGCTCGACGAAGACCAAGGAGCGCGAGGAGCTGTTCGACAGGTTCCGTACCGGCGAGATCGACACGCTCGTCGTCTCGAAGGTCGCGAACTTCTCGATCGACCTGCCGGAGGCGTCGGTCGCGGTCCAGGTGTCGGGGACGTTCGGATCGCGGCAGGAGGAGGCACAGCGCCTCGGCCGGTTGCTGCGGCCCAAGCACGACGGCGGCCAGGCGCACTTCTATTCGGTCGTCGCTCGCGACACGCTCGACAGCGAGTACGCCGCGCACCGCCAGCGCTTCCTCGCGGAGCAGGGTTACGCGTACCGGATCACCGACGCCGACGACCTGCTCGGGCCCGCGATCGGCTAGTTTCGGTCACTGTGAGGAAGTTCCAGTTCGACGTCGATGCGGCGCAGACCCGCAAGGTCAACCAGACCTGGGGTGACATGCGCCGGCTCCAGTTGTCCGCGGCGGTCCTCGCGATCGTCCTCGTCGCCGGCGCGGTGATCGCGTTCCTCGCCGACCGCATCTGGACGACGGTGGTCGCCGTCGTGCTCGCGGTCGCCGCACTGAGCTGCATGTGGGTGATCGTGTGGGTGCCGCGAAAGATGGGCAGCATCGGTGCGATGTACGCGAACGGGCCGCTGGTGCCCGCTGTGGTCTCGGAGATCCATCCGCGCGGCGTCACCCTGCTCGCGCTGATCGACATCGCGAAGGACGAGTCGAATCCCGTGTTCGCGCTCGTCACCCGCAACACGGAACTCCCGAAGCCCAAGCCGAGGATCGGCAAGCGCATGCCCGCCGTCGCCGTTCTCGACGACCGCCACCGCAAGAGCAAGTCGCCGGTCTATGAGATGGTCTCGCCCATGCCGCTCTGGTGGGGCACGAGCGACGAGGCCGTCCTCGCGCGGGCCGAAGCGCAGATCCCGCCCGAGGAATGGGCCTACCTCACCGACCGGATCGGTCAGTCCGAGGAGGTTCGGACGAGCGAACACCAGCGGCTCGTCATCGAACCCGCCGATCTCCCCGAGTTCCTCCGCCGCCGGGGCTGAGCGTTCAGGCTCCCGCTGCCCAGAACGCGGGCGAGTCGGGTTCGGTGTCGTAGACCTGGCCGTCGGGCATCGTCCAGCGCAGCAGCCCGTCGCCGAGTTGCCGGACTGTCATGCGGCCCTGCGTTTTCCAGCGGTGATGGCGTCGGCAGAGGCACGCGAGGTTCGCTTCCTCGGTCCTGCCGCCCTGGTCGGGATGCTCGTGGTCGAACGGGATCGTGTGGTCGATGTCGCAACTCGATGCCGGGACCGCACAGTGCGGGAACCGGCACACCCCGTCACGGGACCGGATCCGGTCCGCGAGGGAACGCGGGATTCGGTATCGCAGGGCCGCGATATCCGGTGCCGGCTCGACCGGATCGACCGCGCTGACGTGGATACGCTGGGTCGCCGAGTGCGCGATCGCTGCGCGCACCGTCTCGGGATCGAGCGGTCCCACACCGGGCAGGAACCCGACGCTAGGGATCGCTGCCGAATCACCGCCGGGGGCACTCTCGGCACCGGCACCGGCACCGAACGATCCGCCACTGAACGACCCGAAACCGATCGAGCCGTCGCTCACGACGATCTGCACCAACGGGCCACGCTTACCTGCGGCCGGGACGGCGGTCGCGCACCCGTCACGTCCACAGCCACACGTGAGCCGCCCGCTGCCGTCGGCAAGCGCGACGAGTGCATCGGCATGACGCTGACTCATGGTTCTTTCGTCACCGGCACACACGTCGCCGATGGCCATTTCCTTGAGCCGGTTCCAGATCGTCGCGGCATCGAGCGAGGGGAGCTCGCCCGAGAGGAATGCCATGCCGTCGTCGCACTGCTTGACCGAGATGTACCGCTCCTCCTTCGCGCGCGCCGAGCGTTCAGCGAACCCGTCACGGTCGTAGCGTGCGACCAAACGACGGAGTCGTCCACTCAAGCGTGCCGGTGGCAGCCGGTCGATCGGACCCCGCGCGAACAACGCAGCCTCGACGATGCGTGCCTTCTCGTCCGACAGGTTCTGTAGGAGGTTGTGGATCGTGCGGACCTGCGCCAAATCGAGCTCACCGACCGAGAACGCGGTATTCGTGAGCGGCAGCCGGGTATCGAGGTCCTCGCACAGCGTGATCGCGAACCACACGCGCCCTTCGCTCATCCCCAGTGCGAGCGACATCTCGTTCGCTGCCGACTCGCCTGGAGTCCCCACGGGACCGTTCGCTTCTGCCGCCACCCGCGCCGCGTGAAACCCGCCGATCGCACGGATATGCCGATACTCCGCACACGCCAGCACGCGTTTGGACTCGACCAGTCCCGCTACGTCTACCAGCCCGTTTCCCGAGCCGCCCCCACCCGAATCGAACATGAGTACGACACTAGCCGAAGGGTCCGACACACTTCGCACACCCGACGAACCTCCGGCCGTGCCGGACCGACGCCCGGTCGGCCGAGACCCGTTGCTTCAAGGCCTCGCCCGTGCTTCAGGACCTCGCCCGGGCCTTGACCTTGCTGTAGACGAACCAGCCGACGAGTCCGACGATGGCGGCGAGAACGACGTACTGCAGGATCCCGGCGTACTGCTCGACGACCTCCCAGTTCTCGCCGAGGTAGTAGCCGGCGAGGATGAAGATCGAGTTCCAGATCGCGCTACCGAGCGCCGTGAACAGGACGAAGATGCCGAGCGGCATTCGTGCTACGCCGGCGGGCACGGAGATCGCGCTCCGCACGAGCGGCACCATCCTGCCGAAGAACACCGCCTTGGTGCCGTGGCGGTCGAACCACTCGACACCCTTCTGCAGATCGGCGACGTCGACGAGTGGCATCTTGTCGACGATCTTGTAGAGGCGTTCGAGGCCGACGACGCGGCCGAGGTAGTAGAGGACGAGTGCGCCGACGACCGAGCCGATCGTCGTCCAGATGATGCCCTCGGCGACCGTCATGCTGCCGCGCGCTGCGGCGAATCCGGCGAGCGGCAGGATCACCTCACTGGGGATGGGCGGAAAGAGGTTCTCGACGGCGATCGCGATTCCCGCGCCCACGCCGCCGATCCGGTCCATCAATCCGACAGCCCAGTCGGACACGGCATCGAACATACCCACAGCGCTCTCGTCGGCTGCACTCGTTACAGTCACCCGGTCCACAGTACCGCGACGTTCGGAGCAAATCGGACATTCGTGCGCTGGTCAGCGCAGTTCCGGGATCACCTCGCGCTCGAACAGTTCGATACCCGAGGTGTCGTATGCGGCCTCCGGGAAGTAGCAGATCGAGTAGTCGAGTCCGAGCTTCCGGAGCGCCGTCAGATTCTCGACGATCTGCTCCGGGGTGCCGACGCCGGGCATGCCGCGGTAGGCGCCGAGGGCACCTTCGGCGGCCTCCTCGCCCACGTACGGCACGAGTCGGGCCTTCAGCGTCTGCAGCCGCTCCTCGACCTCGTTCTCGTCGCGGCCGATCGCGATGTTGTAGTTCGCAGAGCGAACGATCGTGTCGAAATCCGTTCCCACGGTGGCGCAGTGCCCGCGCAGGATCTCGGACTTGTGCGCGTACCCCTCGGGCGTGCCGTCGAAGTTGGTGTGCGTCGCGTACTTCGCGGCGATCTTCAGCGTGACCTTCTCACCGCCACCGGCGATCCACAGCGGAATCCCGCCCTCCTGCAACGGAAGCGGGCGCACCGTCGCGCCCTCGACCTGGTAGTACCTGCCGTCGAGCGTCGCGACGCCGTGCTCCCACGCCTGCTTCATGATCTGCACGCCCTCGTCGAGCCTGCCGAGACGCTCACGCGCGGGCGGGAATCCGTACCCGTAGGCGCGCCACTCGTGCTCGTACCAGCCGCCGCCGATACCCATCTCGACGCGCCCGCCCGACACGATGTCGACCGTCGCGGCAACCTTGGCGAGGTACGCGGGGTTGCGGTAGCTCATCGCCGTGCACATCTGGCCGAGCCGCACCGACGACGTGCTCGCCGCGAATGCGGACATGAGGGTCCACGCCTCGTGCACGGCCTGATCGGTCGGCAGCGGGACGGTGTGGAAGTGGTCGTAGACCCACAGCGACGTCCACGGCCCGTCGTCGGCGCGGCGGGCGAGTTGCAGCATGGTCGGCCACTGGTCTTCGACGTCGACATCGACGAGATCGAGCCGCCAGCCCTGAGGAACGAAGAGTCCGAAGTGCATGGTTCCGAAGCGTAATCGAGCGCGTCACCGATCGGCGTGCACGCGGACACCTCGCGCGCTTATCGTCGAGAACGTGACCGAAGGTCCCGCCGATCCGGTGCCGCAGCGCGACGCAGCCGAGGTGTTCGAGGCTCGGCGTCCACGCCTGCTGTCGCTCGCCTATCGGCTGACCGGCAGCGTCGCCGACGCCGAGGACGCCGTGCAGGATTCGTGGCTCCGGCTCGCGGGTGCCGATCTCGCAACGATCGACGATCCGGACGCCTGGCTCACCACCGTCACCACCCGCGTGTGCCTGGATCGGCTGCGTTCGGCCGCAGTGCGACGAGAGCGGTACGTCGGGCAGTGGCTGCCGGAGCCGATCGTCCGGCCGCTGGCGTCCGCCGAACCCGATCCCCTCGACGCCGTGATCGCCGCGGGCGACGTACGACTCGCGCTCATGGTCGTCCTCGACACACTGCCACCGGCGCAACGGACCGCCCTCGTCCTGCACGACGTGTTCGACGTTCCCTTCGCGCGAATCGCCGAGATCCTCGACGCGACGCCGGCCGCCGCCCGGCAGCACGCGTCCCGTGCGCGACGTGCCGTCGCCGCCCTCCCCGAACCGATCTCCCCGCCCGAGCACGACGCGGTGATCGAACGCCTCCACACCGCGATCCGCGGCGGCGATCTGAACGACGTGGTCGCCGCGCTGCACGCCGACGTGGAGTTCGTGGGCGACGCGGACGGCACGACGCCCACCGCGCTGCGCGGCCCCGATCACGTCGCGCGGTTCCTCCTCGGTCTCGCGCACCGCTACGGCGGGGCCGCGATCGCGTCGCTCGAACCGGTCGCCGTCAACGGCGGGCTCGGCTTCGTCGCCGGTCCCGCGATGCCGCCGCGCGTGACCGCGTTCTCGGTGGCCGACGGCCGGGTACGGGCCGTCTACGACGTCGCCAATCGGGCGAAGCACCGCGGCGTGCGGCTCGGTCAGGACTCGGCGTTCACCCACGGCACCCGGCAGGAGTCGGTCGAGAAGCCCTGATCGGTGATACCGAGGGCGGTGTTCTGCCGGGCCCGCTGGTTCTCGAGACCGATCTGATGGGTGAGCTCGAGCGTTCCCGCGTCACCGAACCTGCGCCGGAGGTCCTCGACCTGGTCGTCCGTGACGGTGGTCGGTGTCGCGGTCATCGCGTCGGCGTACGCGATCGCGGCGCGCTCGTCGTCGCTGTAGAGGGGCGACGTCGCGTAGTCGGCGATGTGTTCGAGGCGCCCGACGTCGAGCCGATCGAGTCGCTGCAGCATGGTGCCGAAGTCGACGCACCACGAGCAGCCGAGGGTCCACGCGACCCGGTACACGGCGAGTTCGCGCACCGCGCCGGGCAGGACGGTGGACGCCTTCTCCGCCGCGAATTCGGCGACTCCCGCCGCCACCAGAAGTCGGCGATGCCGGGCGAGCACCGAGAACGGCTCGGGCACCTCGCCGTACCGTCGCCGCGCGACGCGATAGAGCAGTCGGCCGACGGGACCTGCCTCCGCGGGTGCGAGGGCGGGGATTCGGGGTGTCATGGTGTGCTCCTCCCGGGTGGGGACCGGTGGCGTTCGCTTCGGGGGCGTTCTCTCCGGTGGCGTTCCCTTCCAGGACGAGACGGGGGCGCCGAATGTGACACTCCGGTGCCCGGGCCACGGCACCGACTACCCTGCAGGTCATGTCCGATCCGGTCCGCACCGCCGCGCGCCTGCGTCCGTTCACCTCCACCATCTTCGCCGAGATGACGGCGCTGGCGACCGAAACCGGTGCGATCAACCTCGGGCAGGGCTTCCCCGACTCCGACGGTCCGCAGTCGCTGCTCGACGCCGCGTGCGCCGCGATCCGGGCGGGCGTGAACCAGTACCCGCCGGGCCCCGGCGCACCGGAGCTGCGCGCCGCGATCGCCGAGGACCGCGCCGCCCGCTTCGGGATCCGGTACGACCCCGACACCGAGGTGCTCGTGACGGTGGGCGTGACCGAAGCGATCAGCGCCGCCGTCCTGGGCCTTCTCGATCCGGGCGACGAGGTCGTCCTCGTCGAGCCGTACTACGACTCGTACGCCGCCGCCGTCGCGATGGCGGGCGCGCGGCGACGCACCGTACCGATGATTCCGACCGACGACGGGTTCGCGCTCGACGTCGCGGCGCTGCGCGAGGCCGTCACGGACGAGACCCGCATGCTCGTCGTCAACACCCCGCACAACCCGACGGGGGCGGTGTACTCCGCGGCCGAGCTCGCCGCGATCGCGGAAATCGCGGTGCGGCACGACGTGATCGTCGTGAGCGACGAGGTGTACGAGCACCTCGTGTTCGACGGCCGCGCGCACACCCCGATCGCGACACTTCCGGGAATGGCCGAGCGGACCGTCACGGTGTCGAGCGCCGGCAAGACCTTCAACGTGACGGGCTGGAAGACCGGATGGGCTTGCGGGCCGGCAGATCTGCTCGCCGGTGTGCGCGCCGCGAAGCAGTTCATGTCGTTCACGGCCGGCGCCCCCTTCCAGCCCGCCGTCGCCCACGCGCTGCGCACCGAGCAGCCGTGGATCGCCGGACTGCGCGACGACCTCGAGCGTAAACGCGATTTCCTGCGGGATGCACTGACCGAAGCGGGATTTCGTGTGCACTCGGGCGGCGGAACGTACTTCCTGTGCGCCGACATCCGGCCGCTCGGCGCGAGCGACGGCATCGAGTTCTGCCGCGAGCTCCCGAAGCGCGCGGGAGTGGTCGCCGTCCCGGTGAGCGTGTTCACCGACCACCCCGTCGACTGGTCGCATCTCGTCCGGTTCGCCTTCTGCAAACACGACGACGTTCTCGCGGAGGCGGCGCATCGCCTGGTCGCGGCGGGCGGCGGCCGTTGAGCGATCGGATCATTCCCGCCGACTTCGTCGGCCGCGCACTCCATCTCGCGGCCCGGCGCGGTGTCGATCTGAGCCCTGCACTCGGTGCCGCGGGTCTCGACGACGCGGCCCTCGCGGATCCGATGAACCGGCTCAGCCCCGGCCAGGTCACGTCCTTCGTCCAGGCGACGTGGGCGCTCACGGGCGACGAACTCTTCGGACTCGGACCCGGACGCGTGCCCCGCGGAACGTTCCGCGTGCTGTGCCTCACGCTGATCCACAGCGACGATCTCGACGGGGCTTTCGAGCGCATGTCCGAAGTCCTGCAGGTGTTTCCGGCGCTCCCGTCACTGCGGATCGACCGCGGGGTCGACACCACGCGGCTGTCGGTCGTCGTCTCGGCGCACCGGCACGGTGCCTACGACGAGTATCGCGTCCTCAGCGACTTCAGTCTCATTCTGCTGCACCGTTTCGCGGCGTGGCTGATCGGCCGCCGGGTACGCCTGCGGTCGGTCGAACTCCCCTACCCGCAGCCCGTTCCCGAACTCGCCGCCGACTACGACCACATCTTCGGGCGTCCCGTCACCTTCGATGCCGCCGAACCCGCTCTGGAACTGGACAACTCGGTGCTCACCGCGCCCGTCGTCCAGACGGAGGGGAGCCTCGAGGAGTATCTGCGACGGTCACCGCACCGGTTGCTGACCGAGCGCGACTACGACTCGAGCGCGACGGTGCAGGTGCGCCGCGTTCTCGAACTCGGGATGAAGGGCCGCACCGCGGGCGCGGAGGAGATCGCCGAGATGCTCTCGATCAGCGTGCCCCATCTGCGGCGCCTGCTCCGCGGCGAGGGAACCTCGCTCGGGAGGTTGCGCGAGGAGGTCCTGCGAGACGCCGCCGTCGCTGGACTGCAGCGCGGCGAGTCCGTCGACGATCTCTCTCGCAGGCTCGGCTTCTCCGAACCGAGCGCCTTCCGTCGTGCGTTCAAACGCTGGACCGGAAACACGCCCCGTCATTTCCGCGACTGACCTCTCGATTACCGGACTGTTTCGGCGCGGGCCGGGCCGAGTCGCCCGCGTAAACAAACCCGCTCCGACGTGCGCAGATCCGATCCGTGGCATACGAATCGGTTCTCCCGCACGAAAGGACGCGCCATGTTCGACATGTCCGGCAAGAAGGTGCTCGTGACCGGCGGCAGCCGTGGCATCGGGCTCGGCATCGCCTCGGTGTTCGCGCGCGGCGGCGCCGACGTCGCGATCGCCGCTCGTAGCAAGACCGGCCTCGACGACGCGACGACGGCACTCGCACGGCTCGGCCCCGGGCGGATCCACGGCGTGGTCGCGGACGTCACGTCCGCCGAGTGGACGAGAGACGCGGCGCGCGACGTCGCCGCGACCTTCGGCGGGATCGACGTGCTGTGTGCGAACGCCGGCATCTTCCCGGAGGCCGATCTGGCCGACATGACCGAGGACGAACTGACGACGGTACTCGACGTCAACGTCAAGGGGACGGTGTTCGCGGTGCAGGCGTGCCTCGACGCGTTGACGGCGTCGGGTGCGGGCCGCATCGTCATCACCTCGTCGATCACGGGTCCGTACACCGGATTTCCTCGGTGGTCGCACTACGGAGCGTCGAAGGCGGCGCAGCTCGGCTTCATGCGTACCGCCGCGATCGAACTCGCGCCGCGTGGAATCACCGTCAACGCCGTGCTTCCCGGAAACGTTCTCACGGAAGGCCTCGCGGACATGGGCGACGAGTATCTCGCGAGCATGACGGCCGCGATTCCCGCGGGCACCCTCGGAACTCCCGACGACATCGGCCACGCGGTCGCATTCCTCGCGAGCGACGAGGCGCGATATGTCACAGGTCAGTCACTGGTCGTCGACGGCGGACAGTTGCTGCCCGAGTCCTTCGACGCGGTCGGCCACTGACGGCGAATCCATACCCTCGGGATACGTGTGGCGGGGCCGCCCGGCACGGTCCGATCACGCACCGAATCCGGGGACGCCGGCGCCGAACAGCTGGTTGCATTCGGCGACGACCAGTGGGAACGTCGTTCTGACGGAACTCAAGTTGCCGATCCAGAAAGGGTGAAGTACGAGACATGCGCACGGCAATCGCCGACAACTACCCGACCCGCGGCCGAACCGTCTGCTCCAGCACGACTCGACGCGACCCGGCGGTCTGGGGGGACGCCACATCCGGCCCGTTGTCGCAGAGCGAGGTGGCGGAGTACGACCGCCGCGGGTATCACCGCACCGAATCCCTGGTCCCCACAGCGGACGTGTTCCATCTCGTCGACGAGATGTCACGCCTCGCGGCGGACGAGGATCTCCGGGACGACGAGTGCGTCGTCCGTGAGCACGGAACCGGCGACGTACGTTCGGTTTTCGATGTTCACCTGCTCAGCCCCGTCGTCGACGAGATCGTTCGGCGTCCCGAGATCGCCGACATGGCGCGTCAGATCCTCGGGTCCGACGTCTACATCCATCAGTCGCGACTCAACTACAAGCCGGGCTTCACGGGCGGTCCGTTCTACTGGCACAGCGACTTCGAGACGTGGCACGCCGAGGACGGCATGCCCGCGCCGCGCGCTGCGAGCATCTCGATCGCACTGACCGAGAACTACGGCTACAACGGCGGACTCATGATCATGCCCGGATCGCATCGGGAATGGGTCTCGTGTGCCGGTGAGACGCCGGAGAACTACTACCGCGAATCTCTCGTCACCGGAACACCTCCCACCGGATCGCCCGATCAGGCGACGCTCACGTCGATGGCGAACAAGTACGGCATCGACATGATGACGGGGTCCTCGGGCTCTGCATTTCTGTTCGACTCGAACGCGATTCACGGGTCGAACGGGAACATCACGCCGTTCCCACGGTCGAACCTGTTCATCGTGTTCAACAGCGTCGAGAACACGCTCGTGGAACCGTTCTCCGCGCCGTCGCCGCGGCCGACCTATCTCGGCAGCCGCGACTTCTCACCGCTGCGCTGATTCCCTCGCTCGGCTCTCCACCACGAGACGGACATAAGTTCGATTGACGACGAACGGTCGGAGCACGACATCCGGCCTGCAGTCGTCCCTGCTCGACGACGCCGCATCGCCTCCCTGGTTCACCGGCCTCGGGAAGGCGGTGCGGCGGCGCACGCATCGGCGTCCAATTCCGCACTGCCGGTGCGCCACAGCTGCATACTACTGCGGGTAGTACACGCTGGTATCGTTGCAGCATGAACTCCGTCGCGGCACGCATGCGCGGCGGATCCGTCGGTCTCGTGTCGGGCGCGACGAGCATCGCCGGCCACGCCGCGGGCGGTGGCCACACTCCCTCCGAGACCGCCCTCGTGCTGTTGCTGCTCGGCTCGGCCGGTGTCGGCTGGCTCGTCGCAGCCCACGGCGCGCCGCGCCGCGAATACGCCGTCGTCACGGCCGCGCTGCTCGCCGGGCAGGCAGTGGGCCACGCCGCCCTCACCCTCGATCATCCCGCACACGGGGCGACGGCAGCGCCCATGCTCGCCGGGCACCTCGCCGCCGCTCTCGTCGCCGCCGCGCTCATCGTGGGTGGGACACGCGCCGCAGGGATCGCGGCGTCCGCTCTCGCCCGCGTCGTGCCGTCACCGTTCGACGGCGCACACCCCGCCTCCCCGGCACGCCTCCGTCCTGCGAGCGGCCCCGATCTCTCCGGGTGGCAGTACGCCCACCACGGCTCGTCGCCCCGCGCTCCTCCCGTCCTCGGCTGACCCCCGCCCCTCCCGCCCGGCACCGTCGTGCCAGGGCGCAAGCCGCGGCGCGCACTCGCGCCGCACACAGCCGAAGGACAACCATGAAGAAGACACGTCTGTTCGCCACGACGGCCGCCGGAGCCGCGATCGCACTCGCCGTCACGGCGTGCGGTTCCGACTCCGCCGATACCGAGGACACGACGGCCGCCGATCGCGTCGTCGTCACCGATGCATGGGTCAAGGCCGCCGATTCGGGGATGACCGCCGCGTTCGCCCGCGTCGAGAACACCGGCGGGGACGACGTGCGCGTCGTCGCAGCGTCGAGCCCTGCGTCCGCGCACACCGAGTTGCACGAGATGGCGTCGAACGACAGCGGCGGGATGACGATGCGCGAGAAGGACGGCGGCTTCGCCATCGCCCCCGGCGACACGCTCGCCTTCTCCCCCGGACACGACCACATCATGCTGATGGAGTTGACCGATCCCGTCGTCGCGGGCGGTGCCGTCACCGTGACGCTCGAGTTCGACGACGGATCGACCACGACGACCGATGCCCAGGTTCGCGACTTCGCGGGCAACCAGGAGAACTACGGAGCGGACGGCGAGCCCGTCATGGGTGCAGCACATGGCGGGTAGGACCTTCAGCCGACGTACGCTGCTCGGTGGCGGCGCGCTCGCCGTGGGTGCCGTCGGCGCCGCGGGGCTCGGTGCGACGGTCGCGACCGCGACCGGGCCCGCCGACGGCGAGAACGGAACCGAGATCGAACCCTTCCACGGTGTGCATCAGAGCGGCATCGCGACGCGCGCCCAGGCGCACGCCACGTTCGTCGGGCTCGATCTCGCCGCGGACGTCGATCGGCAGCGGTTCGCCGGGATCCTGCGGGTCTGGACGGAGGACGCCGCACGTCTGACGTCCGGTACGCCGTCGCTCACCGACAGCGAGCCCGAGCTCGCGCACCGTCCGGCGCGGCTCACCGTCACCGTCGGATTCGGGCCCGCACTGTTCGACCGGATCGACCGCGTCGACCGTCGGCCACCGTGGATCGCGCCGCTGCCGTCGTATGCGATCGACCGGCTCGACGACGCGTGGGGCCAGACCGACGTCCTGCTCCAGGTGTGCTCCGACGACCCGATCACGCTCTCGCACGCTGTCCGCGAACTCGTGAAGAACGTGCGGACCCAGGTGTCGATCCGGTGGGTGCAGAACGGCTTTCTGCGCGCACGTGGCACGGAACCGGAGTCGGCGACTCCTCGGAATCTGTTCGGCCAGAAGGACGGAACCGAGAATCCTCGCACCACCGAGGACCTCGACCGGCTGGTGTGGGACGACGGACACCGCTATCCGTGGCTCGCGGGCGGGACGTCGATCGTGTTGCGGCGCATCGCGATGAACCTCGACACGTGGGACGAACTCGACCGTCCCGCACGCGAGAGCACGACGGGTCGGACGCTCGACACCGGCGCACCGCTCACGGGGACCGCCGAGTTCGATCGCCCGGACCTCGACGCGACCGACAGGTACGGGATCCCGGTGATGCCACCCGGCTCGCACGTCGCGAGGGCACACTTCCGCCACGAGGGCGAGCGGTTCCTGCGGCGCGCCTACAACTACGACGTCGCACCGCCGCCGGGACAGGTGTCCGATGCGGGGTTGCTGTTCGCCGCCTATCAGCGCGACATCCACGAGCAGTATCTGCCGGTGCAGAACCGCCTCGCCGAGTTCGACGCGCTGAACCAGTGGACGACGCCGATCGGGTCCGCGGTGTACGCGATCCCGCCCGGCGTCGTCGACAGCGGCGACCATCTGGGGAGGTCGTTGCTGGAGTGAGCCCTCAGCCCGCGAGCGACGTGGCCGCGTGCCGGCTCGCGGGCCGCGGCAGGCCGAGGTGTTCGCGCAGTGTCGTCCCGGAGTACTCCGTCCGGAAGAGGCCGCGCCGCTGCAGGATCGGGACGACGGTCGCCGCGAACACCTCGAGCCCGCCCGGGTAGTACGGCGGCATGACGTTGAACCCGTCCGCCGCGCCGGACGTGAACCACTCCTCGATCGTGTCCGCGACCTGCTCGGGAGTGCCGGCGACGACACGATGCCCGCGGGCGCCGGCGAGCCGGTGAAGCAAGCGGCGCACCGTCGGCTGCTCGCGTTCGACGATTCCCGCGACGACCTGCTTGCGGCTGCGCAGGTTGTTGCCGACGTCACCCGCATCGGCGAACAGCTCCCGCGGGACGGGACCGTCGAGCCGCAGCCCCGTCAGGTCCTCGCCGACGAGCCGCGAAAGCTGACTCAATCCGTATGCGGGAACGGTGAGTTCGTCGAACTCTCGCTCGAGCTCCTTCGCCTTCGCCTCGGTGTCCGCGATGAACGGGCTGATGCCGGGAAGCACCTTGACCCACCGCGGGTCACGGCCGTGGGCGCGCGCCCGCGAGCGAATGTCGTCGTAGAAGCGCTGTGCGTCGTGCAGCGTCTGATGCGCGGTGAAGATCGCTTCCGCGTAGCGTCCGGCGAAGTCGCGTCCCGCGTTCGAGGCGCCCGCCTGCACCAGCACCGGGTGACCCTGGGGCGGCCGCGGTGCGTTGAGCGGGCCCGCGACACGGACGTGATCGCCGTCCGCGTCGACGGTGTGGATGCGTGCCGTGTCCACGTACCGGCCCGCGGCCTTGTCGAGGACGACGGCGTCGTCGTCCCAGCTGTCCCACAGCGCCGTCGCCGCATCGACGAACTCCGCCGCTCGTGCGTACCGGTCGTCCGCGCGCGGGTGCTCCGCGAAACCGAAGTTGGCCGAGGCGTTCTCGGCTGCGGTCGTCACGATGTTCCAGCCCGCGCGCCCGCCCGACACATGATCGAGTGCCGCGAACGACCGCGCGAGATTGTACGGCTCGGAGTAGGTCGTGGACGCCGTCGCGATGAGCCCGATCCGGCTCGTCGCCGCGGCGATCGTCGCGAGCAGCACGACCGGATCGAGTCGTCCCGCGGCGTTGAACTCGACGTTCTCCGCGAGTGCCGGTGCGTCCGCGAAGAACACCGCGTCGAACTTCGCGGCCTCGGCCGTGCGGGCGATCTGCTGGTAGTAGTCGGCGTCGTAGATCCGTTCCGGCTGCGACAGCGGATGACGCCATGCCGCCTCGTGATGGCCGGCGGGATAGATGAACGCGTTGAGTGCGAGTTGCCTGGACACTGCGTGCCTTTCGTTCCGAAGAGGTCAGTGGACTGCGACGCCGAGCGCTGCGAGCAGCGCCTCGCGGTGGGCGACGAACGCCGGGTCCCGGTAGCTCCGCTCGCCGCCGAGGTCGAGCCGCCGGTCGGCGACGAACCGTCCCGAGTCGAGGACGAGCACGCGATCGGCGAGGGCGACCGCCTCGTCGACGTCGTGCGTCACGAGCAGGACGCCGGGCCGGTACTTGGCGCACAGCTCCCGAAGCAGCGCGTGCATCCTGATCCGGGTGAGGGCGTCGAGCGCGCCGAACGGCTCGTCGGCGAGCAGCAGCGACGGACGGCGCACCAGCGAGCGCGCGAGTGCGACGCGCTGCTGCTCGCCGCCGGAGAGCTCGGCAGGCCACGCGGATTCACGACCCGCGAGTCCGACGTCCGCGAGCACCGCGCGGCCGAGATCGGCGGCGTCGCCGCCACGAAGACCCAGCGTCACGTTTCCAAGCACCCTCGTCCACGGCAGCAGTCGCGAGTCCTGGAAGACGACCGAGAGCCGTTGCGCGACAGCGATGTCTCCATCGCCGTCGACACCGTGATCGAGACCGGCGAGGGCACGCAACAGGGTGCTCTTGCCCGATCCGCTCCGGCCGAGCAGCGCGACGAACTCCCCAGCGCGGATCGACAGATCGATGCCGTCGAGGACGGTGCGCGTCCCGAACGACCGTGTGACGTCCACGAGCCGAGCGACTTCGGGTGTCGCGGAAGGGGAGGCGAGAGAAACACTCTCGCGTTCGATCAGGGCGTTCCCAGTGTGCGTCGCCATCTCAGCGACCTCCTCTCGATGGTGCGGACGACGGCGTCACCGACGACACCGAACACCGCGTAGACGACGAGGCCTGCGACCACGATCTCGAGCTGGCCGTACAACCGCGCCTGGGTCATGAGGTATCCGATGCCCTCGGTCGCGTTCACTTGTTCGACGACGACGAGGGCGAGCCACGAGATCGTCACGGCGAGGCGCAGTCCCGTGAAGAACCCGGGTAGCGCCCCGGGAAGGGCCACGCGCCGCACGAACTCCCACCGGCCGAGCCCGACCGTCTCCGCGAGCTCGACGTAGCGCGCATCCACGCCCCGCAGATGCGCGTGTGTGTTGATGTACACCGGGATCAGGACGCTCGTCGCGATGACGATGATCTTCATCTCGTCGCCGATGCCGAACCACACGATCGCGAGCGGAATGAGCGCCAGCGTCGGGATCGCTCGCTTGACCTGGATCGGTCCGTCCACCAGGGCTTCCCCGATGCGGCTGAGGCCGGCGACGGCCGCCAGCACCACACCGGCGACGACGCCGATCACGAGCGAGATCGCCGCGAGCCGCAGCGACGCGAGCAGGTGCGTCTGCAGCCTGCCGTCCGACCACAGCGTGCCGAAGGTCGCGGCGACGTCGAGCGGGTGCGGCAGAGTCGTCGGAGCGATGAACCCGGCGCTCGATCCGGCCCACCACAGCGCGAGGAGCAGCAATGGGCCGATCGCGATCGCGCCCGGGATCGAGCGTCCCGGGCCGAGCCGGCGGCGCGGCCGGGCTTGCGACAGGCTGTCGGGCGTGAGCGGGCGGACCTCCGGCGAGAAGGTGTCGGCTGCCATGTCAGCTCGTCTCGCCGCGGGTGTACGTCGCGCCGGCGGACGCCGCGGCCTCCTCGATCACGCCGTCGAAACGACGGTCGAAGCCCTCGGCGGCATCGACGGCAACGGGCAGTTCACCCACGCCATCGATGACGTCGATGGTGCCCTGCTGCCGCGCGACGAGCGCGTCGTCGAGGGCCGGGAAGGTCGTGGTGCCGGTCGACGCGAGGATGCGGTGGCCGTCCTCCGCCGACAGGCCCTGACTCTCGACGTAGTACGCCTGCACCCACTCGTCGGGATGGTCGTTGATCCACTGCTGGGCACGGATGTTCGCGGCGACCTACTCGCGCAGCGCCGCCGCCGTGTGCGCGTCCTCGACGGTGCGGCGCGGGGCGTACAGGTAGCTCAGACCCTCCGAGATGCCGTCGAGATCGTGGATCGCGCTTCCACCGGCCGCAGCGGTGTCGTCGAGGTACCGCGTCAGCCGCGGTTCGGCGAGCGGCGCGACGTCCACCTGCCCCGCGACGAGCGCGTCGCTGAACTCCCCCAGCCTCAGCCGGACCAGTTCGACGTCCGACGGCCCGAGCCCGGCGAGCCCGAGCGACCGCAGCACGACGACCTGCTGCGCCGTACCCTCCGCATACGCGATGCGCTTGCCGCGCAAGTCGTCCGGCGTGCGGACGTCCGCTCCCGGCGCGGTGGCGAGCGAGTAGGTGTGCTTGCTCTTCTGGAAGGCCGCCACGATGGGCACGTCCTGGCCGGACGCCGCCGCGTGGATCGGCGGGACGTCACCGACGATGCCGACGTCCGTGGCGCCCGCGCGGAACGATTCGAGTACCTCGGGACCGCCGGTGAAGTTGGCGAACTCGACGTCGAACGGCAGCGCGTCGAGTTCGCCCGACGCGCGCAGCGAATACTGCTGCGCCTCGGACTGATCCGCGACGACGAGCGTCGTCCCGGCGGGAATCTCGGTGGGAATCTCTGCGTCGGGGGCGAGGGTCGGCCCCGCCGCCGTCGCCGACTGCGAGCAGCCGGTGACGACGAGCGCGGCAGCACAGGCCAGGCCCACGAGAACGCGGGAAAACGGAACCGGCAGAACGGCGCTCATGTCACGGGACTCCACTACGAGAGGTGAACGGGTACGCCGTGAAGCGTGGCCCGAGACATCCACCCGCGACAATGATTACGGTCGCCGCGATTCTGGGACGCGGCGACGACCGCCGCTCCCGCGCTCAGCCGCGCCTGGTGCGCACCGCCTCGGCGAGCCGGTCGAGCTGGGTCGCCGTCGTGGTCCAGTCGATACACGCGTCGGTGATCGACTGCCCGTACGTCAGTTCGTCGGCCGCGCCCAACGTGAGATCCTGGCGGCCCTCCTCGAGGAAGCTCTCCAGCATGAGTCCCGCGATACCGCGTTCACCCACGGCGAGACGACCGGCGACGTCGGTGACGACGTCGACCTGCTTGCGGTGGTCCTTGCGCGAGTTGCCGTGGCTCGCGTCGATGACGACCCGCTCCGGGAGACCCGACTTCGCGAGTCGCGCAAGGGTGTCCGCGACGGTCTCGGCGTCGTAGTTCGGTCCGCCGGAGCCGCCGCGCAGGATGACGTGGCAGTCGGGATTGCCCACCGTCTCGATGAGCGCGGCGTGACCGTCGAGATCGGTTCCGGGGAAGACGTGGCTCGCCGCCGCGGCGCGAGTGCCGTCGACCGCGACCTGGACGTCGCCCTCGGTCGAGTTCTTGATGCCGACGGGCATCGACAGCGCACTGCACAGCTGGCGATGGACCTGGCTCGCCGCCGTGCGCGCCCCGATCGCGCCGTAGCTCACGAGATCGGCGATGTACTGCGGGATGGTCGGGTCCAGGAACTCGCACGCCGTCGGCACCCCGAGCCGGGAGATGTCGAGCAGGAGTTTGCGACCCATCCGCAGGCCCGTGTCGATGTCGAAGGATCCGTCGAGATGCGCGTCGTTGAGCAGACCCTTCCAGCCGAGGGTCGTGCGCGGCTTCTCGAAGTACACCCGCATCACGATGTGCAGGTCGTCGCGCAGTTCGTCGGCCTTGGCGGCGAGACGATGCGCGTAGTCCATCGCGGCGTCGGTGTCGTGCACCGAGCACGGGCCGACGACGACGATCAGGCGGTCGTCGGCGCCGTTCAGGATGTCGACGACGCCCCGGCGTCCAGAGCGCACGGCGGCCGCCGCGACGTCGTCGGGCGCGTGTTCGGTGCGCACGACCGACGGCGCGACGAGCGGACTGATGCGCACGGTGCGCTGCTCGTCGAGCGAGGATGTTCGGGGGGAGGAGAGACCTGCAGTCATCGGGGTTCGTTCCTGTTCCGGACCGGACCCGTGAGTGCTGGTGGAGAAGACGCGCGAGCCGGTCGCTTGATTCCGGCTCGGGGTGGGGTGTCAGCGCGCGGTTACGCCGACCGGCCCACCCGGGGCCGGCCTGCTAAACCAGAAATAGGTCGCGGACACGTCGGCCACTGTACACGCCACTCACCGTCCGCCGTTCTGCACCCCTTTTCGTAGGCTGCACCCCGTTCGGGCGCCCGATAGGGGTGCGAAATGCTGGTAGGGGTGCAGAATCTCCGGCGGCGACATCCCTGGCCTGGGACGATGCCCCTATGGCGAGGGTGGCACGACTCGGGACACAGGATCGGATGCTGGTCCGGTTCATGCTGCTGTCGATCGCGGCGGCGATCGTGACGATCGGACTCAAGTCGATCGCCGCCGTCGTCACCGGCTCGGTCGGGTTCCTCTCCGACGCCCTCGAGTCCGGCGTCAACCTCGTCGCCGCGATCGTCGCGCTCATCGCGCTCTTCGTCGCGGCACGGCCACCCGACGCGAGCCACCACTTCGGTCACGGCAAGGCCGAGTACTTCTCGGCGATGGTCGAGGGCGCGATGATCTTCGTGGCCGCCGTCGTCATCATCTGGACGGCAGTGCAGCGGATCGTGACGCCGCAGCCGCTCGAACAGCCCGGCATCGGTCTCGCGCTGTCGGGCGCCGCGGCCCTCGTCAACCTCGCGATGGGCATCACCCTGCAACGGGTCGGCCGCCGCGAACGCTCGATCACCCTCGTCGCCGACGGCAAACATCTCATGACGGACGTCTGGACGACAGCGGGCGTCCTCGTCGGAATCGCGCTCGTCGCCGTCACGGGCTGGTACGTTCTCGACCCGATCGTCGCGCTGCTCGTGGGCGTCAACATCCTGTTCACGGGGTACGGGCTGGTGCGCGGCTCGCTCGTGAGCCTGCTCGACGCCTCGCTCCCGAAGGAGGATCAGGCGAAGGTCGACGCCGTCCTCGACCGGTTCCGGACGGATCTCCCCATCGAGTTCGATCCTCCTCGCACCATCGAATCCGGCAGGCAACGGTATGTTTTCGTCGTGGCGAAGGTCCCCGGCGAGTGGTCGGTGACGCGATCACACGATGTCGCCGACGATCTCGAGGACGCCATGGGACACGCACTTCCGCGCAGCCGGACGTTCGTCCACGTCGAGCCGGCGTCGTGACACGCTCGCTCGTGGTGGCTGTCGCCGCTGCCGCCGCCGTCCTCCTCGCCGCTCCTGCCGCGGCCGAGCCCGCACCACGCGATCTGCGCCCACCCGCGGCGGGTGAGGCCGCGACGTTCCCCGAGGCGCTCGCGCGCTCGATCGCCGAACCCGGCATCTCTCCGCCGGGAGCGAAACGACCGGCGGTGCCGGCCGAGCGCGACGCATCCGAATCCCGTGATCCTCGTTCACGGATTCACCGAGAACGCCTACGCGAGCTGGGCCGGCCTCGCCCCGATCCTCGCGGCGCAGGGCTACTGCGTCTTCGCACCGACGCTCGGGACGACGACGGGGATCCCGTGGCTCGGCGCGACCGGAAACGGCTTCTCCGACGCAGCCGAACTCGACGCCGTCGTCCGCCGCGTTCTCGATGCGACGGGAGCCGACCGCGTCGACCTCATCGGGCATTCGAAAGGCGCCGCGATCGCGCGCTACGTCGCGAACACCGTTGCCCCCGAATCAGTTCGGTCGGTCGTGGGCATCGCCGCCGCGAACACCGAGGGCGAGATCCCCGGATACGAACAGACCGGTGCGGCGCTGACGGCGGTCCGTGACGCCCTCGCGGCGGTCGGCATCACGACGCCACCACTCCCCGAACGCGATCCGGCGTTCTTCGATGCCCTGACCGAGGGCGGCGAGACGCGTCCCGGCATCCGCTACACCATGATCGCGACGCCCTACGACACGATCGTCACGCCGTGGGACACGGGCTTCGTGAGTGCCGTTCCGGGTTCGGAGGTGCGCAACGTCGCCCTGCCCGGCGTGTGCCCGGAGGACCTCTCCGACCACGTCTCGATCCAGTACTCGAAGAACGTCGCACAACTCGTCCTGGACGTCCTCGACCCACACGATGTCCGGCCGATTCGGTGCTCTCCCCAAGCCCCCGTCGTCGGCAGCACCCGCTGAGGACGCTCGGCATCGGTCCGCTTCTCACCACGGCGTCCTGGCCCCGTGATTGACACGCCACCGGATCGGGTAGGCGTCGGGTATGGAGATCGTTCTCATCGTGGTCGTGGTGGCCGTGCTCGTCGGACTCGTGCTGTACCGACGACGCTCGACCGGCTCCGACCCCACCGAACCGCCCGTCGACCCCGAGAAGTACCGCAACCCCGACGACTGAGGAGGCCACCCTATGGCCGAGTACCGCGTGATCGACCCCACCGGGACCGTGGTGGAGACCAAGGACATCGCGAGCGCGGACGACGCGCACGCGTGGTTCGTCGACGTCCGAGCCGACAACACCGAACTCGGCTGGCGGATGGAGGTGAACGACGACGGCAACTGGTCGTTCTTCGACGACACCGAGGGGGCGTCGTAGTACGACGAACGACCCCTGAAACACACGACAGGCGTGGCCCTTTCGGGCCACGCCTGTCGTGGTGAGATACCTCTTAC
>NZ_BCXD01000023.1 GCF_001894925.1 Rhodococcus rhodnii NBRC 100604 | reverse complement strand
GTTGAACTTCGCGCGGGGGATGCCCGCCTGCTCGCAGGCATCGAGAATCGCGACGCCGCACGGGTCCTCGGCCGGGACGTCGCGCAGCCGGACCGGGCCGTCGTGGCCGTGATGGTCGCCGGGCCGCGAGTTGTTCTCGAGCCGCTTGATCAACGGGAAGATCGCCTCGGATTCCCATCCGGCGCACCCGTACCCGGTCGCCCACTCGTCGAGATCCTCTCGCGGTGGCCAGAAGGCGATGCACGAGTTGTGCGAGGAGCAGCCGCCGAGCACGCGAGCGCGCGCGTGCCGCATGAACGAGTTGCCGTGTGCCTGCGGCTCGATGAGGTAGTCCCAGTCGAGACCCGACTCGAGCAGATTCATCCAGTCCTCGAGGACGAGCACCTCGTCGAGCCCGACGTCGCTCGGTCCCGCCTCGACGAGTGCCACCGTGACGGACTCGTCCTCGCTCAGCCGCGCCGCGACCGCCGCTCCCGCGGAACCGCCGCCGACGACGATGTAGTCGTACTCGTGCACCGAGCTCTGTCCGGCAGGATCGCGGTCCTCGGTCTGCATGAACGGCATGTCAGTTCTTCCCGTCTGCTGTGCCCGTGCGATCGGCGAACCAGCCGCTGACCCCGGGATCGATGTTCTGATAGACGTGCTTGGCCTCGCGGTACTCGTCGAGCCCGGTGGGACCGAGTTCGCGGCCGAAGCCCGATTCGCCGAACCCGCCCCACTCTGCCTGGGGGAGGTACGGGTGGAAGTCGTTGATCCACACCGTGCCCGCACGCATGCGATTCGCGACGCGCTGGGCGCGTCCGGCGTCCTGCGTCCACACCGCGCCGGCGAGGCCGTAGCGGGTGTCGTTCGCGATCCGCACGGCGTCGTCCTCGTCGGTGAACGTCTCGACGGTGACGACGGGCCCGAAGCCCTCGTCGACGACGACCGACATTCCCTGCTGCACGTCGTCGAGCACCGTCGGCAGATAGAAGAAGCCGTCCTCGAGGTCACCGGACCCCCATTCACCGCCACAGCGCAGGGTCGCACCCTCGGCGACCCCCCTGCGGACGTACTCGGTCACCTTGTCGCGGTGGGCAGCGGAGATGAGCGGGCCGGACTCCGCGTCGTCGTCGAACGGCCCGCCGAGACGGATCGCCCGGGCGCGCTCGACGAGCGCGTCGACGAACCGATCGTGGATCGACTCCTCGACGATGAGCCGCGCGCCGGCCGAGCACACCTGACCGGAGTGGACGAACCCCGCGTTGAGCGCGTTGTCGACTGCGGCGTCGAAGAGCGCGTCGGCGAACACGACGTTCGCGTTCTTGCCACCGAGCTCGAGCGCGACCTTCTTGACGGTCTGCGCGGCGGTGGCGGCGACGATCCGGCCGGTCACCAGTCCTCCGGTGAACGACACCATGTCGACATCCGGATGCTCGGAGAGCGGCGCTCCGGCGACCGCGCCGGCGCCGAGCACGAGATTCGCCGCTCCCGCGGGGACCCCGCACTCGGTGAGCAGATCCATGAGCAGGATCGCCGTCGCGGGCGTCAGCTCGCTCGGCTTGAGCACGAACGTGTTGCCGGCCGCGAGACACGGCGCGACCTTCCACGCGGCCTGCAGCAGCGGGTAGTTCCACGGCGAGATGAGGCCGCAGACGCCGACGGGCTCGTACTGGATGCGGCTCACGACGTTCGCGTCGCCCGCGTCGACGAGCCGCCCGGCGTCGTGCGCCGCGGTCGTGCCGAAGTACTCGAAGCACGCGGCGATGTCGTCCATGTCGATGCGGGCCTCGACGATGCGCTTGCCGGTGTCCAGGGCCTCGGCGCGGGCGAACTCCTCCTTGCGCTCGCGCAACCGGTCGGCGACACGGCGCAGGACACGAGCGCGTTCGGCGGCGACGGTGCGCGGCCACGGTCCGTGATCGAACGCCTCGCGGGCGGCGGCGATCGCCTGCGTGGTGTCGGAGGTCGTCGCCTCCGACACCGTCGCGACGTGGCGTCCGTCGGCGGGGCAGCGGATCTCGCGGGTACCGCCGTCGGAGGCGGCCACCCAGCGTCCGCCGATGTAGAGGCTGGTGGGTGCGGGGTCGGTCATGATGCTCACTCCAGGGTCGGTGTGTTGCGCAGCCGAAGGAACTCGATGTGCCGCTCGTACTGGTCGAGGACGTCGCCGATGAGTTGCTCGCGGGTGTAACCCATGACGTCGTACTGCTGGCTGCCCTCGGTGAGGTGGACCTCGAGGCGGTAGTACGCGGCGTCCTCGCTCTGCGAGTTCATCGCGAACGACGGGATGTCGTCCTTCTCGGGCCACAGCTGATAGTGGAAGCGTGGGTCGCCCTCGCCCATCTCGACGGTGAGGTCGAGATGCGGTATCCCGGTGCGTTCTTCGCGGTTCTCCTCGAGGTGTGCCGTGATGGACCGGGTCGCCAGTTCGTCGACGACCGCGGCGAGTGCGGGGCGCGCGGTCTCGTCGACGTAGCGCCGGACGCCCGTCCGGTCGGGATACGAGAGCGTACGGGCGAGGCGCTGGCGCCACGTTCGCTGCACTCCGCGTTCGCTGCCCACGCGTTCGGACAGCGACGAGTGCAGGACGGTGCGGCCGGTGCCGCGGAGCAGCACCTCGCTGCGGAGCGCTCGGTGCAGACCGGCCATGATGAGCAGCATCACGAACGAGAACGGCAGCCCCATGATGATGGTCGCGTTCTGGAGCGTGGTGACACCACCGACGATGAGCATCGCGAGCGTCAGCAGACCCGTGGCGACTGCCCAGAAGATGCGGCTCCACTTCGGGCCGTCGGTCTCCGGATCCTCCAGCCGCGACGTCAGATTCGTCATGACGAGGGCACCCGAGTCGGCGGACGTCACGTAGAAGAGCAGACCGGTGAACGTCGCGAGGCCCGCGCTGAACAACACTCCCGGGTACTGATCGAGTAGTGAGTAGAACGCGCTCTCGGGGGCGTTCATCGCCGTCTCGCCGAATGCGCCGTTGCCGCTGATGACGATGTCGAGCGCGGCGTTGCCGAAGATCGCGATCCACAGCGCGATGAACGCGAACGGGATCGTCAGCACGGCGACGATGAACTGGCGCAGCGTGCGGCCGCGCGAGATGCGCGCGAGGAACAGGCCGACGAACGGCGCCCACGCGATCCACCACGCCCAGAAGAACAGCGTCCACGCGTTGAGCCACTCCTGCGGCGCGTCGAATGCGAAGGTGTCCAGCGTCATTCCCGGGAACCGGCTGACGTAGTCGCCGACGTTCATCACGATGGCGTCGAGCAGGAACCGCGTCTTGCCGGTCACGAGGATGTAGAGCATGAGCACGAGTGCCAGCAGCGCGTTGAGTTCGGAGAGCCGCCGGATACCGCGGTCGACACCCGAGACGACGGACGCCGTCGCCATGAGGACGGCGACCGCGATGAGCGCGACCTGCATCGCGGTGTTCTGGGGGAGGTCGAACATGAAGCTCAGGCCGTAGTTCAACTGCACGACACCGATACCGAGCGAGGTCGCGATGCCGAAGATCGTGCCGATGACGGCCGCGATCTCGACGCCGTCGCCGACTGCGCCCTCGACCCGCTTGCCGATCACGGGATACAGCGCCGAACGGATCGACAGCGGCAGACCGCGGCGGTACGCGAAGTACGCGAGCGCGGCGCCCATGAGCGCGTACATCGCCCAGCCGGTGATGCCGTAGTGGAACAGCGTCCATACCACCGCCTGTCGCGCGGCCTCGGTGTTCGAGCCGTCCCCGACGGGCGGTGCGAGGTACTGCGTCACGGGCTCGGAGACCGAGAAGAACATGAGGTCGATACCGATGCCCGCCGCGAAGAGCATCGCGCCCCACGTGAAGACGTTGTATCGCGGGCGCGACTGGTCGGGGCCGAGCCGGATCGTCCCGTACCGGCTCAACGCGATGAACAGAACGAACACCACGATGAGGGTCGCGACGAGGAAGTACCACCAGCCGAATGCCGACGAGATCCATTCGACGACACTGCCGATCACGGTGTCGGCGTTGTCCGGCGCCGCGATCGCCCAGACCGTGATCGCGACGATGACGACGGACGAGATCGCGAAGACGGGTGTGTTGATCACCGCCTTCGCGGGAGATCTCGGCGGTGAGGCCGACTCTTGGTCCTCGGTCGAACTCACAGGTCCTCCTCATCGATGCGCGATGTCCGGTCCGGCGAGTGCGATCCGGCGAGTGCGGCCCGGGCGCGGACGGACGCTGCCAGGCTGCGCGCACTGCTCGGCAACGGATAGAAAGTACCGCCGCGACGTGCGGCCGCGGGGCGGTCCGGCGAGATCGGCGACGCCACGGGCCCGGCGCAGGTAGCCTCGCGCACGACGCAATTCGGGCAAGAAGTGCTGCGCACGACGACGATCGCGCGTGACCCGGAGTGCTCCGGTTCGGCCGGGTGGGAGTTCGCTCACACGGCGATCGGCGCGGTGCCGGGACCGCCGTCGGCGGCGCCCGGGCGGTCCGGGCGCGGACGCCGCGGCGGTATGGCCCTACTATTTCCGATTTGTGAACGATCGACACCGCGCCGAGGGCGCGCCCGGCCTCTCTCCCGCCGCCCCGGACCGGGGACGTCTGTTCGGCTGGACCCTCCACGGCGACGGCCGTTCGATCGGCGCCGGCGCGGTCGTCGCGCCCGACGAGCGGCTGAGCTGGCCGCGGACGATGGGCATCGGGATGCAGCACGTCGTCGCGATGTTCGGTGCGACGCTGCTCGTCCCGACGATCACCGGCTTCCCCGTCACGACGACCCTGCTGTTCTCGGGTATCGGTACGGTCCTGTTCCTGCTGATCACGCGCAACCGCGTGCCCAGCTACCTCGGCTCCTCGTTCGCCTTCATCGCACCGCTCACGGCGTCGGCCGGATCGGGCATCGGTGCTCAGCTCGGTGGCGTCCTCGTCGCCGGCGCGGCGCTGCTCCTCGTGGGCCTCGCGGTGAAGTTCGCGGGCGCCCGCGTGATCGACGCCGTGATGCCGCCCGTCGTGACGGGCGCCGTGGTCGTGCTCATCGGGCTCAATCTGGCGCCGGTCGCGACCGCGTCCTACGAGGCACAACCGCTCGTCGCGACGATCACGCTCGTCGCGATCGTCCTCGTGACCGTCGTCGGCCCGGGCATGCTCGGGCGGCTCGGCATTCTCGTGGGCGTCGTCGTCGGGTGGGTGTTCGCGGCGGTCTCGGGCGGGCTCTCGGAGGAGCGGGTCGCCGCACTCCGCGAGGCCGACTGGATCGGGCTTCCCACCTTCCACGCGCCCTCGTTCGAACTGGGCGTCATCGCGGTGACGCTGCCAGTCGTGATCGTCCTCGTGGCCGAGAACGTGGGTCACGTGAAGGCCGTCGCCGCGATGACGGGCCGTTCGCTCGACGACGTCGCGGGCGACGCCCTGCTCGCGGACGGACTCGCCACGACGCTCGCCGGCGCCGGAGGTGGATCCGGGACGACGACCTACGCGGAGAACATCGGCGTGATGGCAGCGACACGCGTCTATTCGACCGCCGCCTACTGGGTCGCGGCAGCGACCGCGATCGTGCTCGCGTTCTCGCCGAAGTTCGGCGCGCTCGTGTTCACGGTGCCGGACGGTGTGCTCGGCGGTGCGACGCTCGTGCTCTACGGCCTCATCGGCATTCTCGGCGTGCGCATCTGGATGGACGCGAAGGTCGACTTCACCGACCCGGTCAATCTCACGGTCGTCGCCGCCGCCCTCGTCGCCGGCATCGGCGATCTCACGCTCGCGATCGGCTCGGTCGAACTCGGCGGCATCGCCTGGGGTTCGGTCGGCATCCTCGTGCTCTACCCCGTGATGCGCCGGCTCGCGCGCCTGCGCCGGGCGTAGCCGCAGATCGCCGGGACCGCGGGCAACCCGACGAGTTCTCGGTCACGTTTCCCGATCGTCTGGGTCATTCACCACGTTCGCAGGGCGTCCTAGGCTCGTTCGCGAGGGGCCCGTGTGCGACGAGCGCCGGGCCGTCACTGGAACCGGCCCCGGGCGGGGCCGGAACGACATGAGGAGTCCGGCGTGGAACGCACCCTGTTCGAACCCGAGCACGAGATGTTCCGGGAGTCGTACCGGAAGTTTCTCGAACAGCACGTGGCGCCCTACCACGCGCAGTGGGAGGAACAGAACATCGTCGACCGCAGTGTCTGGGTCGAGGCCGGCAAGCAGGGGTTCCTCGGAACCGCAGTGCCGGAGGAGTACGGCGGCGGGGGAGTCAAGGACTTCCGGTACAACTCCATCGTCACCGAGGAGACGACCCGCGGCGGCTTCAGCGGAATCGGCTTCCCACTGCACAACGACGTCGTCGCGCCGTACCTGATCGAGCTCGCGAACGACGAGCAGAAGAAGCGCTGGCTCCCCGGCTTCGCGTCGGGCGAGATCATCACTGCGATCGCGATGACCGAGCCCGGCACCGGCAGCGACCTGCAGGGCATCCGTACCCGCGCGGTGCGTGACGGCGACGACTGGATCCTCGACGGCTCCAAGACCTTCATCACGAACGGCATCAACGCCGACCTCGTGATCGTGGTCGCCCAGACGAACCCGGAGGCAGGCGCGCAGGGCTTCTCGCTCCTCGTCGTCGAGCGCGACATGGAGGGCTTCGAGCGCGGCCGCAATCTCGACAAGATCGGCATGAAGGCACAGGACACGGCCGAGCTGAGCTTCTCCGACGTCCGCGTGCCCGGCGCGAATCTCCTGGGCGAGGAGGGCATGGGGTTCATCTACCTCATGAAGAACCTCCCGCAGGAGCGCCTCTCGATCGCCGTCGTCGCGGCCGCCGCGATGGAGGCGGTGCTCGATCAGACGACGCAGTACGCCCGCGACCGCAAGGCGTTCGGCAAGCCGATCGGACGCTTCCAGAACACGCGCTTCGTGCTCGCCGAACTCGCGACCGAGACCCAGATCGCGCGGGTCTTCGTCGACAAGTGCATCGAACTTCTCAACGCCGAGACGCTCACGGTCCAGGAGGCCGCGATGGCCAAGTGGTGGACGACGGAGAAGCAGGTCGAGCTGATCGACCGCTGCCTCCAGCTGCACGGCGGCTACGGCTACATGAAGGAATACCCCGTCGCGAAGGCCTACATGGATTCGCGCGTTCAGACGATCTACGGCGGTACGACCGAGATCATGAAGGAAATCATCGGCCGCGGCCTGAATCTCTGACACACGCGGCGGCCCCGGACGTCCGCTGCCGCCGTCCTTCTCGCCGACACGGGCCCGGCCACGCTTCGCGCGTGGCCGGGCCCGTGTCGTGTGTCAGGAGAGCTTGCGCATGACCGTGACGACCTTGCCGAGGATCACGGCGTCGTTGCCGTTGATCGGCTCGAACAGCTCGTTGTGCGGCATGAGCCATACGTCCTTGCCGGTGCGCTTGAACGTCTTGACGGTGGCCTCGCCGTCGATCATCGCGGCGACGACGTCGCCGTTGTCGGCGACGTTCTGCTGACGCACCACGACCCAGTCGCCGTCGCAGATCGCGGCGTCGACCATCGACTCGCCGACCACCTTGAGCAGGAACAGCGAACCCTGCCCGACCAGTTCACGCGGGAGCGGGAAGACGTCCTCGACGGCCTCCTCGGCGAGGATCGGGCCACCGGCGGCGATACGGCCCAGTACGGGCACCATCGTCGCCTCGGTGGGCGCGTCGAGCGTCGCGGGAGTCGTCTGCGGCGCGGGATCGGTGACGATCTGCACGTTGACCGCGCGGGGCCGGTTGGGATCGCGCTTGAGCAGCCCCTTGCGCTCGAGCGTGCGCAACTGGTGCGCGACCGACGAGGTGGAGTTCAGCCCCACGGCGTCGCCGATCTCGCGGATGCTCGGCGGATACCCGCGCTGCGCGACCGTGTCCCGGATCACGTTCAGGACGCGCCGCTGGCGGTCGGTGAGGCCGGCGAGCGGATCGGTGGGATCCGCCGCGGCGTCGGTCGAGGTCCTCTTCTTCATCGCGTGCCGTCCTTCTGCGTGCTGTGGGTTCTCGTCTGCTCGTGCTTACTGTTCGGTGCTTCGTACTTCGTGCTCGGTACTTCGTGCTCGGTACTTCGTGCCTCGGTGCTCGGTCGTCCGCAGGGGCCGTCGGCGCGTCCCGGTCGAGTGGATCGTTGTCGATGGGACGCAACGAGAGTCCTGTGACTCGAGTCGCCCCACGAATGTATCCGTTTCTCCGCGCGTTCTCAAACACGTGTTCGACGTCTGTGTGTTCGACCGGAGCTGTGGATGAATTCACTCCCTCGAACCGCCGAATCGAAGAAATGTTCGACGAATTCCTCGTTGCCTCGTGACAATGTCGGACCCGTCTGCAAGACTCGAACACACGTACTACGAAAGCGTGTTCGAGTGCCTCGAACCGTGAGTGGTCGGAAACGGTGAGTGGTCGGATTCGAGCGAGACGAGCGGGTGATGGGCATGCGAGCTGGGACGGCGGATATGGCGACGACGGCGATCGAGAAGGCTGTGGCGGCCGGGAAGACGAGGGCGGTGGAGAACGGGATGATGCTGCGTACGGTTCCGGGTACGGCGACCGCCGGTATGGCGGCACGTGCGGCAGGGGCCGAGCGACGCGCGCGGGTTCTCGATCGTCCCCGTGTGGCGGATCGGCGGCCACGCCCGGCGCAGCGCGGAACCCGATGCGCCGTGCCGGCCCGGCGTCCGGAGACGTCCGGATCGGCGGGGTGGCGAGGTGTCGCGGTTGCGGCGCTGGCGTCCGCGGTCTCCATTCTCGGTCTGGTCGGCGTCGCGAACCTCGCGGCAGGCCCCGCCCCGGCGCCGCTTCCCGCCGAGCACGTCGTCTCCGTCGAGCACGCCGGATCTGCGGCGGGGTCCTGATGCGCGGTGGGGCGAGCGGCCCGAGGTGCGGCGACCCCGTGCCACGCCCGGACACGTCGGTGCGGGGCCGGGTAGTCTCTGGCACTGACAGGCTCTCACTTCCACGTGGTCGTGGCCTCCGGGCCACGCACAGCGGCATCGACGTGCGTCGCGGCGGCCACGCCGGACCCGACGAAGGATCGCGCATGCACTGCCCGTACTGCCGTAACCCCGACTCGCGCGTCGTCGACTCGCGCGAGGTCGACGACGGGCAGGCCATCCGGCGTCGGCGTGCGTGCCCCGAGTGTGGCCGCCGATTCAGCACCGTCGAGACCGCGGTACTGTCCGTCGTCAAGCGCAGCGGCGTGACGGAGCCGTTCAGCAGGGAGAAGGTCAAGCGCGGTGTCGCGCGCGCGTGCCAGGGACGTCAGGTCGACGCCGATGCCCTCGACCAACTCGCCGCGCAGGTCGAGGACGCCGTCCGCGCGTCGGGTTCCGCGGAGATCCCGAGCAACGAAGTCGGGCTCGCGATCCTCGGACCGCTCCGCGATCTCGACGAGGTCGCCTACCTGCGGTTCGCCTCGGTGTACCGCTCGTTCAGCTCGGCAGAGGATTTCGCGCGGGAGATCGACGAGATGCGCCTTCACCGCGACGCCACCACGGACGACGCGTCCCGCAGCGAGAGTGCCGAGCAGCGCGTCTGAGCGGGAGGCCGCCCGTGTGGGTGGCCCAGTCGGTCCGCCGTCAGTCCTCGGTGCCGTCGTTGCGGCTCGGCGCGGCGCGTGTGCCTGCGGTGGTCGTGTCCGGGGTCTCCTGAGCAGTCGGAGCGACCGGCTCGTCTGTACCGGTCCCCGCGGCCGCGACCTGGAGCTGCGGAGCCCGCGCGCTCTCGATGCGAGCCGACACGACGAGTGCGGTGACGACGATCGCCACGCCCGCGGCCATGAGGCCGACGGTCATCGCGACGTCCGTCGACGGCGCGAGGAGATCGCGGCTCTCGCCGTCCCACGGCTGCCACGGCCACAGCGCGCGCAGCGATCCGGCGAGCAGTCCCGTCATGACGACGAGTGTGATGTGTCGATGCTCTTCGAGGAGCTTCTGCAGGACCTTGACGAACATCGACAGGCCGAGGAACGCACCCGTCGCGAACAGCAGGATGTAGCCGATCTCGCGGTTGTTGAGGGCGTCCATCGTCGTCGTGTACATGCCGAGAGCGAGCAGCATGAAGGCGCCCGAGAGTCCCGGGATCACGAGCGCGCAGATCGCGATCATCGCCGAGCCGACGACGAAGAGCGGTGCAGGATCGCTGACGTCGCTCGGGGGCAGTCCCGTGAGCATGAATGCCGCTGCGGCGGCCGCGAGTGCGAGGGCGACGTCGCGGGGTCGCCATGTGCCGCCGCTCGTCGAGAACGGCACCCACAGCGACGCCAGGACGAGCCCGAAGAAGAGTGCGTACGACCGCTGCGGGTGGGCTTCGACGAGCGGTGCGACGATGGCGGCGGAGATGACCACCATCACGGCCATGCCGGCGAGCACCCCGGCGACGAGCGGCCAGTCGATCCCACGGGCCTGCTCGCGTGCGCGCTGCGTTCCCGCTCCGCGCGGAACGTCGGTGACGACGGCGCGGATGCCGGACACGGCGTGCCCGGCGGACAGGATCAGCCTGTCGTAGATGTTGGTGATCAGGGCGACCGTCCCGGCGCTGACGCCGGGGATGGTCTCGACGACTCCCATCAGTCCGCCTCGGGCGATGTTGGCCGAGTGGGCACCCACGCCGGTGCGGGTCGACTGCTCTGCAGGGGCCGAAGTGCTCATCCGGCCGAGGGTAGTGGACCGGCCGGGGAACGGGGCGAAACGGACGCGCCGAGTATGACGCCACTCACAGCGCTCCTGGGAACCGCCCGGCCGTCAGCGCAGCGCGGCGATCGCGGTCGTGACCCGCTTCTCCGAGATCGGGCCGTCGGTGCCGAGCGACTGCGCGAACAGGCTCACCCGCAACTCCTCGATCGACCACAGCACGGCGTCCACCGCCCGCGAGGTCCGGCGCTGTTCGGGCATCCGGGCGAGCGCGGCGTCGAGCGCCCCGTACACGCGGTCGAGCGTGTCCATGCCCCGTTCGTCGCGGCCGGCCGACCCGGGAAGCGACTCGAGCCGCACCGCAGCGGCGGCGAGATAGCGCGGGAGATGCCGGAGCCGGGCGAGCCCGAGCTCGGCGACGAAGCCCGGGAAGACGAGCGAATCCCGTTGCTGCCGCACGTCCTCGACCGCGTCGCCCGATCCGCCGTCGAGCAGTGCCCGCACGCGACGATCGGCCTCGAGGACGGGGACGAGCGAACGGGCGAGGGCCGCGACGCCGCGCGCGAAGCCGGGGCGCACGTGCTCGGTGAACCGCGCGAACTCCTCGGGTGAGCGCACGGGGGAGTCGTACGTCGCGACGGCTCGGTCGGCGACCGCGCGTTTGCAGTCGTCGACGAGCGCGTCGATGCTTCCGTCGGGGTTCGCGCCGAGGGTGAGGCGATCGGCGTTGCCCAGCCCGCCGACGGCGGACCTCGTCGTGAGCGGCAGTGCATGGACGAGCAGCGTCCGCAACCCCGCGCGGTGGGCGGCGCGGGCCTCGGCCTCGGTCGTGAAGACGCGCACCGCCACACCCGGGCCCTCGACCGCGAGCGCGGGATGACCCGTGACCTGCTGCCCGGCGAGCGTGCGGGTGACCGACGGCGCGAGCGTGCCCAGTGTGTCCGCGGTCCACGTCGTCGCCGGCGGGCGTTCGGCACCGGTCGCGGCGCGCGAGACCTCGGCGCGGACCTTCGGCGCGAGGGAACGGCGCAGCGCGGCGAGGTCCTTGCCGCGGCCGAGTTCGCGGCCCTCCTCGTCGCGCACGACGAACGTCATCCGCAGGTGTGCGGGCAGTGCCGTCGGGTCGAAGTCGTCGGCGGCGATGTCGAGACCGCCGAGCCGCGACAGTTCGCGCGCGAGTGCCGAGGCGATCGGTTCGGACCGCGGCGTGACGGCGGCCAGCGCGGCCTCCGCGAAGTCGGGCGCGGGCACGACCTGACGGCGCAGGTGCTTGGGCAGCGTCTTGATCAGGGCGACCGCGAGGTCGGAGCGCATCCCGGGGACGAGCCAGTCGAATCCGACGGGCCGGACGACACCGAGGGTCGCGACGGGGATCGTCGCGGTCACGCCGTCGTCGTCGTGACCGGGCTCGAATTGATAGGAGAGCGGGAACTGTACGTCGCCCTGCCGCCAGGCGTCGGGGAACTCGCGGGCACTGACCGCGGCGGCGTCGGCGTTGAGGACGGTCGCCGTGGTGAAGTCGAGCAGATCGGGATCGCGGCGGCGTGCCTTCTTCCACCACGCGTCGAAGTGGCGCGCCGAGACGACGTCGGCGGGGATGCGTTCGTCGTAGAAGTCGTGCAGCGCGTCGTCGTCGACCACGATGTCGCGTCGGCGCGCGCGATGCTCGAGTTCCTCGACGTCGTCGAGCAGCGCCTTGTTGTCGTGGAAGAAGCGGTGGTGGGTCGTCCACTCGCCGTCGACGAGCGCGTGGCGGATGAACATCTCGCGCGCGACCTCGGGGTCGATCGCGCCGTAGTCGACGGCCCGCTTGGCGACGAGCGGAACGCCGAACAGCGTGACGCGCTCGTAGGCCATCGTCGCGCCGCGCCGAGAGGACCAGTGCGGTTCGGAATGGGTCCGTTTGACGAGCGGTCCCGCGAGCCGTTCCGCCCACTCGGGCTCGATGCGGCCGACGGTGCGCCCGAACAGCCGCGACGTCTCGACGAGTTCGGCGGCCATGACCCATCGGGGCGGTTTCTTCGCGAGGCTCGATCCGGGGAAGACGACGAACTTGCTGCCGCGGGCGCCCGCGAACTCGCGCGTCTCGCCCTCGCGGAGACCGATGTGCGAAAGCAGCCCCGACAGGAGCGAGCGATGGACGGCGTCCGGTCCGGCGGGGGCGTCGGCCTCGGTCCAGCCGAGGTCGCGGGTGATCCGCCGCAACTGTCCGTGCAGATCGTGCCATTCCCGGATCCGCAGGTAGTGCAGATACTCGTCGCGGCACATCCGGCGGAACCGGTTGGACGACAGGGCGTCGCGCTGCTCGCGCAGATAGCGCCACAGCGCGAGATAGGCGAGGAAGTCGGAGCCGTCGGCGTCGAAGCGGGCGTGCTTCTCGTCGGCCGCCTGACGGTGCTCGGCGGGCCGTTCGCGGACGTCCTGGATCGACAGGGCGGCGACGATCACGAGCAACTCGCGGAGTGCTCCCTCGTGGCGTGCCTGCACGAGCATCCGTGCCATCCGCGGGTCGACGGGGATGCGGGCGAGGTCGCGGCCGGTCGGTGTCAGCGTCGGATCGTCGCCGCGTGAGCCGGGTTCGAGGGCGCCCAGTTCCTCGAGGACGGCGATGCCGTCGCGGATGGCACGCGGGTCGGGCGGTTCGACGAAGGGGAACGCCGCGATGTCGCCGAGACCGAGGGCGGCCATCTGGAGGATCACCGACGCGAGGTTCGTGCGCAGGATCTCGGGTTCGGTGAAGGGCGGCCGGGAGAGGAAGTCCTCTTCCGAATACAGCCTGATGCAGATGCCGTCGGCGACTCGGCCGCACCTGCCGGTGCGCTGACGTGCCGACGCCTGCGAGACGGGTTCGATCGGCAGTCGCTGCACCTTCGTCCGGACCGAGTAGCGCGAGATGCGGGCCGTTCCGGGGTCGACGACGTACCGGATGCCGGGCACCGTGAGCGAGGTCTCGGCGACGTTGGTCGCGAGCACGACGCGCCTGCCGGTGTGGGAGGTGAAGACGCGGTTCTGTTCCGCGGCCGACAGCCGGGCGTAGAGCGGGAGGATCTCGAGATTGCGCAGTGTCAGCTCGGCGAGGGCGTCTGCGGTGTCGCGGATCTCGCGTTCGCCCGAGAGGAACACGAGGATGTCGCCGGGCGGTTCGGCGAGCAGTTCGCGGACGGCATCGCAGATCGCGTCGACCGGATCGCGGTCGACGATGCCGAGCGGCTCGGCGCGGTCGTCCTCGTCGTCGCCCCCGGTGGCGACCGCCAGCGGGCGGTACCGGACCTCGACGGGATACGTCCGGCCCGAGACCTCGACGATCGGTGCGGGGACGCCGTCGACGGCGAAATGCTGCGCGAATCGTTCCGGGTCGATCGTCGCGGACGTGACGATCACCTTGAGATCGGGCCGGCGGGGGAGCAGCTGCGCGAGATAGCCGAGGATGAAGTCGATGTTGAGGCTGCGCTCGTGCGCCTCGTCGATGATGATCGTGTCGTAGGCACGCAGCATGCGGTCGCGCTGGATCTCCGCGAGCAGGATGCCGTCCGTCATGAGTTTGACGAGGGTGTCGTCGGCGACCTTGTCGGTGAAGCGCACCGCGTAGCCCACCGCACCGCCGAGTTCGACGCCCAGCTCGTGCGCGATGCGGTCGGCGACGCTGCGGGCGGCGAGCCGGCGCGGCTGGGTGTGGCCGATTCGTCCGCGCACACCGCGGCCGAGTTGGAGGCAGATCTTGGGGATCTGGGTCGTCTTCCCCGATCCGGTCTCGCCCGCGACGATGACGACCTGATGGCGCTCGATCGCAGCGGCGATGTCGTCGCGGCGGGCGCTGACGGGCAGCTCGGCCGGAAAGCTCACGGGCGGCACGGCGGCGGCGCGGGAGGCGACGCGCGCCGCGGCGGCGTCGAGACGCTGCGCGGCGCGGGCGAGGGCCTGCTCGTCGCGGGCCTTGTCGATCGTGCGGCGCAGGCGTGCGGCGTCGGCGATCGAGACCTCGCTCAGGCGCTTCTTCAGCTCGGCTCGCGACGGTGTGTCGGACGCGGTGCGGTGATGTGTCGACATGACGGGTCCCAGGATATCGGGACGGGGACGCCCGGCCGTCGGGCGCGGGGTACGCGCAGGCGAGACCGACGCCGTCGTCGGCCGGCCGCCGGGGCGTGCGATAGTCGGCATCGTCCGAACGGGCGAACGGTGCACACGCCGGGCGAGTGGGAGTGGAGATCATGGAATCGAGCGAGAACAAGGCCGCGCGAGGCGAATTCAGGGCGTTGTGGCACGGCTTCGCGGACATGGGTGCGGTCACGGCGAACGGCCCCTTCACCCTCGTACGTGGTGACGGCGCGCTCGTGTACGACGATTCCGGACGTGAGTACCTCGACGCGACGGGCGGGCTGTGGTTCGCGAACGTGGGGCACGGCCGCCGGGAGATCGCCGATGCCGTCGCCGGTCAGCTCGGGACGCTCGCCCACTACTCGAACTTCGGCGACATCACCTCCGACATCACGTCGCGGCTCGCGGATCGGCTCGCGGCGCTCGCGCCGGTGCCCGGCAGCCGGGTCTTCTTCACGTCGGGTGGATCGGACTCCGTCGACACCGCCGCGAAGCTCGCCCGCCGTTACTGGAACGCCGTCGGCCGGCCCGAGAAGCGCACGCTCGTCGGCCGTCGGCGCGGGTACCACGGCATGCACGTCGCGGGTACGGCCCTCGCGGGCATTCCCGTCAACCACGAGGGCTACGGCGAGCTCATGCCCGACGCCCACAGCATCGAGTGGGACGACGCGAAGGCCCTGCTGCAGCTGATCGAGGAACGGGGCGCCGACACGATCGCCGCGTTCTTCTGCGAGCCGATCATCGGTGCCGGTGGCGTGTACGCGCCGCCGGAGGGGTATCTCGCCGAGGTCCGCCGGATCTGCCGCGACAACGACATCCTCTTCGTCGCCGACGAGGTGGTCACCGGGTTCGGCCGCATCGGCGGCGAGTGGTTCGCGTCCTCCCGCTGGGATCTCGAACCCGATCTGATGACGACGGCGAAGGGTCTCACGTCCGGGTACGTGCCGATGGGTGCGGTCTTCGTCGCGCCGCGCGTCGCCGAGCCGTTCTACGCCGGCGGGACGTGGTTCTGGCACGGATACACCTACGGCGGCCATGCGGGTGCGGCCGCCGCCGCGATGGCGAATCTCGACATCGTCGAACGCGAGGGACTGCTCGCGGAGTCGGCGCGACTCGAGGGGACGCTCGCGCAGGCACTGGCGCCGCTCGCCGATCATCCGCGGGTCGAGACGGTGCGCAGCGGCGTCGGAGCGGTCGCCGCGGTGCAGCTCGCCGATCCGGCGGAAGCGCCCGGATTCGTGCTCGACCTGCGTCGTCACGGTGTGTCGGGACGCGCGGCCGGGCAGGGGGCGCTGCAGATCTCACCGTCGTTCGTGATGACGGACGAGCAGGTCCAGGAACTCGCACGACGATTCGCCGCCGCTCTCGGCTAGGCACCGGCAAAGTTCCGGCGACCGTGACCTCACCGTTGCACAGCGGTGACGGAGACGACGTCGATCGGACATTGCGGACGCCCGAGCGGGGCCTTTCGGGTGGGGCTCGTCACAAACCGGCCGGTCCTGCTCGGGCGTTCGTGTGTCCGGGGAACGTGGCCGGAACAGCGCGGGAGTGCGCATCGCGCCCGTGTTCTGGTACCGGCGTTCCGTAAATATTGCTTCGTGACCTTTTCGTGATCATTGCGTTAGCGTCGATCGTGCCCGAAACAACCGGGCGAATGCCGGTCTCGCCACCGCTCTCCTCCCGCTCCGCGGGGTCGGCATGTTCCGAGAACACCATCGTCGGAGCGGGAGCCGCGCGAGGCGTGAGGTGAGCGGGCAACGAGAGGATGCAGCGCGCATGACCAAGATCTTCATCAAGCGAACCATGGGCGTCGTGGCCGCGACCGGATCGCTGATCGCGATTCCGCTCGTGCTCGGAACCGGTACCGCCGGTGCCCAGGGGTACGACTGGTCGGGCGTCGCTCAGTGCGAGAGCGGCGGCAACTGGAGCACGAACACCGGCAACGGCTACTACGGTGGCCTGCAGTTCTCGCAGAGCACGTGGGAGTCGCACGGCGGATCCGGCAACGCCGCGAACGCCAGCCAGTCCGAGCAGATCGCCGTCGCCGAGCGCGTCCTCCAGACGCAGGGCCCGGGTGCGTGGCCGACGTGCGGCCAGTACCTCACCGGCGGCACCACACCGGCGGCCTCCGGCTACACCGACACGAGCAGCCAGTGGACCGAGCCCACCTACCAGGAACAGGCGGCGTCCTCGCAGTGGACCGAGCCCACCTACACGGAGCCCACCACCACCGAGCCCACCACCACGGAGCCGTCCACGACGTCGGCGCAGTCGACCGGTTCGTCGAGCGCCAAGTGGGAGGGCGGCAACTACGTCGTGAAGGAAGGCGACACGCTGACCACGATCGCGGCCGAGCAGGGCGCGGACTTCGACGCTCTCGCCCAGCAGGTCGACGACGTCGATCTCATCTTCGTCGGGCAGCACCTCGACGTCTGATCGTGACGCCGGGTGATTGCCACCCGTGACATGCGCGGGGCCCCGTCCGGATGATTCCGGACGGGGCCCCGACGCGTGAGAAGGTGGAAGGTCCTACTGGATCTTCGCTTCCTCGATGGCGATCGCCTGGGCGACGCCGGCGAGGGTCGCGGCGACCTTGACGGCCTCCCAGACCTGCTCCTTGGTCAGCCCTTCCTTGCGGACGACGGCGTCGTGCGCCGAGGTGCAGTCGTGGCAGCCGTTGATCGTGGACACCGCGAGGCTCCACAGCTCGAAGTCGGCCTTCTCGATGCCGGGGTTGCCGATGATGTTCATCCGCAGCCCCATGCGCACCTGGGCGTAGTCACCGCCGAGGAAGCCCTTCGCGCGGTAGGCGACGTTGTTCATGCCCATGATCGTCGCGGCGCCGAGGGCGGCGTCGTACGCCTCCGCCGACAGCACGTCGGCGGCGTCCTCGGAGACCTCGCGCAGCACGGTCGCGTTCTTCGTCGCGGCGGCCGACGCGAGGAACGTGCCCCACAGCTGCTGCTCGCCGAGCTCGGTCGAGCGGGCGAGCGAGCCGAGGTTCAGCTTGAGATCCTTGGCGTACTCGGGCAGTGCGTTCTTGAGGTTCTCGATCGACATGGTGATCAGACGCTCGCGGTCAGGAGCTCGCCGGCGTCGATCGTCGGGTCGCCCTTCTTCCAGTTGCACGCGCACAGCTCGTCGGACTGCAGTGCGTCGAGGACGCGGAGGACCTCGTCGACGTTGCGGCCGACCGAGCCCGCGGTGACGGAGACGAACTGGATCTCGTTGTTCGGGTCGATGATGAACGTCGCGCGATCGGCGACACCGTCGGCGTTGAGAACGCCTGCGGCCGAAGCGAGTTCACGCTTGAGGTCCGAGAGCATCGGGAACGGGAGGGTCTTGAGATCCTCGTGCTGCGCGCGCCACTGGAAGTGCACGAACTCGTTGTCGACCGAGGCGCCGAGCACCTGGGCGTCGCGGTCGGCGAACTCGTCGTTCAGCTTGCCGAAGGCCGCGATCTCGGTGGGGCACACGAAGGTGAAGTCCTTCGGCCAGAAGAAGACGATGCGCCACTTGCCGGCGTAGTCGTCGCTCGTGACCTGCGTGAAGTAGTCGTCGGGCTGCTGCGCGTCGACCTTGGACAGGTCGCCGCCGATCACGGCCGTGAGGTTGTAGGCGGGAAACTGGTCACCGATGGTGAGCAGAGCCATGGTTCTCTCCTTCTCGTGGCATACGCCTTCGGGGAATCGAACGACCGAAGAGGCGCCGAACGTGGGGCACGACACGTGCACCGCTCGACGCCTTTTCTGGTGTGAGTCCAACTTTTCACGGGTCCTTTGAAAAGTAAAGGTGATAGCTCGCACTAGACTGATAGGCATGCCCGATCAGAGTTATCAGCCCACGCTGTCACAGCTGCGTGCCTTCGTGACGGTCGCCGAGTTTCGTCATTTCGGCACTGCCGCAGCGCATTTGAATGTGAGCCAACCCACACTGTCGCAGGCGCTCGCGGCGCTCGAGTCGGGGCTCGGCGTTCGGCTGATCGAACGATCGACGCGGCGCGTCATGGTGACGACGACCGGGAACCATCTGCTCGGGTACGCCAAGGCCGTCCTCGACGCATCCGATGCCTTCGTCACCGCGGCGGACGGCGTGGGCGAAGGTCTCACGGGACCGATCCGCATCGGTCTCATCCCCACGGTCGCGCCGTATCTGCTGCCCGCCATGCTGCCCGCGATGCACGAGGCGCTCCCGTCGGTGACGCCGCGCATCGTCGAGGATCGCACCGCGCGGCTCCTCGAGTCGTTGCGCTCCGGGCTGCTCGACGTCGCCGTCCTCGCGTTGCCGTCGGAACAGCACGGCGTCACCGAAATACCCCTCTACGACGAGGATTTCGTGATCGTGACGCCCGCGGCACACGAGTTCGCCGGCCGCCGGGAGGTCGCCGTCGACGCCCTCGACGGGCTGCCGCTGCTGTTGCTCGACGAAGGCCACTGCCTGCGCGACCAGGCGCTCGACCTGTGCCGCTCGGTCGATGCGCGCCCCGTCGCGCGGGATACGCGGGCGACATCGCTGTCGACGGTGATCCAGTGTGTCGCAGGAGGTCTCGGGGTGACGCTGGTACCCGACTCCGCAGTCGGTGTCGAGACTGCGCGCGCGCAACTGGGCACAGCGAGGTTCGGTGACCCGGCGCCCGGGCGCACGATCGGGCTGGTGTTCCGTGCGTCCAGCGCGCGAGCCGACGACTATGCGGCGCTGGCGGAGATCGTCGCCGCGGCGGCGCCGAGCCCGTGCCGCCGCCACTCGGCGACGTCCGCCGCCTGACCTGTCGGTGCTACCGGCGCCGTCGTCCCCGCGGCGAACCCGATCGCGTGCCCTTGGCTCCGGAGCGGCCGCGCTGCCGGGGCGGGTTCTCGCTCCGCTTGCGGCGCGCGTCGGACTCGCCGGTGCGAGTACGGGCCTCCGCTGGCGCGCCGCGGCCCCGTGACGAGTTCGCCGTCCTGCCGCGGACGATCCCCACGAGTTCCTCGGTCGCGTCGGTCGCGCGGTCCGCGAGCCACGCGAGGGCGACGGACGATCGGGGAGCGTCGGTGACCGTGCGGTAGGTGAGATCGCTCCGGTGATGCAGCCGGGCGAGCGAGAGCGGGACGATCACGCAGCCGAGCCCGCTCGCCACCCAGTCGACGGCGACGGCGGCCGACGCGGGGGCGTGCTCCGAGAAGCGCTGCTCCGGCGGCCAGTCGAGGACGTCGTCGGCGGGCCGGAGCAGCACGTCGTCGGCGAGATCGGCGAGGGAGACCTCGTCGGCGGCGGTCGCGACGTGATCCTTGGGAACGACGACGACCGAGACTTCCTCGTACAGTGCGATCGCCGCGATTCCGTCGCGATCACGCAGCCGGATCAGCCCGGCGTCGACCTCGCCCCGCCGGACGAGGGCCTCGGCGTCGGCGACGTCCACCGGAACCAGTTCCAGCTCGACGTCGGGCATCCGTTCTGCCCATACACGCGCCCATTTCGCAGGGGTGACGCCCGGCGCGAACGCGAGCGCGAACCGGGAGCGGGACGGCTCGCTCATGCCCGTGACGATACCCGCCGCGGTGAGCGAAAGCGGCCTCGCGGCGGGCCCGCTGTCCGCAGACTGTCGTCATGACGCACGTGTGGTGGTCGCTGGTGAGCATCCTCGCCTCGGGGCTCGCGGCGTCGTTCGTCGCGACGGCCCTGCGTGGGCGCATCCCCGAGGTCGTCGTGATGCTGGCGTTCGGCATCGCGATCGGCCCGCATGCACTCGGTCTCGCGTCGTTCGGCTCGGAGGTCGACATCCTGCGCGAGCTGGGCCTCGGCATGCTGTTCCTGCTCGCGGGGTACGAGATCGACCCGAACGAACTGCGCGGCCGCACCGGCCGGCGCGCGACCCTCACGTGGCTCGTGTGTCTCGCGCTCGCCTTCGCGCTCGTGTTCGGTCTCGCCGCCGCGGGCGCGGTCACGGCCGAGGTGGCCGTCGCGATCGCGCTGACCTCCACCGCGATCGGGACGTTGCTGCCGATCCTCACCGACAACGAGCTCACCGAGACGCGGCTCGGCCGAGTCGTGGTGTCCCACGGCGCGATCGGTGAGATCGGTCCCGTCGTCGCGATGTCGGTGCTGCTCGGAGCCCGTGGCGCGCTCGCCGAGCTGATAGCGCTCGCGGGCTTCGTGGTCGCCGCACTCGTCGTCTGGCTCGTGCATCGGCGGCTCGCCGCATCTGCGCTCGGCGCCGTCGTCGCGCGGGGACTCGAGACGACGTCGCAGACGCCCGTGCGTGCCGTCGTCGTGCTGCTCGTCCTGTTGCTCGCGGTCGCGTCGTCCTTCGATCTCGACATCATCCTCGGGGCGTTCGCCGCGGGATTCATTCTGCGCACGATCGCGCCGGACGACGCTCCGGTGCTCGAATCCAAGCTCGGCGCGATCGGCTACGGGCTGCTCGTTCCCGTCTTCTTCGTCGGCGCGGGGATGGCGATCGACCTCCGTGCCGTCGCGGCGCACCCGTGGCTGCCGCTGATCTTCGTGGGGCTGATTCTCCTGGTCCGCGGACTCCCGGTCTTCCTGGTCGAGCGCAGCTTCGCCGTCCGCGACCGGGTCCGCATCGCGCTGTTCGCCTCGACCGGCCTTCCCATCGTCGTCGCGGTGACGCAGGTGGCCGTCGCCGCCGGCGAGATGAGCGGGGAGAACGCGTCGGTCCTCGTGTTCGGCGGTGCGGTGACGGTGCTCGTGCTGCCGTCCCTCGCGCTCGCGCTCGGTGGCCGCCGGGAGGTCAGCCCTCGCTGACCTCGAACTCGTCGAAGATCACCTCGCCGGCGGCGTCGGACTCGGCCAGGTTCACCTCGCCGAGCAGCGCCCAGCCGTGATCGCCCTGTGGATCGGCGAGGACCTGACGCACACGCCACAGCGTCGGCGTCTGCTCGACCTGGAAGAGGAGCGGCCCGCGGGCATCCTGGCCGGTACCGATCTCGTCGTACTCGTCCCAGTACGGATCGAGCAGGTACTCCCAGTCCTGCGCGTCGAGCCCGTCGCCGAGGCCGGCGAGCTCGTCCCACCGGCGGCGGGACGCGAGCTCGATGCGGCGGAACATCGCGTTGCGCACCATCACCCGGAAGGCGCGGACGTTCTGCGAGATCGGGCGCGGGGTGTCTGTACCGAACGCGGCCTGCTCGTCGTCGGGCTGCGCCGCAGGATCGGTGAGCTGCTCCCACTCGTCGAGCAGGCTCGAATCGACCTGCCGCACGAGCTCGCCGAGCCACTCGATGAGATCCTCGAGCTCCTCGGTGCGGGCCTCGGCCGGAACCGTCTGGCGCAGTGCGCGATACGCGTCCGCGAGGTACCGCAGCACGCCGCCCTCCGAGCGTGCGAGCCCGTACCGGCTCACGAGATCGGAGAACGTCATCGCGCGCTCGATCATGTCGCGGACCACCGACTTCGGTGACAACCGGAAATCCGCGATCCACGGATGTGCGCCGCGGTACGTCTCGAAGGCGGGATGCAGCAGGTCGGCCAGCGGCATGGGCCACGTGACCTCCTCGAGCAACTCCATCCGCTCGTCGTACTCGATGCCCTCGGCCTTCATCTGCGCGACGGCCTCGCCGCGCGCGGCGTGCTGTTGGGCCATGAGGATCTGCCGGGGATCGTCGAGCGTCGCCTCGACGACGGACACGACGTCGATGGCGTACTCGGGTGACTCCGGATCGAGGAGGTCGAGCGCGGCGAGCGCGAACGGCGACAACGGCTGGTTCAGTGCGAAATCGCGCTGCAGGTCGAGCGTCAGCCGGACGCGGCGGCCCTCGGGATCGGGTTCGTCGAGCCGCTCGACGATGCCGGCGTCGAGCAGGCCCCGGTAGCGGGCGATCGCGTCGAGAATGTGGCGACGCTGCCGTGCGCGGGGTTCGTGGTTGTCCTCGAGCAGGTGCCGCATCGAGTCGAAACAGCTACCCGGACGGGCGATCACGTTGAGGAGCATCGCGTTGGTGACGGCGAACCGCGACGTCAGCGGCTCGGGCGGTGCGACGACGAGCTTGTCGAAGGTCGCCTCGCTCCACGACACGAATCCCTCGGGAGCCTTCTTGCGCTGCACCTTTCGCCGCTTCTTGGGGTCGTCGCCGGCCTTCGCGAGCGCTTTGATGTTCTCGATCTCGTGTTCCGGAGCCTGCACGACGACGGTGCCCATCGTGTCGAAGCCCGCCCGTCCGGCGCGTCCCGCGATCTGATGGAACTCGCGCGCCCGAATGTGCCGGGTGCGGGTGCCGTCGAACTTCGTCAGGCCCGTCAGCAGAACGGTGCGGATCGGAACGTTGATGCCGACACCGAGAGTGTCGGTGCCGCAGATGACTTCGAGCAGCCCGTCCTGTGCGAGCCGTTCGACGAGTCGGCGGTACTTCGGGAGCATGCCCGCGTGATGGACGCCGATCCCGTGCCGCACGAGCCGCGAGAGCGTCTTGCCGAAGCCCGTCGTGAACCGGAACGAGCCGATCGCGTCGGCGATCGCGTCCTTCCGCTCGCGCGAGAGGAGGTTGACGCTCGTGAGCGCCTGAGCCCGTTCGAGGGCCGCGGCCTGGGTGAAGTGCACGACGTACACGGGCGACCGGTGCGTCGTGGTCAGTTCCTCGATCGTCTCCGCGACGGGCGTCGTCGCGTACGAGAAGGTGAGAGGGACGGGCCGTTCGGATCCGGCGACGACGGTGGTCTGCCGCCCGGTGCGGCGCGTGAGGTCCTTCTCGAAGAAGCTCACGTCGCCGAGCGTCGCCGACATCAGCAGGAACTGCGTGTGGGGGAGTTCGACGATCGGCACCTGCCACGCCCACCCGCGCTGCGGATCGGAGTAGTAGTGGAACTCGTCCATCACCACCTGGCCGATGTCCGACTGCGCGCCTTCCCGCAGTGCGAGGTTCGCGACGATCTCGGCGGTCGCGCACATGATCGGTGCCGACGCGTTCACCGAGGCGTCGCCCGTCGTCATGCCGACGTTCTCGGCACCGAACACCTCGCACAGCGCGAAGAACTTCTCGCTCACGAGAGCCTTGATCGGCGCGGTGTAGTAGGTGCGGCGGCCCTGGGCGAGCGCGGCGAAATGGGCGCCGACCGCCACCATCGACTTACCGGACCCCGTGGGCGTGGCGAGGATCACGTTGGAGCCCGTCGCGAGCTCCATGATCGCCTCGTCCTGCGCCGGGTACAGCGTCAGACCGCGATCCGCCGTCCATGCCGTGAACGCGTCGTAGACGGAATCGGGATCGGAGACGTCGGCGGCGAGATCGGCGAGGGACACCGGTACAGGCTATCGGTCAGGTCGCGCTGCGCTCGTCGCTGCCCATGGCGTCGAGCACGGCCATCCGGGTCGACGCACTGCCGACGATCGTCGCCTCACCGGGACCGGCCAGCAGCTTGTCGCGCCAGCGGGACTCGTCGTACACGAGCGGGTGCGTCGCCGCAACGAAGCGCTCGACGACCTCGACGAAGCGCAGCGGGTCGTCGTGGAACGGGAAATGGCCGCCGCCCCGGAAGATGTCGAGATGCGAGTGCGGCATCGCGGCGTGCGCCAGATGCGCGTGCTCGACGGGAATGACGGCGTCCTCGTCGCCCCAGACCAGCTGGACCGGCAGGTCTTCCGTGAGATAACAGCGGTCGAGCATCGTCACGACCTGACCGCGCCAGTCGACCACGGCCCGCAGCGTCCGCAGATACGCCTCCTGGGCGGTCGGATCGGGCAGATCCCGCAGGATGCGGAAGAGATCCGGGGTGTCGTGGAGCATCGCGCCGGGCCGCAACCGGCTGCTGTCGATGGCCGCGAGAGCCGCGCCCAGCAGCCGCAGCGCCGTCGCGCTGCCGGGCAGCCGCAGCGCCTTGATCGCCTCGTTGAGCAGCGGCACCGTCGCGAGCCGCAGCAGCGGATGGACGTCCTTCGTCACGCCACCGGACGACACGAGCACGAGCCGCTCGACGAGTTGCGGGTACTGATACGCGAACTGCATCGCGACGCCGCCGCCGAGCGAGTGGCCCACGACCGTGACGCGGCCGACCCCGATCGTCGAGAGCAGATCGCGCATACCGTTCGCGTACGCCGCGACGGAGTAGTCGGCGCGCGGTTTGTCCGATCGCCCGTGCCCGAGCAGGTCGGGAGCGATCACCGTGTGTGTGCGGGCGAGATGCGGGAAGACCTCGGTCCACGTGGTCGAGTTGTCGCCGATACCGTGGACGAGCAGGATCGCGGGACCCTCTCCCGCGATGCGGAACGCCCTCCGGTAGCCGTGGACGGTGCGGAACTCGAGTCGCGGCTCGTCGTCGGGGACGGGCCGCAGCGTTCGTCGACTGCTGCTCATCGGTGGTGTCCCTTCGTCACAGTCGGCCGGAGGGCGGGATCGTGTGCCGTGCCGCACCGCGCTGGTCCGGCACGACTCGAACCTAACCGATCGGGCCGCGCCCGTCGCCTCCGGCGGGACCGGAGCCGTCGTCACCGGCCTGTTCGGCGAGGAAACGCTCGAACTCGGCGCCGATCTCGTCGCCGCTCGGCAGTTCGCCGTCCTGGGCGAGCAGGTCCGCGCCGCGTTCCTGTGCCGTGACGAACGCGTCGTACTGCGCCTCGAGGGCGGTGACGACGGCCTCGACCTCCTCGTTGCCGGTCACGTGCTCGTCGATCTCCTCGCGCACCCGGGCGGCCGCGTGTCCGAGCGCTACGAGCGGGAACTCGAGCCCGGTCAGTTCGGCGACGTTCTCGAGCAGCGTCTCCGCAGCGGCCGGATAGTCGGTCTGCGCGAGATAGTGCGGGACGTGGACCGACAGACCGGCGGCGTCGAAGCCGTGCTGCGCGAAACGCAACTCGATGAGCGATGACACGCTGCCCGGGATCCGGATGCGTCCGGGCCACTTGCGGTAGTCCGCGATGAGCGACTTGTCCGTCGAGTGCGCGGTGATGCCGAGCGGACGTGTGTGCGGGCTCGCCATGGGGACCGCGTTGAGCCCGATGATCTGGCGGACGCCGAGCTGCTCGGCGAGCAGGCGCAGCGCCGTCGTGAAGCGCTCCCACTTGAGATCCGGTTCGAGGCCCGCGAGCAGCAGGAACGGCGTTCCCGCGGAATCGCGGACCGCGTACAGGTTCAGTTCGGGCTCGTCGTATCCCGTGAACTGGTCGGACTCGAAGGTCATCATCGGCCGGCGCGACCGGTAGTCGAGCAGATCGTCCACCGCGAACGACGCGACGAGTTCGGTCTCGAGTGCCCCACGCAGGTGTTCCGTCGCGAGCCGGACGGCGTGACCGGCGTCGGAGAAGCCTTCGAGGCCGTGCACGAGGACCGGACCGAGGCCGTCGGGTGACGCCACCTGCGGGGCCGGAAACTCCAACTCGTACATCTTCGACTGCTCGTCCATCACGAACCCTTCCGCTTCATGCCGTGCCCCCGGTCACGCTCACCGTCCAGTGTCCCGCATTCGCTGCCACGACACCGCATCCGGGTACCGAGTGCCGAATCCGGGCGTCGAGTCGCACAACGCATGTGGGCGCCGCGCGATTCCGGCCACGCCGAGATTCGCGGTGCCGAGTTTCGGGGGGCGGTGTCGATCCGCCGTCGAGAGCACCCGCTGTGGCAGGGTTTGCGTCACCGACGGAAGGGGACGGTCAGGGTGACGACACGCGCGGGAATCACCACGACGGTGATCGCGGTCACCGTCGCCGCCCTCGTCGGGTGCGCCCCGTCGATCGACGGGTCCCCGCGCGCCGCCGCGCCCGTCTTCGCGGCGCAGCCCGGCGGCGATCTCGGTTCGCTGCTGCTCCCCGCGGACGAGTTCCCCGCCGCCTATCCCGCCACCGTCCTCGACCCGGCGGCCACCGCATCGGCGTCCGCGGATCTCGACGGCGTCGCACGCGGCGCCGTCGTCGACCCGCTGCGATGTACGGCGCCCCGTCAGGCCTACGGCGCCGCGAACGCCGCGATGGCGGTGGGAACCGACGCCGCGACGCGATCGAGCGTGTCGGTGCAGGTGCTGCGCTCGGGGGAGTCGCTGGACGCGCTGCGAAGCCGGGTCGGCGAGTGCGGCGAGTACACGGTCTCGACGTTCGGCGCGAGAGCCGACGTACGGACGGAGGAGCGCGCGGTGCCGGGCGCCGCGGAACTCGGGCTCTCGCGGGCGACCGCGTACGGCTACGCCCGTGAGATCACCGCCGACGTGGGTGACGAGCGCGAGGTGGTCGTGTACGTCGCGCAGACGGGGGCGATCCGCGTGGTCGCGAGCGTGCTCGTGTTCGGTGACGGCGAGGCCGACACCGCCGCTCTCGCAACGACCTTCGCCGACGCCGTCCGGTTCGCGAGCGCGCGCTGATCCGGTCGTACCGCCCGGACCCGTCGGTTCTCCACAGCCGACCCGTTCTCCACAAGCGGGGTTCGCGGCGCGCTCGTGACGGCGATTCCGTCGGTGCTCGCCGCGACCGTGCGGGGCATGACATCACATCCCGATTCACGAGACCGCTGCACCGGCCCCGACCCGTTCGCCGGCACGATCGTGCTCGACGCGCCGGGCGCCGTGTTCGCGGCGCTGCCCGCGCTCCTCGGTTTCCGGCCCGATCGGTCCCTGCTGGTGCTCGCGCTCGGCGCGCGGGGGACCTCGGGGACGATCGACGCGGTGATGCGGCACGATCTGTCCTTCGACGCGGCGGGCGGCATCGACGGGGCGGCCCGGGGAGCACTCGCGCACTTCGGTGCGGTGTGCGTCCGGGACGGTGCACGGGCGGTGATTCCGGTGGCGGTACACCCCGATCTCGGGGCGCCCGGCGCCGCACGGGAGGCGTTCGCCGACCTCGCGGCGGTGTTCGAGGACGTTCTCGCACCCTCGGGCGTCGAGGTTCCGGCGGTGCTGTTCGCTGCGGCGATCGGAACGGGAGAACGGTGGTACGCGATCACCGGCCCCGAGGACGACGTGCGCGGTGACGATCTGGGCGGTGAAGACCTGCGCGGCGGAGTGCAGTCCGACCCGCGGAACTCCGCCGTCGCTGCGGCCCACGTGTTCCGGGGCAGGCCGCTACGGGACTCGAGACGAGAACTCGAGAACCTTCTCGAGCCACGCCCGGACGCCGTCGCCGCAGCCGAACTCGCCCGCCTGCGCGAGGCGGCGCGAGGCAGTGGCGGGGACACGGACGCGGCGGAGGCCCGGTACGTGCTCGACACCGTGCGTCGTCACGCGCGCGGGGGAGTCGTGCACCCCGGGCGGTGGGCGAGGGCGGGTGCGGCACTCACGCGGCACCGGGTGCGCGACGCGATGCTCGCGGCGATCGACCGACCGGGATGCGACGGATTCTGGCTCGAACTCGCGCGCCGGCTACCGGGACGCGAGCGGGCGGAGGCGGCGACGCTCGTCGCGTTCGGCGCCTACGTCCGCGGTGACGGTCCACTCGCCGGCGTCGCGCTCGCGGCGGCACTCGACGCGTACCCCGGCCACCGGCTCGCCGCCATGCTCGACACCTCGCTGCACGCGGGGGTGCGGCCCGAGATCGTCGCCGAACTCGCCGACGTGGGACGGCAGGTCGCGGCGGACCTGGGTGTCATGGGCGATCCGGCCGACGGATGACGGCCGGATCGCACGGACCGGGGAGCGGGGACTCGAGGTCAGGGAGCGGAGTGAGCCCGATCGCCGAGGTCGCGCAGGAATCGCCACGCGTCGGCGACGATCTCGTCGAGATCGGTGTGCTCCGGCCGCCATCCGAGCTCGGCGATCGCGCGATCGCTCGACGCGACGAGCACCGCAGAATCACCGGGACGGCGTGGCGCCGCCTCGACGGGAATTGTGATGCCAGTGACGCGTTCGCACGCCGCGATCACCTCGCGCACGCTGAATCCGGCACCGCTGCCGAGGTTGTAGATGTCGTGCCGCCCCGGCTGCGCGGCGTCCAGCGCCAGCAGATGCGCCGACGCCAGATCGAGGACGTGGATGTAGTCGCGGATGGGCGTGCCGTCCGGCGTCGGCCAGTCGGTGCCGAACATCGAGATCTTGTCGCGGTGCCCCGCGGCGGCCTGCAGCACGAGCGGGATGAGATGGGTCTCGACGACGCGATTCTCGCCCGCACCGCGGTAGGCGCCCGCGACGTTGAAGTAGCGCAGGCTCACCGCCGCGAGTCCGTGCGCCGCGGCGTACGAGGTGATGGCGTTGTCGATCGCGAGCTTCGTCGCACCGTACGGATTCGTGGGACGGGTCGGGTCGGCCTCGGTGATGGGTGAGTGCTCGGGCTCACCGTAGGTCGCCGCCGTGGACGAGAACACCAGCCGGGGAGTGCCCGAGAGCCGGATCGCCTCGAGGAGTTCGAGTGTCGTGACGACGTTGCCGTACCAGTACTTCTCCGGCACCGCGACGGATTCGCCGACGAGCGACTGCGCTGCGAAGTGCAGGACGCCGTCGAAGCGCGGCTCGGCGAGTCCCGCACCGAGCAGTGACGGCGCGAGCGAGCCGACGTCGCCCTCGACGAAACGTGCGCCCTCGGGGACGGCGTCGGCATTGCCGGTCGACAGATCGTCCACGATCGTGACGTCGTGGCCGCGTTCGAGAAGGACTGTGGCGCAGACGCTTCCGACGTATCCGGCGCCACCGGTGACGAGTAGTCGCATCGAGTCAGACCTGCTTGACCTGGACGGCGTGCGCCATCTCGTTGGCCAGGGCGACCTCGTCGTGGCCCGAAGCGCTGATGAGGACGTGATCGGGCTTGACCTCGACGGTGATCCGCGCGTCCGGGACGACGCCGGCGTCGCGCAACCGCGCGATGACGTCCGGATCGGACTGGACGTATTCGGCGAGCCGGCGCACGACGACCGCGACGGGCCGGCCCTGCGAGAGTTCGGTGAGCCGCAGCAGCGACTCGCCGCCGGCGCTCGTGCCGTCGTGCGAGAGGCCGAGTTGCTCGAGACCCGGAATCGGGTTTCCGTACGGCGAGGTCGTCGGATTGTCGAGGACGTCGACGAGACGACGCTCGACCTCCTCGCTCATGACGTGCTCCCAGCGGCAGGCCTCGGCGTGGACGTCCTCCCACCGCAGCCCGATGACGTCGACGAGAAGCCGTTCCGCGAGGCGATGCTTGCGCATCACCGCGACCGCGAGTTCGCGTCCCTTGTCGGTGAGCTCGAGGTGGCGGTCGCCCGCGACGCGCAGCAGGCCGTCGCGCTCCATGCGCGCGACCGTCTGGCTCACGGTCGGGCCGCTCTGCTCGAGTCGTTCGGCGATACGCGCCCGAAGGGGCACCACGCCCTCTTCTTCCAAGTCGTAGATCGTCCGGAGGTACATCTCCGTGGTGTCGACCAGGTCCTTCACACTCACACCCCTTCGTCTGGAACGATTCTACATTTCGCGCGCGTGAACCGGGGATGCTCGATCGTGTGGGCGAGACGCCCGCTGCCTGCGCTTCCGGGGTCGCCGGTGATCGCCGGGACTTCCGTCCCGCCGCACAGTAGCGTGCACCACATGACCGCATCGCCACTCTCGCCGGAGACGGCCGTGCACGACGCCGGTGACGGCTCGGTGATCTGGACACCCGAGTATCTCGACTATCGGTGGAGCGCGACGCATCCGATGAACCCGACGCGGCTCGTGCTCACGATGGATCTCGCGGCCGGACTCGGTGTACTCGACGGCGTCGAGACCGTCCGTCCCGATCGCGCGAGCGACGACGAGATCCTGCGCATCCACACCCGGGCGTACCTCGACGCCGTGAAGGTGGCGGGCGAGTCGGGCCGCGACGGCGTGACGGCGCTCGACCTCGATCACGGGCTCGGCAACGACGACAATCCGGTGTTCCCGCACATGCACGAGGCGAGCGCCGCGCTCGCGGGTGGGTCGCTCGCGGCCGCACGCGAGATCGCGTCCGGCAGGGTGCGGCGGGCGGTGAGCATCGGGGGCGGGATGCATCACGCGATGCCCGACTGGGCGAGCGGGTTCTGCGTCTACAACGATGCCGCGATCGCCATTTCGTGGTTGCTGGACAACGGGTTCGACCGCATCGCCTACATCGACGTGGACGCTCATCACGGTGACGGCGTCCAGCACGCGTTCCTGTCGGATCCGCGGGTCCTCACCGTCTCGATCCACCAGCATCCCGCGACACTGTGGCCGAACACGGGTTGGGCGAGCGAGATCGGCGACGGCGCGGGGGAGGGCACGGCCGTCAATCTCCCGGTGCTCCCCGGCACCGTCGACTCGATCTGGCTGCGCGGCTTCCACGCCGTCGTGCCGGCCGCGGTCGAGGCGTTCGGACCGCAGATCGTCGTGAGCCAGTGCGGCGTCGACAATCATCGCGAGGATCCGCTCGCCGACCTCGCGCTCACCGTCGACGGACAGCGCGCGGCGTTCCTCGCGATGCGCGATCTCGCCGATCGGTTGTGCGAGGGGCGGTGGCTCGCGGTCGGAGGCGGCGGATACGGGCTGGTGCGGGTCGTGCCGCGCGCGTGGACGCATCTCATCGCCGCGGCACTCGGCCGCGATCTCGATCCCTCGACGCTCGTGCCCGAGCCGTGGCGCGCACAGGCCGCCGGGGTGATCGCCGACATCGAGCTTCCGGAGTGCATGAGCGACGGCGGCGACACCGCCTATCGCGCATGGGACGGTCCAGGTGGTACCCCGGAGACCGGAACCCCGGCCGTCGATCGCGCACTCACGCGCGTCGACGCCGCGATCGCCGCCACCCGCCGCGCCGCGTTCCCGCTGCTCGGCCTCGACCCGGAGGATCCCCGTGACTGACGCCCAGACCGCGGGCGCCGCCGACGAGCAGGCAGTGCTCGAGCAGGCGCACCGCTTCCCGAAGCACTGGGTCGCCGACGTCCTCGCGAACGACGGCGGCACCGTCGCGCTGCGCCCGATCGTTCCCGAGGACGCGGACAAACTGATCGCGTTCCACGGCAGGCTCTCCGAACGCACCCGCTACCTGCGGTACTTCGGCCCGTACCCGACGATGTCGCATCGCGACGTCGTGCGCTTCACGACCGTCGACCATCACGACCGCGTGGCCTTCGTGATGCTGCTGGGCGGCGAGATCATCGCGGTCGGACGCTACGAGCGGCTCGTCAACGAAGGCGACGGGAAGTCAGCGGAGGTCGCGTTCGTCGTCGCCGACCACCATCAGGGACGGGGGCTCGGGCCGATCCTGCTCGAGCATCTCGCCGCGGCGGCCGCCGAGAACGGGCTGACCGAGTTCGTCGCCGAGGTGCTCGCGGAGAACCGCAACATGGTGACGGTCTTCCGGGAGGCCGGCTACCAGGTCTCGCGCAGCTACGAGGGCGGTGTCGTCCGGCTGCTGTTCGCGATCGATCCCACCGAAGCGCTGGTGTCCGTACGCAATTCGCGCGAGCGCGCCGCGGAGGCCCGCAGCGTCCGCAACGTTCTCGCGCCGGAATCGGTCGCGGTGATCGGTGCCTCGTCGGATCCGGCGAAGGTCGGCGGCGCGGTCCTCGTGAACCTGTTGCGCGGTGGTTTCGCGGGCCCGGTGTTCCCCGTCAACGCCGAGCATCGGTCGGTACAGGGCGTCCGCGCCTATCCCACCGTGCGCGACATTCCCGACGACGTCGATCTGGCCGTCGTCGCGGTTCCCGCCGAGGCGATCGACGCCGTGCTCGACGACTGCCTCGCGAAGGGCGTGCGGGCGCTCGTCGTCGTCTCGTCGGGGTTCGGCGAGTCGGGACCCGAGGGTCGCAGCAAGGAACGTTCGCTCGTGCACGCCGCGCGGGAGCACGGGATGCGGGTCATCGGCCCGAACGCGCTCGGCGTCGCGAACAACGACACCGCCGTCTCGCTCAATGCGACACTGGCCCCGGTGCTGCCCGATCGCGGCAACGTCGGATTCTTCTGCCAGTCCGGCGCGTTGGGCATCGCGATCCTCGACGAAGCGCCCAGGACCGGCATCGGGGTGTCCTCGTTCGTGTCGGCGGGCAACCGCGCCGATGTGTCGGGCAACGACCTGCTGCAGTACTGGGACACCGACGCCGCGACCGAGGTGATCCTGCTGTACCTCGAGAGCTTCGGCAATCCGCGCAAGTTCTCGCGGATCGCGCGTCGCGTCGCCCGGAGCAAGCCGATCGTCGCCGTCAAGAGCGGACGGCACGCGGTACCGCCCGCGCTCGCGGCAACCGGCGTCGAGATCGACGACTCGATCGTGCGTGCGCTGTTCGAGCAGGCGGGTGTCATCCAGGTCGGCTCCATCGCGCAACTGTTCGACGCCGCACTGCTCTTCGGCTATCAGCCGCTGCCGAAGGGGCCGCGCGTCGCCGTCGTCGGCAACTCCTCCGCGCTGGGCGTCCTCGCGACCGACGCCGCGCGCAGCGAGGGACTCCGCGTCGAGACGAACATCGACCTCGGTGCGCAGGCATCGCCCGCCGAGTTCGCGGACGCCGTGGGATCGGCGCTCGCGTCGGAGTCGGTCGACGCGGTCGTCGCCGTCTACGTCCCGCCCGTCGCCGTTCCCGTCGAGCCTTATGCGCGAGCCCTCAAGGACGCCGTCGCAGGCACCGACAAGCCCGTCGTGACGACGTTCCTCGCCGCGGAGGGAATCCCCGACGTCCTGAGGGTGGTGGGGGAGGACGGCACCCCCGTGCGCGGCTCGGTGCCCTCGTATCCCGGGCCCGAGCGCGCCGCGCTCGCTCTCGCGCGGGCGTGGCGGTACGCGCAGTGGCTCGAGCGGCCCCGCTCGCGCGTCGTCCGGCCCGAGGGGATCGACCCGGAACGTGCGCGCTCTCTCGTCGAGGGCTGGTCGTCGGCGTCACCCGGGCGGTGGCTCTCGGACGCCGAGGCCGCGGACCTGCTGTCGTGCTACGGCGTGACCGTCGCGGAGTTCCGGATGGCGACGACCGAGGACGACGCCGTGCGCATCGCCGGGGATCTCGGGTATCCCGTCGCGGTCAAGGCGACGGGTGAGCTGTGGCGGCACCGGCCCGATCTCGGGGGTGTGCGGCTCGACCTGTGGAGCGCGGACGCGGTGCGCGTGGCGTATCGCGAACTCGCCCGCGCCACAGGTGATCCGCTCCTGCAGATCCAGCGGATGGCGCCGAAGGGTATCGGCTGCACGATCCGCGTCCAGGACGATCCGTCGTTCGGGTCGCTCGTGTCGTTCGGGCTCGCGGGCGTCATCTCGGACCTGCTCGGCGACCGCGCGTACCGTGTGCTGCCGCTCACCGAGGACGACGCCGCCGAGATCGTCGACGCGCCGAAGGCCGCACCCCTGCTCTCGGGCTACCGCAACGCGATTCCCGTCCACAAGCCGGCGCTCGTCGATCTCGTGCAGCGCATCTCGACGCTCGCCGACGACCTCCCGGAGGTTCGTGAACTCGTGTGCGAGCCGGTGCTCGCCTCCGCGGAGGGCGCGGCGATCACCGACTGCCGGGTCCGTATCGGTCCCGAGCCCAATGCCGTCGACCTCGGGCCTCGCAGGTTGCGCTGACCCCGGCGCAGCCGGCCCCCGAGCGCACGAGCCCCGGAGCACACGAGCCCTGGAGATACGAGCCCCGGACATACGAGAACCCCGCACCGGATCCCGAGGGGTATCGGATCCGGGGCGGGGTTCCCGCGGAGCATCCCGGCTGACGACGCGCAGGTGTGTGACGAGCGCTCCGGGATGCAGGTCCTTCCGCTAGCTCGCGTAGGAGCGCAGGCGCTCGGCCCGGTCACCCTGCCGCAGCTTGGTCATCACCTCGCGCTCGATCTGCCGGACGCGCTCGCGCGAGAGGCCGAACAGCTTGCCGATCTGATCGAGCGTGCGCGGCTGGCCGTCGTCGAGCCCGTACCGCAGCCGGATGACCTGCTGCTCGCGCTCGTCGAGCGTCGCGAGGACGCTGCGCACGTCGGTGTGCAGGAGTCCCGCGATGACGGCGGTCTCGGCGGACGTCGCCTCGGAGTCCTCGATGAAATCACCGAGTGGAGCCTCCTCGTCGCTGCCGACCGGCATGTCGAGGCTCACCGGGTCACGGCTGTGATCGAGCAGATCGGCGATCTTCGCCGCGGGGATGCCCGACTCGGCGGCGAGCTCGTCGTCCGTCGCCTCGCGCCCGAGCTGCTGATGCAGTTCGCGCTTGATCCTCGCGAGCTTGTTCACCTGCTCGACGAGATGGACGGGGAGCCGGATCGTGCGGCTCTGATCGGCCATGCCACGCGTGATGGCCTGACGGATCCACCAGGTCGCGTATGTCGAGAACTTGAAGCCCTTCGCGTAGTCGAACTTCTCCATCGCGCGGATGAGGCCGAGGTTGCCCTCCTGGATGAGGTCGAGCAGCGGCATCCCGCGACCCGTGTAGCGCTTCGCGAGCGAGACGACCAGGCGAAGGTTCGCTTCGAGGAGGTGGCTGCGCGCGCGGTCGCCGTCGCGGACGATCGCCGCGAGGTCGCGCTTCTTGGCCGCCGACAGCCGCTTGCGGGTGGCGAGCACGTGACGTGCGTACAGCCCCACCTCGATGCGCTTCGCCAGCTCGACCTCGTCCTCGGCGGTCAGCAGGGCCGTGCGGCCGATCCCGTTGAGGTACACGCGGACGAGATCCGCGGCCGGGCTCTGCGCGTCGAGATCGGCAGCGGTGGGGCGAACTCGAGTCTCGGTGCTGGGGCTTGTCATGACCTGCCTCCTGTTCGTGGTGTCTCGAAAGGATCAACGCTCACGAGGGGTGTCGTAGTTCCCGACGCTCACGTACCGAAAAGCCTTCGACCTGCATGTTCCCGTTCGGTGCCCTGAGAAGTTACTGAGAACACGTCGCGGCCCGGAACGCGGATGCGGCCGGGACGGGGGCGAAGTCGGACCGTCACCCCGGGAGTGCGATGCCGTGCCGGACCAGTGCGTGCACGAGGGGCACCGCCGAGGCTTCGAGCTCGCCGCAGTCGAGATCGTGTGCCGCGGCGAGCAGCGCGATCAGTTCCTCCAACGCGAGCCCACCCGGGTTCATTCCCGCGAGCAACGCCGCGCCGAGGTCGTCGATCTCGTGCTGCCACCGCGGTCCGTCGCCGCGGTGGACCCGCACGACGCGCTCGTCCCAGCCGTACTCGCCCGGAACGGAGACACGTTCGAGCGCCGTGGCCGGCGCCAGCCGAAGCCGCGACTGCAGGACGTCGTGCTCGCGCAGCCATGCGACCCGCTCGAAGTACGCGGCGGCCTCGTCGCCGAGCGGGTCGTCGAAACCGTGGGTGAGGTCCTCCGCGAGCAGGTCGGTCGGCGCATCGGTGCGGCGCAGGAAGACGAACCCGAACCCGATTCCCTCGACGTCGGCGGCGTGCAGGTGGGTGAGCCAATCGAGTGCGCGCTGGGCGGCGGCCGGGTCTCGCGGGTCCTCGCCGCTGTCACGGAGCCACGTCCCGACGTAGAGCGCCGGTTCGGCGACGTCGCGCTGCACGACCCACGCGTCGACGCCGTGATCGGGCAGCCACGATGCGACGCGATGCCGCCAGTCCTCGTCGCGGCGGTGCAGCCACGACGCGAGCAGGACTGCGGTGCCACCCGGCGCGAGGAAGTCCGGTGTGCGCGAGATCACCATCGCGCTCGCGCCGTCGAGATCGAGACCCGAGTCGCGATAGGTGTTGTGGACGCGTCCCTCACCGACGACGAACGGCGGATTGGCGACGACGAGATCGAAGGTGCGTCCCGCCACGGGCTCGAACCATGATCCGGTGAGGAGATCGACGTCGCCGTCGGCGACACCGTTGAGCACCATCGTGGCCCGTGCGAGCGCGGCCGCCCGGGGATTGACGTCCGTTCCCGTCACGTGCTCGCTGTGATCGACGGCACGCAGCGCCTGCACGCCCGATCCGGTGCCGAGATCGAGGACGGTTCCGACGGGTGTCGCCGGTATCGCGCGCAGCAGCGACACCGAGGCGTGGCCGACGCCGAGTACGTGGTCGCGCGTCGAGAGATGCGGGCGCAGCGCGCCGTCGAGGTCGGCGAGGATCCAGCGGTTGCCGCCGCCGAGATCGACGGGACGGACGTCGAGCAGCGTGCGGACGGTGCCGGAGGGCGTCGGGTCGCCGGCAAGCAGCCCGGCGGCGAGGGCGTTCGTGAGCGAGACCGGCGCGAGCGCCGCGCTCGCGTCCTCGGCGAGGACGTCGTCGGCGAGCAGGAACAGCCGGATCAGCGTGCCCAGTTCGCCCGAGCACGCGAGCCGCACCGGGACGGGCTCGCCGCGGCCGAGCGCGGCGTGGGCGTCGTCGCCGAGCATCGCGGCGACGGCATCGGTCGTGAACGCGGTGCGCTCGAACGCGGCGCGCAACGGCCGGCACAGCTCGACGAGCAGCGCCGGATCGAAATCGGGATCGGGATCGGGTGTCGTCACCGCTCCATCATCGCGTGGCGGTGCGCCGTGTCGCGTGGCGGTCAGCCGTCGATCGTGTACGGCCGCTGCGATTCGAGCGCGGGTGCGTCGGAACGCCCGTCGTACCTGCTGGGCTCGCTCGCGCGGCGCGGCGGCCGATCGTTCGCGATGAGAACCGCCGCCCACGGCAGCGGGATCGACAACGCGATGATTCCCATGGATACCCACGGGTTGGCCCAGATCCCGTACGCGATCGCCGCGAAGATGAGCGCCGGGAACCGGAAGACCATGATCGTCAGGTACTTCCGCACTCGTGCCCGATGCTGATCCTCGAACGAGGCCTCGGCTTCGGTGATGAGTACGGGGTTGCCGGGCGACCCTTCCTCGTGGGATGCGCCGTATCGTGCCATGGCTTCTACTGTGGCACCTCCCGCGCTGCCGTGACCAGTGGGGTACGGATATTGCGACGGAATCGACCGGCGCGCCCTCGCGGGCCGGGCGGCGCTGGCCGAGTCGGGGCGGGTGCGGCATCATCGACGTGTGAGCACCGATACCAAGGAACGTCCCGACGTCAGCACGGACGAGACCACCGACGACGACGCGCCCAAGGTCTTCCACTACGTGAAGAAGAACAGGATCGCGGAGAGCGCCGTGATGGGCACGCACGTCGTCGCGCTGTGCGGCGAGGTGTTTCCCGTCACGAAGTCGGCGAAGCCGGGATCGCCCGTGTGCCCCGACTGCAAGAAGGTCTACGACAAGATGAAGAAGGGCTGACCGGCCCTCACGCGGACGTGGACCCCGGGCGCGTGTCCTGCGAGCCGGCCCGGGGTTCCGGGTTCTCGCTGCTCTCGGCGTCGTGCTCGGTGTCGGCGCGGTGCGCGCGGTCGGTGCTCTCGCCATCGGTGCTGTCGCCGTCGATTCTCCCGCCCTCGGCCCGGGGCGGTGTCGGGCCCGCCTCGACCGGCACGCTGGGATAGGCCGCCCCGGTGCGCTCCAGCGCCATCGGGCCGGTGACGAGTTTCCACGTCAGTGTCGTCAGCGGCCCGCTCGCGTCCTCGCTGTCGACGGCGTGCGTCGCGATCCAGCCGCGGACCTGCTCGATGCGCGTGGCGCGTGCCGGCCACGTCTCCTGGATCGTCGCGTTGAACTCGGCGCCGAGCACGACGGCGAAGCCCAGGAAGAACGTGAACAGCAGGAACGCGATCGGTGTCGCGAGCGCCCCGTAGGTGTAGCCCGTCGACGTCACCCAGGCGAGGTATCGGCGCAGCACCATGCTCGCCGCGAGGAAGAACCCGCCCGCCAGCAGCGCGCCGCCCAACAGTCGGTGCCACGGCAGGGTGCGGGGCAGCGCGAGCTTGTAGAGCGTGGTCAGCCCGACGAGCAGCAGCAGGAAGACGGCCGGATAGTAGAACGAGTCGATCAGGTGCGCGCCGGTGTCGCGCCACGACTCGGGCAGCATCTGCGTGATCAGCGCGGGGCCCAGCGCGACGAGCGGCAGCGTGAACGCCGCGAGCACGAGGAACGCCACGTAGAGCAGCAACGCGAAGATCCGCTGCCAGATCGGGTTGCGGTGATCGAGCTGGCCGTGGGCCTCGCAGATCGCGTCCACGAACGTCGCGATCGCGGACGAGCCCGCCCACAGCGACAGCACGAAGCTCATCGACACGATCCCGGCGCGGCCGCGCGCGAGCATGTCGTCGATCGTCGGGCCGATGATGTCGCCGACGACGTTCTCGCTGAACACCGTGCCGCTGAACGTCACGATCTTGCTGCGGATGATCTCGAGCGTGTCGGGTCCGAACAGATCGCCGATGTAGCCGAGCATGCCGAGCAGGCCGAGCAGGAGCGGTGGCAGCGAGAGCGTCTGCCAGAACGCCGCGCCGGCCGCCTTGCCGAAGATCGAGTCGCCCCAGGCCTTGACCGCCGTGCGGGCCACGACATGCCACACCGTACGGAACGGCCCACGACGGACTCGCTCGCCACCCGAAGGCGAGGCGAGCCGTCCGGCGGACCGGGAGGCGTCGGGGGCACTCATCTCGCCGTCCATCGTTCCAGCACGCTCGCGACGGCGTGGGAGGCGCCCCGTGCCCCCGGCCTGCGTGTCGCGGTCCTCACCACCGGTCGCGCTGTCGGATGACTCATCCCACCTGTGTCGCGGTGCCGGGGGAGTCACCCGTGGGCGATAAGCTGCACCGCGATGTCGAGTGAAAGCGATGTCCGGCCGGATTCGTCCGCCGGACCGGTGATCAGTGCTGCCGTGGACCCGATCGCCGCAGGTGACGGCGAACAACGACCCGCTGCGGCGAGAGGTGCGCTCCGTGCGTGGCAGCGTCGTGCGCTCACCAAGTACCTCGCGACGAAGCCGCGCGACTTCCTCGCCGTCGCGACGCCGGGCGCGGGCAAGACGACGTTCGCCTTGCGCGTCGCGTCCGAGCTGCTCGCCGATCGCACCGTGGACCAGGTGACGGTCGTGGCACCCACCGAGCACCTGAAGCACCAGTGGGCCGAGTCCGCGGCGCGTGTGGGGCTCGCGCTCGATTCGCGCTTCTCCAATTCGACGGGTCAGACGTCGAGCGACTATCACGGCGTCGTCGTGACGTATGCGCAGATCGCGTCCCATCCGTTCAAGCATCGCGTGCGCACCGAGTCGCGGCGCACGCTCGTGATCCTCGACGAGATCCACCACGGCGGCGACGCCCGCAGCTGGGGTGAGGCGATCCGAGAGGCGTTCGGCGACGCGACCCGGCGGCTCGCTCTCACGGGCACCCCGTTCCGCAGCGACGACAGCCCCATCCCGTTCGTGAACTACGAGCCCGACGCGGAAGGGCTCATGCGGTCGGCCGCGGACCACTCGTACGGGTACGCCGACGCGCTCGCCGACGGCGTCGTGCGGCCGGTCGTGTTCCTCGCCTACTCGGGTGAAGCGCGGTGGCGCAACAACGCCGGGGAGGAGTTCTCGGCGCGGCTCGGCGAGCCGCTGAGCGCCGAGCAGACGGCCCGTGCGTGGCGCACGGCCCTCGACCCGAACGGCGAGTGGATTCCGTCCGTGCTGCACGCCGCGGACGTCCGGCTCGGCCAACTGCGCGCCGGCGGCATGCCCGACGCCGGTGGGCTCGTCATCGCGAGCGACCAGACGGTGGCTCGTGCGTACGCGCAGACGCTCGAATCGCTCACCGGCGAGGAACCGACCGTCGTCCTGTCGGACGATCCGACTGCATCGCGCCGCATCGCCGAGTTCGCGGCGAACGACCGCAAGTGGATGGTCGCCGTCCGCATGGTGTCGGAGGGTGTCGACGTTCCGCGCCTCGCGGTGGGCGTGTACGCGACGAGCGCGTCGACCCCGCTCTACTTCGCGCAGGCGATCGGCCGGTTCGTCCGATCCCGGCGCAAGGGCGAGACGGCGTCGGTCTTCCTGCCGTCGGTGCCGGTGCTGCTCGACCTCGCGAGCCAGCTCGAGACGCAACGCGATCACGTCCTCGGCAAGCCGCACCGCGAGAAGGAGGGCTGGGAGGACGACCTCCTCGCGGACGCCAACACGCAGAAGGACGAGCCCGGCGAGGAGGAGAAGGCGTTCACCTCGATCGGCGCCGACGCCGAACTCGATCAGGTGATCTACGACGGCTCGTCCTTCGGGACGGCCACCTTCTCCGGCAGCGACGAGGAGGCCGACTATCTGGGACTGCCGGGGCTGCTCGACGCCGACCAGATGCGGGCGCTGCTGCGCCGGCGGCAACAGGAGCAGATCGACGCGACCGCCGGCGACGCTCCCGCCGCGCCCGAACCGGTCGCGCCGCCCACACACGTGTCGGAGCGGGTCGCGGCGGCGGGCGAGCTCGCGTCGCTGCGCAAGGAACTCAACTCGCTCGTGGCGATGCACCATCACCGGACTGGCAAGCCCCACGGCGTGATCCACGGCGAGCTGCGGCGGGTGTGCGGCGGGCCGCCGACGGCGATCGCGTCGGTCGATCAGCTCACGACGCGGATCGCGACGCTGCGGCAGTGGTGATCGCCCCGCTCGGTGACGGGGTCACGAACGGTAGCGGACACGAACGGTAGGGAACACGAAACGGCGACGGGCCGGTGAGAGCGAACTCTCACCGGCCCGTCGCCGATTTCAGAGGGGTGCTGCGGCACCCGGACGATCAGACCGCCGCGCTCTCGTCCGCGACGATCGTCGCCTTCAGTTCACGCAGGCGATCGGAGTGCTCGTTGGCGTGATGGCCACAGAACAACAGCTCTCCTCCGGAGGGGAGCAACGCGCGAACCTTCGCGCCTGCTCCGCAGCGGTCGCAGCGATCCGTAGCGGTCAATGGGGGACTGGTCATCGTTCCGGGCATGACTCCTCCGTACTGGCTCGCGGTGTTCGCCACCGTCTGCCCTTGGGGCCGGGTCCGCCGCGTCGGGTGCCGCGGTACTTCCACTCTGTCAGACGTTTCGGGTTCACGCGTTGTTCCCATCCGCGTATGTCGGGGTCGTCACGTTGTCGAAACCCGCTGATCAGGGCATCTCCTCGGTGCGGGTTCGCTCACAGCGCACTAGGCTCGGCGCCGTGAACGGGCTCAGCGACGTCGAGGTCTTCCCGGACGCGAGTGGCGGAACTCCGCTCGTGCATCTGTGCAGCGAGTCGGAGTGGTCGGCGCTGCGGCGCGACGGCGAACGGCGGCCACCGGGTTTCGCGGCCGACGGGTTCGTCCACCTGTCGACGCCGAACCAGGTGCACCTTCCCGCGGATCGGCTGTTCCGGGGCCGGAACGACCTCGTGCTGCTCACGCTCGACGCCGCGCGACTGGGAGCGCCCGTGCGCTTCGAGCCGGGCGTGGCGGACGATCCGGCGGACGCGCGGTTCCCGCATCTCTACGGCCCGCTGCCGCTCGGTGCCGTGATCCGGGCCGAGCCGTACCCGCCCGGCCCGGACGGACGGTTTCCACCGCGCGAGACGTGAGCGGGGCGGCCACTACCGGATTCCGCCGCGCTCGAGCGGCGGTGCGGTGAGGATGGGCGCATGGGCACCGCAGCGAATCAGGTATCGAAGGTCTCGATCGTCGGCGCCGGAAGCGTCGGCGTCGCAATCGCGTACGCCGCGCTGATCCGGGGCAGCGCCGGTGTCATCGCGATGTACGACATCGACGGGACACGCACGCGAGCCGAGGTCCTCGATCTCGGGCACGGCTCGCAGTTCGTTCCGGGCGCTCAGGTGATCGGCTCCGACGACGTCGCGATCACCGCGGGCTCGGACATCGTCGTCGTCACCGCCGGCGCGAAACAGCGACCGGGCCAGAGCCGCCTCGAGCTCGCGGAGGCCAACGTCCGGATGACGCGGGCGCTGACGCCGCAACTGCTGCAGCACTCTCCGGGAGCGATCCTGCTGTTCGTGACGAACCCGGTCGACATCGTGACGATGGCGGCGCTGCGGGCGGGCAGCGGGGATCGCTCCCGCATCTTCGGCTCCGGCACCCTGCTCGACACGAGCCGGTTGCGCTATCTCATCGCACGGCGCGTCGACCTCGCCGTCTCCAACGTCCACGCGTACATCGTGGGGGAACACGGGGATTCGGAGATCACGTTGTGGTCGAGCGCGATCATCGGCGGAACGCCGCTCACCGAGTACCGCACCGACACCGGACGCGTCTTCGACGAGGTCGAGCGCGAGGCGATCTCACGCTCGGTCGTCGACGCCGCGGACGAGATCATCAGGGGCAAGGGCGCGACGAATCTCGCGATCGGATTGTCGACGGTCCACATCATCGAGGCGATCCTCCGCGATCAGCGGGTGATTCTGCCGGTCTCGACGCTGCAGAACGGCGCCCTCGGCATCGACGGTGTGTGCCTGTCGCTGCCGACCGTCGTCTCGGCGCGCGGCGCACGCCAGGTTCTCGACGTGCCGGTCTCGGACGAGGAACGAGCCGCTCTCCACGCGTCCGCCGCGACACTGCAGCAGACACAGGAGCGGCTCGGCCTGTGACAGGCCGAGCCGCTCCGAGTGTGATGGTTCTCGCGCGTCAGTCGAGGTAGTCGCGTAGCACCTGCGAGCGCGACGGGTGACGCAGCTTCGACATCGTCTTCGACTCGATCTGGCGGATGCGCTCACGCGTGACGCCGTAGACCTGCCCGATCTCGTCGAGCGTGCGGGGCTGGCCGTCGGTCAGGCCGAACCGCAGCCGGACGACGCCGGCCTCGCGCTCGGAGAGCGTCTCGAGGACGGACTGCAGCTGATCCTGCAGCAGCGTGAAGCTCACGGCGTCGACGGCGACGACCGCCTCGGAGTCCTCGATGAAGTCGCCGAGCTGGCTGTCGCCCTCGTCGCCGATGGTCTGGTCGAGCGAGATGGGTTCACGCGCGTACTGCTGGATCTCCAGCACCTTCTCGGGCGTGATGTCCATTTCCTTCGCGAGCTCTTCGGGAGTGGGCTCGCGGCCCAGATCCTGCAGCAGCTCACGCTGGATGCGGCCGAGCTTGTTGATGACCTCGACCATGTGGACGGGGATACGGATCGTGCGCGCCTGGTCTGCCATCGCGCGGGTGATCGCCTGCCGGATCCACCACGTGGCGTACGTCGAGAACTTGTAGCCCTTGGTGTAGTCGAACTTCTCGACGGCACGGATCAGGCCGAGGTTGCCTTCCTGAATGAGGTCGAGGAAGGCCATGCCGCGGCCGGTGTAGCGCTTCGCGAGCGAGACGACGAGACGGAGGTTCGCTTCGAGGAGGTGGTTCTTCGCGCGGTTGCCGTCGCGGCAGATCCAGTTGAGATCGCGACGCTGCGCGACCGGCAGCTTCTCGCCCTTCTCGGTGTACTCCGCCATGAGCTGAGTGGCGTAGAGGCCGGCCTCGATCCGCTTGGCGAGCTCGACCTCCTCCTCGGCATTGAGGAGCGCGACCTTGCCGATCTGCTTGAGGTACGCGCGGACGGAGTCGGCGGACGCGGTGAGCTCGGCGTCCTTCCGGGCCTGTCGCAGCGCCTCGGACTCCTCCTCGTCCCACACGAAGTCGCCGGACGCCTTGTCCTTCTCGGACGGCTCCTCGACCTCGTCTTCGACCTCGACCTCGGTGAGTTCGCCCTCGGCGACCTCGAGATCGCCGAGCTCGACTTCTTCGAGGTTCTCGTCGCCCTCGCCGTCGCCCTTCGCTTTGGACGTCGCCTTCTTGGCGGCGGTCTTCTTCGCTGCGGCCTTCTTGGCGGGAGCCTTCTTCGCCGGCGCCTTCTTCGCGGGAGCCTTCTTGGCGGCCGCCTTCTTCGCCGGCGCCTTCTTCGCGGGAGCCTTCTTGGCGGCCGCCTTCTTCGCCGGCGCCTTCTTGGCCGCCTCGGCGGTGCCGTTCGTCGTCGCCGTCGACTCCTGCGACTGCCGATCCTGCGGATCGCTGCCGCCCAGTGAATCCGGATCTGCGGTCTGACGTGTATCGGTGGCTGCCACGTACGCCCTTTCGTGACGGTCTCGTGCGGCGTCACGCCAGAGTGATCATCCGGCGGAGAGGTCTACTTGGTTCGGCCGGCGCGCAGCCGGGCTCTTTCATTGTAACGAGCAGATCGCGCGGCGCTGCAACGACGACCCGTACGGGCGGCGTCGGGATGCGATCGGAATCGGCAGTGCGACCGCGAGTGCGGTGCACCGGGCACCGTCACGGTGCGACGCCGGACGTCACAGCACGCGCCGCGCCCACGATACCGGCCGTGTTGAACAGCTGCGCCGGCACGACGGGCGTGCGGTTGGTCAGATGCGGAATCCACTTCTCGTGCTTGCGGCTGATTCCGCCGCCGACGACGAACAGATCGGGCCACAGGAGAGCCTCGTAGACCGACAGCACCCGCGAGACCTCCTTGGACCATCGCTTGTAGCCCCACTCCTTGGCCTCCTTGACCGCCGACGACGCGCGGTGCTCGGCCTCCTTGCCGTCGACCTCGAGGTGGCCGAACTCCGTGTTGGGCACCAGGTCGCCGTTGTGGAGGATCGCCGAGCCGATGCCGGTCCCGAACGTGAGCAGGATGATCACGCCCGTGGCGTCCTTGCCCGCGCCGTACTCGTCCTCGGCCATGCCCGCGGCGTCGGCGTCGTTGAGGACGGTGACCTCGCGCCCGCCGAGTGCGTCGGCGAACAGTGCGCGCGAGTCCGTGCCGATCCAGCTGGGATCGATGTTCGCGGCGGTCCGCACGATCCCGCCCGTGATCACGCTCGGCAGCGTCACGCCGACGGGACCCGTCCACTCCGCCTGCGCGACGATCTGCGCGACGGTCTCGGCGACCGCGATCGGCGTCGCGGGCTGCGGAGTGAGGATCTTGATGCGGTCTCCGACGAGCTCACCGGTCGTGAGATCGACGACGGCACCCTTGACGCCACTGCCCCCCACGTCGACTCCGAACCCTGTCGTCCCCATTGCGGTTTCTCCTGTCGTCGGCTGACGTAGAGCCTAGTGCGGCACGCGCGGAGCCGGAGCGGATCGACGCCGCACGCATCCTCACCGCGGCCCGGCGGAGTGTGGTCGGATGGAGGCGTGAACGCACCCCCTCCGACCACCCGTCCCGACACCGAGGGCCTCGACGTCGGAGCACTGCGCGACGTCGCGGTGGAGATCGCGCGCACGGCCGCAGACCACGTCCGCCGCCGCCGCGGGGAGCTGTTCGGGTTCGCCGGAACGGCGCACGCGACGAGCGAGACGGTGTCGGCGAAGACGTCGGCGACCGACCCCGTCACGGTGGCCGATCGCGAGTCCGAGGACGTCGTGCGATCGCTGCTCGCGCAGCGACGTCCCGGCGACGCCGTCCTCGGGGAGGAGGGCGGCGGTGCGGCATCCGACGACGGCGTGACGTGGGTGGTCGACCCGATCGACGGCACGGTCAACTTCCTCTACGGAATCCCCGCGTACTCGGTGTCGGTCGCCGCGCAGGTCGGGGGAGTGTCGGTCGCGGGCGCGGTGGTCGACGTCGTCGCGGACACCGTGTACTGCGCGGCGAGGGGCTCGGGGGCCACGGCGATCACCGCGGCGGGTGAGCGCGTCGCGCTCACGTGCAACCCGGTCGACGATCTCTCGCTCGCTCTCGTCGCCACCGGATTCGCCTACTCGGCGGCGCGTCGGGCACGTCAGGGCGAACTCGTCGCGGCGCTGCTACCGCGAGTGCGCGACATCCGGCGCATCGGCTCCGCGGCGCTCGACCTGTGCATGGTCGCGTCGGGACGTACGGACGCGCACTACGAGCACGGTCTGAGCGTGTGGGACTGGGCTGCGGGCGCGCTCGTCGCCGAGGAGGCGGGAGCGGCGGTGCGCGTCCCGGCGGCGACCGCGCCCGGCAGCGACGGACGGCTCGTCGTCGCGGCGGCACCGGGTATCGCCGACGAACTCGCGAAGGTGTTCACCGAACTCGGGACGGACGCGCCGATCCCGGCGTGAGCGGCGCCGTCCGCCGGGCGGTTCGGGTCAGCAGCGGCCGGCGCGCGCTGCGGCGAGCAGATCGGGATCGAGCGGTGCGGGACCGTCGCCGGGCGCCGTCTCCTGCAGCGCGCGGAGCACCTCCTGCGCGTCCGAGTTCGGGGAGAGGTTGCGGAAGTACGTGCCCAGCACGAGGTCGACCGTCGCGTCCTGCCGCTCGTCGCGGATGAGCTCGGCGCAGGGGGCGAGCAGCCAGACCGCGCTCGCTGCCGACTCGCCGTTCGGCCCGAACCGGAGCTGCCCCTGGCACTGCAGGTTCTGGTCGGTGTAGATCGGGTCGTTGCCCGCCTGGACGTCGGGGGCGTTGGTGAATCCGTAGTTGGTCAGTTCCGACGCGACGGTCGAGGCCTGCCCGGCCTCGCCGTTCGCGTTGTAGACGCGGACCTGGGTCGAGGACGGCGACGCGGGAGTGACGTCGGCCAGCTCGTCGCTGTCGACGTGCTCGCCGAGGGTGGGCGCTGCGGGATCGGTCGCGGGCGGGGGAGCGTTGCACGCCACGGCCTGGGCCGCCTGCTCCTCGTGCTGGAGCACTCGGATCCACACGACGACCGCGACGAGCGCGAACACGCACAGCAGCACGACGATCGGCACGATCCGCCGCCGGCGGAACGGGCGGCCCTGATCGTCGGTCGCACTGCCTTCCGTGATGAGTGAAACCACCCGAGTCGCCTCTCGTTCGGTCGGTGCGCGCCGCGCGCGTGCCCTGCCGCAGCGGGGTGCTGCGCGCTCCTACTCTAGAGCGCCGCCCCGGGTCGGCGGACAACCGTTCGCCACGCACCGGGCGGCGTGTCGCAGCTCACCCCGGTTCGACGGGAACAACCGCTGTGACCGGCGCGTTCGTGGGGGTGACGGCCCGGATATCCGGCACCGAGCGCGGTGGGCTACTGTCTGCCCGCCCGATTCATGGGACGACGCGAGTCGTGGTCGAGCAGGGGCCCCGACTGCCGGGCACTCCTCGGAGACCAGGGGCGTCGACAGGGCCGAGCGGCTCGCTCACCACGCGCCGGCGGGAGCCCACGCCGGGGCAGGAACGACAAGAAGAGGTAGGCACAACTATGGCAACCGACTACGACGCCCCGCGCCGCAGCGAGTCCGACGAGGTGTCGGCGGATTCGCTCGAGGAGCTGACGGCGCGTCGGAACGAAGCTCAGTCCGCCGTCGTCGACGTCGACGAGGGCGAGACCGTCGAATCGTTCGAACTCCCCGGTGCAGATCTGTCGGGTGAGGAGCTGTCGGTGCGCGTGGTACCCAAGCAGGCGGACGAGTTCACGTGCTCGAGCTGCTTCCTGGTCCATCACCGCAGCCGGCTGGCGGACGAGGACAGCAACGACATGCTGTGCCGCGACTGCGCCTGAGGGCGACACTCTCACCGGCACCGACCACTCACCGGTACGACGACGG
>NZ_BCXD01000022.1 GCF_001894925.1 Rhodococcus rhodnii NBRC 100604 | reverse complement strand
CGATCGGGGTGACGCGAGCTGAACAGCCAGTAGGGCGTCGGATCCTCGGGGTCGTCGAGGACGACGAGCACCATCGGGCGCACCCAGACCCGGTGCTGGACGTACGCGGCCGGATCGAGCTGGCGTCCGAGTGCGGCGCTCTTCGCGCTCGCGGGGACGACGGCGGCCCGGGAGATCACCGAGGCCGGGAGCGTCGCGTCGCCGACGTGGAGCCATGGCGCGCCGTCGTCGCCGTCGCGGACCTCGACGCGCGAGCGGCCCATCCAGATCAGGACGGCGACCGGAATCGGGAGCAGCAGAACGTACGGCAGCCAGGCGCGGAGACCGGGCGCGCCCATGTGCACCTCGGCCGCGAGCAGACCCGCGATGCCGAGACCGGCGAGCCACCACAGCACCGGCACCCACAGGCGCTCGGAGTAGCGGAGCGGCGACGGTGTCGCGGTCGAGGAAGCGGACCGGTTCGGGCGCGAAGGTGTGTCGGGCACGAATCCAGGATAGGGGGTGGCTGCGAGTAGTCTCGATCCACGTGACGGACCTCCCTGCACCGCCCGCCTCGACGCAGCCCCCGATAGCGCTCACGAGGCTCGATCCCGGCCTTCCGCTCCCGTGCCGAGCCCATCCGGGCGACGCGGGCGTCGACCTGCACGCCACCGTCTCGGTGACGATCGAACCCGGCCGCCGCGTGATGGTGGGCACCGGTGTCGCGGTCGCGCTGCCGTTCGGCACCGTGGGGCTGATCCACCCGCGATCGGGGCTGGCCGCACGCACGGGGTTGTCGATCGTCAACACCCCGGGGACCGTGGATGCGGGATACCGCGGCGAGATCAAGGTGTGCCTGATCAATCTCGATCCGGAGACGCCGATCGTCATCGAGCGGGGCGACCGCATCGCGCAACTCGTCGTGCAGCGGGTCGAGCTCGTCGATTTCGTCGAGGTCGCGGAGCTGGACGAGACGAGCCGCGGCGCCGGCGGATACGGATCGAGCGGCGGGCACGCCGGATTGCACGCGGCCGCGCCGCTGGACGACACTCGAACCGACACCGAAGGAGCGTGACCGATGTTCGGACGCCGAAAGAAGAACGATGCGGCGGAGGCCTCCGCCGCCGGTGACGCCGGCACCGAGGCGCTCTCCGCGGACGACGCGCAGCCGCAGGACGGCGGCCCCTACGACGTCGAGGACATTCCCGAGGACGTCGATCCCGCGGCCGGGCGACTCGATCTCGGGTCGGTGCTCGTGCCGATGCCCGACGGCGCGCAGGTGCAGGTCGAGATGACCCAGGCCGGCGCGCCGCAGGCGGTGCACATCGCCACTCCGCACGGGCGGATCACGGTCGCCGCGTACGCGGCACCCAAGTCGCCGGGGCAGTGGCGCGAGGTCGCGGGCGAGCTCGCGGACTCGCTGCGCGCCGACAAGGCCTCCGTGAGCGTCGAGACGGGCCCGTGGGGCCGTGAGGTCTTCGCCACCACTCAGGGCGGGGATCTGCGCTTCATCGGTGCCGACGGCTATCGCTGGATGGTTCGCGTCGTCGCCGCGGGTCCGGCCGGGGCGAATGCGGCGGACTCGCAGCTCGCGACCCTCGCGCGCGGCGTGCTCCGCGAGACGGTCGTGCGGCGCGGGACGGAACCGCACCCCGTGCGCACGCCGCTTCCCGTCGTGTTGCCCAAGGCGCTCGCCGATCAGCTCGCGACGGCCCATCAGCAGCAGATGGCGGACCAGCAGGCACGCGCGGCACAGCAGCAGCAGACCGCACAGGCGCCCGCAACCGGGCAGGGCGCTCCGCGCCACCTCGCGGGCGGGCAGCAGCCGCAGGGCAGCCCGGTGCCCCAGCAGCAGCCCCCACAGGCCCAGCAGCCGCAGGTGCAGCAGCCCCAGCCGCCTGCGCAGCAGCCTCGTCCGCCGCGGCGCGGGGACTCGGGTTCGGCGATGCAGCAGCTCGGCTACTGAGCAGCTCGGCTACTGAGAAGTTCGGTCGCCCGCGGTACCGCCACCGGCGCCGGGCGTCACCTGCGGCGCGGTGTGATGCGGTCGAGCGCCGCGGCAGCGGCGTATCCCAGGACCGACGGATCGGCGCCGACGTCGTCGAGCGTGACGTACTCGGCCGCCGCGGTCGGAAGCGCCGCGAGCCACCGGCGTGCGACCGCGTAGGGATGCACAGGATCGTCCGTCGCCGCCGCGACGGCGACGGGCACCGTGAGCGCGGCGAGCTCGTCGGCGCCGGGAGCACGCGTGGTGGCGGCCTCGTCGAGCAGGTCCGGCAGTGCGGGCCACTGCGAGCGCCACGACCGCGTGAGCGTCGCGGCGAGCCACGCGGGGCTGGACGCCGCCATCGCCGCGGACACGGCGCCGAGCCCCTCGGTGCGCAGTGCGGCGGCGGTGTGCCGCGCACTGGCCGCGGCGGGAGTGCCGTCCGGGTCCCCGGTCCACGGGGGCAGCGCTGCCAGGACGCCACGCACGTTCTCGGGGTGCTCGCGCGCCCAGTCGAGGGCGACGACGGCGCCGAGCGAGATCCCGCACAGCAGAACGGGTCCGCGGCGCACCGCGTCGCGGATCGCCGTGCGATAAGCGGCGACGACACCACCTCGCCCCGGGTTCGCGCAGACGACCGCGGCCCCGCGCGAGCGCATCGCGGGAGCGAACGCGCGGTACGCGAACAGGGCGTCGGATCCGGTGCCCGGAAGTGCGAGTGCCGTGACCATGCCGCCGATCCTGCCCTGCCCGCCGACGGCGCCGCGCACCGGTGTGGTGGATGCGCCCCAGCAGGATTAGAGTGGCATCAGTCCACACGGACCCGAAGTTCCCCACGTCGTGAGCGACTCGTATGTCGCTTCAGGAGCAGAAATGGCTTCCGCCGCGTCCGGCTATCTCCGCCGGCTCACCCGCCGACTCACCGAGGACGTCCAGGAGCGCGACGCCGAGGAGCTGGCTCTCGAATCGCAGACCTCCGGCGCCACCCACGCGTGCGACTGCCGCCGCGGCGACGAGGTGACGATGCTGGGCAGGCTGCGTAGCGTCGAGGCTCTTCCGAAGAACGGCAATCCCGCCGTCGAGGCCGATTTCTTCGACGGCACGGACGAGGTCCGGCTGGTGTGGATCGGCCGTCGGCGGATCCCGGGTATCGAGACCGGCAAGCGTGTCCTCGTGCGCGGCCGGATCGGCGAGAAGGACGGCCGGAAGGTCATGTTCAATCCCTACTACGAGCTGCGCGACGATTCCTGACTCGCCGCGTATGGCACCCTCGATCACGTGACCGAGACACCCCGAGACCGCTCCGAGGCCCACCGTCGCCCCGACGACCCCGGCACGTCCGGTGAGTCGCGTGAACCCACGCTCCTCGATCAGATGGGCGGCCTCGGCGGTCTGCTGTACTCGTCGCTGCCGATCCTGATCTTCGTTCCCGCCAACGCCGTGTGGAATCTCACCGCGGCGATCTGGGCGGCGCTCGGCCTCGCGACGGCGATCCTGCTGTGGCGCGTCGTCCGGCGCGAGTCCGTCCAGCCCGCGATCTCGGGATTCATCGGCGTCGGGATCTCGGTCTTCATCGCGTGGCGGGTCGGCGACGCGAAGGGGTACTTCCTCTTCGGCATCTACACGTCGCTGCTTTACGCCGGAGCGTTCGTCGTGTCGATCCTCGTGCGGTGGCCGCTCGTCGGCGTCGTGTGGGGTTATCTCAACGGCAGCAGGAATCTGTGGCGATCGAACAAGCGCGCCGTCCGCGCGTACGACATCGCGACCGCCGCATGGGCGGTGGTGTTCGGTGCCCGCTATGTCGTCCAGTCGCAGCTGTACGACGCCGACAGCACCGGATGGCTCGCGGTCGCGCGAATCGGGATGGGGTGGCCGCTCACGGGCATCGTGCTGCTCGTGACGGTGTGGGCGGTGCGCCGCGCCGACCGTGCCGTCGAACCGCCACCCGCGGACACTCCCGCGCGGCGCGATCAGTCGGTGCCGGGCTCCGGCGGGTGACCGAGCCGCACGACGGCACGCAACTCGTCCTCGACCTCGGCGCTGGCGACGAAGAGTAGTTCGTCACCGCCCTCGAACGGGTCGTCGGGTTCGGGGACGATCACGCGTCCGCCGCGCAGGATCGTGACGAGCGCGGTGTCGCGGGGAAGCCGCAGACGCCGCACGGGCTTGCCCGCGAGGGGCGTGGTGTCCGGCAGCGTGATCTCGACGAGATTCGCGTCGCCCTGCCGGAAGGTCATGAGCCGGACGAGGTCGCCGACCGACACCGCTTCCTCGACGAGCGAGGCGAGCATGCGGGGAGTGGAGACGGCGACGTCGACGCCCCACGCGTCGTCGAAGAGCCATTCGTTGCGGGGATCGTTGACACGGGCGACGACGCGCCCCAACCCGAACTCGGTCTTGCCGAGCAGGCTCAGGACGAGGTTCGCCTTGTCGTCGCCGGTCGCCGCGATGACGACGTCGTACGACTCGAGACGGGCCGATTCGAGCAGGCTCAACTCGCACGCGTCGCCGTGGATCCATGTCGCCTGGGGGATGGCGGCGGGTTCGACGTGGTCGAGTTTGCGCTCGATGAGCATGACCTCGTGATCGCCGCGGACGAGTTCGCGTGCGATCGAGCGTCCGACGGCTCCGGCTCCGGCGATCGCGACCTTCATCTGCGGCACCTCACTGATCCTCGGGCGGGGGAGCGGCGGCGAGCGCGACGGCCTCGGCGACCGTCCCGGACACGGCGGCGACGTACACCTGATCGTCCGCCTGGACGACGGTCCTGGGACCGGGCAGGATGCCCTCGCCGAACCGGATCACGAACGCGACGCGGGCGCCGGTCGTGCGTTCGAGTTCGGTGAGCGGCCGGCCGACCCAGCCCTCGTGGAGCGCGAGTGCCGTGACGGCGACGGTCCCGGACGGATCGCGCCACTTCGCGAGCTCGGAGTCCTGCGTCAGGCTGCCGAGGAAGCGGTCGGTCGACCACGGGACGGTGGCGACGGTGGGGATGCCGAGGCGCTCGTAGACGGCGGCGCGCTTGGCGTCGTAGATGCGGGCTACGACGCGCTGGACGCCGAACGTCTCGCGTGCGACACGGGCCGAGATGATGTTGGAGTTGTCGCCCGAGGAGATCGCGGCGAACGCGTCGGCCCGCTCGATCCCGGCCTCGACGAGGATGTCGCGATCGAACCCCATTCCGACGACGGTCCGGCCACCGAACGCGGGGTCGAGTCGCCGGAACGCCTCGGGGTCACGATCGATGATCGCGACCTCGTGGTCGAGGCGGGAGAGTGCGTCCGCGAGCGAGGCGCCCACCCGGCCGCACCCCATGATCACGACGTACACGTTGCTGTCCTCCGGTGGGGGTTCGAGAGCACGGGAGGTGAACCTACCCCGATCGTGCGCGCGGTTCGACGCTGGAGGGGCCGTGATCTGCGCAATCGTTGCGATTCGGACACGTGCTCTCCTGCCGACCACGCGGGGTCGGGTCGGGCTTACGCTTTGCCGGTGCCAAAGGTTTCGACCGCCGTGAAGCGGCTTCTGCTCGGCCGCCCCTTCCGGAGCGACACGCTCGGGCACACGCTGCTTCCCAAACGCATCGCGCTCCCGGTGTTCGCGTCCGATGCGATGTCCTCCGTCGCGTACGCGCCCGAGGAGATCTTCCTCGTGCTCTCGATCGCGGGAATCTCGGCGTACGCGTACTCGCCCTGGGTGGGACTCGCCGTCGCGGCGGTCATGTTCGTCGTCGTCGCGAGCTACCGGCAGAACGTCCACGCGTACCCGTCGGGCGGCGGCGACTACGAGGTGGCGACGGTCAACCTGGGGCCGAACGCGGGCCTGACGGTCGGCAGTGCGCTGCTCGTCGACTACGTTCTCACCGTCGCCGTCTCGATCTCCGCGGCGGCCTCCAACATCGGCTCGGCGATCCCGTTTGTCGCCGAGCACAAGGTGTTGTTCGCGGTGGCGGCGATCGCGCTGCTCACCGCCGTCAACCTGCGCGGTATCCGCGAGTCGGGGACGGCCTTCGCGATCCCGACGTACGCGTTCATCGGCGGCATGCTGATCATGCTCGGCTGGGGGCTGACGCGCACCTACGTCTTCGGGGAGGACCTGCGCGCGCCGTCGTCGGAGTTCCAGCTCGTCGCGGAGGACTCGCATCTGTACGGCATCGCGTTCGCCTTCCTCATCGCGCGGGCGTTCTCGTCGGGGTGTGCCGCGCTGACCGGTGTCGAGGCGATCAGCAACGGGGTGCCGGCGTTCCGGAAGCCCAAGTCGCGCAATGCCGCGACGACGCTGCTCATGCTCGGTGCGCTCGCGATCGTCTTCCTCATGGGCATCATCGTGCTCGCGCAGAAGATCGGCATCGTGTACGCGCACGATCCCGCCGCGCAACTCGTCGGCGCCCCCGAGAACTACCAGCAGAAGACGCTCATCACGCAGATCGCCGAGACCGTCTTCGCGGGCTTCTCGCCCGGGTTCTACTTCATCGCGGGCGTCACGGCCCTGATCCTCGTGCTCGCGGCCAACACGGCGTTCAACGGTTTCCCGGTGCTGGGATCGGTTCTCGCGCAGGACCGCTACCTGCCCCGTCAGCTGCACACGCGCGGCGACCGGCTCGCGTTCAGCAACGGCATCCTGTCGCTCTCGCTCGCGGCGATGGCGTTCGTCGTCGCGTTCGGTGCCGAGGTGACGGCCCTCATCCAGCTCTACATCGTCGGCGTGTTCGTGTCGTTCGTGCTGAGCCAGACGGGCATGATCCGCCACTGGACGCGCGCGCTCGGCGACGAGCGCGACCCCACCGCACGCCGCCGGATGCACCGTTCGCGGCTGATCAACGCGACCGGGCTCGCGATGACGGCGACCGTCCTCGTGATCGTTCTGCTCACCAAGTTCGCCGCGGGCGCGTGGATCGCCATCGTCGCGATGGTGTCGGTGTTCGTCGTCATGAAGCTCATTCGCCGGCACTACGACAACGTCGCCCGCGAACTCGAGAACCAGGAGTGGGACGGCGTGCTGCCGAGCCGCACGCACTCGATCGTCCTCGTCTCGAAGCTGCACATGCCGACGCTGCGCGCGCTCGCGTACGCGCGGGCGACGCGGCCGGACACGCTCGAGGCGATCACGGTCAACGTCGACGACGCCGACACCCGCGCGCTCGTGCGGCAGTGGGAGGAGAGCGACGTCCGGGTTCCGCTCAAGGTCGTCGAGTCGCCGTACCGCGAGATCACCCGGCCGGTGCTCGACTACGTCAAGCGTGTGCGACGGAACTCGCCCCGCGACGTCGTGACGGTGTTCATTCCCGAGTACGTCGTCGGGCACTGGTGGGAGCAGTTGCTGCACAATCAGAGTGCGCTGCGGCTCAAGAGCCGGCTGCTGTTCCAGCCCGGCGTCATGGTCACGAGCGTGCCGTGGCAGCTGCAGTCGTCGCGGGAGTCGAAACCGCTCGATCCCCGCAGCACCCCCGGCGCCAGTCGCCGGGGCTTCGATCCATCCGGCACGGGCCGGAACCGACCCGACGAGGAGCGTCGATGACCGGCAGTTCGTGGCTCGGCGCCGAGTTCGAGACGACCCTCGGCGGTCCCGGCCACGGCGGCTTCGTCGTCGGGCGGCACGAGGGCCGGGTCGTGTTCGTGCGCCACGGCCTGCCCGGCGAACGTGTGCGTGTGCGCGTGCACGAGGACCGCGGCGGTTCGTTCTGCCGAGCGGAGGTGACCGAGATCCTCGATGCGTCGCCGGATCGGATCGATCCGCTGTGCCCGATCTCGGGCCCGGGAGGCGCGGGCTGCTGCGACTTCTCGTATGCCACACCGGAACTCCAGCGCAGCATGAAGAGCCGGGTCGTGTCGGATCTGCTGTCGCGAATCGCGCGCGACGATCGCGAGATCGGCGTCGAGGAGATGCCCGGTGGCCTGGGAACGACGGGATGGCGCCGCCGGGTGCGGCTCGGCGTCGACGAGCAGGGGCGGGCGGGTCACCGCCGGTATCGCAGCAACGAGATCGTCGCCGACCTGCGCTGCCCGCAGATGCTCGCGAGCGCGTACGAGGGGATCGGCGAGCGGCAGTGGCGCCCGGGTGCCGAGATCGCGATCGCGCTCGACTCCGACGACGCTCGTCACGTCGTGGAGATCGCCCCGCCGCGGCTGAGCCGCACCGCGCGGTTCGATCGGGGCCGGCGAGGCGCCGCCGCCCGGCGCGCCGCGGAGAGCCGGCCCCGTGACGAGAGGGTCGTGCTGGGCAGTGGCGAGGCGGTCGAACGCGTCGGGTCGCGTGAATGGACGCTCGCGCCGACGGGCTTCTGGCAGGCGCACCGCACGGCACCGCAGACCTACTCGCAGCTCGTGGCGGAATGGGCGGCCCCGACGCCCGGCGACATCGTGTGGGATCTGTACGGCGGCGTCGGGGTGTTCGCCGCCGCCGTCGCGCCGCAGGTGGGGGAGGTCGGGCGGGTCGACTCGGTGGAGTCGTCGCCCGAGGCGCACCGCCTCGGAGTCCTGGCGCTCGCGGATCTCGCACAGATCCGGCTGCACCCCGGACGTGTCGAAGGCGCGTTCGCCGCGCTCACCCCGGAGCCGACCGCCGTGATCCTCGATCCGCCCCGCTCCGGTGCGGGGAAGGCCGTCGTGGCCGCGGTCGCGGACGCCGCACCCGAGCGAATCGTGCACATCGGGTGCGACCCCGCGTCGTTCGCCCGCGATCTCGCGCTGTACACGGAGCACGGGTACCGCGCCGAACACATCCGGGCGTTCGACGCGTTCCCGCTCACGCACCACGTCGAATGCGTGGCACTGCTGGTGCGGTGAGCCCTGCCGGGCCGGTCAGTGCTTGCGGTTGTACAGGCGCATCGTGAGCGGTCCGAAGAGCACGACGAAGCCCGCGCACCACAGCAGCACGACGGAGAGCTGGCCGCCGTCGAACTCGCCTGCGCAGAACGCGCGGATCGTGGTGACCAGTGCGCTGATCGGGTTGACGTCGACGAATGCGCGCAGCCAGCTCGGCATCGTCGCCGGATCGACGAAGATGTTGCTCGCGAAGGTCAGCGGGAACAGGATGAACATCGACGCGCCCATGACCGCCTGCTCGGTGCGCATGAGCATCGCGAACATCGTCCACACCCACGACAGGCTGAACGAGAACAGCAGCAGCAGGGCGATCGACGCGAGAACGGCGATCGGGCCGCCCTCGGGCCGGAACCCGAGCACGAGGCCGAGGATCATGACGATGATCGACGCGATCGTGTAGCGAACGATGTCGCCGAAGAGGGCTCCCACCAGCGGTGACGGCCGCCAGATCGGCAACGACCGGAAGCGGTCGAAGACGCCCTTCTCGATGTCCTTGTTCAGCGTCAGGCCCGTGTACATCGTGATCATGACGACGGTCTGGACCAGGATCCCCGGGATGAGGAACTGGACGTAGGCCTCGGTCGATCCCGCGAGCGCACCGCCGAACAGGAACGTGAACATCAGCGTGAACATGATCGGGAACATCGTCACGTCGAACAGTTGCTCGGGGACGTGCTTGATCTTCAGCAGCGCGCGGTGACCGAACGCCATCGACGTCGAGAGCGCGGACGGGCGCGCGGGACGCGGTTCGGGCATGCGCAGGACGTCCGCGACCGCGGATACCGATGCGTCCCGGGTGGGGGCGGGGGTCGTCGTCATGCCGTCTTCTCCTCGAGACTCGTGCTGTGCTGGTCGGTGGTGCTGGGCGCGGAGTCCTCGGTGGGATGCCCCGTCAGCGCGAGGAACACCTCGTCGAGGCTCGGCTGGCCGAGGGCGAAGGTGCCCACCGCGATGCCTGCGTCGTCGAGCGCGGTGAGGGTCGAGGCGATGCGCGGCGCGTCGTCCGAGCGCACGGTGAACGCGAACGGATCGGCCTCGCGCACGACCTCGGCCCCGAGTTCCCGCGTCGCGATCGTGATCGCGTTCTCGCGATGTGCGGCGTCGCGCACGCGTACGTGGAGGGCGCCCGAGCCGACGGACGCCTTGAGTTCGCCCGCGGTGCCCTCGGCGATGACGCGGCCCTGGTCGATGACCGCGATGCGATCGGCCAGCTGATCGGCCTCGTCGAGGTACTGCGTGGTGAGCAGCACCGTCGTTCCGCCGGCGACGAGCGCGCGCACGATGTCCCACACCTGGTTGCGGCTGCGGGGATCGAGTCCGGTCGTGGGCTCGTCGAGGAAGATCAGCTCGGGGGTCACGATGATCGACGCGGCGATGTCGAGCCGGCGGCGCATGCCGCCCGAATAGTTCTTGACCTGGCGGTTCGCCGCATCCTCGAGCCCGAACGCCGACAGCAGCGCGTCCGTCCGGCTGCGTGCCGACCGGCGCGAGTACCCGTACAACCTGCCGAGCAGGTTGAGGTTCTCCACTCCGGTGAGGTCTTCGTCGAGCGAGGCGAACTGGCCCGTCAGCGCGACGCGGCTCCTGACTGCCTCGGGATCGCTCGCGACGTCGTGGCCGAGGACGCGCGCGGTACCGCCGTCGATGGGCAGCAATGTCGCGAGCATCCGGATCGACGTGGTCTTTCCCGCGCCGTTGGGACCGAGCACGCCGTACACGCCTCCCATCGGAACGGACATGTCGAGTCCGTCGACAGCGAGCGTGTCGCCGAAGCGTTTGACGAGGCCGTGGGTCTCGATGGCGAGGCCGTCGGCGTGCATGGGGTATCCCTTCGTCGGGCGGGCGGCGGGTGAGAGAAACCGGCGCCGTGCAGGTGCGGGCGTCCGTGTGCTCTCAGCCTTGCCGACCGCGGTGGAGCCGGGCAAGTCGTTTTTCTGCCGGACGGGGTGGATTTCCCGCCACGAGAGGTGGAGACCGATGCCACGGCGACAACTCATCGCTGCGTGTCGGTGAATGCGGAATCACCGCGCACGAGGTAGCCCTCGGCCATGATGACGGCAGTTCTCCTGGTGGTGGAGAGGAGCGTTGTGGGCGAGCGAAGGACGGGGCGAGACGCTCCCGGCACGGGCGTCCGGCCCGAGCACGTCGTCTGGGTCTTTCTCGTCGTGGTGGTCGGGTCGGTGTTCGTCGCTGTGCTGCCGGGACTCGCGTGGCGAGGTGGTGCGGCGGGTCTCGCGCTCGGTGCGGTGCTCGCCCCGGTCGCGGCCGCGCTGGCAGTGGTGCTGTGGCTCGCCACCGCTCCGTCGGCCGGACGGCGTACGGAGTGGTGGGCGCTCGGTGCCCTGCTGGCCGCGACGGCGGCGGCGTGGGCTCCGGTGTCGCTCGCCGCGGTCGACGACCGTCACCCGTGGGCCTGGCTCGCCGGTGCGGCGGCAGCGGCGTGTGCGCTGGTGCATCGGGTCGCCGGCCTGGTCGCGGCGGGCGTACTCGCCGCCGCGGCGGCGCTCGGCGCGGTCGTGTTCGGTGGCGGCACTCTCGCGGCGGTCGTCGTGACGCTCGGGTGTGCGCTCGGAGTGTGGCTGACGGGTGAGATCGCGGTGTGGCTCTTGCGGTTGCTGGCGGCGGCACACGCGGGTGGCGACGCCCGCGCGGAACTCGCGGTCGCCCGCGAACGGCTTCGGGTCGCTCGCGAACTCCACGACGTCCTCGGGCATCGGCTCGGCGTCATCGCGCTCGAAGCGGAACTCGCGGAGGCCCTGGTGCGGACGGATCCGGCGCGCGCGGAGCAGGCCGGATCGACGATCCGGGAGATGGCGGCGTCGACGCTCGCCGAAGCACGGCGGGCCGTCTACCAGGACACCGCGGGAGACCTGCGAGACCGGATCGACGCGGCGCGCGCCGTCCTGGCCTCGGCGGGGACGGGCGTCACCGTCGTCGCCGAACCCGCCCTGCTCGACCGGATGCCGCAGCGAGTGTCGGCACTGCTCGCTGCGGTGCTGCGGGAAGCGGTGACGAACGTGGTCCGGCACAGCGACGCTCGCCACGTCACGATCCGAGTGGGCGGCGGTGCCGACGCCCCGAGCCTCACGGTCGCCGACGACGGCGGGCAGGTCGATGCCGAGCACTCCGGAGGAACGGGGCTCGGAGCACTCGCCGCCCGGTGCGCCGAGGTGGGGATGCACCTGGCCGCCGGGCGTGCCACCAGCGGCGGCTTCGAGGTTCATGTGTCGCCCGCTCGGAAGGAGGAGGAATGACAGGGCAGATCAGGATTCTCCTCGCCGACGACGACGCGATGATCCGCGACGCCCTGACGGGATTGCTCGAACGCAGCGACGATCTCGTCGTCGTCGCGACCGCGGGAAACGGCCACGATGCGATCGACGCGGCACTCGCGCACCGGCCCGACGTCGCGGTCGTGGATCTCCAGATGCCGTCGCTCGACGGGCTCGGTGTGATCGCCGAACTCGCCCGTGTGCTGCCGTCATGTGCCGGGGTGATCCTCACCGGTCACGGTCGTCCGCACGTGCTGCGGCCCGCGCTCGAATCGGGTGCGCGAGGGTTCCTCGCCAAGGGTGCGCCCAGCAGCGCGCTCGCGGAGGTCGTGCGGCGAGTGCATGCGGGCGAGCGTTACGTCGACCCGGTCCTCGCGGCAGAGGCACTCACCGCCCCGGAGACACCGTTGACGCCGCGCGAGACGGATGTGCTGCGCGCGGCCGCGCGGACGACATCGATCCGGGAGATCGCGCGGACGCTCGGACTGTCGCAGGGGACCGTCCGCAATCATCTCGGCACGGCTGCACGCAAGCTCGAGGCCGACGGCCGCTCGGACGCGGTGCGCGTGGCCCGCGAGAACGGCTGGCTGTAGCCGGGGGACCCGGCAGTGGAGATCCCGGAAGGCTCGCGCGATCCGCACGGGTCGGCCGTGACAGGTGCACGACCGGTCACGGCAGATGCACGGGGTCGACGAGCGGCGGCGGACTCGAGACTCGAAGTCATGACATCCACGACTTCCCGCACGGCAACGCCCGCACGCCACCATGCCGGGCACCCCGTCCTCTGGTACCTCCTCGCACGGTGGCCCTCACTCGTCGCCCTCGTCGTTCTCCTCGTGAAATCGCCTGGCGAGCCCGATCCGCACGTCACGTCGATGATCATCGTGACCGCGGCGATGTGTTATCTCGCCGCCGCGTCGGTGGGCTCCCCGCGTAGTGGCTGGCCGATGGTCGCCCTCGCGTCGGTCGCGGTCGTCGCCGCAGGTGTCGCGGGACTCGATCCCACCCTCGTGCTGATCGTCGCGGCCGCCGGATTCACGGTGGTGGGGCTGCTGCGCCGATCACGGATCGACGTACGCGAGTTCGTCCTGCAGGCAGCGGCCTTCGCCGGCTTCACGTGCCTCGCGCTGGCGGCGATGTTCGCCGCTCCGCTCGTGTCGGTGTACCTCGCTGCGGCTGCGGCGATCGGGCACGCGGTGTGGGACGCGATCTACTGGATCCGAGGCCGGGTCGTTCCGCGTTCGCTCACCGAGTTCTGTTTCGTCCTCGACCTGGGCCTGGGGGTTCTGCTCCTCCTCGCCGCGTGGCACGTCCTTCCGTTCTGATCGTCGGCGGCGATCTCGGCGCCCACCCCGCGGTCGACGCGCTCACCTCGGAGTGGTCGCCGTGATGTGTCGCACTCGCCGGTTGCTCGTAGACTGTGGGGAACTGCCGAGGCGGCAGCATCGGAGTGTGCGCGGGTGTGGCCCGCATGCCGTGACGGAGGGAGCGATCTCGTTGGGTGTCATCGGTCGAGTGGGGACGCCTGACGACCTGCGCCGGCTCACGTCGGACGAGATGGTCGAGCTCGCGGCGGAGATCCGTGAGTTCCTGGTCCAGAAGGTGTCCGCGACCGGTGGTCATCTCGGTCCGAATCTCGGAGTCGTCGAGCTCACGATGGCGATTCACCGCGTGTTCGAGTCGCCGCGAGAGCCGATCCTCTTCGACACCGGGCACCAGGCCTACGTCCACAAGATCCTCACGGGCCGTCGTGACGAGTTCGACGGACTGCGCAAGGAGGGCGGCCTGTCGGGCTACCCGTCGCGGGCCGAATCCGAGCACGACTGGGTCGAGTCGTCGCACGCGTCGGCGGCGCTGTCGTACGCCGACGGTCTCGCGAAGGCGTTCGCATTGCAGGGACGCTCCGATCACGTCGTCGCCGTGGTCGGTGACGGCGCCCTCACCGGCGGCATGTGCTGGGAAGCGCTCAACAACATCGCCGCGGGCAGCGATCGTCCGCTCGTGATCGTCGTCAACGACAACGGCCGCTCGTACTCACCCACGATCGGCGGGCTCGCCGATCACCTCGCGTCGCTGCGGCTCCAGCCCGGCTACGAGCGTGCGCTCGACCGCGGCCGCCGCATGATCACCGAGCTGCCGTTCGTCGGCCGCGCGGCCTACTCCGTCCTGCACGGGATGAAGACAGGCCTCAAGGACGCGGTCAGCCCGCAGGTGATGTTCACCGACATCGGTATCAAGTACTTCGGTCCGGTCGACGGCCACGACCTCGCGTCGCTCGAGTCGGCGCTGCGCAGGGCGAAGGCGTTCGGCGGACCGGTCATCGTCCACGCCGTGACGCGCAAGGGGATGGGCTACGCGCCCGCCGAGAACCACGAAGCCGATCAGATGCATTCGACCGGTGTGATCGATCCGATCACCGGCAAGTCGATCGCCGCTGCTGCCCCGGACTGGACGTCCGTGTTCTCGTCGGAACTGATCGACCGCGCCCGGACGCGCGAGGACGTCGTCGCGATCACGGCAGCGATGGCGGGCCCGACCGGGCTCGCCGAATTCGGCGCTCACTATCCCGACCGGATGTTCGACGTCGGTATCGCCGAGCAGCACGCAGTGACGTCCGCGGCGGGTCTCGCGCTCGGCGGGATGCACCCCGTCGTCGCGGTGTACTCGACCTTCCTCAATCGCGCGTTCGACCAACTGCTCATGGACGTCGCGCTCCTGAAACTTCCCGTCACCCTCGTCCTGGACCGCGCCGGCATCACGGGCAGCGACGGCGCGAGCCACAACGGGATGTGGGATCTCTCGCTGCTCGGCATCGTTCCCGGCATGCGGGTCGCGGCGCCGCGTGACACCGCGAGCCTGCGCGAAGAGCTCGGTGAAGCGCTCGAGGTCGGCGACGGCCCGACGGCGCTGCGGTTCCCCAAGGGCACCGTCGGCGACGACATCCCCGCGATCGAGCGGCTCGACGGCGTCGTCGACGTACTGCACAGCCCGAACGAGCGTGCCGGTGCAGTGCTCGTCGTCGCGGTCGGCCCGTTCGCGTCGGCGGCGATCGGTGCTGCCGAGCGGCTCGCGTCTCGCGGTATCGACGCCGTCGTCGTCGACCCCCGGTGGGTGCTGCCGGTTCCGGCGGCCGTCGTCAAGCTCGCTGCCGATGCGTCGCTCGTCGTGACGGTCGAGGACAGCGGGGTGCACGGCGGTGCCGGGTCGGCGGTCTCGTCGGCGCTGCGCGCCGCGGGTGTGTGCACCCCGACTCGCGAACTCGGTGTGCCGCAGCAGTTCCTCGATCACGCCTCGCGGGACCGGATCCACGCGCGGCTCGGGCTCACCGCCGACGACATCGCACGTCGCATCGGAGACTGGGTCGCCGAGACGAGCGGCGGTGCGGGGACCGCGGGCCCCGTCGGAGCCTGAGGCTCAGCCGTCCTCTTCGAGCGTCCGCCCCTTCGGTTCGGGTACCACCTTCACGACGAACAGGATCGACGCGAGCGCCATGAGCGCGTAGATGCCGTACGTGGTCGAGAGGTTCCATTCGGACAGCGACGGGAACGTCGAGGAGACGACGAAGTTCGCGATCCAGTTCGACGCCGTCGCGACGCCGACCGCGGCGGCACGCACGCGGTTCGGGAAGATCTCGCTGATGAGGACCCAGACGACCGGGCCCCACGACGCGGCGAAGAAGAACACGAACGCGTTCGCGGCGATGAGGGCGATCGTCCCGTTCGCGCCGCTCAGCGTCGCGACGGTCTCGCCGTCGGCGTTGCGGGTGATCTCCGCGGAGTGGAAGCACACGGCGGCGGTCGCGAGCGAGATCGTCATACCGAGCGAGCCGACGAGCAGGAGCGGTTTTCGTCCGACGCGGTCGATCATCGCGATCGCGACGAAGGTGCCGACGATGCTGACCAGTGCGGACACGACGCTGATGAACAGCGAGCGGTCTTCACCGAAGCCGACGGCCTGCCACAGCGTCGACGAGTAGTAGAAGATCACGTTGATGCCGACGAACTGCTGCAGCATCGCGAGCCCGATGCCGATGAACACGAGCGCGCGGACGCCGGTGATCTTCGAGAACAACGCGCGCACGCTGACCTGGGTACGCTCGGCGCCGAGCGACTCGCGGATCTCGTCGATCCGTGCCGTCACGCGTGCCTCGTCGCCCCCCTCGAGATCGGCGATGATCTTGCGCGCCCGGTCGAGCTTGCCCTGCGCGACGAGGAAGCGTGGCGACTCCGGGATCGTCGCGGTGAGAACGAGATAGAGCAGCGACGGGATCGCCGCGATCGCGAGCATCCACTGCCAGGCGTCGATGCCGAGCAGGTTCTCGCCGGCGCCGCCCGCCGCCGAGGCGAGTGCGTAGTTGACGAGCTGGGACACGGCGATGCCGAGGACGATCGCGAGCTGATACATCGAACCGAGCCGGCCACGGATGCGGGCGGGTGAGATCTCGGCGATGTAGGCGGGAGAGATCACGGAGGCGAGACCAACAGCGGTGCCGCCGATGAATCGCCAGAACGTGAGGTCGATGATGCTGAACGGGAAGGCCGAACCGAGCGAGCCGATCGCGAAGAGGATCGCGGCGATGCGCATGACCCGGATTCGGCCGATGCGGTCGGCGATGCGGCCCGCGGTCCAGGCGCCGAGTGCGGCGCCGAGCAGGGTCAGCGAGACCGCGAGTCCCGTTTCGCCGGCCCCGATCTCGAAGTGATCCCGGATCGCGCCGACGGCGCCGTTGATGACGGCGGTGTCGTAGCCGAACATGAAGCCGCCCAGCGCCGCCGCGGCGGCGTAGAGGACGGCGTGGCCGATGTCGGCGCGTGACGCGCTGTCGTAACCACCGACGCTCTGCGACATGATTCCTCCAGCACGTACGAACCGACCCCGATGTCGGTGCCTGACGGGCACGCTACGCCCGAAGGCGCGACGTCGGGGTCGGTTCGCGAGGTTGCGAGCGGGTCAGCGCTGCGCGGCCTCCGAGAGCATCGGCGTGATCTGTTCGAGCACCCAGGGAGTCGCGAGCACACTGGATTGGCTCAGGCCCGCAACGATCTTCGTGTCGGTCATGGGGACGAGTCCGCCGCGCTCGGTGGCCCCGAGACCCGCGAGGGCGGGGCTGGTGGTCGGGTCGGTACCCGTCGTGGAAAAGGCGATCACGACGTCGGCGTCGACGTCGGAGACGTTCTCGGCCGAGATCTCCGTGAAGAACGTCTTGTCCTCGGCGGCGTCGGCCAGCGCCTGCACGCCGGGCGCGAGCGTGAACCCGAGCGACGTGAGCAGCTGGACGCGGGCGTCGGTGGGCATGTAGACGTTCACGGTGCCCGGCTGCGAGACGTCGATGACGGAGATCGTCCTGCCCTCGAACTCGGGGTGTTCCGCAGCCGTCCGGGCGAGCGTGTCGTCCAGACCCCGCACGAGTTCGGCTGCCTCGTCGGACTTGCCGAGCGCTTCGCCGACGATCTCGGTCTGCTCCTGCCACGACGTCTGCCACGCGTCGCCGGGGTAGGCGACGGTCGGGGCGAGCGCCGAGAGCTTGTCGTAGGTGTCCTGATCGAAGCCCTCGTAGGGTGCGAGGATCACGTCGGGGCCGACGGCCGCGATCGCCTCGACCGGAGTCGAGTTCTCGGTGTCGAGGAGGGTCGTCGCGGACGGATCGTAGCGATCCTGCAGCCACGGCATGACGCCGTTCTCCTCGGCGCCGTAGCTGTGCCGCGGCATCGCCGCGGGTGTCTCGCCGAGCGCGTAGACGATGTCCTCGGCGTTCCAGCCGAGGGTCGTGATGGTCTCGGGCTTCGCGTCGATCGTCGTCTCACCGAAGGTGTTGGCGATGGTGACGGGATAGCCGTCGCCGCCCGGCGCCGCGGAGGTGTCGGCGTCGTCCGACGAGCAGGCAGCGAGGGCGATCGCCGTCGTCGCGGCCAGGGCGGCCACCGCGAGTCGCCGTGTCATGGGGGTGGGCACAGAAAAACTCCTTCCGAATGAGGAAAGCCTAACCTGTGCGCCGGACCGGAAGGTCGCGGACGGAGACGACGCAGTCCGTCGACCGTCCGTGCTGTACAAGATCGCCCCCGTCATCGGCCACTTCGGAGGGTTCGCGGTCGGGTGGCGCACTCCTAGAGTCGGCCCTACGAACCGCGAAGGAGACGCATGACATCAGTGCAGGTGACCCCGGCAGTGCAGGTGGTACCCACCGGACCGGACGCGGGCGAGCCGCCCCCGCAGTCCCGCCACATCGCGACCGAGTTGCCGGGCGAACGCTCGCGCGACCTCGCCGCGAGACGCTCGCGCGCCGTACCCGCGGGGCTGCTCAGCGGGGCGGACGTCTACGTCGGAGCGGCGTCGGGTGGGATCGTCGAGGATGTCGACGGCAACCGATTCATCGACTTCGGCAGCGGCATCGCGGTGACGACGGTCGGCAACGCGGCGCCCCGCGTCGTCGCGCGAATGGATGCACAGGCGCGGTCGTTCACCCACACCTGCTTTCTCGCGACCCCGTACGAGGGATACGTCGCGGTCGCCGAGGAACTCAACGCCCTCACCCCCGGCGACCACGAGAAGCGCACCGCGCTGTTCAACACCGGCAGTGAGGCGGTGGAGAACGCCATCAAGTACGCGCGGGCCTTCACCGGCCGCTCCGCCGTCGTGACGTTCGATCACGCCTTCCACGGCCGCACGCTGATGACGATGACGATGACGGCGAAGAATCGCCCGTACAAGCACGCGTTCGGGCCCTTCGCGCCCGAGGTGTACCGGGCGCCGATGCCGTATCCGTACCGGTGGCCGAGTGGGCCGGCGAACGCCGCCGACGAAGCGCTCGCTCAGCTGGAACTGCTGATCGACGCGCAGATCGGCGCCGACTCGGTGGCGTGCGTCGTACTCGAACCCATCCAGGGGGAGGGTGGCTTCATCGTTCCGCCGCCCGGCTTCCTCACCCGCGTGCGCGACTTCTGCTCCGCCCGCGGAATCGTGTTCGTCGCGGACGAGGTACAGACGGGAATCGGGCGCACCGGTGAGTGGTTCGCATGCGAGCACGAATCCGTCGTACCCGACATGCTGGTCACCGCGAAGGGGCTCGGCGGCGGTATGCCGATCGGCGCCGTCACGGGCCGGGCCGACATCATGGACGCCGCGCCTCCCGGCGGAATCGGCGGAACCTACAGCGGTAATCCGGTGGCCTGCGCAGCGGCCCTCGCCGTCTTCGAGACGATTCGCGAGGAGGGGCTTCTCGGCCGAGCTCGTGAGATCGGTGACCGAATGCTCCTCGCGCTCGGTGAGATCGCGTCGTCCCACGATGTCGTCGGTGATGTCCGTGGACGTGGCGCGATGATCGCGGTCGAGCTCGTCGAACCGGGCACCGCCACGCCGAATCCCACCGTCACCGCAGCGGTGAACGCGTACTGCCATCGCAACGGTCTGCTCACACTCACAGCGGGGACCTACGGCAACGTCCTGCGGTTCCTGCCCCCGCTGTCGATCTCCGACGACCTGCTCGACGACGGGCTCGCGGTGCTGCGCAGTGCATTCGCCACCGTCGCTCCCTGATCACAGAAAGAGACGCCTCGCCATGACTGCAACACTGGCATCACCGGCCGCCACCAGGACCCCGCTCGGCCTGCTCGACATCGATTCGCTCCTCGGTGAGGAGGAGCGCGACATCGCGTCGACGGTTCGCCGGTTCGTCGACACGACGCTGCGGCCGCACATCGCAGAGTGGTTCGAATCGGGTTCGCTGCCACGTGATCTCGCTCGTGAGTTCGGCAGGATCGGGCTGCTCGGGATGCATCTCGACGGGTACGGCTGTGCCGGCACCACCGCACTGAGCTACGGGCTGGCCTGCCTCGAGCTCGAGGCAGGCGACAGCGGGCTCCGTTCCTTCGTCTCGGTGCAGGGTTCGCTGTCGATGTTCTCGATCCATCGCTTCGGGTCCGAGGAGCAGAAGCAGGAGTGGCTGCCGCGGCTCGCGTCCGGCGACGCCATCGGATGCTTCGGCCTCACCGAGCCCGACTTCGGATCGAACCCGGGCGGAATGCGCACCCGTGCGAAGCGGGTCGGTGACGACTGGGTGCTCGACGGCTCGAAGATGTGGATCACCAACGGCAGTCTCGCGGATGTCGCGACCGTCTGGGCCCAGACCGACGAGGGCGTGCGGGGTTTCGTGGTCCCGACCGACACTCCGGGTTTCTCGGCGTCCGCTATCTCCCGGAAGCTTTCGCTGCGCGCGTCCGTGACCTCGGAACTCGTGCTCGACGGGGTGCGGCTTCCGGCGTCGGCGGAACTGCCCGAGGCACGCGGTCTCGGCGCTCCGCTCTCGTGCCTTAACGAAGCACGTTTCGGGATCGTGTTCGGTGCGTTGGGCGCCGCCCGCGACTCGCTCGAGGCGACACTCGAGTACACCGAACACCGCGAGGTGTTCGATCGCCCGCTCGCTGCGTTCCAGCTGACGCAGGAGAAGCTCGCCAACATGACCGTCGAACTCGGCAAGGGCATGTTGCTGGCTCTTCACCTTGCAGGACTGAAGGATTCGGGTTCCATCCGGCCCGAGCAGATCAGCGTCGGCAAGCTCAACAACGTTCGTGAAGCCCTGCGCATCGTCCGGGAGTGCCGGACGCTGCTCGGTGCGAGCGGTATCACCCTCGAGTACCCGGCACTGCGCCACGCCAACAATCTCGAGTCGGTGTTGACGTACGAGGGCACCAGCGAGATGCACCTGCTGTCGATCGGCAAGGCCCTCACCGGACACGCGGCGTTCCGGGCATGACGGCGGGGGCACTGGACGGGCTCGTCGTCGCCGATTTCAGCCGGGTGCTCGCGGGGCCCTACGCGACGATGATGCTCGCCGACATGGGTGCGCACGTCGTGAAGATCGAGCGCCCAGGGGTCGGTGACGACACCAGGGCGTGGGCTCCGCCGCGCGACGAGGCCGGCACCGCGACGTACTTCACCGCGGTGAACCGGAACAAGAGCTCGGTCGTGCTCGACCTCGCGGATCCCTCTGGGCGCGAGGAGGCGCTGCGGATCGTCGCCGGCGCCGACATCGTCGTCGAGAACTTCCGGGCGGGCACCATGGAGCGGCTCGGGCTCGGGTACGAACGCCTGTCGACCGTGCGGCCCGGTCTCGTGTACTGCGCGATCACGGGCTTCGGCCGCGCCGGCGGGGCGGAGTTGCCCGGCTACGACCTGCTCGCGCAGGCAATGGGCGGATTGATGAGCATCACCGGGCCGGACCCGGACACGCCGACGAAGGTCGGTGTCGCGCTGGTCGACGTGCTGACCGGGATGCACGCTCTGGCAGGAGTTCTCGCAGCGATCCGGCATCGTGACCGCACGGGCGAGGGGCAGCGGGTCGACGTCGATCTGCTGTCGACGCTGTTGTCCTCACTCGTCAATCAGGGATCGGCGTACCTGGGAGCGGGGGTGGTCCCGACGGCGTCCGGCAACGCACATCCGTCGATCGCTCCGTACGAGCTGTTCGACACGGCGGACCGCCCACTCGCGCTGGCGGTGGGCACGGACCGTCAGTTCGCCGCCCTGTGCGACGTTCTCGGGCTCTGCGAATCGGCGGGCGACGATCGTTTCCGGACGAATGCCGACCGCGTCGCGCATCGCGGCGAACTCGCACCGCTTCTTCAGGCGGCGTTGCGCACGAACACGGCCGAGCACTGGTTCGGTGTTCTCACTGCGCGCGGAATCCCGGCCGGCCCGGTCAACGACGTCGCCGAGGCGATCGCGTTCGCGGATCGGATCGGGAACGAGCCGGTCGTCGAGGTCGGCGCGGCGCGCGTGCGTCAGGTGGCGAACCCGATCTCGTTGTCGCACACGCCCGTGCGGTATCGCAGTGCGCCCCCCGAACTGGGGGAGCACACCGCCGTCGAGTTACCGGCGAGTAGCGAGCAACTCCGACTGTGATGTCCGATTCGCCGGAATGCACACTCCGCGGTCTCTGGTTATCCTCGCCGGACAAACTGGAGGTTGTGTGGTGGATTCAACGTTGCGAAGCGTCGTCGAGGATGTGCGTCTCGGCATTCGGGTGATCGTCGGGCAGGAGCGTCTCGACACCGAGATCTCGTGGGTGGCTACCAGTGAGCACGAGGACCCGACCAGGTACCTCAACGGTGGCGAGATCCTGCTGACGACCGGAATGCGCTTCCGTGAACGCCGCGAGTTCGGTGGGTACGTCGAGCGACTCGCGAAGGTCGGAGTGGTCGGAATCGGGTTCGGGCTGGGTCCGAGCCACGACGAGGTTCCGGTCGAACTCGTCGAGGCGTGCCGGCGCTGGGATCTCGTGCTTCTCGAAATCGCCTCGCCGACACCGTTCATCGCCGTCACCAAGGCGGTAGCGGATGTCATCGCCGAGCGTGACCACGCGGTGGAGGCCCGCGACAACCGGATCCGGGAGGCGCTCACGAGGGCCGCGCTCCGAGGAGGTGCGGACGCTCTGGTCGCGGCGCTGGCCGAGCAGGGTGGCGGGTGGGCCGCGCTGCTCTCTCCGGTCGGCGTGGTCCGTACCGTCGCACCGCGCGCTGCGGTCGACCGGCTCGCCGATGTCGCCGACGTGCTCGCCCGCACTCGCGATTCCGGCACCTTCGCCAGTGCCTCGGTCATCGCGAACGGCGAGCGCATCGAGGTGCTTCCGCTCGGCGGCAGGTCCCGCCACCTGGGGACCCTCGTCGTCGGGGGGATGCCCGACGACAGGGGGCCACGCGATCGCGTCGGCGCGATCGCCGCCGAGGTGCTGGGGTTCGAACTCGAGCTCGAAGCGACCCGTACTCTCGCCGAGCGGCGTCGGCTCGACGCACTCGTGATGATCCTCGACAACCACCTCCTGCCCCCCGAACAGATGACCGTCCTGTTCGGGGGGCCGCTTGCGTCGGGGCGCATCGCCGTCGCGGTGATCCACGTTCCGAAACCCGAGATCGACGCGATCCGTAGCGACGTCGAGGCCTACCGATCCAACGTCCTGGTCGCCCGGTACAAGAGCCGGCTCGCGATGTTCATGAGCGAGCGGCACCTCGACGCGGAGGCGATCGAGCGGACCCTCGTGCATGCCAGCCGGCATTCCGTGGGAATCGCGGTCGCTCGTGGGATCGGCGACGCCGAGCAGGCGCTCAAGCAGGCCGATCGCGCAGCGACGGCCGCGGCCGCGACGAGCATGGGGGTTCTCGAGGTCGGCAGCCGGGTCGGGCCCACGTACTCCGCATTGCTCGTGGCGGCCGACGACGGCGACATCGCGGCGAGCATCTTCGCGCCGATCGAGGTCGCGGACGGCGAACGCGCCGGCGACCTGTGCCGGACGCTCATCGCGTGGCTCGGCCTCAACGGACATGTCGAGACCGCGTCGGATCTCCTCGGCGTTCACCGTCACACGCTGCGCTCGCGGGTCCGTCGTATCGAACGACTCCTGGGGAAGATGCTCAGCGATCCCACCGCGCGTGCCGAGTTGTGGTTCGCCGCGCTGCAGCGTTACCCGCAACTGTCCGAGCAGGCGACAGATCGTCTCCGAAATTGTCCAACGGGGAGCGTTCGCGAGGTGTGATCTCGATCCTATGGTTGTCCCAACGGCGGTGACCACCACCCGAACATCACGGAAACTGCCGTCGAACGCCCGCTCTCGCACCGGAATTCGCCGAAGCAGCCGAATCCGGGTTTCGTTCGACGAGCGCGGGGCAGAGTCAACCAATCGGTCAGGAAAGGCCCACACATGGCTCCTGAGAACACACCCCGTACAGGCCGTGGTCTGCGCGCACTCGGCGTCGGGGTCGCCACTGTACTGGCCCTGACGGCATGCGGCTCCGCCGAATCCGAGTCGAGCGGACCCAAGGTCGTGGTCGGCGGTTCGGATGTCGGGATCGCGGCCCTCATGGTCGAGGCGCTCGAGCAGGCCGGCGACGAACTCGGCGTGGAGGTCGAGTACAAGCCGATGGCGCAGAAGACCGCCCAGATCGCTCTCACCAACGGCGACATCGACATGGGCTTCATGAGCATCGTCAACCTCGCCTCCGCACAGGAACAGGGTCACGACGTCGTCGGCATCTCGCCCACCTGGGCCGCCAACTCGTCGATGATCGTCGAGGAGGACTCGCCGTACCGGACGGCCGAGGACCTTCTCGGCGAGCCGGTCGCGTCGCTGCATCGGACCGTCAGCGTCTACTCCGAGTCGTACTTCGTCCTGCAGGACATGGGGATCGACATGGAGGAGGACTATCGGCTCATGCTCGCCGATTCGGGCGGACTGCTCCAGGGTCTGCTCGACACCGGGGAGATGGAGGCGATCACCCAATACGAGCCGAACACCACGCGCATGCTGACCGAGGGTGGCTACCGCGAGCTGTTCCATACCGCGCACTACTGGGAGGAAGCGGGACAGTCGCTCGCGCCGTCGCAGAACTGGGCCGCGCGATCGGACTGGCTCGAGGAGAACGATGCGGACCTCATGCAGCGCCTCGCCGCGCGCGCCACGGAGATCGCCGGTTCCGACAAGTCGATCTACGAGGCGAACGCGGACGCGGTGAATCTCACGGCGCCCGAGGGCACCGACCTGCTGTTCGAGCGATTCGCGCCCCTGCTCATTCCCGCCTACACGGAGGAGAACCTGACCTTCGCGCAAGAGGAACTCGAGCGCGCGCGGGAGATCGGTCTGCTGCAGCGCGAGCACGACATCGACACGATGGTGCTGTTCGACGGTGGAGGTGAGCAGTCGTGACCGTTACCGCGCCCAAGGACACGAGCCCTCGTACGGAGCGCACGCGGACCACGGAGAACGAGTCGGCGCCGTCGCTGATCTCACGGATCCTCGGCTCGGCCATGATCTTTCGGCTGGCCTTTCTCCTCACGGTCCTGCTGCTCTGGGTCGTCGCGAGCACCACCGTCCTCAGTTCGGTGTTGCCCACCGTCCCGGACACGCTCGGTGCGCTGTACGAACTGCTGACGGGCTCACAGTTCTACGAGCAGATGTGGCTCACGGTCCGCCGCGTGCTCGGCGGATTCGCGATCGCGTACGTCACCGCCTTCCTCATCGGAACGGCGATGGGGCGGTCGCGCAAGGGCGAGTCGTTCTTCGAGCTGTTCATCGTCACCGGGATGTCGCAGCCGGGGATCTTCATCGCGATGATCATCCTCATCGCGCTCGGCCTCAACGAGTCGAGCGCCATCATCGCGATGGGATACCTCGCGGTGCCGATGATCGCCGTGAACTTCTGGCAGGGAACCAAACGACTCGACACCGATCTGCAGGAGATGTCGCAGGTCTTCGGCTACTCCCGCTACGCGCAGTTCCGGCACGTCATCCTCCCGCAGCTCGCGGGGCCGGCGATCACGGCGGCACGACAGGCGTTCGGTGTCTGCTGGAAGTACGTCGTGATGATCGAGCTGCTCGGGCTCTCGGACGGCGTCGGCTATCAGGTGAACCGGGCGTTCCAGCTCTACGACCTCACCGCGGTGATCGCCTGGACGATCGGCTTCATGATCTTCGTCGCTCTCTTCGAGTACGTCGTACTGCGGCCGCTCGAGCGGCGCGCCTTCCTGTGGCGCGAACGCCCGATGGGCAAGTTCGGCGGAGGAAAGTCCACCGTGATCGAGGAAGGAGAACAGCGTGCCTGAACCCATCATCACCTTCGACGGCGTGTGCAAGAGCTTCGCGGTTCCCGGCGGAGAACAGTTGCAGGTGCTCGACGACATCTCCTTCACCGTCGGGGACAGTGAGTTCGTCGCGATCCTCGGCCCTTCCGGCAGCGGCAAGTCGACGCTCCTCAACATCCTGTCGGGACTGCAGAAGCCGACGAGCGGACTACTGGACGCGCCGTCGCCCGAGGAGATCGGATTCGTGTTCCAGCGCGCCCGGCTGCTGCCGTGGCGGACGGTCCAGGAGAACCTCGAGATCACGAGAGCGGCCAGGTCGCAGAACAGGCGGGTTCCGTTCCAGCAGCAGACCTCCGAGTACCTCGCTGCCGCCGGCCTCTCCGACTACGGCGATTTCTACCCGGCGGCGCTCTCGGGCGGAATGCAGCAGCGAGTCTCGATAGCCCGCGCGCTCGCGACGGAGCCGGCGATGCTGCTCATGGACGAGCCGTTCTCCGCGCTCGACGAGATGACGGCGCGCACGCAGCGTTTGTTCCTGCGTGACCTGTGGCTGGAACGTCGTTCGACGATCGTGTTCGTCACCCACAACGTGATGGAGGCGATCTCGCTCGCGACATCGGTGATCGTGTTGTCCGCGCGGCCCGGCCGCGTTCTCGACCACATCACGATCGACGCCGAGCATCCCCGCAGCCTGACCGACCCGGCCGTCGAGGCCGCATACGAGCGGGTGATGGGACTGCTCGGTGTTCCCGAGCAGGATCGCGCTGTGGTGTGAGGTGACAGAAATGGCAGCGGTGAACTCGGACACGACGGCAAACTCGGACACGGCGACCACAACGACGGCAGCGGTGACGTCGTTGCGCGAGCAGATCGAACGGCTCGATGCGGCAGGCGAACTCGCGATCGTCGACCGCACGGTCGCGGCGCACCACGAGCTCGCGGCGATCGCTCATCGGGCCGACGTGACGGCGGGCCCCGCGCTGATGTTCCGCGCAGTCGGCCACCGCGGTGCGAGCGTCGTGATCGGAACGGACGCCACACGCGAACGGGTGGCACTCGCGCTGGGCGTGACCGCCGGATCGCTCACGGATCGCTACGCGCGGGCGTTGTCGTGTCCGATCTCGCCGATCGAGGTGACGGATGCGCCCGTTCACGAGACGGTGCGCACGGGCGACGAGGTCGACCTGACCGCGTTGCCCGTCCTCACCCACTTCGAGCACGACGGTGGCCCCTACATCACGTCGGGAATCGTCACCGCCGAGCATCCCGAGACACGGCAGCGCAATCTGTCGTACCACCGGATGCAGGTCAAGGGGCCGCGTGAACTGCGGATGGTGATCGTCCCGCGGCATCTGCACCGGATCCTCGATGCCTACGAGGAACAGAACCTGCCGATGCCGGTCTCGATCGTCGTGGGTGTGGATGCGCCGCTGCGCTTCGCGGCGGGAACCTCGGGGTCGGCGGTCCCTTTCGGGGCCGACGAGTACGGTATCGCCGGCGGATTGCGCGGGCGGCCTGAGGAACTCGTGCGCGGCGTCACGAACTCGCTCATGGTGCCCGCTCGTGCCGAGTACGTGCTCGAAGGGCACGTACTGCCGAACGAGCGTGGCAACGAGGGGCCGTTCGCGGAGTTCGCGGGGTTCTACAAAGGCGTCACGCAGCGCCACGTCGTGCGGATCGACGCCGTCACGCACCGGCGCGATCCCGTGTACCAGGGCATGATCTCGGGATCGTCCGAGCAGTTGCTGCTCATGGGTCTGCCCAACGAGCCCGCGATGCTCACCGCGATGCGCGGCGGCATCCCCGGGGTACGGGCGATCAACGTGACCGGCGGCGGGCTCAACAAGTTCCACGTCGTGGTGTCCGTCGACACCGCGCACGACGGCGACGGCAAGGACACGGTGCTCGCGGCCTTCGCGGCTCACCGTGATGTCACGCTCGTCGTGGTGGTCGACGGGGATGTCGATCCGTTCGACGCGCAGGCCGTCGAACGTGCGATCGCGACATGGTTCCGCGCCGACGAGGACCTCGTGGTGATCTCCGGTGGGAAGGGGAATCCGGTGAACAAGCGCCTCACCGACACCGGGACGACCGCGCGCATGGGGATCGTCGCGACGGCTCCGATCGCGGCGCGGGCGTCGGATCGTCCCGAGCGCGCCGTGATTCCCGGCGCGGCCGCCATCGACCTGCGCGAGTGGATCACGCGCTGACCGCGGTCGCCGCCGCACATCCGAACTCGTTCTCTCGCGCGATGTGAGGACAGCACTCTTTCGAAGGACTGATGACGTGACACTGGCAGCAGACGTCCGCACGGACGTGGATCTCACCGCCGCGGCACTGGACCGCGCGTACGTGGACGGACGGTGGACGGCCGCCGACTCGGGTGAGGTCGTCGAGGTCGTCGACCCGGCGACCGGAAGGCGTATCGGATCGGTGCCGAAGATGGGCGCCGACGAGACACGTGTCGCGATCGAGGCAGCGCACGCCGCGTGGAACGACTGGCGGGCGCGCACCGCCGGAGAGCGGTCGACGGTGCTCCGCCGCTGGGCGGACCTCATTGCGGATCACGAGGAGGAGCTCGCCGCGCTGCTCACCGCCGAGCAGGGTAAGCCGCTCGCGGAGTCCCGTGCCGAGATCGGCGCGTCCGCAGCTTTTCTCACGTGGTTCGCCGAAGAGGGACGCCGGGCGTACGGCCAGACGATCCCCACCGATCGCGCGGACCGCCGGCTCCAGGTGATCCGTCAGTCGGTCGGTGTCGTCGCCGCGATCACACCGTGGAACTTCCCGAGTTCGATGATCACACGCAAGGCCGGGCCCGCGCTGGCAGCCGGATGCACGATGGTCGTCAAGCCGTCGGAGGAGACGCCGCTGTCGGCGCTCGCCCTGGCCCGGCTCGCCGATCGTGCGGGCGTCCCCGCGGGTGTGTTCAACGTCGTGACCGGCACTGCACGCGAGATCGGCGGGGAGCTCACGTCGAGTGCACTCGTCCGCAAGCTCACCTTCACCGGGTCTACCCGGGTCGGCAAGCTCCTGGGCGAGCAATCGGCCGGCACCGTCAAGCGTGTCTCGCTCGAGCTGGGCGGCAATGCTCCGTTCATCGTGTGCGACGACGCCGAACTCGACGCGGCCGTCGAGGGCGCCGTGCGCTCGAAGTTCCGCAACGCCGGCCAGGCGTGCGTCGCGACGAACCGCATCTACGTCCAGGACGGCATCTACGACCGTTTCGTCGCGGCCTTCGTCGCTCGCGTCCGCGCTCTCGCCGTGGGCAACGGCGCGGTTGCCGGGGTCGAGGTGGGATCGATGATCAACCCCGTTGCAGCGCAGTCGATGTCGTCGCTCGTCGACGATGCTGTCGAGCGCGGTGCGACGCTCGCGTGCGGCGGCGGCGCTCACGAGCACGGACCGGCGTTCTTCGCGCCGACGGTCCTGCTCGACGCCGACGACGCGATGCGGTGCTGCAGCGACGAGACGTTCGGCCCGATCGCTCCGGTGATGCGCTTCCACGACGACGACGAGGTGGTCCGCCGCGCCAACGCGACCGCGTACGGGCTCGTCGCCTACTGCTACACGACCGATTACCGACGGCTCACCCGGATCGCGGAGGGGCTCGAGTTCGGCATGGTCGGGATGAACGACTTCTCGGTCTCCACCGAGGTGGCGCCGTTCGGTGGCGTCAAGGAGTCGGGCATCGGCAGGGAGGGCTCGCACTGGGGGCTCGACGAGTACACCGAGATCAAATACGTCTGCACCGGCGGCATGGGCTGATCGCCCGAGCACCGCACGGTCCGTTCGCGAACAGCCCTCACGAAGGAGTCGCTATGAAGAAGTCCATCGACGAACTGGTCGATGTCGATGTCGAGGGCGTCGTCGCTCGCGAGATCTTCGTCGACGACGAACTATTCGAGCAGGAACTCGAGCACGTCTTCGGCCGGGCTTGGCTCTTCGTGGGTCACGTCGGTCTCGTACCGGAACCCAACGACTACTTCCAGTCGCGTATGGGAACCGATCCCGTGATCCTCACGCGTGACAAGGCCGGGGAGATTCACGTACTGCTCAACACCTGCACACATCGGGGCATGAAGCTCTGCCGGTCGGACCAGGGGAACACACGCACCTTCACGTGCCCGTACCACGGCTGGAGCTTCTCGACCGACGGTCGTCTCGTCGATCGGCCCGGCGAGTTGTACAACGTTCCCGGCTACGACACTCACTACCACTCGGAACTCGACAAGAAGAAGTGGGGACTGATCTCGGTTCCCCGCGTCGAGATCTACAAGGGCACGGTGTGGGCGTCCTGGGACGAGGAGGCGCCGCCGCTGCTCGACTACCTCGGTGACATGCGGCTGTACCTCGACTACGCGCTCGACTATCGCGACGGGCGCCCGGGGGGCGCCGAGGTCATCGGCGGTGTGCAGAAGTGGCGGGTCCAGGCGAACTGGAAGATGATCCCGGAGAACTTCATCGGCGATCTGTACCACGACGTGAGCCACCGTTCGGTCGATGCGGTAGGAATCGGTCCCAGCGGCAAAGGCCGCCGCGACAGCTTCGGGAACCGCATCACGCTGTGCTTCCCCGAGCACGGCCACGGTGTGATCGGGCAGCTGCCCTTCCACGAGGAGTACGACGGGGTCTCGGGCAATTGGGGTGAGAACCCCGAGGTGCAGGAGTACTACCGCAAGGTCCACGAGAGCCGGGTCGAGCGCCTCGGCGACGACATGCGCGTCGCGATGAGTGTGGGAACGATCTTTCCCAGCATGTCTTTTCACGGACGGCAGCCGCGAACGATCGCGTGGGTGCACCCGATCAGCGCGACCGAGACGGAGATGTGGCGGATCTTCCTCGTCGACGAGGACGCGCCGGAGGTCGTGAAGGACGAGGCGAGGCGGTACTACATGCGCTATTCCGGCCCGGGTGGCCTCACCGAGTCCGACGACATGGAGAACTGGGCGTACGCCACGCGGGCGAGCAAAGGCTGGCGGTCGAGGCAACTCTTTTTCAACTACCAGATGGGCCTCGGTCACGCGCGGCCCGTGCCCGAACTCGACAACGCCGTCGAGAACGGGGAGTTCAACGAAGAGAACGCGCGCGCGTTCTACCGGCGGTGGGCGCAGTTCATGAAGGCGTCCTCGTGGAAGGAGATCCCGATGCCCGAGAGCGAGCACACCCGATGACGGCGGCAGGCGCGGGTTCTGTCGCACCCGCGAGCGCGGTTCCGGCGCTGCCCACTCCGGAACTGCTCCGTGAGATCGAGGAGAGGTACTACACGGAGGCCGATCTCCTGGACGACCGCGAGTTCGCGGCATGGCTCGACCTGCTCGAGGACGATCTCGTCTACTGGATGCCGCTCGTGCGCAACGTGCAGAGCCGCCAGACCGGCGAGACGACCCGGCAAGGCGAGGACATGGCGTGGTTCGACGAGGACAAGTCGACGCTCGCCAAGCGAGTTGCGCAGTTGCGCACCGGAATGCACTGGTCCGAGGAGCCGGTCTCGCGTGTCTCCCGGCTCGTGACCAACGTCCGGATCGTCGGCACGGAACCTGCGAGCGGCGAGGTGACGGTGCGATCGAAGCTGCTGCTCTACCAGAACCGTCAGGAGGACGAGGTCAACCTGTTCGTCGGCAAGCGGTTCGACACGTGGCGCCGCCGCGCGGACGGATCGTTCGGGCTGGCGCGTCGCGAGATCCGGCTGGACCAGAACGTTCTGCTCGCCAAGTCGCTCACGGTGTTCTTCTGATGGCCTCGCGAGCGGGAACGGTCGTCGTCGGTGGGGGACAGGCCGGGTGCGAGGTCGCCTTCGCGCTGCGCTCCGCCGGATACGGCGACCCGATCACGATCGTGTGCGGTGAAGCGCATCTCCCGTACGAACGGCCACCGCTGTCGAAGGGCGTTCTCGGCGGTGCCACCGATCCGGCGAAGCTCACGCTCCGTTCGGAGCGCGCCTACGAAGCGAAGTCCGTCTCGGTGCGGATCGGTGATCCGGTCGTCGCGATCGATCGTGAGGGGTCGGTCGTGCGGACCGCCGCGGGCGAGGAGATCGCCTACGACGCACTGGTCCTGGCGACGGGTGCCGATGCGATCCGCCCGGAGTGGGCCGGGTCGTCCCGGATCCACACGATCCGGACGCTCGACGATTCTCTCGCCGTGGCGCCACGTCGGGGTGATCGCGTCGCGGTGATCGGCGGCAGCTTCCTCGGCCTCGAAGCGGCGAGTTCGCTCTCGGGACTGGTGAGCTCGGTGACCGTCGTGGAGTCGACGGCCGATGTGCTGCCGGGGCGGGTGTCTCGCTACACTGCGCAACGGATTCGAAAGATCCACGAGGACAGCGGGATACGGTTCGTTCTCGGCGAGCGAGTCACAGCCGTGACCGGTGGGCGCGGTGCGGTCGAGTCCGGAGGCGGGATCGAGATCGCGCTGCGCGGTGGCCGGACGCTGGACGTCGACTGGGCGGTCCTCGCGATCGGCGCGTGCCCGCGTGACGAGCTCGCCGCCGCGAGCGGTATCGAGACGGCACGGGGTATCGTCGTCGACGAGTGCTGTCGCACATCGGATCCCGACATCTATGCGATCGGCGACGTCGCGATCACGCGGACCGCCTCCGGCGTGTCGGCGGGTGTCGAGTCCGTCGCGAGTGCGATGGCGCAGGCCCGCATCGCCGCAGCGGCGATCGCCGGCACCCCGCCGCCGGCCCTCCGCCCGGAGACCTTTTGGTCGGAGCAGTACGGAACCCAACTGCGCATCGCAGGTCTCGTCGGTGCGACCGACAGCGTCGTCGACAGCGTCGAGGAGACCGAGGACGGCGGATTCGTCGTTCGTCGTAGCTGCCGAGGTGCACTCGTCAGCGTCGAAGCCTTCGGAAGCCCACGGCAGTTCGCGCTCGGACTGCGTGAACTCGCCACCACAGTGAAGGCAGGTGAATCGGATGAAAGCGACCTTTCACTACAAGTCGGGTGATCCCGCGGTCGTGCTGGACGTCGACGAGGGTCTGACCCTCATGGAGGCGGCCCGGCAGGAGGGCGTCGAGGGAATCGTCGCCGAGTGCGGAGGCGGCGCGATCCGCGGAACGTGCCACGTGATCGTCGACCAGCAGTGGTTCGACGCATCCGGCCCGCTCGATCCCACGGAAGAAGTCCTCGTGGGGCTCAGCCCCGAGTGCGAGCCGACCAGCAGGCTCGCGTGCCAGATCGAGGCCACCGCGGGCCTCGACGGGATCGCGGTGACGATTCCCGAGAACCAGATCTGACCGACTCTCGAACAACAGGAGCAGCAAACATGCAGAACAAGCAGAAGGTCCTCGTCTCCGCGCCCCTCGCGGACGATCTCCTCGGCCGCATCGAGGCCGAGTACGACGTGGTGACCCTGCCGTCGTCCACCGTGCTCACCGCCGAGACCGTCGGTGAGCACGCCGATATCGTCGGCTGGCTCACGACCGTGAAGCAGCCGGTGACCGCGTCGGTACTCGCGGAACTGCCGTCGCTGAAGACCGTGTCCAACTACGCGGTCGGCTACGACAACATCGAGGTGCCCGCGGCGACCGAGCGTGGCGTCCAGATCTGCAACACCCCGGGTGTCCTCGACGATGCCGTCGCGGCGCTGACCGTCGGTGCGGTGCTCAACGCGGTGCGTGGGCTCTCCCGCGCGGAACGGTTCGTGCGCGCCGGCCAGTGGGTCGCCGGAAACCCCTTCCCGTTGACGACCGACGTCCACGGCAAGACGGTCGGCATCCTCGGGCTGGGCCGGATCGGCAAGAAGGTCGCGCCGGTGCTGCACGCGCTCGGTATGGACGTGACCTACCACAACCGGACACCCATCGACGGCGAGGTGCCCGGCGACGCCCGCTACGTCTCGCGTGACGACCTCTTCGCGCAGTCGGACGTCGTCATCGTGCTGGTGCCGCTGGACGCATCGACCGCCGGATCGATCGGTGCCGCCGAGTTCGCGGCGATGAAGGAGAGTGCCTTCTTCGTGAACCCGGCGCGCGGCACGCTCATCGACGAACCGGCGCTCGTCGACGCCCTGCGCAGTGGTGCGATCGCAGGCGCAGCGCTCGACGTCATGACCACCGAGCCGCTGCCCGCGGAGGACCCGCTCATGACGCTAGAGAACGTCGTCCTGCTGCCTCACATCGGTAGCGCGACGGTCGAGACCCGCTGTGCGATGGCCGATCTCGCGGTGCAGAATCTGCTCGACACGCTCGCGGGCGAGCAGCCGAAGGGAGCGGTCAACGAGCTGAAGGTCGGGGCCTCGGCATGACCGGCACCGAGTCCACGGACGGGCCGCAGGGTCTGACGGGCAATCTCACCCACTACGGCGATCCCGGCTTCGCGGCCTATCTGCGGCGCAGCTTCACCAAGTCGATGGGATACGGCGAGGACGCCCTGAGCCGTCCGACGATCGGAATCGCCACGTCGGAGAGCGGTTTCAACAACTGTCACCGGCAGATGCCCGAACTCGTCGCGGCGATCGAGCGGGGCGTCATGCTCGCGGGCGGGCTGCCCGTGGCGTTCCCGACGATCTCGCTGGGTGAGCCGTTTCTCCATCCGACGTCGATGAAGTTTCGCAACCTCATGGCGATGGACGTCGAGGAGATGGTGCGGGCCCAGCCCGTGGACTCGGTGGTGCTCGTGGGCGGGTGCGACAAGACCGTGCCCGCCCAGTTGATGGGTGCGTTCTCGGTGGACAAGCCTGCGGTACAGGTGGTCACCGGCCCGATGATGACGGGCAGCTATCACGGCGAACGGCTCGGTGCGTGCACCGACTGCCGGCGCTTCTGGGGCAGGTACCGCGCCGGCGAGATCACGGAGCCGCAGATCACCGCCGTCGAGGGAAATCTCGCGACGACGTCGGGCACCTGCGCGGTGATGGGCACCGCGAGCACGATGGCGTGCATCGCGGAAGCCCTCGGCATGTCGTTGCCGGGCACGGCGGCGATCCCGAACGTGCACGCGGACCGCCTCCGAGCGGGCGAGGCGAGTGGGGCGCTCGCGACGCAGCTCGCTCGAGTCGCGGTGCGGCCCAGTGAGATCGTCACGAAGGACTCGGTCGTCAACGCCCTGCGTGTTCTGCTCGCGATCGGTGGCTCGACGAACGCCGTCATCCACTTGACCGCGATGGCACGTCGTCTCGGCCTCGGTTTCACCGCAGAGGAACTCAACGGGCTGAGCGACACGACTCCGGTCCTCGTCGACCTCAAGCCCTCCGGCGAGCACTACATGGAGGACTTCCACCGCGCGGGCGGCGTACCCGCGGTGTTCCGCGAACTCGGTGACCTGATGAACCTCGACTGCGCCACGGTGGCGGGAACGACCTGGCGCGACGTGCTCGCGGACACCGATCCGTGGCGCGACGAGCGGGTCGTCCGACCGGTGGCGACACCGGTGTCCGTCGTCGGCGGAATCGTCTCGCTCTCGGGCAATCTCGCGCCCGGTGGAGCGATCCTCAAGCGCTCGGCGGCGGACGAGTCGCTGTTCGAGAGCGAAGGACGCGCCGTCGTCTTCGATTCGCTGCAGGATCTGGCGGACCGGATCGACTCACCCGATCTCGATGTGCGCGCGGACGACGTCCTCGTGTTGCGCAATGCGGGACCGGTCGCCGAGGCGATGCCCGAGGCGGGCTACATCCCGATCCCCAAGGTGCTCGCCGAGCAGGGCGTCAAGGACATGGTGCGGATCTCGGACGCGCGGATGAGCGGAACGGCGTACGGCACGATCGTGCTGCACATCGCTCCCGAGGCCGCGGTGGGGGGCCCGCTCGCCCTCGTTCGGGACGGTGACCGGATCCGGATGTCGGTGCGGCAGCGCTCGCTCGAGCTCCTCGTCTCCGACGAGGAACTCGATCGGCGCAGGGAGGAGTGGCAGCCGCCCGCATGTGGCGACGAGCGCGGCTACTCCCGGCTCTACCGCGATCACGTCCTGCAGGCCGACGAAGGCTGCGACTTCGACTTCTGCCTCCCCACCACGACGAAAGGCTGACATGGACTCCTCGCGACGCGTCGTCGTCGGCATCTCGGGCGCCTCGGGCGCAGTCCTCGGTATCCGGGCGCTCGAGATGCTGCGGGCACTCGGTGTCTAGACGCATCTCGTCGTCTCGTCGAGCGGCCGCGCGACGATCGTTCAGGAGACCGGGATGACGGTCGCCGACGTGACGGCGCTCGCGACGCACACGTACTCCGACGGCGACCTCGCCGCCGCGATCTCGAGCGGGTCTTTCCGCACCGCAGGCATGCTCGTCGCGCCGTGCAGCGTCAAGACGCTGTCCGGTGTCGCGAACGCCTACGACGAGAACCTGCTCGTGCGGGCGGCCGACGTCACGCTCAAGGAGCGTCGCCGACTCGTCCTGCTGCTCCGCGAGACTCCGTTGCACGCAGGGCACATTCGACTCATGGCCGAGGCGACCGCGTCGGGCGCGATCGTGATGCCGCCGGTTCCCGCGTTCTACACCCGTCCGCACACCGTGCAGGACATCGTCGATCACACGGTCGTACGAGCACTCGATCTGTTGGGAATCGATGCCGAACCGGTGGAGCGCTGGACCGGGCGCCACAGTTTCGATCACCGCGCCCCGATGCACACCGGGCCGGGCGAGCCTCTTGGCCCGGCCCCGACGGACGGGTCCGACACGAACACCGACACCGACACGTACGACACGTACGACACGTACGACACGTACGACACGTACGACACGCACGATACGAACGACAGGAGGGGGAGGCAATGGGTGCACTGAACGGACGCGTCGTCGTCGTCACGGGCGCGACAGTCCATCTGGGCAAGGCGTACGCCACCGCGCTCGCGCGGGAGGGGGCGGCGGTCGTGGTCGCCGATCTCCGGGGGAGCGAGGCGGCCGCTGCGCAGTTGCGGGAGAACGGTTCTCGTGCGATCGGAGTCGACGTCGATCTGCGCAGTGTCGACACGCTCGAGGCGATGGCACGTCGTGCGTACGAGGAGTTCGGCGCGGTGCACGCCCTCGTGAACAATGCCGGCTACTTCCGGACCATGGTGCGGGGGCCTTTCGAAGAGATCCCCGAGTCCGATTTCGACGCGTGCTTCGAGATCAACGTCAAGGGCACATGGAACGCGATCCGCGCAGTCGTCCCGTGGATGCGCAAGAGCAGTGGCGGTTCGATCGTCAACGTGTCCTCCGCGACCGCGTACAAGGGCCTGGCGAACGTCGTGCACTACGCAGCTGCCAAGGCCGCGATCGGGGGGATGACCCGGTCGCTCGCACGCGAACTGGGCCCCGACGACATTCGGGTCAACGCGATCGCACCCGACTACGTCCCCGACGACGACCTGCACTCCCGCAGTCCCGGCGCGCGCGACCGAGCGATCGCCGGGCGCTGTCTGCAACGTGAGCAGACCCCCGGCGATCTCGTCGGAACCGTCGCCTATCTCGTGAGCGGCGGATCGTCCTTCGTCACCGGGCAGACGCTGCACGTCAACGGCGGATCGCATTTCGGCTGACGGGTTCTGTCCCGTAGCCCCTTCGTCCCCGGCGCACCGTCCGGTGCCCGAACCAGGAGACAAGCATGATGAACTTCGCGAACGTCGACGGCGTCGTGGTGAGCACCGATCACTGGATCGGTGGCCAGCGGGTGTCGTCTGCACGTCGATTCGACGACCGCTCACCGATCGACGGCACCTTGCTCGCTCGCGTCTCGCGTGGCTCGGCCGCCGATGCGGGACTCGCGCTCGACGCGGCGACTAACT